>NZ_QPIW01000005.1 GCF_003339505.1 Runella aurantiaca
TGGGGATTTTTCCATAATGCAGTGCGATGGCCGCAACGTGCATCGAGTAGTTCTTGAATGTGCTCGGGCTACGACCCAACACTGAAATACTACGCTCAAAGCGATGAATTAGTGCCTCAAAGCCAGGCACTTCTCTGCTGGCGCGATTGATGAGCGTATTCTCCCTCAGCTCATCAGAATTCTTTTTTTGTCATGCTCAATTTTAAGTTTAAATTGGCCTTAAAATTAACCCTTTTGAGGTAATATAGCTACCGAAGGTTTTGTTCAACAAGGGTTTTGCAATAGTGGGGCGAAACTGCAAAGTTCAACGGTAGTTCTTCGGTTCAACTTTTGTGCAAAATTGAAGATTTGTGCTTCGATTTCCCCACCATCGCAAAGCCCCAAAACGTTGCGACGCAATTGGGGTGGGGCCAGCAGAAGGCCGTTTGGAAGACAGGGTGAGCCAGTTTTCGGCTAACTTCGCGGTGGCGAGAGCAGGAGGCTTAGAAGCCGCGGCGAAGTTAGCCGAAAACCATGATAAAAACACTTCACAAATCTTGGATTTGCAAAATATTTTTATCATTCTGGCTTGGAAGGCGTTTTAGGCCACTTTTCTACCACCCCAACTTCGTACAATAACTAAGGTTTCGTGGTGGCCGAAGGCCAAGCCATGAAACCGCTGTTGAACGAAACTCGGGCGGGCGGCCAGCCTAGCGGTGAGTGCTCACCAAACTCTTTTCTTTTGTTATGGAGTTATCGTCGAGCTGGCAACTATTTTCAGAGCAGGTTTTTGACCTGCTTTTTGCTTTTACAGCTGTTTATGCACCATTATTATGGTTTTGTTGGGGTTAGGGCATAAACTCCCCTACCCATCCCGTTAGCTAACGGGATCGTTGCTTTCACTTTGGCAAACGCCCATGTATGAGGCGGGCGGGCCTCGTGGCCCGAAAACCTCAATCGTTACTAAATTTCCTTCGCCGCAGCATCGGCAACGCCTAAGAAAGGTTCTTGGGGGCTCTGTTGATTTGGGCTTGAGCTTAAAATACTCCCGTAAGTGCTTAAATTTGGCACGTTTCCAAGTACTACTCAAAAAGCCATAATGACGAATCCTGACAAAACGTTTGGGTAGTATATGCTGAGCAAAACGACGGGTAAACTCCGAATGGCTCAATGTCAGGGACTTTTTGAGGCCATTTTGACGGTAATCTTTGGAGGAAAAAATAACGCTTTCTGCATCTACTTGCTCTATGCGATGGTTGCTAATGGCCACTTTGGGCGTGTAGCCGCCTAAATACTCCACAACTTTTGGTCTTGATCCAAAAAACTGTCAGCAGAAGGGAAAACAAAAGCAACAAAAAAAGCCTAAACCGCTATTTTACAACGTTTTAGGCTTCTCTTTTTTGCACTTTAAGTACCGGGGACGGGAATCGAACCCGTACGAGCGTTTCGGCTCACAGGATTTTAAGTCCTGCGTGTCTACCAGTTCCACCACCCCGGCAGGTGGCGATTTAATTACGGATAAAAAAAGCACCGTTTTCTGCGGTGCTTGGAGCGAAAGACGGGGTTCGAACCCGCGACCTCGACCTTGGCAAGGTCGCGCTCTACCAGCTGAGCTACTTTCGCGTATGTTTTACCGTGATTTGGTGGTGCAAAAGTAGTCTTTTGGTGTATATGATGCAAGTATTTATTCAAAAAAAATGGGCTTTTTTTTTGAATAAATAGCCCATTTTAACCTGTATGCATGATTATCAGAATGTTAGGCACATTATAAAAAACAGAGAATTCCGAAAAAAATATTGAGACATACGCTCGCCAATACGTTTAACCACATGGTATTTCTAAAATTAGCATTACTTTCGTCTTGCCACGTCTTCCAAGTCCACCATCCAAAAAAGGCCAACAACGGAAAGAGCAAAATCACCAAAAGCAACAGCGGTAACGTAAACCCAAAATAACCCAAATAACCTCCCCCCGACAGCAGTAGCCAAAAACAAGCATTGATAAATGTTCCCTTAATTCCCAGCAGTCGGCTCATGGTCATATCGCCGCGTTTGGCATCTTCTTCGTGTTGGTACACTTGCGTAAGCGGATAAATAGCCAACAAATTTGAAGTACAAACCAAAGCGGGTAGTAATTGCGGAATAAGCGACACAAAGGTTTGTAGATTATTGATGGATTGAAACACGGCCAAGTACGTAAGCGCACCCTGAAAAATGGTGACTACAACCCAACTCAAAATTGGGTACTTTTTTAATCGAACCAACGGGTGACTGTATGCCTTTGAAATAAAACCATAAATCAGCAAATACCCCGTAAATGATTCGCCCACAAACAACCACCCCAATACCAACGCCAGAATATCACACCCCCACGCAACATAATACAGCTCTTTGGTGACGGGTGGAGGCGTTTCGAGCAAACCAATACTCCCTTCATCTTTATCGTAATAGCTATTGTAGGCGTTGCTTGCAGGAAAGAGCAAAAAATGCAGAATAAAAAACATCCACCAGGCTTTAGCGGTATCGGGATGCGGCGACTGACTAAGCGCAAACAAAAAAATGGGTAACAAGAAAAAAGAAAACGGAATGCGAAGATGAAGGAGAATGTTTTTCATGCAGAGTTGTGAAAATAGAAGTTAAAAGTACTCATTCCTGCACAAAATCACACTTGGTTGGGTTACGAATCTTGAACCCAAAGGGCCTTTTATTGAAGCGATAAACAATACTTATTCCCGAAATGATGTACCTATCCGTTTTTGCAGGGTTCCCTGCAAAACTGATTCCGTCCAAATAGTCAGAAAAAGTAATGCGGAAACCTGCCTCGGCGGCGAGGGTCCATTGCGGATGGAAACGGTACTTAACCCCTAGCCCGAAAGGAACAACCCCGTGAATTGACTTATACACGGCGCTGCGGTCAATGGCAGCTCCCTGCACAAATTGGGGCTTTTCAACAATCATATTTTCTAAATCAGCCTTGGGCTTTGTTCTCACAAATCCAAGGCCTGCAAAGAGAAAGGGAGAAAACGACGGTGAAAATCTGTATCTCAGTCGCGGTTGGGTTAGCGGCCAAGGATGCCACTCAAATTGGGCCGAAATCTCCGTCAATGGCGTGGTCGTTGTAAAATTACGAAAGGCACGGTCGGGATAATGACTGTCTTTGCCCGAAAGTCGTCCCTTAATTAAACCAGCCTTTACCGCAAAATAATCAGAAAAATTATAACGCCCCATCACCCCAAACGAAGGCTTGGGCTCTTTGGAAAGAATATCTGACTTGTTTAAATCACCCAGATACCCTGAGCTCCCTCCAAATACCCCAACTTCAAATCGGTCTTGTGCGTCAGCAACAAACGAGTTGACAAAAAACAACCATAAAAAGCAGACGTATAAATAGCGCATTTACAAATGCTTGTTACTGTATTCTAACGGTACAAAAAAAGCCGAACAAGAAATGAATCTCCTGCTCGGCTTAGAAAACGATTTATCAATTTTGGTTATTGTCGAAATGCTTCTACTTCCACCCGGCGATTTATTTTGCGGCCTGCCTCCTTGGTATTCTCAGCCGCAGGTACACTTTCACCCAAGCCTTGAATCACCACACGTGGAGCACTTACTCCTTTCAGCAATAAATACTCCAAACAAGCCTTTGCTCTCGCTTCAGACAGCTTTTCGTTGTAGGCTTTGGAGCCTCTACTGTCGGCGTGTCCCGACAAACGAAGCATGTACGATGGATTCTTAGCAAGTACATCCACCAAACCATCGAGGATTGACTTGTATTTATCTTGTATCATGGCGCTGTTGGTCGCAAAGAGAATCGACTCCACTTTGAAGTCAACCACTAGTTTTGCAGGGTCAATGGCTACTTTTTGTTTTTTAGCCAATTCAGCTTCTAAGCGGGCTTTTTTCTCAGCCGCTTTGATAACAACCTGCAACGCTTTGGCATCAACGCAACCTTCAAACTCAGGCGGACCAGCTACCTCTGGACAACGATCTTTGGAATCTTCAACACCGTCGCCATCTGTATCGGGGCAACCGTTGAATTGAGCCACTCCCGCCACCGTCGGACAAGCATCATCTTTGTCGGCCACGCCGTCGTTGTCTGCATCGGGGCAGCCTTTCAAATCTGCTTTACCAGCCACGCTTGGACAGGCATCATCTTTGTCAGGAATACCATCTCCATCCGTATCAGGACAACCACCAAATTGGGCCAAACCAGCCACATCTGGGCAAGTATCGTCTTTGTCGGCAATGCCATCTTTATCTTTGTCAGGACAGCCTTTTAGATTTGCCAAACCTGCTTCGTCAGGACATGCATCGTCTTTGTCAGCAATACCATCTTTATCTTTGTCAGGACAGCCCTGCAAGGACGCAAGACCTGCTTCGGTAGGACAGCTATCGTCTTTATCACGTATGCCATCGCCATCCGTATCGGGGCATCCTTTCATGGATTGCAAACCAGCTACGTCTGGACAATCATCGTCTTTATCAGCAACGCCGTCGTTGTCTTTATCTGGGCATCCTTTCATTCTAACCGAACCCGGCTCATTCGGGCACGCATCTTTTTCATCAGGAATGCCGTCACGGTCTTTATCCTGATGGTCAAAACGGTACGTAATGGCAAGGGTTGAAAGCTTATAACGGTCGTCACGATTGGGATTCGCACCTTGGCTTATGCCATCCAAATAATCAGAAAAAGCTAAACGAAAACCCGCTTCGGCACTCACGACCCACTTTTCTGACAAATCGTAGCGAACCCCAATTCCAAAAGGAATGACAAAGTTTGATTTAGAATAATCGGCAGCCTGATCGGCAATTGCTCCCTGACGAAAATTAGCGGGAGTGGATGCCGTACCCGTAAAATCAGGTTTAGGATTGGTAAACCCAACCCCTGCTCCCGTAAATAAATAAGGAGACAACTTACGCTTAAACCGCACTTGAAAGGCCGTAGAATCGTATTTAAAACGATTTTTACCCAAGAAATCATATTCTACAATCGCCGACAAATCGGTAAGCGATGAGCGCGTTTTGAAGCCTCTGACTTTCCGGTCTTCGAAATTGGCATCGTTGCCCGACAACGTACCGAACGTCAAAGCGCCCCGCAATGCCCAGTTGCGACTGATATGGTAGCGACCCAAAAAGCCACCGCTCATTTTAGGCTCCTGTGAAAAAAAATCAGATTTATTGAGGTCGCCCAGATACCCAGACCAGCCCACTCCAGCGCCCAGTTCCCACCGTTTGTAAACCTGTTGACTATAAGCTGGGCCGACAACCAATAACATGGCCATGAGCGCAAATCGTACAGTTAGCTTCATAGAAATTCGTCAAATTAAATTGAAAATGTAGCTTAATGGCCTTTTTAATGGGCAAAATCAAGGCTTAAAGCTAATAGAACACGGCTGAATTACCAAACGTACACTAGATAAATCATCCACCTTTTCCTTGCAGCCAACGCAACAACAATCTAACACCGTAGGCGGTAGCCGATTTCATGGTGCCAAATTCAGAATCGGCAAAAGCGGTTCCAGCAATATCCAGATGTGCCCAACGCGGATGCTCTTCCGTAAATACTTCTAAAAATTTAGCCGCAACAATTGCTCCCGCAAAAGGCTTCCCATGAAAGTTTTTGACATCGGCTACGTCAGAAGTCAATTCTTCTTTGTAATCGTCCCACAATGGCAAACGCCATAGCTTTTCGCCCGTTTGTTGTCCCGAATCGTACAAATCTTTGGCAAGTTGCTCGTTGTTGGTAAACAATCCCGCCGCCGAATAACCTAAGGTAGCGATACAACTCCCCGTCAATGTAGCCAAATCAATCATGGCATCAGGTTTTGCGGTGCGCACAAGATAACTGAGCGCATCGGCCAAAATAACCCGGCCTTCGGCATCGGTATCTATAATTTCAATGGTTTTGCCCGAATAACTTCCCACCACATCACCGGGCTTTGTAGCCAACCCGTCGATGCTATTTTCGGTGGTGGGAATCGCTCCTATCAAATGAACGGGCAGTTTTAGTTTAGCAGCGGCTTCAATCGTACCCAATACCGCCGCCGCCCCGCCCATGTCGGATTTCATGTAGTGCATATTGGTCGATTGCTTCAACGATATTCCTCCCGTATCGAAAGTAACACCTTTTCCAATTAAGCCAATTTTTTCCGTTGCATGCGGGTGTTTGTACTCCAATAATATAAATCTGGGCGGGTTTTTACTACCCAAACTCACGGCTAGAAGCGCTTGCAAACCTTCTTCTTCGCACTGCTTTTCATCCCAAACGGTGACAGAATAACCGTATTTCTCGCCCGACTCAACCGCCCACTCGGCCAAACTTTGGGGTGATTTTTTATTGGAAGGTGCATTCATCAAATCCATGATTCGAATTTGAGTCTGCGCAATTGCTTCACCTCGTTGCGCTTGCTGGGTAGCCCATTCGATGGCATCCTCGGCAACAACGATTTGCAATCTGGCGGCTTTATCAAAGATTGTCAGCCCCTCTTTCTTTTTGGTTTTGTACAAACCTAAATCATAATCACCTAAAATACAGCCATTTGCAACCACTTCTATCCACTCATTTTCAATCCCACCAGTTTTGAGGTCAATCGCAATGACGTTGGGGAGGTTCCTTTTTTGTCTATAAAAAAACGAACGTAGTGTTTTAATAAAATCGGCCTCTTTCGGCGTTTTACCTAACCCTACTAAATATACTTTTCGGCCATTTTCGTAAATCGTCACCACTTGTTTGGCTTCCGCTTTAAAATCCTCTTTCAGGAAAATGGCGTTCGAAAAGATATTAAGTCGGTCACCTAAATCATCACTTTGACGAAATAAATAAATAATCGCTTCAGTTTCGGGCTGAAGCGCCCCAACAATTTGAATTTCCATAAAACAATATTGAATCAATTATTCATATCTCTAGCTGTAACGGTCATTTCTCCAAGGATAGGCCGTATTGGAATACCCGCGTTCTTCCCAAAAACCGCGTTTATTTTTATCCAAGAACTCGATTCTTTTAATCCATTTTGAGCCTTTCCACGCGTACAACTGCGGTGTAATCATCCGAACGGGGCCACCGTGCTCTTTGGGCAAAGGCTCCCCGTACACCGTATGCGCCAATAATACATCAGGTTTGAGCGCCTCTTCTAGCGACACGTTGGTGGTATACGTATCATATCCATAACACATCAGGTGGGTCGCCGTTTCTTTGGGCTGCACTAGCGCCGCCAAATCTAATAAACGAACCCCCACCCACGACATATCGAGTTTTGACCAAGTGGTTACACAATGAAAATCAGAGGTATCTTCGGTTTGGGGCAACGCCATGAAATCTTCCCATTTTAAAACTACAGGATTTTCGACTTCACCGTCAATGTACAATCGCCAGCGGTCGAGGGTCACGTTGGGTTGGTACCCCAAATCCAGCACGGGCCATTTGGTCGTCAGGGTTTGCCCAACGGGTACTTGGGGCATACCGTGTCGATTGGTTTCACCGTGGCCCTGTGGACGTTCATCCGCCATAGATGGGGTGTTTTTCATTTTATCCTCAAAACGAGCCTTCAGCTTCATTCGAGCTTCAATGATTTTATCAAGTTTACTGCTTTCTTCCATGTTTTTACATCATTTGTTAGTAGAAAACGCCGAAACAGAACCCATTCTCCGAAAGGTTTCTGTTCATTTACTTAACGACTTAAACAAATAAAAGTTCGTAAAATACTAGGCCGTTGAAGAAATACGGCTGGAATTCAACACTCCGAAGTCCCAAGGTTGGAGGGCATCATAATGAAGGTGACCCTGATTAATCAGTAACGGACTTGGAATATTGTTATGGTATAACTGCCCCGTTCCCAGTCCTTGGGGGAGCGTATTATCAAACTCAGCCGTAAATTGAGAAATGGCATTCAATCCAATGTTTGATTCGAGCGCGGAGGTAATCCACCACCCAATATCGAGCCGTTGGGCGGTTTCTATCCATTCACGAGTCAACTCAAACCCTCCGAGGAGCGTTGGCTTTAGAACAATATATTTTGGTTTTAGCTGCTTCAATAAGCGCCTTTTTTCAGCGTAGTCGAAGGTTCCGATAAGCTCTTCATCCAATGCAATCGGCACGGGTGATTTTTCGCACAGTTCCGCCATCAACTCTATTTGTTTGGGCTGAATGGGCTGTTCAATTGAATGCAGTTCATAGTCAGCCAATTTATTTAGCTTGTCATACACTGTTGCGGCCGTAAACGCGCCATTGGCATCCACCCTCAGGGTAATTTCTTGGGCTGAAAAATGACGACGGATGTACGCTAAGATTTCACATTCTTCTTCAAAGCCAATCGCCCCTATTTTCAGTTTGATGGTGGTGAATCCATCCGCTATTTTCTCTTCCACTTGCCGGAGCATGGCCTCATGGCTGCCCATCCACACAAGGCCATTGATTGGAATTCGTTTTTGTTGGTTGACAAAAGCATTATCAAACAGCACTCTTTTCCCTCCATTGAGATAATCAAGCATGGCTGACTCAAACCCAAAACGAAGGGAAGGCCACTGACTACCGATTAATTGTTCGAGAATTATGGGGATATTCCAACTGTAAATTTCAAGATCTAATTTATTAAATTCTTGACAAATGCTTTGCAACATATCCTCAAAATCAGGTCGATCGTCAATACTAAGTCCACTCAACGGCCCGCACTCCCCGATACCAATAACGGAAGGAATGTCGTCATCATATATTTTGATTAACCAGGACGTTTTTTCTGTCAAGATACCCCTGGAAGTACCGGCGGCAAACCGAAAATTCAGTTTATAAGGCTGATAGTGAACTTGTAAGGGCATTCGAAAGACAATGTTTGGGGTAAGCAGGTTCACAAAATAGAGAAAAATCCCTTACTTTGCCAAAGTCATTTTAAGAAAATGTTAAGAAAGTTATCAAACGTATTAAGATGGATACTGTGGCCGCTTAGCGCCCTGTATGGCATCGTTACCTATATCCGTAATTATTTGTATAACAACGAATTAAAAAAAATATACCAATCAGAATTATACACCATTAATATCGGAAATTTGACAGTCGGCGGTACGGGCAAAACGCCTCATATTGAGTACTTACAGCGGCTTTTGGGCCCTGATTGGAAAATAGCCATTTTGAGCAGAGGCTACGGAAGAAAAACGACGGGTTATCGAGAAGTGACGGACCAATCCACCGCTCTTGAAGTGGGTGATGAGCCGTTACAATTTTACCACAAATTCGGTCATCAAACACCTGTCTTTGTTTGTGAAAAACGAGTTGGTGGAATTCAGCGAATTGAAAAAGAAAAACCGAATACCCAAATCATTCTGCTGGATGATGCCTTTCAGCACCGCGCCGTACGCCCCCATCTTAACCTCTTATTGACCGACTACCGACGGCTATTTTACCAAGATTATGTACTCCCGATGGGCTTATTGCGAGAATTCAGGCTGGGAGCCAAGCGCGCCAACGCCGTTATCGTCACCAAATGCCCTCAGCACCTATCTGACACGGACAAAAATGAAATCGTTCGTCAAATTCAGAAATTTACCTTGCCATCTACCCCAATATTTTTCTCGTCCTTTAGGTACGAAACTCCCGTTCCTTACTTCAAACACTTGCCTTTATTAGTTGATAATCAACCAATAATCCTAATTTCTGGAATTGCACAACCAGTATTATTTGAAGAAGCTGCCTCGGGTATTTATAAAATAATAGGGCATACTGCTCTCGGCGACCACCACAATTATAGCGAAGAAGACGTCAGGACGTTTGCAAAAATGGCGCATAAATCACCTATTTTAACCACTGAGAAAGATTGGGTGAAGCTTTTTCCCTTACTTGAAAAAATGGGATTACAAGAAGCACGGTTTTATTACTGGCCCATCCAGGTTGGCTTTGATTCACCTACATTTGACCAGTATATTATCAACGAAGCAGCGAAACAGTCCCGCGTTTAACAAACGTTCGTCCAATTTTATCAGTGACATTGATACGGTATAAATAGGCACCTGCCGGGGCAGGGCTACCATTAATCATCCCGTTCCAAAAACGTACATTCGCGCTGTTTCGGAATACAACAGAACCCCAACGATCATAAATCATCACTTGCGGTTCACCTTCTATTTCACCTTTTACTTCAAAAAAATCATTGGCTCCATCCCCATTCGGAGTAAAAGCATCTGGAACAAAAAGCCTGCCGAACGGATTACAAAGAGAGGCTGGCGCGCCAGTACACAGCCTATTGGAAAGGATGATTGCGTCTTTGGTATTAATTTCAAGACGATAGCAAGTTTCAGTTCCGCAATCACCTTGATTATCAGGTTTAAACCATTGTGAAAACGTCGGATTCCACCAATTTTCGTCGTTACGCGTTACTGTCATCCCTTTTACATCCGAAGGATATAAATAAGGCCCGATACTAACCACGTTTGCATCCGTTTCTTTGGTTATTTTGATAAAATTGCTGCACAAAACGTTTGATTCCAGCGACGCAACACAGCTATCCCGTGCCTTAAGTTTATAGCAAAATATCTTATTTGTATCGACCAGAACTTTTACTTTTTCCTCTACATTCTTCACCACCGTTCCGAGTGTTCTGAAACCACCTCCCCCTTCCTGCCGAAAGATTTCCAGCTCAAGTTGGTTCGGATTGGTTACTGTTAACTCTCCAGTGGTGGCATCCAGCATTTCAAGTTTTGAGAGAATCGCGGGCTTTGCTTCCGAATCTAACGTAATGGTTTGACTGCTTTTCCCTCCACAATTACTGATGCGGTGCCGACCGTATACTGTGATGAGCTTAGATGTTTTGTCAATATACTTATGGGTTGCAAATAGGTTTAATTTGTTGAAAATTGAGGCATTGCCGTCTCCCCAATCAACATCATACTCCTCATATTCAGTCGCAGCATGATTGGTTATACTTAAATTAGCCGTTCCGTTAGAACACACTAAAACCCTAAATGTGGGGGGTGTTGGATTCTGCACAGTCACTACTCGGCACGCTCGTTGGGGCACACCAGTGGTTGTTTCCGAAAGCTTCATTACATAATATAGCCCCGGTTTAGTGTAAGGGAAGGTCGAATCGGTAGTGGTTTTGTACGTATCAGGACTCCCTCCTTTATAATCAAATATGTAGCGATTTTTATTAGAGACAATCTGTTTATTGGAGATTCTTACCTGCAAAGGCGCACAACCTACCTCATTGAGGATATTAAACTCACCCGTTGCCCATCCCGCAGGAATAATATTACACTGATTATCTACTATTTGTTGCCCCAAAGCTAATGAAGTAGTAAGCCCCAAGGTCAAAAACAGTAAACACTGCTTTTGGGATTGAATAAGCAGGAGTCTGAAAAAAGTAAAGGTGATTATTGGATATAATTTTCCCAAAAATTGCATTTTTTGAGCCTTTTGGTATACATAACAAAATAGCGGGACAAAAATTGTGCCCGCTATTTAAAATTATAACTAAAGGATTGAATTAATTATGAATCATAACTTAATCCGTACTGCTTCAACACCTCTTCAGGCACGCCATCCCATGCATTGGGGCGGTTGCCTACGTAGCCTAAGTACTTGAATCCTACCTCTGTAGTAAAGTAGCCCGTAGCCGTCAGATTGCGCATCAGGTTAAAAAATGCTACCCCTTGGCTCATTTCAGGCTTCGCTTGCCCAGGATATGCAATTTGGTCTAGCATTTGGATTTGCTGCGCTTTTGGGCAGGCTACAAATTTTTTGCCAAATTGTTTAACACAGGCCGTATCCAACCATAGCAAACCTCCGCGCATCGGCGTTTGGTGTTGGGGCATGTCTTTTACGATAAACTCAATAAACTCCGCCACTTTCGCTTCCGTTGCGCCACCAAATTGACCATCGGCAGGGATGATAAAATCGGCCAACACACGAATCGTCTGCAATTCGTGCAGCGTAAAAAACTTCTCGGCCGCAATTTTGGCATCCCGCGCCAATTCTGCCGCACTTTTTCCATTCTTAAAATCTGACAAAGAAGGCGGTACTGCCTTCTTGGGAACATCAGCGTGGGCTTCTGTACCCGCAATCGTGGCGGTCAGGGTTCCCAACGACAGGGCTTTTAATGTATCTCTGCGTTTCATCTTTTTGAGTGGTTGACAGTGGGTGATTGAAGAAAAATAAACATTGATAATCAACGATTTATAAATCTCCAATCACAAACCACTTTATTATAAATTCGCTTTTTTACGTTGGTCAATAATGTACTCAGAGGCACGCATCGAAAGGGCCAAAATGGTCCAAGTCGGGTTTTTGTCGGCCTGCGATACAAACGTTCCAGCATCCACCACAAACACGTTGTCCGCATCGTGCAACTGACTGTTACGATTGGTTACTGATTTGGAAGGATCGTCTCCCATCCGCGTTGTTCCTACTTCGTGAATAATCCGCCCAGGAGCGGCCAATCCGTAGTTTGATTCAGGGCCCGGTTTAGTACCATTTGCGATACCACCCATTGCAGTGATGATTTCTTCAAACGTATCCTGCATGTGTTTGGCCTGCTTAATCTCGTGCTCAGACCAAGTGTATTGGAAGCGCAACACTGGAATTCCGTACTTATCTACCACGTTGGGGTCAATTTCGCAGAAGTTATCCTCCCGCGCAATGGCCTCCCCACGACCCGACATTCCGAAGTTGGCTCCGTAAAAATGACGATAATCTTCTTTCAACGAAAGTCCGTATCCTCCTGCTGGTTTAATCTTTCCTTCTTTGTTAGGATATTTTCCATTGACATTCTCCATTCCAAAACCAAAGCCGTAGCCTGGCATCCCCATACCGCCACCGTATTCGATGTGATACCCACGAGGGAAATCAAGTTTTTTGCCGTTCAACCACCAAGGCGTGTACACGTGCATACCTCCTACTCCATCTTCGTTGTAGCGCTTACGATCTACCAAGTGGGGCAGAAAGGCACTGCGACTAGCACCCGTCGAATCGTGCAAGTATTTACCAAGTACACCGCTTGAGTTACCCAGACCTTTGGTATGGCGCGACGACTTAGAGTTCATTAACAAACGAGCTGATTCGCAGGCACTTGCCGCCAGCACTACAATCTTCGCTTTAACCGTATATTCCTGTAAATTATTTTTGTCAACGTATGAAACCCCCGTTGCTTTCCCCTCCTGGTTTGTAATTACTTCACGCGCCATTGCATTGGTAAATACTTTGACGTTGCCCGTTTTTACGGCAGGTTTTACCAATACTGAAGAGGAAGAAAAATCGGCATAAGCCTGACATCCACGGCTACACTGCGAGCAATAAAAACAGGCACCACGGTCTTTATTGATGGGTTTTGTAAGGATAGAAAGGCGCGAAGGAATCACTGGTATTCCTGTTTTTTTACCCGCTTGCTTCAACATCAACTCGTGCAAACGCGGTTTTGGCGGAGGCAAAAAGAGACCATCGGGTTCATTCTCAATGTTTTCAATACTTCCAAAAACACCCACCAACCGGTCTACTTTGTCGTAGTACGGCTTCACATCTTCGTAGCCGATGGGCCAGTTGTCGCCAAGTCCGTCAACATCTTTACGCTTAAAATCCAATGGACCAAAACGCAGCGAAATCCGCCCCCAGTGGTTGGTACGGCCGCCTAGCATCCGCGAACGGAACCAGTCAAACTGCGTACCGCTCTTGCGGGTATAGGGCTCCCCGTCAATTTCCCAACCTCCCCAAGCGGCGTCGAAATCACCAAAAGGACGGTGATTTCCCGCACCCCGGCGGGGCGACTCCCAAGGATTCTTGAGCTGGGTAATGTACTTAGGGTCAGCAGGATCGTACCAAGGTCCCGCCTCAATGAGTGCGACTTTAGCGCCTGCTTCTGCCAAAACCTTGGCAGCCATCCCGCCTCCCGCACCCGAGCCTACGATGCAAACATCATAAACAATAGGTTGTTCTTTGATTTGAAAACTCATAAGTATGTCTATTGAAAAAGGTAACCAAGAATGGTTTTTAAAATTTTTGCTTAATGGTATAAAGAAACGTTTGACTTACAATTACTGTATATCTGGCAGCCTTTACTATTGTTCTATCATTATTTTTCTCAACCAATCCTCATCTACCGTTCGCGACTGCCAAGCTTCCTGCTCCCGATGATTATATTTCCAGTTTTTTATTTGGGTTTTAATTTTCTTTTCAAGACCAACAATCCGTGCGTCTTTTTGTTGGATTAATTCCTGTAAATAAGGCAACTTTGTCGGTCCTAGCTCGGTAATATAGTCCATATCCAAGTTTTTTGCTTCCTTAATATTATACCAAGTAATCAACCTATCCCAATCCACCAAACCGTAACAAATAAGGACGCTATAAACCAACCAAGAGGTACGACGAATCAGGTACCAATTTGATTTCAAATATATAATTTTAATAAAAGTAAACAACAGCCCTCCAAACGTCAATCCCAGCGCCATGTACACCCAAATTCGCTTAAATGTCAACCCAAAAACGTCGATGTAAAGCGCATTTTTATAGAATGTAAATACCGTTAAAAGTCCATTCAGAACAATCCAAAGCAGGGCAAGTTGCACCAATCGTTTGCGTTTTGGATAGAAATTTTGATTTGCTTTAAAATAATACATAATCAGCCAGATTGCCACCAAAACACTGATAATCAACGCATTAAATCCTTCGTGTACTTGTTCAGAAAATCCTTTGGGAGTTTGCTGCAAGTCTGGAATCAACATTTGAAGTACATTAAAAAGGATAAAACAGGAAATAAGCGCATTCAACATTCCGAAAAGCAACACTCCCTGCTGATTTTGATACCGCAGCATTAAAGGTAAAATTCCCTTTTTCACCTTCCTGACACGCACCAATTCATCCTTTCTTTTAGAATCTTCTTCTACGGCTGACTCAATGCCCCACGGAAAAAAAAGAGGACATAACCACACCATCCCAATCAAAATAGCACCGATAAATAAAAAGTTTATGTGGGTTGTGAAAAAAGAAAAATCGACCGAAAAAGCTGGATTTGCCCAATTATAAAGAAAGTAAAAGGCCGTTGTAACCGAAAATGGAAAGACCAAAAATGAGGGCTTAAAACGAAATAATCCTTGAAAAGTGTTGCCTGTTTGGGCACTAAATTCTTTTCTTAAAACGGGAATATGCGTGGCAAACCCTCCCAAAAATGCCCCCACAAGGCCATTGAGCCAAGCCAAATGCAAACTGCTTCGGGGCGCGTACGTTAAGCCTACAAAAACAAACAACGTACACACATATATTGTTTGTAACCAACTACTTACATGCCAAGCCACCGCAATGGCAGCAATCAATTGCATGGCGGCACCCATCCACCAATAACGAATAGAAAGTAACGCTCGATGCGCCGCTCCCACCAATACGATAAGCACCAAAGAGAATACGGGCGCATTGTAACCCTGCACCTGATTGTAAAACAAATACGTGTGGACCGCAACCGCAGTCAGCCAAAACAAGTTGTTTTTATTCATGTTAGTTATTTTTAATTTAAAAGTACTTTGTGTTACAAAGTAAATAAATCATAAACACATTATCCTACTATTTTTTCAATAAATTTGCGGCAACAATATCGAAATATGTCTTTGCCACAAACTTCCACTCTTTTCCAAACCAAGTACGTCTCTTATGGGCTGGTTGCCGTTTTGATACTAGCGGCGGGTCTTCGTCTCTACAAATTGGATGCCCACGGAATCTTTTTTGACGAAAAAGCATCGATGATGGTAAGCCAGGGCATGGTTCAAAACGGTGGTAACCAACACGATGTCTTTAACCCTACGAAGTATATTTTCACTAATCAGGAATTTTGGCAGCCACAGACCTTCGACGAATATTTGGAGGCGATGCGCCGTAGCGACATCGGCAACAGTCCATTTTATTACCTTTTGCTCCACAATTGGCTCAACCTTACGGGTGTTTCAGATTTTACCTCTCGCCTGCTTTCCGTACTTTTTAGCATTCTGACGGTGTGGCTGATTTTTATCTTTACCAATCATTTTTTAAAATCGCCAAGATTAGCGCTTACGGCGGCGGCCTTGGCGGCGATTGAGCCTTTTTTTATTACTTATTCACAACAGGCGCGCAATTATTCGCTTACTTTCTTTCTGACACTATTAGCCACTTATTGCTTCCTACGCGCGCTCGAAGCCGATGACAAACGTAAACCTTCTGCGCGTTGGTTTTTCTTTTATGGCTTGGTGGCTGGATTGAGTTTTCTTTCTCATTTTCTGGCCGCAACGGTTTGTTTGGCCCACGGAATGTATGCCCTTATCACGGTTCGGCGGCTGCGCACTTGGGTAGCTTTGGTTGGAGCTGGCGTATTGGCCGTTTCGGGTTTGGCGGCTTGGATTATTTGGGGAGGCGGAGATTGGACCCTGAGATCACTCAATCATCAATCGGCATTGTATTTAGAATGTGCACTCAATCGGCCCTATAACAATCCTTACGGCATTATTTTGCCCGCTACGTTCAAAAATCTGTTCGATAAGAGCCTGCCGATGTTTACCGATTTATGGATCTATTCAAATAGTCTGGTAGGCACACTGGAAGGCAAAAAAAATGCGATTGTGGCCATTTTGATGGGTCTTGGACTTATTGTGGCTTTTCGGTATTCTCAAAAGAACCCAGAAAAATCTACAATTATCAGCTTAGGAGCTGCCGTTGTTTTGGGAGGCAGTGCCTTATTTTACAGCAACCATAAGCTGGGATTTTCGGTCGCTTCAGTCGCCATTCTAATGCTTTTTTTGGCATTTTATCAGACAACATTCAAAAACAAAAATCTGATTTGGTTTCTCATCATTATCGCCATCATTCCCTCGGCTTTCTTGATTTTCAATGCCGCTCGCAGCGGACACACGTATGGTTTGACCCAACGCTACTCAGGATTTTCGTTCCCGTACGTCATTATTTTGGCAAGCGTTGCTTTATGGCACCTGCTGGAAAGCAAAAATTGGTTTAAGTACTTAATAATAGTGGTGTTAGTCATTCAGGCGATGTTTATTGGACGTACACTTCAAAGTTTCTATGGCGATGTTTCGCCTAAATACAATTATCGCAGTGAGCCTCGTTTGCCCAACCCACACTACGCTGCTGCTCAAAAAGCCCGTGAATTGTATCAAAAGGGCGATACAATCCTCATTGCTTCCCCAATTAACGTGTTTGACAACCCCATGGACCGTACTTTTATGCGTCATTCCGTAACCGATGCGCAATATTTTAACTTGTATTTACCAAAAGACGGTATCTTTGTGCAACAGTTAGACACGGTAAATGTGGATAAAATTTCCCTTAAAAAAGCCTCCGGGCAGTTAATTGAATTAACAGACTTGAAAGGAAAACGATACTAATGGTTGAAACACAAACGATCATCACTGACTACAAACGGCTCAGCGGCGAACTCCGCCTCAGGGTACTGGGCCTTTACAAAAAAGCCAACGCGGGGCACATTGGGTGTTCTTTAAGCTGCATTGATTTATTGATTGCTGCTCTTATCCAGCAAAAACGCCCGCAGGATTCTTTTCTACTTTCAAAAGGCCATGCTGCAGCGGCTTTGTACGTGGCACTCAATCATTTAGGAGATATTTCTGACGAAGTGCTGGATACTTTTTATCAGGATGGAACCACCCTTCCCGCCCACCCTGCGCCAAACAAACACGCCAGCATTCCGTTTGCTACGGGCTCATTGGGGCATGGCTTACCGATTGCAACGGGCATGGCGCACGCCAGCAAACTTTCGGAAGAAGATGCAATCTCATTCGTGCTAATGTCAGATGGCGAAACCAATGAAGGTACCACCTGGGAAGCGGCCCACTATGCCATTCAAAATCAACTCGATAACCTAGTGGTGCTGGTGGACAAAAACGGCTTACAGGGCTTTGGTAACACAATAGATGTACTGGGAGAAACCGCCACAGTGGCCAAATGGAAGGCCATTGGTTTTGATGTTTTTGAGGCCGATGGCCACAATCCTGAAGCACTGATTGAAACCATTGAAACAGTCAGATTGCGCAAAAACGGATTGCCCAAGATAATCATTGCCCATACCGTAAAAGGCAAAGGCGTTTCGTACATGGAAAATCGCATGGAGTGGCACTATCTACCCATGAGCGACACCCAGTACGAAACGGCAAAAGCAGATGTAATAAATGCTTACTTTTCTTAGGTTTTGCTTAATTTTGGCCAAACTCTGGTTTTATTAATATGATGACAGACCGACAACGAATCGAGCAATTAGAGCTTTTAATCGCTGAATTTGCAATCAAGCAAGATGAGCATACGGCTATTTTGGAAGAGCACTCCGCCAAAATAGAACGTATATCTTTGCAAATCAAGCGTTTGGAAGAAGCAGTAAAGATTTGCTTGAAAGGTATCCAACAAAATAGTGATGATATTCAGTTTTTGCTCAAAAAACAAACCGAGTTTGAAGAAAAACTGAATGAACTCAATTCCAAAATAGATGGCTTGGGCCTGCGCATAGACAAGATTGAACAACGCATGGACAAGCTTGAACAACGCATGGACAAGCTTGAACAACGCATGGACAAGCTTGAACAACGCATGGACAAGCTTGAGCAACGCATGGAGAATGTCGAGACCAAATTAGATGTAATAATCAACATTCTTCAAAATAGAAATTAGCAACCTTGGGTGTTTATTTTACAAACATCCAAAATCACATTCGTTTTGATTTATCAGGAAAAAATACTTCAGCTTAAAGGGCCCATATTTGTATTTGGAGCCAGTGGTTTTATCGGAGCCAATCTTTTCAAAGACATTTTCAAAGTTCGTAAGGATGTCTACGCCCTCACGCACGACGCCACCAAAGCTTGGCGCTTAAAATTGTTGGATATTCCTTTTGAAAATATTGTTCACTGCGATATTCTATCAAACAACTCTGTTGAGCAGACTTTTGCGCAGTACAAGCCCAGAACCATTTTCAATTTGGCCGCTTACGGAGCGTACAGCAAGCAAAAAAACATCAATCTGACCTACGAGACCAACGTCATCGGAACGGTCAATATTTTAGAAAACTGTACCGACGAAACGGTTTACATTCACGCTGGCAGCAGTTCTGAATACGGGTTCAACTGTGCGGCTCCCAAAGAAACCGATCCCGTTAAACCCAACAGTCACTATGCCGTTTCGAAGGTCTCGGCGGCGTATTTGATTGAGTTTTACGCCAAAGTTCATCAACGAAAAGCCCTTAATCTACGCCTTTATTCCATTTACGGCGCTTGGGAAGAGCCCGACAGGTTGATTCCCCGCTTGATTGAAGAAGCCCGCAAAGGTGGTTATCCTCCGCTGGTTTCTCCCGATATAAGCCGCGATTTTGTGTACGCCGATGATTGCGTAGAAGCATTTTTGGACGCGGCATTAAAGGTAAATACAACCATTTCGGGCAAATCGTATAACATCGCAACGGGTGAAAAAACCACCATGCGCGAACTGGTCGAAACTTCCCGTCAGACCTTTGGTCAGACGGATGTACCGGTCTGGGGAAGTATGCCCAATCGTGGTTGGGATTTATCAGATTGGTACGGCGACCCCACCGAAGCCCAAAAAGACTTGGGCTGGAAAGCCCGCACCTCGCTCAGCGACGGGCTGCGATTGAACAAAGAATGGCAGGAAGCAAACCAATACGAAGAACGGATTCTGCCCGCTTTTGCCAATCCAAAGCTTAATCCTGTGATTACGGCCATCATTGCCTGCTACAAAGATGCTCAGGCGATTCCGTTTATGTATGAGCGTTTGGTCAAAACCTTCAATGAACTTAAAGTACGTTACGAAATCATTTTTGTCAATGATGCTTCGCCCGACAATCAGGACGAAGTAATCAACGCCATTTGTCAACGTGATTCCAACGTTATTGGCATCACGCACTCGCGGAATTTCGGTTCCCAATCGGCCTTTTTGAGCGGTATGGAAATTTCAACGGGCGACGCCGTTGTGTTGATGGACGGCGACCTACAAGACCCGCCAGAAGTGATTCCTCATTTTTATGAAAAGTGGTCAAATGGCTTCGATGTGGTGTATGGCGTGCGCGTTCAACGCGAAATGAAGCCCCATATTCACTTTTTTTACAAAGCTTTTTACAAAGTTTTCCAAAACCTCAGCTATATCCCCATTCCTCGCGACGCGGGCGATTTCTCCATGATTGACCGCAAAGTGGTTAAGGAGTTGGTAGCCCTGCCCGAAACCGAGCAGTTTTTGCGCGGCCTGCGGGCGTGGGTAGGTTTTAAGCAAACGGGCGTTGACTACGTGCGTCCCGAGCGAATGTTTGGCGTATCGACCAACAACTGGCGAAAAAATATTTGGTGGGCCAAGAAAGCCATTTTCTCGTTCAGCTTTGCACCTTTAGAACTCATGAGTTACGCGGGCTTTAGTCTTACTGCCTGTTCTATTCTGGGTATTTTCTACCAAATATTGGCGAAATACTTTTTCGCCCCTGATACCCCTCAAGGCTTCACGACGGTTATTATCCTGATTACTCTTTTTGGAGGACTAACCATGCTAGGCATCTCATTTTTAGGAGAATATATCAGCAAGATTTTTGAGGAGACGAAAAAAAGACCCAAGTTTATTCGTACAAAAATTCAAAAAGGCGAAAAAACATTTCGTACTTCGGATGAAATCATGACCTTGGTAAAACAGCGGAAGAAATAACCAAATTATACCAAAAGAGGAAGCCGCCAACAGAACCAAGTAACTATTGGGTTCTGTTGGCGGCTTCTTCAGTTTTTTAAAGTAAGTTGTTTTGAAAATGGTTGATTTTATGAGCGTTTACCATTAAACCTTACCCTTTTTTATCCCAATATGCACCAAAATATTTTGGACATAAATCTTATTAGTATATTTTTGTTGCATCCTGCAATTCGCACGCCAAGCAGTTAACCAATAAAGTCAGCGGTGGCAAATCCCCTACCCACCTTACTTTGCGTATTTGATGAAACAAAAATTTACTACTTCCTCACTTTCCTTCATTTTTGCAATTCTTCCCTTTGTATTTTTTTGTATTTTTTTAATATTTTTTACTACTAATCTTCCACAAGGAGATGATTTTGATTTGATTCTCAACTTTCTATCTGAATATGTTTCCGCAAAAGATGGATTTGTTGAAAAGTGGAAACTCCTGAGCGCACAGTTTGTGGAACACCGCCTTTTTTATACAAGACTCATTGTATTAAGCCAGTATCTTCTATCGGGAGAGGTCTCTTTTTACATCATTACCATTTTAGGCAACTTATCTTTAGTCGGTATTTTCATTATTAGTTGGCAACAATTAAAGCTTGCTGGCCATTCCATTTATTATCTTATTCCAATATCTCTTTTATTATTTCAACCCTGTTACTCATACGATGGGGTGCTGTGGCCTGCGGCTACCCTCGCCTACAATTCTGTTTCTTTTTTTGCTCTTTTGACAATTCATTGGCTTTCAAGCCGTCATAACCTTCATTTCTGGTTGGCCTTAGGTGCGGCCGCCCTTTGTACGTATACGTTTGGTAACGGAGTCTTAGTCTTGGTGGCAGGTGCAGGGTTGTTGATGATACAAAAGCGTTGGAAAGAGCTTCTGATTTGGAGCATATTCACCATTTCAATCTTACTTGTATATTTTTCAGACTATCAACAATACGAAAACCGAAATAATCCAATCCACAATCTTATCAATCATCCTCAATATATTTTTCTCAACTTACTGGTTTTTCTGGGCTCCGCTCTCAATTGGGATGAACAATGGCTTAGACCTCTCAATCTAAATGACTCCGCTTCGGTACTGGCAGGCGGATTGGTGTTAGCCACTTTCCTCTATTTATTTTTTCTGACAATCAAGGCTTGGATTCAGCCAAACCTCCCCCCTCAGAAGGTTAACAAAAGTGAGCGTCGATTTAAAGAGTTTCTTTTCGGAAGCCTCACTTTCTTTATCTTGACAGGCTTTTTACTTTGCATTTCACGCGTGGATAAAGACCAGATTTTTGCGCATATCAACCGCTACCGTATTCATTCAGTAGTTGGCTTGGTCCTCACCTATTGCATGGCCCTGCGTTATTTACAATCAAAATCCCTTCTTTTTGCGCTGACTTTGGGGAGTATTCTGGGCATTTTTATGCTTTCGTATTTTCATTTTTATAGTATTTTCGCTCAGTATAAACGAGAATACATTACGGCCCAATACAACTGGGTCACGAGCAATCAGTGGTTTATCTATCGAGATACATCTTACTGGGAAGAATCCTCTAAACTAATCATGAACAAGGCGGCTAAAAGTATTAATTTTCGCATTACCGATTCTCCCTTTTCCCAAGTAATTGTCAAAAACGAAATAGTTCCTGATTTTAAGATTGAGCACAATAAAAGCCAAAAAATGCTCAAAATTATGGGCTCTGCGTCCAAATTGCGCCCATTTGGTGCCTCTGAGGATTATTTTGTAGCGTTTAAAAACCTTACAACATCAACCACGTATTTAGTATCAGCCACGTATGACCGCCGAAGTATACGGCTGGTGCTCATGGGAGAGAATTACTATTATCCTCAATTCCACAGGGAATTGACCTATCGGCATTTCCCAACGGGAACTTACCAAATCGGGGTTGCGTACTGTAGAAATAATACTTTAGAACTCAAATGGCAGCCCTTTACTTTTGAGGCCGTTCAGGAGAGTAATCTCGTTTACTAGCCTGCTGAATTTGGGTAGCCTTTTGAATTTTGCTTAATTTGCAGCTATTTCATTCTATAGACAGCCACTTCACGCTGAAGTAAGCTCTCTTGGAGCAACATACCGTTAGTTATGCGCAAAGAATTTTCAGCCGCCATTGAAAAATTAGCACTCGCCGATGAATCTATCGTATTCATTACTGGTGATTTAGGATATAATGCCCTAGAAAATTTACAGGAAAAATTGGGAAAACGCTTCATCAATGCTGGTGTAGCCGAGCAAAATATGGTAGGCGTAGCCGCAGGAATGGCTTACAAAGGCTACAAAGTTTTTTGTTACAGTATTGCTCCCTTTGTGGTGTATCGTTGCCTCGAACAATTCCGCAACGATGCCTGCCTTCACAATCTGCCCGTGTTTCTTGTCGGCAACGGTGGTGGGTACGGCTACGGCATCATGGGCAGTACGCACCATGCCATCGAAGATTTGGCTTGCCTGAGCAGTTTACAAAATGTAAAAACATGGATTCCAGCTTTTAGCGACGAGGTTGAGCCTGTTTTAACGCAGATAGTTCACGAAAAACACCCCGCCTACTTGCGCCTCGGCGTGGGTCCACTCACTCCCGAAGGAGCGGTGTTGTCGGGGTCGTTGAAAAAAGTAGTGCACGCGCCCAATGCCCAAACCGCCATTATTGCTTTAGGACCCATTGCGGCCAATGTATTAAAAGCACTTCAAGAGCCTGAATTACAGGCCAGTTGTAGCGTTTATACCGCACTTAGCCTCCCGCTTCAACTCACTGACGCTACCCTCCGAGAGCTGCGACAGGCAGAAAATATACTGGTGGTAGAAGAGCACGTAAGTATCGGCGGTTTAGGCCAACAACTCTCGGTAAAACTGCTCGAAGCGGGGATTCATCCGCAGCGTTTTCAGTCATTGTCGGCCCAAGGATACCCCAACGGGCTTTACGGAAGTCAACAGTACCACCAAACCCAATCGGGGCTGGATGTTAAAAACATCGTGAACGTCTTACGGTCATTTGCCGAATCACGGCTGCTGCACACTAATCACCCCCATAGTTGATGAACAAAAGATCATTGGCATCCTTACTGGTTACGTTTGCCCTGATATTTGTGTATTATCAGCTTTGGAATCGTTATGCCATTAATATCCCAAAATGGGATGACCACGCCTTTAAAGCTACCTTACTCAATTTTGATAAAGCCGAGAGTTTTAGCGGAAAAGTATACGAAATTTACCGTCAGCACAACGAGCACCGGGTAGCCCTGACCCGATTAATTGCCGTGATTGACTATAAAATCTTCGGCCATCTCAATTACGAGCATTTGATGTTTTTCGGGAATTTAGCCCTGTTGGTGATTTGGTGGTTGCTTACCCGTTTTTTTAAACCCTTGCCCGGAGCCGTTTGGTACGCCTTGCCCATTGCAACGCTTTGGTTTTCACTGGCTTTTTGGGAAAATACCTTTTGGGGCATGGCCGCCGTTCAAAACTTATGGGTGGTGGCATGGGCTGTGCTAACCTTCTGGCGGCTAAGTCGAGGCGACAAGTACTGGTGGTGGGCCCTACCGATGGCATTTATGGGCGTATTCACCAGTGGCAATGGCATCTTGATTTTCCCCCTTGCATTGGGCGTTTTATTGCTCCAAAAGCGTTGGAAAATTGCCGCTATCTGGACGGTATTCAGCATTTTGAGCATTGTCCTTTATTTTTGGGATTATCAAAGCCCGCCCACTGATTTGAGCGCATCGGGCAGTTTTCAGTCTTTTATCCGGGGTTTTTTGCTTTTTTGTGGCTCGATCTTCGAGGGACTTCCCTTTGGAAATTTTCCTTTTCAAATGCCACTTTGGTTTGGGGCTTTGTCATTATTTGTAAGCCTAAGTATGCTGCTTTACATCCTGAGAAGCTATTGGAAGCGCCACTTTGTATTAAACGAATTTGACTATTTTTATTTAGGAGGAGTTGCTTTTGCGTTGGCTACTGCACTGATTGTCACTTATTCACGTACTGGTTTAGGTTCCGATATCATGCTGATGAGTCGCTATAAACTCTACTCAGCTTTATTGGTAAGCTTTAATATCGCCTATCTGACCCGCCTTGTAAGTTCACGCTTTCGGGAGGTTTTGACGGTTACCTTTGTGGTAAGTGCGGGGTTTTTATACGCCTGCAATCAGCATTATCATTTGTACGACGCCATTCAGCTACGCAAATATCTAATAAGCACTAGTTTTAACTGGCGCAATGAGGCCCCCGCCACGAATAAGATATATCAAGCGCCAAAATTGTTTTTGGAGAAAATAAGCCTTCCCAAAGATAGTATTGTGGCTGGTGGAAAGGCGTGTTCTGCCAATGACTCTTTATTGGAACTGAAACAACCCAATTACCGCCTTTATGACCTCCGCGATGGGGGCTTGTATGTGCTTTTGTCGAATGAAAAGCACCAATACATCTTCCCAACCCAACAGGCGCGTAAGCATTCACTGCGGAATTTTGTCAATTACAACCGATTTTTCATCAAAGGTTCAACCGCGCGTATTGAGGCCGCCGAAGTTATTCCCGGAACCTACCGGGTACGCTGGTTGCATTATGACCGAAAAGGCAAACTGTATTTGGAAAACGCAGATTGTGAGGTCATGACATTCAAGGACGTGAAAAAAGCAGTTATAAAAACAAATTGGTAATACCTAAAAAAAATGATTGGCCAAAGGGGTGCATCTTTCGCCGATAACAAGCTAAATTATGTCGGCAAAAACGCAGGATAATTATTTGATTCAACTGGATGGGTTACGATTTATAGCCGTAGCTTTAGTACTTTGGGACCACTGGATGCCCGAACCCCATCAATTGCCTTTTGGCAAATTAGGCGTGAATTTATTTTTCGTTCTGAGCGGCTTTTTAATTACACGCATTCTGCTCAGTAGTAAAGACAAAAACTATACGAAGTCGGGAGGTTTGGGGCAATATTTGAAGAAATTCTACATCCGGCGTACGATCCGTATTTTCCCTATTTATTACCTTTCTTTAATCATTCTGTGGTTATTAAATGACTCATCCGTGCGGGGCAAAGAAGGATGGCAGTTTTTGTACGCCTCCAACATTTACATTGTGCTCAAAAAAACGTGGCTGGGCGTTACGGACCATTTTTGGTCGTTGGCCGTTGAAGAGCAATTTTACATTTTTTTCCCAGTCCTGATTTTCTTTATTCCTCGCCGCTTTGTCATTCCCTTTTTTACGGTACTTATCGGGCTGAGTGTATTGCTACGCGCCTATTTTTTATGGACGGGGCAGCCTTGGTATGTTTCGTACGTCACCATGCCCGCCGCCTTAGATGCTTTTGGCTTTGGGGCATTGATGGCTTACGCCCAGCTTTACAAACCTGCCGTTTTTCAAAAACTCTTCACCAATCGTCTTTATTTGTGGTTGAGTTTGGCGGCTTTGGGCATTGTTTTTGTCCTATCCATTCAAGCCACCCAAGCAGGAATTACGCAAGACAATAATGTTTACGTCAACGTTTGGGAACGTTTTGTAGCCTCTATTTTCTTTATGTTTTTGATTGGAGGCGCTATTATTGGCTACAAAGGATGGTTCAAGTGGTTTTTGGAGAACCCCGTCAGCAATTATTTAGGCAAAATCAGTTACGGTCTTTATGTTTACCATAACTTCGTTTATAATCATTACCATTCGCCTGCCAACCACCCAGTGGTTCGGCTTTTCAATAAGCTAGGTCGAAACATTGAAGGTTTTCAGGATATGCACCAGCTTCGCGTTTTAATTCTATTTGCGCTCACCGTCGTTGTAGCATCCGCTTCTTGGTACCTGATTGAGAAGCCCATTAATGCATTGAAAGACAAATATGCACCCTGAAATAATGTTACTATCAAGTCCATTAAATAAAAGCTTAACCGTGTACAGTAGGCTAAGAGTCATTTTTTGAGTAGTTTTGCCGAGTTTTTAACAAAAAGAATCCAACTTTCCTTAAACTGATAACAATTAACAATCCCGATAATGAGTTTATATTTTTCGATTGTCATGCCTGCCTATAATGAAGAAGAATGTATTGAGCAGGTAGTTACTATGTGGACCTCCTTTCTTAAAAATACGTTCCCCGGCAAAGAAACCAAACTTATTGTTATCAACGATGGCTCCAAAGATGGCACCAAAGTTCTGTTAGATGGCCTGGCTCCAAAAATTGATAATTTGTTAGTGGTACACCAACCCAACGGCGGTCATGGAAATGCCGTTGTTAACGGATATAAAAAAGCGGCTGAACTTAACTCTGAGTGGGTTTTTCAAACCGATAGTGATGACCAGTTCGTCACCGAAGATGTGCTCAAATTATGGGAAAAACGGAATGATTCTAGCTTTGTTATGGGCTATCGTCAAATACGCTATGATGCCCCTGCCCGATTGGTCATTACGCGCATTTTGAAATACACTATTTTCTTCGCGTACGGCACGTTCATCAATGATGCCAACATTCCGTTCCGCCTTATCAAAGGAAGTTTTCTTAAGAAACTATTGGCACAATTGCCTAATCCTGAGCCTTTTGCTCCGAATATCTTTCTGGCAGTAATGGCTAAAAAAGCGGGCGAAAATACATTTGATATACCCATTACCCACAAAGAACGTTTAACAGGCACGGTTTCTATTTTACGTTGGAAGCTCTTAAAAGTGTGTATTCAAAGTTTTAAAGAATTGCTTCGTTTCCGTCTTGATCTCAACGGAAAAGTGAAAGCAATCAAGGCGAAATAAAGACGTTTATGGTTCATAGTCAATAGTTTATCTAATTTTCAAACTATGAATTACAAACTATGACCTAACCTATGAAAAGAAGAGGGCTAATTGTTGTTATTGCGCTGGTGGTGTTGCTGTCAGGATGGTGGGGCTTTCAGCGTTGGCAAATGTATTCGGCATCCGTCTGGAAATTGTTGCCCGAAAACGCTTTCTTTCTGATTCAGAGCCGACACCTGCAAGATACCACGTACAAGGTTCAGCGAGGAGGCATCGAAATGCGTGAGGTACCACTTCTAAACCTTGCTGCTCGACAAGTGGATATGTTTCGTCAGTTGAGCGATGACAAAGCCCGCGCCGAAAACCTTCTAAAAGGGCAGTCAATTACGTACGTTTTGCAAAAAACCGCTGGTGGGCGGTTTGCCTACCTTGTTTTTTTGCCCATGGAGGCTTTCCAAAGTTATGCGTGGCTGGAAGCACCCGCCTCCAAAAACGTGCGGGTAACGTCGCACATTCACAGCGGACAAAAAATTTACGACGTCACCAATCCTCTCTCAGAGCCTATTTTTGCGTATACTTTCTTTAATAACTTTTTGGTTTCGTGCGTTTCGGGTGATGTGCTTGAAGATTGGGTACGGTTTGCCCAAAGCCCCCTGAGAACCACTAATACCAGTCGCTTTGAAAGTATCAAACAAGAAAGCAGTGAGTTGAGCATTTACCTTGACAACGTTGTACTATCGGAAGCCATTCGACGCGAAGCCGCTACCAGTCCCGACGCAGGCTTGCTTTATTTTTTGTCGTTTCTTCCAGGTACCGAAGGCTTGCACTTGGATAAATTTTTCTCAACCAAAAATTCCACCCTTACCTCACAAGGAAAAAAAGTAAGACTGGAAGGCTACGTTGAAGCCCTAAATGACCAGAAAGCCAGTCCGCTTAACCATACTTTTTTTATCCCAAATACTACGGCGGTGATGTACCGTTTGGGGTTTGAAAATTCAGACAATTTTGTCCGAAAACTACGCCCACAACTGGAAGCCTTATCCACTGATTCCGTCAATCGTTCGCGCAAACAACTGCTGAACCTCATCGGAAATGCTCGATTGGATACATTTTATCGAAGTTTTAATAAAGAACTCATTCTGTGCCAGTTGGAACCCAACAACTCCCTCACCAAAGGACAGATTATCTTACAACAGGTTCAACCCAAAAATGGACTCGAACCCTTTTTCAAGCGTTTATCCGTACTTTTCAACAAAAACACCGGCACGCCCTTCGAGCCTTTTCAAGGAGGATACGTTTACAATATCAATTGGCATGAGTTACCCGCGGTTCTTTTTGGCGGGCTTTTCAAAGGATTTCCCAAATGTTATGTGGCGTTTCACAAAAACTTTGTGGTCTACGCCAATGATTCACAAGTACTTAAAGATTATCTCATTGACTTGGAATACCAGCGAACATGGGCCAATTCATCGCTTTATAACAACTTTTTAAAAACGACTCTCGGCGCTTCCAATCTTACCTTTATTGTCAACCCGCGCAAAAGCAAAGAGTACATGGGTACAGGGTTTATGAATTATTTATTCACGAATCTCAACTATGATATTACCGAAAAACTCCCCTTTGACCAGTTGGTTTTCCAATCCGCTTATAAGAACGGGAAAGCCTATTCCTCGCTCACATTTGGCCGATTAAACAAAGCTACGAGTGCCAAAACCCTCAATAAAGTATTTTTACAACAGGAGAAACCTTTTGAAACGCCTCCTGCGGGTGGAATTTACCTCGTTCGCAACTATCCGAGTAGTCTCGAAAAAACCATTGTAGTCACGCCATCACGCGAATTACAGAATCCATTATTAGAAGAAAATAAGCGTAAAATTACGCAGTTAGACGCCCCAATCGTGGGAGATATATATTCGGTCGATTTTCTGAGTATAGGCCGACTACAATACGTATTTGCAACGCAAAAAAGCCTGAATGTCATTGATGAAGACGACCGCCAACGCTATCTATCGCTGCCCCCCATTACGCTCCCAGCTGGGCGCACGATTCGGAGTTTTCAGCGCCTAGAAAGTGGCATTGAAGGCAGTTTTAGATTCTTAGTAATTGATACAGAAGGCTTTTTATACCTCTGGAACAGCCCCAATCAAGCGCCTGTTGTACTGAATCGCTCCCGCCCCTTTGTTGACTTGCTGCTGCCCATCAACGAAGTAGAATACATGGGAAAACGTCACTTTTTGTTTACACAGGGCTCAGGTCAGGTGGGCTTAATCAGCGAATCTGGCGTGATTCCTTCCCCTTATAAACTGGAATTGAATACCAATTTTTCGGGGCCATTTTTTGGGGTATTTACCCCTGAAAACGGCACCACCACCCTCATTGGCATCAGTAAATACGGCGAACTTTTTGAAATAACGCTCGGTGGGCAAGTCAAGCGAAAGGTGCAGTTATTCCGTTCCGATCCTACCTCCTTCTTCCGGGCCCGGGCCGCCATCAACAACCGTGACTGGATTTTGTTCCGCGAATCTGAAACCCAGTTTGCGGTACTTGACAAGCAAGGCAAAGAACTGTTTTCGGCTCAAGGGCTTATTCCGTTCCGCAACGATGTACAATATCATTTTTTGGGTTCGGAAGTAAAGTTTTTAAGCGTAAAATCGGGTAATTTTACAACGCTATACAACCTAAACGGTACTCAAATCGGCGATAAGCCCATTCCGAGTGAAATCCCGATACGTGTCAATCTCGTCGAAGGCTACAATAAGCTGTTGATTCACAGCTACGCCAATAAAAAATTACAAACCTGGTCTTTGAAGATTCGGTAGCGAGACGCGCAATTTCAATATTACAGCACGATGAAAAAAGTCCTTCAATACATCTGTCTTGCTTTTTTTTCACTGCTTTGGGTCATAGGTTGCCACCCAATCCTGAGCCGTGGAGCGCTGGAATTGGGGCTCACCGAAGATTCGTACCGCTACGGTGATCTATACCGACTTTCCAATTTGCCCCAGTTCAAAGAACGGACGGAAGCTTGTCCGAAAAAATTCGTCAATACTCCGTCCAAAAACAACATCGCGCTCTACATCATCGGAGATAGTTTTACCGAAAAACAGCGCATCGACCAACGTGATTTTAACGTTAAAACTTACCTGCGGACCCACTGGAATGACTCGCTGGAGGTACAATTGAACCCCGAACAACGAAATATCCTAATCTTAGAAACCGTAGAACGGCATTTCAGAGAACATTTTGCGGTGCCCGTTCGAACCCTAAAAATCAGCCAAGCATTCGTCAAAAGCCCGACTACCAACGAAGCCCCCCAACCCAAAAGTTGGGACGCCATCCTTCATGAAAGCGAAGAAGCATTGGCTAGTTTTGTGTTTTCAAGTGATTTTTTCTTGAAAATAAAAGAGTGGAAAGCGGCGCTGAATTTGGCTTGGTTTGGTCGCCACAACGACCAAGTAGCGATTTCGCCCGACGGCAAAAACATTTTGTTTTGTTGGGATACCGACTCTACCCGTATCACCTCTTCTTTCTATCCTTTTCCAGATACAGAACTTAACAAGCTAATCAAAGGCGTAAATGCGACGAAGGAATATTATCGTTCGCTGGGCTTTGATGAAGTTTATCTGGCCATCATTCCCAACAAAACCAGCATCGTAGCGCCAGAAATGGGTAATTACAATCATTTGGTGGAGCGGGTGCAAAACCACCCAGCACTCCGTACGCCCATCATAGATGTATGGGGACTTTTCAATCAACATTCTACCGAAGTATACGCCCTCAGCGATACGCATTGGAGCTGCTACGGGCAGGGAATATGGCTACAAAAAGTCAATGAAGTAGTGAAATGACTTGTGAGTACTCAAGCCAAAGTTTTGGTATTTTATCCGAAAACAATTGCCGCTTATGGGATAGTGGTGAGCAAATGTAAGCAGGCATCAGAAATCTACCCAAAACCAAAAAAGCCGCAACTCGCTAAAAACTAGAAAGTTACGGCTAAATGTAGGACCTAACGGGCTCGAACCGATGACCTCTGCCCTGTCAAGGCAGCGCTCTGAACCAACTGAGCTAAGATCCTATTTTTATATCAAAGGAGAAATAACGATAGCGTAATTGCCTGCATTATTCCTCGTTTGGAGCGCAAAGATACTAACTTTAGGAAGTACTCAAAGGGCTTCGGTAAATTTTTTGTGAGGGAATTCGACGTAAAATCAGCAACCCAATCACAAAAATCAACGCCAAAAACAAAAGACTATTTCGCATCCCTGATACTTGGGTGATGATGCCAAAAATGGTCGTCCCCAAAAAAGTGGAGAACTTATCGCAGGCATCATAAAAACTAAAATAAGATGCCGTGTCGGGCGTGTTGTCGGGTAAAAGCTTGGCGTAAGTAGAACGGGAAAGCGACTGAACCCCGCCCATGACAAACCCAATTCCAGCGGCTAATCCATAAAATTGCACTTCGGTTGTGACAAAGTAAGCCGTTATACACACACCAATCCATATCACTAAAATCCCCGAAATCGTACTTGTATTTCCCCATTTCCCCGACAGCACTGCTGCACAATACGCCCCCACAATGGCCAAAAGTTGAAGCAATAAAATGGTTACAATCAGGGCATTGTCGGGCAAATGCAATTCATTGCTTCCAAAGATTGTGCCGATGTACATAACGGTCTGCACACCCATATTATAGAAGAAAAAGGCCACCAAGAAACGTTTGGTAATGGGCAAATGACTCAATTCACCCAATACTTTTTTGAGTCCTCTAAAGCCATTCCAAATCCATCCCCCTTCCCGCTTCAACCCCGACGGAGTGCCGTTTGGCAAATAGTAAAAAGGAATCTGGGCAAAACCCACCCACCAAACTGCCACCGTTACAAATGAAATCCGACAAGCAGTACCCGAGTCAATCCCGCCGTACCATTCGGGTTTGATGAGCATCGTAAGGTTGAAAATCAACAAAAGTACACTTCCGATGTAGCCCATCGTAAAGCCCCGGGCCGAGAGCTTATCATAGCGGTTTTCGGTCGCGATTTCGGGCAAGTACGCGTTATAAAAGACGATACTACCCGACCAACCAATCAGAGAAATGGCAAACGCTACGACGCCAAGTTCCAGGTTTTCACGATTAAAAAAATAAAGAAGTAAACACGAAAATGCCCCCAAATACACAAAAAACTGCATAAAACGCTTTTTGCTGCCGCTAAAATCAGCAATGGCTCCCAAAATGGGGTTTACCAAAGCAATAAACAAAAAGGCAAACGACACCGCAAACGAAAAAAGCGCGGAATTATTAACGGTCATTCCGAGAAATTCCACGTCGGGTCCCCCCTGCGCATTGACTGCCGTGTTGCTGAAGTAAATCGGAAAAATGGCCGAAACAATGACCAGTGAATGTACCGAATTGGCCCAATCGTACATACACCAAGCGTTAAGAATGGAGGGTTTGTTCTTTTCCATACTGCTGAATTTTTGCTTTACCTGCTTGCGTTGAATAAGGATTTTAAATTGCTTTTTTGCCGCCTCCCGATTTTCTGGTGATGTAATAAACCGGAATACCCACAGCCGCAATCAACAACCCCATCCCAGTATCAAAACGGGTATTGGAATCGCTCAATAAAATCAAACAAATTCCCATCGTAACCACAAGGTAAAAAATAGGCACAAAAGGATAACCCACCGCTTTGTAGGGACGCTCAGTAGTAGGCTCACGGCGGCGAAGCACAAAAATTCCCGTAATGGTAACCATGTAGAAAATCAAAGAACCAAACGTACAATAATTCAGCAGTTGATTATAACTCCCCGACAAGCACAGCAATGAAGCCCAAATACACTGCACCCACAGCGCCTTACCGGGTACCGATTTTTCGTTCAATTTGGACGCCTGTTTCAAAAATAGGCCATCCTGCGCCATGGCATAATACAAACGAGCACCCGCCAGAATCAACCCGTTGATACAGCCAAACGTAGAAATCATAATCAAAACGGCCATAATACCCGCCGACGAGCTTCCAAAGATGACCGACATGGCAGCGGTCGCGACCCGGTCGGTGGGATATTCGGCAAATTGAATTCCTTGCGCCATCACATCCGCCCCCGTACTTGAACCTTTTAGGGGTAAAATACACAGATAAGCAATGTTGGCTAATACGTACAATACCGTAACAATCAGCGTCCCCAACAAAAGGCTCAACGGAATGTTCTTCTTGGGGTTTTTGATTTCAGCCGCAATAAACGTGACATTGTTCCAAGCATCCGAAGAAAAAAGCGACCCAATCATTGCCACTCCTAGTGCCACAATCAAGGCCATCCCCGAAATCATCGTCACTTCTCCGGTTTCTTTCGACACGCGACTCGCATCCCACGCATTTTCAAAGTTTTGTTCCAGTACTCCGCTTTGAAGGCCGTAACCTATACCAATCAATATCAGTCCAAACAAAGCGACCAGCTTAGTGGAAGTAAAAATATTTTGAATCAACTTGCCCGCATTTACCCCTTGCGTATTTATATAAGTAAGGAGCACAATACACGCAATGGCATAAAAAGTACCCGCATAAACGTCTATCGGTCCAAGGCTGAATAACACATTTTCGGCATTCTGAAAATTCAGTTTTGGAAAAAACACCGCCGAATATTTGGTAAATGCCACGGCAACGGCGGCAATAGTGCCCGTTTGAATCACCATAAAAACGGTCCAACCGTAGACAAAACTTGTCAAAGGCCCGAAAGCGCGTTGAATATAGATATACTGCCCTCCCGCTTTGGGCATCATACCTGCTAATTCGCCATAACTTAGTGCTGCCGCCACAGTCACTACGCCCGTCAACACCCAAGCGACCAAAAGCCAGCCCGTTGAGCCAAGCATACGTGCCATGTCGGCACTTACAATAAAAATGCCCGAACCAATCATTGCTCCAGAAACGAGCATCGTGGCATCGAGCAGACCTAAGGATTGTTTAAATTGTTTAGTTGTAGAATTGGGCATAAAGCGAGAAAAGAGTTAGGTTTATTGACAAAGATAAATGAACCGCTAAGTAAAATAAAGTAATATTTTTTCGATAGTATGAATTTGTTCCCTATTTTTGAGCAGAATTTATCTTAATTCAAGATTTTTAGAAATAATTGGGCAATTCTGCGGTATTATTTCGGCATCAACACCTACTTTACAAACTAGACCAAGGAACCTGTGACTCCACAAATTCGATTTTTCTTCTTCAGTTTTTTTTGTTTAACTTTAACATTGGGAATTAATGCACAAACTCCATCTAAAGTAGAGCAATTGAGTGATTCCCAAGTGAAAGCCTTCTATGAAAAAGCCAAAGCAAGCGGAATGTCTGAAATGCAAATCGAACAAGCGGCTTTAGCACAGGGATTTACGCTCTCTGACATCTCTCTCATGCGTAAGCGGCTCGCTGAAGTACAAGACAAAGAAAACAAAGAAGACCTTACAGACACTGATTCGCTGAAACTTAGCCGGCAACAAATCGGTAAATTGAGCAAGCGCGATATTCAAAAGGATACCCTAAAAATTCCTAAAAAAGAGCCACTTAAAGTATATGGTAGTGAGTTATTTAATACCGAAGGACTCACTTTTGAGCCAAGCCTGCGCATTGCTACTCCCAAAAACTACCAATTAGGTCCCGATGACGAATTGCTCGTTGAAATTTACGGTGACGCCAAAGGCTCTTATCGCCTGAAAGTCAGCCCCGAAGGAACGGTTAAAGTGTTGAATCTAGCCCCGATTTACGTGAGTGGCCTTACGATTGAAGAAGCACGGGACAAAATTGTCGGTCGGTTACGACAATCCTACGCGGGTCTAAACTCCAGTGGTTCTTTCGCCTCCATCAATTTGGGTAACATTCGAAGCATCAAAGTAATGGTGACGGGTGAGGTGGTAAAACCTGGAGTCTATACAGTGTCCTCTTTGGCCACCGCTTTCAACGCCCTTTATCTGTGCGGAGGGCCCAATAAAAATGGTTCTTTTCGCGCCATAAACGTCATACGAAATAACAAAGTTGTTCGTACGATTGATATTTATGACTTTCTGCTCCGGGCCAGTCAGGCCGATAACATTATTTTACAAGATCAAGACATCATTCAAGTACCGTTTTACCTCACCCGCGTAGAACTGGACGGGGAAGTAAAACGCCCTGCTATTTATGAACTAAAAAAGGGTGAAACCCTACAACAGTTGGTCGATTTGGCGGGTGGTTTTAATGAACACGCCTATCAGGCATCCATAACCATGCGTCGCAACACCGACAAGGCGCGTAAAGTAGTGACGGTTATTAAAAATGAGTACGCAACTTTCCTTCCCCAAAGCGGCGATGCCATCATGGTGGGCAAGGTATTGGAGCGATTTGACAACAAAGTGGTTATTGAAGGGGCCATTTCACGTCCAGGAGAATACGCCCTTGGCGATAACCTCAAGACGCTTAAAGACCTTATCAACCAATCGGAAGGCGTGCGAGAAGATGCTTTTTTGAACCGAGCCTTGATTCACCGCGAAAAACCCAACCGCGAACCTGAGGTAATTGCCGTCGCTTTAGGTAAAGTACTGTCCAATGAACTGCCCGATATTGAGCTAAAGAACCAAGACAGTGTGGTTATATCATCCATAAAAAATCTACGAGAGGAATACTTTGTTACCATCGTGGGAGAAATTAACAATCCCTCCGACTTTCCTTTTGCGGAAGCAATGACCGTTTCGGATTTAATTACCCAAGCAGGCGGTCTTACCGACGGTGCGATTGACAGTCGGATTGAGATTGCGCGACGCATCAAAGACAACAATCTACCCGACGTTGCCGAAAACGTAACCATCCAAATTATTACCTTAAAAATAAACCGCGATTTATCTTTGCTACCCGCTGATAAAGAATTTAAACTTCAACCGTTTGACATTGTATACATCAGAAAATCAACACGCTATGACAAACAACGAAGCGTAGTAATATTGGGAGAAGTAAATTATCCGGGTACCTACGCCATCCAAAACAACAGCGAACGGGTGACGCAATTATTAGAACGCGCTGGTGGTCCCAAATTAAATGGTTATCTTCCCAATGCGGTATTCAGAAGAGACGGCGGGCGAATTGCGCTTGACATACAAAGGATTGTCGATAACCCCGCCCTTGAAAGCAATATTATCTTAGAAGAAGGTGATACCATCTTCGTTCCCGAGCGTTCCGAATTAGTAAGAATTGACGGTGCAGTACTCAATCCTTCTGTCGTAAATTATTCAAAAGGATTTAGCTACGAAAATTATTTATCACAGGCGGGAGGATACGGAGACCGTGCCATGAAAAGTCGTGTATATGTGACCTACGCCAACGGCTATACCGAGCGTACGCGTAAATTTCTGTTCTTTAACATTCGTCCAAAAATCCAACCTGGAAGTGTTATCTCAGTTCCTTATAAACCAAAAGATGAACGGCGCTCTGACCTTACAGGCCCCGTCATTCTGTCGTTTACCAGTACCTTAATCTTGGCCGCGGTTACACTTATTTCAAGATTATAATTACTCATTCGTGACTTTTTATAAAAAGCCACGTCATCAATTTAACCCAATTGATTCTTCAAAATCAATTTATGCAAGATTCAACATCACATACCCACTCTGTCCCTTCCAATGAAATTGAGATTAGCGTTACTGATATCGTTCATTTTTTTAAAAGTAATTTACGCAGTATGGTGCTTTGGGGAGCAGGTTTTGGTGTGTTAGGGGCCATTTATGCCTTTACTGCCCAAAAAGAATTTGAATCAAAAGCAGTGGTATTACCCGAAATTGCATCCAGTAGTTCGTTGGGTAAAATAGGGGGATTGGGTGCCTTAGCAGGATTGGCTGGAATAGACCTCTCTCAAATGAACAGTACCGAAGCCATCCGTCCCGATCTTTATCCAAGTGTTACCCAAAGTCTTCCTTTTGCCTTATATTTACTTGATCAAAAAGTTTTTGTCTCGTCGACTCAAAAAACGCTTAGCCTGAAAAACTATTTTGAATCCTTGAATGAAAGTTGGCTTAGTAAATTATTTGATTCTAAAGAGGAAGAAAAACCTAAACTAGACCCCACGCAATCGAGTCAGGCGGTAGAACTTACTCAAAAACAAGAAGCCTTGGTAAAGCAGATCCAACAACGGGTTGTAACGGCCTTTGATCGCAAAACGGGGATAATTACCATTAATACCAAAATGCCCGACCCAGTCGTAGCAGCAACCGTAGCTCGATTATCCGTGGAATACCTTAAAGAATACGTGACCAATTACCGAACAGATAAAGCACGTAAACAACTGACATTCTTACAAAAACAAGTTAATGAAGCAAAAGCAAGATATCAAAGTAGCGAAGCCGCGCTGGCAGGTTATCGTGACCGCAATAGCTTCTTGGTGATGAATTCAGCCAAAATAACTGAACAACGCCTGCAATCAGAGTTTATGCTCGCCCAAAATGTCTACAACGGATTGGTTCAGCAGTACGAACAGGCAAGGATAAGAGTGGAAGAAGAAACGCCCGTTTTTAAGATGTTAGAGCCCGCGAAGATACCATTGAAAAAGAGTGAGCCCAAAAGGATAATGCTAATATTTCTATTCTCAATATTTGGAGTAATATTAGTAATAGTAGCTAAATTTATACCTTCGTTTCAAAATTATTATAAATTACATCAATAAAAATTTATTTTTTTTCTTGTGTAAAAAAATCTTAGTAAACAAATAAGAATAATTTATTTTTTTGAAAAATCAATCAATAATAAGGCGTATTTCCCGTGGAATTGGAGCGAATTTGATAAATCAATTATTAAATTTCGTAATCCAATTTAGTTGTATATTTTTTTTTGTATTTTTTTGGGGAGAGAATTATTACGGAGAATGGTTAATAATTTATACAATTAGTCAGTACCTAACAATGGGAGACTTAGGTATAAGTACAACACTAAGCAACAAAATAACTTTTTTTTTAGAGACAAAAAATTTTAAAGAAGCAAATAGATGGTTAATAAATTGCTGGATTATTCTAACAATATTTTCAGGGATTATATTTTGTTCATTATTTCTATTTTTTATTTTTTTTCAAAAAAGTAAATTTAAAATAATATTAAGTAATGAACTTTTAGTTTCGCTCTTTTTAATTTTATTATATGTATTGATATTATTACAGACTAATTTGTTAAGTGGCATATATACAGCAAGCCTAAAATTCACAAAACAAAAAAATATTGATAGCTTAGCAAAAATTTTGGAATTTGTTTTCATTATAACAATACTAACTTTAAATGGGAAAGTTATTCAGGTATCAGCTGGTATGCTTTTTTGCAGATTTATAATTTTAGCATATATTCTGTACGATCTAGCCTATAACTACAAATGGATTAACCCTAATTTACTATTAATAAAAAAATCAAGTATAAAAGAACTTTTAAAGCCAGCTTTAGGTAATATGTTTTTAAATATTGGTTATTTAATGTATTACAATGGGCCAATTATACTAATAGGAAGTTTTTTAGGAAGTACATATGTAGCTAGATTTTTTGCATTGAGCACTATACTTAAAGTAGTTAAACAACTACCGTTATTGATTAATCTACCTCTATATCCAGAGTATGCACGTTTATTGCAATTTAATGAAATTCAAACAGCAAAAACACTGCATAAGTCGGCAATATTATCAACATTTATTATAGCTTTCATTTCAATAGTGATAACTTATACAACTGCAAATCAATTAATTGGGCTACTTTTGTATAATAAGAAAATAGAAATCATTTCTCCATTTTTTGAAATTTCATTATTTTCATTATTAATTCAATGTACATGGCATTCAAGTTCGGCAGTTCTCGTTGGAGGAAATAAACACATAAAATTAGCAGTCCATTTTTTTTTAGCATCAATACTTGGGTACATTGTAATTATTTTATTCATTGAAAAGTTCACCCTAACTGCAATTGCATGTGGATTATTAATTATCGATATTCTAATGATAATAAGTACTTTTAGACAAGTCTTTAAACTTTTAGATGAAAAGTTTCTAAATCTATTCCAAATTGGAAATTTATATAATTTAATTATCCAAACGAAAAATTCAAATTAAAGTGAAAAATAATTTAATATACGACATTGGTATGCATTTAGGATATGACACTCAAATGTATTTAGACAAAGGCTACAATGTAATAGCTGTTGAAGCAAATACATTCCTAGTGGGAAAAGCAAAAAAAAAAATGAGTAAGCCAATAGAAAATAATAGGTTACAGATATTGAATTTTGCCATTTCTGAAATAGACTCTGGAGTAGTTCCTTTTTATATAAGTATTAACAAAAGCATCCAAAGCTCATTAGAAAAAAATATGGCTGAAAGAGGAAGCACTGTCCTAAAAATCGAAGTAAATACGACAAAGTTATCAACTCTATTTCAGAAGTATGGAGTACCATATTACTGTAAGATTGATATTGAAGGATATGACTATATAGCATTAAAATCTTTACAAGGCTTTCCTAGTTTACTTCCCAAATTCATATCTGCTGAAATTAACAATATTTCAAATGAAGGTCATACCGCCGAAAATATAAGTAGTAAAAAGGAACTATATGACATTTGGTTATCTATTTTAACTTTATTAAAACAAATAGGATATACTAAATTCAAAGTAATTGATCAATCAAGTTTACAAAATATAAGTAACAGTACTTATATTAAAAATGATTTTTTATTAAAAAAAAATATCTATTCAAAGATCAACAAAAAGGCTCTCCGTATTAAAGAATGTTTAAGTTTAAAAAAATCTTTTAATTTAGGTTATTTTAAAGATTGCTCGGGTCCATTTGGCGAATATCTTGAAGGTGAATGGTTAGATTTTGAAATAACAAAAGATTTAATAATGAGCTACGGAAATACGATGCTAAAACATGGAATTAAAACGATGTGGTGTGATATACATGCAACTTATTAAAGCTTCTTAAAATAAAATGAAAAAAGTATTAATAGTAATTGGTACTCGACCCGAAGCCATAAAAATGGCACCTGTATTTAAATGTTTAAACAATTATCATAATCAATTTAGAACAAAAATATGTATTACTGCTCAACACAGAGAAATGCTTGATAATGTTCTGGACTTTTTTAATATTAAGCCAGACTATGATTTAAATTTAATGTCTCCTAATCAAACTTTAGAAGAAATTTTTGCCAAAATTATTACTGAATGTTCAAAAGTTTACTTTGATTTTAAACCAGATTATATTTTTGTACATGGTGACACAATTACTTGCTTAGGCGCATCATATGCAGCATTTTTACAAAAAATCAAAATTTGCCATGTAGAAGCTGGATTAAGAACATATAACAAATACTCCCCATTTCCTGAAGAAATCAACCGCCAATTAGTATCTAAATTAACTGATTATCATTTTGCACCTACACAATTATCACAGAAGAACTTAATTTCTGAGAAAATAAAAAAAACTAATATCATTATAACAGGTAATACAGTAATTGATGCTCTCAAAGAGAGTATTAAAATTGTGAATCAAGAAAATTTTAATAACAAAGAAATTAAATATCTTACAGAAATAATTGTTACCAAAAAAATAATATTAGTAACAAGTCATAGAAGAGAAAACTTTGGTGAAGGCATTTTACAAATCTGTCAAGCATTAAAAGGCATAGCAATTGACAATCCTGACGTTCAAATAATATTTCCTGTACATTTAAATCCTAATATAAAAGAGGTTGTAAATACTCAATTAAATGATATAGTCAATATTTCATTAATTACACCATTAAGCTATCCATCTTTTGTTTGGTTAATGGATAAATGTTATTTTATAATTACTGATAGTGGTGGTATTCAAGAAGAAGCCCCTAGTCTAGGCAAACCTGTACTTGTAATGCGGGATAACACTGAACGTCCAGAAGCTGTTACTGCTGGCACAGTTATTCTAGTTGGAACTAATAGTGAAAAAATTACCTCAGTCTCAAATGAACTTTTAAGAAATCATACTTATTACAATTCTTTTTCAAAAAAAAACAATCCCTATGGAGATGGAAAGGCATCACAAAGGATTGTTGATTTTTTAATAAAAAAAAATAACAATGAAAATTAATAACAGCATAACATTTGTTGCACCATTCCCAACAAATCAAAATATCAAAGATGGTCTAGTAAGTAGGGTTGCAGCTATAGATAAAATTTTTCAGGAAAATCATAGATTATACTTAGACATTTCATTTACAAAAAATTTAAAAAAGAAAATTTTAAAACAAGATACAGTTACAATTTATTATTTAAATTTCTTCATTCATTGTCTATCAATCATAAAACTATGTGCCAGTAGTACAATAATTTATTGTCACACACTTGGAAGGGTTGCAAGGATTATTTTCCCTCTACTTTTTTTAAGAAAAAGATACAAGCTAATACTAGATATACATGGTACTGACCCCGAACAATCACTTTATAACCAAAACTATGTAATGTTTATTTGTCTTGCTTTAATAGAAAAAATTGCTTTTAAAAAAATTGATTTATTAGTTTCTGTTACTAATGCGATGGCGTCTTTTTATAAGAACAAATATCCTTCATATAAAAAAGAAATGATATGTTATACAATATTACCAAGTACAATATTAAACCAATATGAAATACAACACAACAAAATTATTTCAATTAAAGACAAATACTCTATTACAAGTAATGATATAGTCGTAATTTACAGTGGTGGCATTCACAAATGGCAAAAAATAGATGAAACATTCAATATTATTTCTAAAAACAATTATAGTAACATAAAGTATTTCATATTAACAAACAACATATTAGAAACTAAAAAAATTATCGCCAAAAATAATATAAAAAATGTAGTAACCTTATCACTTCACCCTTCCGAATTAATATATTTTTATCAACTTGCACATTATGGGTTTGTATTAAGAGATGACCATATACTTAACCGAGTTGCATGCCCTACTAAATTAATGGAATATTTATCATATTCTATTACACCAATAGTTGACTTAATTGAAATTGGAGACTTTAATACTTTAAATTACAATTATCTCCATAAGGAATATTTTAACATTAGTAATATATCTCCAAAAAAAGAAACAAGAAACAAAAAAATTATCGAAAATATTATTTCAAAAAATAATAAAAATGTTTTCTATCTAAAAGTAATGGAATATGCTTAAAAAATATCACGAGATATTAGAATTAATAAAGAGTGATTCTAAATTCACAATAACATCAAATAATAACCTCGCAAGCATTCCAATTCTCATTGATTTTGGAGACTCAATTTGTTCTAAAACATCTTATGAAGCTAATAATATTGAAAGTAAAGTTGATAGGCCAAAATATTCAAAAAATATCATTTTGAATATTTTCAAAACTTTAGTTTCACCAACTCCTAGATCTACAATTAAGAATATAGCTTTATTGCAAGAAAAATTAGAATTAAGTTCACATGTATCTAAATTATTAATTATCGGGGGCGGCACAATTGGTAGAGGAACCTCTCCAATTTATAAAAGCAACAAAATAGATATAATTTCATTTGATGTTTATTATTCAGAGAATATAACATTTATAGCAGATGCACACAATATTCCCTTAAAAGATGAATCGTTTGATGCGGTGATAATTCAATATGTTTTAGAGCATGTTGTTAGTCCAAATATCGTTGTAAGTGAAATAGAACGAGTACTTAAACCCGGTGGATTTATTTATTCCGAAACACCTTTTCTAGAACAAGTTCATGAAGCAGCATATGATTTCACTAGATTTACTCATAGTGGACACAGATATCTTTTTAAAAATTTCACTGAAATAAAATCGGGGGTAATCTGCGGTGTAGGAACACATCTTATGTGGACCATTGAGTATCTTATAAGAGGCTTATTTCGCTCTAAATTTATAGGAAAAGTAGCAAAATTAACTTTCTTTTGGTTGCAATATATTGATTTATTGATTGATACCAAGTACAATATTGACATGGCTGATAGCTTTTATTTTCTAGGACAAAAGGTTACTGGCTCAACAATGAATATTTTTGAACTTCCCAATTATTACAAAGGTGCAGATAATAAATAAAAATGGAAACAAGTTATCAAGGCTACGAATTAATAACTTTTTCTGATATTTTTATACTTCCATTAAGCATTTTTATTTCCTATATATTTGTATTATATCTGGCAAAAAAAATTTTCAATGGAAATCCATATTATTTAAACATTGTAAAAAATGCTTTTCTATTTAAGCTTTTTTTTATGTTTATTTTTTTTATTATTCTATTTACCATCTATGCAAATAGGAATGATCAAATGTCATTTTATTTCCATTTGCAGACGATGCTATCTTATATCTCTGACAATCCATCTGTTATTTTTGAAATATTTACTAACACTGACAATAACAACACCTTCCTACCTGCTTTAAATGACGTTACTGCTTCTTTTTTAAATAGTAAAGGTTTTTTTTCTGTGTTTAAAACTGAATTACTTGTTTTACCTTTTTCTTTTAACAGTTTTTTAGCAATAAATGTTTATGGAACTTTTATTGGATTTATCGGATTTCTTTTAATATATGCAAATTTAGCATCTTTATATCCTAACTTATCAAAAGAAATATCTTGGGGTATTTTTTATGTACCTACAACTTGCTTTTATACTTGTGGTATTGTAAAGGAAGGTATTGCAATATTAGGAATGGGGATTATTTTTACTTTTTTTTACAAATCATTTATTTGTAAAAAAACAAATAAGTCCTTAATTGTGTTATTATTTTTACTTTTTCCCATATGTTTTTTTACTAAGCCATACATATTTGTATTATTTATTCCAACCTTAACAATATGGGTTTTCTATCCATATTTTAAAAAAATTAGCATTATTTCCAAATTAATTATTTTTATTTTTATAATTTTATTAATATTAGGTATTATTCAAATTATAGGTATACTTGACTCTCGATTTATGTTTGAAAACTTAGTTCAATCTGCTGAACTAGTTCAAGAATTTACTGCAATTGCTTCTGAAATTGTCGATGGTAAGGGAAATTATGAACCTATAAATATAGATTTTTCCTCAGTAAATAATTTAGCTTATACAGTATTTTCAGGCTTATTTTTATCTTTTTTTAGACCTTTTTTTTGGGAGGCAAAAAACGTTCTTTTTTTATTTGTATCATTAGAAAACCTATTTCTTCTTTTTTTGTTTTTACGCACTCGAAATTTTCATAAACAAGATGAAAAAGCAATTGTTTTAATTTTTTTACTTTTTGTATTACCTTTTAGTTTTTTTGTGTCAATTAGTAATTCAAATTTTGGTGCTTTATTAAGGTACAAGGCCCCAATGGTCCCTTTTTTATATTCTTTTTTAATAATTTATGGATCAAAAAATAAAAATACTGCACGTAGTTGAAGCTTTTGGAAGTGGCATTGTTGATTTTTTATCCATCTTAACTTCGCTTGAAGAATTTGAATATACAATTTTATATTCAGAAAGAGAACTTAAAATTAGCGAAATCAAACCCAAGTTTAAGGACAATATTAAATTTATTGAGTGGGAATTTGCAAAACGTAAGATTTCTATTTATAAAGATTTAAAAAGTTATCTCTATTTTTCCAGATTTCTACGAAATAATAGTTTTGATATTATTCACCTCCACTCGTCAAAAGCAGGAATTATAGGTAGAGTGTGGGGACTTTTTAATAAATCAGTGCCTATATTCTATTCCCCACATGGTGCTCCCTTTGCACGTAAAGACATCTCTTTTTTAAGAAGATTGTTTTTTGAATCTATTGAATATATTGCTTCTAAGCTAAGTGGGGAAGTTATATGTGTTTCTCATTCAGAATCAGAACTCTATAATAAAATCGGAATAAAAGCCGATTTTATAAATAACGGTATTTATATACGAGAACCAAAATTATATCCAAAAAACGAAAATCAAATCAACATAATAACTGTAGGTAGAATATCAAATCAAAAAAATCCAACAATGTTTAACCAAATAGCGTTATTCTTCAATAACAATCCAAGAATAAAATTTATATGGGTTGGAGATGGTGAGTCTATTAATAAATTATATTCTGAAAATATTCGAATTACGGGATGGTTATCTAAATCAGACTTGAGTAACGAACTTAAAAATGCTCATATATACATATCCACTTCCTTGTGGGAGGGGTTGCCTCTTGCCGTCTTGGAGGCAATGGAACATCAATTACCTTTAGTACTCAACAAGTGTGTTGGGAATATCGACTTATTACAAGAAGGCAAGAATGGATTTTTCTTTGAAGAACAATCGGAAGCTATTCACAATTTATTTCTATTAATTGATAATCAAATATTAAGGGAAAATTTTGGAGAAGAGTCATTTAAATTATTGAAAAATAAATTTAATAGTGATAATATGATTAAAAGTTATAGACTACTTTATTTACAATATAAAGATTCTAGTAGTGCAACATAGAAAGCAAATTTGCTTTCTATGTTGCACTACTATGAAAATCCATTCCTTTACTTCTTTGCTTCCAGCTCTTTAATCCTTTTGTTTAATTCAATAACATGAAGCGTCAATTCTTCAATTTTTTCCATAAACATTTTACTAGTTTTAGATACGTCCAAACCATCCTTTACTATTTCATCTGCTGATGGAACATTAGGTAAATGTCTATTCTCTTTTGTAAACTTTTCAACTTCTTCTAAAGGCATTAATTTATAGCTAGGTTCAAAAACATAATCTGCCCAATCCCCTCCTGTACTTCTCAATGCAACTTTCAATTTCTCGCACAAAATACCATCTTGAACTACTAAGCGATACCCATTCACTTGACCAACATTTGCAGGCAATGGTACACCACCAGTTCCAGGAGTAGCACTAGGAGCCGTATCAAAATCTCCAATTACCATATAACCTGTTGTTTTTGAATTTACCCGTAACCAACTTGATGCAAAGTCACCTTTAATTAAGGGATTACTTGTTGCTGTATTAGCTATGTAAAGTTTTGAGTTACCTGTTTCATTAGCACCTGAAGAATACCCGATAAAAACATTACTAGAGCCTGTGGCATTAACGCCAGCGTACGTACCCAGAGCCATGTTATTGCTCCCTGAAATTAAATATTGTAAAGCCCCAATACCTACTGCTACGTTATCCCCGCCAGAAACACTGCTACTTAGAGCATTTCCTCCTAGGCCAAAATTGTAATTCCCCGTTGTATTTGATGCCAACGCATTACTCCCAATACCAACATTCCAAATCCCTGTTGTTTTAAATAATGCACTTGTTCCAATACCAATATTATTACCTCCAGAAACATTACTTGCTACTGCATAATGGCCTATACCAATGTTATAAGCACCCGTAGTATTTGATGACAATGCCCCATATCCTAAACCAACATTTGAAGCTCCAGTAGTGGAAGCAATACCACTAAATAGCCCCATATATAGATTGTTAATTAAGTCAATTTTCCCAGCAAACTGATTGTTAACCTTAAACCTTAAAGCCTTATCATTAGTACTTCCTATAAAATCAGTATCATCAATCACATTCCCTTGCTTATCCCATGCACCTACTGAGCTAACAGCCGATGTACGAGCGTTTGAAGGTTGCCATGTCGTACCATCAAAAGTATAAGTACCTACTACTTGATCTGTTTGAAAGATAACCAAACCCGCCGCTGGATTTTTGATTGCATCACGCTGGGCTTGATTCATTCGGGGTAGTAGCAACCCTTTCGTGTTAGAATTAAGGTCCAAAATAGCCGAAGGGTCGGGCTTTGTCGTTCCAATCCCGACGTTATCGGCTTTCTGGGCCAAGGCAGCCCCACAACTAAGGGCCAACGCTAGAGTAAGAATTTTTTTCATGTGTCTAGTATGTTTTTTGTTTTCGTTTCTATTTCACTTTCCGAAAATAAGGGATAAAAACAGAATGAAAAAATGCTTTGCCCTAAAATTATCTAACGGTAGCATTTTGTGCCCTTAAGTACGTTTAAATATTGCTTATTCTTTCTAATTTCGCAAATACAATTTTTATTCACAATGGCTTGCTTCAACTATCGGTATATTCTACCTTATATAATGTGCCTGTGCGGATTGGTATTCACACAGGTTACTTTGGCGCAGTGCCCCGTTCCAGCGCAGTTTGGTCCCCAGTGGGTGGACGGGAGTTTTGGAATTGCTGGTACCGAGGTTGGAACTCAGTGTACTGGTCGATCAGTTACGGTAACCACCCCTTCATCAGTGGTTAATGCTCGTTATATTTTTGATTACAAAAACATTGGTGATACTTCACAAGCAAAACCTACAACATCTTTTTCATATATACAACCTGGCTATTATTCTATTGTTCAATTAGGCACAGTCAATGGAAAACCTTCTGTATGGTGCAATTCGATTCAAGTATATGGAACTTCCAAACCCAGTTTTTCACTGACATCTGAATGCGGGAACACTACTAAATTAACGATAAATACCACAGGTCTTGCTTTTGGTCGATATTTGGTAGATTGGGGGGACGGAAAACCAACCCAGATTTATACACCCGGCCAGCCTGACCTTAGTTATACCTACGCAAATTCAGGTGCTTATCAAATTAAAGTAAGGGGGGAAGGAACCCTAGCATTGAATGGATGTAATGCGGATAGCGACCCGCAAACTTTTGAAGTGCTAAATGATCCCGCCCCTATAACAAGTGCTACGGCTACCGTAGTAAACAACTTGTACGGTCAGATAAGCGTAACGGTTCCCAACACGGTTAAAGTAAAAAATTATTCGTTTACTAAAAATGGCGTTGAAACTCTCCGAGTCAACAGCCCTTATGTTGACTCCACCCTAAATGCCTCACAAAGCGGCGCTTGCTACCAAGTAGCCTACGCTGATGCCTGCGACCGTAAACCTGCGACAATGCCCACGGTTTGCACCATTTACCTGCAAGCAGAAAAGGAAACCCTAAAATGGTCCCCTGAATCGCCTTTTTCCACGGCAGTCAACACCTACACCATTGAAAAGCTCAATGAAAATGGCCAGGTCGTAGCTACTTATCCCGCTGGCAATACTACGGAGTGGCCAATGGACATCAGTGATAATGACGTAGAAGTAGTTTATCGCGTTCGTGCTACGAGCGTCAATGGGCAAACAAGCCTGTCAAATGCAATAAGCTACGGTCGAACGGTCAAATTGTTTGTGCCAGATACTTTCTCCCCCAACAATGATGGGCTCAATGATACATTTGATATAAAAGGACAATTAATCAATAAGCTAGAAATAACGGTCTATGATCGCTGGGGCAATGTGCTTTATAACACAAAAGATTTAACTAAAGGATGGGACGGAACCGACGTAAACGGAAGAGAGCTAAGCCCGGGGTTTTATACCTATAAAATAGAATACTCTGATACAAAGGAACGGGTTTATTCTAAACTTGGCACCGTCAATTTAATGAGGTAACCGTAGAATTAATCGCCAATATTTATTTTTGAACAATATGCTTGTTGCTTCACTTTATTATGTCAAATCTCAATCTGATGGCTCAAAGATACCGTTAGATAACTTATAGCCTATCTTGTTGTGGATAATCCAAAAAAAACTTAGCTTTACTCATTGAATTTTCAAAATAGACATAAATGTTTTCTATAATATGAAAAAGCCACTACTCGTCTTTCTGGGTTTTCTCTGTATTCCTGCTGCCCATGCCCAGTTTTTTTCTTCTACGGAAGTATATATTGGTTCGGGTGCTGTAGTTACCTTAAACAATGAAATAATTAATCAAGGTGACTTGAAGTCAGAAGGTACGCTTCATCTCCGTAAAGGAATTACTAATCAAGGTCAAATGACCTTGAACGGTCAAGTAATATTGGACGGTGAAGGAACACAACTGATTAAAAGTGACAATTCTATCAACGTAGGCTCACTTTTTCTTTCGCAAGTCGGGAAAGTGAATCTGCAAGCCCCGTTGATTGTACAGAACGAGCTAAAGTTTGGCAAAGGAATTATTGAAAATACGGCGTTATTCCCCCTTGAAATAGCCGATAACGCTCAAATTACGGGAGCCTCCAACCGCTCACACGTGAAAGGTTATGTTCAAAAGTCGGGCGATGATGCATTTGATTTTCCCGTGGGCGATGGACTCGAACTGCATACGTTTGCCATCTCTAAACCTGCGAGTGACGATAAAATTTCGGTTGGATTTGTGACGCAAAGCCCAACCCGTCTGTCTAATAAACTAGCTGATGCCGTTGCTGAAGTGACTGGCAACAACTATTGGGCAGTTCAGGGTATCAAAAACCAAAACATTCAAGTGAGTGTTGCGTCGGAGCAGGCCAACAACCAAATCCTGCAATTGCGCGACAATCAATGGAATCTGGCAGCGGGCAGTGTCGAAAACAACGTAGTCTCGGCCCAAACTGTATTGCATGGGGCTTCGTACTTTACGATTGGCACACAAATTGCGGAAGCATCAGAAAAAGCGGAGGTTAGTGTTTATCCCAATCCAAGCAATGGTTCGTTTGACGTTCGCTTGAAAGGGTTTACGCCCAACGAAATAATTTCGCTTGATATTACTGATTTGAGTGGACGTTCGTTGGTTAAGCAGGAAGGAAAAGTTAAAGATTTTGCAACAAAATATTCAATAGGTGACAAAGTTTCCAACGGTAGCTATTTCTTACGAGTCCTTCGTACCGAAAAAAACCAAAGTTTTGTACAAAATTTACTTATTACTAAGTAATATTGAATTGTTCTTTGTGTAAGTGTGCCCAAGATAGAAGTATCTTGGGCATATTTATTTAATGGTTTTAGGTTCTACTGAAGCTGTATTATTTTAGAATAATCACTTCATCATTGAAAAATATGAAACATCGTTACTCATTTCTTTTCTTACCATTTCAACTTATTCTTGATTGGATACTTCTCAATCTGTCTTTTTGGATTGCTTACTTCATTAAGTTTGGCTTTGCTTCTGAATTAAATTCTTCGTACCAATGGTTTTTACTCGTTTGTAACTTGATATGGTTGGGCTTAATCGTCATCGTGAAGCCCTACAATTACTCACGAATCAAGTTTCATGTTTTCAATATTTTATATCAATACCTATCACTTTCTGGTTTGTTTGCCGCCTGTATGGCGTTTGCTTGGATTATTTTGAGGGATTTAAATTTATCCCGTCTACACATGTTGTTCATGCTTATGGTATTTATGGCGCTAGGAATCACATGGCGGGTCTTTGCCGTAGTCTTCATTAAATTTTACCGCGCATCGGGTCATAATATACGACGATACATCATTGTTGGCCACGGTAAATTAGCCACGACTTTGAAGGAGTTTTACGAAAATTATCCCGAGTTTGGTTACGAATTTTACGGTTTTTTTGGCGACATAGACGAAAATAACAAGTCTATTATGCGGGGAAATTATGATCGTTTAACAACATTTATTAAACAAAATACCATTGATTGCGTGTACTGCTGTACCCCTTACATCAACAATGAAGTATTAGGCAACATTATCACACAATCAGAGCAAGAAAATTTTCAAGTAAAGTTGGTCATCGATTTCTCTTCCATTCTCAGTAGGCAATCGACGGTTGAATACCATGACATGCTGCCGATTATTGATATTTCAAACCGCTTTTGGGAGGACATAAAAGTACAAATCCTAAAACGTATCTTCGATATTGCCTTTTCCTCATTTATTCTGTTTCTGGGTATGCCGATTTGGGTTATCTTAGGTTTAATTACAAAGCTGTCATCCAAAGGCCCTATATTTTATTCTCAGGAAAGAATTGGTAAATCTGGCAAACCTTTCCACATTTATAAATTTCGAAGCATGTACGTAAACGCGGAACAGGAAGGACCGGCATTATCATTTGGTAATGAAGACCCCAGAATAACCCCTTGGGGCCAATTCATGCGTAAAATGCGCTTGGATGAAATCCCACAATTTTACAATGTTCTAAAAGGCGACATGTCAGTGGTAGGTCCACGCCCTGAGCGCCAATTCTTTATTGACCAAATAACGCCCATTGCACCTGATTTCAGTAAATTATTGACGGTCAAGCCAGGCATCACTTCAATTGGCCAAGTAAAGTTTGGATATGCACAAAATGTCGAAGAAATGATTCAGCGTTTAGAATTTGATTTACAGTACTTAACAAAAGTTTCGCTGTTTGTTGATATGTTGATTATTTGGGAAACAGTGGTTGTAATGCTTAAAGCCAAAGGGAAGTAAAATATGTACCTTATCTTTTGAAATGCTTACTTTAGATTGAAGCTATTGGATTGATTAAACGTTTTTTTTCATGCTGTAATCTAAACTTAAAGCGCTCAAATAACCATACAAATTTTGATTTTTTAGTTAAGCCTTTATAAAATAAATCATAGGCGATACCTTGTCTCACAAACATTCGTATTGTACGTTTCATGCTATTATCGGTGTATTGGCCCGATAAAAGAAAGAATTTTTTTTGTAAATTAATTTCTTTCATGCTATTACTATCAATATTTACCGAAAAACCTGATAATTGAAACTCATTTTTAAGATAAAAAAGGCATATTTTCAAAGCATAATCGAGATGATTTGCGGCGGCAAACTCCGTTATTTGAGTAATATCTCCATAAAAAGAAGGACTGTGGCAAATTGTAACAGCATCCAAAATCCACCGAATGGTTGGTTGTCCTTCCAATGTTCCATGAATAATGGTATGAAAAAGTTGATATGAATCATTTAAAATCCATGTAGCGTTTTCGGGATCAATCTGTAGACTTTTTGAATATTTTTTTTCAAATAACCAATTGCTCTGTTGATACTCCTGAAAGAAAAAAGCTTGCCAGTGCAAATCCACATCAATTCCCCCTTCATCAAAACAGTGCATGGCATGGATGAGATGTCGATATTTGTACTCAACAGCATCGGGAATATTCCCGTAGGCAGCTAATAGAGAAATGGTTGCTTCTAAATATTCTAAAGGAACTAATAAATCAACATCCCCCATCGGTCGTACCCCCATATCTTTATAATAATGCAAAGACATCGGAATACCTTTAAGCAGCATGTTAGGAATACCTGCATCATTACAGGCTCGAACTATCTCTTGTGCCCTATACAACAACTTTTGGTTAGACATCCAAGTGGTACGATAAGCATCCCGTAATGCAGGCAAAAGGGAATCGCCAGAATGTTCTAAATTTCGATAAATTAAGGGGAGCACTCTTAAAGATTCAGTATCAACCCCAGCGAAAATGGAATAGTTTGCGTTATCTTTCGTTATATGATTGAGATTTTTATGTTTTTTCCAAAGCTCCCAATAGGTAATCGCTTCCTCAGGGGCAAAAAGGGCCGCTTTTAGTAACCAAATTTGGTCTTCTTGGATGCCAATGAGTTTTTTTACTTCTTCGAGGTTCATTACTCTTGTTTTAGCAAGCAATATAAAGAAGATACTTTTTGAGGGGCGTGTTTTTTTGATTTTATTTGTCAACTAATCCAGTTTTAAATGTTTGTCCGAAAGCAGTTTTCATTTAAAATAAACGATACCCCTACAATCCATTCAAAGAGCTATAATTGTGTGAAAAAAAAAATCATTGTATTACACTTATTCTTTCAAGGGCTCTTTTTCGTTTCCTATAACGTATTTTCCCAAGATTCGACACAAAGCAATCACAATCAACAATATGTATCGCTAACAGGATATGGCTCAACTGCTAATACACCATTTTGGATGCGAACCAATCAATATGCTACGGTTCCTGTGACATCGGGTCTAATGATTCGTGGAGGTTCAAAAAACCTGTTTCCCATTGCTCAAACACCTCATTTGAAAGCGGGGTACGGCATCGACCTAGTGGCAAATATGTCAGCCAACAGTCAGGTAATTTTACCAGAATTGTACGGAAAAGTACAGTTTAAGAAATGGGAGTTTTATATTGGTAGAAAACGCGAAACAGTAGGTTTGTGTGATACACTCCTTGGCAGCGGTTCTTATATTTGGTCGGGGAATGCCCTTCCCATTCCAAAAATCCAACTGGCCATTGTAGACTTTCTTCCACTTACTTTCACCAAAAACCTGATTTCTTTCAAAGGCTCGTACGCTCATGGTTGGTTTGGCTCAGGTGATTTCGCTTACGGCTACTTCCTTCACCAGAAATCATTTTATGCCCGCATAGGAAAACCTTCCTCCCAATTAAAGTTATACGGCGGCTTCAACCATCAGGTACAATGGGGAGGTAAAACCTACGGTGACATTGGGACCGTTAATAATCGAACGTTGCCTGGAAGTTTCAGGGATTATATTTCTGTAGTTACTGGATTCAGGAATAAAGGAAATTCTTATTTCGACTCAACTAATCGTATTGGGAATCATTTAGGAACCATTGATGTCGGCGCAGAGTTTGAATTTCGCCGCATGAGCCTTTCCGTTTACCGACAGAGTCTATTTGATGATGGTTCATTAGCCCGAAAAGAGGCCAACAACGTCGCAGATGGCCTACAGGGAATCGTTCTTACTTTTCTTTATCCAGAACGAAAGAAAGGGCAATTTAGTCTAAAAAAAGCCCTTTTTGAACTTTTATATACCAAAAGCCAAGGAGGTTCAACCTTTGATTTTGAGGGTGGCATTTTTGGCCGTGACAATTACTTCAATCACCAACAGTACTTTGATGGTTGGTCATACAAACAACGCATCATAGGCACTCCTTTCATTACCAATTACCGAGATACGAACAACTCTGATGATTATAACAGCAATGAAATCGCTAACAATAACCGCGTGGTTGTCTATCATTTTGGCTTTGAAGGCTACTATGGCGCAAAACTGCATTTTTTGAGTAAACTTTCCTACAGCCTGAATTACGGAACCTACGGTTTCCCTTATGAATCTGTACCCAAGCAATTTTCGGGTTTGTTTCAAGTGGATGGCCAAATTGGCCTTTGGGAAGGCCTTGAATGGAACGCCGCCATCGCCCTTGATCAGGGACAACTTTATACCAATACGTTTGGCGGAAAAATTGGTATTCGTAAAACTTGGTCTGGTAAAAAATAACCCTTTTTTGCCATGACTAAGACCGTAAAAGACCAAATGAATCAGGAAGTTACGCTACCTGTGGTACCAAAACGGATTGTTTCGCTTGTACCTTCACAAACTGAGTTACTCTTTGCCCTAGGGTTACGCGAAGAAATCGTGGGAGTAACCAACTACTGTATTCACCCCGCCGAGGAGGTAACGCAAAAAACAAAAGTTGGAGGCACCAAAAACTTTGATGTTGAGGCCATCAAAAGGCTAAATCCAGATTTAATTATCGGTAATAAAGAAGAAAACGAGGCAATTGGGATAAACACCCTCAAAAAATTCTTCCCCGTGTGGATGTCGGATATCTTTAACCTTGAAGATGCCGTCGATATGATTTTACGGGTTGGAGCATTGGTAGGAAAAGAATCAGAGGCGAAATCTATCGTTTTAAACATTCAGACAGGATTTTCAGCACTTCCAACGACGAAGCTCCCCCCAAAAACAGCGGCGTACTTCATTTGGCGTAAGCCATACATGGTAGCGGCTTCCGATACGTTTATCGACGATATGCTCAATCGCGCAGGATTTCAGAATGTTTTTGGCTCATTGAGCCGCTATCCCGAAATATCCGCTGAGCAACTTAGACAGGCCCAACCAGACTATATCTTTTTATCTTCCGAGCCTTATCCTTTTAAAGAAAAACATCTTCAGGAATTTCAGAATATTTGTCCAGATGCGGCCATTTTGGTGGTAGATGGAGAACTCTTCAGCTGGTACGGGAGTAGATTACAAGCGTCTGCTGCTTACTTTTCAAAACTTGGACAGTTAGGTTAAAATTATTCGACTCACGATTTTGTACAACTTAAACCCATTAAGTTAGTATTATTGCACAAATTAACTGTACCAAGTCAGTTACTAATCCTAACTTCTTAACTCCTACCCTTTATGCTCTTATTGTACGTCCTGCTGGGCATTTTAGCACTTATTATCTTAGTTGCTTATTTTCATTTAGATACCTTTATTTCGTTTGTTTTGGTCAGTATTGGGCTTGGCCTGGCGTGTGGCATGAGTGTGACGTCGATTAGTCAATCGCTCGAAAAAGGCATTGGAGGTACACTAGGTTCTTTGGTCATTATTATCGGTTTCGGCTCCATGCTCGGAAAACTCGTGGCTGACAGCGGCGCAGCCCAGCGGATTACCACTACCCTAATGAATATTTTTGGCTTAAAATATTTGCCTTGGGGGTTGGCGTTGGCGGGTTTTATCATTGGCCTACCGTTGTTCTACAATGCTGGGTTTGTTATCGTCATCCCGCTCATTTTTACCATAGCCGCATCCACCAAACTGCCCATGCTGTACGTGGCAGTTCCGATGTTGTCGGCATTGTCGGTGGCGCATGGTTATTTACCCCCTCACCCCTCTCCTACGGCCATTGCCGCACAATTTAAAGCGGATGTAGGTCAAACGCTTTTTTACGGCTTAATCGTCGCTATCCCCGCCATTATTCTGGCAGGGCCTATTTTTGCCAAAACCCTCAAAAAATACGACCCAAAACCCGACGCTTCTTTATTTAACACCAAGCATTTCAGCGAGTCGGAAATGCCTAGTCTGAGCATCAGCTTAATCGTGGCGTTGTTGCCTTTATTGCTCCTAACGCTTATGCCTTGGTTGAAAGGTAATTTTGCAGAAGAAAGCATTCTTTACACCGTGTTTGCTTTTTTGGGCGACCCTTCAATCTCGATGTTGATTTCTGTGCTGGTTGCCATTTACTTTCTCGGGATTAAACGCGGCAGAACGACCAAAAACGTCATGAAATCGCTCGAAGAAGCTTTTAAGAGCGTTTCTATTATTTTATTGATTGTTGCCGGTGCTGGCGGCTTCAAACAAATCCTGACCGATGGAGGCGTGAGTAAGTACATTGGAGAGCTGTTGGCAGGGGTAGAAATCTCTCCGCTTATTTTAGGATGGGCCATTGCGGGAGTGATTCGCATTTGTGTAGGCTCCGCCACCGTGGCAGGGCTTACGGCAGTAGGTATTATTGCACCATTGGTCCAGAGTCAAGGGGTAAAACCCGAATTGATGGTATTGGCCATTGGCTCGGGCAGTTTAATTTGCTCCCACCTCAACGACGGCGGTTTTTGGCTGTTTAAAGAATACTTCAACCTTTCCATCAAAGAAACGCTCCAAACCTGGACGGTTATGGAAACCATCGTGTCAATCGTAGGTTTACTGGGCGTTTTAGTGCTGGATCAGTTTGTGTAACGATAAAATCGTCGTTGGTTCTAGTGTTTTTCGAAGTTGAAATACCCCAAATAAAAAAAGCCTCGCAATTGCGAGGCTTTTCAGTTGGCGGACAAGGACTCGAACCCTGAATAAAAGAACCAAAATCTTCTGTGTTACCATTACACCATCCACCAATTCCGTTTTGGTGGTGCAAAAGTAGCCCTTTATCGGTTACGTGTCAAGTCGTTTTTGAAAAAAAACTGATAAAAAAAACAATCCTGCGCCTTTAGAATTGATAATCAGGGAGTTTATAAAAAATAAAAATACAAACTTTTTTATCCTCATTTTAAACTCCTGCCGTTGTTACGTCCGCCGCTATCTTCTTAACCAAGCCCTGCAAGACTTTTCCAGGGCCGCACTCTATGAACTCAACGGCACCGTCGGCCACCATGGCCCGCACCGATTGGGTCCAGCGTACGGGCGCGGTGAGTTGTGAAATCAGATTTTCTTTGATGGTTTCTACCTCCATAGCCGCCTGCGCGTTTACGTTTTGATAAATGGGGCAACGCGGGGCTGAAAAGGCCGTTGCTTCAATGGCCGCCGCCAATTCTTCGCGGGCTGGCTCCATCAACGGCGAGTGGAATGCCCCTCCCACCGGAAGCGGCAATACGCGCTTAGCACCTGCTTCTTTCAATTTTTCACCCGCGAGGCGCACACCTTCGTGCGTCCCCGAAATCACCACTTGACCAGGGCAGTTAAAATTGGCCGCTACCACTACTTCTCCTTCAACCGAGGCACAAATTTCTTCAATTTTAGCATCATCCAAACCCAACACGGCCGCCATCGTTGACGGACTGATGACACAGGCACGCTGCATGGCATCGGCTCGTTTGGCGACCAATCTCAATGCATCTTCAAAAGATAAGGCTCCCGCCGCTACTAACGCCGAAAATTCTCCCAATGAATGGCCCGCCACCATGTCGGGCTTGAAATCTTCAATGGTAGAAGCCAGAATAACAGAATGTAAAAATATGGCAGGCTGCGTCACATCGGTTTGTTTGAGTTCCTCGTCGGTTCCTTCAAACATTACTTTTGTAATCTCAAAACCTAAAATTTCGTTTGCTTTATCAAACATCGCACGGGCTTGGGCATTATTTTCGTACAAATCTTTGCCCATTCCGCTGAACTGAGAGCCTTGGCCGGGGAAAACGTATGCTTTCATTAAGGTTATTATTGAGTGAATTATGAATTAATGACTGCAAACTTAATCACTCCCTCCCTAACTCACTCTATCACAAACAATTTTTTCTCTTCGGGCGTGGGGATACGGCAGGACTCGCTCTTACCAAACAGTCGGTACCGATTTTTGGCAATGATGTCGTAGAAGAAATCACGGATGAAACGAGGCACGAAGCGAAACAGATACAGCCAAGACCAGCCTTTCAGATAACGCGCTATCTCCAGTGCCGCATCCGATTTTTCGTATAGCTTCCCCTCTCTCAGCAAAAGCACGGTGTCAAAATCGGTCAATTGGCGATTATTCTCGGCTAAGAGTCGCTGGCCGAAATCAGATTGTAGCGAGGCAAACCGAAACCTTCGCGCGGCATCACGGTCGATAACGAAGTTGATACTCGCGTTGCAGAAATTACAGACACCGTCAAAAAGAATTACATCCGACATATTGAGACTGTTTTGGCCTACATTAATTACTCATAACACACCCGAAAGCCTACCGTATTTTTTTTTGATGCGGGTGCTAATCCATAACGAAACGTAAGCGGTTTGGGTTCGTCACCAAACGAGCGCCCTCTCACCACTCGACCGCTTCCCTGCGGCGGGCCCGCAGGAGCGGTACTTGGACTGTTGGCATAATAATTTTTATCGTACCAATCGGCGCACCATTCGGCGGCATTGCCACCCATGTCAAATAGTCCTAGCTTGTTCGCTTTTTTGGTATTGACGGGTTTCGTGCCCGCGCCGTCGGTATTTCCAGCATACCAACCCAACTCTTCGGTCGCAACCGCATTTTTAGCCGCACCACCGCAGGCTGCGTATTCCCATTCGGCTTCCGTCAAAAGACGAACTCTTTTTTTTAGCTGACCCGAAAGCCATTCGCAATACGCCACGGCATCGTCCCACGACACCCCAACTATAGGATGCTCATCCTGCCAACCCCAATTGGGCGGTGCGGGCATTACCTTTCCAGTAGCTTTAGTGAATGTTCGGTATTGAACAACCGTCACCTCATGCTTTGCCACAAAAAAATCAGCGAGCGTCACAGAATGTACTGGGCGCTCATCAATGGCTCCTTTGTCGTCCCCCATTGAAAATGTGCCGCCTTTAACGAGTACAAAATCGGGTAATTCAGCGCGGCTTACGTTTTTTTCGGTTACAGGGTTGGAATTTGTATTTTTTCGGGGAAACGACGTGGGATTGGGCGTAACGGAAGCGTTAGTTTTCTGAGCCAACGCTTTGATGGCTTTCTGGAGTTGGCTTTTACAGTAAGGTTCTTCGTTTCGAATGCGCAACGCACGTTCATAATTTTCTTTAGCGCATTGATAATCCTGTTTTTTAAAACACGCATCCGCTCGTTTTTTGTAGTCATCAAAAGTTACTTTTTGGGCAACCGATGCGACCGAAAAAAGGATACAACCAAAAACAAACAGTAGGCGAATCATATCGTGACAATAACAGAGGTAAATTTAACGCTAAACAGGCATTTTAGGGTTGAGTGCGTTGTTGTTCAAGTTGTTGGAGCCGCAGTTCAAGGCTTTGCTTTTCCTGAACCAACTGACCGTACTTATCCGTGAGTTGTTTCCATTCATCGTCTTGTATTAACCTCGCATTACCCAAATCCGTCAAATAAGCCTCGTAACTTTTCAGGACAGACCTAAAAAGCGGTTTATCATATCGTTGCTGAAGTTTAGTGATAAACCCGAAAACAGTCTGTAACTGCTTGGCAGAAAACGGCTTTGTCTTGGTCAACACTTCGATATAATCATCCAAGCGGTCTGTTTCGACCAAAAAGCTTTTTATTTCTGTTTCGGTCGATTGATTCCGTTGAAGGGCTAATTCAGGGATTTTACGGAGGTTTAGATAGATTGAAATACCCAACAAGACCACAACGCCTGCATAACAGGCCCAGAAGTACATAATGCGAGAACGGCGTATTTCAGTGTTAAGGGCTTTCATATCTTAGGAATTCGAATCTGGGAGACAAAATTAAATACGCTCCTGATGCCATTTTTGCATTCATTTAATGCGCGCAACGGGCGGCGGTGGCGGCTGAGACTGCATGGTTGCAATCTGGAGTTTCAAAAATTGATTATCCTGCGTCAAACGCTCAATTTGGTCTTTATACGCCTGTTTTTTTGCGACTATCTCTTTTTGATTGGCTACGGCTTCTTCATTGACCAGTATCAGAAATTTATAATTGCGAACTACGCGTCTGAAAACAGTGTCTAATACCGTAGCCTCTGCGGGGCGTTTTTGCATTGCGTCAAGTTGTTCCTGAAGATTGCTTTTTGTTTGCGCCAAAGCGCTCAAATCAGTGCCTTTGATGGCCATCCTGAACGAACGATAAAGGGTATCTAGTAACTGTACATCCGTCAAAAACCGCGCTTCCGTTTGGGAAGAAAGCGCCGCTTTGCCCGCCGAGCGCGGGTTCAGAAAACGGTAACTTATGGCCGTCAGCAATCCAAAAAAAAGCAAGCTGACCAAAATATATTTTAGAAAAGGACTCATGTTTCGGTGACCGATTTAACCCTTATAATTACCACTTAATGAAGGCCCACGCCATTTCGTTACACGCATACACTTTTGTAACTTTTCCCCTTTTACGACCGGTATTGCTCCCTTCCGCGATACCCGCCGTCGCTATCGCCTTTGTAGACGTATTCGAGGCCGCTTAATTCATTAAAAATGGCGTTGAGATTGTCCAGAAAATCTTTGATGAGCGCAAAAGCAGGAACGACGTCGTTGTGATTGTACTGAATTTTTACCAACAAATTGAGTTTTGCCTCAAACGAAGCCTGCGTTACGCCAAAACGTTGTCCAAAATAATTGTACATGTATTCTTTGTTACGTTGGGGCAAACAACGTAGGGTGCCCATAAAAACCCGGGCAAATCGCGCGAAATATTCCACAAAATACGCAGGCGACGATTCGTTGAGAATCAAGCGATAGTGGTCATACGAGTCGGCTATGTGCAGGATTACTTTTTGGGCCAATATCCCCACATTTTTTGACCAGTCGTCCTGCGCTTTCAAATATACATTTTGCACGGTGGTCTCAGCGTTTTTGTCAATCTGTCCAATCAAGGCGTCAAAATGGTCATAATACCACATCAGCGTTGGATGGGCGCTGATATTCATGCACGGCGGCACGTATTCCCACTCCGAGAGCAAGTTGAATTGCTGATTTACTTTTTTGAGTTTTCCCACCACCAAATGATGAATACCAGAGGTATTGTGCTTGATATGCTCGGCGGTAGCGACGGCCAATCGGAGCGACGGCATCCAATAAGGCAAACGCAGCGGCGATTCCTTGGGGTCGGGTTCGCCAAACGGCACGACATTGGTCGGGTCAACAATGAGCAACACATAAAACTCCGTGCTCCGCTCATTGAGCAATTCGTTTTGAATACTTGACAGCGAGCAGGTCAGCGAGGGTTGACTGGCATAAGCGGGGAATTCAATGCGAACGCCGCCCGGCGTAACAGCCCGACAAAACGGCAGCGTCAGTTCATTGCCGTTTTGGCTCAGTTGACACACTTTTCCGTCGTTGGAAGGCAGAAGGCCGTAAGTATGGGCGTTTAAGTGCGTACGGGCCACATCGCACATTGCGTCGATTGCGGCCAAATCACTGCCCAACAGGTGGTCTTTGGTGATTTTCATCCCGTCCACCCAGTTGATCGGTAAATGCTTTGAAGTTGGAGTTGCCATACGCAGGTTTAATCGGTATAACTACGCGCAATAATCGGTGTGCTCGTGGTTATGTTATTTTGTATAAAGTTTTTTTCAGGGTCAAGGTACGTTTTAAATAACCCCCAAAACGAGGAGGTATAAAAAACCCACCCCACGGCCCGGCCCGTTTGAATATCTTCAAACAAGATAGGGTTATTGGGGTCCACTTTGGTATTGTACAAATTCATCATATAATGCAGCCATTCGCCCAAAGTACGATCTTGGGGCGCTTCAAATTCGTGGCCTTCCCACGTGGGGTCATTGGGTTTCTTGCTGATTCTGACCTTGACCCGCATCGTATTTCGCAATTCAATCCCTGGCACACGCGTCGTGACGGGATAATACCATTTTCGATAAACACTCGGCGGAATAGCCGTCCAGAAATCATACGATTTGATGAACACATAAGGCAACAAATACCGCAAAGCCCCAAGCGAAAGATACGGAATAAACATCCCGGTTTGTTTGGAAATAAGGGAATACGAAAGGATAAAGCCCGCCATCCCAAAAAACATGAGTGAGACGCATAACCAAAATCCAGTGGCAAACTCTTTACGTTCCAGCCACGTAGAAAAGGTTTTGTAGACCGTTATTAAAAAGATAACCCCTAAAATCAAAGCGCCCGTTTCGAACACAATAAAACTCAACGACAGCGACGTTATTTGACTAACCATCCCTCCCAACGCCGCAAATAGAGCAAAGACGATGAGCACGTGCATCAACAATTTCTTGGAGAAAATCGCAGATGATTTTAAATAGGCAACAATCCCTAAATTGGCTATTCCAAAGGCAATATTTCCGATTAAAAGCGTAAGTATTGTTGACGACATTCCTACAATTGATTAATTACTGAATTTGAAATTAGTCTCCATTCTTCACTAAAAATACTCATAAAACCGTCGTAAAACCTAATAATGCCGCCTGACTTCCATTATTTAACTGAAATCCATCATCGGATTTTTGGGGCAACAATTCCAACCGCCAATCCAATTCAATCGGCACTAACAATCCAGCCAGAAAATCGACCATTTTTCGTTGTCTGCCATTGGGAACATACCCTTCCATTTGGTGGGCTGAGAGTGGACCGATGGAGATTTTCAAACAAAGGAATTGGTCTGTCAACGAAGGGGTAGCAATGACCGTATCCACGCCCAATGCGGCCTCTCCCAGTGGCATAAAAGGGGCTTCAACTGGTAATGACTGAACAATCGACTCGTAGTCCAGTTCCACCGAATCACCCAACAATTGCTCAAAACAATCGCGCATCCACACCAAATTCCCCGCCGCTTTGTGGGCAATGGTCGTGATTTGAAACAAGGAAGCCTGCTGATTATCTGTCAAAGATAGATGGGCACTTTCCGGCCAGAAAACGGCTAAAAATTCTTTCAAAAAACCTTTATCCTGCCCCGCCAAGGCTTGTTTTTCAAACTGCTCAATGCGCACCCGTTGGTGGGTAATGGCGTTATCAAACGGCAGAAAAAACTGCCGCGCATCGTCTTCTTGGCGTTCTTCTTCATTCCGAATCTCCTCCCATTGCTCATCCGTTTTATTGCGGCCAGTGGGGCGGTGAAAAAGGCGCTCAGGCAAGGTGTCGTACAGGCCATCGCGGGGGGTATTGACCCGATACCACGACGTTCCAGTGAGTTCGTTGAATACTTCCTCGATTTCTGAAACATCCCTTTCGTAAAAATACGCCGAGGAGCGTTCGGGATAAATGACAATTTCTTCTTTCCGACAAAACCCGCTCGCAATCAACTCGTCCACCACGGCCTCTACCCGAAGCCGCCTGACGGGCAATTGATCCAACGCTGATTTGAGTTCTTCGGGTGACATGTGTGATTTTAGTGGCTTGGTTGATTAAAAGGAAGGCAGAAGTAAGAAATCGGAAGTATGAAGTCAGAAATCGACCTGCACTTACGTGACTGTCCCGTTGACCAGCATCCGGATGGGCAAAACGCCCGACGACTGTTCTTCCAACAAATGTTTGATGCGTAAACTATACTCCGACCATTGCTCGGGCGGAAGTGGTTTAGCAGGATTAGGCGTAAGATTGATGTCCAAAGTTCGCTGTAGCCCCTGATACTGAGACGCTCCCATGCTGAAACCCTTACTGATTTCCACCCGTTTTAGTTTATCGCCCAGTTCGGCAAAACACACCGCTTTGTAATCTTCCATCGTCACGGCGCGCCCTCGGGTAAGGATTGCTTTTTTGAAAACGGGCAAATTATCGTCTCCCTGCAACGGGCGCTGCCCGCCTTTGGTGGTTGTGAGGAGCATCGTTGTCTCGTCCGTAAAAGCAATATTTGCGCGGTCTCGCATGAGTTTTGTCCCAAACGCGAGGTTGTTGGCGGCATCGGCTTTCGTGGTCCAATAACGCACACTGAGTCTCCCCGTTTTTTCGGTGGTTTTGGCGCTGATAAACCAGTTTTGAAAATTATCTTTTTTAATAATGTTGCTGATACGTTCCAGCCGCTTCCGAATTTCTTCCACATCGTTTTCGATTTCACCACGCCCCAAGGCCATAAACATGGCACCTTCGTCCCGCAGTAAATCCACCAAATACGACAAAATTTCGGAAGCATCGCGCTCATCAAAACGCGCCACGCCACCCTGTCGGAGCAAATATTGATTACCCGTTTCTCGATTGAACTGCTGCACATTGGCGAGTTTGACCCCCGCAGGCGTCTCAACTTCAATCATATCCAGAAAAAAGTCGGTTTCGTCGGTACGAATGGGAAATACATTAAACAACGCACGCAATTCCTGAAAATTAGTAACCGCCCGGCGGTTGACCACGGGAAAAGCGTTTACATCGAGGTACATACGTGACAAAATTTCTGGTGATAACGCACCCGGAAATTTGATTTTTACCCAAAACAATTCTTGCACAAAATACCGCTGAAGCTCATCAGGGCGCAGGAAAGAAGTGATGGCTTCGGGATATTTTTTCTTTTGGCTTTGAATCGGAATTTCCTCCCCAGTTTGTCGATTGCGACTGCTGACGCTAAGTACCTGCCCATCGTATTGGCGTTGTACCGTTCGCTCAATCCGAGCCGAAGCGCCCAGTTCATTGGCCAGACCGTCAAAAGATTTTTTGTTGACCAACCCCTGCACTACTTGAAGTTCTTCGGTGTCGGTAAACATCCGAACGTCCAATAAACGGCTCAAATGGACTGCACGGGAGGGGTCATTGCGCCAATCAAAAAAGAGCGCAAGGTCATCAAGGGCCTCCAATTCTTCGTTTAAAGACAGACCAATCCAGACTTCATCCAACGGCAACGCCTGGTCCATAAAGAACTCACGCGGTGCGCCTCCCGTACCCATCTCTCGGATACGGCTTTGCATGATGACGGTATTCAATCGGAGATTATGCAGGGTATACTGCCCCACCGATGAGAAAAAAAACTCTTTCCCCGCCAACGCACAGTTAAACGTATGTTCTGGTAATACGTCAAAAGTAGGGTCAATGATACCCGCTTTCATCATGGCATGGGCGGGCTGCGGCCCCGTCAGGACCTCTGGCGTAAGCAAATGTGCCAAGCGCTGTACCACCCGGCTCCGCGAATTGTCTAACTCATGATGAACATTTTCAAGGCCCGTCGCAAAAGCACCCAACAGCATCCCGACGAGCGGATCAAAGCTCTCAATGGCTAAATCGCTTTCGTCATAATGCCACAAACGCGCAATTTCCCGAATCATTTCGCTTCGGATTTGTTCGCGGGTTTTGTATCGTTGAGGTTCGTTGTACATAGTTAGGGGTTATTGGTGAGCAGCTTACCTCAAGAGTATCTTACCAAACGAAACTTCATGTCTTTCAAGCGTTCCTGCGTCTGCACCAACGTACTTGAAATCACAATCTGAATATAGCGACAAATACGGGGGCTGCCACCTTCTACTTTTTCTTCTACATCCGTAATTTCTATATCAACTTTAACAATTGTAATTCGCGGTTCAAATTTTTTGAGGTATTCTTCCACCGACCGTTTGATTTGGTCTTTGCTGGGCGTATCTCTCAATTGCCGAAAATCATAGCCATGAATGATGCATCCGTAATTATGGTCAAAATGAAACTCCTTGGGTTTGGAAGCCAAGTAAAGCGATATATTTTGGGCAATGGAATCTTCCACCGAAATTTTTTCGGTGAATTGGCGCTTCATCAGTGCCCCAAACGAGGGTGGAACGGGATAATATTCGTCGGCCATAATCAATTGATTTGAATAATGCCTGCTTTCATGGTCGCCATGGGGCCACCTTTAAGCTCCAATTGTGCTCCAGCTTCTACTTTGGCATTGGCTGTTGCCTTGATATTTACGTTCATTCCTTCAATATCCACATCCGTGTCAGATTTTAGTTTATAGCTCTTGGCTTGGATATCAATCTTGTCTTTTGACGTACCCTTGATATTGTCTTCTCCGTGTAACACCAAATCTTCCGACGCTTTGATATTAATTTTTGAAGCATTGAGATTGATACTACCCGCACTAATATTCACCGAACCTTTACTTTTGATATTTATGTGAGATCCGCCATCGAGTGATAGTTCAATCTCATTTTTATTTTCTTTGTTAAAAATTTTAATGTTTTCCTTCCCGTCGCTATCGTCAATAATAATGTGATTACCCCCCCGGGTAATGATTCCCTTGATGTGATTATCTGCTTTAAATAATTCATCACCGGGCATTCGAGTGCCTCCATCGTTGGCGTACAAACTTCCGCTTACATAAGGGAGGTCAGGATTGCCAAACTCAAAGTCCACCATTACCATATCGCTAACCTCGGGGATGAAATATCCTTTTGAACGACCAGTCATCATGCTCGCTACTCGAAGAAACGGCGTTGTTTCACCCTGCGGTTGCCATCCAAACTGGACTTTTATCCGTCCCAATTTCAACGGATCATTCGTATCCCTCACCTGCGCGATGTGTGGCCGAGCTACCGGTGTCACAATTCGATAATCAACGGGCGGAAAAGTACTATCCTGCGGAACCGCCTCAAAATTAGCCTGATATACGCCACGGGCATCGACAAAATGATTCAATCGGGTCACCACAAACGTGCCGTAATCAATGGTATCTGTACGTATTCCATCTATAAACACTGGCTCAGTGATGTTCACCAAGCCACCTATTTTCATCTCCATTTCGGGACTGCGTCCCGTAAACACGGCCAATTTATTGGCCTGCTCACTTCTCTTGAGTTTCACCGCCGTTTTAAGACTACTTTCACTGACATGGTCAGTGAAGTTGATATTCATCAAATCGTCGGCAAAAACTTCTTTGGAGCGGTCAAATGTCATTTGGGAAAAAGAGCTGAGCCCTTCTACCTGTTCACTTGTCGAATCTGCTTTAAATAAATCAAACGCCTCATAATTAAAATAGGAAGCCTTAAAATTGAGGGGTGTTACCCGCAATCCGTATTCCATATCAAACAGATTGGTGCCGTGGGTCAAGGCTACCGTGGGGGAGGTTTCTCGGATATTTTTACCAAAAATCAACGATCGTCCGTCATAAAACATCCATTCGCCAAACTCTTCAGCCAAGCGTTGCAAAAAATGGAAGTTATCTTCTTCATACTGCGTCACGTAAGGAATAGGCGTACTGTTGGCTGGAGCCATACTTGAGGCGAAGGGAAAAGGAGAAAGTACCTGTGTAACAATATCCATCAGCGATTTATCAGTAAAACTGCGCGTTGTCACACCCGCCGCTAATTGGATGGTGGGGCTTAACCCCGAAATCAGATAAGTACTCGATTGGCTTTGCCCCTTAACCAACCGAATCGACGTGACGATTCCCGAAAAAATCTGCGTTTGTTCAGTTACACCTAACCGACCCTGACGCAGGGTGATGGCCGCCGTTTTTCCCACAAATTTTTCTGCCAGTTCTTTCAATTTTATAAATCGATTGGCGAGCATATCTGGCGATACGCTGATTTCGAAATCGTGGTGACTTTCAAACCGTTGACCAATCCGCAGGTGATTGACGCGCCGAATGGTTTCACCGTTGATGGTGATTTCAGTGCTGGCAGTAAAAGTGTTGGTGAGAGCCATGATGTAACGTGTAACTTGCTAAAAATAAAAAGTGTCAATCTATCAAAAACGCAGTTGTGCCACATTAGCGAGGGTTTATTTCGCAAAATGCGGCACAACCAAAGGCTTAGAGGCTACTCTCTTTTCAATTTCAATTTTTGCCCATTGACGTCCAAGTCCCGTGAGCAGATGGTAAAAGTTTGGGTTCCTGTGCCCGCTCCTGCCAAGTTAAAGGTTTCGCTGAAGTTGACCACCGAGGCATCATTAAACTTGATCGTGCGTAGTTCTTCGCCTTTTTGGTTCACAAATTTAATTTCGCCGTCGATGTCGTCTTTGTGTTGGAGGGTCATCAATTCAATGATTTTCGCGTTTGCGTTTCGCGTTTCGATGGTTACGTCGATGTTGCCGCCAAATACTTCTGAAGTAGTTTCGTTGGTATGAGGATTTACGTGTTGGTGAAACGAGTATGAACAATGTAGTACTTCGAATTCAGTGCCGTCGATTTTGATGGTTGCCTTGTGTGCCATGGTTGTAAGCGTTTTGAGGTTAAAATGTTTATGAGTGAAAAATAAATGATTGAATTCCTACTTGATTGGTTAATGTTGTTGAATCTCCTTAATACTTTGGCTGAAACTTCTTCTCAAATTCTCTCAAAAAGGTTTCCAGAGGCACGGAGGAAGGTGTTTCGGTGGCTAGTCCTGTTTGGTATTCTACAATAATAGCGGGCGTGCCAGGCCGAGTATCATTTGGATTACGGGTTTCAATGTATTTTTCAGTAGTGAAAATAAAGATCCATCCGTAGGGTTTTGTGATGGTTTTTTCTTCCCACAGTACTATATCTTTTGCGGGAGAAAATGTAGCCATTTTTTCGAGTGCAATCGTCCGTGCTTGATAGTAGTCAACCATTTTATTTTTGGATAATTTTTGTTGTTTTTTTTGCCCAACACAATACGTTTGACAAACTGCAATGAGCATCAGATACAACCAATATCGTTTCATCCTAAGGTTCCATTTAGTTGAGTTATGGCACTGGACTCGCGGCATAAGTAGTAGTTCCGTTGGGATTGTATCGGGCATTGGCTACGGCTGGGTCGGTAATAAAACCTCGGTCTTGCCCTGGGCCCCAATTTTGTCCTTCCATCACTCCCGTCTGGCCGTTAACGTTTGCTACAACTACTATGTGTGAATTTCCATTTCCATAATCAATGCCAACAACTTGCATTGTACCTGGTCCGCCAGCTTGTACTTGGTTGAAGACAGTGTTCAGGTTGGTGGGGTTGTTAAAGTTAATATTAACCCCTAAACGACTATTAATTTCTGAGAACGATCCATCTCCTCCCGCAGGGGCGGCGCCCCCCGTACCAGTACGTATCATACTAATAACTTGGTCGATGATATGCCCACAATTGACGACGGAATTGGAGTTGTTAATAAAGCCCAAGATAAAACCAATATTAGCAGGAGTTAAAGTAGAAACATCTAAATCGCCTACCAGTACTGTAAAATTACCTAACACTACACTTCCGCCGTGGGCCGTAGTGTCACCTATTCTGGCCGAGGGATTGCCACCAATGAACACCCCCAAAGAGCCTAACACAATACTGTCAGGTGGCCCAGTACATACACACATATTTCCAAAAGTAGCTGCAAACTTTCCCCCAATCAAAACCGTCGGCGCGCCAGGAGGTAAAATTGGTCCTCCTACGTGAGGAACAGGCGGTGTACCAGGCGTTACCATCGGACAAATATGCATATCACCTACAGCAGCAGCGGGCTTTCCCATCTTTGTGTCTTTTAATGGGTGTCACTCTTTTTACGGAGTGACACCTTCTGAAGTTTTACGGTTTCAATTCCGAATCCCAATCGCCTTTGGTGCCGGTCATGTTGATAGCAAATACTTTGGCGGGAAAGAAGGGCTTCAAATCCATGTTCACAATCACGTGGGTAGGCTTCTGTGGATGGCGCTTTACTTCCAGATTGCGGTAGTCTTCGATGATTTTGCCCGGTCCGCGAATTTCGGCCAAGAACTTCGAAATCTGCTTTTTGATGTCTTCCAACATCTTATTATCGATGTTCTCAAACGTGCGACGGTTCAGGAAATCTTGCATGATTTTGCCAATCCAGTCAAACACACGTACCACACTGTACGTTTGTAAGCCGACGTTGTCGCCGTCAAAGAGGGTTTTGGCCGACTGCGGCACCACGCGTCCCCACTCATAAATCAGCGGAATCAAGCCTCTGTTTTCCAATTGTGCCACTTCGTTTTTACGCATCGTGAAGCGCGTTCCGCTGGCCATTTTGAGTTTACCGTTGGCCAATCCCGCCGATGGCTGGGCAATATTTCCGCCCCAAAGTAAGCCAGCCAAGGCCATCGAAGGAGGTACAAAAAGGTGATCTTCTTCGCCGATGTCAGTATTGGCTTCGCGGCCCACCACCCAGTTGCAAGGCATCATTACATGCGATTTGTACGCATCCGAGCCAGTCAATTTATCTTTGTCGAAGGCAGCTTCCACATCTTCAGCACTGTCTAAGTGGCGATAATCGGTAATCATCATCGTTTTGTTTTGGTGGGCAAGTTCAGCCCATTTGTCCACGATGATATTTTTCTTCAACCAGCCCGGTATCACCACCAAGGAATAATTATTTGTTAAATCAAAACGGTCGTAGTTGTCACGCAATTCTTTGGCTAGTTGCTCAAAAATTCCTGTTGGATTACTAAAACCATCTACATCAGTGGTCATGTCGTTGCCTGCATCAAAAAGCACCAAATTTTTAACCTTTTCTTCGGCGGTATTTTCAAAAAACAACGCCAACGAACGATAAGAGCGCTCCAGTTCCTCCGTCTGGCTGAGGCAATTGAGTAGGTTAGCCTTAAGGGTTTCGCTGGCCGAGGACGCTTTTTGTTCGGCATCGGCAATCATATCCGCTACATTATCGTGTGCTGACAGCAAATCAGCCACGGCCTGAAGGCGTTTTTTGAGTTTTTTGCGATCAGCTTTGTTGTCTTCTTCCTCCAAAAACATCGCTTTACGCGCCTTTTTGGTTGGGTCCATATTTTCTGTGCCGTCCACGATGGTTTTAATAAACTCAAAACCACCATATTTTGACAATTGAGGGACTATTTGAGTCAACGGACGGGGCGCAGCCTTCTCTTTGAAAAGTTCTTTTGATTGAGGTAGTTGTTCTTCTTGTGCCATAGCGGGTTTCAGTTGCAAAAGTTCGTCATTCAGTTAGGGGTGTAACCACAGAGAAACATAGGTCACATAGTTAAAGTGTTTTTTAATCCTCGTCAATTGCGTCTAATTCGGCAATCATGGCGGTGAGGGCTTCTAAAAATGCAGCTTTGCCAGCTGGGTCAGCCAACAATTTTTGGAACACTTTGTTGGTCATCAGGCGTTTGATGAGCGTTTGGTAGTCGTCTTCCTTGCCCTTCAGTTCTTGCAAGAAGCCGCTTTGCTCAATCATTCCCTTTACCGTAAAGGCGCTCACACTCGTAAAACTAAGGGTTTCATTCACTTCCGCTCCCTCTTCAGTTGTATGACTTACTTCGACCTGAGGCTGAAAATGGTCGAACGCATCTTGCAATTTTTGGATACCTTCTACGGGAGCTTGACTCATAGAATCAGCCGTAAACTTGCTGATAATGGCCGTTTTGTTGTCGTGGAGGAGTTTGATTGCTTCGCTGGTACCTTCGTCGATTACGACGCCGCCCAACTGGGGTTTTTCGATTGCCATGGTTAAGGTTTATTAGTAGGTTATGCTTTAGTAACGTTACAAAGGTAAATATTGATTTTCAAGGATTTTATCGTGAAACTACGTGATTTTAAAATCGGGTAGTTCTACGTAATACACCGTTTCTACGTTCTTGGTATGGGGCGATAAAACCACCATCTGCCACTTACCGAGATTCCGTCGCCGCTCTGAAAATACAATGTATTTTGTTGAACCCGGCGCGACCCGTTGACATTGCACTCAAAGACATCAATCACGCCGTCGGCCCAAACTGCTTCTACAATTGCCGAATGGTGCGGGCGCGTTTGATAAGCCCCGTCAGACTCCGAATAGCGATAGTTTCGCATCTGAATAATATCTCCCGGGGCCAGATTGGCTAGGGTCGTGGGCGTTCCCCACACGTAATCGGCATTGGCAGTGACACCGCTTGCTCCCATGATACTGTTGGATGTGCGCGCTCCCGACTCCCGCAATGTTGTTTCGACCATAGTCCAACATTCCCCGTTCCCAATTTGTGTTCCCACCCGAGTTGTTATCCAAGCAACGATTGTTTGATTGACCGGCATGACTGTGTCGTTTAGCGTTTTTTTTATTTATTTTAATACTGAACAAAGTTACCGGTTCACTCTCAAGGATTTTATAGTGAAAACACCTGTTTTAAAAATTGCGTATTCCTACGCGTTGCCGAGTAGTTAAGCATTTTTGTCCAACGTTCTTTTTACGGGCAATGCAAAAACACGGTTTGCACACTATTGGCGGTATCTCTCGAATCTACCGCATTGCCAACATACCATGTATCCAAACTTCTCCAGCCAATACTGCCTTTATTGACCGGAGAAGGGTCGTAGATTAATACGTTTCCTGCTTTAATGCCCGCAATAACCACAATATGGCTTATGCCATTGACCCACAACGGCCCGTATTGAAACAACCAGTTTTCAATCGCATCTTCGGTAGGCGACAATGGCGGAACAGCCACCAAGCCCAGTCGCTTGGCCATCGAAATAATCTGCGGATTCTGAATCCCACTATCCAATGCGTAGATAGATTTACTTCCCGCATCTTCGCTTGGGTCAAGAATTCCCATTTCAGACATTTGGTACATTTCTCTCCGCCAGTTAATCAGCATTTGAGCACTGGCATACCAACAAGACATTCCTTTGTCCTGCGGTATTAATTTCATATTTGGGACAGTATAAGCCATGGTATTAATCAGGATTAATGAATGGTCTTAGTCGTTATTTTCTTCATCGTATAATCGTCTATCATTCAGCGATAAACTGCGATTCCAAGCCAGTCGTCACCACGTACCTCCGAGCGTTAATTTCGCTTCATTTGAGGTGGCTGAAAACCTAAGGTTTGCATCCCGTCCAATCCTCGTTTCAAACGAGCCCCATATTTTAGCTTCGTCTCCCAAACCAGATACAGTTGCCCGAAGTCCAGTTGCTTCACCGATATAAAGCTGTACGCCCACCTCCGCCCTTGAAAGCAAATTCAAGGTAGCCTTACTGAGTTTTGGAAGCACTGGGCCGTGCGTTGCTAAACCTTCCAAAATGCTTTCTTCATCCAAAGAATCCGTAAGGCCTACGTACAGGCCCAGAAATGAATTCCGTCCAAGGTGCAGCGTTGGGAAATAACTCGGTATCAAATCCCAATTCAAGTGGCCTTCCATTCCTTTGAAATAGTACACTCCCAGCCCTGCTACAATGCCGTGCGTATCAATATGTATATCACAATCCTGCTCGTCAATCTCAATGTGTATCGACCTTGCCCTTCCTATTTGTCGAAAGCCCACTCCATGCGTAGCGAGCTGCATAAACCAACCTAAAACCGTGCTGGTACTGTCTAAATTAAACTCCTGACTTCCCAATAAAGCATTTGTAAGCCCATCTGGGTTTTTGCACTGGAACTTAAAACCGATATGCGTACCTATTTTATACTCTGAATTGGGTTTAACTTTAATACCAAATTGTTCAAGATCAATATTAATCGGGCTTATGCGCATCATCGTTTTAATTTCGCTCACAATCTGCGCTCTTTCTTCTTCGTTCATGGGCTATTAAAATTAGTTACCGACCTTTATTCAGCTTCTTTCACCCACTCAAACTCACCATTTTCGCTCAACTTCAGCGTTACTGAGCTTCCCTTGCTGATTTCTCCCGAAACAATCATCCGCGACAGCGGTCGACGAATGCGGTTACGAATCACCCCCCGAATCGGACGCGCTCCGTATTTGGGCGTAAAGCCCTCCAACGCCAACGCCTTACGCGCTTCGTCATCAATCTCCAGCGTAATACCCTGTTTTTCCAGCAATACCACCAACGGCTTGAGCTGGATATTAAAGATGTTGATTACTGCATTCTCCGTAATCGGACTGAAAGGAATGATTTCCGTCAATCGCCCCAAAAACTCGGGACGGAAGTGCTTGGTCATCAAGTCCAACACGTCGTTAGAAGCAGGAATTTTACCCTTCCCAAACTGCTCCACTATCCAATCCGCACCAATGTTGGATGTAAACAGAATAATGGCATTGCTGAAATCCCCCTCCCGCCCCAGACGGTCGTGCAGCGTACCTTCGTCCAGAATCTGCAAAAACAGGTCAAAAACCGACGGGTGCGCTTTTTCGATTTCGTCAAACAACACAATCGCAAAAGGCTGTTGTTTGATTTTGGTCACCAACAATCCGCCCTCTTCGTAGCCCACGTAGCCCGGAGGCGCACCGTACAGCACCGCCGCCGAATGCTCTTCCTTAAACTCCGACATATCGAAACGAATCAGGGCTTTTTCGTCGTTGAACAGAAAATCTGCCATCGTTTTGGCCAGCTCCGTTTTACCTGTACCCGTGGGGCCTGAGAAGAAAAATGAACCAATCGGCTGCCCCGGACGGCTCAGCCCCGAGCGGTTTTCCAGAATGGCATCCGAAATCACTTTGATGGCGTGGTCTTGTCCCACCACCCGTTTTTTGAGGTGTTCGTCCAATTGCAGCAGTTTTTCTCGCTCTTTGGACTGAAGTTTACCCAGCGGAATTCCCGTTTTGTGCGCCACTACGGCCGCCACATCGTGTTTTTCCACCGTCTCTTTTTTCTGACCACCCAAAGTTTCTAGTTTTATCAACAACTCCGTCAGGTAATCCGCCACGGCTTCCGGCAATTCCATTTGGGCAAGTTCCGTTTCTTCTTCCAACTGCCCCAACAAAATCGGACTGAGTCGGTGCTGCAACTGGCGTTCAAACCAGCGCAGTTCTTGGGTATATAATATCGGGTCGCCGCTCCCATGCGACTCGCGCAGACTGGAAAGCTCGGTACGCAAAAAATCTATCTCGCGCTGCGTGGTCTCGGACATAAGTTTCATGGCCGCCATCGTGCGGTCGATGAGGTCAATGGCGGCATCGGGCAGGCGACGGTCTTTGATGTAGCGCCGGGCCAGCCGAACGGTTTCGGTGATGGTTCCTTCGCCGACTTTGATTTGGTGATGGTCTTCAAAAAGCGAAACGACTTTGCCCACCATGCGGCCCGCGGTGGTTTCGTCGGGTTCTTCGACTTTGACGAGTTCGAAGCGACGGCTGAAGGCTTCGTCGGGTTCCATGAATTTACGAAACTCGTCGAGCGTTGTGGCGCCAATGACGGTCAATTCTCCGCGCGCCAGTTCGGGTTTGAGCAAATTGACCAGTCCCATGGCCCCGCTTTGGGGGTCCATCAGTACGTGGATTTCGTCAATAAAGAGCAAGGCCCGTTCGTGCTGTTTGACTTCGGCAATGATATTTTTGAGACGGTCTTCGATTTCTCCTTTGTAAGAAGCGCCTGCAATGAGCGCGCCCATATCGAGCTGAAAGAGTGCGGCTTTTTGGAGATGCCCTGGCACTTGCTCCGCCACAATCAACTGGGCCAATCCTTCGACCAAGGCGGTTTTGCCCACGCCCGGCTCACCCACAATGATAACATTGGGCTTGGTACGTCGGCCTAGGATTTCGACCATCATGCGGGTTTCTTTGTCGCGACCGATGATGGGGTCGAGTTTGCCCTCGCGGGCAATGGCCGTTTTGTCAACACAGTATTTCAACAAGGCCTGCGCGGTGGCGTTGCCGCCCACCGAGGTAGGGGTGCCTTTGGCAGGAGATGAGCCGTTTTGTGGGTTAACCGCACTTTGAACACCCGCCGAAGCCATGAATTTTTCCAAAAGCTCGGTTTCTGTGAGCGGAAAGGATTTCAGTTGGTCTTTTTGAAAGCCCACTCCAGGGCGCGCAATCGCGGCCAAAACGGCCAAAGGCGTCACCTCCTCCTCCCCCAATTTCATCCGGATAACATCCGAAACTTCAAACACCGCTTGCACCTGCGCGTCTCCACGGATAGAATCACCCAGCCGCGCCGACTTAGGATATTTTTCGATTCGAATATCAGCCCAATCACGCAGATAATGAATATCTACATCCCAGATGGCTAAGACGCTGGATAAACCTACATCGTTGTGCAATAGCCCTTTCAGCAAATGTCCAGGCGAAAACGTAGCGTGCTGGTTTTCTTTCGCTACCGACTGGGCAATCTGAACGGCTTGCTTGAGGTCATTACTGAAAGTTAGTGTCGAGAGCATAGAGTAGAGATTGGAAATGCTATAATCAAACTTAGGCAAAGAGCCCATGAATAGCAAGAAGTATTGAGTAAACGGTAAAGGGTAATGAGAGAGTAGGGATTTTTACGCTATCGTCGTCTTGTTTGGTATCGAGTTCGCCATCCAGCGGTTAGCATCCTGCTAAATGCTGGTGTGTTTCGAATCCCTTCTAAGGCTTCCGCAGAAGCTGCTAATTCAGTGGTTTTGGAGCTCCAATAGCTGACCAAATTTGGGTTGACAGCGCCGTAACAAATCATGTACATATACACATCGCACAAACCTTCATCGCGACCTCCGCTACGAGAGTGGCCTCCAGAAGTACTTTCTTGAATCAACCCATCTCTGACACTCGTTTCAAAACGGCGATAGTTAATTTCTCCATGGTGGGTCATTACGTGCCCAATTTCATGAATAAGGGTGGGAGAAAATCCATTATCATGAAAACTCCACAAAGCACCATACGTAATAATGATTCCTCTGGATTCATCCAAAGCGGCAGTGTCGGCATAATCTCTACTAGGATTTACCCCTCCTGTAAAACGCATACTACTGTTTAGACCAGCATAATCATTGAGAATGATTCCCAAAGGTTTTCGTTGTACAAACAATTCTAAATGAGAAGGAGGAATCTCTTCCAAAGTTGCCTCTAATAGCCTAAAATGGTGAGTAGTACCACGATATACGTTAATTCTTATGCCTTCATGGACGGTAATTATCCCATCTTGAAGCATATAGGGCATTCTTTGAACAGGAAAGTCACGTCTTCCAATGCGTACACTTTCCCATGAGCTTGTTCCGTCTGGCCCTACAAGCAAATCTCTCAACGCGGCTCTTTCGTGGCCATATCCTGCACCTACCCTAACATCTATTTCAACAGGTTCAGTCGTGTATTCAATCATAGTTCAACCTCTTTTTTATTTCACTGGTTGCTTCGCTGTCTAAGCCAAGAAGTCTCATAGTGATGATGTCAAATTTCAATCGGCTTTGTTGCTTTTTGAATAGCGTTGTAGTCTACAATCCGAAACTTACTTAATGGTAAAGAATTACCGATTCTGAAACATCAATTTACTTGACGGCTCCTCTTTTACTTCCATTAAGTCGCTGATGAGCCAGCCAGTATTGCCTTTTTCACGCGTAAAATCCTCTAATTTCATCACCCAACCTTTAATTCCAGTCAAAAAAACGGTGACCCGTTCGCATTCATTAAATTTAATAAGACGACTATCGACGGCAAAAATAAAAGCGCTCAGCGCGTCGAATCGAAAGGTAGAATCGGTGTAACTCCGCAACGGGATACCCGCGTGCAGTTCATTCGACAAACTCAGAAAATTGGTTTCGTGGGCATTGGGAACAATTCCGCGCCCTTCAATTTTCTGCTCCAATTGCTCTAAAAAAGGATCTGACGCGCCCTGCAACACCCATTGATGCCGGTCGTTGAAGACCTTACGACGAAACAATAAATCGGCGAGGCTCTGGGTCCCGAAATAGTCTACATTGCACGAAGTAATGCAATAGATTTGCTCGTCAAACTTATTCAAAAACAGCGAATTACGCTCATCACAAACCAATTGAAGAAACCGAATGAGTTTTTCACGGTCGGGCCCTTTTTGCCACTTGGTATCTTCAGAATTTACAAGTTGTTCCAAATAAGCCACTCGAATGCGCGCAGTCTTGAGGGAGTCGGGAGCTTTTTGACCGTTTGGAAGGCGTGCTGCGTTGAATCGGTCAAAAAAATCATCCAATTGCTTTACTTCTTGAACGGTAGATTCGGGGGTTTTTATCCGTTTTACAGCCGTTTGCGCCCACGTCAAACACGCGGTTGCTGCCAGTAAAATAAAGACAAAAAAACAACGCATGGGCAGTAACGTATAAAGTACAAACTCCCTTACTTTTTATAACCATGCCAGCAAAATCCCTCCTTTAATTGATGGGCTTTCCGGGCGTTTTGGTTTCGGTCACTTTGATATTCCCGAATTTTATAATCCAGCGATTTTGCTTATAAAAATCCTCATCCATCAGATTTTGCAGCGACACATCCACATCTTTGGTGGTTTTGTCCTGATACATGATGTTCCCTTTTTCGTCTTTCCCCTTAAATTCCTGCGAAAAAGTGGCCGTGGTGTAATAGCCCCCGTCAGCACCCTTACGGTAATCGCCCACGTAGGTCGCATCATAAAAAGTAATCTCTACCTGTGGATATTGCAGGGCCTTCAATCGCCTGAAATAATCTCCGACGCTGCGCGAAATCACCGATGAGCCCTTTTTGCCCGACGACACCTGCACCACCGAGCCGGGTTGAAACAATTTTATGGCCTCTTTGATGGCTTTGTCCCGGTTCTCATCCGACTGTTTTTTATCCGAAATGATTTGGATGTACTCCTGCAAACGCAGAATTTGCTGTTCGGTACGTTTCTTAAACTCCCCGTCCAATTCTTCCCGGGTCGGCTCTTTGATTTCGCCCTCATAGGCAGGAACTGACCCATTGTTCACATTTCGATTGGGCAGAGGTTGCTGGGCACGGGCCAACCCACCGACCAACAGCCACCCCACTAGCATCCTAATAAAATATTTACATTTCATTGGTTATCATTTAGTTGCAATGCCCAACAACTCGGGATTGATGATTGCTTCCGCCTCGCCTACTGATTCGTAGGTTCTAAAATTCCGCACATTGATTTTGAGTTTCAGGCCTGCTGTTCCCAATTCATAGGTGCCTTCCATCAAAAACTCTTCGTTGGGAACCGCCTTTAGCGGGTCCCAGTCTTCAGCATTAATCCATTTTATTTTTTTGAGTGCCAACGATGTCGTCAACTCGTTTTCTATCTTATAAGTGTATATTTCTTCACTTTTACCATCCTTTTTCATAAAATGCTCTGCCACCAAGCGCTTGGTGGTGGGCGGCAGTTTGCTTTTTAGATTTTCAACCAATCCATTCAAGGTAGATGATAGTGACATCAGCTCGTTTTTCTCATTCGCCTCTTTTTTCTCCCATTCATCAGCCGTCGGAAAAACGGCGATAGTTGTGGGTATTTTCACCTTTTCTACGCCTTTCACCGACAATTGTCGACTGTCCCATTTGCCGTTTGACTGTCGGTAGCGGTCAAAGACAATTTTAATTTGAAGTAGATTTTCCTGCGTTACCGTAACCCCAAAAAAATCCTTGCTTTTGGATTTTCCAGTAAAGGTTTTTGAGACGTAAACATCAACGTAAGGAACGCCTTTGTCTGAAAACAAAATGGGAGAAAATCGTGCATCATCCGACTGAAAATCAACCTGATAACTATCATACCACAAAAATAAATTATTAAGGTAACTCTCCGCTTCGTAAGCCTCAGGAAATTTACCCGCCAGAATTAGCTCACTCGGAACAATGTCATTGCCGATGCTTACTTTATCACCTTTTTTGAAGCAAAGCCTAACTAACTCTTTTTGGAAATTACTTTTGGTCTCAATGTCTTCGTCGGCTGAACCCATCGAACGGAGGTTAAAGTAAAAATTGTTTTCTAAAAACTCCCCAATCTTAACGGTCAGGTTATGAGATTCCTCCGCGCTCGGTATGGAGACCTTGGACTTTGTTGGCACCAAAACGGGCACTTCTACGTCCATTTTATCCAACAATTTGCCTTGGGGGTTTTCCAAACGTAGGGTAAACTTAGCTAAATTTCCCTTCAACAATTTGGGTGAAACGCTCAGCTTGGCCTCATCTCCCACCGTTTTATTGGATTCTAACGGAGCAACTTTCTTGGAGGCGGGCACCAATAAACCTACGTTGGTTGGCGCTTGAACTACCTTCACAATCAAATCCTTGGAAGGCTCATCCGACTCATTCACGACGGCATATTTCAGCGTCGGTTGCGAAAGCCGAGTAATAAACCCTTCACGGATGCCTTCCCATTGGGTCATTGTTTTGTCGAAATGAACCAATGGAGTCACGGGTTCTTGGACCGGCACGGCTATTTTTTCGCTAAAAGTATACGTGCCACTTCCTTCTTGTACGGTTACACCCACGGTAGCAGTGGCGGCGACAAAACTAGATGGGATAAAAAACTCACAAGGAATTGTCGCGGTTTCTCCCGCCAGAATCGTGGTTAATCCGTTGGTGCTAGTCGTTATAGGCTGTTCATTTAAAGTGAGCGTAATACGCGGTTTTGTCAACGTTCCTCGGCCTTCATTTTTGAGCATAAGTTTGACGGCCTTTAACCTGCGGCCTTTTTCCAGCACCAATTTAGCATCATTGGCCGCAACCAACCCGACCAGTTTCATCAGCGGCGCTGGCGGACTGAGCGTACCGAAACTAACGGGTAGTTCATCCCACACCGTACCCGATTCGCTTTCTAAAGTCAAAGTCAGGGCTACTTTGCCGTCGGTCAGCAATTGATTGGTTCTAATCGTTATTTGCACCAATCGACTGCCGCCTCCCCGTACATCTCCCACCGCCACCAAGGGCTCAAATTCAACGCCTTTGACGGGTGTTGCGGCCGCAATTCTTATCTTTCCGTTATCAAATCGTCCTTCTCCTTCATTCCGAACGGGGATTTTGAAGGTCAAACTTCCGCCACCTTCTACCGATTCAGCGTTTTTCTCAAGTTTTTCTTTCTCAAACAATGGTTTTGGTTGCGGAATGGTCGCCATTTGGTGGTTTGACATCCATGCGGGGTCCAATTTTTGAAGAAACTCCAATGCTCGGTCGGTAGGCTCATCACGGTACGATTTTTCCAAAAGTTGCTTGGCTTCTTCTTTTTTTCCCTGCATAAAATAAATAATACCCAACTCCCGATTAGGAAAGTAAGCCGCAACGCCGTTGCGCGTGGCAATGCTTTTTTTATCAATTCCAGAACCTTGCAACGCCGCCTTTAAATATTCGATGGCTTCGGGCCAATTTTTGGATTGGCTCAGGCTTTCTCCTTTTTTGTAATACGTCACGAAGCTTTGCCCTTTTGCCTCAGAAACGGCAAAAATCAGCAGCAATCCAAAAAGAAGTTTCCGTAATTTCATGTCAAAAAATATCTTCTACCAGATGGACTACCAAATCCACCGAAAAAGCGCTTTGGGTCGTTTGATTGGTCACTCCTGCCGTGGTTTGCGGATATTTCATTTGTTGAAAGCCCGCGTGAATTTTGAAACGATCAAAAAAGAGCGTCGCTCCCGCGCTGAATCCCTTGGCCTTACTGCTCGACCCGTCTTCGTTTAGCTGGGTTTGGATGCGGTAGCCACCCATTACTCGAAATTCTACTTTTTCGGCATTAACGAGCAAAAACTCTAAGCCACTGCGTAATTGATAATGGTTTTCGTTGCTAATCACGGGCGGGCGCGGCGTCTGAATGACCAACGGCAACCCCCGATTCGGGTCCAGGCTATTGTATTGATTGTACTCATAAAAAGTCTGGGAAATGGCTTGATTTTTATAGGGCAGCCATTCGGCATCGGCGGCAAGCATCAGCAATGGAAAAAAGGGAACGCGGTACGAAAGACCCATCCCAACCGTAAAAGGCATTTTATATTTTTGTTCGTAACTGCGCAACTCGGTCGCATCCAGCGACGCATCGGTGACGGTACCGCTGTAAGTAAAATTATTGCGGAGATTGAAAGGAGTCGTTACGCGGAGGCCTACGCGCAGCGGAACGTTTGCTTCATAAAAATCGGCCAAAAACCCCGTCACAAAATTCACCCCGCTGATGTCATACGTCCCTTCTCCCGTTCGATTTACATTCAAGGTACGCTCTCCTGAGGTATAATTCAGTTTATTCCCCATCCCAAACCAGTAGTTGGCAGTCACGCCGATTCCAACATAACGGCTAAGTTGATAAGCCGCGCTTAGCGACGCGTTGCTGATGGTCAGGTTGTTTTTGATGCTTTCGGTAGCCGAAGCCACCGTGCGGTCAATGGTATATTTATTGGCATCAGTCACACTTTGGTAAGCCACCCCGAGTACAATATTACGGTCCAAATCGCCAATCCGATAATGCCTTTCTCCCTTTAGCCGGGACGCGGAAAACGGCATTACGGCCCCGATGAAGGTCGGGCCAAAATTGGACGTGGTAGAAAATCGGGTTGCATCAATGGGTACTTGAAGCGTGGTATTCCTGCCCGAACACAACAGATGCGGACCAATGCCTTCGGCCAATTCGTCATCATAATTAAGCATGGCAATGCCCGCTGGATTCCAATACATCGCGGTAGCATCGTCAGCTACCCCGATGAAGGCCCCTCCCATCGCCATTGCCCGACTTCCTGGTCCAGTAGCGTTTAGATTCAGATTTTGGGCCATACCCACATACGACAAAAACAACAACAGCCCTGAACAGAGTTGTTTTTTACCGATGCGTCGTATTACTGTAAAGACCATTTTTTTGTACAGAGTAGCGTTGTATTCAATCAATTACTTGGGGATTAAGGTATATTCATTCACGGTATTTCCCGTTTTGTCACTGACATACAATCGATTGATTTTCAGCTCAGTGTCTGATATTTTATCAATAAAAAACTGAATACCTTCTTTGGCACAATCCACGCCTTCGCTACAAGTAGGCTCAGGACTCAGTTCAAACAGTACGAGACGGACATTTTGGTCAACGCGCCATTTTCCCGTAAAATCAAAACGGTCGCCTCCCTGCCCGATGTCGGTAAACTGTAAGGCATTTTGATTACTCAAATCCAGCAAAAATCCGTCGTAATTAAACAGATTGCCAGCTTGTCCTCGCTCGTAAACTTTGGTTCGTCCGCCACCACCCTGCGGAATATGAACCGCTTGCTTCATAATCCAGGCGCGGTCCATTTGGGTGCTAACATCCTTTTTTTTGCACCCCAAAACGCCAATCATTAGCGCAAAAATCAATCCTTGTATCTTCATGGTTTGCATCATTCTTTCCTGATTTTAAAGGTGTGCCGAGTTTCGGTCCGAATCACTTCCACTACATAAAATCCCGAAGGAAGGCTACTTATATCCCAATCGTGTTGTAAGTTACGGAAAGTAACCTTTTTTACCACACTTCCTTTCAAGTCAAACATTCGCACCTCCGTTGTCACATTTGTGGGCAAATTATCCCGAAGCTGAATCGTCAGTTTGTGGGCCACTGGGTTGGGGAAAACCGTCACTGCTGGGCGACCAAGACTGTCTTCTTCTATGGCAACTACACGTTTGAGGGCTATGCGGGCGCTTCGCACACCGCTCAACGTACCCACCCCGCAAGCACCCGTTACTCCCTGAAAAGTGAAGGTCGTTTCATTTTCAATCCGAAAACTCAGGGTCGTATCGCCAGCATTGCGGACTGTTCGGCTTCCGCCGCTGAAATTAAGTGTGAAAGGGCCACTTCCCTGCACCCGAACCCGCACGTTAAGGTTATCGCCCGCTTTTCTGAACACCACCGAAGTATCGCCACGCGGACTAAGCATCTGAGCAGAAGCCCGTTGCAACACCGTTAGCGCGCCACTTTGTGCCTTTACGGCATCCGATACTTCTACCTGTAATCGATAATCAGCCCCCGCAGGAGTAGCATCAGGTATTCGTACCGACAAAGGACTCGCGGCTCCGCTGCCTAAACTGCCACCGATTTTTTGTCCAGTGCTATTGGTCAGAAAAACGTTGAAAGTGGCTACGCCATTACTGGGTTGTTTTACAAAACTCACGCTGACGTTTGCACTGGGACACACAACTCCAGGGTTTGCGGATACAGTTGTTATGCCCGTTACGGGTTGATTAGAAACCGTAATCATTAACTCATTTTTTGCCTCACAACCATTGGCCTTTACCGTAACAACGTAGTTTCCGCTCATACCGACGGCCGCGTTGGCGATGGTTGGATTTTGCAGGGTAGACATAAATCCATTAGGGCCCGTCCACGCATAGGTATATCCCGTTCCGGAAGGCGCTTTCAATTGGATGGTTTCCCCCGATACGTAGCTGGTACGATTGGTCGCATCAACAGCGTTGGGGATTTGATTGATTGAGAGTTGAATACTGTCTTTGGCGGTTCCGCAGGAGCTCGTACCCGTGACGATGTAATACCCCGGAATCGTGGAAGTCAACATCGGAGACTGGGAGGAATTTGTATAACCAGCGGGGCCTTTCCAACTGTACATCGTAAATCCATTAGACGAAGTAAGGGTTACGGGTGCGCCGCTGCAAACAGACAAAGATTTGAGGCCGTTGGCGGTAGCAGTAATAACTGGCGTGGAAGTGACTGTAAATACATCACTATTCTCTAGACTGTTGGCTACTGGCATACTGCTTTTTACCCGAATTCGATAGCGCCCATTGGGTAGCCCCGTAGGTAAAACAATGGAAATGGGACTGGCAGTAACTCCAGGAAAGTTGGTCAATACCACGGAGTTACCCGCCTCGTTAAGAATATCGGCGGTAAATACATTGCCCGCGGTAAAAGTACCCGTTGTGGTAAAACTTATCCGCAATGTATCTTTTACGCACAAAGAGCCACGATTTAAGCTCGGTTTTGAAATGGTTACTGACAGGGGTGGATTGCCGTTGGCGTCCAACACCTGAGCGTAAATATCAGCCGTACAAGTACTATTTCTGTTTCGTTCATCTCGCCATAAAAAAAACAGCGCATTGCTGTTCAGCACCGAAAGACGGCCACCCGATTTGTTTCCAGAGGCGTTGCTTACGATTTTGCCGTTGTCGCCCCACTCCCGAACGCCTTCACTTGAGTTGTTATCAAACCTGATTACTTGTCCGTAAAGTTCTCCGTTATCTCGGTTTTCGCCCACAAATAAGTATTTCTCAGGACTGTCGGCAATTTTAATTCCTTCAAAAGTGGGGTCGCCGCCGTGATTTCGTAAGGTAATGGGGGTTTCAGCGCTGGTTGCGGTGTTTCCCATATAACGACGCACGATTTGGCGATTATTTCGGGTATTGATAAACGCTACGTTTAAACTAAATTGCCCGCTATTCCCGACCATTTTCGACCCTCCAATTTGATCACCAACACCGATGTCGGTGGTTCCTAATGCAGCGCCCGACGCTGGGTTAAAACGGTGTGCTTTAATCACTTTCCCCACCCCTGAGCCAGACACTGAATAGACACAAATGGGGTTGCTATCATCAAAACTTGGCTGAACACCCATATTTTGGGGGTCAGGCAAACTGCCAAGGTACTGCGCATTTCCGCCCCATTCTTTAGAAATGGTGGTACCATTTAGGGCGTACTTATATTTCCTTACCGCCACGGTTGAATTTCTATCAATAAACGATACGAAAATACGTTCCCCCTGCGCATAAACCCGTGGGCTGTTTTGGTCACCACCGTCGCCTTCAATAAAATACGCCGTGGGAGCGATTCGGTTGGAGGCATCCAAAATGGCAATTCGCAAATCTGTTAAGGTAACGAGACTCCCCCCTCCGCCCCGATTTAGGTCGGCGGGGTTGTTTTTTTGCGCCCATGTTATCGCTACTTTGCTTCCTCCATCTCGGATAAAATGGGCATCAAACGAAACACCCGGCGCCGTCGTACCATAATTATATCCTAGATTTAATCCCCGATTTTCATTGCTATTATTAGGGATTTTGGTGGTGCCGTCGTTAAAGGAAATGATTTGATACTGCAAATACGTGGTTAATCCTCCTTGAATTACGAGGGTAGTATTGAGATTATAAATCGCAAAAACGTCGTCTGAGCCAGTGGCTTTCAGCAATTTCATCCCCGAAAAACCTTCTTTCGTACAATCAGCAAACGTATAGCGAAACAATTCTTTTTTGGCAAACGCAACGGTGCCATCCGCCCGGTAGCGTTGCGCAAACATGATGGACGCATTGCCAATGCTTTCGGCCCACGTCACTAACACACTGCCATCATCTCCCACCACTGCACCGTACGCAAATGTGTGCATGGCCCCCGCGCTTACGCGGGTGTTTTGGCTCAGATTGCTATTCCACTGTGCCCAACCACTAATTGCGATTCCCATCAAAAAAAGCAAAAGCCATCCTCTGATTATCTTTATCATATTTTTTGCATCAATAACTCATCTGCTTCTGTTTTTTCAAAACCCAAAATCACGATTTTTTCTACTTTCTAGATTATCTTCCTGGTGTTTTTTTTGCGCTGGCTGCCGTATCTTTTTTACTCTTCCCAAAGGCCGTTTCGTTCGGAGTAACACCCCCAAACGGCACCGCCGCTGAATCTAACGCCGCTGCCTTTTTAAGGGCTTTTATCTTGGCGGATAAATGGGGTGGCACTTTTACCACTGGAAAAGCGGTCAAAGGTGCCGATTGGGATTCACTCGCAATAGACGTATCCACGGAACTAAGCGTATCGATTTCTTGTGTAACTACGGGCAAAACAGCTTCCGAGACCGTTAATTTTGGTTTATTTTTATTAAGAAAAAAGATGCTGAATGAAACAATACTTATCAAAACCAAGGCCCCTAAATACCAAAGTCCTCGGTTGCTTTTGGGCGTTTCGGGCGGCGAAACTGGGGCAGCGGTATCGGGCGCTACTGGCTTGAATTTCATGGTATTATCGGCATTCTGGGCCATTGCCTGCATGGGCTCAATCCACTCTTTTGCGGCATCAGCAAGTTCGTTGTTGGCTACCTGAATTAAATACCCAGAATAATTATCCCGCGTGTTGCCATCGCAAAGATTAAGAATCAGTTGAAGTTTGCGGGGATTGGTTTCCTCACTTCCCAAAATTTGAGAAAGTGCGTCATCGTTTACATTTTCTAGTACCCCGTCAGTACACTGAAAAAAGTAATCTCCCGGCAGGACATCGGTCAACGAATGGATTTCGATTTTGGTGTCTCGGTGTGACCCCTGAATAGCCCGCATGATTACATTCCGCTCGGGGTGATTTTGGGCTTGCTCGGCAGAAATCAATCCTGATTTTAGTAGGAAATTGACTTTGGAATGGTCCTCACTTTTATAAATAATCGTCCCGTTTCTGATTTGATAAATACGGCTGTCGCCAATGTGTCCGACGTGTACAGCATCTTCCCCGAAAGCGACCAGCGTAAAGGTCGTCGCCATTCCTTTGAGTAGGTGCTGAACGGCCAACATCTCATCAAACTTTTGTTGAACATGCCCAAGTGCTTCACCGATAACCTCTTCCGAAAAATCGGAAGCCGTATGGGCATTGAGATAATCTGAAAAACCTGACACGGCAATGTGACTGGCCAATTCTCCCTTTTGGGCACCTCCTACCCCATCACAAACAATAAAAAAGCGGTTTTGAGGCGTGGCCATTCCAACTTCAGGATACACCGAATCCTCGTTGTTTTCGCGCTGTCCTTGAAATGTAAAGCCCAAAGGCGGGTAGATACTATACGGCATCGTATAACCGGCTAAATAAGTAAAATCAATAGATTAAGCGCCTAATTATCACCAAATGATGGTTTGGGAATAGTCCGTTCCCTGCACGTTTCGGGCGGCATCTCTTGCATTGCTTGCCGCCTTGGTCGTCTGCAAAACCACTTTGGTTCTTCCCATTTGAATGGTATCGTTGTCTTCCAGATAAATCAAATCTTCGGGTTCCAATTTTATCTTACGCATCGGGTCTTTGGCTCCCATCACAAACGTTCCGTTTCGACTTCCTGCTTCGGCAATCAGGTACTGAAACTGACCGAATTTATCACGGGTCACTTCAATGACCGCGTGCCGCCGACTCATCATGACGTCGTTTGTTTCAATCAGTATGTCTGCCGTTGGCAATGAGCTTTTGCGCCCAACAACGTTGGGACCAATGCGTAAAGGATGCGTTTGAGCAGCGGCGTTTTCGTCATGAACCACCAAAAATCCGACGGTACCCGTTTGTTGAAAAATATCATTTTGCGCTTTGTTGTCGTCGGCAGAGGGTTGGGCAAACAAAGGATTGCTCCCTCCCGCCGACTTTGTAACGTGCTGGAAACCCGTTGGAGGCGACAGCGGCGGCATAAATTCGTTGGTTGGTGGCGCGGGAGGCATTCCCGCTTCTTGCGTCACGACAAAAATGCACTTTTCGGGTCTTTGTTGCACACAGTTAAGCTTGGCCGGGCTACCGGGCAAGAGCTTGACTGGCGATTGTCCTTTTTTGGTGTGCTGACACTCCTTGCAACGAAAAACGTACTCAAACATAAGGAACCTATCAATAGATAAAACCTAATTTTCCCAAAGGAGGGACCCACTTCTAGGTGTTCGTAAATAAATCATCCAGCGAATCTAAGTGATAACTATCGGGAGGGTTCAACAACCCAGCGGCGGGTTCTAGATGCCCCGCAGAATGGTCGTGGTGCGGCAATGGAGGATGTTCCAGATTTGCCACCTCCACATGACCTTCATGCCCCAAAAATGTATCTTCGGGCAGTTCACTTTCTACGTAGGGTTTTACCAAAGATACATAATCCTCTTTATTTTCGGGCGTCATGCCCGTCCATTCTTCCGCAGTATAGGTGTTATACCACTGCCCATGCCATTCAAAAATCCCTCCTGGCCCCACTTGAGCCCTGGCCGTATCAAATGCTTCTTTAAAAGGCACATCCTGCTTTACTTCTGCTACCTCCAGTATGGGCGCAGCCTGTCCCGTCGGCTCCGCAGCAGGTGGGGTAAGAGGCGGCACGACATACGCCGTTTCAGATGTTTTTTCAGTTACCGCTGCATTGATAATCTCCGTCGTAATTCCACTCGATGTATCCATCACCTCGGCTACTTCAGAAGGTTCTTGATTCATTGCCCACCATGACACAAAGGCAATATTGCCCACCATGACAATGCCCGCCCCCGCCATTTCGGTCGGTGTCATTTTATCGGGGCTGAATATTCTGGGTAACTCACGTGCTGGCGAAGCCCCCGCCTGAGGTTGTGGTTGCGGCTTGGGTTGTTGCGGTTGGGCCTCTTCTTTCTTGTGAAAACCCAACATTCCAGTTTCATCCAACATAACTGTAATTTTATTAAACTGTGAATAAATCGTCCGTTGACACATCGGTATCTGGCACCACAGGCGTGTCGTGTGCACCGTACCCTGATGTATAATTTAGGTGTGTTTCTACCGCATCCTCATGGCCCGGAATATCAATAATCGGGGCCTTTTCGTAGGCTTCACTTTGGGCCATGATGGGCTGACCGTCTAGGCCAATCGGTACGGCGGTTTCGAGCGTATTATTGCCATCAGTATCCAGCAAAGCCAAATCAGGTTTTCCATTTTTATCAGTATCAACGAGGGCAATCTCTGCCTGTATATCGGTATCTTTATTGACCAATGCGGTTTCGGCGTATCCATCCCCATCGGTGTCCAAATCTACCACTTCCGACGCTTCATTAAGACTTGACAATGAGTTGGCTACGGTCGAAGCGGGCGTACCAGCGGCTGGGTGCATGGGCACTTGCCACGGATTTTCCAAGGTTTCAGCTTTATCTTCCAAGACCTGTCCTTCGTCAGATACGGGGATGGCGGTTTCGAGTTTTCCATCGTTGTTTTTATCCACGTACATAAAGCCCGAGATACCTTCTCCCGGCTCGTCTTTGATGACAACATCAGCCAGCCCGTCGTGGTTATGATCCGCCATGGTAGTTTCCTCAATACCGTCGTTGTCGGTATCCAATTTAACAATATCTGGCTGCAATTCTACCACCGGCGCTTCGTTTTCTACCTCAACAGGGTTGATAATCGGCTCAATACGCGTTGTAAAATCCGCCTGCAATTCTTGAGGCATGGCATTCCATTCTTCGATGGAGTACGTGCTGTACCATTGGCCTTTGTATTCAAAAAGCCCCCCCGGTCCTACCTGATCACGCGCCTCAATAAATGCATCCTTAAATGCGGAATCATCACTTATTTCGGCAATTTTAATCTCATCTGGCACTACTGGCAGAGGCTGTGGTTCAGGCTCTGGTTGGGGAGCTGGTTTAGGCTTGGGCGCGCCTCCCGATGGTTTGGGAGCGGGGGGCGGAGGAGGAGGCGGAAGCGATGGTGGCTCAACCACCGCAACTGGAGGTTCTATAAATTCTTCTTTGGGTAACTCGGGCACAATCGAATCAATGGGAGGCTGCACGGTGGGTTTCACTGGCACTGGCGTATCGTCTCCTTCAAAAACGGTCCATGAAATAAATCCTATACTCCCTACCGCTACCGCACCAATCGCCAACGCTCCCGCCACTTTAGAATAATCTTTGGGAACTTTTGGCTTTGCCGCTGGGGCGGGTGGCATTGCAGCAGGCGGCGGTGTAGACGCTTGAGGAGGCAAATTAGGGGGCGAGAGCGGCGGCGTTTTTTGGGCAGGCTCATTAGGCCCACCAAAAAACTGGGTGTGTTCATTAAGGCTCATCTATTTTCAGCGTTTAAAGGTTCAAGATTTTACCCAAATCGCTTTGCACTGTACACACAGGCGTTGCTTTTTGTGATATTCGTAAGGAAAGCCGTACAACGAGCGGCTACATTTGGGGCACACGTACTGAATCTTAAAGTCATTTTCGATATCGGTGACTAAATTCTGCGTTTTGGCCGATTTGTTTTTAGACATTAATTCCCGAGCGGCCAAGCCTACTGCACTGCCCACTGCGGTACCCACGCCGGGTACGGGCACAAAAAGAGTCCCCAACAGAGCAGGCGCAATGATGACACAAGCCGTAATAAATGTATCCATGTTGTTATTGCCCCGGGCCTGTTGAAGCAATAATTGGTACCTATCCCAGACATCCTGCAACTTGCCAAATTCCAGAGAGTAATCATTGGGGTCGTCGCGGGTGGTGCGGGCAGCGTCGAGTATTTGTTGAAGACTCAGGCGCTGGTCGGCCACCAAAATAATGTCATTGTGGTTGATACTTTTACGTTTGATGCGGAAACCGTTGACAAACGTACCGTTGGTAGAGCCTAAATCTTCGAGAACAACCGTATTTTGAGCAGGGTTAATCACGGCCCGGGCGTGCTGGCCCGATACTCCCCTTGAGTTGAGTACCACCTGCCCCGGCAGCGGTTGTTGTCCTCGTCCGATTAGGATTACCTGCATTGGAGTTGTTTCGTTATTCGTTGGATTTCAGCATCTTGCTTACTGAGGGCTAATTTACGAAACAAATGAATATGCGCCCTAATCCTTTTTATCGAACGGTAAAAGATTCTTTGGCCCTACTCTGTTATCTTTAACAAAAAAAGCTATCTGTACTTATGAGGACCATTTTTTGGCTATGGGTTATCCTTCTTATTCCTTTTTTGGCACCCGCTCAGCAAATTACGTTTGATGAATACCGACGCCGGGCCGACGCCTGCCTTGAGCGGGAAGACTATGCCTGTGCCGTACAAAACTACGAACGGGCACTCCGAATCAGAGAAAATGACGCCCACTGTACTGAAGGATTGACCAAAGCGACCCAAGCCCTGAAAAAACCCAAACCACCAAAACCTAAACCACTAAAACCAGTTGTTAACAATCCGAAACCCTCAACGGCAGCAACTCCCGCAATCCGTGCTTTTTTGCTGGTAACAACTGATTTACCCGTCCATGTATACATCAATGGCGGTACGCGCCAATTCGTTTCGCCCAACGATATTGCCAAAAAACTACCCTTGGACGCTGGCGCCAATCTTGTCGTAATTAAACCAACCGATGGTGGCTCCGATGGGTTTGAAAAAACCGTCACCGTTCGGGAGTCGGGGAATCAGCTTTTGAAAATCAACTTATTAGAAGAACGGCGAGCCGCCGAAAAACAATCCAAGCCTAGTGTGTTACAGCCCCCCACCAACGCTCTCGTAAATACAACGCCTAAAAAAGATGAAAATCCACCTAAAAACTATACCCCAACACCCAAAACCGATGCATTTTCGGAAGAATTGAGTCGCTTGATGGTCGCGGTAAAAGGGGGGACATTTCAAATGGGAAGCAAGGATGAAAAACCAATCCATACCGTTGTTCTGAACGATTTTTACATCAGTAAATACGAAGTTACCCAGCGACAATGGCGCAACATCATGGGAACGTTGCCCAAGAAATTGACCAATAACGGCTGCAATGATTGTCCGATTGAACAGGTATCCTGGAATGATGTGCAGGAATTCATCAAAAAACTAAATCTACGCACTGGCCAAAACTTCCGACTGCCAACCGAAGCCGAATGGGAATACGCCGCGCGGGGCGGGGCGCAAAAAAGCAATAATACAGTGGAATTGAAAGATGCGGGCTGGTACCGTTCAAACAGTGGAAAAAAAACGCACCCCGTTGGGCAGAAATTGCCGAATGAACTGGGGCTTTACGATATGCAAGGAAACGTCTGGGAATGGTGTCAGGATTGGTACGACCCCAATTTTTACGCCAAAAGCCCCGTCAATAATCCAGTAAACGTGGCGGAAGAAAAATACAAGGTTATTCGGGGCGGCTCGCTAGATTCGGGGGTCGATGCTACCACGCTCACCACCCGCGACGGGTACAAACCTGCAAGCGATAATGGTTACGTGGGTTTTCGGTTAGTACGCAACTGAGACTAACTTATTTCTCACCGTTGGATAAAAATAGTTAGGCTTTTCAGTCAAAATCGGTGTATTTTGGCTATTCAAAATCGAAATTCGGATGTTTTGCGCCTTATGACTTACGAGCAATTTAAACAACGTTATCGCTACGACCCCGCCAATGATATTCTTGGCGAGGGGGCTTTCGGCAAGGTTTTTCGCGCCGTAGACACCGAAAATGGCTCTACCGTGGCCATCAAAGTGGCCCCCGTCAATATGTCGAACGAAAGTCATTCGCTCAAGCATGAGTTTGAGACCGTCGGCAAGGTAGACCCGCACCTCAATATTGCCATGTATGATGAATGTTATCGTTTTTCGGTGGAGTGGGCGGGCTTACATGATTTTGCCGTTTTGGAATATTATCCATTAGGGAGTTTGGACAAAATCATCAAAAACCACTCCCTTACCGATACCGAAAAGCACGATTTAGCCGTCGGAATTTTGGAAGGGCTTCGTCATCTACACACAACGGGGGCGCAAGGAGTGGTTCACCGCGACCTTAAACCGCGAAACGTCTTGATTCAAAAATGGCGCGGCAAATACGTTCCCAAAATCACCGATTTTGGTCTGAGTAAGTTTTCAGACTCGATTTCCAACAGCGTGATTTCGCAGAGCTTCAAAGGCGGAACGCTCAATTATGCTTCACCTGAGCAAATCAAAGGCGAGCAGATTCGTCGAAATACCGATTTATGGTCATTTGGGGTCATTCTGCACGAAATCATGACGGGCGAAGTGCCCTATAAAATTGATGACAGTTCGGAAAGTACGCTTCGGCAAGTGTACGAACGCATGAACAGTCAATCGTTGCCCGAGTCGTTTAAAAACGTCAGAGAACCTTATGCCTCCATCATCAAAAAGTGTTTGATGGTCAATCCCAACCAACGCTACCGAGCCGCCGAAGAAATTCTCTTGGCAATTCGCCAGACACCGACTCCACCTGTCTCCCCACCACTGCCCCCGATTCCATCCGTTGCGCCAATAGCACAAGAAAAGGCAGACCAAACCGAGATTTTTGAAGACAGCCCATTTGCGGGCTTGGGAAAAGCCACTGATTCTTTTGATTCGTCGGCCGATGTACAACCGTTGAAAGAAACCTCTACCCCGCCACAAAAGGACTCAAAAGAAAGCGATGGGTACGTTCGTTCAACCCCAAAACCAAAGAAAACTTCCAACAATACGCCCTTGATTATCTTAGTCGGGGTGGCCGCATTGGTGCTCATTACCGCTTCGGTGATTTATTTTGGCGGGGATAAAAAAGATGACGTTGCACTTCAACCCACGGATTCAACGACAACCGCCGCGCCCAAAGCGGTGGTAGATACGGCAGCGCTGGCCCTACAGATGGATTCACTCTTCAATATTCCTGATTATCAGAAATATGCGCAAATCTCACTCCAAGACTCCATTCTGAAGCAACGCGCCCTTACCAAGTTGCTTAACAAAGCACTGGAAGCGGACAAATTTGGGTTGGAATACGCCGAAGACCGCGACTATATGAGTTCTGTCTGCAAGGCAATCCTGCTCATTGACCCCAAAGAGCCTAAAGCGTTGAGCCGTTTGGAAAAAATCGCTAAGTATTAACCCTTTTCTTGTTTCAATTTTGATAACTGAATTACTCAAAAAACACCAAGCTTCGTTTGCGTCCGTTGTCCCGTTCGACTGGGCCAAAAACGACTTTTTGCACCTAGATTTTACCCAACAAAATACTGAATTAGAACAGGTTGAATTACAAAATAGCCAGCTTTTTTCAGACTATGTTTTTGGAAAACTACTCGCCGCCCATGCTTCGGTTGGTGTAGGCGGCTACAACGAACACCGAACCATTTATCGTCGCAGTGCGCATTTTCAACAAACAGAAGAGCCGCGCTGTATTCACCTCGGCGTTGATATTTGGGCGGGGGCTGGCACGCCTGTTTTTTCACCGTTGGCTGGACGCGTCCACAGTTTTGCCAACAATGCCAATTTTGGTGATTATGGCCCAACCATTATTCTGGAACACAGACTCGAAAATCAGCTTTTTTATTCCCTCTACGGGCATTTAAGCGCAGAATCGTTGGAAGGATTGTACGAAGGCAAGCCCATCGAAAAAGGGCAACTCATTGCAACATTTGGCCAATTCCCCATCAACGGCGACTGGCCGCCGCACCTGCATTTTCAACTCATGACCGACCTACTTGGCCTAAAAGGGGACTTTCCCGGCGTGTGCACCTTACGAGAACGAGCGCATTTTCTACAACTTTGCCCTGACCCCAACCTGATTTTGGGCATACCGGGCCTTTTTCAGTAGTAACATTTAGCCCTTGCCAGCAAAAGAGTTACCTTTGCCGTAATTCAACACCTTTGGGCTGTTGAATTACCGTATCGAATCAGCATAATCAATAAAAAGTAAGTATAATATGGGAACTCGCCGTTTGCGAATGGGTCAATACAATCGACTTCAAGTCGTGAAACGCCTAGAATTTGGAATTTATTTGGACGGATACGAAGACGAAATTTTGGTTCCGACCCGATACGTCCCCGAAGGCGTTGAAATCGGTGACTATCTCGACGTTTTTGTGTACCGCGATTCAGAAGACCGCGTCATTGCCACTACCCTTGAACCCTACGGAACCGTAGGTGAATTTGCCTACCTGACGGTCAATGCCGTGACGGCGGCGGGGGTATTTATGGACTGGGGGTTGCCAAAAGATTTGTTTATTCCGTTCAAACAACAACGCGACAACATGCTCGTAGGTAAGTCGTTTCTGGTGTTTATTCATTTAGACACCCAAACCGACCGCATTGTAGCATCGGCCAAAATTGACCGTTTTTTGGATGAAGATATTTCAGAACTGAAAGAAGGAATGGCAGTAGAACTTCTGCCTTTTGAATACACTGATTTGGGCATCAAAGCCCTTATCAACCAGCGGCATTTGGGCGTTTTGTACCACGGCGAAGTGTTTAAAGACATTGACTTGGGAAAACCCACGAAAGGCTACATCAAAAAAATCAGAGAAGACCAAAAGATAGATGTGGCGCTTGTTGAGCAATCCTACAACCGCATTGCCGACAGTAAAACCGTTCTTTTCGAAAAATTGGAAGCCTCCGAAGGACATTTTCTGCCATTTACCGATAAGTCTGACCCAACGCTGATTCATAAAACGTTTGGTATGTCCAAAAAAGACTTCAAAAAAGCCATCGGGGGGCTGTTAAAAGAAGGCAAAATCAAGTTGGAAGAAGACGGTATTCACAAAGTTTGATTTCTTGAATTTACTCCATAAAAAAAGCGCGATCAAAAATCGCGCTTTTTCTGCACTAAGGTCTATTGTTTACCCCAATAGATATCTTTATTCTGGTGAGAAATGTCTGTTGTTAATAGGCAGTACTACAGACAAAGACTCCTTTGGAGCTAAAAAGGTTGGAAAGCCTGTAAAAAATATTTTTCAGGCCCGCATATCTTCCATCAATTTCTGTAAAACTGCCACCACTTTTTCGGTCTGCTCGCGGCTCGGTGTCGTGTCCCAATTCCCAACAATTCCGTTACCTCCTAAATAAATACCGTCTTTTCTGGAAATAATGCTCGCACCTTTGGTATTGAGTTTATAAGTCACCTCGGGCTGCGGAATCAGGCACGAAAGCTGCCCCGAAACGGGTGTCAGATGCTCATCGTTAAAAATCGCTTTGGCCCCTAAACCCATACAATTGACCACGCATTTTTCGGGGAGAGCGTCAATATCTTCTATTTTCTTGATTTCTTGGATTTTAACCTTTCCACCAAACAACAAAAAGTCGGTCATGTGTTTGTGCAGATAGGTCGGAATATTAATCATGACATTGGAGCGCCTTGATACATAATCGGCCTTAAACGGATGTTCTTTTTTGCCCAACATAATTCGTTCAGGCACCAATCCCGACAAATCGGCAAATATTTCGGAGTTGGGGCGCTCTGCGGGTGGCTCGTTGAATACGTTGTACTCATCCACCCACGAGATAATATCGTTTAGGCCCAACTGAAACTGAAACGCCCTGAAAGATAAACGGGTGGCTTTTTCCCACCACGCCTTAAATTCAGGAGTTGCTTTTTGCGGGTCGCACACCCTCGACGACGGCGACCATGTTCCGGTAGCCAAGCTACTGGTGACGTTGGGGGCCAGGTCTTTGGCGTAGATGGTTACTTCAATGCCTTTTTCTTGCAACAGTCGCGCGGTGGTGAGACCGATGGTGCCCGCTCCAATCACGGCGACCTGTTTAACGCCCGTTTTCAGAACTTCTTCGCGCGCCAACATGCCCGAACCCCACGACAACGACCAACCGCTCCCCCCATGACCATAATTATGAACGAGGGTTTTGCTACCTAACTGCTCCGATTCGAGCCTTGGACCAATGGTTCGGAAAGGCCGAAGCCCCACGGTTTCCCGAACGATACGGTCCATTGAAAGGCGCAATTTAGGGATACGATACTGTCCCATGTTGATTTGGAAATGCTTATCGGCATATCCTTTTGCGGTAGTAGCGCAAGAAGCAACCGTACTACCCACAGCCGCCCAACTGCCCGCAATAGCGGCCTGTTGGATAAATCCACGACGATTCATAAAGAAGGATTAGAGTGTTGAATGAAATCGTTATTGCCGTGCGGCCTTCGGCAATATTAAAACTTATATCAAATCTACTTTTAAAAAGGCATACAACAAAATATAATTTTGGCTATTTTACATTTCAAAATACTATATTTTTACATTTCACTATTCAACAACACAAAACCTTTAAATTATGCAAAAACTATTCACTTTCATTGGGCTTGTTGTTTTTTCATTTTTTGTCTCAACACTCACCCACGCCCAAGCCGTTGAGTTTTTTGGTACACCTTCTTCGGCAATATCGTCGGGGGCGGTTATACCAGAAGGAAAAAAAATGTTTTGGTCCAGCGGCATTGTCGCAGATGTAGCCGATAGCAGTGCCCAAGTGGGCACGTATGCACGTTTTGGCAACACCAAAACCCAGGCTTTGAGTATTTTGAAAAAATTACAAGCGGCGTTGGCGAAGCAAAAATTATCTTTTAAAGACGTATTGTACCTACGAGTGTACGTTGCCCCCGATATGTTTCAAAACAACAAATTTGATTTTCAAGGCTGGTTTGATGCCTACGCGCAGTACTTCGGAACCAAGGAGAATCCAGTAAAACCCTGCCGCTCTACCATTGGTATTGCAACGCTGGTTCAGCCAGACAAATTCATTGAGATTGAATTGGTTGCGGTCTATTAGGTGCTTACAGACCACCAATTCATCATCTTTCATAATGTGACCTAACTATTTTATTTCAGTCTTAATTTTCAATCAAGGTATGTAAAAATAGCTAAATCAATTAAAACCTAAACCTCAAGATGGATATTAAACTCGACTCAATCAAAGACCAGCTCATTTTGGCCATTACACAGTACGGTGGAAAAATTTTGTTGGCGATTGTAGTTTTTATCATTGGTCGCTTCATTATTGGGCGTGTCATGAGCTTCATCGGTCAACGGATGAATAGCAGTCACATTGACCGCGATGTACAACCATTTCTCAAATCACTGGTGGGAGTGGCACTAACCGTTATGCTCCTCATAAGCTGTGCGGGAATTTTGGGTGTACAAACGACTTCATTCGTAGCGGTTTTGGGAGCGGCAGGTTTGGCCGTTGGTCTGGCCCTGCAAGGCAGTCTGGCCAATTTTGCGGGTGGTGTTTTGCTCCTACTCTTTAAACCATTTCGAGTTGGTGATTTGATAAACGCACAGGGCTTTACGGGTAATGTAGAAGCGATTCGCATCTTTGATACGGTGCTAGTAACGGTTGATAATAAAACGGTTACGCTTCCCAACGGCCCATTATCAACGGGACCGATTACCAATATTTCCACGAAGGGAGACATCAGGGTCGATATGGTATTTGCCGCCGGTAGTCAAAACGGAGTTGATAAAATCCGCGCCAGCATTGAAAAAGTAATTGCGGCCTGCCCGTATGCCAACGCGACAACCCACGATGTATTGGTGACTAAGCTCACCGAAAATGCCATCTTTTTCGACGTAAGGGTATGGACAAAAGCCACTACCTATTGGGAAACGTATTATTTTGTCCATGAACATATCAGTAAACAGTTTGGCCTCGACAAAGTAGCCGCTCCGATTCAACAATACACCGTTAACCAAGCCTAAATTAAACGAAGAGAGCCACTATTAAGGTGGCTCTCTTTGTTTAATGATTGTTTACTTCCCTCCTTCTATTTTAATTTTCTTGAGGTCTTCTTTCTGGTCGTCACGAAGCGTTGGATATTTGATTCCCAACTGCTCCAAATAAGTCTTGTATTTCGTGGGGTCGTAGTAATATTTTGAAAGTTCGGGCTTGAATTTCTCCATAATGGTATGGTTCAGATATACGGCGGGAACTTCTTTGGGCGAAATCAAAGGCTCGTATTTCATCTCTTTCGTCTGCTCGTTTTTATAGTAATCCCAAGCCTCTTTGATGATTTCGGGTTTCAACAGCATGTCAATCAAGGTCATGGCTTCCGCTTTTGCCCCATAAACCACGCCTTTGTGCGCAATGGGGGTCGCCATTGAAATCGCGTTTGACCAGTGGTGTCCGGGCAACCCAGGAATGTTGGATGGATAGCGTAAAACGATGGTGGGCAATGACCAAGAAATATCGGCAATATCGTCAGAGCCGCCACCCATTGACATTCCTTGCCCGCCCATCATACGCGTAGGAGAATCGGCGGGTAGGCCTATTGTATCTACTTTTGTGGCTAAACCTGTAATTTTAGGTGCTTGAAGTTCTTTTTGGGAAGCCATTGCAAGCATTTGGTCCTCTTCTGACCACGTCGGTAAACCTACTTTTTTGATATTTTCGTACATCGCTTCGGCAATGGGCTTACTGAAGTGTCCGGGCCACGCAGACCCCAAAATTTCGTAGCTAAACTTTGTATCCGTCATCAAAGCTGCACCTTCGGCAATTTTGACGCCAATGTCAAACAGCTTTTTGATTTTGGGATAGGAGCGTTCGCGGAAATAATACCAAACGGCCGCTTTGGAAGGAACGACGTTGGGCTGGTCTCCACCGTCAGGAATCACATAATGCGAGCGTTGTGTCAGTTCCAAATGCTCACGGCGAAAGTTCCAACCTACATTCATCAATTCTACCGCATCCAATGCACTCCGACCCCGCCACGGTGCTCCTGCTGCGTGGGCGGCGGCTCCTTCAAAATTAAATCGTACCGACACCAAGCCATTATTGCCCGCATCGCCGTACGAAACGCCCAGATTGTTGGCTACGTGCGTAAAAATACAAGCATCCACATCTTTGAAATAGCCATCTCGAACATAAAATGCCTTGGCCCCTACCAACTCCTCAGCTACACCCGGCCAAAGCACCAATGTACCGGGGATTTTCTCACGTTCCATGATTTCTTTTACCGCCAATGCCGAAATGATGTTCAACGCTTGCCCTGAGTTATGGCCTTCACCATGCCCTGGCGCTCCCACTACAATGGGGTCCTGATAGGCTACTCCTGGCTTTTGGGAAGCCTTCGGAATACAATCAACGTCTGAGCCGATGGCGATGACGGGCTTTCCACTCCCCCATTTGGCCAACCAAGCCGTAGGCATATTGGAGATGCCACGCTCAATGGTAAATCCATTTTTTTCTAACAATTCGGTTAAATACCGATGGGTTTCAACCTCTTGGAAGCCCAATTCTGAAAAACTGAACAACATATCGTTGATTTGCTGTCCCATCACAGCACGTTTTTCAACGCCTGCGACCGCTTCTTGTTTAAGTTTTTCGAGACGGACTTGCTCAGGGGAGAGTTTGGGGGCTTTTTTAGACTGAGTCCAGCCCATTGTACTAATAGCCACTGCTAGTAGCGCGGTGTAGAATGTTTTTTGCATAGTTTAGGTTGATAAGTGAAAGGAATCAATCCAAAAATAGCAAAAAACGCTAAAAGTCGGTTTACCTCCCGAAAAGTAAATTTACCTTGTTGAATAAGATAGATTTGGAGAAGGCAGTTTTTTGAAATCAAACGCCCTTCTCACCATCCACACAAATTTTTCATTTTTCACATCAAGCTTGTGTTCTTTTACAAACGCTGAGTATCTATTGTATGCTGGTTCAAGTATATCTACTTTTTTTATGTGAGAAGGACGTAATGACTTGACAATCTCCTCTTCCACCTTCACGCCATCCAAATAATAAACCGGAAATTTCCCTGCGGCTACCGCTAAGCCTGTTGCTGTTACACCTTCGCCACTCCGGGCAAAAATTAGCACATCTTTTACTCCATCAATTTTAGCCTTTATCTGAACCCGTTTAAAGAAGATATCTTTTGAGTACATATCCTTCACAACCTTACTGAATTCCTCCGAATTTTCCTCAGTAATCGCTTCATTTTGGACCGTTTTTGGGGGCTTAACTTCGGCTTTTTCAGGGATAAAAGGCTTTAAAAGGCCTTTTTTCTTGAAATATTCACTCCGCTCGGTCGTTGTTTCAATTTGTATTTTTCTGCTGAATTTATTAGCCCGAATAATGAGCGGCTCATCATATCGGTTCCTACTCTCAGGTCTTGTGACCAAATGAACATAGTATCGTAAGTTGTTCAATACAATCCTACGGTTCACTATTTCATTTTTATCATTTGTAACCGCTAGATCGAAGGATGAAAGTTGCTGATTAGTATCGTATTTTTCATTCGAAATCATCAAGTTAAATCCTTCTTTCTTGAAGTATGCGCTTACTTTCTGAAAAGTTGGCAGGTTGGCTTTATCAGGATAAACGGCGTATTCAATCTGGTCCTTACTGAGTTTTAAGCCTGCAGACATTTGATGCTCTTTTCCCATTTTAGAACATTTGCTGACGGTTAGACTTTTATCGCCATACTCTAATGTAATTTGTGGCTTCCAATAAGGATTTCTCATTTCCAAATACAAATACGCCCCCTGTTTTCCTAATTCTCGTGCTTCTGCCATATCAATGATTTCAGGAGCAGAGAGTTGATTCGTTTTGAGGTTTTTAATTGCTAAACTAATTTTAGCCAGTTTTCCCTCTGCATCTAAAGAATGTTCTATAATTGCGATTTCCACTTTCCATCGCTTGGCAGTCAAACGATTAACTTCGGCAATATCTTTGATATTCAGAGAATTAGGATTGACAAGGTAATATACACCTCCCGATTCTAACATGCAAAGATCATTCAATGTCAGATTACTTTCACTAAAATAATTTAGTGCTTCCATTTTCTGTTGTTTAAAATACCACCACACATGTTTGTTATGTACTCTCAAAGGATACACCTTCACTGGCACATCTTTAGCAGTTTCAACTTTCGCAACGCTCATTTTGGCAACACTCTCTTTATAAACAATCACTTCTTTACGCGGCGCAAAGGCCAAAACGCCCGCCAGTATCAGCGGCAGTACAAAGGCATACAATAATTTTTTCATGGCAGTAGTTGGTTTCTGAAATAAGAAATGAATTCGATTCGTAACAGGATGCTTTCCAAATGGATGAATCAGGGAGTGCGAAGAATGTATTGCCAGTTTCAAAATCAAATGGGCGTAGGTTTTGGCGTCCAACTGCGTTGCCAAGTGCTCATCAACCTCATATTCATGTATTTCGACCAGCGATTTTTTACAGAGATACACAATGGGATTAAACCATAAAATCACTTTGCAAAGCTCTACAAAAAGCACATCTGCTGAGTGAAACAGTTGGGCGTGCGTGCGCTCATGCAACAGTACCTGCTGAGTCTCTTCTTCAGTCAATGCCTTTGAATTCAGAAAAATGAATCCCAAAAACGAAGCAGCCGTAAAGGAACCCGATATTTCTATCCAGTCTTTGTTGGCGTCATTTTGCTGTTGTCTGCTCAACAGTACTATTTCCCAAAGCCTTCGTATAAGCACTATCAGAGCTACTAAAAGACCCATACCGTAAATCACTATACTCCATTCGTCCCAAGTCAAAGTCAACAGCCAAGACTTAATTTCAGAATCGAAAACCTCTTGGCCTGACCCATTGATAATACCCTCATTTTCAGTCGATTTTGCATTAATCTCCCCTTCAAAAACCTCATTTTGCGGCATAACTATTGGCTCTGCAACGGTGGGTGCTACCTCTACGATTCGCTTTTGCTCTAATTCTACAAAGGGAATCATAAAACTCAACAGCAAAGCCAACAGCAGGTAAATGCGGTTGAGGCGGTGAAACGTAAATTGTCGGAACAAAAAATAGTACAGCCCGTAAAACAAGCCCAAACAGGTCGATACTTTGAGCAAATACGCAATCAGCAGCATGTCATTGATTGTTGATAAGTTGGCGAAGTCGTTCGATTTCAGTAGCGTCTAACGTCTTGTCATTGACCATAAATGACAACAAACTCGCGGGCGAATTATCAAAATAATTGGCCAATACCTTGCGAAAGGTTTGCTTTCCATAATCTTCTTTTGCCACTATCGGAAAATACTCGTAGGTTTTTCCATAGGCTTTAAATCCTACGTAGCCTTTTTTCTCCAAAATCCGCACCACCGACGAAATGGTGTTGTAAGGAGGCTTGGGGTCATCGTCCATGCGGTCAATGACATCTTTAACAAAGCATCTTCCCAAATCCCAAATGATTTGCATGATGCGCTCTTCGGTGCGTGTTAGTTCTTCCATACACCAAACATATAACGTATTTTTCAGTTATACAACTTATTTTTCAGTTATACAACTTATTTTTCAGTTTTAATTTTAAAATGAAGAATTTACCAAAAAAATTGATTGATGAGGAGTTGGGCTTGGGAAGAAACGAAGAAGGCTATAAAAAGACAAAGCACAGTGGATTTCACTGTGCCTGTACTACTATACTCAACGTTATGAAAAATTTTTATATCCGAAAATGACTCTATGCTATGGACGCATCAGGAATCTTGTTCGGTACTACTTCGGAAAGAATCGTCATTTATTCATAAATAAGTAACACCCATTATCGCTTCAACATATCATTTACCTCTCCATTTCGGCGTCTATAACTACTTATATTATTGTGTTCCTAATAAAGTAAAAATACCAATATATATGTATTAACAATTATTTTACGAATCTGTTTTAATCAACCGTTCTTTTTTTACAAATATATGTTAAAACTCATATTAATCTATTTGTATATAATGAATCGTGTTTTTTTTTATACGAAAGCTATGAAAATCTAAATGGATGCTGAAAATCAACAAAAGCTGTTTATTTTTGATGAATGCCTTTTTTACTTAGAAAATTAACCTATCTAATGAAGAATAAATTCGCTGCACTTATCGTTGAGGATGACCCTGTTGCAGCGGCAGAATTGGACCTCTTTTTAGGTAGAACAAATATGTTTGAAAAGCCTACTGTTTATACCACAGTAATGGAATCCTACAGCCATCTCATCGGTCAAACGGTAGATATTCTTTTTTTAGACCTTGAACTACGCGATTTTTCAGGTTTAGAACTGTTAAGACTCCTTGAAAACCACCCACCCGTTATCATTACATCTTCTCATGTCCAACTAGCCATTGATTGTTTTGAGTTTGACGTAGCTGATTTCTTAAGTAAACCTTACACTTATACCAGATTGTTGCGGGGTATTCATCGCGCAATCCAAAAACTACCTTCTATTCAAACATCGGCGGAAGATATGTCATCAAAAAAACATATCTTTCTACAAACGGGGCGTGCCTCGGAGCGGTTTGAGTTAAATGATATTTTATACATCGAAGCCTACGGCATTTATGTAAAAGTAATCACGAAATCAGGGGTGGTGGTCGTTAACCAAATGTTGTCAAGTATAGAAAAAGATCTACCCGCAACTTCTTTTTTGAGAATTCACCGCTCTTTCTTAATCAACCTTGAACATCTTAATCGGATAGAGCCCAATGACTTATGGGTTGGCAGTTTTCAAATTCCGGTTGGTTTGTCTCACAAAGATAAGGTACGACAAACGCTAAAAAATAATGGGATAATTGATTAAAATTGTCGGTTAGGCACCGTAAAATAAAACCTACTACCTTCTCCTACGCAGCTAGTTGCCCACAATTCTCCCCCATTTTTACGAATAAACTCCCGGCTTATCCAAAGACCCATTCCATTCCCTTTTTCGCCATTTGTACCGAGTGTACTTAAACGTGAAGCGCCCGTTAAGGCCATTTCTAACTCTTCTGGTCCAATTCCCATGCCTGTATCCTGAATAGAAATGACTGTTTTATCGGTCTTTTCTTCGGCTTCAATGATAATCCTGCCCTCAGGAAAGGAAAACTTAACTGCATTGTTCAATAAATTTCTTAAAATTAACTGCAAATGACTTTCATCTCCCCATCCTAGGGTTCGGACAGGCACATTATTTAGCACCTGAATTTGTTTTGCATTTATTTCTTCCTTTTGAAAAAGAACTGCTTCTTCCACTACTTCCCGGATGGGTATCTCAACAATCACACTTTTATATCCGCTCAGTTGTAAATTAGCCCAATTCAATAAATTACTCAGCAACAGGCTTACATCTTTTGTTTTAAAATCTATTTCATTAATAATCTGCTTAGATTGGTCCAACGAGAGGTTACCTTCATTGAGCCGTCTTATGGTAGACTGCAAATGATACAGAGGAGAGCGAAGATCATGACTGATTACGGCAAATAACTGGTCTTTATACTGATTTATTCCCTGTAAATCAAGCGTTTGCTGAGACAGTTGCTCATTTCTTTTGATTAACAACGCCTGAAATTGCCTTAAAATTGACTTATTGAAATATACGCAAACACATATAAAAAAATAACAAACCGTAAAATTCACAATTACTGAATAGTAATTACCGTAGGTCCAATCCCGAGATACATCTTTGATAACCAAGACAATAATCCAATAAACCGCTACATTAAATACGATTGCCGCTGCTTGAAGATACCTATCAAAAAGCACCATGCCCATGGCAGATAGACCCACAACAACGATTTGCAAGTCATCTATTTTGCCCAAAGCTTGATTAAAAACGGCAACTGCCATTAAAATGAAGTGGGTTACCACAAATATGTAAATAAAACCAACTCTGTACTGGTAGGCTTTAAGCATTAAATAAAGTGGTAAATTTATAATGGCAAGAACAACCATTAAAATAACCATAATGGCACCGTCTCCCCAAAAAAAATCCATCAAAGACAAAATCATCTGCAGCACTAAACAGCAGATATTCAGCACATTACATAGCCTAATACGCTGTTCATCTAATGGAGATAGATTTTGGTGTATTCCTGTAGTAAATATTTTTTCCCAAGACAAATTTTCCATAACTATACTCTATTTCCCCTGCAACGTCAAATATAACCCACAGGGGTGTATACGTCCGTAAATATTCTAGTCGAGGCTTTATGCTTTCTTCAAAACGATTGAAGAAGAATCGAAGACTTAAACACATTAATAAAAACACAAACAACCATCCCAAGATTCGTGTTGGGCTGTTATTGGTATATTCATTTTTAGAAAATGGATATACCCAAAGTATAGTTCACGAATTTAATTAAACTTTGGCAGAGAAAAAGGCTGATTAACAACCAAATAGGGAAAAAGAAGAGGAGAAACGATGATTAAACAAATCACCAACAGGCATCCCACTAAAACACGAACTAATTGTTCAAAAAGTTTCATTATATGAATGTAACTAAAGATATATTATAATTTTTTTTAAGAATAACCATTTATTAATCCTATCTAAGAATTTTTCTGAATATGCCTTTTAACAGCAATTTCTGAATATGCCTTTTAACAGCAATTTCTGAATAGGATACTACGCTCGTATGTCTTTTTGAATAAAATTCAGTCTCTAATTAAGGATAATTATTCAAAAAACCAAAATAAATCTTAGATTCATTAAATAATACCAAAATTTGCCAAACAAATTTTGGTATGAATTTGGTGAGAAGTCTAGTAGTAATACGAGGAAGAATATGCAGGGTAAAGTGCTGGTACAAAAATACATTGGGTATTTTTACAATTCACAAAATATTAATGAACGAGACCTTTTTTTATATAAAACCTACAATTAAATATATAAATGAGTAAAATAAGCCAACTTAAAGTTAAAAAGCTTTGCTATATTAACGCATCCAATCTTTTGCGGCGTATTATTCCCTGATTATTTTTCCAGCATACTATCAATAATATACACATTTATTCAACGATATGGAACATAAACTTATCCCTTTAATTGTAGAAGATGATCCCCTTGCCCAAAAAAGCTTAGTATATCTCCTCACTAAAACCAATATGTTTGAAGACGCTGTTGTGTGTGGAACAGTTACTGAAGCATTTGAATATCTCAATAGAAAAACGGCAGATCTAATTTTTTTAGACATTGAACTTCCTGATCTGTCTGGACTAGAGTTATTGAAACTATTTCCAGCCCATGCGCCAGTTGTCGTTACTTCTTCGCACGTAGAATTAGCAGTGGATTGCTTTGACTTTGATGTGATTGACTTTCTTACAAAACCTTTTTCGTACACTCGTCTCCTAAAATCTATCCAACGCGCCACAAAAAAAATACCAAGTCAACAAGTTATTGCGGAAAAAACGCCCGTTAAAAACTACGTTTTCCTTCCAACAGGCCGTTCAACGGTTCGATTTAATCATACCGACATCCTGTACATTGAAGCCTATGGAGTATACGTTAAAATTATCACCCCGGAGGGTACGGTAGTGGTAAACCAGATGTTGTCAAACATTGAAGAGGTATTGCCTCAGGAGCCATTTTTACGAATCCATCGCTCGTTTATCGTAAACATGAATCATATTAATCGTATTTCTTCCAATGAGCTGAGAGTCAGCACCTACTTTCTTCCCATCGGAATGTCTTACAAAGATAAAGTAACGCAAAAACTAAAAAGCAGTGGATTACTCAATGAATAAGAACTCACTATTTAGTTTGATTTTCACTACTAACCCTTGTTTCTGACTATCCATTAACCCCGTCATTCATCGGGATTCTGTTCTTCGTTCCGATTATCCCTTTATTTATATTTTCCTTATTCTAATCACCTTTTATGAAAAAAAACACCTTTTTACTCTCTCTATTGGTCGTTGCCCAGTGTTTTCTGATTGGTAGCGCCAACGCCCAAACAAACTTTATAAATGGTGATTTGCTTCCTGATGCCCCCGAACTCTCAGCGAGGGGAAAGTATAACATTGGGGTTCAAACCTTAAAGTTGGTCAACAATAATCAGTTGGATATACTCCATTCAAAAAACGGCAAGGACACTCTCTACAATCGCCCTTTAACCGTAGAAATTTGGTATCCTGCCCTCATTCCGTCAGATAAGCAACAACTCGTAGAATACGACCAAGTACTTGGCTCAAGCAATGACCCCAAAAGGCCATTAATCCCTTTTAAATTCATGGGGCGGGCTTTACGCAACGCCCAAGCCGACAAGACCGACGGCCCCTACCCTCTCTTAATTGTATCTCACGGATACTTAGGCTCTCGGTATTTACTCACCTATCTGACCGAAAATTTAGCTTCCAAAGGCTATATTGTCGTGGCCATTGACCATACTGAATCTACCTTTAACGATGCGGCAAATTTTGCCAGCACATTACTCAACCGCTCGCTCGATGATTTGTTTGTTCTTAATGAAATGGCCCGATTGGGTAATAAAGAAAGTAAAACCTTTTTGTCAGGGTTGGTAAATGCTAACAATACGGCTTTGATAGGCTACTCAATGGGTGGTTATGGGGCACTCAATGCCGCTGGTGCAGGTTACAGTGCACAAGCCGTAAAGTTTTTTGGCCAAATGACAGGCGGCAGCAAGGCCTTAGAAAAAAGGATGGCAGGGAATGCCGCCTTTTCGGCTTCCCTTGACCCGAGAATCAAGGCAGTTGTCGCTTTTGCTCCTTGGGGAATGGAGCGGGGCGTTTGGGATGTTGAAGGATTAAAAGGCCTTACCGTCCCTACATTTTTTGTAGCGGGTAGTCAAGATGATATTTCAGGATATGAAAAAGGAATCAAGGCCATATACGATGGGGCAATCAACACCGACCGTTATATGTTAACCTACATCAATGCTCGTCACAATGTAGCTCCCAACCCTCCCCCAACCGAATCTATCACACCCGGGCTTCCCCTTGATGAATATCTACGATATGCTGAACCTGCTTGGAATGAACGTCGTATAAATAATATCAATCAGCATTTTGTGACGGCATTTTTAGGCGTACAACTCAAAGGCTTAGACTATAAAAAGTATTTAGAGTTAAAAGAGAATTCTAACGAAGCAACATGGACGGGATTTAAACCTCGTACATCAGTGGGGCTTGAATTGAGACACGCCAAGCCTTGAGCTACTCGACTGCTAAAAAATACGAAGCTTTATTTCACTTTACGGCAGAAACAAAGTTATTAAGACACAAAAAGGGTCATTTTGCTGAGCAAAATGACCCTTTTTGTGTTAAGTATATTTCGAGTTTTTATCTCTGACGCTTTTCGCGGGCTGGCTTTGTTGCCTCTTGCTCTTTCTTTTTACCCGTGCGGAAACCTGCAGGATAAGTTGACCGCAAGTCATTCATCGGTAAAATTCTGATTTCTACGCGACGGTTACGGCTCATTCCATCCACTGATTTGTTATCGGCAAGCGGACGAAGCTCTCCGTAATATTCAAGCGTGATACGGCTTGGATCCTGCAAGCCATTACGTATCAGATAACGTTTAGCGGCTTCAACGCGGCGTTTTGAAAGTTGCACGTTATAGTTATCAGAAGCACGAGCGTCGGTATGGCCTACGATAATCGCCCGACAATTTGGACGAAGATTGAGTAGGTCAATTACCTGACGAAGAATCTGCTGCGAAGGATCTTTTACAATCGCTTTATCAGTATCAAACTCGATGTTACCAAACATTGCTTCACACTCTTCCTTCGGCAAATTACGGGCAATAATATCTTTGATGTACTTATCAAGGTCCATTGCTACCCCACCACCTGATACAATGCTGTTGGCCGGAGTACTTGGTTCTTTGTCGAAAAGGTCTGCAACGCCATCTCCATCTGAATCTGTAAACAAACGTGGATCAACGGGCTTTGGCATATTGGCTTTGGCAATTGAGTCAGCCTCTTTCATCGTAGGATTATACGGTGGCGGAATCAATGACAAAGGGTTGGTGTAACGCAAATGATAACGGCCTTTGGCTGGATCATGCACCCAATTTCCTTTGGCATCTTTCTTGGCCATTACGGCACTCTTGCCCATTTTGTAGGTAATTGCCAATCCGACACTCCCCCACTTATCTTGTTTTGAATCTCCTTTTCTAAACAACCAAATATCTTGTCTTGGGTATTGCTCACCACCACCACCACCATACGTAACATCCAATTTTTCGGAATTTACGTGGTTTAAGGTAAAGTCTAAACCAATATCAATACGTGGAGAAACTTCAAAGTGAATCGCCGACCCAATAGGAACAACAATTTCGCGTGTGTAGGTAGATCCATCTCTTTCCCATTCACCCGCTGTTTTCGAGCTTCGATTTGTATTACTGCTAATCAAGAGTGTACCATTGTTGGTGCCCAAACGGTACACTTTAGAATTGAACCACATGTACCCATAACCTACGTAGACATCCCATTTCCAACGTTTGAGTTTATCATACCCAAACAAAATAGGCTTGAGGTTGGCATGAGCGTTGATTGAAGTTTGCAGAAACCCTTTTGACTCAAAATGAGCATTGTAGAGTCGCTGTTTGGAGCCATTCAGATTTCCAGTCCAAAAGTTAAGACTTGCGCCGAAAATAGGAGATAGCTGTTTGTGCAATCCCAGGCCTAAACCACCCGTTAGATGTTCTTCTGGCCCCAGTTTAAAGTCGTGCTGACGTAAATCACCGTAAAATTGAGTCAGGGCGGGGGTGATGGTAAGTGCCCATGTATTCAATTTATTAGGACCTTCATAGCCTGCGCGTTTGGGTGCGGGGGCCTGAGCATTAATTTTCGTCAATGCAAACGATACAATTAATAGAGTGGACAGAAAGTTGACTTTTTTCATGGGCAATGAATGATTGTTATTTACTACAAAAAGGTAATACTAACATTTTCTTAAATAATAGTGTATCAAGTCTTATAAGCCGGATTCTGTTTCCCGACTTTCGTCGGGACTCTTATCATTTATCTGGTTCTGACGTTGCCGTCCGAATCTATCAACCTACCCATGCCGATACCCCTTTGAGGGGGATTGGAGCGAGTAACTCCAAAATCGGCACTTATTTGGTCTTTCAGCCCGTAAGGTTTACCATGCCTCGCTTGTCACCAACCGAGCGGTGGGCTCTTACCCCACCCTTTCGCCCTTACCCAATTTCGAACGAGTTCGAAACTCGGCGGTTTGCTTTCTGTTGCACTTGCTGTCAAGTCGCCGTCACCAACGACCTGCCTTCCTGTTAGGAAGTACGGTACTCTGCGCTGTCCGGACTTTCCTTCCCAAAATTAATTTGGAACGATAAGACGGACCTGATTCACTATTGGGCACAAATCTATGAAGAGTTGTGCTCTTTAAAAATCAAATAAACAGAAAAAAATCGTAATAACCATAAACAGTCGTTCAATTTTTTGACTTATAGGAGCCCATCAATTTTAACTTCGATGCGCCCTTTTGCAACAACTAACGCTACCAAAGAGGTCGGGGTTAGGTATACCTGATCAGGAACCAAGGTGTCTAAACGCCCTCCTAAATCTACCCCTTTGGCTACTTTACGATTAGTAAGTTGTTGACGAATAGCTTTTTGGGCTTCGTCAATTTGGATGCCTATTGGAAACACAAATTGTTGTTCTATTTGTTTGGCAAAACGTCCCTGCAACAGCCAATTTGCCGTTTGAACAAGTACGTTTCGGGTACTCAAATCATAATCCACATTCTTCAAAGAAAGTAAGCGCGTAGCGGCATCATAATAAGGAACACCTTTGAGGTATATGACTCCGTTGATGCTTCCCTTCAATCCTGCTTTAATGACAAGTTTATCGTTTTGACCATAAATATCAATCTCCGTCACTTCAATTTTGTATTTTCCGTCTTTAAAATCAAATGTTTTCCCGATAAACTGAGCCGCCGCCAATCGAGAGGCCTCTTCATAAGGCACCACCCCAATCAATCCGATTTGAAAGCCTTGAGGTATGTCATTGGTTATAATCAGATTGGGTACATCAACGACGGGCTTCATGACTGGTTTGGCCCCAATCACGGTTTGGGTAAACCCTCTAATTCCGATGGTTGCACTGATTTTTCCATTTTTAATTTCGAAAGGAGAAGCCAAAATGTCGGTCGGAGTTACTATAAGCCACGACCTGTACTCTTCGGAGAGCAGTCGCGGTTCACGAATTAAATTCCAAGCTTGGATGACGTAAGGTTTTATGATAAAATTTTTCCGTACGTTATCATCGATGGATTTTGAAATCGTGCCTAGATTTTCGGAAATCTTACGACTTACCAATCCCGTAATGGGTATATCTATTCCCGCTACTTTAATACTTGGTTTAGTCACCCAATCAAAGCCCGCCGAAACGGTATTGGTACTTACTTTCCAGTCGGGGTCAATACCGACGCGGGTCATAAATTTCAGATTTAACTGAAATTCGGTGCTTTGACTACCCGAAATTTCAATGCCCAATGGCGCTATTTTATAGGCCTTCTCAGCCCATATTTTTAGTGGTACGGTATAATAAAGCAACGAATCTCTGGCCTCCGCAACGATTGGTGCTCTTTTCCAGACTTTAATCTTAAAATTATCTTGATTATCGTCGCTGAAGCTATTGTCTTCATAAATCAAGCCCTGCACCTGTACATTCAGGTGTTTTGTTACCTCAGCAATCGATAGCTCGATGGGTACATGAACAACCGATTTATGTTTTTCGCTTTGAATTTCCATGTTCGTGTGTTGATATGCCTCCGCAGGTGCTTTTGGCTGGGTAGTGGTTGGCGGTTTACAGCCCATGACCCATACAGAAAGAACAAAAACCGAAAGGTAAATTAACGAAGAGAAGGGGCGGGAAAAAGTGTATCGCAAAACTAAAGGTTTAACACCAATTTTATCTAAAAACATGGGAATAAATCAAAGTAAATGAAGGACTCACAAAGTTATCAAAACAACCTTACAAGTCCTCTTATCAATCTTTAAAATACCCAATTTCTATTTTTTCAACGGCCACCGATAGGTAAATTTATGATTGGTTGGCGCTTCAAAATAATTAACGTTTAAATGGTCAAGGCGCTTCTTATGAACATCGAGGCGTTTTTTAAAATCGTCGATATTCTTGCCGTTTTTTGCCGTCCAACCTACTTCTGCCAATGCACACGCTCGCGGAAAAGTCATATATTCGACGTACTCAGAGGTGGGCATATATTCGGTCCAGACATTTCCCTGAACGCCAATAATGTGTTTAGCTTCATCGGGGGTTAGGTTGGAAGGGGTAGGTTCGTACAAATACGACTCTTCCAAGGGCGTAAACCCTCCGATGGCAATGGGCTGGGTTTTGGCATCTGCCTGATAATGGTCTAAATAGCAAAAATTCCCTGGCGTCATAATGGCATCGTGGCGCTGTTTGGCCGCCGCCACTCCTCCCTCAATTCCCTGCCAGCTCATTACGGTAGCATTTGGCGAAATTCCTCCCTCCAAAATCTCATCCCAGCCAATCATTTTACGCCCTTTGGAGGTAATGAATTTATCGATACGGCGGATAAAATAACTCTGTAGCTCATGTTCATCTTTCAAACCTTCCTTTTTAATCAACTCCTGACAAAAGCGACTTTCTGCCCACTGTTTTTTGGGGCACTCATCCCCGCCAATGTGAATGTACTGGCTGGGAAACAAGTCAAGCACTTCGGTCAGAATGCCTTCCAGAAAGCGAAATGTCTCTTCTCTCGGGGCAAAAACATCTTCATGCACTCCCCATTTAGTGCCTACTTGGTAAATTTTATCGGGGTTATTGCCATATTCTGGATAGGCCGCCAGCGCCGCCAATGCGTGTCCGGGCATTTCAATTTCAGGAATAACGGTCACAAAACGCTCTTGTGCGTACTTCACTACCTCCCTTATTTCATCTTGGGTATAAAAACCGCCATAGGGCTTACCATCGTATTTTTGGTCGCTGTAATGACCCAACATGGTTTGTCGGCGTTGCGCACCGATTTGGGTCAATTTGGGATATTTTTTGATTTCAATCCGCCAGCCTTGGTCATCCGTCAGGTGCCAATGAAAGGTGTTCATTTTGTGCAACGCAATCAAATCAATGTATTTTTTGATGAACGAGACGGGATAAAAATAACGCGCAGCATCAAGCATCAATCCTCGATAGGCGTAGCGTGGTCGGTCTTCAATCAGGCAGCAAGGAATACTCCATTTTATAGTCTCAGCCCTCTCCACACCATAAATTTCAGCAGGCATCAATTGCAACAATGACTGAATTCCGTAAAAAAAACCTTTGGGTTGCTCGGCCGTAATGATAATCCGCTTGGGCGTTATTTCCAAAAAATAGCCTTCGTCGCCGAGCTTATCATCTTTTGAGGTGACAAAATTGATACCATCCTTGACCCGAAAATTACCCGCAAATACCTTCGTATCTTTCCCTGTGACACTCCCAATCTTATTTGCCAGCGCTTCGGCCAAACGGCGCAGTACGGGGTCGGTACTTGCTACGGCAATCACAGGATTCTGAGGGAGAATAAACGTTCCTTCTTTCGGCACTAACTGTAACGGCTTCGGAAGAATTGGGTAGGATGTTTGTGCCAAAACGGGGTATAGTACCCAAAATGACAGCAAAACGGAAAGCAACACGCTCTTTTTCATAAATATGGGATAACTATGGGGCACGATAAAGTAGTGATTTACCATCAAATTTTAGGCTAGACGGGTTCCGTTGGGCACATTGCGCTCAGGAGCAGACAAAACCACTTCACCATCGGGCAACACAAACCCCGTAACCAGCACTTCAGATAGGAAATCAGCGACTTGTTTAACGGGAAAATTAGTAACACAAATCACCTGACGATGAATGAGTTGCTCTTTAGAGTAGAGTTTGGTTAGCTGGGCAGAACTGCGTTTTATACCAATCTCGTCGCCCAAATCCACCCACAACTTAAAGGCAGGCTTTCGGGCTTTTGGAAAATCTTCTACCTGAACAATCGTTCCTGCCCGCAACTCTACCTTTTCAAAATCCTGCCAATTGATGCTCATTTTCTACTCAAAAAGAAAGTGAATAAAACAGCACCGAGTAGCTACGCATTCTTGACGTAGCTACCCAGCCACTTGATATAATTGCGGTGTTTTTTGAATACTTTCTGGACATTTTCGTCCTTAAAATACCCCTCCAACTCAATGAAAAACCAGAAGTTAAAATCTTCGCTGCCTTTGTACGGGCGGCTTTCGATTTTGGTAAGGTTGATATTCAACCGTTTGAAGTCCTGCAAAAAACCAGCCAATATCCCCGGCTTGTCGGTATCTGGCAAACGAGCGATGATGGTGGTTTTATCGTTTTCGCTGGGTTGATTGACAAAATCTTTGGCCAAAATAAAAAACCTGGTGCGGTTGTTACCGTTGTCTTCAATGTTATCAAACAAGACGGGCAAACTAAACAAACGGGCGGCAATGACCGAGCAAATAGCCGCACTTTCGGGGTCTTCAGCTGCTAATTTGGCCGCTTTAGACGTGGACTCTACCTGAATTTCTTCGGGTTGGGTTTGCTCAAAATATTTATTCAAGAATCCCCGGCATTGCCGAAAAGCAATGTCTTTGGAGTAAATACGCTTGATTTTAGAGGGATTTTCGCACTCCGTTGCCAACGCAAAATGGACCGGGATTTTCAGCTCAGCCGCAATATTGACACTGGTTTCGTTGAGTAAGTCAACGGTCTCATACACAATGCCTTCTTGATTATTTTCAATCGGAATCACGCCAAATTTTGCCCGTCCGGTATCTACTGCTTCAAACACAGATTTGATGGTTGGTAGAGTCATGTATTCACTCATGGCCCCAAAACGGCTTTCGGCGGCTTGGTGCGTAAAACTGCCCTCAGGGCCCAAATAAGCGATACGCTCTGGAAGTTCGATGTTTCGGGCGGCCGCAAATATTTCTAAGTAGATGGCCTCAATCGCGTCTGAGGTAAGCGGGCCTCTGTTGTGCTTTTTTACCCGGTCTAATATCGCTTTTTCGCGTTCGGGACGGTAGATAACCGTTTTGGTGGCCCGTTTCAATTCGCCAACTTTATGAACCCATTCCATACGACGGTTCAAGAGGGTAAGCAGTTGGTCGTCCAACGAATCTATTTCGTGGCGTATTTCTTCTAAAGTCATGGTTTAGGAGTCAAAATTGGCGGGAATAAGCGTAACAAATGCGCCTATTCCCGCCAAATCAATAGAAAATTACACAAAACTTGTTTTAATACTAATCAGCATCTTCTTTGGGTGGCGGTGGAATGGTCAGCCCCGCAAAAAGGTTATCCATTTTGGCCGCGTATTCGGCCGTATCGTCCAAATAAAAATGGACTTCGGGAACAATACGCAACTGATGGCGTACCCGCTGCCCCAATAGCTGACGTATCTGCTTGCTGCGTTCTTGTATTTGCTCTAAAATAAGTCCTTTATTTTTTACGGCTAAAAAGCTCAAATAAACGCGTGCCACGCTCAAATCTGGTGACATTCTAACGATGGTGACAGTGATAAACGCGTTGTCGAACCAGGTCCGACCTTCTTTTTGAAAAATATCGCTCAGATCTTTCTGTATTTGCCGAGCGACTTTTTGTTGTCTTTTGGATTCCATATTCAATTTACTGGTTACGATTGGCCGCTAACAATATACGCTTGCATGATTCTCCTTCTCTCGCCAATCTTTTGAGATGGTCACAAAGGTACGAAATTCTATTTATCTAACGACGCCTCTGTGTTGGCTCAGGCGTAAGTTTACCAGTAAAATAAGCCCGTTACATATTTCGTCGATACTGACCGCCAACTTTATAGAGCGCACCCGAAATCTGTCCGAGCGTGCATACTTTCGTGGCTTCCATGAGGCTTTCAAACAAATTTTCTCCTCGAAGCGCCCTTTCCTGCAATTGACCCAAAGCAACCGTTGCCTTTTCACTATTTTGTTCCTGAAAAGATTTTCTTGCCAAAACCGCGTATTGTTTTTCATCGTCGGTTGAGCGAATCACTTCGGCGGGAAGCACCGTGGGCGAGCCTTTTTCATCCAAATAAGTATTCACCCCGATGATGGGCAAGGCACCCGTATGCTTTTGCATTTCATAATACATAGACTCCTCCTGAATTTTGCTCCGCTGATACATCCGCTCCATAGCGCCCAAAACCCCACCCCGCTCATTGATACTCAAAAATTCTTGGTAAACTGCCTCTTCCACCAAATCGGTCAGTTCTTCGGTAATGAAAGAGCCTTGCAATGGATTTTCGTTTTTGGTCAATCCAAATTCTCGGTTGATAATCAACTGAATCGCCACGGCACGCCGCACGCTTTCTTCGGTGGGGGTGGTAATGGCTTCGTCGTAGGCGTTGGTATGCAACGAGTTGCAGTTGTCATAAATCGCCAACAACGCCTGTAACGTGGTCCGAATATCATTGAAAGCGATTTCTTGCGCGTGCAAGCTTCGGCCAGAAGTTTGGATATGGTATTTGAGCTTTTGGCTGCGCTCGTTGGCTTTGTACTTCAATTTCATGGCTTTCGCCCAAATCCGCCGCGCCACTCTGCCCAAGACTGTGTATTCGGGGTCCATGCCGTTGGAGAAGAAAAAGGATAAGTTGGGCGCAAAATCATCAATGTGCATTCCGCGACTGAGGTAGTATTCCACAAACGTAAAGCCGTTGGATAACGTAAACGCTAATTGCGAAATGGGGTTGGCCCCAGCCTCGGCAATGTGGTAGCCCGAAATGGAAACCGAATAAAAATTACGCACCTGATGTTCAATAAAATACTGCTGAATATCGCCCATAAGTTTGAGCGCAAATTCGGTCGAAAATATGCACGTATTCTGCGCTTGGTCTTCTTTCAAAATATCCGCCTGCACCGTTCCCCGCACCTGACGGAGCGTTTGGGCTTTGATTTTTTGATACAGTTCGGGCTCCAACAATTGGTCGCCTGTTATTCCCAAAAGCATTAACCCAAGGCCGTTGTGGCCCTCAGGAATTTCTCCCTGATACCCGATTTCAGTTTTAATTTTTGAAATTTTTACTTCACGCTCCTCCCGACTCCACGTTGATAAAATGTACTTTTCACATTGCTGGTCGATGGCGGCATTGAGAAAGAAACCCAACACAATCGGAGCAGGACCATTGATGGTCATCGAAACCGACGTAGAAGGGTCGCAAAGGTCAAAACCGCTGTACAGTTTTTTGGCATCGTCGAGGGTACAAACGCTTACGCCCGAATTACCGACTTTGCCGTAAATATCAGGCCGCAAGTCGGGGTCTTCGCCATAGAGCGTCACCGAATCAAACGCCGTCGACAGCCGCTTGGCGGGCATGGCTTTGGACAAATAATGAAAGCGACGGTTGGTGCGCTCGGGGCCGCCCTCACCCGCAAACATACGGGTGGGGTCTTCGCCTTCTCGCTTGAGCGGAAAAACACCAGCCGTATAAGGAAATTCACCTGGAACATTTTCGGTCAGTTGCCACCGCAAAATATCGCCCCAATCATTGTATTTCGGGAGGGCTATTTTCGGTATTTTAAGGTGCGATAAGGTTTCCGTCCATAAATCTTGCTCAATAATTCTGTCTCTGACTTGAAACTGGTATTTCTCAGCGCGGTATTTTTGGATTGTATCGGGCCATTTTTTGAGTAATTGGTTACAATCGTACTGCAAACGGGCTTCAAGCTCGGCATAAACCGCTTTTAGCGCCTCAATCATACCTGCATTGTTCCCCTGTGCCAGCGTTTTTATCGTGCCGTCGAGTTGGTATAATTGTCGGGCAATGGTTGTCTGTTCATTCACAAATTGGTCATAAGCACGGGCGTTTTCTACAATTTCGGCCAAGTACCGTACTCGATCGGGTGGAATAATGCCTTTGGCAGCGGATGTTTTGTGGTTCTGAACCTGCTCCTTCCAGTGAGCAAACAATTTACCATTTATCCAGCCAGATGTGCTGTCTTCACCATTTTCAGCCTTTTCCTTTTGGGCCAACAATTCCATCAACTTCCCATACAAAGCATTCATGCCCGCATCGTTGAACTGGCTCGCCATTGTGCCAAAAATCGGCAGGGCGTCGTCAGGCGTATCCCAGAGGTTATGATTGCGGCGGTATTGTTTTCGTACATCGCGAAGGGCATCCAACGAACCGCGTTTGTCGAATTTATTGATGGCAATCACGTCGGCAAAATCGAGCATATCAATTTTTTCGAGCTGGGTTGCCGCGCCGTATTCCGCCGTCATGACGTAAAGCGACACATCAGAATGCTCCGTAATCTCCGTATCTGATTGACCAATGCCTGAGGTTTCGACAACAATCAGGTCAAAATCCGCCTCTTTACACACATCAATGGCGTCTTGGACGTATTTACTTAAGGCCAAATTGGACTGCCGCGTGGCCAAGGAACGCATATACACCCTGCCCTGCGCAAGTTCAGGATGCAGCGCATTCATTCGGATGCGGTCGCCCAAAAGCGCGCCGCCCGTTTTTCGTTTGGAAGGGTCTACCGAAATGATTGCCAAGGTTTTATGGTCAAAATCCATCAAAAACCGCCGCACCAATTCATCCACCAACGAAGATTTTCCCGCCCCGCCTGTACCCGTAATACCCACAACAAGGGGTTGAAACAAGCGGTCGGCGGCACGCCCAACGTTCAACTTTGCATAAACGCTGGGGGCATTTTCGGCAATGGAGATACGTCGAGCAATGGTCTGTACATTGGTTTGAGACTGGGCCGGAGTCCACTCATTTTCAGCGTCCTCAGGATAATCCAATTCATGGTCCAACGCAAAATCACACTGCCTAATCAAGTCATTAATCATTCCCTGTAATCCCATGTCTCGCCCATCGTCGGGAGAATACAGCCGCGCAATTCCGTAGGCATGAAGCTCCGCAATTTCAGTGGGAAGGATGGTCCCGCCGCCGCCACCGAATATTTTTATGTGCCCCGCATTTTGCGCTTGGAGCAAGTCGTGCATGTATTTAAAATACTCGACGTGGCCGCCCTGATAGCTGGTAATCGCGATTCCCTGCACGTCTTCCTGAATGGCACAATCCACGATTTCCTGCACCGAACGATTGTGTCCAAGATGAATCACTTCCACCCCCGACGCCTGCATGATGCGGCGCATGATGTTGATGGCGGCGTCGTGACCGTCAAAAAGACTAGCGGCGGTCACAATTCTGACGTGATTTTTGGGTTGGTAAGGTGTTGTTAGGTTACTTTCCATGTCCTTTCGCAATGAATCTTGCGGCTAAGATACTGAAAGTATTGGCAACCAAAATCAACGGTTTGTCAGTTGCTGAATCTTTCCTGTTTGATAGTTAAGCAAATACAATTCTCCCGCTTCATCCTCCCCAAAAGAAGACAATGAGCCTGTCAATTGGGTAATTAATTTGTTGGATGCCTGCCGCGAAGTTTCGTTATATTCCAAAGCCCAAATCTTGCCGCTTACAAAATCGCCGTAGATGTATTGGCCTTTTAAATCTGCTAATTTAGCCCCGCGATACACATACCCACCCGTGATGGACCTCCCTTCAGAGGTTCCGTAATCAAAGACAGGCTCTACCAATCCCGCACGGTTACAGTTAGCGGCAGGGCTATAACATTCTTTGCCTTCGGCAATACGCCACCCATAATTTCCACCCCGCTCCAAAATATCAATTTCTTCTCGGGCATTCTGGCCTACATCAGCAATCCAAAAACGTCCCTTTTCACGGTCGGCGGTCACTTTCCAAGGGTTGCGCAATCCGTAGGCATAAATTTCAGGGCGAGCATTGGCCGTATTTTTGAAAGGATTATCGGCGGGGATGGCGTAATTTAAGCCATTTTCTTTCGTGTTAACGTCAATTCGCAACATCTTTCCGAGCAACGAGCCCAAATTCTGGGCATAATTTTGGGGGTCGCCACCCGAACCGCCGTCGCCCGTGGCGATGTACAGAAATCCATCCCTTCCAAACAACACCGACCCACCGTTGTGGTTGGAATAGGGCTGATTATAGGTCAACAAAATTTCTTCACTGTTGGCATCGGCGGTTGTTTTATTGGATTGAAAACGAGCAATCACCGATTGCAGCTGACCATTTTCCCGTCGGGTATAATTCACAAACAATTGTCCGTTGTTCTTGAAATCGGGATGAAAAGCCAAGCCCAACAATCCCGTTTCGCCACCCGAAGATACACGCCCGCTGATGTCCAGAAATATTTCCGTTTGTGCGGCACTGGCTTCATTTTTAAAAACTTTTACCACCCCTCGTTGTTCTACCACAAACAACCGATTGCTCCCGTCGCCAGCGTGTACGAGTTCAACGGGGCTACTGAACGTAAGGGCAGGAAATGCATTTGTTAGGGTAGGCACCACCTCCAAATCATCGTCATTCTTGATGGTTTCAGGGCTTTTTTCATTGCACGAAAATCCTAAAGCAAGCAGCCCAAAAACCATTGCGAATAGCGTTACTGTGCGGTTCAATTTCATCTTTGTTCGTCTGTTTAGTGTGGGGATTTATTTGAAGCAATAAAATAGCATAAACCTATGTTTAAGAAAGGTAGCCGATAGTAAAACGAAAAATTTGGGCATTTTCACATTTTCAAACTCACAATTACCTACTTTGTTCTGCTTGAATGACTAAATTGATTGAATTATGACCGATGTACTCATTATTGGCGGTGGATTGGCGGGGCTGGTGAGTAGCATTGAGTTAGCCCAACGAGGTTTTATGGTGGTCGTGGTCGAACGAAAAACGTACCCTTTTCACCGAGTTTGCGGCGAATACGTATCCAACGAAGTCCGCCCTTATTTGGAAAAATTAGGCTTAAAACTCGACGAATTGGGCGTAAAAGAAATTCAGCGCTTTCAATTTACTTCTCCATCTGGCCGTGCGTTGGAAACTGAGTTGGATTTGGGAGGTTTCGGTATCAGTCGCTACGCTCTTGATTTTGCATTGTTTGAATTAGCAAAGAAAAATGGGGTAGAATTTGTCTTGGGAGAAACCGTCGAAAATGTAGAATATGCTGACGACGAATTTAAAGCCACAACCGTCAATCACCTTCATTTATCGGCCCGAATCGTGCTCGGCAGTTTTGGCAAAAATTCCCGCATGGACAAGGCACTTGATCGTAACTTTACCCATAAAAAATCACCCTATGTGGGGGTAAAATACCACATCCACACCGAATTCCCCCAAGATTTGATTGCACTGCACAATTTTCAAGACGGCTATTGCGGCATTTCGGCGATTGAAGACGACCGCTATTGCCTTTGCTACCTCACCACACGCAACAATATTCGTAAACACGGCTCTATCGCTGACATGGAGCGCGAAGTTTTATGGAAAAACCCTCATTTGAAGCGCCTGTTCACCGAATCTGAATTTATCTTCGAACGCCCCGAAGTCATCAATGAATTTTCGTTTGAGCCAAAACAGGTAGTCGAAAACCACATTTTGATGGTAGGAGATGCCGCTGGACTCATCACACCACTCTGCGGAAATGGCATGGCCATGGCCATCCACAGCGGCAAAATCGCGGCAGAGTTGACGGCGCAATTTCTAAACGCTAACATCAGCCGTCAGGAACTAGAAAAACAATATAAAAAGGCATGGAAACGGGAATTTGCGGCGCGACTATGGGTGGGACGAAACGTTCAAAGGCTTTTTGGTGACGCGTGGCTATCGGAGATTGCTTTGTCTTTTTTTGGGTTGGGTAAGCCCCTTTTACGATTTGTCATTAAAAATACCCACGGCAAACCCATTGTATAAAGAATAATCTGTACGCAATTTCATTTATAATTTGAATTCTATTCCTTAAATGAGGTAAATTTGTGATTTATTATTCTTTAATCACAAAAGCGTATAAGAATGTTTCTAAAGCACTTAAGTTGGTTTACGTTATTTAGTGTTCCTCTGTTAGCCCAGGAAAAGCTTGAAAATTACACCCAGAAAATCTCTGGAAGCAACGTTACGTACGATCTGGTCGCCATCAAAGGCGGCGAATTTACCATGGGTAGTCCTGCCAAAGAAAAAGGACACAAAGAAGACGAAGGCCCGCAACACACCGTAAAGATTGAGCCTTTTTGGATGGGTAAGTACGAAATCCAGTGGGATTTGTACGATTTGTTTACCACCAAAAACATTGAAATTGAAATGGCCAAGCGCCATCCAGATCCCGAAAACAGCCTTAGCAAAACCGACGGAAGTACCCGCCCCAGCGCGGCTTACGTGGATATGTCGTTTGGAATGGGGCGCTCTGAGTACCCCGCTATCAACATGACCCAATACGCCGCTATCTATTTTTGTAAGTGGCTGTATGAAAAAACGGGTGTGTTTTACCGCTTGCCTACCGAAGCTGAGTGGGAATATGCCTGCCGAGCGGGTACCAATACTGCCTATTCATTTGGCGACGACCCGAAATTGTTGGACGAATACGGCTGGTTTAAAGGCAACAGCAATAATGGTTACAAAAAAATCGGCACCAAAAAACCAAACCCTTGGGGCCTTCATGACATGCACGGAAACGTCATGGAATGGACACTAGACCAATATTTTAAGGATTATTACACCAAAAAATCCAAAGGAGAAGTAAACGAAGCATTCCCCAAAGTAACGGAGCTGTATCCCACCTCGGTACGCGGAGGTTCATGGGACGACGACGCGACCGTATGCCGGAGCGCCAACCGAATCCCCTCCTCTCCCGACTGGAAAATCATTGACCCGCAAAGCCCCAAAAGTGAGTGGTGGATGACGAGCGCCTCTTTCGTAGGGTTCCGAATTGTAAGACCCGTAAAAACGCCTTCCAAAGAAGAGATTGCGGCATACTATAATCCTCCGTTGATTGAAGATTATTAATCAATCGTCCGTTTTCAATTATACATTCCTGAATTTATCAATTAATAGTAATCCACAGTTCAAAATCCATAATCTAAAACCTACATTCTAATGGAAACTAATAGAAGAGAGTTTCTTAAGACCTCCAGCCTTTTTACGGGGGGAGCGTTATTGAGCAGTTTGCCTTTTTCATCGTATGGCTACCATAACTCTGCCGACGACACCATCAAAATCGCGCTTATTGGCTGCGGTGGTCGTGGGTCGGGAGCAGCCGCGCAAGCCTTGAGTACAACTCAAAACGTAAAATTGGTAGCGATGGCCGATGCCTTCGCTGACCGATTGGATGGTGCCTACAACGCCCTCACCAAACGTAAATACAAAGACGCCGCAGGTGCTGAAATTGATGTAAAATCAAAAGTTGATGTTCCTCAAGATCGCAGATTCGTAGGTTTTGACGCTTATAAGCAAGCCATCGCTCTGGCCGATGTAGTGATTTTGGCAACGCCTCCGGGTTTTCGTCCAATGCACTTTGAAGAAGCAGTAAGACAAAACAAGCACATTTTTATGGAAAAACCCGTGGCGACTGATGGCCCCGGAATCCGGAGAGTACTTGCCGCCGCCGAAGAAGCCAAACGTAACAAACTCAACGTTGTAGTGGGTCTGCAACGCCATTATCAACGTAATTACCGCGAAGCCATGGACCGTATTCATGACGGCAAAATTGGCGACATCGTGGGTGGTAGCGTGTATTGGGTGTCAGGCGGTGTATGGAACCACCCCCGCAAAGCTGGCCAAACCGAAATGGAATATCAAATGCGTAACTGGTACTATTTCAACTGGTTGTGCGGTGACCATATTACTGAGCAGCACGTTCACAACATCGACGTAGCCAACTGGGCAAAGCAGGGTTATCCAGTATCTGCTCAGGGAACGGGCGGACGTCAGATTCGTGCGGGCAAAGAGTTTGGCGAAATTTTTGACCACCACATTGTTGACTTTACCTACGCCGACGGAACGCTTATCAACAGCCAGTGCCGTCACTATGAAGGAACGTACAGCAAAGTAGACGAGCAGTTTTTAGGAACCAAAGGTCGTATCGATAGCTTTAACGGCAACAATACCGTCCTTAAATCTTACAAAGGCAACAAGGTAATTTACGGACACGAAGGCAAAGGAGATCGTAACCCTTACCAAGTAGAGCACGACGAACTGTTTGCGGCCATTGCCAAAGGTGAATATAAATTTGCCGATGCCGAAAACGGCGCTAAAAGTACCCTGACTTCCATCATGGGTCGTATGGCGACGTATTCGGGCAAATTGGTTAAATGGGAAGATGCACTCAATTCAAACATCAGCCTATTCCCCGAAAAACTAGCTTGGGATGCCCTTCCTAAGTTGCTTCCGGGTTCTGATGGCTTCTATCCTGTAGCTGTACCGGGCAAGAGCATTGTTGTTTAGTCTTTTATTATTTCAGGTATAAAAAAACAGTTCATAGTCAGACTATGAACTGTTTTTTTATACGGTAGTTACGCTTCAATTATTCCCCTTTCAACACTTTCAGTATTCTGTTGGGGTATTCTGGATGATGCACTTGAAGCAGATACAATCCTCTATCTAACCCACCAGAATTGATGCCAATGGTAGCCCGCTGGCCTTCCCAAAGTACATCATTGAGCGGAATTCTTTGTCCCGAAAGGTTAAGCAACGAAAACGATGTCGTAGCTGGCTCATAGTCAAGAGGGACTGTCATTTTGAATGAATCTCTGAAAGGATTGGGGTAAGGTGCCCACAAAACCTCTTCTCCTCCAAAACTACCACCGCCGCCGCCATTGGTTATTTCAAACTGAATTTTTGATTCGGCCACCACCTGACCGCTTTTGAGCGCTTTGGCCGACAAGGTATAAATTCCACCAATTGAGCCAAAACCCCCATTGTCATCAAACACTGCATATGGAGATGTCACATCAGTAAAAGTAACATCTATCGGACCTGTCATTGTAAATTGTATCCTGTCTATGGGAACATTGGCTTCCGCAAAAATATTGATAAAAGACGGAATTTGACTTAGGGCCATTTTGTCTTGATCACGCAGTGTTTGGACAAATCTCCGTGAAGATGAACCACCTGCTTTATATAAGCTAAATACCACTGAAGGCGGTGAAGTATCAATTACTTTTAAGTTAAAATAAGCTTCAACTGCCGCCCCCTGACTGTCGATGGCCCGCACCATAATGGTAAATGAGCCCGCTACGGTAGGGGTTCCGCTTATTTTACCGCCCACATAAGTAAGCCCCGCTGGCAATCCCCGCACCACAATCCCCGACAAAAATCCATCGGGTTCGTAGAACGTACTCACCGGAACGGTAAATGTATAAGGTTCTCCAAGGGTAATGGTTTGGTCTTCAATAGCGGCAACAACCGTCGGTGGGATATTACCGTTAGCCAATCGGATTGTGAGCAAGAATGGGGTATCAACAAACGCTCCCTGAGGGTCATATCCGCGTGCGGTTACTTTATACTCTCCACCTACCATTGGAGTTCCGAAAATAACACCTTTGTTATTACTCAAACCCGCTGGTAAATTAAGTGCCTCAACGGTTATTGCACCACCTTCCGGATCTTTAAAAGCCTTGGTTGGTATCGTAAAGCTAAAATTCTGTCCAATCATCGTTGATTGTTTGGCAATGGCCTCGGCAACAACAGGCGGCAAATTTGCAGAAGTCTCTTTCACTGTCAGTCTAAAACTCGTTTCTACCCAACTCGCTCCGTTGTCAGTGCCACGTATCACTATCTGATACACACCAGCGGTGGTTGGTTTTCCAGTGAGTTTTCCTGCATTGAGGGTCACACCGTTCGGGGTATTTTTGGCAGTGATACTCACAATCGTTCCATCTGCATCCTTAAATAGATCGGTCGGAAGGGTGTATTCATACGATTGTTGCAGTACCGCTGCCTGATCAGGGATGGTCTTAGTTACAGTAGGTTTTTGATTGATAACGGTAATTTTCAACACAAACTGTGTCTTAACAGAAGCGTTTTCATTATCGAACACTTCAACCGTGATGGTCGAGTTGGCAGCCAGCGTAGGCGTACCACTTATTTTCCACCCATCGGCTTTTAAACCGCTTGGCAAACCTTTGATTTCAATACGGTCTATTTTTCCATCTTTATCCTCAAAGGCAGCCGTTGGAATGGTGTAAATAAATTCTTTGCCAACCGTTGCGAGTTGCTCTCCTAGCGGCGTAACAACGACAGGAGCCTTATTGATGCGTTTGTCAATTACGACCAGATTAAAGCTTACTTTCCCAATCCCCGTCGCTCCTGCTATGATGGTAGAATTATACGCTTCCAGTACCATTTCATAATTCCCAACTTTTAACGTTGTGCCATCATTATCACCGTACAATCCATAAGGTGCTGTCGTTTCGGTTTGCGTTTTGTTGATTGCCCCCGACAGTTTCATCACTACTGCTCTTGCAGAAGCATCGGGTATGGCAAAAAAATTGATTGGAAAATTGTACTCACTCACATTAAGCGTATCATTATTTTTGAGCGTACGAATCAAGCTCCGCGTTTGAAAATCTCCTGCTTTGTAAAGGTCAAGACGGGTAGTTTTTTGCGGCATCACCGTTAATTTGAACGTTGTGGTCGTGGAGGCATCGTACATATCCGTTGCTTTGACTTTCACCTCAAACGTACCCAAAACCGTCGTATTTCCTTTAATTGTAAACTTATCCAAGTACAAGCCCGTAGGCAAACTGCTTACTTCATAAAACTCAATAGTCCCATCTGGGTCTTGAAATGCATCCTGGGGAATAACATAGGATGCATCAAAACCTGATACAAGGTTATAATTCTGTAACGGATTCTTAACGACGGGCGGCTGATTGTTTTCAGGTTCTCCCAAAAGGTCTTCAATCAATTTTACATCTACGGGACCGCTTGCTTTTTTCTCATCCCAACGACTATTATATCCAGGATGAAAATACCCACCTGTTCTGACCAGTTCAGAAAGTTTTACGACCATCTGTTGAGCTGGAACAATTTTGGTCAGGGGTTTATTCAACCAATTAGCAACAAAAGATTTTATTCCTTGTGCGTAAAAATTAACGTCGTCAAGGTTGGCGGCAACAATATTTACCAATTTACAACCCCGCTCAAAGTGTTGATTAAGCATCACTTGCAAACCGTACGTCGAAAGATTTGGCTCATGAAATGCCTCATTCATAATCCATTTTCCTTCGCCCATATTGCTTCTTAATACGTCGGCACTAAAATAGTGGGAATAATACTGAGAATCATTTATCTTGGTTCCGTCGGTCGAGCGGGCCAAGTCCTTAAACGCTAAAGTACCTCTGCGCATACTTAACCCATCATGAACTGAACCAAAATCGTTGACTACTTTATAGGAATTGTCAACACTTTTGACAGTTCTGCTCACTCCATCCAGAAAATTTTTCAAAACTGTATGTCGGTACACGTACCAATCACTCCATCGCGTATTTTCAGTATGAGGATAATCGGTCGTAACTGGCTGAATATCATTGATACTAATGTAATCTGAACGCCAGGTAGCGTTGATGGTCTTTATATCTTTGTACTTCTGTGTAAGCCATTCACGGTATCCCGTAATCATGCTAGGAGCGTAGTCAAACATCGACAAATAGGAAGTCCCGCCAAAGCCCCCCGCATTTGTGTTGCCTTCATAATGATAGCCGGCTTCCTGCGTAGGAGTGGTAGTAGCCGCCACGCAAATAATGTTTCCTTCTCTCTGGAGATATGCATAGCGCTCAGAAACTTCTTTGACAAAACTTAAGGCTTTTTGTACGGAAGGCTCATGAGCCATGCTAAACATCTCAGGAAAAGGATTACCCTTCTGATCTTTAGCGGTTTCACTATCCGACCAATACCCCACATGTCGATTACAGCATCGTGCCAAATGAATGCGGATAAATACTTTAAGTCCTAATTCTTTACTTAATTGGATTTGGTTATCGTATTGGGACCAATTGGCCACGCTTGTTGGTGTCTTGTACACTACATCCCAGCGAACCGTAACCATTGATGCATTTGTACCCAGTTTAGCCGCTTCACGAATCACATCCAAACCAAACTGACTTCCTTCGGTTGTGTTAAGGAGGGCTATACATAAATACCTTTGATTGGCATCATCAGCAACGAGTGGGTTAGGTTGAGAATAATTAGGGGAAGAAGGTGGAGTTGGGCGAGGTCCGGCATAGGCTCCCAAGGTAACAACCCACACCAATGCACACAGTAAGAGCGCTAAACGTTTAATCATTGTAAATATTTTTAGTGTAATGGGGCAATGACTCATTTAGGGACAAAAACCATGCAAAACATTAATTAAATGCCTCAAAATTACTATCCCCAAAGGAACGTCAACTCTAACTTACTGATAATCTGCGCTATTAAGTATTTTTAAAAACCTTCAAGGATAAGTTTGGGAACGATTGGAATAAAAGTAAAAATAGCTAAAAAAAACACCCGGCACAGTTTTTGACAACGCAGTATTTTTCAAAAAAAAATGCCTTGTCAAAATAACTAAATCACAGGCTTAATTTGAATTATAACCGTTTTGGAGGTAGGTGTCATACTCCTTTCTGCGAAACTGTCAATGGGAACCAGTGTATTCGTTTCGGGAAAATAAGTAGCAACACATCTTTCAGGAATTGAGTACGGAACAATGATAAATTGGGGTGCAGTTCGCTCTATACCCCCAAAATAGTTAAATAAATCCACTTTTTCGCCCCCTTTCCACCCTCTTTTACTTATATCCTGTTCATTCATCAACACCACTCTACGCTCATTATAAATACCGCGATAACGGTCATCAAGGCCATAAATCGTGGTATTAAATTGGTCATGGCTTCTGATGGTCATCATCAAATATTCCTCTTCCGCCAATTTTAGAGGTAAGTACTGATTGACCGAAAATGCGGCTTTTCCTGTGTTTGTTTTAAAATCCCCCTCGCGGGCACCGTTTGGTAAATAAAATCCGCCCGGCTTGCGTACCCGTTCATTATAATTTTCGAACCCCGGAATAGTCTGCTCTATAATTGCTCTGATGTTGTCGTAATGGGCTACATATTTATCCCAATCAATCACAGATTTGTATTCCAAAACGGCGTTTGCCAGCCGACGCACTATATCAGGCTCACTCAACAAAAATTCGGAAATCGGCTTTAACTTTCCCTTGGATTGGTGTACCACACCCATTGAATTTTCAACACTCACAAACTGCGCTTCTCCGTGCTGAATGTCCAGGTCGGTACGGCCCAAACAAGGCAAAATCAAGGCTTCTTCGCCAGTTACTAAGTGGCTTCGATTCAATTTGGTCGAAACGTGCGCCGTTAGGCTACAATTTCTCAGTGCTTGCGCAGTGTAGACGGTATCTGGAGTAGCCGAAAGGAAATTACCACCCATGGCAAAGAAAACCGAGGCTTTGCGTTCGTACATGGCTTTGATGGCCTCCACGGTATTGTATCCGTGGTGGCGGGGTGGCTGAAACCCAAACTGTTTCTCCAAACTGTCCAGAAATGACTTGGGCGGCATTTCCCAAATTCCCATGGTTCGGTCTCCCTGCACGTTGCTGTGCCCACGCACCGGGCAGGTGCCCGCCCCAGGTTTACCAATCGAGCCTTTGAGCAATAGCAGATTCACCACCTCCCGAATATTATCAACTGCGTTTTTATGCTGTGTCAGGCCCATGGCCCAGCAGGCAACAATTTTTTTTGAGTTAATAATCAACTCCGCAGCTTCTCGCAACTGACTCACGGTCAAGCCACAATCTTCGGCCAATTGTTGGAGCGTATGTTTTTCTAAATCAATGAGCAAGTCCTGAACTCCAGTCGTTTTTTCTTCAATAAATTTCCAATCAAATACCCCCCCATTTTTTTGTTCTTCTGCGTGCATCAATTTCAACAGGGCTTTGAAAAGCGGCACATCTCCATTGATGCGTACCTGTAAAAACACATCGGAGAGGTCGGTTTTGGTCCCCAACAATCCCCCCGCTGTTTGAGGGTTACTGAACGCCACCAATCCCGTTTCGTACAACGGATTAACCGACAAAATTTTGGCGCCGTTGCGCTTGGCTTTTTCCAGCGCGCTCAGCATCCGAGGATGATTCGTGCCTGGATTCTGGCCCGCAATGATAATCAAATCAGCCAGATACAAATCTTCCAGTTTCACCGAACCTTTGCCAATCCCAACGGTTTCAATCAAGGCCACTCCGCTCGACTCATGGCACATGTTGGAGCAATCGGGCAAGTTGTTGGTTCCGTATTCACGCACAAAAAGTTGGTACAAAAACGCCGCTTCGTTGCTCGTGCGGCCCGATGTATAAAATATGGCTTCGTTTGGAGATTGAAGTTCATTAAGGTGTTTGGCAATCAGTGCAAACGCATCTTCCCAAGCAATCGGCTCATAGTGGTCGACTCCTTTGCGTTTGTGCATGGGTTGCGCAATACGCCCCTGCTGGCTTAGTTCATAATCGCTCCACGTGCCCAATTCAACAATAGAATGTTGGGCAAAAAAATCGGGCAAAAGCCGTTTAGTCGTCGCTTCTTCAGCCACTGCTTTGGCACCATTTTCGCAGTATTCCGCAAACGACGAGCGCTCGTCGTCAGGGTCTGGCCACGCACAGCTCGGACAGTCAAATCCGTCTTTTTGGTTTAGATTCAGCAACGCTTTTACCCCTCTCCCTACGTCCATTGCGCCAAAAACGTGTTTCATAGAACTCACAACGGCGGGCATTCCAACGGCCACCTCTTTGGGTTCACTGGTTTTTAGGCCCGTTAGGGTTTCTGGGGTCAGTTCGGGGTTTAAGGTCGTTTTCTTTTTCATGTTTTTACCAAAAATAAATGGTGATAAGAACTATGTCCTATCACCATCATAAACCTATTCTTTATCTGAATGTTTTTAGCGTAGCTCTACTTAAAAAAGCAACTTCTTCAAATTGCTACTCTTAACCTACTGAACCTTCGAGACTAATTTCGAGCAACTTTTGGGCTTCTACCGCAAATTCCATCGGAAGCTGATTCAAAACCTCTTTGGCGTACCCATTTACAATCAGTGCCACGGCCTGCTCAGTCGGAATACCGCGTTGGTTACAGTAAAATAATTGATCTTCGCCGATTTTTGAGGTAGTGGCTTCGTGCTCTACGGTTGAGGTGGTATTGTTTACCTCGATGTAGGGGAAAGTGTGCGCTCCGCACGTATCGCCGAGCAACAACGAATCGCACTGCGAGAAGTTACGGGCGTTTTCGGCACGCTTAAATACCTGAACCAATCCACGGTAAGAGTTTTGGCTTTTACCCGCCGAGATACCTTTCGATACGATTCGGCTTTTGGTGTTTTTACCGATGTGAATCATTTTGGTTCCCGTATCGGCCTGCTGCATATTGTTGGTCAACGCCACCGAATAAAACTCGCCGATGGAGTTGTCACCTTTCAAGATAACAGAAGGGTATTTCCAAGTAATGGCCGAGCCAGTCTCTACCTGTGTCCACGAGATTTTCGAGTGGGCACCTTCGCAAATACCACGCTTCGTAACGAAGTTATAAATTCCGCCACGGCCTTCTTTATCGCCAGGATACCAGTTTTGTACGGTGCTGTATTTTACTTCGGCGCGCTCGTGGGCAATGATTTCGACCACGGCGGCGTGCAGCTGGTGCTCGTCGCGCATGGGGGCAGTACATCCTTCCAGATAGCTTACGTATGAGCCTTCATCAGCCACGATAAGCGTCCTTTCAAATTGTCCAGTTCCAGAAGCGTTGATTCGGAAATAGGTCGAAAGTTCCATCGGGCAACGAACGCCTTTGGGGATATAACAAAAGGAGCCATCCGAAAAAACAGCGGCATTAAGCGCCGAAAAGTAGTTGTCTTTGGCCGGAACAACCGAACCAAGGTACTTACGAACCAACTCAGGATGATCCTGAATGGCTTCGCTCATGGAACAGAAAATGATGCCCTGTTTTTTGAGTTCCACCTTAAACGTAGTGGCTACGGAAATCGAGTCGATAACGGCATCCACCGCCACACCCGACAAACGTTTTTGCTCGTTCAGCGAAATTCCCAGACGTTCAAAAGTACGTCTCAATTCAGGGTCAATTTCATCCAACGAGCCTATCTCCTTTTTCTGCTTGGGGGCAGAATAATACTTAATCGCTTGATAATCAACGGGCGTATAATGAACATTGGGCCACGTTGGCTCCGTCATGCTTTGCCAAATCTTAAATGCTTTTAAACGATACTCCGTCATCCATTCTGGCTCTTGTTTCTTGGCCGAAATCCACCGAACGGTATCTTCCGTCAGGCCGGGCGCGGCTTCATCAGCTTCTATGTCGGTTACGAAGCCATACTTATATTCGGAGTTGGTAATTTCTTCCAGGATATCTACCTCTTTGCTCATCGCGTATGTGTGCAGTTAATTCAATAATTCAACAACAAATGCGTACTTTCTGTTCTAATCGGGGTACAAATATCTTAAAAAAATTCTAAATAAAGATAAGCATGGGGCCAGAACTCCGCCCAAAGTGCAATATGCGCTGAGTAAATGTTGAGTTATACCTTTTTCAAAAATTCTGTTTTTAAGACCATTACCGTTTTCTCGACTTTCCCTTCGATTTCAGATTCGCTGTCGGTCAGGCGGATTTTACGAACTATTGTCCCCCTTTTAATGACACTCGAAGAGCCTTTTACTTTTAAATCTTTGATTACTGAAACCGAATCACCTTCATTCAATAAATTCCCGTTACTGTCTTTGACTTCCATGTTTTTGTCTTAATGTTTATCATTTTGACCGCAAAGGTAGCCTTATTTTCAACACGTATTTTATGATTGTTCTCAGGACTGGGCTGCACTTTGTCCCGTTATTTTAGTTCAATTTTTCTGTTTTTTTTTAAGTCAAATTTCAGTTTCTTATCTACACTGTAATTCAGTCAACTAAGCCGTTGCACTGCTGCTTAACACGAAAATATACAACCCTCAAAACCATTTTTTCACAACCTATTTTCCAACCTTCTCTCAACCCTCCGCGTCACTTTGATGAATTCGCGTCCTTGAATTCACCATTATTCATCTTAAAAAAAGTAAACAGCAATGAAATCAATGCAAGTAAAAGGGTTGGCCATCGGAATGTGGCAACAAGTGGTAAATCACTCAAAATCAACGGGTAGAAAAGCGATTTGGGGAATTGGGGCCGTACTGACGCTGGGAATGGTAAGCTGCGACACAACCGACGACAACGTAGGGCCCAATTTTATTCACACCAGCGATTTTAACAAAGGCAACGAGAACTGGGAAGCGGGCCTCACCGACTTCAGCACTCCACAAGACTCCATCATGGAGTTCAGCTCAAAGATTACAGCTTTGCCTACCGACTCCCTCAAAAAAGGATTTATGCTCACCAGCCACAACCGCAGCGACGATGCGTTTATGTACCTGAAACGAAAGCTGACTGGCTTGGCTCCCAACCAAACGTACGACATCACTTTTGAAGTGGAACTAGCGTCAAAATACCCCGAAAACGGCGTGGGCGTAGGAGGTTCACCAGGTGGTGCGGTCTACTTGAAAGCGGGGGCTTCGGGAATTGAACCCCAAAAAGTAAAAGACAGCACCAATGCCCAGCACTGGACCCTGAACTGGGACAAAGGCAATCAAAGCAGCGGCGGCAAAAACGCCATTGTGTTGGGAACCGTCGGTATTGAAGGAGAAACTTACAAGTACCAAATCATCAAACGGACCAACCAATCAAAAGCTTTTTCGGCCAAAACCAATGACAAGGGCGAATTGTGGCTTCTGGTGGGTACAGATTCAGGATTTGAGGGAATTACCACTTTGTATTATACCAAAGTAAAAGCGGTCTTGCTGAAAGCAACCCTCTAGTAGCGTAATTTTAGGAAGTCTTTTTTAACGATAAACCCGTCAACGCCTCTCGCATTGACGGGTTTATCATTTTTGTCCAAAAAGATTCAGGAAGCTGGAACATTATACAAAGCCAAAAATGAACTTTGAGCAATAGTTGACTTAACTGCTAAACCTCCAACTATGAAATTCTCGGCGCTCCTAATCTGTACGTGGCTTGTTGGCCAATCTGCTTTGTTTGCCCAATCTTCCTTTCCTGCCCTTGGCAAAGTCGTGCGGATAGACCCGCAATTGGATGCCCTGATTGCATCCGATGCTAAAATAGAGGTCTTGGCTTCTGGATTTGTGTGGGCCGAAGGTCCAGTATGGATTAAGGATGGCGGTTATCTATTGTTTTCGGATGTACCACAAAATACGGTCTTTAAATGGAGTGCCAAAGAAGGATTGACCCCATTTCTAAAACCTTCGGGTTTTACGGGGGCTGGCACCTACGGTGACGAACCCGGCAGCAACGGACTCACGCTCAACCGACAAGGTCATTTGGTATTGGCCGAACACGGCGACCGGCGGATTTCGGTCATGCCGCTCACGGGGGGCGGTAAACGTACCATTGCCGACAATTATCAGGGCAAACGCTTCAATAGCCCAAACGACGTGGTGCAACATTCGAGTGGTGCCTATTATTTTACCGACCCTCCGTATGGTTTACCTAAAAAGCACGAAGATCCCACGCGAGAAATTGATTGGTTTGGCGTATATCGGGCGGACACCGACGGCAAAGTAACGCTGCTAACCAAAGACATGACGCGTCCGAACGGACTGGCGTTTTCGCCCGATGAAAAAATCTTGTATGTAGCGCAATCAGACCCCTACAAATCAGTTATTATGGCATTTCAAATGCTATCCGACGGTTCTGTCGGCACCAGCAAAGTATTTTATGACGCCACACCGATGGTCAAACAAGGATTGCCCGGCTTACCCGACGGTCTCAAAGTAGATGCCAACGGCAATGTGTGGAGCACTGGGCCGGGCGGGGTTTTAATTCTCTCTCCGTCGGGAAAACTACTGGGAAGAATTGACACTGGAGAAGCAACGGCCAATTGCGGCTGGGGCGACGATGGCTCAACACTATACATCACCGCCGACATGTACTTATGCCGAATTAAGACCAAAACCAAAGGAGCAGGATGGTAAAACTGTTTCCAAAAATATACTTCTGAAAGAAGGGGGACGGGTTCCTCCTTTTTTTATTGAATTACGTTACTTTATGCTTGAAAATTGATTAAAACCCGCGAACTTTGTATTAGTTATTCATCAACTTAGTATCGTTGAAGGCAGGCTTAAAAGAAGTACGCATTACCATTAATCATCAGCTAAAGTAAATGTCAGAGAATCGAAAGTTTTTCGTGTATGGATTGTTTGTGTTGGTAGGAATTATTTATCTGATACGCCTGCTGTACCTTCAAGTACTTGATAATACGTACGAAACCGCCAGTAACTCCATCCGGGCTATTCCCGATGTACCGATGCGGGGTCAGGTCTATGACCGTTATGGCAACCTAATTGTTTATAACACGTTAGTTTACGACCTATACGTCACCCCTAACAAACTCAAAGTCGCAGACACCCTTGCACTGTGCAACGCACTCAGCATTACCCGGGCTGATTTTGACAGCCTGATGAAAGCAGCTAAGGTGTATTCTCGCAAAAAACCTTCGCTTTTTCTACGGCAATTATCCAAAGAGGATTTTGCCCATATTCAGGATGTATTGGTTGATTATCCAGGCTTTGAGTACGTCAAAAGCTCCGTCCGAACTTACTCCGCTCCTACCCTCGCCCATGCGTTGGGCTACGTAAGTGAAGTCTCCCAAAAGCAATTGGACGCTCAGGAGTATCCGTATTATCGGCAAGGAGATTTGATGGGCCAAAGTGGCTTAGAAAAATTCTATGAAGAATACCTGCGCGGACAGCGAGGAGTTAGATACGTGATGCAAGACGTCAACGGAGTAGCCAAAGGGCCGTGGAAAGGGGGCGAATTGGACACCATCGCGCATGCTGGGCAGAATTTATACACCAGTATCGACCTCGAAATCCAGCAATACGTGGATAGCCTGATGCAGGGGAAAGCGGGGGCCGTGGTGGCGATTGAGCCTTCCAGCGGGGAGGTGTTGGCCATTACTTCCGCTCCTAGCTACGATCCCGCGCTGTTTGCCACGCGCGACTTTTCTAAAAACTACGCGAAGCTGGCCCTCAACCCCTACCGTCCGCTGCTCAACCGCGCCGTGATGGGCAGCTACCGCCCAGGTTCTACCTTCAAAACGGTACAGGCGTTGGTGGCCATGCAAGAAGGGGCCATTTCGCCGGGCAGTATATTTTCCCACGCAGGCGCCCCTATGAAATGCCACGGTCACGGAGGATTGACGGGAGTCAGCAGTGCCATTCAGTGGTCGTGTAATCCTTATTTCTACCATGTATTCAGAAGAATGCTTTATGCAAACGCTGAAAAAAATCCTTTCAAGGCATCTGCCATTGGATTGCAGAAATGGCATGATTACACCCAAAAATTTGGATTTGGCCAAAAATTAGGAATTGACTTACCAAGTGAAGCCAAAGGAATTTTACCCGATGTTGAATATTATGACAAAAGGCTTGGCAAAAAAAGTTGGCGTTTTGGCCAAATATATTCGATGAGTATAGGTGAAGGAGATTTGCTGATAACCCCGCTCAAACTGGCCAATTTGGCCGCCACCATCGCCAATCGCGGCTGGTACATTTCCCCTCACTTGGTAAAGGGAATCGGTAAAAACGACAATCCCCTTCCTGAGTTTAAGCAGCGACACGAAACGGGCGTTGATCGACGGTATTTTGAGCCGGTGGTGGATGGAATGGAAATGGCCGTTGTAAGGGGAACCGTTTCACGAGGCGCAATTATTCCCGACATCGTTATGTGCGGAAAAACGGGAACTTCTCAAAATAAAAAAGGAAAAGACCACTCTATTTTTATCGCTTTTGCGCCTAAAGACAACCCAAAAATCGCCATTGCGGTCTTTGTAGAAAATGCCGGCTTTGGAGGATTTGCCGCCGCGCCCGTGGCTTCGTTGGTGATTGAAAAATACATCAAACGGCACGTAGACCGGAAAGCCTACGAACAAGAATGGAAGAATAAAAACTTTCTGCAAAACGTGATTATTCCCAAGTCTCAACTTCCGAAGCCTAAAGAGCAAAAGCCCGCGCCCACTAAGCCCGAAGCAACCATCGTGAACCGCGAAAAGGCGGCATTCAATAAATTAACGGAAGCTCCTTAATTCTTAATCGAAACGCTTTGGACATCCGCTTACCTATTCGGCAACGGAAATTCTAAAGCACAATTAAGAACTAGAAAAGTATTACCCAAAAAAAATGGCTCGTAACGAACACATTACCCAAAATATAGATTGGCTGACCGTATTGATTTATGCCGCGTGCGTCACGATGGGCCTTTTCAACGTCTACGCTGCGGTGTACAACCCAGAAGAGCAAACCAAATTGTTTGACCTTTCCAACAATGCCGGTCGACAGTTGATGTTTATCGGTTCAGCGGGGTTTCTTATCATTGCTATTCTGGTGATTGACCATAAATTTTGGGAAGCCTTTGCCCCCATTATTTATGGGTTTTGTATCTTTCTGCTGCTGGCGGTACTGGTCATTGGGAGTGATATAAACGGCTCCAAATCTTGGATTAAAATAGGCTCTTTTTCACTCCAACCCGCCGAATTTGCTAAATTAGGCACCGCATTGATGATCAGTAAGTTTATCACGCAGCCCAGTGTAAACCTCACCAAATTTAGGGATTTACTCCTAACCGCCGGCATCATACTTTTGCCCATGCTGCTTATCATTCTTTCCAAAGAAACGGGCTGTGCCTTGGTGTTTGCCTCTTTTATGGTGGTCTTGTACCGGGAAGGAATCCCCGGCATTTACCCTTCCATCTTACTGATTGCCATTACGTTATTCATACTGTCGCTGTTCTTTTCTCCTTTGTATATTTCGTTGGGATTGGTGGTATTAGCGGTCATTATTTTTCGTTTTGTTCTTCCTCGATACGACCGAAATCAGAAAACAATCATCAACTTGTCCGTGATTTTCGGGGCAATGATGCTATTTTCGGCCAGTGTCGATTTTCTCATAAAAAATGTACTTCAACCTCACCATCGCAAGCGCATCGAGGTATTGATTGACCCCAAAGCCGACCCGATGGGCAAAGGATGGAACGTAATCCAGTCAAAAATAGCCATTGGTTCTGGTCGTTTGTGGGGAAAAGGGTTTCTGGACGGCACCCAAACCAAGTTCAACTTTGTGCCCGAGCAGCACACCGATTTTATTTTCTGTACCATCGGCGAAGAGCACGGTTTTGTTGGAAGTGCCGCCGTAGTATTGCTCATTCTGGGGCTAATGTGTCGCTTGATTTTTCTCGCCGAACGCCAACGAACGCGCTTTGCCCGGGCGTATGGATACTGTGTAGCGGGAATTCTGTTTTTTCACTTTTTGGTCAACATCGGTATGACCATCGGTTTGATGGTGGTCATCGGGATTCCCCTGCCCTTCTTCAGCTACGGCGGGTCTTCGATGTGGGCTTTCACCATTTTGCTGTTTATTTTCCTTAAATTGGACGCACAACGACCGTTTACGCTGTCGCGAACGTGATAAAAAATAGGACAGTACTGATTATGGCCTTCATCTCCAACAAAAAAATTCCTTTCCGAATCAATGCGGATTTGCGCAAGTATTTGGAGAGTTATAACCGCGAAGTGGCTTTGCCGATTGATTATCGTTACTTATTGCGATACGACAATGCCATTCCGTTGTATGACAAACGCGGGAATGACACCCTCTGGGAGACGGTCTTCTACGCTCATAGTGAAATTGACGAAATTTACTACGCCCTCAAAACCATATACGCCGACCTCAAAGCCGACGGCGACTTGTCGGTCATGAAGCACCTGTATGTTGACCGAGTGGATGTATGCTCTTACGGTAACTCTAAGCCTTTTCGGATTCGGATTGTGAATAAAGTCAATGATAACTTTGACTATTTTTACGTTAAAAACGCCGATTCATCGCGCATTTATGGGCTTGAATTAGAGCACATTCTATCCCCCAACCGCATCAGCTACCTAACCAGCGACGAGACGTTGATTGAAGAGCACATTGCTGGAATTCCGGGGGATATGTTTATTAAAAATTACCTGTATGAACCCAATCTCAACACCGTTCGGTTTTGCAAAGAATTCGTAAAATTTAATGAGCGCTGCTTTGTGCGTCTGCTCGGCGATATGCACTCCAGCAATTTCGTGGTCGATATTACCCCCGACTTTGAGGAGATTTATTACCGCATTCGTTCGATTGATTTTGACCAGCAATCCTACGAAGGAAAAAAGGCTGTGTATCTGCCCCAATATTTCAAGCAAAACAACGCCATCATTGAGGTAGGCATGAAATACCTAACCTCGGAGAGTGTGGAGCAATATCAAAAGGAAGAACGCTCGTTGATTTCGGGGCGAATCCGGGTAGAACGAACGCGAATTCAGGATTTGATGAATGTGATGATGGCCGATACGATTTCCTCGACCCAACACTTAGAGCAATTGAAGCGTGAACTAGCTCAACACTACCAAAATACGAGTTTTTTAAAATGTCGTAGCATGGGCGAAGTCGTCATGCGGAGCCTCGAATTGGTATCGGTACACTGACATTTTTGAAGGCTCTCTGGACTCTACAAAAAAAGTCTCGGTTTTGAGAAACCGAGACCACTGATTTCTCAAACCGAGACCACATCAAAGCGGCTTAAAATTATTTTTGTCCAAAGACTTTTTGCAACAAATCATTCACCCGCGCCACGGGGTCTTTACGTATCTTACGCTCTTCCTGGGCCACTAACACAAACAATCCATCAATCGCTTTTTGAGTAGCGTATTGTTTCAAGTCTGGATTTACTTTTTGAACCAAAGGAAGCTTATTGTAGGTATTGATTAGGTCAGCGTAGTATTTGGTGGCCTTGTTGAGTTGTAACGTGCTGTCTACCACGGGAAAAAACTGCTTATACAATTCCTCATTCGTCGTACGACGCAGGTATTGAGTGGCAGCGGTAGAATCTCCCCGTAAAATACCCACGGCATCCTGAATGGTCATCGACGTAATGGCTTTCACGAATACAGGTTTGGATTTTTTGGCGGCATCTTCGGCGGCCCGGTTGAGCGACAACACAAAACGGTCTACTTCTTTGCCAAGGCCTAGCTGTCGCAATCGCGCTTCTACGCGCTGAATATCGGGCGGAAACACAATTTTAATGAGGCTATTTTTAAAGTACCCGTCTACGGCCGAGGCTTGCGCCGAGCCGTTGGAAATACCGACTTTCAAGGCTTCTTTTAACCCTTGTACAATTTCATCGTTGCTCAAATCGCCCACCGACGGCGAATTAATCACCTGACCTGCTTTTTCCAGTAATCCGCCCAGGCCTTTTTTCTTCGTTTCTTCCTGCGCTTGGGCGTTGACCGAAACAAACAGCGTAAATACAAATACGTAAATGAAAGATGTTTTCATGATGTGATAAACAATTGGTTGAATAAACATGCTTAAAGCTTCTTTTTTCGTAGCCTAGCATTAGACTAACTTCTTTAAAATAAGTAATGGTATGTAGTAATGACAAAAATTATTTCAATCCTGTTCCTATTTTTACAATCATTACAACCCTAAAAGGGGCAATTGCGTCTTATACAGAACGTTAAAAAAACGCTTTTAACCGAGTTACTATGAAAAAAAAATTTCTATTTCTCTTACTTGTGGGCTGCTTTTCCTGCAACAAAAATCCCGACAATGAACTCGTCGGAACGTGGAAATTAATTTCCTATTGCAAACCCACCGGCAGTACCAACTGCACCCAAATAACGATTCCGAACGACAAAGGTGTCTTTGTTACTTTCACCAACGATAAACAGTTCAACGAATATTTTCAAAACACCAAACCCATTGAGTATGCTTTTTTGGGGTGTGGCGGTGGTAGCTACGAAATCGAAGATAAAAACATCAGAATTAGGGCCTTATGCATGTCTTCCAGCAACGGACGATTGATTGAATTGGTCTCTCTTACTTCCAAAAGGCTCGTTTTAAATCCCTACGGAACGGGAGAATATATCTTTGAAAAACAATAAATTATTTCTCCCAATTGCCGTTGACCATGCGCCAAATCCCCAAGGGGTTTCCGTCTTTGAGTTCATCGGGCAATAATGGCATCGGGAAGTTTTGGAAGGCCAACGGCCGTACAAATCGCTTCATGGCGTGCGGGCCAACGGAGCCAAAACGTCCATCGGTACTCGCTGGAAAAGGCCCTCCGTGCTGCATGGCCGCCCCCACTTCCACCCCTGTAGGAACACCGTTTAGAATAAGTCGCCCGCAGATGAGACTGACGGAAAACAATAAATCAGCGGCCTGCGCTAAATCCTTTTCGGTACCGATAACTGTACACGTCAACTGCCCTTCCAAATGACCAATTACTTCCTGCATTTCAGCGGCGTCTTTGCATTTGATGACAAGCGAAAAAGGCCCAAACACCTCCTGATGAAGTGTAGGATTGGCCACAAACTGCGCCGCCGTCACGGACGCAATGCTTGGAATTCCTTCCTGTTCACCGTATTTCTGCGAAGTTTCGGCCTCCACAACAACCGTCTTCTGCCCCAACACGTCCGCTCTCTTTGTTCTGAATGCTTTGGCAATACCCGAATGCAGCATCGGTGCGGGCAGAATGGAACGAATCTCTGCCGCCAATACGCTGATAAATGTATCTAACCCCTGACTTTCTATTCCAATGAGAAGCCCCGGCTTGGTGCAAAATTGCCCCATCCCCCCCGTGATGGAGCTGGCGTACATTTTGGCGTACTTTTCGGCTTCTTTTTCAAGGACATCGGGCAATAAAAAGACGGGATTGGTACTCCCCATCTCAGCAAAAACGGGAATGGGCACGGGTCGTTGCGCGGCCAAGTCAAACAAGGCTTTACCACCCGCAAAAGAACCAGTAAAGCCCACCGCCGCCGTTTTGGGATGCAAAACCAACGCTTTCCCAATTTCAAAATTGGCACCATAAATGTGCTCAAAAAGCCCGTCAGGCATTCCTGTTTTGACAATGGCTTTTTTGACAGCTCCCGCCACCATTTCCGAGGTTTCGGGATGAGCGGGGTGGGCTTTTACCACCACCGGGCACCCAGCTCCCCATGCGGCGGCGGGATCAACACCCGCCGTAGAATAGGCAAACGGAAAGTTGCTTGCCCCAAATACCACCACGGGCCCAATAGGAACCAGCATATTCCGAATATCAGGCTTGGGCAATGGCAAACGCTCAGGAAGCGCCGTGTCAATCGTAGCTTCAACCCATGAACCTTCGGCCACCACGTCGGCAATGTTGCGAAGTTGGAAGCAGGTGCGCCCGCGTTCACCCGTCAGTCGCCCGGCTGGGAGGTGGGTTTCGCGCACGGCAAGTTCAATCAGCGTTTCGCCCAAGGCTTCAATTTCGTCGGCAACGGCGCGGATAAAGCTCGCTTTTTGTTTGGCCGTTGTGCGGCGATATATCAAAAACGCGGTGTACGCCCGCTGCATTGCCTCCTCAATTTCGGTCAAGGTAGCATCCTGAAATAGTTTAGTCATTTCAAAAAATTTAGGTTTCAACGAGCAAGGTTTTTAGTCCTCCCCATTCTTTTTCATTGAGTTGCCCCACCAAATACAAATCAATTTCGATTTGGCCAACGCGAAATGCTTTCAGATGATTCAGGTTTGTTTCCAGTAATTGCTTTACAGATTTAAAATTTTCCACCTGAGCACGCTCCTCGTCGCCGTACCATTCCTCTACCGCAAGGAGGGGTTCCCAAAAATTGTCTGTCGGAATCTCTTCGGCTTTCACGGAGGGAGGGTAGCCTAAAAAAAACTCCAAGTCACTGACAGTCAATTCATTTTTTACATTTGCGTTAAATTTAAACCATTCAATAGGCTCATCAGACTCACTGGGATAGAATAAATTTTTCACCAAATTGGTGACTTCAGAAGTGAATTCCGTCTTAATGCCGGATTCAATTGAAACGGGGTTGTGAAGATTATCCTGTTGATTGTTTTCCATTTTAAAATTATCTCTAAATTTGAGTCAAACTTAAAAACTTTTCAAGACAATGCTAGAGCAATTAATGGGTCTTATCCAAGATCAATCACAAGATGCCATTGTTAAAAACCCTGCAATCCCTAACGAACACAATACAGATGCCATGCAAGCGATATTGGGTGCGGTAACGGGCGGTTTACAAAGCCAAGCACAATCGGGCAACATCAGTGGTTTGATGGGCCTTCTCTCAGGCAACAGCGGCACAGGCAATAATTTAATGAACAATCCGATTGTTTCGGGAATTGCCCAAAATGCCATTGGAAGTCTAATGGAAAAATTTGGACTCTCAAACAACGCGGCGGCCAAGGTTATTGCTCAGGTTTTACCAGGGGTACTTACTTCAATGATTTCCAAAACCAGCAATCCCAACGACGACAGCATGGATTTTGGCGGCATTATGGGTTCACTGCTAGGCGGACAACAAACGCAGCAGGCGCAACAGCAGGGAGGATTTGATTTTAATCAAATCGGGTATGCTTTGGCCGATGGCAAATTGGACATGAATGATGTGATGCGCATCGGCGGCGGTTTATTGGGCGGCGGCGGCGCTGGCAACAACAACGCAGGCGGTGGATTGGGCGGCTTGTTGGGCGGCCTTTTTGGAAAATAATAACCCCATCAATATTCTTTTTTTGTAGCAGGAAGGCAATCTTTGTCTTCCTGCTTTATTTTATATCTATCATGGTCGATACCAAGACCCGCATTCTGGAGAAATCAATCGAACTTTTTAATAGATTTGGTTTTGTCAACATCAGACTTCAGCACATCGCCGATGAAGTCGAGCTAAGTGTAGGAAATATTGCATACCATTACAAAAACAAAGATGCCATTTTAGAAGCAATTTATGTACAACTAGAAAATGACCAAAAACTGCTTTTAGCCGAACTTAAGATTGTGCCTTTGTTTGTCAATATCAATGCCCACATCTTAAACACCTTTCAACTCCAGAAAAAATACGCCTTTTTTTATTCCGATACTTTTGAAGTATTACGCTCATTTCCAATTATCAAATACAATTATCGCCGATACACAGAGTGGTTTGTATCCCAAATTCAAACAATGCTTGAATTTAACGTCGCACGAGGTGCATTTATACCTGCATCGACACCAGACACCTATTCGAATTTAGCGGTTCATTACTGGATGACCATAGAATTATGGCTCTATCAAAATCGCATTCGTGGTTTGGAAACCCTAACTGAAACAACCTATGCCGCGGCCGCTTGGTCCTTGCTGATTCCTTACTTTACCGAAATCGGCCACTCCGAATATCGGCAAATGAATGATTTAAAAAACTATAATTGGCTATAAAAGACCAACATTGGGGCAATAAGTAAAGAGAAAATCATCCAATAAATATCCCAATCCTCCCATTTTGGTTATACAATACTTCGAAGGATTAAGTATATTTGAAAAATCTAACATCCCAACAATGGCACAACGTTTTCAGATGGATGAAAATATGTATCATCATCTTTTAGGGCGGCTGAATGAACTGCACCAAACCGATAAACGCGGCTTACTGAAGGACTTTGATTTTTTTCACAATGACCTATGGTTGGCTGATACGGCAGTAGTGGAAGAACTTACCCGCCACAAAGGAGAATGGCAGGTAAATTTGGTTTTTGCCTACACCGTCAATCCGATGCGTTTTATCCGTCGACAAATAACGTCATACTCTTGTCCTCGTAAAGCCACTTTATTTTCTTCACTGATGCGCCGTTTAGCGGCCAAAGACCAGAGAGGAACACAGGAAATTAGGATTAGTAGTATATTTGTGTGTAAAAACTAAAGGACCTTAATCAATTGGAGCACGAATCATTAGGCAAAAGATGCAAAATACGAAAGAGAAGATTTTATGGGCGTCGATTAAGCTTTTTAATGAACACGGCGTTGCAAATGTCCGCTTACAACAAATTGCGGACGAAATCGGTATAAGTGTCGGCAATCTTGCGTACCATTATCGCAATAAAGAAGCCATTGTTTCGTCTGTCTATGATATACTTTTTGAAGATTTTGGTCATATTTTGAGTCAGTACCTGCAAAGCCCCTCGTTCGCTGATTTTGACCGACAAATTCTTCTCTATTTCGAGTTCTTTAAAACCTACCAATTCTACATTACCGACTTGTTTTCGATGGAACATGCCCTGCCTGAAATAAAGGCAGAATGGCAATTGTTCATGAATAAAATGATTCTTCAGATCCGCACCCGAATTGACTTTCACATAAACCGCGGCGAATTGGTTTCGGAAACCGTGCAGGGTACTTACAACTTAATTTCCGAATCTATCTGGATGACGATTGTGTTCTGGATTCCCCAACAAACAATGCGCAACAAGCCGGTCACCGAGACCCGGTTTCGCTCGGCAGTTTGGAACCATCTTAAGCCTTACCTTACCCAAAAAGGACTCGATACCTTTGAGTTCTCCCTCCCCGTCCTTTCCCAAAATTAAGCCTTATTGCTGAGTAATGTCATTGGCAAAATTTGCGTCAATGACTAATTTGCTGCGCACCAGTTCCAACGGAGAAGTTTGTACTTGTTCTAAATTAGAAAATATTTTCTAATAATATTTAGAAAATATTTTCTAAAATGATATACATTATTATATTTGCTCTCCGTTAAATACTATTTTCCTAAATAAAAACCCTTTAGCTTCCTAATCCTATGGCAAACGTACTATGGCTGCAGGGAGGAGCATGCAGTGGCAACACCATGTCTTTTCTCAATGCCGAAGAACCCACGGTGGTAGATTTAGTCACCGATTTTGGAGTCAATATTCTCTGGCACCCCTCCATTGGCCTGGAAATCGGCCACCAAGTTGTGGACTTACTCAATGAAATCAAAGCGGGGAAAGTACAGTGTGACATTTTGGTGTATGAAGGCAGTATCATCGAAGGCCCCAATAAAACCGGTACGATGAACTACTTCTGCGACCGACCAATGAAAGATTGGGTCAAAGAGCTATCTGAGGTAGTCGGTTTTGTTGTAGCCATAGGCGACTGCGCAACCTGGGGAGGTATTCCAGCAGTGGCTCCCAACCCAAGTGAATCAACGGGGATGCAGTTCTTAAAAAAAGACAAAGGAGGCTTTTTAGGAGCCAATTATACATCTAAAGGCGGACTGCCTGTCATCAATATTCCTGGCTGTCCAGCTCATCCCGACTGGATTACGCAAATTTTGGTAGCTATCGCCACGGGTCGTATCGGCGATGTATTGTTGGACGAGTACCATCGCCCCAAAACCTTCTTTACGGATTTTGTTCAAACAGGCTGTACCAACGTAGTCAATTTTGCGAATAAAGTAGACGGTGGTTTTGGAAAACGGGGCAACGGATGCCTATTCTACGAAGTAGGTTGCCGCGGACCGATGACCCGGGCAAGCTGTAATCGCATTCTTTGGAACCGACAATCCAGCAAAACCCGCGCAAATCACCCCTGTTTGGGCTGCACTGAACCCGGCTTCCCTCACCACGATTTAGCCAAAGGAAGTGTGTTCAAAACACTGAAATACTTGGGTTTTTTACCGCAAGATGTGCCAGCAGGAAACTCAAAACTAGGTTACTATATGCGCGCAGGATTTGAGAAAACCATGCACGCTATGGAAGTAAGTCTTGGCGTAGAAAAATCGCACAACCAAGGTTCGAAATGAAACCATCTTCTCCCCTTCAATCAATTTAGATAAAACAATGGCAATCACTAAAGAACTCAATATATCTCCAGTGGGTCGCGTAGAAGGCGACTTAGATGTAAAAGTATACATGGAAGACGGCGTGGTGACCCGCGCCCATACCCAAGCGGCCATGTTTCGCGGTTTCGAACAAATCATGGCGGGCAAAGACCCCCAATCAGGTCTGATTGTTACACCGCGCATTTGTGGCATCTGTGGGGGTTCTCACCTTTACTGCGCCTCCTCGGCTCTGGATACGGCATGGGAAACCACACTCACCCCCAATGCTCTTTTACTGAGGGCATTAGGTCAGGCGACTGAAACAATCCAAAGTATTCCTCGTTGGTTTTACGCGATTTTCGCAACCGATATGGCCAACAAAAAATTCGCCAATAAGCCTTTGTATGCAGAAGTTGTGAAGCGTTGGGCGGCCTACGTCGGCACATCGTTTCAGAAAGGAATTACGGCCAGTGCTTTGCCTGTACAGGTATACGCCCTTTTCGGCGGGCAATGGCCCCACTCCAGCTACATGGTCCCCGGCGGTGTCATGTGCGCTCCAACCCTTAAAGACATCACCCGTGCGCACGCCATTATGAATCAATTTCGCAAAGATTGGCTCGAAAGCATCTTTTTGGGTTGTTCGATTGAGCGCTATATGCAAATCAAGTCGTGGGATGACATGTTGGCCTGGGTCGAAGAAAACGAATCACAGCGCAATTCAGACCTTGGGCTTTTTATCCGAGCGGGGATTGAATTCGGCCTTCATAAATTTGGTCAGGGAGTAGGCAAATTCATTGCCTTCGGCACCTACATTCACAAAGACCTGTGGAACAAACCCAAAATCGAAACCCGTAACAACGCGGTCATCAGTCCAGGTGGTTTTTGGGATGGTAAAAAATACTACGATTTGGATCACCTCCAAATTCAGGAGCACGTCAAACATGCTTGGTATGCCGATGTACCAGCAGCCCACCCTTGGAACGAACCCCTACCAACCCCAATGCCTTCCCAGAACTTGGAGCAAACCAATTTTAACGATAAATACAGCTGGTCAAAAGCACCACGTTACATGGATTTTGCGGCTGAAGCTGGCCCGCTCTCCCGTGTAATCATGAATGCAAACCCATCCAATAAAGAGCATCAGTTCCGTGATCCATTGTTTATGGATATTATGAAACAAATGGGGCCGAGCGTTTTTACCCGCACGTTGGCTCGCCTGCATGAAGCTCCTCGATTATACATGATGATTGATGAATGGCTCCGTCAGGTAGACTTGAATGGCGATTTTTATATCAAGCCTGTTGAAAAAGATGGTAAAGGTTGGGGAGCTACCGAAGCTGCCCGTGGTGCATTGGCCCACTGGATCGAAATCGAAGATGGCGTCATTAAAAACTACCAAGTGATGGCCCCGACCACCTGGAACGTAGGGCCTAATGACGACAAAGGCAATCCCGGCCCAATTGAAGCGGCACTCGAAGGAACCGAAATTGAAGACCCACACGATCCTGTCGAAGTAGGTTTGGTAGCACGCTCGTTTGACTCCTGTCTCGTTTGTACCGTTCACGCCCACGATGCTAAAAGCGGTAAAGAATTGGCGAAATTTAAGTTATAAAATAGAATACGGCAGAAACTGAAAAGATAAGAATACAAGTACTTTTTCTTTCTGTCGTATTTTTTCACTTTACATTCTATGAAAAAAACGGCCATTATGGGGTTTGGTAACCCGTGTCGCAGCGACGATGGCGTCGGGTGCTACGTGATTGAACAACTCAAAAGTTACATAGGCGAAAATGAATCCATCAGTCTGTTTGACATGGGCACGTCGGCTTTTGAAGTGCTGTTCAGTCTACAGGGCCACGAGCGCATCATCATCGTTGATGCCGTTATCAACACTGGCCAACCTGTAGGCTCTTTGTATAAACTGCCCGCCAGCGAAATAGACGCGCATATTCAGGATGACCCAATGGTGTTTTTGCACAGTATGAAATGGGACCAAGCGCTCTCATACGCTAAGAAAATCCTGCGAGAAACCTACCCCACTGATATTCAGGTATATTTGATTGCAGTAGATGACCTTCGATTCGAAGTAGAGCTCAGCAGCCCTGTAAAAACAGCGGGCGATCAGGTTATTGCGTACATAAAAAAAGACTTAGAAGAAGCGGAAATTTTATTAGCTAATAATTAAGGTGTTGCAAAAAAAACATTTCCCTGCTACTCTCGCGACTAATCTACGATGATACTTTTGCTAAAAAACGGACATATTATTATACCCGTCGACCTCATTCAGTCGGTGTTAGAGGGAGAATTGCAGGTCAATTTGGTGTATTATCCCGAACGAAATTCGTTGTTGATTGCGGGCAAATCCAAAAGCTATTTTGAGAAATTACACAAAACCCATTGGCAAACCCTGAAAGATAAAAATCTGGCGGGAGACAAATCACTTTTTGTTCGAGAAATTCTGATTGATAATGACCTTGATGACCACGACCGGGAGCTATCTTTTGACGTTAAAAATACTGGAATCATAGCCGTGCAACTATAAATGTATCTTCCCCATTTTAAATACACATATACCAACAACCAACGCGGTAACTTTAAGGACTTCAAGGTCTTGATTGACGACCGCTGGCTTCATCATGCCGAAGTCAAATATCGAATTGATGTACAACGGGGACGATGGTACGTCCAAATGGTTTATGTTTTTATGAACAATCCGCTACAACTGTTGTGTCGCCGTCTAGAGTCCTATGATACAAAGGCAAAGGCGGAATTATGCGCCAAAATTTTTCAGAGAGGTATTCAAAGAGATGCCCGTGGAACCCTCAAATCAAACCCAAATGCTTTCAATATTTGCCCCAACTAGTCATATTTCCTACATTCAAACTATTATTGACCAAGAATTCAGGTTGAATGAAATAGTTTTTGTGAAAGAATTACCTCAAATCGGGACTGATTTGGCGGAGCAGTTTATGGTTGTCAAAGACGAAGAAATATATCTTCCCATCGACTGGGCCAACGAAGCACCACCCTTTATATTACCTTATCCGCTTTTGCTTACACCCGCTCATTTACTAACTCTCATATATACCAAATTAGGGAATTACGAACAGGCATACAAACACGCAGAACTGAACCCTGTGTTATTGATTGACATTGACACCCTCAACTGCCTCCAACATGGTGTTCAAGTCAGCCTTTTGAGTGATTTACCTTCTGAGGGAATCACTGATTTTGAGACCTATCGGCATTGGCATAATGCGGCAATTACCGCACATTATGGGGATTTAACCCATTTTGTCCATTACGAAACCATCAAACAATATTACCACAAAGCCTTTGAATTGGCCCCCGACGACGAATGGCGGGCATTTACGGGTAAGCATCTTGCATCTTTATTGCTAGATGCCGAAGAGCTTTTTTTTGCGGAACAATTACTGGAGCAATGCATAAACTTTGCCATTTCTGACGACGCCAAATATGAGCTTATGAATGTGCAATACGCGGTTTGGCTGAAACAACTAGCCGTTCCGTACGACGAAAAGCTGCTTCAAAAAATCAAAACGGCACTTTGGGACGTATTAAACTACTACGAAAAACGCCAAAATCATGTGCAGTCGGCACTCCTGTTGATTGATGCTTCCCACATTGCCAACATTACCGACAGCTTCGCGGAGTCGTTGGGGTACATTAATCGAGCCATTGACTTACTGCGCCAAGAAGAAATTCCCGAACTGCTCGCCAATGCCAATTACCGAAAAGGAATGCTGCTCTACACATGGGCCCAAAATGGCAGTCCACAGTTTCTCAAACCAGCGATGGATGCGTATCAGGCGGCTCTTCGAATTTTTACAAGGGACAACGCACCTGATATTTTTGCAGAAATTCATCATCACCTAGGTGTCATTTATTCAGAAATACCCGATGAAGCCAAGAAAAAAGGGATTTGGGCGGCCGTTTCAGTGAGCTCATTCAAGGAAGCTCTAGGCTATTTTACCCGCGAAACCAACCCCTACGAATACGCTCGCATCTGCAATAGTTATGCCAACGTACTGACTAAATTTCCCGCCGCAGCCCAAAGTGACAACTACGCCAAAGCGCTTGAATTTTATAGAGAAGCCCTCGAAATACGCAACGCTGATGAATATCCCCACGAGCGTGCCCTCTCTATTCTGAATTTTCTGGAAGCTTGCTGGTACGTTCAACACAGTACTGAAGTGCAGGAACAGACGCTATTTAATGAAATGCAAATCAAAGCCGCAGAATTACTAACCTTAACTTCCGACGCATCCCTGCTTTCCGACGCACAACGACACTTATCCAAAATTCAAAAACTTAAAACCACAATACACCAATAGTCTACATATCAACACTTTACACTTATCACCCAAGCACTTTCCTATCAAAAAACGGCAATTAGAAAATATTTTCTAATTGCCGTTTTTTACCTTGTTCTTTCTTGGATAAGGCTTTATCTTTGAACACAGAACCCTAATATAATGCACGAGATTTCTTTGGTACGAAATATATTCAGAACCCTCGAAGATGAGTTTCCACAGGACATAAATCGAGTCAGGGGAATTTATTTAAAAGCGGGTCTATTGTCTAACGTTCAACCGATTTTGATGCAAAATGCCTTTGAAGCAGTGCTAGAAAATGAGCCAAAATACCAAAAAACCACCCTACATGTGGAAGTATTACCCATACTGATTCATTGTCATGCTTGCGATAAAACATCTGAAGTACATCAATACCGATTTGTGTGCGCCGATTGCGGCAAACCCAGCCGAAACGTAATACAGGGGGAAGAATTATTAATCAGCAAAGTAGAATTTGAAGAACAACATGCATAAACCTAAATCAAACCAAGCACCTGTAGGCTCCGTACAGTGCGAAAACACTACACTTAACCTCCTGAAAGTAAACGACTTTGTAGCCAAAGCCATTCGCGAGCGACTGCCCGACATTTTGGTCATCAACGTTTGCTCCTCACCTGGCAGCGGAAAAACGACCTTAATGCAGGAAACAGGAAAACGCCTTCACGATAAGCTCAATATGGCCGTTTTGGTTGGCGACCCCGAAACCGAGCGTGACGCCATTAGAATGCGCGATGTGGGCATCAATGCCTTACAAATCGTGACGGGTGGCATGTGCCACATCGAAGCCCAGATGATTTATCAAGCCCTCGACCACATTGATTTGACGGGGGTTGATTTACTTTTTATCGAAAACGTTGGGAATCTGGTGTGTCCTGCTGCGTTTGATTTGGGGGAAGATTTCCGCGTTACGGTGTTAGCATCGACCGAAGGGGATGATAAACCCAAAAAATACCCACGTATGTTTTTGACGAGCGAGTTGTTGGTCGTTTCCAAATCAGACTTGTTGCCTTACGTCCCGTTTTCGGTAGAAGCCGTCACGAAAGACGCCCGCGAAGTTAATCCCGACATTGAAGTCATGAGCCTTTCGAGCCTCAAAGGCGACGGCATGGACCAGTGGTGCGATTGGCTTATCGAAAAAGTAAAAACCAAAAAAGGGATTCTGGCTGAGAGTTAACCAGAAAGAAGGTATGGAAAACGGTTCATTTGCCCATTCACAAAATACATTCAGCCTAAGGTTTAGCGGCTTAGTGCAGGGCATTGGTTTCCGACCTTTTGTGTATCAAATAGCCATACAACAACAGCTTAAAGGACAGGTCAGCAATGATACCGACGGCGTTTGCGTTTTGTTAACTACCAACGAAGAGAACGCACTGAAGTTTCTGAAAAGGCTTATTGATTCGCCGCCAACTTTGGCAAAAATCACAAAATATTCCATAGAAAAGATTGCTTATCAATACTTTGAAAGTTTCAACATTGTCGAAAGCCCTACTGCTCATTCGGGAAGTAGGCTGATGCTTACACCCGACTTTTCCCTCTGCGCTAACTGTCGGCAGGAATTACATAACACCATCAATCGTCGGTATCGGTATCCGTTTATCACCTGTACGCAATGCGGCCCGCGGTACTCCATTCAGCGAATTTTACCTTACGACCGCCCCACAACCACCATGCAAGCATTTAAAATGTGCCCTGCGTGTGAGAGAGAATACAATCATCCTGCTGACCGTCGATTTTATTCCCAAACCAATTCCTGTCCTGAATGCGGAGTTCAATTACGGCTCTTCAAATCAGACGGCAAAGTGGTTCATACAATGGGTCAATTAAATGACAGTCAATGGATTCTAGCTAGGATTTCGTGGGAATTAAAACAGGGAAAAATCATAGCAGTCAAAGGAATCGGCGGTTATTTATTGCTTTGCGATGCCACCAATGAAGCCACCGTTTTGACACTCCGCAAACGCAAACACCGTCCAAGCAAGCCTTTGGCGGTGCTGTACCCAACGCTTGAGCGTTTACGAGAGGATGCGTACATTTCTACGCAGGAAGCCGAAGCGTTGCAAAGTGTAGTGGCCCCTATTGTGTTGGTACGGAGCAAGAAATCAGAGCGTTTTTCCACCTTTTGGAAATTTGGAGAAGCGGTAAATCCTAATTTGAATCATTTGGGCGTAATGCTCCCTTATTCGCCGTTGCTTGAATTGATTGCCAAAGATTTTGGGAAACCTTTGGTGGCAACAAGCGGAAATTTTAGCGGTAGTCCCATTATTTTTAAAGACGACCAAGCCCAGTCAGAACTTGGTCAGGTAGCTGATTTTATTTTGACTGACAACCACGAAATTGTTGTTCCACAAGATGATTCAGTGATTCGTTTTTCGGAAAAATACGGTCAAAAAATAGTCATTCGCCGTAGTCGGGGGCTAGCGCCAAACGGCCCTTTATCTCATAAAAACACTGAAATCACTCCTACCTCAAAAAACGAGACAACGCTGGCATTCGGGGCTTCACTCAAAAGCACTTTTGGTCTAAAAACCATCGATAACCTGTACCTCAGCCAATACCTCGGAGATTTGGAGGATTTTGAAACGCAAGAGAATTTCAAACATACACTCAATCATTTTTTGCAATTATTTCAGGCTAAACCTACGCAGCTTTTGACCGATGCACACAAAGGTTATTTCTCTACGCAACTGGCCCAAGAATTGGGGAAATCCGAATCAATTCCAGTCATAAAAACGCAACATCATGCGGCCCATTTTGCGGCGGTATTGGCCGAGAATGAACTATTAGAAACCACAGAAACCGTTTTGGGAGTCATTTGGGATGGAACGGGATATGGAACTGACGGGCAAATTTGGGGAGGCGAATACCTCCTATTCAATCCCCCTCTATATCAAACAGAAGGGCTTTCTTTCCTATCTAAAAGCATGGCTCGTGTAAACCATTTTGAATACTTTGACGCCTTTTTAGGGGATAAAATGCCCCGCGAGCCACGTTTGTCGGCTTTTTCCCTTCTAAAAGAATTTCCTGAGTATTGGGGATTAGTCAGCCAAAAATTCAACGAAAAAGAATGGGATTTGTACACCCGTTTATTGCAAAAAAACACCCTCAAAACAAGCTCTGTCGGACGTATTTTTGACGGTGTTGCCTCTCTCTTGGGCCTCCTTGATAAAAACCACTACGAAGGCGAAGCAGCGTTACGCTTAGAAGAATTGGCGGGTTATTATTTCAATAGCCATGGCTATTCTTTTGCAGAACATTATTTTCAAAACCGACCATTCCCAAAAACCATTCCTACCCACGAACTCATCAAAGGAGTCGTTCAGGATATTTTAAAAGATAAACCCAAGGATTGGATTGCTGCCAAGTTTCATTTTTCTCTCATAAAAGCAGTGGAAATAATGGCCAACGAACTGAACACAAAAAAAATAGCCTTTAGCGGCGGCGTTTTTCAGAATGCCGTTTTGGTCGACCTGATGATAGAAAATATGGGCAAAACGCACGAACTGTTTTTTCATCAAGAACTCCCTCCCAACGATGAATGTATCGCTTTCGGGCAATTAATGCTTGTCGAAAACAGAAAACGAGTTGAACACCGAGAGGTCGTTTTCGAAAATTATATATAATCCTTTAACCGTGGCGCGCCACTATTCACATGTGTTTAGCAATACCAGGAAAAATCAAATCCATTGAATACCAATACGATGGACTAGTCAGAATGGCAAAAATCATTTTTGGTGGAATTACCAAAGAAGCTAGTCTTGAAATGGTTCCTCAAGCCAAAGAAGGCGACTACGTGTTGGTTCACGTTGGGGTTGCCATCAGTATTGTGGATGAAGAAGAAGCGCAGAAGACGTTTCAATACTTGGCAGAAATCGGTGAGCTCGACGACTTAGTTGCCTCCAGTCAACTTGACATGCCCAATTCTAATTTATGAAATTCCTAACTGAATTCCGCGCCCCAGAAGTTGTTGAACAATATGTCAACGAACTTCATAAAATTGTCACAAAACCGTGGACCATTATGGAGGTTTGTGGTGGGCAAACGCATAGCTTGGTAAAAAACGGCATTCTCCATATTTTGCCCAAAGAAATCCGAATGGTACATGGCCCTGGCTGCCCCGTGTGCGTAACACCCTTGAATCTCATCGATAAAGCGGTCTACCTCGCCGAAGAAAAGGGGGTGATTTTATGTTCTTACGGGGACATGATTCGGGTTCCAGGCTCCAAACGCAGTCTGCTCGAATCCAAAGCCAACGGGGCCGACGTTCGCATTTTGTATTCGCCATTGGAAGCGGTTAAAATTGCGCAGGAAAACCCCGACCGACAAGTAGTATTTTTTGCGGTAGGATTTGAAACCACCGCCCCCGCCAACGCACTCTCGGTCGTTCATGCCAAACGTCTTGGCCTAAAAAACTATTCCATTTTGGCCTCACACGTGCTGGTGCCACCCGCCATGGAAGCCGTAATCAATGACGAAGAGGCTGAAATCCAAGCATTTTTGGCTGCGGGGCACGTCTGTACTATCATGGGGTTAGGTCAATATGAACCCATTGTTCAAAAATACAATATCCCGATGGTGGTAACTGGTTTTGAGCCAGTTGATTTATTACAGGGAATTTTGATGACCGTCAAACAACTCGAAAGAGGCGAAGCTAATCTCGAAAACCAATACAGCAGAGTAGTCAAACCCGAAGGAAACCCCGAAGCTCGGAAGGTCATTGATCAGGTATTTGAAGTGACCGACCGCGAATGGCGAGGCATTGGCACAATTCCGATGAGCGGTTGGGAAGTAAAAGCGGAGTTATCGGAATTTGATGCCAACAAAAAGTTTGCTGTAAATATTCCAAAAGCACCCGAATGTGCTGATTGCATTGCAGGCTTGGTTCTGAAAGGTATCAAAAAACCCTACGAATGCAGCCAATTCGGCAAAGGATGCACCCCCATGACCCCTTTGGGTGCGCCAATGGTTTCTACAGAAGGGGCCTGTGCAGCCTATTATCATTTTGCGGGGGAAGAAATATCCGCTTAATGCAAATGTATTTTCTCAAAAATTTATCTTTTAAGTAACTGACAACCATGAATATGCTCCTTTCCTGCCCCATGCCTCAGCTCGATTTTGACATCATTACGCTCGGGCACGGAAGCGGCGGAATTTTAACGAATAAACTGCTCGAAACAGGGGTATTTGAATTACTAAAAAACCCACTGCTTGATGAGCATCACGACGGAGCCATATTTGAACTGTCGGGCCGTCTGGCCTTTTCAACCGACAGCTTTGTAATTTCTCCCGTATTTTTTCCAGGCGGCAATATTGGAGAACTGGCCGTCAATGGTACAGTCAACGACCTTGCCATGTGCGGAGCCGTCCCAAAGTATTTATCGCTCAGCTTCATTTTGGAAGAAGGGCTTACGATGAAAGAATTTTGGGAGATACTGGTTTCTATCAAATTTACCGCAGAACATGCTGGCGTACAGATTGTCACTGGCGATACGAAGGTGGTGGAACGGGGCAAGGGCGACAGAATTTTTATTAATACTTCGGGCATTGGACAAGTACACGAAAAAGCCCAAATCTCCACCAAACGCGTACAAACGGGTGATAAAATCATTGTTAGTGGACACATTGCCACGCATGGGATAGCCATCATGTCGGTGCGGGAAGGATTGGAATTCGAAACCGAAATAGTGAGCGACACGGCACATTTAAACCATACCATCAAAGCTCTTTTGGATGAATATGGCGCTGAAATCCACTTACTAAAAGACCCAACTCGGGGCGGGGTAGCCTCGGTTTTGAACGAAATTGTGCGCGATACTAGGCTGGGAATTAACATTTCCCAAAAATCCATTCCTGTATTGGAAGAAGTATACGGCGCTTGTGAATTGTTGGGCTTGGACCCCCTCTACGTAGCCAATGAAGGAGTATTCATCGCTTTCGTCTCGGCCGAAATTGCTGATGATTTCGTCAAAAAATTACAGAAGCTAGAACACGGCCAGCACGCCGCCGTCATCGGCGAAGTAACCACCGAACATCCAAAACAAGTGATTTTGCAAAGCCAAATCGGCGGGAGGCGTGTCGTAAATATGTTGGTAGGAGAACAATTACCTAGAATATGTTGAGAAAATGAATTGGAATATATCCATAACCGATACCAAAAACGGGGAAAAAGAGGGCTTCACAGGCCCTTTCTCATCGGCTTTGCCTCCCACCTACGCCTCTTCAGCCGACGGACGCCCTGAGTTGGTAAAGAAATCGTGGATTTTCAGGGGCGATGAAGGGAATCCACTATTAGCCCCACGCGGCGTATGGATTGTCGGGAATAAATTGATAATTTCAGATACTGGTCAAAATCGGGTATTTATCTGGAACTCCCTCCCAACCTCTGAATTTTGCGCCCCTGATGTGGTTTTAGGACAGCTCCAAACAACCCATACAGGCCGTAATTCGGGAATGAATGTCAATGCGTGCACCTTACAATATCCTTCGGGAATTTGGTCAGACGGTAAACAATTGATTGTTGCCGACGCTTGGAATCACCGCGTATTGATTTGGAATACTTTTCCGACCCAACATGGCCAATCTGCCGATGCGGTGATTGGGCAAACTGATTTTGAAAGTAATCAACCCAACGTCAAGGGTATTGGGGCCTCTCCAAATGCCCAATCTCTCAACTGGCCGTACGGCGTGTTTTCTGACGGACAACGTCTTTGGATTTGCGATACTGGCAACCGACGTGTGTTATTTTACGAACACATACCAACCCAAAATTTTACCGCTGCCGACGGGGTTATTGGAAAACCCAGCTTTGAGGAGCGTGATTATGAAAATCATGAGCCCATCTGGCCATATTCGGTGCGAGTGGGACAAAACGGGCAGTTGTCGATAGCAGATACCCAATATTATCGAAACCTGATCTGGAACCATTGGCAGGACGCACTCTCCCAACCCGCAAATATAATCATCGGACAATCTGACTTTGACACCAACGGTATGAATCAGTTCAGCCTATTTCCCCAACAACACACTATGAGCTGGACGTACGATTCTTTTTTTTACAAAAACGGAATTTTTATCGCTGATACAGGCAATAGCAGGCTCTTATGGTTTGAAAAAATACCAATCCAAAATAGCGCGTCTGCCGATAACCTTCTAGGACACCTTAATTTCCAAACGGGTAGCGAAAATACTCAATCCCGCTACGGCACTGACCAACAACTGTACTGGCCTTTTTCGCTTTGTATTTCTGAAAACACCTTAGTATTGGCTGACACTGGCAATCATCGAATCATATTCTATACCCTCAATCCTTGAATCTATGGAACTGGCGCCCTTTCTTTTTGCTGCCGTTGTCGGTTTTTCACACTGCTTTGAAGCCGACCACTTAGTGGCAGTAAGTAGCATTGTCACCCGACGTAACAACACCTTTTTGGCTTTGAAAGACGGTGCTTTTTGGGGACTGGGGCATACTTCTACTATCTTATTGGTGGCAACGGTGTATATGCTGGGCAAATTTGTGTTAGCTGAAAATGACTTCCGATACTTTGAGGCGGCAGTGGGATTCATGCTCATTGTTTTGGGGACAACGCGGCTTATTCGTTCAAAAAAAGAACGCACCCATGGACACCTACACGCCCCCCCTTCAGGCTTGGCTTACGGCGTCGGATTGGTACATGGATTGGCGGGGAGTGGCGGGGTATTGATTTCGGTACTCACCCAAGTAAAAGGCAGTTATGCCGGAATCTTATATATCTTGCTCTTTGGGGTCGGCTCAATTGCGGGTATGATGCTAGCAGCAGGCATTTTTAGTCTCCCATTTTCGGCTAAACTTATGCAAAACAAAATATTATACCGTACACTGACCATCGTTTCGTCGTTGTTGTGCATTGGATTGGGCAGCAAGATATTTTTTGAAAATACGGTATCATTTTAATCAATCCAAACTTGGATATATGGAATACAACGAAACTGATTTTGTTCAATATGCCCTTCAACAAATGGAGATTCCCGTACTGAAAAGAAACGGGAAATACTTCGAGTTGGCGGGAGGTTTCTTGTTGGAAGTAGAAGACCGTAACCTGTATCGCCTTTCCATTGACCAATGGGTCATTTCACCTTTCGATGATATTGGAACGCTTTGTAACTTCATCAAAGCCAATTTGAATGTATCTTATGAATAAATTTGAAGTATTTGTCATTGCTATGGCCGAGAGCGAATCTCAACGTGGCCAATATGTACTCATTCTGGAAGAGCCGCTCTCCAAACGGCGCATCCCTATCATTGTTGGGCCGAACGAGGCCCAAGCCATTGCCCTCCATCTTGAACGCCTCCAACCCTCCCGCCCTCTCACACACGACCTGTTTCAATCGGTGATTGTTCAACTAAATGCCCAGTTGAAAGAGGTATTTATCCATCAAATTAAAGAAGATGTTTTCCAAGCAACAATATCTATAACAGGTCCTGAAAAATCACTCCAAATTGACTCTCGCCCTTCCGACGCCATTGCGTTGGCCGTTCGTTTTAACTGCCCGTTGTTCGTCAGTGAGCAAGTGCTCGACGAAGCTGGTTATTTGTTGGATGAAAAAGGAAGAGAAAAAAAATCCTACGCCGAATACACCCTCGAAGAGTTGGAAGACCTACTGGCTAAAGTCTTAGCAAAAGAAGATTACGAAAGTGCAACGCGGTTAAGAAGCGTGATTGACAAGCGAAAACTAGGTTAACTTTCAGAGAAAGGGTAAAAATAACCTTCATTCCTCCTTTTTAGCCTAAAACTATTCATTCCACTGATTGATATGCCGCGTTACTGTCTCGCCCTCGACCTCAAAGACGACCCCACACTCATTGCCGAATACGAAAAATACCACGAAAAAATCCGCCCTGAAATCGCGGAAAGCATCACAAGTGCGGGCATTACCCAAATGGAGATTTACCGTATCGGCAACCGACTTTTTATGATTATGGAAACCACCGACGATTTTTCATTTGACGAAAAAGCCGCCGCCGATGCCGCCAATCCCAAAGTGCAAGAATGGGAAAACCTGATGTGGCACTACCAGCAAGCCCTCCCCATGGCCAAAGAAGGCGAAAAATGGATGATGATGAAAAATATTTTCAAATTATCGTAGGGGCAGACGCAAGGCCTGCCCCTACGGTTTTAATTATTATTCCTAAAAAAAGCCCCGTTTTCGGTTGCCAAAAACGCCTCAAAGGGAATTTCTTCTTGTTTGATAAACCCTTTCTGGGGCAATGTTCCCGCCGCTACCATTTCTACCACCGCCGCAATGGAAGCAGCAGTAGTCCAAGAAATAGCCCTCCAATGTTGCCCGTCAATAAGACGTGGGTGGTAGGCTCGGTAAAATTCTTCACGGGCCAGCCCGTCAGTTTGCCAGCCCTCTACCACGGCATACACATACACAACATCCTCTTTCACAGGAGGTTTGGCCGAAGTCAATATTTCTTCGATTTGCTGACGATTGTTTTTCAAAATCAATTCATACAACAAAAACCGCATCAGCTTGGCGTGTCCAGGGTAGCGAATGGTCTTGTAATTTAGGGTATCAACTTTTCCGAGATAAGTTTCACACATAGTGCCCAGCCCCCCCGACGTACTAAATGCCTCAAATTCTTGACCTTCGATGTTGATTACTTCGATACCATCCAACGACGACACCATTTTACGTTCGCCGTTGTGAATTACTTCGGCATCGTTGATGTATTCATTGATGACCCCCGCCGGCGACCACGTGAAAGAATACCCCAAAAGCCCGTTGGGATAACAGGGCAACGCCCCCACACGGAGCTCAATGTCACGAAGTTTATCGAATCGTTTGGCTAAATCGGCCCCCACAATTCCGATGAGGCCTGGCGCTAATCCGCACTGAGGGGCCATCACACCCCGGTGTGTTTCGGCCATTTGGCGAATAGCAGCCGTGGTGGGCACATCCTCGGTCAAATCAAAATAATGAATCCCTAGTTTATAAGCAGCATTGGCAATGGGCAAGTTGAGATTATAAGGCATACACGACACCACCGCATCGAAATCAGCCAGCGTAGTTTCGATAAAAACTTCGTCGGTTACGTCCCCTTCGATGATTTCAAAGGGAAGAGATTTTGTAGGTCGACGTTTATCCAAACCTTTTACGCTGAATTGTTTGTTGAGCAAGGTAGCCACCAATGAGCCTACCTTCCCCAAACCAATGATTAATACATTTTGCATAATTTGTTGATTTTTGGATGAAAGGGAATAATGACGTTGAAAACAACGAAAATGAGTTTGTTGCCCGTAGGGAATCCATGAAATACGAATGAGCACTCCTGTCAGTCGGGCGCTATAAGTCAGAAAATTAGGGAACAAAGGAACAGGCACTACGAAGGTAGGCCAAACGAGCGAGGGATTTTTTGAGTTCAGGATTCATAGCAAAGCAAATGTAAAAATCCTTTGTTGTTTGGGCAAGCCGTTGTTAAAAAAACAAAAAACACTCATCGCGACATTTTGTATTGTCTATCAAAACTCAATCATAAACAGCTCAAAAACAGCACATTCCTACTAAAAGCATAGCATAATAGATGTAACCGTTAAGCCATTAAATTTAAAAGCTTTCAATGATTTTCGTTAATTTGCAAACTATGAATACCAAACGCTGGACATACCGACAAACCCTAACGCCAAATCAACAAACCCAAGCGGATACCCTCGCTGCTTCTATCAACGTAAATCCATTTTTGGGGCGTTTGCTGGTCCAAAGAGACATTACCACGTTTGAGGCCGCCAAAGCTTTTTTCCGCCCCTCCATCGAACACCTCCACGATCCGTTTTTGATGAAAGACATGGATAAGGCCGTGTCAAGGTTGCTCCGAGCGTTTGAAAATCAGGAAAAAATCATCATTTACGGCGATTATGACGTCGATGGTGCTACGTCAGTGGCGGTGTTTTATGGATTTCTCAAAAAATATTATCCTTCCATTGAATACTATATTCCTGATCGGTACATCGAAGGCTACGGCGTTTCGTCGCAGGGAATTGACTATGCCGAAGCCAATGGTTTCTCACTCATTGTTACGCTCGACTGCGGCATCAAATCAGCTGATAAAGTAGCCGATGCAAAAAGTCGCGGCATTGATTTTATCATCTGCGACCACCACCGTCCTGACGCGAACCTTCCGCCTGCCGTGGCCATTTTGGACCCCAAACAGGAAGATTGCGCGTATCCTTACAAAGAATTGACGGGTTGCGGCGTAGGTTTCAAGCTTTTGCAGGCACTTTGTCAGCAGGGATTTGCCGACGAAGATGAACTCATGGACCAGCTCGATTTGTTGGTGGTAAGTATTGCCGCAGACATCGTGCACATCACGGGAGAAAATCGCGTTTTGGCCGCTTATGGAATCAAAAAACTCAATGAGCGCAAACGCATTGGCCTCAATGCGCTGATTGAGATTGCGGGTTTCAAAAACGACCTCGACATTACCAACGTGGTCTTTGGTCTTGCGCCCCGCATCAATGCCGCTGGCCGAATTGCCCACGCCAAAGAAGCCGTTAGGCTATTGCTTTGCAACGACAAAGACGAGGCCGAGGCTTTTGCGCAGGAAATCAATAAACACAACAGCGACCGCCGCACGTTTGATACGAGCATCACCGACGAAGCACTCAACATGATTCGCGAGGACGCATGGATGGTAGGCGCCAACAGCACCGTTTTGTACAAAGAAGACTGGCACAAGGGCGTGGTGGGCATTGTGGCGAGCCGATGTATTGAGCATTTTCACCGCCCTACCATCATCCTGACCAACTCGCACGGCAAAGCGGCGGGCTCGGCGCGCTCGGTGCCAGGGTTTGACGTCTACGAAGCCATAGAGGCCTGTTCCGACCTCTTGGAACAATTTGGCGGGCATACTTTTGCGGCGGGCCTTTCCTTAGCGGTCGACAACGTACCCGCCTTCCGGATGCGGTTTGATGAGATTGTTAAAAACCGCATTTCTCCCGAACAACTTACCCCGCTCGTTGATATCGACATGGATTTGGAATTGAACGCCATCAACGCCAAATTTTACAATATTCTCAAACAAATGGCCCCTTTCGGTCCCGAAAACATGACGCCCGTGTTTGCGAGCCACGACGTACGCTTGAGCGGCACACCAACCATTATGAAGGAGAAACACCTCAAAATAGAAGTCTTTCAACCTTCTCCACAGGGAGCCGTGAAATTTACCGCCATTGGGTTTGGCATGGCCGATATGTATCCCAAACTCATCACTGGGAAGCCTTTTTCCATCGCCTACACCATTGAAGAAAATACGTTTCGGGATAAAACGACGTTACAGTTGTATCTGAAAGACATCCGATTTGAGTAAATTTTTGCTAAGCATCCAACAAAATGGAAAAACCAAGATTGTATAAAATCATCATTACCAGAGACCCAGACGAAGGTTTTTACGTGGCTGAAATCCCAACGTTAAGTCCGTGTATTACCTACGGGGAGACGCTTTCAGAAGCACTGAAAATGGCAAAAGAGGCAATTGAGGGAGTCATTGAATCCCGATTGGAAAACGGCTACCCTATTCCAGACGATAATGAAATGCTCCAACAACAACAAACACAGTTTGAGACGATTATCACCATTGATCGAAATTCAGCTGATTATCATTCCATAGCAGTTTAAGTATGGGATACAATGCCAAAGAAATCATTAAAGTCTTGGAAGAAAACGGATGGTATCTCGACCGTATCAAGGGAAGTCATCATATTTACAAAAATGACCTACTAAAAAAATCAGTTCCGATACCTATTCACGGAAACCGAGATTTAGGCAAAGGGTTATTTTACAAAATTCTTAAAGCGTGTAACATAGACAAAGACGATTTATAGCCATAAATCAGGAAAATTGTGATTCTAAGAACCGAAAATTTAATAAAAAAATACGGCTCGCGCCTAGTCAACGACAACGTGAGCTACCAAGTGGGACAAGGAGAAATTGTGGGGTTATTGGGCCCCAACGGTGCCGGCAAAACCACCTCATTTTACATGGCAACGGGCTTGGTAAAACCCAACAGCGGCCACGTTTACATCGACGATAAAGACATTACCGACCTTCCGATGTACAAACGGGCGCGGCTCGGAATCGGGTATTTGGCACAGGAAGCGTCCATCTTCAGAACCCTGACCGTTGAAGAAAACATCATTGCCGTTCTGGAAATGACCAGCATCTCCAAGGCTGACCAAAAAGCCAAATGTGAAGAGCTATTGGATGAATTTAACCTGCATCACGTACGTAAAAACAAGGGAATGGTGCTATCAGGTGGCGAACGTCGACGCACCGAAATTGCCCGTTGTTTGGCCGTTGACCCCAAATTCATTCTGTTGGATGAGCCTTTTGCGGGGGTTGACCCCATCGCGGTAGAGGATATTCAAACCATTGTGGCCAAATTGAAATTCAGAAACATCGGCATTTTAATTACCGACCACAACGTATCCGAAACGCTATCTATCACCGACCGAGCGTATTTATTGTTTGAAGGAAAAATCCTGAAACAAGGTACTCCCGAAGAGCTCGCCGCCGACCCGCAAGTAAGACGGTTATATCTAGGGCAAAGTTTTGAACTGAAGCGAAAAATTTAATTGAAGGTTTATTTTTACCTAAATTTTGGCCCACAAATGGTTCAATTTTCAATAATTCGGTCATTTTTAAGCGCCACTTAGCTTAAATTGCAACCATCTATCCATTAATTTTCTTTCGTTCTCCTGCGCTGTTTACTTTTGCCCATCATCCAACTTCTTAACCAACAACATTATGGAACAACAAACAACTACCGCTCGCACCGCACTCAAATTTGGCATTATTTCGGGGGTTGCCAGTATCGTCTTTATCACCATTCTCTATGTTTCTGGCCAAGCCGCCAACAGTTCTTTGGCCTGGCTCGGGGCCATCATTACAATTGCAGCGATGGTGCTGGGAATGAAAGAATTCCGAACGCTGAACGGCGGTTTTATGACCTACGGCCAAGGCCTTGGCATCGGCACGCTGATGTCGGCCGTTGGGGGTTTTATTTCTTCGGTGTATTCTTACATTTACAACGAATTCATTGACAACACGTTACGTCAACAAATCATGGACAAAGTCCGTGAAGATTTGGAAAACCGGGGCATGGACGATGCGCAGGTGGAACAAGCATTGGCCATGAGCGAAAAGTTTTCCAGCCCGGGTATTACCTTTGCAATCAGTATTTTTGGCGCTATTTTAATCGGTTTTATTATTTCCCTGATTGTATCCGCCATTATGAAAAAAGACAAGCCATTTGAATTGGAATAGTCCATCGTTTTCTATTTTTTCGTCAAACTTCTGGTGTCTCGTACGCTTATGCTCGCTATTTTTCGTAAAGAAATCAACTCCTTTTTCAGTTCATTGACGGCCTATATTGTCATGGCTGTTTTTCTGACCGCCGTCGGTTTGTTGATGTGGGTTTTTCCCGACACCAACATTCTCAATTATGGCTATGCTGATTTGGGAACCTTTTTCAACCTCACCCCTTTTGTATTGTTGTTTCTGATTCCCGCCATCACCATGCGGGCTTTGGCCGAAGAAGTACGAAACGGAACCATCGAATTGCTGTTGACCAAACCCCTCAGTACTTGGGGGTTAATCTTGGGTAAATTCTGGGCGAGTTGGGCGCTTGCCCTTGTGACATTGCTCCCGACACTCCTGTATTATTACAGCATTTATCAACTCGGCAACCCCGTAGGAAACGTAGATTCAGCCCAAATTTTCGGTTCTTACATCGGTCTTGCTCTTTTGAGTGCCGTATTTGTGGCAGTAGGTTTGTGGACTTCTTCGCTGAGCGACAACCAAATTGTGGCTTTTGTACTGGGCGTTTTCATTTCGTTTTTGCTCTATAACGGCATTGGCGCCGTGGCCAAATTGGACTTTTGGGGTTCATTGGCGTATCCCCTATCGTGGATTTCGCTCGACGAACAATACGCTGATTTAGGACGCGGATTGATTGACTCTCGGAACGTTATTTATCTTTTCAGCATAACGCTGTTATTTTTGTGGTTGACCCAAAGCAGGGTGGCAGCACGACGAAAATAACCTCAACATAAAGATTAATCTAAGGGTTAAAAGCTACGAAGATGAGGAAATAAACGTCTCATTTTCAGCCTTTAACCCTTCACTTTTAGCTTTCAACCTTCACCTTTTATGTGGCAAATTTGGATTGATACGGGAGGCACCTTTACTGACTGTTTGGCCCTGCACGAATCGGGCGTTTTAAAACGCACAAAAGTACTGAGCAGCAGCTTTTTGAGGGGACAAATTCTCGAAAAAACAGGACCTAAAACGTACAAGGCCGCTACCCAATGGGCGTTTGAAAGTACCTTATTGACAGGTTATGATTTCCGAATTGTGGGGGGAAATGCGTTTATCAAAGTCGTTAATTTTAGCAGCGATGTGCTTGAATTGGAAGAGGATATTGACCTGACAGGCACCATTTTTCCAGTCGATTTTGAAGTTACTACCCACGAAGAAGCCCCCGTTCTTGCCACAAGAATAGTCACCGAAACCCCTTTAAATCACCCTTTTCCTTCACTGTCAATGCGGCTTGGCACCACCAAAGGCACCAATGCACTGCTCGAACGCAAAGGCGCAAAAGTGACGCTTTATGTGACCAAAGGCTTTAGAGATGCTGTACGAATCGGCACCCAACAACGCCCCAATTTATTCCAATTAGCCATTCCTGAACCGACGTTACTCTATGACGAAGTGATTGAGATACCCGAACGTTTGGACGCCAAAGGAGAAATAATCGCTCCTTTTGATGATTCTAACGTTGCTTTGCCCCGCTCCGCTCATCATTCAGTGGCCATTTCTTTTCTACACAGCTACCTGAACCCTGTTCATGAGCAGCAACTTGGGGCCGTTCTCAGCGCCCAAAAATATCCTTCCATCAGCAGTTCTTCGGAATTATACGCGGGCATTAATTACCTAAAACGGACCCAAACGGCGCTGGTAAATGCCTATTTACAACCCATTTTATCCGAATACCTCACCAATATAAAATACGCGCTAGGACAGCAAACCGTTCGCGTCATGACGAGCGCGGGAGGCTTGGTGAGCGCGGCTACTTTTCGGGCCAAAGACAGCTTACTCAGTGGCCCAGCGGGGGGCATGGTGGGGGCCGCCGCCATTGCCCAACAACTTGGTTTTGAGCGCTGTCTGACCTTCGACATGGGCGGAACAAGCACCGACACCGCCCGTTTTGACGGAAAATTAGACCTAGAATTTGTCACCAAAATTGAAGGCATCGAGCTCCACAACCCCACGCTCGCCATCGAAACCGTTGCCGCAGGAGGAGGGTCCATTTGCTCTTTTGATGGGCAAAAACTCCGCGTGGGCCCCGAGAGTGCGGGCGCAAATCCTGGCCCCGCCTGCTACGGAGCTGGCGGCCCGTTGACCATCACCGACGTTAATTTATTATTAGGAAAATTGGACACTTCCCGTTTTGGGATTCCCGTCCGAATAGACAAATCACGCGAGGCATTAAAGGCGATTCAGCAACGCATTTTTACCCAAATCAACCAACAACTTTCGGAAGACGAATTATTGCGTGGGTTTGAGCAAATTGCCAACGAAAAAATGGCCGAAGCCATTCGGCGCATTTCGGTCGCTAAGGGCTTTGACCCCAAAGACTATCCGCTGCTCACTTTTGGCGGCGCGGGCGGTTTGCACGGTTGTCAACTGGCCGAAATCCTGAACATTTCAACGGTTATTTTACCCTACGATGGAGGCTTGTTGAGTGCCTACGGCATGGGGCAGGCGCGGGTAGAACGGATTGTCAGTCAGCAAGTTCTCAAACCGTTGGACGAACTAACCCCACAGCTCGACGAGCGCATTGCTCAACTTTCTCAAAAAGCCGAAGAAATTCTTCAAAATGAAGGCATACGTGCCGTTGAGGTAAGTGCTGTGTTGCTTTATTTACGTTTTAAAGGGCAAGAAAATGCGTTGGAAATCAGCTATCAAACCCACGAAAACCTCCCGCACCAATTCCGCGAAAAGTACCAACAGTTGTTTGGATATTGTCCCACCACGCTTCCAATCGAAGTGGAAAGCATAAAAATAATGGCGGGAGAAAAAGGCAAGAAAAACCAATCAACTATCTCATATCACGCTGATAATGAATCCAATCCAATCAAACACGTACACTATCCAGTGTATGATTGGGAACAGCTTTCGGCAAACGATTTTTTCAATGGCCCTGCCGTATTGCTCAATCCAACGTCGACCTCTTTCATCCCCGAAGGGTGGCAAGCAGTGGTGACGTCAACGCGAGATGTAGTTGTTAAAAGTACAGCACAAAACCTAAAGAACGTCACCCAAACCGATGTCAACCAAGCCATTGAACTAGAACTTTTCACCAATCGTTTTATGGCGATTGCCGAAGAAATGGGGGCCCAATTGCAGCGTACCGCTTTTTCGGTCAACGTCAAAGAGCGACTTGATTTCTCCTGCGCTTTGTTGGACGCCAATGCCGAATTGCTCATCAATGCGCCCCATATTCCCGTGCATTTGGGCAGTTTGGGCGTGTGCGCGCGGTTGGTTCGCGAAAAAATCACCATCGGCTCAGGCGACGTAATCATCACCAACCACCCCAAATACGGCGGTTCGCACTTGCCCGACGTGACGATTCTCGCGGGTGTATTTACGCCCGACCAACGCCTCATTGGTTACGTCATCAACCGCGCCCACCACGCCGAAATCGGCGGTCGAACGCCCGGCTCTATGCCCCCCGATGCCACCACGCTCGACGAAGAAGGAGTAGTGATTTTGCCGACGTATTTGGTCAAAAACGGCGAAATGCAATGGGAAAACATTGAGCGTCTTTTTACCCAATCTTCCTATCCTACCCGCGCCCTGACCGAAAACATTGCCGACATCAACGCCGCCCTTGCTTCGCTACGCTCTGGCGAAACGGCCCTTCAAAGTCTTGTGGCGCAACACGGGTTAGAAAAGGTGCATTTTTATATGAAATTGCTGAAAAACAGTGCTTTTGACGCCTTACAAAATGCCCTGATTCCCTATCAAAATAAATCATTTGCCGCTACCGAATCATTGGATGACGGGCATCGGATTCAGGTCAATATTACGCCGCGCTTGGCAGGGGGAGCCCAGTTTGATTTCACGGGTACCTCACCCTGTCACCCCCACAATCTCAACGCGAACATTTCCATTATTTACAGCGCCATTTTATACGTTTTACGACTGTTGGTCAACAAAAACATTCCTTTAAATGAAGGATTGATGCAAGGCGTCGAAGTCATTTTACCCGAAAACAGCTTTTTGCACCCTCATTTCAGCGACGACCCCACACAATGCCCCGCCGTGGTAGGAGGCAATACGGAAGTCAGTCAGCGGTTGGTAGATACGCTGCTAAAAGCCTTTGAATTAGCGGCTTGCAGTCAGGGAACGATGAACAATTTCCTGTTTGGCAACGGACAATTCGGCTATTACGAGACCATTTGCGGCGGTACGGGCGCAAGTGCCAGCGCCAACGGGCGCTCAGCCGTGCATCAGCACATGACCAATACGCGCATCACGGACGCTGAAGAACTAGAACGGCGTTATCCCGTGCGGCTCAATCAGTTCGCAATTCGAGAAGGCTCGGGTGGCAGCGGAAAATGGCAGGGAGGAGAGGGCGTTGTCCGCGAAATTACCTTTTTAGAGCCGCTGCGTGTCACGCTCATTACCCAGCATCGCCAAGTGCCGCCGTATGGTTTGGGGGGTGGACAAAACGGGCAAACGGGGCGGCAAATCCTGACCCAAAAAAATGGAACAACCGAAACATTATCAGGAGTTTGCAGCGTAGAAGCACAAGCGGGTGATTCACTGAGGATTGAAACTCCCGGCGGTGGCGGTTACGGAAACCTCATTTAAAGTACTATGTTTTTCGGAAAAAGTACTAAATTTACACAGTAATAAAAATCCCTAACGTGTCTCTTAACCAAGATAATATTCGCCTCGTTTTTGGGCTCAAATTAAAGCAGCTTCGTCTTGACAAATCACTCTCTCTCAGCGATTTGTCACAACTCACTGGACTATCCATTTCTTACATCAACGAAATTGAAAAAGGAAAAAAATATCCCAAGTCCGACAAAATCATGGCCCTTTCGCGGGCATTGGACGTAGAATACGACTCGCTGGTTTCTATCAAGTTGAGCAAAAAACTGGAGCCCATTTCAGAATTATTGCAATCCAATATTCTCACTGAGCTCCCGCTTGACCTTTTCGGAATCGACCCCGCCGATTTATTGGAAATGCTTTCCGACGCGCCCACCAAATTGAGCGCGTTTATCGGGACGCTCATCGAAATCGCGCGCAACTACAATATGTCGGTGGAGCAATTTTACTTTTCGGCGCTGCGGACCTACCAAGAAATGTACGACAACTATTTCGAGGATTTGGAGCAGGAAGCCGAGCAGTTTTTGAAGTTTCATGCCGTTCCTGAAGAGTTGATTCTGGACGACAAATACTTGGCCGACTTGTTGGTTAAAAATTATCCATACGAAATTCAGTTTATCGACGAAAAAAAATATCCCGAACTTATCGGAATTCGCTCAATGTTGGTTTCGCGCGGGGATAAGTTACGGTTGCTCATCAGTCCCCAACTAGACGCCAATCAGCGGGCGTTTATTTACGGGCGTGAGTTGGGGTATCAATTCATGAAGCTCAAAAACCGACTGAATACCACGCACTTAGTGGAAGCCGAATCGTTTGAACAACTGCTCAACAACTACAAAGCTTCTTATTTTTCCAGTGCCATTATCATCAAAGGGGAAGTGCTGGCCAAGAAACTATCCACGTTTTTTGAGCAGCCGCATTTTGACGGTGAGGCATTGGTCAACATGATTAATTACTTCCACAGTACGCCCGAATCGTTTTGTTATCGGCTGAGCAATATCCTCCCTAAATACTTCGGAATCAGCCAGTTGTTTTTTCTTCGGTTCAATAATTTTGCGGGACAAAATCGCTTTGATTTGACCAAAGAAATGCACATTGCGCGCAAGCACAATCCACACACGGTGCGCGATGAGCACTATTGCCGTCGTTGGATTTCGCTGACCATTTTGCAGGAGTTGGCCGAGTTGCAATCGCGCGGAGAGTACGAGCAGATACTGTGCCGTACGCAGGTTTCGCACTACATGGACACGCAGGACCAGTATTTTGTGGTGTCGTTTGCCAAGCCGATGTCGCCCACGCCCAACCTCAACGTGAGCGTTTCGATGGGGATTCGGTTGGACGAAAATGTGCTCTCCAAAATCAAATTTTTGAGCACTGGCGAAATCACCAAACGCGAAGTGAACGAGACCTGCGAGCGCTGCCCTTCGTTTGACTGCAAAGAGCGCATGGCCGCGCCCACCGTACTCCAGCGCAAACGCAAAAACGAAGCCATCCAAAAAGCCATGAAAATGCTAAGCAGCGAGGCGTAGGAGGAGCTATTTTTTGATGTATATATGCAACTAGATGCGTATATATGGATGTTAGCGGTTATTTGTGAAAACTACCTACTAAGTTCTTTGATAGCCTGGGATATTAACTTAATATCAACAATTTCTTCTATTGGGAGGAATAAATTGAGTTGCCCTCTTGGATTGTAATTCTTTGGCTTAAAATTAAACTCTGTAACGCCAGCTGACTCAAAAACTTGTTTCACAAAATCGGCTAAATCACGGGCTTTTAGTATGTTTTTATGACCATAAGGGTCAAATCTTTGAGTTAAGAAATCAAACAAAGATGCTCTGATACTTTCTAAACCATCAACAATAGCATACTTTTCTATCTTTGTATATGACGATTTGGGAGTTTCCTTCTTTAATTCAATGTACTTAGCATCTAACTGACTTTCCGAAAATAACTTTAAGATACTATTTCTATAATTATCAAATTCTTTCCATGAATCCTCACTTTCTTTCCCTTCAAAGAATTTCTTTTTGTGCTGTTTATAATATTCTAATTGATTGTCGATGTATGTACACATTTTTACCATTTCCATCAATCCTAAAAGCGACTTTCTTGTAATTATCTGGTTGTTTTCTAAGTCGGCTTCTATTGACAATAACCACTGAACAAGCCTATCTTTTAGTTTGCAGTTTGAATTTACCGTAATGATTTTTGCAAGTTCAAACCGTATTAGATAGTTTTCTGAGAAATTTCCAGGACCTTTATTTTCACTCGACATTGATGTCGAGTGAACAATGTCACTTATTAAACTGCCAATAGATTGTGGTTCTTTTACCCCAGTCCTACCAACCAAATCTTTACTTTGAAAATAATCATAGTTTTTGACTGGCTCTTTGTATTCTTTATTATTCTGAAAGAGATATTTTGTAGAAATCCATCTTTTTATATCCCTCGAATACTGATTTTCTGACAGTTCTAATGCAAGATGTAACGATTTAGCCCAAACGTATCTATCCTCATTGAAATAAACAATTTCTAACATTTGCTTTGTTTTAGTGTCAGCAAAGTTACAAAAACAAATTTACTCGACAAAAAATGTCAAGTATTATTTTTTACCTTGTCAGTGGACAATTCAACTCCATCGACACGAAGGCAAACAAACCGCTAACATTGGCTTACAGATAGCGTGGCGGACAGAAGTAATTGAGCATCGTACTACTATCAGCTTCACTACTTATTTCGGCTAACGGAATACTAAGCCCACGCCATCTTTAAGCCCATTTCGTTAGGCCTCACTATAAATTGAACTCATCTTTATAATTTGCCTTCACTTTTGACATAGATAAAACAAAAGTGACAAAATAGCAAAAAATAACTATTTAGAAACAAATGTAACCTTTAAGAAGATTCAAATCTATTTAATTTTACTATATTTGTAAAAATAAACAGATTAAATGAACATTTCAAGTCTTATTCCAACAGAAAAAATAATAGAACGGTTACGTTACGAAAATCCTTGGTGGAGAAACAAACAGATACCAGAACTGTACAGTTCTATGTCAAAACGTCTGTATTTTAAATTATTCTATCCATACGTAAACGAAAAAAATATACGCAGAGCTTTGGTGCTTATGGGGCCAAGACGCGTGGGCAAAACCGTCATGCTGTTCCACAGTATACAGCAGTTAATGACCGAAAATGTAAATCCACAAAAGATATTCTTTGTAGGAATCGACAATCCTATTTATGTGCATTTAAGTTTAGAAGATATTTTAACCCTCTGTAAGCAATCGCTCAATCAAAGTAATTTAAGCGGCTGCTATGTGTTTTTTGATGAAATACAATACCTTAAAGACTGGGAGCGTCATCTCAAAGTGCTGGTAGATTCTTACCCAGAAACCAAATTCATTGTGTCGGGTTCAGCAGCAGCGGCCCTCAAATGGCACAGCACCGAAAGTGGTGCGGGCAGATTTACCGATTTTATGCTTCCACCCCTTACTTTTCAAGAATACATTCATCTTAAAAACATGGACCACCTCATCCATGATGGCAACATTATATACGGTGAGAAACCTATACCCTATTGTCTTACACACGATATAAAAGCACTCAATAGGGAGTTTGTAAATTATTTGAATTTTGGCGGTTATCCAGAAGTAGTGTTATCCGAAAAAATACAAAGCGATATGGGTAGATACGTCAAAAATGATATTGTGGACAAAGTACTTTTACGCGATTTACCAAGTTTATATGGTATAAAAGACGTACAAGAGTTAAACCGATTTTTCACCTACATTGCCTACAATACAGGGAACGAATTTTCCTATGAAATAATGAGTAAAGAAAGTGGCATACAGAAAGACACCCTCAAAAAATACTTAGAATACTTAGAAGCAGCGTTTCTCATAAAAGTATTAAACAAGGTTGATGTAAATGCCAAACGGTTAAAGAGAGTTACGAGTTTTAAGGTATATTTAACCAATCCATCACTACGTACAGCTTTGTTTTCGCCTATTTCCGAAATCGACAGCGAAATGGGAAATTTAGTAGAAACAGCCGTCCTATCCCAATGGATGCACCGTGAAAAGTTAGATTTAACCTATGCACGATGGAAAGATGGTAGAAATGAAGGCGAGGTAGATTTAGTTTTAGTTGACGACAAAAAATATAAGCCTGTTTGGGGGGTAGAAATAAAATGGAGCAACCGCTACTTTGAAAAACCAAAGGAATTAAAAAGTTTAATACAATTCTGCAAGGCTAATGACTTTGATAAAGCTCTGGTTACTTCTATTGACCTAACGGGTGTAAAAGTAGTAGATAACCTTTCTTTTTCATTTTTGCCTGCCTCTATTTACAGTTACAACATTGGTGATATAACCTTAAAAATGAAAACCGGTAATTAGCAAATAAAATTCACAACATAAAACAACGAACGCAAAAACGCATTTACGTAACAACCCAACCAGACGAGAAGCCTGCCCCTACGGGTGGGCAAGGCCGCCGTCAATCATTTCCAATCTGCGGTCGGCCATGTCGGCGAGGTGTTCGTTGTGAGTCACGATGACGAAGGTTTGTCCAAGGTCATTGCGCAGGCGAAAAAACAATTGATGCAGGTCTTCGGCGTTGCGGGAATCTAGGTTACCGCTGGGCTCGTCGGCAAAGATAATGGCGGGATTGTTGATTAAGGCCCGGGCTACGGCCACGCGCTGTTGCTCGCCCCCCGACAATTGTGAGGGTAAATTGCCCAAGCGGTCTTTCAAACCCAACATTTCCAATAACTCACCAGCTCTTTTTTTCACTTCTGTTTCGTCACTTTTGGCGTCAATAAAAGCGGGCATACACACGTTTTCTAGGGCCGTAAATTCGGGCAGCAAATGGTGAAACTGAAACACAAAGCCAATGGTGTGATTGCGAAAAGCGGCTAATTCTTTCTCTTTGAGGGCAAAAACGTCAGTATCGTTGATAAAAACCTGCCCTGCATCAGGACGGTCGAGGGTTCCCAAAATGTGCAAAAGGGTACTTTTCCCCGCCCCCGAAGCGCCTACGATTGTAACCAATTCTCCTTTATTAATCTCTAAATCAATGCCTTTCAAAACGGAAAGATTTCCGTATTTACGAACAATTTGGCGGGCTTTCAGCATTCTTAACGCGTTAAAATTGAATTGACAAAGATTGAAAAACTTCGCAACTTAGGCAACAGCGATTTATGGTTAAACCCTTTTTGTCCGTTTTTGAGCTAGGTTTTCAAAAGGTAGCCCGAATGAAAAAAGGCCGTTTATTTACATTCCTCTCCAAATCTTTATACCTGATATTGATGTTTCATTTTTATAGGTTAGTTTCGTAACCTATTTTTCAACGATTATATGGCTAAAGTCAAAACCGCTTATTTTTGTCAAAGTTGTGGTCATCAGTCACCCAAATGGCTGGGGCGCTGCCCTTCCTGCGGCGAATGGAACACATTGGTAGAAGAAGTTCTCGAAAAAGAAGATAAAAAAGGGCCCATCGGGCAATGGAAATCGGTGAGTTTGGCCTCCAAACCCAAAGCCATTGTCGAAATAAAATACGAAGAGGAACCCCGAATCGTGACGATAGACGGCGAATTGAACCGCGTTTTGGGCGGCGGCATTGTGTTGGGGTCGTTGGTGCTCATTGGCGGCGAGCCGGGCATCGGAAAATCGACGTTGATGCTGCAAATTGCGCTTACGCTTACCCAACGCGTGCTGTACGTATCGGGCGAGGAAAGTGAGCAGCAAATCAAGATGCGCGCCGAGCGACTTACGTCCAAAAATCACAATTGCTTTATTCTGACGGAAACATCGACCGATAATATTTTCCGTCAAATCGAAGAATTTGAGCCGGATGTTCTCATCATTGACTCTATCCAAACCATGCAATCGTCGCTCATCGAATCGGGCGCGGGTAGCGTGTCGCAGGTGCGTCAGTGCGCTTCCGAACTGATGAAATACGCCAAAGAAAGCGGTGTACCCGTGTTTATGATTGGTCACATCACCAAAGACGGCAGCTTGGCGGGTCCTAAAACCCTCGAACACATGGTGGATACGGTACTTCAGTTTGAAGGCGACCGCCACACCACCTACCGGATTTTGCGCACCACCAAAAACCGATTCGGAAGCACCTCAGAATTAGGCATTTACGAAATGCTCGGCACGGGGCTTCGGCAAGTGACCAATCCGTCGGAGATATTGATTTCACAGCGCGAAGAGCAATTGAGCGGCATCACCATTGGCTCCATGCTGGAAGGCAACCGACCGCTGATGATTGAAATACAGTCGCTGGTAAGTGTAGCCAACTACGGCACCCCGCAGCGCAGCAGTACGGGATTTGACAACAAACGCCTTCAGATGCTGTTGGCAGTGTTGGAAAAACGCGGCGGCTTTCGGTTGGGCACCCAAGACGTGTTTCTCAACGTAGCGGGTGGCCTGCGCGTAGAAGACCCCGCCATTGACTTGGCCGTGGTGACTTCGATTGCATCGTCTTTTGAAGATTCTTTTGTGCCGCCTTCGGTCTGTTTTGCGGGAGAAGTGGGTTTGGGCGGTGAGGTTCGGGCCGTGAGCCGCATTGAAGGCCGCATTGCCGAAGCAGAAAAACTGGGTTTTAAGAAAATCTTTATTTCCAAATACAACACCAAAGGACTGATTTTCAAGAGCTACGACATTAAGATTATACCCGTCGCGAAATTGGATGAAGTGTTTGGGGAATTGTTAAGATAGTTTTTTCAGCAAACCTTTCGTACCTCCATTCCCAGCAACGCGCCCAATTTTTCGATTTTTGAACTGATGTGCCCAATCCCAATGGCGCAATGATGCGCAGGGCCGTGGCTGTTCCAATCGTTGACAAATTTGCGGGCACCGATGGAAAACTTATACCGACTGTTGGTGTTGCCAATCTCTAAAATCGGCCCCGCAACCGATTCTGCCTCGGCCACCAATAGCATTAGCCCACCGCCTCTTTTTTCTACCACCGACAATAGGGTAACGGGGCCATTTTTTACGCTCATTTCGACCGAAACGCCTTTCCCTACTTTGCCGTGGTAGACTTTCAAGGGGCGTACTTTGGTTTTACCTTCGGCAATGGCAATGTGCCCGGGGCCATCGTGGCCCATCAGCACCACATCGTCCGCGAAATCCATGGCGTAATATTCTGTAAATGAACCGCCCACGCCAAAGCTGTCCATGATTTTCATGGCTTGGGCGTTTTTGATTTCGTATTCACCCGCCACGGGTACGCCGTTGGCGGTCAGTAGGGAATTTCCCAAAATAATGGACGCAATCGCTTCTTCATTCTCTGGATTTCCCGTTCCTTTATAATAATACGCCATTGAGCCCAGCTTGTGTTTCTCCACCAAGCGCTCCAGCGCGACCGACGTAATCGCGGCTTTTTCAAGCTCTTCGGGCGGACAATCCGATTGAATATCAAAGGTTTTGTAAAATAATTGAAGACGTTCGGCGATTTCATCCTGACTTACTTCTTTTCGTAGTTCCGCCAATTCTTCCACTTCCAACAATTCGATATGGCCACCGAAATGGGCGTAATGTTGGGTGAGGTCTGAATAAATATCCAACATTCCGCTGTAATAATGCCCCATGCAACCCAACCGATTGTAAGCCATGATATTGGCAACTTTGGCCGCCTCTACCCACTCGCCGACTTCCCGCCAAGTTTCAGCGTCGTGGTGCAACATTCCCGTAATTTGGTGAAACCTAATCCCCACCCGATTGAAGACATTGGCGATTTCGGGTACGGGGCAAGCCGAACAGTACGCCAGCCATTCGCCCGTCATTTTGGTGCGGTCGGTCATCGCATTGAATGAGGTGTAATCAATGGCCGCTTCGGGCGATAAGTTGAGGATGATAACAGGGACTTTGGCGCGTTGAACAACGGGCAAGACCGTCGAAGACAACGCGTAGGTAGTCACGTACAAAAAGATAATATCGACATCTTCGGTCTTGAACTGTTTTCCTGCTTCAAATGCTTTATCGGGCGAGTCCACCAATCCGACATTGACAATGTTTGCGTGAACGGTAGCCAATTTTGCCTCTACAACTCCCAGATAACCTTCTAAGCGCTCTTTTAATCCTTCAAACTGCGGCCAATACGTATCTAAACCAATGCCAAACAGTCCGATTCTTAAGGTTGTATTCAATTTCATCATACGTTAGAATTCACACCAAATGGTAGTACACTCAAAATATAAATATCACTTTGTACAACAACAGACTGGCCCATTTTAAAAACAAAGCAGTATTACAAAGCAATTATAGTAATATTCCACAAATAAATAGTATTTTCGACCATCCACAAATGACCATTTTGATTATTGTTTTATATTTTTTGATATGAAATTATTTAGAAAATACTTCACCTTTGACCCCGGCACAAACGAACAAAATCAGGGAATAAACATCCTCAATGTAGGGCACAATATTCACCCCGCCAATCACCCCTACCCCGACATCCAACACCCTGACGACTACTATTTTGAGTGGGAAAAAGGTAGAAGCCTGAAAGAGTACCAAATCATTTATATTTCCAAAGGAGAGGGCTATTTTGAGGCCAACGGCCTCCCCTCGCAAGTCATCGAAGAAGGGACCATTATTTTGCTGTATCCCGGAGTTTGGCACCGCTATCGTCCCAAAGAAAAAACGGGCTGGGAAGAATATTGGGTGGGGTTTTCGGGCACATACGCCCATTATTTATTAGAACAAGAATGTTTTAATCCCCAAAATCCAATCATTAAAGTAGGTTTTAACGCTGAATTCTTGGATACTTTTTCGAAGCTCATTGAGGTGATTGAAGCTCGTGGCGACTCCTTCCAAAAACTATCTTCTTTTCAGCTCATTCACCTTTTGGGAATCGTGTACGCATCGGTGTTATTGTCTAACCAAAAGATGTCGAGAAAAGAAGAAATCATTGATAAAATACGGGACGAAATCCACAAAAACTGGAATAAAGACATTGACTTTGAAGCACTTGCACAAAAATTCAATCTAAGCTATATCTGGTTTCGAAAAACCTTCAAAGAAGTGCTAGGCACCTCACCCAACCAATACCACCTTACCCTTAAATTGCGCAAAGCGGAGCAACTCATTCAGGAAAGCAATCTGACTTTGGCCGAAATTGCGTATCAATCTGGCTTTGAATCTGAGTTTTATTTTTCGAGAATTTTCAAAAAGAAGATGAATTATAACGCTTCGGAGCTACGCAAGAAGAAGTAATCAACTTCACCACCGCATCCTGAAGCCTACGCCGTGGATTCCTTCAATCTTGATATTAGGGTCGTCGCAAAGGTATTTACGCAAGCGCGACATAAAAACGTCAAGGCTGCGCCCCATAAAATAATCATCGTCGCCCCAGATGGCTTTGAGCAAGTCTTCGCGTTTGATGATCTGATTGCGACGCTCAGCCAAATAGCGTAGAACTTCGGCTTCACGAAAGGTCAAATCCTGCGTTTTACCGTTGATTTGGAGGTGTAATTTTTCAAAATCAAACACATAATTGCCTACTTTGATTACCTCTGGCGTTTGTGTTATTGATTCATTAGCTTGATTTTTTTGGCTTCGGCGTAAAAAAATGGCTATTTTGAGTACCAACTCTTCCATGCTAAAGGGCTTGGTGAGGTAATCGTCTGCGCCGATTCGGAGGCCGTGGAGTTTGTCTTCTTGCAACGAGCGCGCCGTCAAAAAAAGAATGGGAACCTGCGTGTCCTGTTGGCGAATTTTCTGTGCCAATGTAAATCCATCAAGGTGCGGCAACATCACATCCAACACGCATAAATCAAAAGGTTGCTGTTTTTGAAAAGTTTCTAACGCCTGCAATCCGTCCGTACAGTGGACGATGTCATAGTGGTGAAGTTCGAGGTTATCTTTGGTCACAAAACCCAAATTCGGGTCATCTTCAACATATAAAATACGGGGCATTTTTAGAGAATCTGTTATCAGTGAAATCGTATCAGTAACGTCAAATTACTGCTCGTCGAGAATTTATGGCGGAAAGTACTGACAATTTTCTGACAATTCAAATGGCTCGGTCTTGTTCAATCGGACTTAAAAATAAACCCCAATGGAGACTGAAACCAACGGCACCTCGCTTCTGCGTATTCCCTATTTTTTTAATGGAATTAAAATCTTGAACTCGCTTCCCTTATTCACTTCACTCTTGAGTTGGATTCTCCATTGGTGGGCTTTTACAATCTGCTGTACATAACTCAGGCCAATGCCAAACCCTTTTACATTGTGGACATTTCCAGTCGGAACCCGGTAAAACTTTTTAAAGACCTTATCTCTGTATTCAGGGGCAATTCCTATGCCATTGTCTTTTACCGACACCACCAATGCCCCATTTTCATTGAATGTCTCCAACAAAATAACGGGGTTTTGGGGTGTATATTTAAAAGCGTTGTCAATTAAATTGCTGATGGCATTCGTAAAATGCATACGGTCTGCGTGAATATAAGGCTCCATAGCATTCAGGTGCAGAGTAAGGTCATTCTCGTACTTATGAGACACCGAAGTGATGATTTGATGGGCGTCGAGCCATTCAATGGAAAGCGGCAGTTTATTTTTCGCCGCTTTTGCCATATTCAACACCGTTTCTACTTGGGTTTGGAGGCGAAGGGCCTCCTCTTTGATAATCTCGGTGTATTTTTTGAGGCGTTCGGGCTGGTCTTTGATGGCGGGTGTATTGAGCACATCGGCCGCGATGCGTATGGTGGCAATAGGCGTTTGCAACTCGTGCGTCATATTATTAATAAAATCGCGCTGTATTTCGGTGAGTTGTTTTTGTCGTAAAATCACAAACAGGGCATATCCGAAAAAACTAACTGCAATCAGCACCAGTAACGAAGACCAAATCCAGCCCCTGAGATCGTTAATGACTGCACTATTTTGATTGGGAAAACGTACGCCAAAATAATAAGGATATTTATTGGATTTGAGCCAATTAGCCGTTTGAGTTGGGGTCTTGTTGTCATTACGGGTACTCAGGGCTACGCCATAAAACATTTTATTGCTGGCGCAATCATAAATTCCTACTTCAAAATCAGTAATAATATTATGCCTAACGAAGCTCGTTTTGAGGTAATGTTCCAAAATGCCCGGATCAACCATGGAATTGGTATTAACCAAAAAATAATTGGAAGAAAGCTGCTCTACTGGGTTATTGTGCAGCATCACGGCGTTGAGCTGCGCAAGCTGCTCAGCCACTTCCTGCAAAGACACATGAACTTGTTGATTGAACTGGCGCTCCCCCATGTCGAGGGCTTTTCTTACCCAATATATCTGAGTCACAATGACCCCAATGATGGACAATGTGGATAAAATTACCAGAAGGCGTATCGTTTTTCTTGACATAAATACAGGCGTACGCTTTAATAATTAAAACTGCCTGTTGGCAATATTAACCAAAAAATACATACGAATTTAGGAGGTATACAGATTCTTATCGAACGATTAACAAACCATTAACAAAAGTTGAGTTTTCATTAACACAGCCACTAAACCAAACACCATACTTTTGAAACGTCAATTGATAAAAAAGTTTATTAACCTCTTAAAGACTTATTTTTATGAAAAAAGTAACACTTCTTTTTTTATTCTTATTGGTTACCGCTTCTCTTGTTTTTGCAGGTGCAGTAGCCGCAACTTTTGGTTGGGTAGAAACCGACCATAATTTCGGACAAATAACACAGGGTAAGCCTGTTACAGCCGAATTCGCGTTCACCAACAAAGGTGCCGCTCCCCTAATCATCCACAAGGCGTACGGCTCATGCGGGTGTACGGGGGTTGACTATCCCAAACAGCCTATTATGCCAGGAGCATCGGGTACAATCAAAGCGACTTTTAACGCCGCCGCCATTGGGACATTTAACAAAACGGTCACGGTAGAATCCAACGCGGAGGGTGGATTGGTGACGCTAAACATCCACGGAGAAGTCACAAAATAACGCACTCGGTCGGAAGTAAAAAAAGTACAACACAGTCATGAAGCAAACAGGCGCACCCAGAAAGTGCGCCTGTCATTTTTATAAAAACACAACTCGTTATTCTACATAATCCAACTCTTTATGAAACGTTTCTTCCATGAGAAAAAGGGAAAGATACGCAATCGCAAAACAGAGCAGCGCCACCAATCCTCCTGCCGAAAGAGCCCCCATACTGGGTTTGAGGTATTGATATAGGGGGAGCGTCAGCAGTGTAGTGGCCCGCACAAAATTAGCTACGGTCGAAGTAGCCGTGGCGCGCAAATTGGTCCCGAAACTTTCGGCCGTTACCGTTAAAAACATGGCGATATAACCAATTGAAAAGCCCAAATATGCACACACGACATAAAAACTAGTCGCATCGGTGATACCGCCGTAGAGGTAATAAATCACCCCCAACAACGTCATGGTGGTCATGATGCCAATTGCCCTGCGACGTGATTTGAGCCACTGACTCAACACCCCACTGAACATATCTCCCACGACCATACCGACAAAAACGTACATCACACAACGTCCGGTCACTATCTCTTCCGTAATACCCAACGCCTTCGCAAATTCATTGCTAAATGTAGCCAAAATTCCGATGACAAAATACGTAGGCACCCCGACCCCAATGCAACGCATATATTTCCAAAAACGGGCACTATCAGAAAAAAAAGCAGCCATACTGCCACGCCTCAAACTTTGGGTTTTGGCCTGCTCAAACATCCCTGATTCATACACGCGTATCCGCAACAGCAGCAGTGCCAACCCCAAACCACCACCCGCAAAATACGTGGTGCGCCAGTCAAACCATGAGTTAGTAAGAAAAGCCACAACCGCACCCAAAAGTCCCACACTCGCCACAATCGAAGACCCATAACCGCGTAGCTTTTGGGGCAAAATCTCAGAAACCAACGTCAAACCTGCCCCCAATTCTCCCGCTAACCCTACCCCAGCCATAAAACGCAGAAAACCGTACAGCATAGGCGTTTGCACAAAACCGCACAAAATATTGGCCAGCGAATACATGATAATAGAGCCAAATAAGACCGAAAGCCGACCACGTTTATCGGCCAAAATCCCCCATAAAATTCCCCCTATCAGCAATCCCGCCTGCTGCCAGTTGTAGATAGCAGCACCTACGCTCGACACTTCTTCAGGACTAAGTCCGAGGCTTTTGAGGCTTGGTACCCGTACGATGTTGAATACAATCAAATCATATACATCGACAAAATAGCCAAGCGCAGCCACAATAACGGGCAGACTCACTAAACGGCTTAAAGAGGTGGGTTCGGTACTGCTGTTTTTCATAAAATTTTTAGCGGAAAGGGTCATCAGGAACGCAATTACGGAAAAAGGCGTTTTTGTGTAAAGCGATGAGGGGTAGATTTTATACTTTAAGGCATAAATCACCAAAAAATTCTCCCAAACGCATTTTTACGTTAATTTTCTTCCCAAATGATGGAAACAATTGTCATCGGTTTGCTTTTTTTAGGAGCGTTGGGGTACGTTGGCAACCGCCTACGAAAAGAACTAAGCCCAAAAAAATCAGGTTGCGGCAAAGGCTGCGGGTGTGAGAAATAAGGGTAAAGTTTAGGTGGCAAAGGGTAAAGTTGAGGCTTTTTTTGCAAGTTTGTGCTACGAAATTAGAACCGACAATCCTACCAATGACATCAATCGCCGTAATAGGTGGTGGCAGTTGGGCCACTGCTATTATCAAAATCCTGTCCGAAAACAACGTATCTCTCCGTTGGTGGCTACGTGACCGTGCCGCCGTTGACCACATCCGGAAGCACCATTACAATCCCGATTATCTCCGTGACGTGCGCCTAAGCCCCCGAAAAGTAAAGACTTTTTCTAAAATTACCGACGCCCTCAACGGTGCCGAATACGTCATTTTGGCTATTCCTGCCGCTTTTGTTCAGGAACCGTTCCAAGGACTAACCGCCCAACATTTTGCGGGCAAACGGGTTGTTTCGGCCATTAAAGGCATGATTCCCGAAAAAAACTGTCTGGTTACAGACTGGGTAGAGGAGCGTTTTGAGGTACCACTGAGTCAAATTTCCGTCATTGCGGGCCCGTGTCACGCCGAAGAAGTGGCGCTCGAAAAGCAATCTTACCTCACCATCGCCTCCACCGACGAAGCCTGCGCTTCGCATTTTGCCCAATTGATGAATTGTCGGTTTGTCACCGCCAACCCTTTGGTGGATTTGTACGGGGTTGAGTACGCCGCAGTGATGAAAAACATCGTGGCATTAGCCTGCGGCATCAGTCACGGATTGGGCTACGGAGATAACTTTCAGGCGGTTTTGGTTTCCAACGCCATGCAAGAAATCCGCCGTTTTGTCAATGCCGTAGACCCGCGCGAGCGTGATTTGAGCGCCTCGGCTTACTTGGGCGATTTGCTCGTAACAGCCTATTCGCAATTTAGCCGCAACCGTACTTTTGGCAACATGATTGGGCGCGGGTACAGCGTTCAATCGGCCCAAATGGAAATGAAAATGATTGCCGAAGGCTACTACGCTGTCAACAGCATTTTTGAAATGAACAAGAAATACGGCGTTGAAATGCCCATCACAGAAGCCACCTACAGGATTCTCTACGAGCGTCAGCCGCCAGCCACTGAAATTGGGTTGCTGAAAATGAAACTTCGGTAGCTACTAAGAAGCTGTTAGTAATAGCTTTATAATCAATTATTTAAGCAGAACTATGGGGTTTTTGGCTTAAAAAGTATGTTGGGGTTGTCAAAAACAAAAAGTTAGGTTATCTTCAATAAACTGTACTCAACGTTAATCGGTATGAAAATCAAAAAGTACACCATTTCTGTTCTCAGCTATTTATTGCTGGGGTTTTGCGGCTGCAAAAAATCAGATGTTATTCCAATCAAAAGTTTAAGCTGTGACTGGCCTCCCAATTATTCCGTAGAAGCAAAAATAGTTGATATTGTCACTACCGTTCATCAGAGCTTTTGGGAGGACACAGCATATATAATTCGGAATCCTAGTCTAACAGATACAGCTCCTTTTTGGGGAGCTTGTAATATGCCAGATAAAGCTAAAAAAGATGGAATCAAAGTCAAAGTAAGTGGCTATATAATCACATTCCCTGGGATTGAAGGAGTTCAGTTTAAACATGGAAGACCATTTGAATTGATTTCTATAGAATATTTATAAGCAAGCTATGCATAATGAGATTTGACAAATTCATTCCGACAGCGCAACTTAGCCCCTACATCAAATACTTTGTGGTGGCCGAAAATGCGCAGGAAAGCCAATACAAGGTTTTTCCTGCGTCGGGTCTTGTCATTGGATTTCAGTACCGTGGGCAGCTTTCAACGGTCATCAATAACGTGGAATTGAATTTGGAAACATCGGGCATAACGGGTATTTCTGACCACTATAAACTCTTCAAAAACTCTGCCAACATCGGGACCCTCTTGGTTTACTTTACCGAAATCGGCTTTACGCACTTTACGGCAAGCCCCGCCCACGAACTATTTAACCAAAGCATTTCACTCGACGATATTTTTGACAAGAACAAAGTCCGTGAAGCGGAGGAAAAACTATCATCTGCCACGACGGATGTCCAGCGTATTCAGATTATTGAACAATTCTTTCTTTCGCACCTCAAAGACATTCAAAACGACCGACTTATCGTTGAGGCGGTCAAACTCATTTATCAGTCAAAAGGAGCCATTAAAATCAAGGAGTTAAACGAAAAGCTGTTTATTAGCCAAAGCCCTTTTGAGAAACGTTTCAGAAAATTAGTGGGCACTTCCCCTAAAAAATTTGCTTCGATTGTTCGATTTAATACGGTATTAAATGATTTGAATGGCCCAAAATCGCTCACTGACATTTGCTACGAAAACAACTTTTTTGACCAAGCCCATTTTATCAAGGACTTCAAACAATACACGGGCGACACTCCCGAACAGTTTAAGCGGTTCTTATAAAAAACGATTTTTTACAATGACAGCGCCTTCGTTTTGAGGACTTTTGCATTGTACAAATCATCGTTTAACGACCAAAAAATCAAAACCAATGTTTACTGTAGACCAAATTAAAGCCGCCCATTCAAAAGTAAAATCGGGTGCCGATTTTCCCAACTATATTCAAGAAATGATTCAATTGGGTGTAACGTCCTACGAAACCTACGTGTCGGACGGACACACAGACTATTTTGGGAAAGATGCCTACCAAACTTCAACTACCCCGACGTATGATACCCTGTTTATTGCCGAAATAAGCAATGCCGAACAATTCAAAATTGACCTAAAAGCGCATCAGCAAGGCCAAACCGATTATCCTACTTTTTGCAAAGACTGCGCAAAATCGGGCATCGAAAAATGGACAGTTACAATGGACAAAATGACTTGTACCTACTATGACAAGGCCGAAAATGAACTATTGACGGAAATAATACCACAATAAAACAGCCGTAGAAAACCCCAAAATTCAGGCGGTTGTGGGGCAAATGAAAAAAAAATTTGGGCCGCCTTTTGCGAAGGGCGGCCCAAATTGTGCAGAATCTCACTGATTAAGTATGTGGTCAAAAATAATTTGTTCTATTCCAAACCCACCCCGTCGCTACGCGACACCCCTCCCAAGAGGGGATTTACGCTCTAATCCCCTCTTGGGAGGGGTGCCCCAACGGGGCGGGGTGGGTCTAGGGCATGTATAAAATAATAAAAACTATTTACCATTCAGTTCAGTACTTATTTCTCAATCAACACATTTGACTCCTGATTTTTATCAAAAGTATTCGCCGTCGTTAAATCGGCGTTGGCCGAAGCGCCGTAGCTAACAAATACGCCATAACCGCCGCTGCCGCTGATGGTCGTATTTTTGATGGTCATGGTGGCACGGTTGCCGTAGATGGCCACGTTTGCCCGCTTGCCTGACACAATAGCTACGCTGCCCGCATTTTTAAACTCTACTTGTTCAAGCAAATTTTTCGGGTCGGCCGAGTAACAAATCAGGCCGCGCCAATAGGCCGCTGTGTTGTTGGCTCCGTTGAAAACTATTTTCGCCGCCGCCGTTCCTTTGGCCAAAATATACCCGTCGGTATTGATTCTGATGACGGCGTCGCGGTTCATTTCCAGAATAACGCCCGGATTTAATTTCCAACCAGTACTAACCGTAAATTCACCCGTCAAGCGGTAAGGAGTTTTGTCGGCAAAACCCGCCCAAGTGATTTCTTCTTTTCCTTTGATACCCGAGGCGGTCACTTCTACCACATCGCGGCCATTTCCACCTTTAAACGTCGAAGCGGCATCCAATTTTGCCACGTTTTCGGCGGTAAGCATAATCCCCGCTTCGGTGTTGTTCGAGAAAGCATTTTGCGAAAATTCGCGTAAAATTGAACCGTCGTAAGCATAGATTCCGTAGCCATCGTTTTGAGAAAATACGGTATTTTTAAGGGCAATCTGTGCCTTGCTGCCTCCCGACATAAACAAGGCAGATTTTGTGGTGCTGAAGACGGTACGGCTACCGGCGTGCATTATTTCCACGTATTCCATGAGATTGGCGTTGCTGCCCGAATAAAGCGAAATCCCCACCCAATACCCCTTGGTTTTCTGAACGCCCACAAATTTGATTTTGCGCCCTGCTTCGCCCTTAGCGATGATAAGTCCGCCGTTGTCGTTGATGTTCATCCGAACATCCCGCTCAAACGCAATGACTACGCCCGGAGCGATGGTCAGTTCGTTGTTGACGTCAATGGATTTGGTTACGATGTAGTCTGGTAAATCGGGATTGGCTACGCGGTCGGTAAGGTTGGTCTTTACGGTGATGTTTGCGGTGATGGCCAAAGGCTCGGCCACCGAGGCGGTTACCAACACTTTGTCGGTACTTTTGCCATTGGCACTACTAACGGTCAATTCAAGCTCGTATTCGCCTACTTCATCAGGCGTAAACGTAGGCTTAAACGACGCCGCGTTTGAGAGTGTTACGGTGCTTTTTGCGGGCTTCCGCAATAGCTTCCACTCTACCGTGAGTGGCTTACCCTGCGCGTCGCTTGACTCAGAGGCATCCAAGCTGACCTGTTGCCCTACCTGTACGGATTGGTCCGCACCCGCTTTTGCCGTTACGGTAAACGTTGGATCAACAATTTCTTCCTTCTTACACCCCGTCATTATCAACATGAGCGTCATCAAAGGCACAAATAGAGAGGCGATAGTAGCATTTTTGGCAAAAGGTATTGCCTGAACCCGGAGGTTCTGAAGTACATTTTTTTGTTTCATGGCTTAAATTACTGTTTGAATTTTTGAACGCTCAAAAGTAATTGGCCTAGCCCTCAAGCAAAGGGGCATTCGTGCTGAAACGGTAAAAGTAAATGCTGAAGTGATAAAAAAAGCAGTGTTTTAAAAAATATCGTCGATGAGGTTATACCCCCACCGACGATAACAATGCTAAAAATTAAAACGAACGCCGATGCTGGCCTGCGGGTGGAGATAAAAAATGTCAGGAATCAATTCAATGTAAAGTCCCCCTTCCAAAAACAGGGATAAAGGACTGTTTGGCACAAAATATTCAGCCCCTGCTAAACCCGCACCTCCGATAGAGATATTGTTGGTAAATACTTTGACACCAGGTACATTGCTGGGGTCAAAATAATAGCGTCGTGAGTTGATTTGGCCGCCGAAGCCGTAATAAACGTGCAGTTTTTCGGCTTTAAACAGCCCCCGGTGCCACAGATACGCCGCCCGCACCGAAAATCCCGCATTTTGATAGGTGCCTTTGCGGTACTTGCGGTCGCGGCCATAAAACAGGCCATACGTTCCTGCGGATATATCCAAAGCTTTGTTATCGCCAAAATATTTTCGAACATTTAGCCCAGAAGGCTCTACCAATTGAAATCCAACCGCCCAATTATTGTACTGCGCCATTGAGGGTAAAATACCAAAGGCGGTAAGCAACAAAGTGAATAAAAGCTTCTTTTTCATCTACTGTAGTGTTAATTTTAATAATGACAATCGGCAGCCTCAAAACCCTTATCGGTTATGCCATGATGGCAAATGCTTTCAGCGTGTCTAACAGCGTTTTGTTTTCCTCCGCCGTACCGACCGTAATCCGTAGGCATCCATCACACAGAATCACTTTTGAACGGTCGCGCACGATGATTTTTTGGTCTATCAAGTACTGCATCACGGCCGAAGCATCGTCAAATTCGACGAGTAAAAAGTTGGAATCTGTGGGATATATCCTTTTAACTAACGGCAAGGCGGCCAAATTCGTGCGTAAATGCTCCCGCTCCGCCAAAATATCATTGACCAATTGGTTTTTGGTTTCGACGTAGTCCAGCGCTTCAAGTAACAGCTGTTGCGTAGCACCGCTGAGGTTATAAGGAGGTTTGATTTTGTTTAATACCTTAATAATTTCTTCGGAGGCAAAACACATTCCCAAACGCAGCGAAGCCAACCCCCACGCCTTAGAAAAAGTCTGTAATACAATCAGATTGGGATAATTATCCAATTCCTGCGTAAACGACGGCTCACTCGCAAAATCAATGTAGGCTTCATCGACGACCACCAATCCCTGAAAGTGGTTCAGGATTTCTAAAATTGCTTCGCGCTGTACCAAATTTCCGCTGGGATTATTGGGCGAGCATATCCACACAATTTTGGTTTTTGGCGTTATTGCCACCAATACTTTAGGGGTATCAATCTGGAAATCAGCCGTCAATGGCACCTTGATAACGGGCACGTCGTTGATGTCGGCGCTTACCTGATACATGCCATAGGTAGGCGGCATGAGCAGCATATTGTCCTCACGGGGCGTGCAAGTGGCCCGCACCAACAGGTCAATGGGTTCGTCGGAGCCATTGCCCAGAAAAATTTGGGTAGGTCGCACGCCTTTGATGGGTGCCAATTTTTGTTTGATAGCCCACTGGTACGGGTCGGGATAGCGGTTCCAGTGCTGCCCGTTTACCGACTGATAGGGGTTTTCATTGGCATCCAAAAAGATACCTTCTTTGCCCGTATATTCATCCCGCGCCGACGAGTACGGCACCAAGTTGAGGATGTGCGGACGGAGGATTTTTGTTAAGTCAAATTTCATTGTGGTAGGTATTCTGCAAATTCTTGAAATAATTCTGCTTCGTCTCTAACAAGCCATACTTTGAAAGCTGTAAAAGCAGAATCAATACGTAATTCATTTATAATCTTTTTTTTCATTCTTTCTTTTGAAAGAACTCCCAAACGATACTCTTCAATTAAATCATTAAACTCACTTAAATGGCCAACTATTCGCTTTCGCAAATTCAGCGCACCCCGCTCTTTTAAAGGAGTCGGCTTCTCTTTTCCATTATAAATTTTATGGAGTAGTAACGCAGTGTTCAATGTTGGTTGATCATGTATTAAAGGAGTGATAAAAAAATGTCGATCAGGAAGTCTTGAAGTATCTATTTCCAGTTTAATGATATTAACAAGGCGTAGCGAAGCATCAGTACAATTCAGCAAAGGCGCTTCATCTCCCAACTTAATATTATTACAGTACGAACACGCGAAAAAGAGGTTTTTCCAATCAAACATTTTATCTCGGTTTCCCCTATGAGGCTCAAAATGTTCTACATTAATATCTTTTACATGTTTATCTTCACATAAATAACATTTATCAAAAAAATCATCACTCACCTGTTTTACTACATCTTTACACCGATAGTTTTCGCTTTTGGGCTTTGCTTTTTCAATGGCCAAACAAGCTGGAGCTTCGTCGGTTTTAACGAAATTAATCATATTGCTTGCTCTGGTAATTTATAGAGTTCTAATTCCTGAATTTTGAGTTGCAGTTCCTGCGAAAGAAAGAAAGGTAGTTTTCTAAAATATCTTCTGATTTCATATAATTTATCCTCTTCTTCTTCCGTACGCCCTTGTTTCTTTATAAGAAGCTCATATTCATTTAGTTTTTGCTTGACGACATCGGAATATTGATCAGTTCCAAAATAAGTCTCCACCAACTCTTGGTAAGAATAATCACTCAAATCTTCTACTACTTGCTGCTTTTCCAAATCATAAATCACCGCATTATCTACCGAACTAAGCACAAAAGGCGAGTGCGTAGTGACGATGAATTGAATTTTGGGAAAGAAAGAAGTTAAAAAAGGAAGAATTTTCTTTTGTAAATCTATGTGCAAATGAGTTTCAATTTCATCAATAAGGACAATACCCTGGAGGTCGTAAGGTTTATCAAAAGCAAATTTATATTCTGCATACTTACTATCCATCCTCATAGTAAGCTCTGTTATTATAGACAAAATCGCCCCATAGCCATCAGATAGTTGATTAAGACTAAAAGGTTCTCTTTCTTTAATCTTAATCAAATAATTAAAGTTAGGGCGATCAAACTCTAGGGTAAGTGTCTCATCATCATAAATATCTTTCAGTATACTTTCAAATCTTTCAAACCAAGTTTTAACTTTGGCTACTTCCGAAACTCTACCAGTATCCTTTGCATCCAATAAATCCATTCTTAAATTTACTAATTGGCGAACAAAGTTTTCTCCTAAATTTTCGTTTATAGGGTGATTTTTTTTTTGCTCTATTTTTTGTGGCCCTCTTGATTCCTTTGGGTTAAAAATTCTTTTTGAAGGAAAATATTTAATAATAAAGTCTCCATTTAGCCAAAGAATATCATAAAACTCTATACTATTAAAGTTAAATCCTGTATTTAAAATGAGTTTTATCGGCACTTTATCATTTATAACAGACAAAATACTATTCATACGCAATTTCATATTATTTATATGTGTATAATCACGCTGAAAGTTATGCTCGTTGTAATCTGCTTCGTTTATTATATCATATAACTCTTTTTGCTTTAATTTTAACAAAAAATACTCACTTACTTTTCTATCAATAATTTCATCTTCATCGTTTGGCTTTGACAATACCCAATTCAAAAAAACATTAACCCCTTCCAACACACTCGTCTTGCCGCTCCCATTTTTCCCCGTCAAAATCAAGTGCTTACGCTCGGTTTCGGACAATGGAATTTCGAGGTTCTCCAGATGGCGAACCTTATTGATGCGAAGTTTGGTCACAAATATTTCTTCCATGTTTGCGCTTTTTTCAAGTGTAATGCAATTTACTACGCGCGTCTGCATTTGCAATGCAAACGGGACGAGGATGGTGTTTATGGTGCTCGTTTACTATTGGGCAGACGCTTTCGGGCAGACGCAAGGCCTGCCCCTACGTTATTTCAAACTGCTCAATCGAAGGCTCACGGCGCGCTTGTGGGCGTGGAGCGATTCGGCTTCGGCCATGGCTTCAACGGTCGGTCCGAGGGCTTTGAGGCCTTCGGGAGTGATGTGCTGAACGGTGATTTTTTTCACGAAACTATCCAACGACACCCCACTGTACGCCCGGGCGTGGCCGTTGGTTGGCAGGGTATGATTTGTGCCCGATGCATAGTCACCGCAGGATTCAGGGGTATAATTCCCTAAGAAAATAGAACCCGCATTGATGATTTTCTCGCAAATTTCCTCGGCGTTGCTTACGCTCAAAATCAAGTGTTCGGCGGCGTATTCATTGAGCAAATCAATGGCTTCGGCCTCATCTTCGACCAAAATTGCCTTGCTGTTTTCAATCGCTTTTCGCGCCAACTCCTTACGGGGCAACGCTTCCAACTGCGTAGAAAGCGTAATATTAACCGACGCTAAGAATTTCTTATCAGTCGATACCAGCAACACTTGACTGTCTGCACCATGCTCTGCCTGCGACAATAAATCGGCCGCCACAAACGCCGGCACCGCCGACCCATCGGCGTACACCGCCACTTCGGACGGGCCAGCGGGCATGTCAATGGCCACGCCTTCTTTGGCCAATAGCATTTTTGCGGCCGTTACGTATTGGTTTCCCGGCCCAAAAATCTTATAAACTTTGGGAACTGATTCCGTTCCGTAGGCCATCGCCGCAATGGCCTGCGCTCCGCCTATTCTGAAAATTTTAGTCACGCCCACCAATTGCGCCGCGTACAAAATGGCGGGGTGGTCGCTAGGAGTACAGAGAACAATCTCCTTACAACCAGCCAGTTGTGCAGGCACACCAAGCATCAGCACCGTACTAAAAAGTGGAGCCGAGCCTCCCGGAATGTACAAACCCACTTTCTCAATACCCACGCTGCGCCGCCAGCAAGTAACGCCCAACATGGTTTCAATTTTCTGAACGGGCTGATACTGCGTTTCGTGAAATTTCCGAATGTTAGCATACGCCTGTCGGATGGCGGCTTTGAGTTCTTCGGTAAGGCTTGCCTCCGCTGCCGCCACTGTTGCTGGCGGCATGGCAATCTCCGTAAGGTCAATTTTATCAAATTTGAGGGCCAAAGCGCGCAAGGCGGCATCACCTTCTTTCTGAACCTGTTCCAGAATCGGCGCTACGGCTTTTTCGATATTGGCCATGCTTTGCGTCGGTCGAGCTAAAAGCGCAGGCCACTCACTGCGGTTGGGATAAGGGATAATTTGCATAGTTCTGTAAGAAATGTCGTGCCAAGCAATGACTACACTGTTATCGAATCATTTTTTCAATAGGAATGACTAAGATCCCTTCGGCACCAGCTTCGCGTATTTTTTCGATATTGGTCCAAAAATCATTTTCATTGATAACCGAATGAAGTGACACCCAGCCTTCGGTCACCAGCGGCAATACGGTCGGTGCTTTCATGCCCGGAATGTATTGCATGATTTTGTCGACGGCCTCGGCAGGACAATTGAGCAGAATGTATTTGTGATTTTGCGCCGCTTGTACCGCCTTAATCCTAAACATGATTTTGTCTAGCAACAAGGCTTTTTCTTCACTCAGATTGGGGGCTGCAATCAAAATTGCTTCCGAACGGTAAATAACCTCTACTTCTTTAAGGCCGTTGCTCAACAGGGTACTTCCAGAGCTTACGATGTCACACACGGCATCGGCAAGACCAATGCTTGGCGCAATTTCAACCGAACCACTAATTTCGTGAATATCGGCTTCTACGCCATTTTCTTTCAGGTAATTGCCCAAAATACGCGGATACGACGTAGCAATGCCCCGACCTTGAAGGTCTTCAACGCCGTTCCATTGTGTACCGCGCGGAATAGCCAACGACAAACGGCACTTCGAGAATCCTAATTTATGCACTACGGTCACCTGACGGCCCGTTTCGGTATATACATTTTCACCAACAATGCCCAAATCAGCCACGCCGTCTTCGACGTAACCTGGAATATCATCGTCGCGTAGGAATAAAAATTCGGCGGGAAAATTGGCAGAAATAGACTTTAACTTTCCGGATGAACTGCTATCGAACTGAATACCGCATTCTTTGAATAATTTGATGGAATCGTCGCTGAGACGTCCGGATTTTTGAATGGCAATGCGTAACATTTTTGAATAACGAAAAGAATAGATGAGCAAATGATTGAGTGGGGTTCACTACCTGTGCGCGTACGATTGCCTGAGCAAAAGTCATTCTAACACTAAATAGGGAGACAAAGTTAATGAAAACACATGACTTATATCCTGAAGTCCTGCGCATGGAATGGTATCTACGCTCGCCCGCAGGCGTGGTGGTGGTGATGTCGAAAAAAAGCGTAATTGCGTGTTTTCACGAAGAATTGTACAAATTGATGCTGCAAATGTAGGGTAGGCGCGCAGGATTGTCAAGGATTTGTACAAAAAATAAGAATATTAGCCCAAAACAACGCCTAAATTGCCTTCTTGGGCTTTACGAACTAAGTAACTCGCCACGGCTAAATCCTGTACAGCATTGCCTACGGACTTAAAAACCGTGATTTCATCCTCCGAAATGCGTCCTGGTCTTGCTCCCAAAATAATCTCACCTAGCTCCACAAAATTTGAAGTATCTCTGAGCAATCCCTCCTTCATAGGCAAGACAATATCTCCCGCTTCGGCAACGGCCGCCGTTCGTTGGTCTACTACGATGGCCGCCGCCTGCATGGTCTGCCCGGGAATTTCGCGGGCATCGGGGCGGTACGAACCTACGCCGTTGATGTGGACACCTTTCTTGAGGTGTAAGTGTTCAAAAACAGGCACGTTTGACGTAGTGGCAGCGCATATAATATCTGCCTCTAACAACTGCTCAGGGGCGTGTGCTATTTCCATTTTCAGCCCCATTCTAGCCTGCATTTCTTTACAAAAAACTTCTGTATTTTCAGGATTTCGCCCAAAAACTAGCACTTTTTGCAGCGCCCGTACGGCAGCAACTCCCTCAACCTGCGTACGTGCCTGCGCTCCAGTACCAAAAACCGCCAACACAGTCGCGTTTTTGCGGGCCAATAAATCTGTTGCCAAGCCAGACGCCGCTGCCGTTCGTAAGGCGGTCAGGTATTCGGCATCCAACAGCGCCAGCGGCTGTCCGTTGGCGCCATCCATCACAAGCATCAGTCCGTGAATCAAAGGCAGATTTTTCGCTGGATTGTCCCTAAAAATCGTGACCACTTTCAGACCCAAAGCTTCGGCCGATGGCAGATACACGGGCATAAAGAGCGTTTGGGCGTTTTGTGCGGGCTGCGGCAGGTTTACCCTCAAAGGTACCACTGCCTCTCCCGCTGAGAGGCTACGAAAGGCTTCTTTCATCAATTCGATGGCCTCGGTCATGGTTACTCCTTCTTCGACGGCCTGACGGGAAAAATAACGAAGTTGAAACATTTTCAGAAAAATATATTTTAATTTCTATTGGTTAGTAAATTTATCCAATGTCTCTTTGGCTAATTGCACAATCTGTAACCAATGAATATTTTCAAGTATTTCGGGGATGTCAGGAATGTCTTTTGATAATATATCTAATGACACGTTGAACTTGTTATCGAAGTCTCTGAGCCATTTCAATTCATTTTCATTCCAAATCTCTCTAAACCATTTTTGATTTTGATGATATTTGTAAAACCCATCCCATTGAGCAATTAACTCGTATGGAATATGAACAAAAGGCACAGATCTTTTATAACCAATTTGCCTTTCATTTGAGGCTAATGTGTAGAAAAAATCCATGATATGGTTTCTTGAGTTTTTTTGTAACTCAGTCATTGGTTGTTAGAATTAAATTTACCGTAAAAAGAATCCTTTCCCCAATTCATCTTTTGGGTCAATCAAAAAGGTGTTTTTACCGCAAATATGAGCGGTTCCTTCCACTTCAGGGATGACTGCCGCGTGTGGGCCAAAGGTCGTGATGGATTGAACAGAAGCCGTAAAGCGACTCCCTACGATGCTCTCAATCACCATCGGTTGGTTGATGGCCAGCTCCCCACGCGCGTGTTGCAACGCCACGCGCCCGCTCACCCCCGTTCCGGTAGGACTGCGATCCACTTCGCCATCGGCAAAAATGCATACGTTTCGGCTGTCAACGCCTTCGGCATGGCCTTTTCCGTATAAAATGGTCCCGTATAAAAAGCTTAAATCTTCCTCAAAAGGATGCACAATTGAAAGTGAATCCATCACGGCCTTTTTGATGGTCATTCCTTTTTCAATCAACAAACGATAATCTTCAGTCGTCATTTCCATGCCCAGTGCGTCTGCGTCTACATAAGCATAAAAAGCCCCTCCGTAGACCACATCAAATCGCACTTCGCCCAATCCTTTAATCATCAAAGAGTGGTCGCGGTACAAGACAAAAGAAGGTACATTTTGAAATTTTACCGACGTTATCTGGCCATTTCGCACGTTGGCAAAGGCCGTAATCAAGCCCGCTGGCGCATCAATTCTGACCGTTGTAACGGGTTCTTTTGCCTCAATCAATCCTAATTCAACCGCCACCTTGGTCACCGCAATAATGCCGTGCCCACACATGGAACTGTAGCCTTCATTGTGCAAAAAAATCACTCCAAAATCAGCCTCTTCTGTTACTGGTTCGGTGACGATACACCCGTACATATCCGCATGACCACGCGGCTCCCACATCAAGGCTTTGCGCAAATGGTCAAGGTTTGTTTTTAAATAAGCCCGTCGTTCCAGAATTGTATTCCCCCTGATTTCGGGTAATCCATCGGTGATAATTCGCAACGGTTCTCCGCCGGTATGGGCGTCGATGGCGGTCAATTGAAGCCAATCTTGGGGCGGTTTCCAGGCATTAAGGGCACGGAGGCGTTGATAAAAAGGAGTCATAAACGGAAAGAATACGGGGACAGTATTTTTGAAAGTGCATCGAAAATAACTACATTTCGACCAATTTTCTAAAAAAGACACACGATGAAAATAGGATTCCTACAATTTTGCCTAGTAGCTACCCTTTTTATAAGTTTTCAAACAATGGCGCAATATGGTGGCTACGGTGGAGGATACGGCGGCGGCTATGGCCGTGGATACGGTTCCCGCAGCATGAATCAACTTCCTTCAACGCCCAAAAAACCACTTACACCCGACCAAATTGCCGAAGAGCAAACCAAATGGTTGTCAAAAAAAGTAAAACTTACCGAAGATCAATCAATCTCTATTGAAACACTCAATTTGGACCATGCCCTGAAATTAAGCGATTATCAGGAGGCGTTTATGAAAATCCACGCCAATTCACGCCCTTCTCCGCAGGAAATCCAACAAATCAGGGAAACGGTGGACAAATGGCAAACGGAAAAAGACGAAAAATTCAAAGGGATTCTCACGCCTGAGCAGTGGGCAATCTACGAAAAGAAGAAAAAAGGAATGCCGTATACCCAAACTTCCAAAAATTAATTTTTTGGTCAGGAGTTGTGATAAGCCAACTCCTGACCAAAAGCTGCTAACTAGCTAAAACGCAAAGGATTAAAGGCCTGCACCTGCATAGATTCTGCCTTGCCCGTCACAATTTCAGCGACTAATTTTCCCGTAGCAGGGCCCAAACTCACGCCCATCATTCCATGCCCCGTGGCGAGTGTAACATTATCCAGTCCTTTTACCCGTCCGATGTAAGGCAATCCGTCGGGCGAACAAGGCCGCAAGCCACGCCATACCTTGTCTACTTCGGGCAACTGTACTTCCAATTCGGGGTAATAATTCGTAATTCCCTGCACAATTCCCCGCACGCGGTTCATATTGACCGTCATATCCGTTCCTGCCACTTCCAAAGTACCTGCAAAGCGTAAGTCCCCACCCATAGGAGTCGCCGTGGCGCGCGCTTCAAGCATGATGGCGGGTACGTGGATATTATTTTTCACATTTTTAAGCATAAAACTGTAGCCTTTCCCGCCCTGTAAAGGCAACGAAATACCCAACTTCTCCGTCAAAACAGGCGACCAAGCACCCGCTGCAATGATTAGTTCTTCGGTTTTATGGCTTCCTTTGGCCGTTTGTACCGCCGTTATTTTTGTTCCTTTTTTCTCAAAACCAAGCACCTCTTCGTTCTCCAAAATCTGCACTCCCTGTTTTTTAAGAAAGGCTAATAAATTCTTAATAAGCAAGTTGGGCGTTATGTGAGCATCACCTGGGTAATAGACTGCGCCGCGCACATCTACCCGTACCTCAGGCTCAAGCGCCTGCACTTGAGCGCCGTTCAGCATCTCAGCCACGATGCCCGCCTGATTGGCCAAGTGCGCTTCTTCGGCCATTTCGTGCTCGGTATCGGCGTTTTTGTAGAGCATCAACAATCCGCGCTCGTGCCATCCAAAATCTATGTCGCCAGAAGCGGCCAAGTCTTGAAAGAGTTTTTTGGAAAGCAAACTTATATCCCGCAAAATAGGAATGGAACGTTGGACGTGTTGTTCGGTGGAATATTTATAAAACAGCAGCCCCCATTTCATCAAATCCCAACTCAACCGTGGCTTTACATAAAACGGACTGGTGGATTTGAGCATCCAGCGCAAGCCTTTGGCAATCATGCCCGGCTGGGCCAACGGCACAATATGACTCGGGACAATCATGCCTGCATTGCCAAAAGAGCACCCGTCAAGAAACGCCCCTTGCTCAATGATGGTGACCGAATGGCCCGCTTTTTGAAGATAATACGCCGAAAAAAGGCCGCTTACCCCTCCCCCGATAATCGTTACTGAATTCATCGTTTGAAATTTACATTCTTCAGGCCAAAGGTACGATGCCCCCGAGGAGTTTTCATAGCCAGAAATTGATGAATTTTGATGAAATATTAACTACCCTATTTTTAAGCAGATATAAAGATTTGTTTTACATTTGTACACTTACTTCCTGTCGTGAATATTCATCATTTCAGCCATATAGAATATTCTCTAAAACAGATTTAGCAATGTGAAGTCAATCAACATTTTAACCGCCAGCAGATGGGTTGCCCTTTTGCTGTTCTCACTGGTGCTGCGAGTATCAGTGGCGCAGGTGTATTATTTCCGGCACTATGATATTTTTTCGGGGTTGGGCCAATCGCAGGTTTCCGACATCGAGCAGGACCGCTTTGGGTACATTTGGCTTTCTACGCGCGGCGGCGGGCTTTCTCGCTTCGACGGGCTGCATTTTACCACCTACCGAAAAGAGGATAATCTGCCCGCCAATAATATTTTATCACTCGAAATTGACGCCAAAGGCCTGATGTACATCGGTACGCCTTTTGGTCTTTCCATCTACGACGGCAAAAATACCCGCCCCGTTTACTCCCCCAACCGCGAACCCTACACAGTGTCCTCCGTTATTGGTGACCAAAAAGGCAATGTGTACGCCATTTGTAATGCGAGTCAACTGGGAAAAATAGTCAACGACAGCCTTGTTTTTTTGAAGAAAAGCGGCGCAGTTCGCCCCTCCTTTTACAGTGATATGTCGGGCACGCGCGATAAAAAGTTGATGGTTTCGACCTACAGCGGAGAAATTTTTGAGGTAACCCCCAAAGGACTTCAGTCTCGGTATCATACGCCCGACGGCATGGTCTTGCGGTGTATTTTATTTGACACCAAAGACAGCCTTTGGCTGGGAACCGAAAAGGGAGTTTTTCGAACCTCTGCCCATAACTATGACATCAAAACCATTGATTTACAGTTTATTAGCAAAGAGCTCGCGCAAGAAATGACCGAAACCTCCGACGGCAGTATCTGGATGGGGCTGACCACGGGAGCGATGCGTTACCAAAAAGGGAACCTCTTAAAATTTGGCGTCCAAAATGGTTTTACAAACTTCATGGTCAAAGGAATGTTGGAAGACCGCGAAGGAAATATCTGGTTTACCACCGACGGCGACGGCGTCTATAAATTCACCAACCCTGCCTTCACGGGTTTGAATGCTACGTCAGGTTTAAGCAGCAATACCATCTCCTGTTTTGCCCTTTCCCCCGACGGAAAATTATGGATTAGCTATTTTGATCATGGAATGGATATTTGGGATACCAAAACCAACAAAATCCTGCCGCTCCCCAAGCCGCTTCTTGGCAAGCGAGTCAATTGCCTAGCCGTTGATAATGAAGGCAATACCTGGGTTGGACTGGCGGGGGCGGGAGTTTATAAAATTTCAAAAACAGCCATAGAATATATCCCGCTTGATACATACTTATCTTCGCACGGAGTCGCGCTTTTTATGGAAGCAGGAAAGGGAAAAGAGATGTGGATTAGCACTTCTAATGGGTTAATTTTGCACGATGGAACCCAACTCCACCACTATACTTCTAAGCAGGGATTAAAAGGTCGATTTGTACGAAGAACACTCCAACTCAATGACAATGAACTGATTGCTTCTGGCCCAGGGGGATTGAATATTCTAAAAAACGGTACTATCTACGATTTTATTTACGACCGTGACCTCGCCTCTTTTCCCGCCCTGAGCATGGCCAAACGCCACGACGGTCTGCTGGCCTTGGGAAGTTTTGAAGACGGTATTGCGGTGTTTGACCCAAAAACGCGCAAAAAGGAGTATTACACCGTCAAAAATGGGCTTTGTTCCAACCTGATTTACAACACTATTTTTGACAAGCAAGGCCGATTATGGGTCGGTACCGAGCGCGGCATTGATTTAATCACGATTGATAAAAACCTGAAAATCAGCAATATTAGACATTACAACGAAACTGACGGCTTTACCGCCCGCGAAACCAACGCCAATACGGCCTTTGTGGCCCCCAACGGGGAATTTTGGATTGGAACCATCAAAGGGCTCTTTAGGCACCGCGAGAGCAACGTTAAGTCCCGCCCAGAAGCATTAAAAGTCCATTTTACGGATGTCAGAATTCCTTTTGACACAACCGACCTCGCCCACTACGCCCAAAGCCAAAGCAAGTGGAACCAAGTGTACGACGGTTTATCATTACCAAACACCAAAAATCAACTGAGAATCAGCTTTATAGCCATCAATCACACCCGTCCAGACCACGTTAGGTACCAGTACCAATTGGCAGGAGCGGATGAAGGCTGGCTAGGCCCGACCGACCAAACGGCCGTTGTGTACTCCCATCTCACGCCGGGCTGCTATCACTTCAAAGTACGCGCTTCCTACGGCGACAATCAATGGGGAGATATTTCGACCTATACTTTTGAGATTATTCCACCTTTTTATCAACGTTGGTGGTTTATATTGCTCATTGTCACCGCTTTGGCATCACTCGGGATTTTATCGCAAAAGCTTTATATTCAATACCGTACACGGCGGGTATTGGCGTATGAAAAGCTAAAACAGGAAGCCGAGGCCGCCGTAAGGGTACAAATAGCGCAGGATTTTCATGACGAATTAGGCAATCGTTTGGCCGCCATTCGAATGCAGTCCAACGTGCTCAAACTTCGCTACAATGGGCACGAAAGTGAGGAAAAGCGCATTGTGGGAGAAATTGAAAAAAACGTTGTTAAGCTCTTCCGAGACACCAAAGATTTCATCTGGTCGATTGACCCCGAAAGCAACCAAATCAACGAACTATCCCTGTATATCAAGGATTTAGGCGAAAATTTATTGCAAGATACCCCCATTCATTTTCATACCGATATTCGTTTTCCAAACGAGTACGAAAACGTGCATCTGCCACCGGGCCGAAGCATTCAGGTGATTATGATTTTCAAAGAAGCCTTAACCAACTGCGTCAAGCATGCTCAGTGTCAAAACATCATTTTTCGGGCAACCATCGAAAATCAAATGATGTCTTTTGCCCTGATTGACGATGGTACGGGAATCGTATTCCCCACCGAAGGCTATCATAAAGGACTGAATAACATGCGCTTACGCGCCGAACGAATCCATTGTTATTTATCGATTGCGCCTACCCCTCCCAAAGGAACAATCGTTTTGCTAAGAGGGAGCATTCCAACTAAAACAGCCTCCCCCAAAAGTAGTTAGCTTTTGGGGTAAACCTATAAACGTATAATGATTAACGTTACAAAAATCACCGTCATTGAAGACAACGAAGCCGTCAAAGATGGCTTGGCACTCATCATTGGAAGTCAGCAACGTTTTCACGTCGTGAACACGTACACGAACTGTATTGATGCCCTCAAAAACTTAAAAAAAGACGCTCCAGACCTCGTATTGATTGACCTTGAGCTTCCGGGGATGCACGGCATTGAAGGCATCAAACGCATTTTGCGCGAACGACCCCATACCACGATTCTGGTCATCAGCGTACACGAAGATGGCAAACTGGTCTTTGAAGCGCTTTGTGCGGGTGCTTCGGGGTATCTGACCAAAGATACCGACCACATCCGTCTGCTGAATGCCATTGATGAAGTATTGAGCGGTGGTGCGCCCATGAGCTCAAAGATTGCGTCGCTGGTGGTAAAGTCATTTCAACGCAACCTCAACACTCCCCTCTCTGACCGAGAAACGGACGTTTTGACTCTTCTTTCTAGGGGAAAAACGTATCATTCGATTGCCGACGAACTGTTTATCAGTGTTGAGACTGTTAAGACGCACATTCGGAATATTTACCAAAAACTACACGTAACCAATAAGACCGAAGCCCTCAAAAAAGCGGTAAAAGACAAACTTATCTAACCTAACTATTTTTGGGGGATAGCTACTACCCCGTTACCCCGTCAGACGGTTTTGAACTGAGACACACAGTCAGTCAGACGGGGTAGCTCTCCGAAATCAGCTGATAAACAATTCATTGGCGCAAAAACCCCTATTTTGGGGTGATGCGCCGCATTGATAAATACCTTTACTTCATGGCTTCAAATAACCCTTACAAAGCCATGAAAATGAAATACTTAGTATTTTGCCTCGCTACTCTTTTTGTAGGCTTCAGTGGCCGAACCATTGAGCAAAAAGAACAGGAACAAATCCACGGGCTACACTTGGCCAACGGTCGCCAATCGACTCGGATTGCATTTGAATTACACTCCAATCTCATCATTGTGCCGGTGCGCATCAATAAATCGGATACCCTCCGGTTTGTGCTTGATACGGGCGTGGGTTCAACGATTTTGACCGATGCTTCCGTGGCGCAAAAACTGGGCATGAAATCGGTACGCAAAATGAAAATCGAAGGTATGGGCGACGGCAAATCCATTGCGGCTGATGTCACCGTGGGAAATACCCTCAAAATGGGCAAAATGCAGGGTTTCAAACATAACATCGTGGTGATGGACAGCGAAATATTGCGGCTATCGGAGGTGGTAGGAACGCCCATTCACGGCATTTTTGGATACGAAATCTTCAATAAATTTGTGGTCACGATTGATTTTCAGCGACAGGAACTCACGCTCACCACGCCTACCAAATACAAATATATGGCCAAACAAGGCGACCGATTTCCCATTGTGATTGAAAAAACCAAACCCTATCTGGACGCCGTAACGGTAGTATCCAATGATCGTGAATTGCCGATTCGGGTGGTGTTGGATACGGGTGCAGGGCACGCTTTAATGCTCAATACTTCGGTCAATAATATTCAATTGCCCCAAAAAGTGGTTAAATCGCAGCTAGGCGTTGGCTTGGCGGGGGTTATCAACGGCCACATCGGTCGGATTCCCAAGGTGCGTATCGGGCAGTTTGAACTAACGGATGTATTGACCACTTTTCCAGATAGCTCAGCCTTTGGCATGAAACTCACCGACCAGTCTCCCTACCGCGACGGAAACCTAGGCGGAGAATTGTTAAGTCGCTTTAAGGTGACGTTTAATTATGAAGCAGGATACATTGTGCTGAAACCCAACAAAAAACGCTTCAAAGAGCGCTTTGAACACGACATGAGCGGCATGGATGTACGGGCCAAAGGAAAAGGCTTTCGGCAATTCTTTGTTGAAAACGTCATCGAAGGCTCCCCCGCATTTCAGGCAGGGCTGCAAGAAGGAGACGAAGTGCTTCTGATCAATAGCCAATCGGTCGAAACCATGGGACTGCCTGATATTTACCGAATGTTTCAACGCCGCGAAGGCAAAGAAATGCACGTGGTGGTACGCCGAAACGGGCGGCTGGTTTCGGCCAATTTTGCCTTGAAGCGGATTATTTGAACAACTAAAATCCATTCCCACGGAAGTAAATCGCCTTTATTTCTGTGGGTTTCTATTTATCTTTAGGCCCCTAAGCCAAAAGATAAATTCATGAAACGAATTCACACGATTGATGTTACCCGGGGTATTGTTATGATTATCATGGCATTAGATCACGTCAGGGATTTGATGCACACTACCGCATTGACCCAAGACCCTACCAATTTACAAACCACTACCGCCGCCCTGTTTATGACCCGCTGGGTAACGCATCTTTGCGCACCCAGTTTCGTTTTTTTGTCGGGAGCCTCGGCGTACTTAACTTTTAAAAGCCAACACAATCCAGCTCAAACCAAACGCTTCCTGCTGACCAGAGGGCTCTGGTTGATGTTGTTGGAAATCACGGTCATCAATTTTGCGTTTTGGTTCGATATTCATTTCCGAACCATTATTCTGCAAGTTATTTTTGCCATCGGGTTGGGTTTTGTGGCGTTATCCTTTTTGTTAAAAGTACCCGCGAAGGTATTAGGCATTATCGGGTGGAGCATTGTCGTGTTGCATGGCCTTACCACCTTGATTCCCATTCCTCAAAATCCAGGACTAGCCGTGGGCTGGTCATTTTTGTTTGTCACCAATGTATTTACGCTTTCTCCGAACTTCACATTGGGAACGTTGTATCCTTTTATTCCGTGGCTTGGTATCATGCTGGCGGGGTTTGGCTTCGGTAGCGTTTTTGAAAAAGCCGCGCCAATTCGCAGAAACATACTTTGGCGCTCCGCTCTATTGGCAATAAGTCTGTTTGTGATGATTCGACTCCTCAATTTTTACGGCAACCCTACGCAATGGGCTGCGCAAAAATCAAGTCTCTTTACCTTTCTGTCCTTTATAAACGTATCCAAATACCCACCTTCCCTGCTTTATACGTTGGTTATGCTCGGACTCATGTTTGGATTGTTGGCTCTGGGAGATATTCAAGCCAATGCTTTTACCAAGGTTGTGGCTACTTATGGCAAAGTTCCGATGTTTTATTACTTGATTCACTGGTATTTGATTCACAGTGTCATGTTTGGGATGCTGTTTTTGCAGGGTTTTGGCTGGGAAGATATTCCCATTGGCACGTTTAGCTTTGGGCGACCGCCCAACTCTGGCATTGAGCTTGGTGCAGTTTATGGCGTATGGATAGCCGTGGTTTTATTTTTGTATCCATTGTGCCGTTGGTACGCAAACTACAAAGCCACGCACCGGAGTCTGAAGTGGCTTTCTTATCTGTAAATACAAAACCCCTTCGGCTTTTAAGGTTCGAAGGGGTTAAGCATAACAACGTACAATACTCCTACTTTTTCAGTTTTTCATACACCAACTGAATAATTCCGTCTTTCAATCCTAAGTCAGGTACCAGTATCTTATCAGCACCCGCCCATCTCATGACTGAGGTATAAATATCCGCCGCCGGAATGATGACGTCGGCACGGTCGGCATTGAGTCGTAATTTATTGACGCGTTCTTCCTGACTAAAGGAGGCGATGTAGTCACGCATTCGTTTTAGTTCCGACAAAGAAGTCGCGTTGTCGGCGGTTTTGGAGACTAAGTTAAAAAGCTTGGAAATATTACCGCCCGTTCCGACGGCCACGATGGGTTCGAGCGAATCTACATTATCCTCAATCCATTGTTCCATTTTCCCCCAAGCGCCTTTGCTTTCTTTGCCTTCCAGCAAACGCACCGAGCCAATTTTAAACGATTTAGTAGCAATTTTTTGCCGATTAAAATAGATGTTCAGTTCTGTACTTCCACCACCAACGTCAATGTGAAGGTACTGCCCGTCTTCCAATGCCTGTACTACCACATTGTTGATGAGCTGCGCTTCACGGGTGCCGTCAATGATGTGAATCTGAATGCCCGTGCTTGCCGCAATCCGCTCTACAATCTCTGGGCCATTGGTACATTCGCGCATGGCCGAAGTGGCGCAGGCCATATAACCCTCCACTTCGTGCAGTTCCAGCAACAGTTTGTAACACTGCATCAGTTTGACCGTACGAGCTTCGCTCTCGGGCGTAATGCTGCCGAAATTAAAAACGTCATGTCCAAGACGTAGCGGAAAACGGACGTATTCCACTTTTTTGAAACTGGTATAACCACCATCGTGCAGAACGGATGAAATCTGTAGACGCGCTGCGTTGGAGCCAATATCAATTGCCGCGATTTTCAATGAATTTTTGTCATTTAGTTTGTGCAAATGTAAAACCTAGCGGCGTACCTTTTAATAACCTAATTCGTTAATTTTTGAAATTTCTCATAATCCTCCTTAGTTTTGTCTGCATTATATAGAAGTTTAAAAACCAAAAACCGGCAAAGTTGTAGTAACATTGTCAAGATTTTCAACAAAAATCATCACAAATACCCCCTATTTTATCCCATCTTAGAATGAAGATACTTGGAATTTCCGCATTTTACCACGATTCAGCTGCCGCTCTGATTGACAATGGCGAAATTGTCGCCGCCGCCCAGGAAGAGCGTTTTACCCGTAAAAAACACGATCCAAACTTCCCTTCCAATGCCATCAACTATTGTTTAGAATACGGCGGAACTACCCTTAATGAACTGGATGCCATTGTTTTTTATGACAAGCCTTTACTCAAGTTCGAACGTTTGCTGGAAACCTATTACACCTTTGCTCCCAAGGGTATCAAGTCGTTTATCACCGCCATTCCAGTGTGGATTAAAGAGAAAATGTTTCTCAAACGACTCATCAATGAAGAATTAGAGAAAATTGGGTACGACAAAAAGAACCCCGTTAAACTTCTTTTTCCAGAACACCACTTATCGCACGCCGCCAGTGCATTCTATCCTTCTCCTTACGAAAAAGCAGCGATTCTGACCATCGATGGCGTGGGTGAATGGGCTACCGCTTCGATTTGCTCGGGCGAAGGCAACAAAATTTCTATTCTGAAAGAACTTCGTTTTCCTCACTCATTGGGGCTTTTATATTCGGCATTTACTTATTTTCTAGGCTTTAAAGTCAATTCGGGAGAATATAAATTGATGGGCCTTGCTCCCTACGGTAATCCTTCCTCGCCCGAGGTTGACAAGTACGTAGAAACCATCAAAAAAGACCTTGTGGTCATTAAAGAAGACGGCTCCATCTGGTTGGACCAAAACTATTTTGATTACGCCACGGGCCTCAAAATGGTGCGCGAAGCCGACTGGGAACGCCTCTTCGGGATGAAAACCCGCAAGCCAGAAGACCCGCTCGAAGCCCATCACTGTAACCTCGGATTGGCCATTCAGCGCGTTACTGAAGAAGTAGTGGTAAAAATGGCGCAGGAAGCCAAGCGTCTCACGGGAGCCGACTATTTATGTTTGGCTGGTGGGGTGGCGCTCAATTGCGTTTCCAACGGAAAACTCCAAAAATCAGGCGTATTCAAGGAGGTATTTATCCAACCCGCCGCTGGTGATGCAGGCGGAGCGCTGGGCGCGGCCTTGACTGCCTACTACATTTATTTCGACCAAAAACGCACCATCAACTACACGCAGGATGCGATGAGCGGCTCTTATTTAGGGCCAACATTCTCGGATTTGGACGTGGAGTTGGTCTCCAAAAAATACAAAGCTGCGTTCAAAAAATTTGACAACTTCGACGAGTTGACCAAGGAAGTATCCCAAATTTTGGCCGACGGCAACGTGGTAGGCTGGGTACAGGGGCGGATGGAATTCGGGCCCCGGGCCCTGGGAGCGCGCAGTATTTTGGGCGACCCCCGCAACGCAGAAATGCAGAAAAAACTCAACGTCAAAATCAAATATCGAGAGTCTTTCCGTCCGTTTGCGCCTTCGGTATTGGCCGAAAAAGTGGGCGAATACTTTGATTTTGACGGAATATCACCCTATATGCTGTTGGTTCATCCGGTCAAAGAGACCCGCCGCAAAAAACTGCCCGCCGAGTTTGACTCGTTTGATTTGCGCGACAAGCTCTATTATTTGCGTTCAGACTTACCGTCCATTACGCACATCGACTTTTCGGCCCGTATTCAGACGGTCCATAAGCAGACCAACCCGCGTTATTATCAATTGATTCAGGATTTTGAAAAATTGACCGGTTACGGTGTGATTGTCAATACCAGCTTCAACGTACGCGGCGAACCCATCGTAAGTACCCCCAATGATGCGTATCGCTGCTTTATGCGCACCGAAATGGATTATTTGGTCGTAGGAAATTATCTGTTTGACAAACGTCAACAACCCGAATGGCAGGATACCGATAACTGGAAAGAGGAGTTTGTGCTGGATTAAATTTCGGTCCATTTACCAACAAATACCAATGATTCAGGGACTTATTCCTACATTTTTTATATGATTTCAAAACTAATCACCTCACTCATCCGCCTTGCTGTTTTGAGTATTCCGGCGTTTCTTTTGTTTTTTCCAGACAAAATAAACATCAAGTTTGACTACCCTTACGCGGGCCTTATGGATAATTTTTACATCCGATTGGCCAAGGCAATGGTGCTATTTTTTGTGCTAATAGAACTGTTGCGGATGTTTTATTACGGAATTATCAAAAATCCTAAAGGCAATAAAATTGTGGCAAATATCGCTACGCTTGGGATCATGGTGGTGTGGTTGGCGGGTTTATTAGAAATCGCGTTTATGTTTGTTTCCCAAAGCCACGAAGGCGATTTGAGCAAGGCTTCGCAGATTTGGTTTGCCAAGTACTGGAAACCGATTACGGCCGAAGGCTACCGCGATTTTCCGAAAACGAGCGCCGAGAAAAAGAAAAAAGTGTTGGTTTTGGGCGATTCCTTCGCGGCAGGACACGGTTTAGACAAAACGGAAGAGCGTTTTTCGGATCAATTGGAGCAAAAACTGGGCGCTGATAAGTACGCAGTGTACAATTTAGGGGTGTCGGGTTCTGATACACGCGATGAATTTCAGCGTTTACAGAAATTTCCCGTCAAGCCCGATGTGTTGGTGTTGGAATATTTTCCGAACGACATCGAAAGAGCCGCCCGCGACGCCAAACTGACGTTGGCCGAGTTCAAGCCTTACGACGACATCAAGCTCCCGGGCGTAGGGTCGTTGGTGATGCGCTTTTATCTGCCCAATTACATTTATTGGCAATTCCCGCACATGCCGCCCGCGTCGATTACGGACTTTGTTCAGAAATCATACACCGACACCACCATTCTGAATCCTCACTTGCGTGATTTACAGAAAATCGTGGACTACGCCCGTGCGCACAAAGCGCCGATGTACGTGGTGATGGTTCCGTTTTTACAAAATGTAGAGAAGAGCAATGGCTACACCAAACCCATCGAAGATTTCTTCACCAATCAGCAAATTCCGGTCGTTCGCCTTAGTGAGCACTTGGGGCCGATTCCACCCAAAGAGCGGATTGTGGGGAAGAATGACGGTCATGCCAGCGCCAAAGTAAATGCCGTTATTGCCGACAAGCTGTATGAACAGATGAAGGTTTCCATAAAATAAATCCCACAAATGTTCACTTTGTCTTAATGCGAAAATGTGTAAATTTGTGCTTAATTACATTCTATAACTGTTATAAACCATTCGTTTTGGTTGTTTTTTAGACCGAATACGTATATAAATAACTACAAACTTACCGAAGATGGATTTCTTAAAAGACTTATTTGCTTTCCTGAGTGAGCGGAAGAAGTGGTGGTTAGCTCCAATGATTATTCTTTTATTGCTTATCGGCGTCATCATTGTCATTGGCGGAGGCTCAGCCGTAGCACCGTTTATTTATACATTATTTTAAGTATTAAGGAGTCAGAAACGAGAATTGAGCAGTTTAAGAACTGTAATTCCCGCTTCTGACTCCTCACCCCTCACCCCTCAAAAAATGTCTGAAGCTGAAAAAAGTAAAGCCCAGTTAGTAATCGTTACCGGGCTGGTTATCTTTTCGTTTATTTTCAAATCTGCCGCCCTTTATTTGTTATATGCCGCTGGAATCGTGGGCGCGTTGAGTATTTTTGTTCCAGTTGTCGGCGATTTTATCGTCAAAATTTGGTTCAAAATAGCCGAAGGTCTGGGTTGGTTTAACTCTCGCGTCATCCTGTCGATTGTGTTTTACGTGTTTTTGTGGCCCATCGCCATGTTGTATCGCCTTTCTACCAAGAATCCAATGGGTATCAAACGCCCAACTGGCAACAGCGTATATGTTGAGCGTAATCATACCTATGTCAAAAAAGACATCGAGAATATTTGGTAGAAAAGAGATAGTCATTATCTCTTTTCTAAAAGCCACCAGATAGGCCGACGACGCTTCTGGATTTGAAAATTGGCAGTAAGATACACCCGAATGTGCTCAATGGCCTCGTCCATATCGTCGGTCACTTTGAGCAAATCTAAATCTTTGGGCGAGATAGTACCTTGGTCAGCCATCTTTTGTAACATCGAAATCATCGGAGTATAGTATTCTTTGCCAATGACAACCATCGGAAAGTTATGAATTACCCCCGTTTGAATGAGCGTGAGTGTTTCAAACAGTTCGTCCATCGTGCCTACCCCGCCCGGCATAATTACAAAAGCATAAGAGTACTTGACTAAGAGCACTTTACGAATAAAAAAGTACTTTATTTTTACCCATTTTTCCATATACGGGTTTTCTTTTTGTTCAAAAGGAAGCTGTATATTGCAGCCAACCGAGCGCCCACCGCTTTCAAATGCCCCTCGGTTGGCCGCCTCCATGATGCCCGGGCCACCACCCGTCATGATGGTCAGTCCCAATTCCTGCGAAATCCGCCTCCCCAATACGCGGGCTTGCTCATAATAAATACTTCCTTCTTTGAATCGTGCCGAGCCAAACACCGTTACACACGGCCCCACAAAATGCAGTGCCCGAATTCCCTTAAAAAACTCCCACACTACCTCCAACAAAAACACAAACTCAGAACGTCGGCTTTTGGGGCCTTCTAAAAAATAATATCCTTTGCGTTGATCAATAAAAGGGCTTTGGGGTTGCTTATCGGTCATTGTCGGTAGTGTTTACAGAATAGTTTAGTAATTTTACGGTCGAATATGATGAAGTAAGTATGATTCAAATACAATCTTTTGTTTTCTCCCCTTTTGAAGAGAATACCTACGTTCTTTATGACGAAACCAACGAGGGCGTCATTATTGACCCGGGCTGCCTGACGCAATCAGAAAAAGAAACGTTAGGGCATTTTATCGAACAAAAAGGCCTAAAAATAACGATGCTCCTCCAAACACATGCGCATTTAGACCATGTATTTGGCAGTGCGTATGTAAAGCGCAAATATGGCGTAAAAATGTACATGCACAAAAATGAACTTCCAATTCTGGCGTCTGTCGAAAGTCGTTGCCATTTATGGGGAATCCGAGGCTACGAACCCGTCGAAGCCGATGCTTTTTTGGACGAAGGAGATGTGGTAAAATTCGGTCATTCAATCCTTGAAATTCTGTTTGTGCCCGGCCACGCACCCGGGCATTTGGCGTTTGTCAACCACGACCAACGTTTCATCATTGGGGGCGATGTCTTATTTAAAGGAAGCGTTGGGCGTACTGATTTTCCACTCTGCGACCCTGCGGCTCTCTTGCGAAGCATAAAAACAAAATTTATGACCTTGGAAGATGATTATCAGGTATTTGCGGGGCACATGGAGCCTACCACCATCGGTCGCGAGCGCCGTACAAATCCCTTTCTTAACTGATTTTTCGGGCCTATCTATTTTACAAATTCCTATTTCATCACGGCTATCCATACCATCACTATGCGTCTTTTTACCATTCCAAACCTAATGACCTGCGGCAACCTTCTCTGTGGGTGTGTGGGGATTGTGTTTAGTTTTCGCGGAGATTTATTGCTTTCGGGGTATTTGATTCTGTTTGCGGGCGTACTTGACTTTTTGGATGGTTTTGTCGCACGGTTGCTGAATCAATCCTCCCCCATCGGCAAAGAACTTGATTCATTGGCTGATATGGTTACGTTTGGCGTGTTGCCTTCCATGATTATCTTTCAGTTATTGGAACGTACCACCACCTCCATTGACATCGGAGCCATGATGCTTTCGTTTAGTGCATTTATTTTGGCGGTATTTTCGGGTTTACGATTGGCAAAATTCAACATTGATACCCGCCAATCGGATTCATTTATTGGGGTGCCAACGCCCGCCAATGCTATTTTGGTAGCGTCGTTGCCATTTATTCTGCGCAATCACCCCGAATACGAATCGTGGATTATCAATCAATCCGTTTTGGTAGGTTATACCCTCTTAATGTCGTATTTATTAATCTGTGAGCTGCCGCTTTTGGCGTTCAAATTCAAGACATTTGGCTGGAAAGACAATCAAATCAAATATATTTTTATCCTTTTGGCGGTGATTTTACTGTTTTTGCTGAAATTTGCAGCCATTCCGCTGATAGTAGCGCTGTATATCCTACTGTCAGTGTTTCAACGAATTTTTAGATTTCACTAACGAGGACTTTGCTTATTGACTAAAATCCTGCCGATTTGCCTCAATAAAGCGGCCTCTCAATCCATTTTAAATCACAAATTCCCTCATGAAATTCATCGCTGAAATCAACGTCATGCCACAAAAAGAGATTTTGGACCCTCAAGGCAAAGCCGTCAAATTGGGTCTTCACAATTTGGGCATTGACGACGTGTCAGACGTACGCATTGGCAAACACATCACCATGGCCCTCGATGCCGACTCAGAAGCGGATGCGCAACAACGCGTCGAAACTGCCTGCAGCAAATTATTGGCCAATATGATTATGGAAGATTATACATACACGTTGAAAGAAGGCTAGAAGGGGCTGTCTGTTAAGGGGTTAAGTACTCCTCTCGTTTTTTAACTCTTAACTGAAGAACCTTTAACTTTCCACAAAAATGCCTTATTCCAAAATTACAGGTTTAGGTTATTACGTCCCTGAAAAGGTAGTAACCAACGATGATTTGACCCAATTGATGGAGACTTCCGACCAATGGATTCAGGAACGCACCGGAATCCGTGAGCGGCGGTATTTTACCTACGGCAAAGAAACCAATTCGAGCATGGCCACCGCCGCGTCGCGGCAGGCCCTCGAACGGGCAGGCTTGCAACCCACTGACGTAGAGATGATTGTCTACGCCACCATTACGCCCGACTATTTCTTTCCGGGTTCGGCATTTTTGATGCAGCGAGAATTGGATTTAATCGGAATTCCCGTCATTGACATTCGGGAGCAATGTTCGGGCTTCGTTTATGCCCTTTCCATTGCCGACCAGTTTATCAAAACGGGCATGTACAAAACCATCTTGGTGGTAGGTGCCGAAATCCAATCCACTTGGACCGACAAAAGCACCAAAGGCCGTAACGTAGCGGTTATTTTTGGCGACGGTGCGGGAGCGGCGGTATTACAAGCCACCGAAGACCCCACGCATCGCATTCTTTCTACGCACCTCCATGCCGACGGCCGTTTTGCCGAAGACCTTTACGTAAAAGACCCCGGCAGTAGCCGGCCTACGCGCTCAGCCACCAAAGAGATGATTGACGAAGGTGGTTTTGAAGTAGTGATGAACGGCAATGCGGTGTTCAAACATGCCGTGGTTCGCTTTGCTGAAGCTATCAGAGAAGCATTGGATGCCAACGGCTACCAACCCGAAGATATTTCACTGTTGGTGCCGCATCAGGCCAATATTCGCATCAGCGAATACGTGCGCGACCAAATGAAACTGCGGGAAGACCAAGTTATCAGCAACATTCATAAATACGGCAACACCACGGCCGCCTCTATTCCCATTGCACTCACCGAAGCCTGGGAAGAAGGCCGCGTAAAAGACGGTGACCTTATTTGCCTCGCCGCTTTCGGTAGCGGTTTTACGTGGGCATCCGCATTGATAAAATGGTAGTAAACTGTCGGTCGGTTAATACTAGCCGACCGACAGTTATAAATTCTTCTGGTTTAAATGGCACAACCAAACGCGAAGTCCTTGACAGTTTGAAAGGTTTTCACCAACTTGTCGTGACTTAACGTCTTGTACCATGAAAGCCTACCATATCCGCCTGCTCCAATACGAATATTGGGCCAATTCACGCATTATCGAAGCGCTCGAAAAACTTGACAAACCTCCCGAAAGAGCGGTTCTGCTCACGAGTCATATCCTTAACGCCCAAATGGTGTGGTTTACTCGGATTACCAACGACCATTTGGTGGTGGGGATTTGGGATTTATTGCCCGTTTCGTGGCTCAAAGAAACCTCCGACCACAGTTATCAAAAATGGGACAGCTACGTCAGAGACCTCGATGAAGCTGAATTTGGCAAAATCATTAAATATCAAAACACTAAAGGAGAATACTTCGAAACGCCCCTCGGTGAGATTCTGACGCATTTGAGTCACCACGCAGCCTACCACCGAGGGCAAATTATCGACGCCCTGAAACCCGTACTCAGCCCACTGCCCGCAACGGATTATATTTTGTGGTTGAGGGAGTGAAATTATTTTCAAACACAGTTACGAAGTACTGGACTACCAACCCGCCGATATATTGGAATATAGTAAATGAGTGTTTTCAATGCCGATAAACCTTAAATTTACTTGTCTCTGCCTAGATTCACTTTTATTTTTCACCTACTCGAAAGAGAGTTATCAATTAACCGTTATCTTGGTATTGGAAATAAAAAACCACCTCTTTTACGATAATTCAAATCAATATTACATTCGTATTACGCTATTAATAGAATGCCAACCCTTAACCGCCGCGACGTACTCAAAACCCTTGGTCTGACCGCCGGGGCCGCCGCCCTGACCCCGACCGCCCAAGCCAACGAGATTAGGGAAATCACTTTCCCCGAAAACCCTGATTATATTCCACTTGCTCAGCCCATTACGGCCATTGTGTTGGGGGCAGGAAATCGCGGTAATGTGTATGGACGCTACGCCGTGGCCTACCCCAGCGACGTAAAAATGGTGGGCGTGGCCGAGCCGAACGAATTTCGGAATGAGCGCTTTGCCAAAACGCACGGCATTGAATCTGGGCATCGCTTCAAAACGTGGGAAGATGTGTTTAATGTCCCCAAATTTGCCGATGCCGTCATCATTTCTACACCCGACACCCTCCACTATGGCCCAGCCATAAAAGCGCTGGAAATGGGGTATAATATATTGCTCGAAAAGCCCATTTCACCCTCCATGCAGGAGTGTCTGGATATTTTGGCGGCCACAAAGAAATCAAAAAGCATCATTGCGGTTTGTCACGTACTGCGCTATACGGCGTATTTTCGTAAGCTGAAAGAACTTTGCGCTTCGGGCACTTTGGGCGAAATGATCAGTATCAACCACTTGGAAGGCATCGAGCACGTTCACATGGCGCACTCATACGTGCGGGGCAATTGGCACGAATCCGAAAAGACGAACCCCATCATCTTGGCAAAATCAAGTCATGATTTAGACATCATGCGTTGGATTGCCAACACGCCCGCCAAAACCGTGTCGGCCTACGGAAATCTTAAATGGTTTAAACTCGAAAACGCCCCCGCTGGTAGCACCGAGCGCTGTGTGGAAGGCTGCAAAGTGGAGCGGGAATGTCCATTTTCGGCCATTAAAGTCTATTACGAACAGAAAAAACGCATTCATGTACTCGACGTTCCCGAAGACCCAGCCCTGCAAGGCCCCGCCATTTTGGAACGGCTCAAAACCTCCAACTACGGCCGCTGTGTGTACCGCATGAACAACGACCAACCTGACCATTACACCAGTATTTTTCAGTTTGGCAACGGCATTTTAGCTACTTTCGGACTGGAAGCCTTTACGGCTTGGGAATCACGCAAAACCCGGGTGATGTTTAGCATGGGGGAAATCGAGGGCGATAATGATTTAATCAAAGTAACGGATTTTCGTACCAAAGAAGTCACCATTTGGAAAGCCAGTGCCCAGAAAGAATTCAACAATTCGGGCCACGGTGGCGGCGACCACGGGCTAATGCAAAACTTTGTGCAAGCCGTGGCGCAGAATAATCGTGCCTTACTGACCTCAACCATCGACGCCTCCATTGAAAGTCATGTCATGGGTTTTATGGCTGAAGCCAGTCGCAAAAGCGGCAAGTCGATGGATATAAAATTGAAATAAGAGTTGACAGTATTCAGTCGGCAGTTTACACGAGAAAAAAGTATTTATTCACTGCCTACTGAGTACTGCCTACTTCATCAAAGGCTCAGCATATCTTTAAATCTAATGGCTTGACGACGTGATATTTCGATCTTTTCGCCGCTTCCACGCAATGTCACCAATAATCCTCCCGAAAACCAAGGTTCGATTTTGTCAATCCACTGCAAGTTGATGATGTGCTTACGGTTGGCCCTGAAAAAAGAAATCGGGTCTAAACGTTCTTCAAGTGCGTTCAATGACTTGAGAACCAACGGCTTTTGATCGTCAAAATGCAGTCGAACATAATTGCCCATGGATTCAAAAAGACGAACTTTCCCGAGTTTGACAAACCAGCATTTTTCACCGTCTTTGATAAAAACCTGATCATTTTCACCCAACATTTTACGCTCAGAAATTGTATCATGGTCGTGTTTACGGTCCAATTCTTCAAACACCCGGTGAACAGCTTCACTCAGTCTGGGAAGGTCAATGGGTTTGAGGATATAATCGAGCGCATTGTATTCGAAAGCTTTGAGGGCGTATTCGTCGTAAGCAGTGGTAAAAATAACTTCTGGAATGGTATCATCTTCCAGTGCTTCCAAGAGTTCAAAACCGTTTTTGCCCGGCATTTGAATATCCAAAAACAATAGGTCAGGACGGAGTTCATTCACCATTTTGATGGCCTCATCGGCATTGGCTGCTTCACCAACGACTTCAATTTTGGGGAAATTTTCGAGCAACCGGCGTAGCTCATTGCGGGCGAGCCTTTCATCGTCAATAATAAGGGCTTTCATTAAGTTAGTGATTGGTGGTTAGTGATTGGTGATTCGTCCCAATAATTATGAATTATTAACTCTGAATTGTGTTTTTTTTATTGGCCGCTGCCGGACTGTTCCGAAAGACGCCTTCAGTCTGAGTGGGCAAAATAACTTCCGCCCTAACGACATCTTCTGACTCCTGAAATATTCTGAACCTTGCTGACTCGTCCCCGTAAATTAATTGCAGACGACGCTCGGTATTGGCCAAACCAAACCCGCTGGCCTCTTTGTGTTTTTCCAAATCGTTGTCTTTTTTAACCAATGTTCCCGTATTGCGAATGTGAATATGCACATAATTGCCCTCCAAAAATGAGGTCACCTGCACAAATCCGCCACTGACCGCTTTCTGAACTCCGTGTTTGATGGCGTTTTCGACCAGCGTCTGGAGCATCATTGGCGGCACTTGTAGATAGAGGGTTTTGGGGTCAATGTGAAAATCCGCCATTAACCGGTCTTCATAACGGACCTTTTCAAGGGCTAAATAATCTTCGACGGTTTTTAATTCTTCGCGTAATTCAACCGTTTTTCGGCGGTCGGCCAGTAGCGAATTACGTAAAATATTGGATAATTGAGTAACACTTTGCTGCGCTTTAGAAGGGTCTTCCGACACCAATGCCCGAATAGAATTGAGCGCATTGAATACAAAATGGGGATTTAATTGCGAACGCAGGATTTTGGCCTCTGTTTCTTTTACCGATGTTTTGAGCAGAATTTTCTCAATTTCGGTATCTCTCATGCTTTCTACGTAATGATAAATGGTGTAGCTCAACACCCACATAAACATACTCTTACTCCACGAAAGCCAGGCCGTAAAAAATATAAAAGGCTGACTTCTAACCACTTCCTTCAAGGTATGAATATCAATCGGGAAGTTCATGAGTGTCATAATCAAGCCCAAAAGTAGCCCAGAAAATATCACTCGGGGAACCAATCTATACAATGGTTGCGCAACCCAGTTACGTTCTCGAACCACCAAACGATAAAAATGGGTGAGTAAAATACAGACCAAAATATTGGCAATTGCAAAGTAGAACATCTCCCACGTAAATTCGTCTTCGAGGCTATAAACCCAAAGTTCATAAAACATGAGTGCTGTCCAACTGCCTACTTGACAAGCCCAATAGATTCTTTTTTTCGACATTCGAGCAAATTAGCTAATTTTGTACTGGATATTCATTTATATACTCACCCATGCAAGTTATCAAAAAATCCATCGACGGACTGTTGGAAATTTTACCAACGGTTTATAAAGATGAAAGAGGGTCTTTTTTCGAGAATTACAATCGTCAACTCTTCGAAGCCAATGGCCTACCCACCCATTTTGTTCAGGATAATCAATCGTTTTCTAAAAAGGGAGTTGTTCGCGGGCTACATTTTCAACGTGCCCCTCACGCGCAGGGAAAATTGGTCCGCGTGATTGTAGGACGGGTACTGGATATCGCCGTTGACATTCGCCCCGATTCTCCGACTTTCGGGCAGTACGAAGCCGTCGAACTGGATGGAGAACGAAATAATATGTTCTACATTCCCGAAGGTTTTGCCCACGGGTTTGCCGCGCTGGAAGACTCCATTTTTAGTTATAAATGCACCAATCTTTATCATAAAACTTCGGAGGGGGGCATCCTCTGGAATGATGCAGACCTCAACATTGATTGGCAGGTTTCTGACCCAATCGTATCCGAAAAAGATGTGCTTTTACCTTCGTTTAAAGCCCTTTTTGAGCAGATTCATCCATAGCAATTTATGTACCAATAAGACTATTTCAACCCAACAAGTTCACTTATTTTATATCCCATTCAGATATTATATGCCATAATGAACCAATTATCAAGGTATTAGGATTTATTTTTTTCCCCCTTCTACTTTGGCACAATTCGTGACCATTAGGTCAATTAAAAGCTTGTTTACCCTTGTCACGAATTGAAAAATCTCATGCCTTTTTCATTCTTAAAACGAAAACGAACTGTTGCAGGATTTGCCCCCTCCTCTCCCTTTACGGTAGACGTTCACGCGCATATTTTACCGGGATTGGACAACGGGCCTGAGAGCATTGAAGAGAGCATTTTGCTCCTCCAAGAAATGGCGGCCGCAGGAGTTCGTAAAATAATTGCTACCCCACATATCATGGGGGACTATTATCGCAATACCGCCGCAACAATCGAGTCTTGTATTGCCCGCATTCGTTCGGAACTTCAGCGTAAATGCATCTCCGTTGAGCTGGAAGCCGCCGCCGAATACTACCTCGATATATCCCTTATCTCATTGCTTGAAAACAATCAACCCTTACTCACTATCGCAGATACCTATCTACTCTTAGAAACAAATATTGTAGGAATGCCCTCATTTTTGGGCGAAGCCATCCGATTGGCCCGCCAACGAAACCTCGTCGTTGTACTGGCACATCCTGAGCGGTATCATTATCTACAACAAAATTTCAATCTCGTGATGGATTTGCACCGGCAAGGCGTTTTGTTTCAGGTAAACCTGGGCTCTTGGGCGAGCAGTCATCAGGGCACCCGTATGTTGGCCGAGCGTTTGGTTTTTGAAGGTTTAGTTTCGTTTGTGGGCAGTAATGCACATAATCTCCGCGAGTGGAATCAGGCACATGAGGCCCTTCGCAGCGTTACCTTCGCTAAGTTGGTGGAAAAAGGATTGCTTAATCAACATCTGCTTTAGCATTTTTGCACCAAAGCAATTGAACGATTGTTGTACCTTTAGCAAAATTTCAAGAAGTCATGCTTAAAGGAACCAAAGTTTACAGTATTCTCAACAATAAATGTCCACGGTGTCATCAAGGGTCATTTTTTGTCCACAACAATCCTTTCAATTTAAAGAAATTCGATAAAATGCATCCCCAATGCGAAGTATGCGGCGAGTCGTTTGAGCGAGAGCCCGGCTTCTATTTCGGTGGCATGTACGGTAGCTACGCACTCTACACGGCGTTGATTGCCGTGGTATTTGTGAGTTGCGTGGTGCTTCTAGGAATCAATATTTTTTACGTATTGGCCATTCTTATACCCGTCCTTATTATTTCCCAACCCGTCTTTTTTCGTTGGGGTAGGTTGCTATGGATCAATGTTTTTGTGAGCTACGACCCAGAAGCCGCCAAAGGCGAAAAGAAAATTACGCCGAAATGGTAAGCTCTGAAAGTTTATAAGGTAGAAACTCATCCACATTGTGGCCGTACTTGTGCAGCTCGCGAATAATCGTTGAACTGATGGGAGCCAAATGCGGCGAAGTAATCAAAAACACCGTTTCTACGTCGCTGTACACGTGGCGGTTTACCTGAGAGATACTGTTTTCGTACTCAAAATCGGTCGTATTTCGCAATCCTCTCAACAAAAACCGCGCGCCCAACTGACGCGCCATGTTGGCCGTGAGGTCGTCGTAGGTGACGGTCTGTATCTGCGGGTATTTCTCAAAAGTCTCCTCAATCATTCGTTGCATTACCTCCACCGGAAAATAACGCTTTTTGGCCGTATTGTGCCCAATTCCGACGATGATTTCGTCAAAAAGATGCAAACCTCTCAGGACGATGTCTTCATGGCCTTTGGTAAAAGGATCAAACGAGCCGGGAAAAAGAGCAATGCGTTTCATGCGTAAAATGCGTTAGCGGTTTCAGGAAGCGAAGGGAATCGTATATAGACTATAATACCGGTGCTCGGGCACATCTTCAAAGGCCTCGCCCAAAACCAAAGTTTCGGGGGTTTTGCCAAACGAAAGATTCGGTAAAAATTTCTGAAGCAATTGATAATCTTCGGAATAAGGGGTTGTTTCACCATAAAAACGGCACTTCACCTCAACGGGTTTGAGTTGGAGTGAATCCAGTACAAACATGATAAAATACGCCATATCGGCAGCGGCTTTGTAGGCAAATTTGTTGCACATCAGGAGCGAATCGTTCTTGACAATCACCAACGTCACGAAGTCATCTTCAAAGTGCAGGTTCATCAAAACCACTTCTTTATCCAGCACCGAAAGTGCCAATGCACCTTCAATCAGGGCATTGGTTTGGTGAATAAAAGCGGGCAATTGCAAAGTATACGTATTCAACACCCACTCCCAAAGTTCTTTATTGACCGTAAACACGTTTCGGGCTTCGATGCGCTTTACTTCGCGGTGCAAAATCTGATCGGTTTCAAATAAATCTCCCTGCACCAAACTCAGGTAGCTATTGACGTATTCTTTGCGAAAATAAACTTCTGGCACCAAGGTAAAATACGGCGTATTGAAGGAAACCGTCACGCTTTTCCAAAGATTACTACCCCAAAACGGGTGCAGTGCTGACAGTTTTGCCAACCAATTCGCCCATTTTTTTTCGCTCGGCAGCCCGCCTATCAAATAGTCTTCCAGATACAACACGCGCTTTTTTTTGCTGTCAAGCACCAAAAAGCGCAATCGTTCGGCCCCCAACTCCATCAGCAATTCATACTCCGCGCATTTGGTGGGGTCGAAGCGTTCGTCTTTTATCTCCAACAAAGGAGCTATCACGTTTTGTGTATCAACCATCCCTCTTTCTATAATCCAGTGTTAATTGTAAAAGTTAATCGTTTTGATAATTAACCAGCTAAATCACGAATACTTTGCTAAATGTATCAATTGTTTTCGACATCGGCCAATTGCGCAGATTCATCGTTCAGATACCCCCGCAATTGATAAATATCCGACAGGCTTTCGCAGTGCCTAAATAGCGTATGCACTTCGTGCGCGGGATAAGCTTTGATTTCTTCGATACTCATCCAACGCATTTCCTGAATAATCTGATTATCGGTGGTCATTTCAGGGTCGGTGCCCAGGTGCAGGTCACCGCCTTTTCGTTTGACCTCAAAAAATAATTCTAGGGCGTGGAGGGGTGGCTGCATAAACTCGTTGACAAACAGCAGGTTTCCAATTTCAATAAACAGACCTGTCTCTTCTTCAAACTCACGTTTGAGGGCCTCATGCGTTGATTCACCAAACTGAATTCCCCCGCCAGGAGGACACCAAAAAACGTCGGTATTGCCAATGCCGCGATGGCTCAGCATCAAAATTTTATTGTTTTCAATGCAAATTCCGCATACTCTCAGCCGCAATCGATTGCCATACAACCGGGCCACTTCTTGTCTTGCCTTTTCCAATGGACAGATATTGGTTAACGTTATAAGTTAATCGGCAAGAATTGACAGTACCCTGAAAATCAAGCTACTGCCTATTGACGACCAACCTTGAACTTTTTCAAGACTACAAAGATAGTGATTATGCGTAAGGATTGCCCGAAATGTAGCTCTCCAGCGATTCAATGCGTACTTTTTGGTCTTTAATAATACTGGTTACCACGTCGTTGATGGAGATGATACCGATGAGTTCGCCCTCGTCGACCACGGGCAAGTGACGGATGTGTTTTTCCGACATGATGACCATGGCTTCTTCTAGTTTTTGCTCTGAAGTTACGGTAATGAGCTTGGAGGTCATTACTTCTTTGATCAACGTTTGATTGGACGCACGCCCTTGCAGAATCCCTTTGCGGGCATAGTCACGCTCCGAGAAAATCCCCGCCAAACGTCCCTCTTCCAAAACCAACACCGCCCCGATGTTTTTTTCGGCCATTTGTTTCAGCGCATCCAGCACGGTAGTTTCCGGCGTAACCGAATAGATAGCATTGCGGGACTTATCGCGTAATACGTTCTTAATTTTCATGTTTAATTGCTTTAATTTTGAAGAGTTAGGTGAAAAAGGTGATGAAAATACAATTTAATCCAAAAAAATGAAAACTTTCGACAAGGAATAATTTAGGAGGGTTGTGAAATTTGCGTTCCTGCCGTAGTTTTGGATACATGAAAGAAACACCGCCCCCAACCGTCTCGGATTTACTACTGAAGAGCTTTCCGCATGAGCCTACCGCAGGTCAACAGCATTTTTTTATAAAAATAGCCGAATTTCTGGAAGATGATAACCTGCGCGACTGTTTTTTGTTGAAAGGCTACGCCGGAACGGGAAAAACCACCCTCATCAGCACCGTCATCAAAGTGGTCAGTAAGTTTGGCTTCAAAACCGTGCTTTTGGCCCCTACGGGCCGCGCCGCCAAGGTGATGAGCAACTATTCCAAGAAAAAATCATTTACGATTCACAAAAAAATATACCGTCAGGTGGCCGATGCCTACACCGGCTCGCTGCACTTTGAGCGTCAGGCCAACAAACACCGCGACACGCTTTTTATCGTGGACGAAGCCTCGATGATTTCGGACGAGGCCGAATTTGGCTCGCGCGGGTTGTTGTACGACTTGATTGAGTACGTTTTTGAGGGCATCGGCAACAAACTCCTCATCGTGGGTGACGTGGCCCAGCTGCCGCCCATCAACAAAGACCTCAGCCCCGCGCTCGACAAGGCGCTCCTCGAAAGCACCTATTACATGAGCGTGTACGAGCAAGAACTGACGGAAGTGACGCGTCAAGGGCAAAACTCGGGGATTTTGCAAAATGCCACCCGCCTTCGCGATGCCCTGCCGCTCGAAAAACTTTCTATCCAACTCCGCACGCGCGGCCTGCGCGATTTTTATAAAATGCCCGGCGACCGCCTCGAAGACGGCCTCCGCTACGCCTACGACAAGCACGGCCGCGAAAACGTGACCATCATTACGCGCTCCAACCGCGAGGCCGTTCAGCTCAATGAGTTTGTGCGCCGCCAAATCAACGGCTCCGAAGAAGAAATTGAAGCGGGCGATTTGCTGATGATTGTCCGGAACAATTATACCGTGCTCGACGAAGAGTCGCCTGCTGGCTTTTTGGCTAACGGCGATTTTGTGGAAGTAAAGCGCATCCGTAAAGAGGAAGAAATGCACGGCTTTCGGTTTGCCACCGTTGAGCTTCAATTGTTGGATTATGAAGAGCAGCCGCCGTTTGAAGCCAAGATTTTTCTGGACACGCTCCACTCCCCCGCCCCGTCGCTGAGTCAGGACGAAAACAAGCGTTTATACGAGGCCGTTTTGCAGGATTATATCTACCTAAAATCCAAAAAAGCCCGCACCGAAGCCATCCGACAAGATGTGTACTTGAACGCCTTGCAGGTCAAATTTGCCTACGCCCTCACCTGCCACAAATCGCAGGGTGGGCAGTGGAAATCAGTGTTTGTAAACCAAGGGTATCTGCCCGAAGAGCAGGTAAATCGGGAGTTTGTGCGGTGGCTCTACACCGCCATGACCCGCGCCACCGACGAGGTATTTATGATGAATTTTCATGCGCAGTTTTTTGAGTGAGGACATCGACAAGGTTATCAAACAACTCATAATCTACTGACTAATAGGATATTAATAAACAAAGCCTTTAATACTTGCTTTTTGCAACGGAAGCATTTACTTTGCGTAAAACATGCGTCAATTAGCGAGTTACCTGCAAGCTTATACCGACATTATGCAACAAGACCCGATTGAAATAAAAATTTACGACAAGAGAGAAAAAATGACTACATCAATGTATGTGGAGCAACTTTCTGACAACATATTTAGAACTGTTGAAAATGAAATATTTAATTGCAGACTGACATTCGGGACTGAATTTGAAACCAGACTTAACAAGGAAGGCATACACGAAATTGTAAAAATCACGAAAGACTCTGAATTTGTTACGAGACGATTTTTCTTGACATCACAATTTAAAGAATCAGAATACAGGCTTTTGGGAGACAAAATAATGAAGCAAGGTGGATTTTGGCAGACAGACTTCGGAAATATTGCTACAATCAATTTGCCCAAAAATTGTGAACTTAACTTAGATGAAATATTTAAAACTTTCGACTTCAATCCGACTGAAATCAAGGACTAAATGACACCGCCGACCAAAACTGACGACCAAGCCAGCAGGTAACATTGCATTGGCGTTATGGCGGCTGACGAATATAGGCTCAACAGTTGTGGTGCTATTTAGCTTTTGTACTATACTCGTCTGACGGAATTCTATATCCGCCACAACGCCAATGCTTCAACGTTACTGATTTCAAAAGACACATTTTTTAAGATACGCACCTAAACAACCTAGCATATAATTTACTTTATCGGCTACTCACTAACCCAAACAGAAAATGATGGAATTTAAAGCATTTTTTTGCGATCCCGTAGAAGCCGACATCATTGAGCTTGGCGATATGGCACAAGACACAATCATGGATACTTTTGAAAAGATTGATTGGAATGATTATTTGCAAAAAAGCAGCAATGCCAAGCTCGACGAAATATATTTCCACCCAACATTTGGCATTGAGAACAAGAAAAGTGGAAACGGACTTACTATTTCGGTCATTGGTGAGCCCGATAATTATAAATTTAAAGTTACGTATAAAAGCCCCCAAAAAGTAAAATCATTTTTAGGGCTCAACGACCAGATTTCCGACAATTACTCAACAGTCATTCAAGCAACAACCAAAAACGATGCGATTGACTGCTTAAGCGCTTTGTTAAGAAACGACATTGCATACTTAGAAAGCAGGGTTGACAATAACGCGTAGAAACCCAGCGGACTGATTCATAATGCCCCTGCAAAAAGCCCGATTCGTTATTCCCCCTCCCAAAACGACTCTTAAATATGTATGTAAAAAGCATAGAAACACTAAAAAGACATTCCGTTTTACTAGGGATATTTATTTCAGTATCGCTGCTTTTCATTGCCACGAGGGTTTATCCAGGAGGCTCGCTGTTTGATAAAAATTCAGTGGGTTTTGACTGGTCAAAAAACTTTATTAGCAATTTGTTTGCCCCAAAAGCCATCAATGGTGCCGACAATCCTGCGCAAATCTGGGCTAATGCCGGAATGATTTTCCTTTCGGTGAGTTTTGCCATCTTCTTCATTAAATTTTCAAAGAAAATACCCGTAAGAAGTGCCGCCAACATCATACAATATGTGGGAGCGGGAGGCATGTTTTTTACTTTTTTAATCGTAACCCCGCTGCATGACAGTATGGTTACGCTCGCCAGCACCCTGTTTCTGTTAAGCCTATTTTACATTACCGTTTTTATTTTAAAGTCAAAGCTACACTTGTTCAAATTCTTGTGCATTATCTGTCTGCTTATTTTTTATTATACACTATACCTTTATGGTTCAGGTAGTTATGCCTTTTTGCCCATTATGCAAAAAGTTACCTTTGGCAGTACAGTTATTTTGGTTTTGGGTCTGGAGTATTTTACACAAAAAGAAGATTTTGAACATCTTAAACCCGCCCAACCTAAAAAGTAAAGGGCGCAACTACGCGCCCCTTTGATGTGCCCAAACTGACAGTATTTTTCACCTCATACAAGGTGACGCCTCACAAATAGGTTTTAGTTAAAAAACATTTCATCGACCAACAGTAACGCAGGTTTTCCCTTGCCTCCGTGCCATTCGGGCATTTTCGACAATGGTTTAGCCACAATTTTCAGGTAAGAAACAGTTTGCGGTTTGAACTTCCCTCCCACCGCTTGCAACAAGTGCGTCCGATGCTTGGTCGGAATGGATGGCTTGATTACCGCGATTTTCTTCAGTTGGTCGGGCGAATTTCCACCCCATACTTCAATGGCTTCTGGCGGAAAAATCCCCGTTTCGGTTTCTTCCATGATGCGCAATTCTACCGACGATAGCAGGATGGGCTTTTTAAATTCCGCCATCAACGCCAAATCATTGTTTCTTACCCCCGCCCAATTGTTGGCCCACGCGGGGCTATTGGCGTTAAATGTGCCTAATTTTTCGTCAAAAAAGGACTTAGCACCCTCTGCTTGGTGGACGCGGTTAAGCGGCAACAGCAAACGTACGCTATCAGGCACGTAGGTTCTTTTGAAAAAGTCAAACGCCACTTCGTCGCTCCCAAACCAGCCTTCTTTGTAGGCCTTCGCGCGAATATTTGTACTTGCCTTAATAACAGTTTGGTTCGTAAAAAGGGCAGATTTTATGCTATCGGGTTCCGTTCCATCCGTCGTAAAGCGAATCTGAACACCCTTGACGGGGTGGGCCAACTGCACCAATACTGGCTCATTAAAAACGGTAGATTTATTTTTGACCTGCGGCGGGTTCAACTTAATCGGATTTTTGCCATCGTCTTTAAAGCCCTCAATGAAACGTATACGCGGATGGGCTTTTTGCAACTGTCGAATCTCCTCAATCGTCAGCCCGGTATTCCATACCACGATGGTATTCAGGCTTTTAAAATTCGGAACAACAGCCAGCAAATCCTTCGCCGTTACTTTTGTCCCCGAAATCGACAGGTTTTTGAGCTGTTTCAAAGAAGTTAACTCTTTCAGGCCCTTGCCCGTAATATCCGTAAAGTTCAGGTCTAGTTTTTGCAGATTTTCAAAGGCGGTGATTTGCGAAATATCCCCATCTTTGACGGGCATTTTGGCCAGATTCAAAAATACCACCTGTTCCTTTATTTCTTTTAACTCTTTGATTTTCTCGGTAGTGAAGGCTGTTTTGTTAAAGAAATTGACCGCCAATGCCGGTGATTCTCGCGCGAGAGGGGCAATACTCCGAAACTCCGTTGTCAGCTTTTGAATGGTCTCTTCATCAGCAGCCGCAAAATCAAACGTTTCTTCTTCTCGCTCAACGGGTGACAAAAACGTACTGGCAATGAGTCTTAGTGAATCATTGAGGGGTAAATCAATCACTTTTTTTGTAAAATCAGCTTTGGCCTTTATCCACAACGAAAGCAGCGCAATTTCTTGCGGATTCAGTTGCGACTTACCTATCGGCGGCATGTGTTTTTTATCTTCCGACGGCAAATGGATACGTTGCAATAATAGGCTGATTTCGGGTTGGCCCGCCACAAACAATTTCCCCGTTTTTCCTCCTTTCAAGATGGACTTGGCATCGGTAAGCATCAGCTCTCCTTTGAGTTTGTCGGGATTATGGCAGCTGACGCATTTCTGTTCAAAAATGGGTTGAATTACGTCATTAAAGACAATGGCCTCCTCCAACGGAACAGGTGCAGATTTGAGTATCGGACCCGTGATAAAATTGTCGCCGTGGGTCAAAACCGATCCATAATGCCCCGCCAAAACCACGCACAAAGTAGTGACCAATGCCAAACCTTTGGCCACGGGAGCTTGGTACCACGTCATGGTTCGACACCAATAACCGATTGCGGCCAGAAAAAAAACCGCGATTCCCGTCCATTTATGCCATGGCAAGGTCTCTCCTTCGTAGCCCGTTTCTTTGGACAAAAATATCCCCATGATGACCGTAACGGCTGCCGACAAAGCCCCAATCAACCAAAAATTGGTTAAAAAGATACGGTAAAAGGTATTGGCGGTATTGGCTGGGTTGAATCGAAAAAATTCCATTCCCAACGCCAAAAGCAAGAGCACAATCGGAAAATGAAGAAAAAGCGGGTGCATTCTTCCGACGGGTTGCAGCCAAACGGGCACCACCAATTTGCTTTCAAACAGCAATAAAAAAAGGATAAAAATCGTGGAAACGATTAAGGCCTGCTCGGCTATGTCTTTGAACTTTTTATTCATCTAATCCTAAAATCTACAAGTCGCCACGAGGGTATGCTCCCTCAACTAATAATATCACGCACTACTTTTCCTGATACGTCGGTCAACCGATAGCGACGGCCTAAGTGTTTAAAAATCAGCTTCTCGTGATTTAGGCCCAACAAATGCAAAACGGTCGCCTGAAAATCATGTACATGGACAGGGTTTCGACTGACGTTATAACCCACCTCATCCGTATCACCGTAAACCATGCCGGGCTTGATACCACCGCCCGCCATCCAGATGGTAAAGCAGCGCGGATGGTGGTCGCGACCGTAATTGTCGGCCGTCAGTTTTCCTTGGCTATAACTCGTACGGCCAAATTCTCCTCCCCAAATGACCAATGTTTCATCCAACAAACCGCGTTGTTTCAAATCCGTCACCAACGCTGCCGACGCTTGGTCAACGTCTTTGGCCTGACTGGTGATTTCAAACGGAAGATTGCCGTGTTGGTCCCAGCCTTGGTGGTACAATTGCACAAATCGAACCCCGTTTTCGGAAAGTTTACGCGCCAGCAAGCAGTTAGCGGCATAAGTACCTGGCACCAAGCAATCGGGGCCGTATAATTTTACAATATCGTCGGGTTCTTTCGACAAATCCATTACCTCCGGCACGGCCGTTTGCATTCGATAAGCCATTTCGTATTGCTTCACTTTGGCGGCAATTTCGGGGTCACCAAATTCACTGTACGAAAGCTGATTCAGTTCGGACAAATTGTCCAACATCTCGCGACGGGCAGCGCGGTCCATGCCTTCGGGGTCGCGCAGGTACAGTACGGGGTCTTCACCTTTGCTAAACTGTACGCCCTGATGAATGGAATCCAAAAAGCCGTTGGACCAAAGTTTAGAATAAACTCCCTGACCGTTGCCGATGCCGCGCGACAGCAAAACCGTAAAATCTGGCAGGTTTTTGTTTTCATTTCCTAACCCGTAACTCAGCCACGCGCCCATGCTGGGGCGATTGCCTTGTTGGGAGCCTGTTTGGAAAAAAGTGAGGGCGGGGTCGTGGTTGATGGCCTCGGTGTACATGGATTTTACGATACACAAATCATCCACGATTTTGGACGTATAAGGCATCAAATCGCTCACCCAAGCGCCCGATTGGCCGTATTGTTTAAAATCCACAAACGAAGCCGCCAACGGAAACGACGCCTGATTGGCCGTCATGCCCGTGAGTCGCTGCATACCGCGCACCGAAGGCGGCAGCTCCTGACCCACCATTTCGCAGAGTTTGGGTTTGTAATCAAACGTTTCAAATTGCGACGGAGCGCCGTTTTGGAACAAATAAATGACGCGTTTGGCCTTGGGGGCAAAATGAGGAATACCCGGCACAAAACCAGCCTCGTCTACCTCGCCGCCATTCAGTAAATTGGGTATCATCAACGACCCCAACGCCACGCTTCCCAATCCCAAACTCATCGTGGACAGGAAACGACGTCGGTTAAAGGTCAGACCGTGTTCTAAAAATTCTTTTTCCATTGATGTTTGGGTAACAAAACTTAGGATTTCGTAATCGCTTCTTCCAAGTTGTAAATCGTATTGACAATTCGCATCAACGCGGCCAATTGTGTCTTATCTACTTGGGCAGGAATGGGGTATTCACCCACGGCCAGCAACTTTTCAGCGCTCGGCTTGGTGATTTTTTTAAGCTCTTTGTCGTAATAAGCGGCCAATATCGACACTTCTTTTTCACTGGGTTTGCGGCTCACAATGAGTCGGAAAGCCTTCGTGATTTTATCTTGCGTAGAGCTTTTTTCTTGCAACAACTTCGCGGCCAATACCCGCGAGGCTTCCAGCACCGTCGGGTCGTTCATCATGACCAATGCCTGCAACGGCGTATTGGTTTTCAGTCGTTTAACTTCGCAAAGGTCACGGTTGCTGGCGTCAAAAATACTCATCGCCGGTGGTGGAACCGTTCGCTTTATCAACGTATACATACCTCGGCGATACAGGCTTTCGCCGTGGTCTTGGACGTACATAGAAAGCAACCCACGACCCGACGTAGCCCCTTCCCACAATCCAGCGGGTTGGTACGGTTTAACGCTTGGTCCACCAATTTTGGGCACCAACAAACCACTACTTGACAGTACCACATCACGCACAAATTCGGCGTGAATCCGGTAACGCGGTGCCCGGGCCAAGAAAATATTGTCGGGGTCGGTCGCCAGTTTATCGGGCGTCACAACTGCCGACTGACGGTACGTAGCCGACATCACCATTTGTTTGACAAGGCGTTTGATATTCCAACCATGTTCCATAAAATCGACCGCCAGCCAATCGAGCAGTTCGGGATGGCTGGGCAGTTCTCCCTGCATTCCAAAATCTCCCGACGTTTTGACGATTCCTTTGCCAAAAAACTCCTGCCATACCTGATTCACAAATACCCGCGCCGTGAGTGGATTTTGCTTGTCAACCAACCACTTAGCCAAACCAAGGCGATTTTTAGGATAGGACTTATTGAACGGCAGAATAAAACTAGGGGTATTGGGTTGGACTTCATCGCCCGGTGCATCGTACGCCCCACGGCGAAGAATGTGGGTTTTGCGCATCGTGTCCAAATCGCTCATCACCGATACAATCAGGTGGTTGGTATCGGGCTTATTGATAAACGTTAGAATGTTTTTTACGTCGTCATTGCTGATTTCCATCAACGGTTTTTTGGCGTAAGTTTCAGGGCCACCAATCACCGACTCAATTCCCACTTCTTTGACATTGTTAAAAAACGCAAAGAGTTGGTAGTATTCTTTTTGGGAAAAAGGGTCGTATTTATGATCGTGGCAATGGGCGCATTCGAGCGTCATGCCCAAGAATGCCTTGCCAAATAAATCATTCCGGTCGGTGACGTAACCGATGCGGTATTCTTCGGGAATAACACCGCCTTCTTCCGTAATTTTGTGATTTCGGTTGAAGCCCGTCGCCAACAATTGCTGTTTGTAAAGCGCCTCATTGTCGCGGTTGGGGAGCAAATCGCCCGCCAATTGCCAGGTCACAAATTGGTCGTACGGCATGTTGGTATTTAAGGCATGAATCACCCAATCGCGCCACGGCCACTGCGTGCGGTAGCCATCATCTTGATAACCGTGTGAATCGGCATAGCGGGCCAAATCCAGCCAATAAACCGCCATTTTTTCGCCATAAGCGGGATTTTTCAGCAATTCGTCCACTGCTTTTTCGTAGGCATTCGGGCTTTTATCGGCCAGAAAACTGTCCATCATTTTCAGGGTGGGCGGCAGCCCCACCAAATCAAGGCTGAGGCGCCTCAACAGGCGTTCTTTGTCGGCTTCCTCGTTGGGACTAAACCCTTTTTGCTCCTGTTTGTGCAGAATAAAATAATCAATCTCATTTTTGGGCCAATCTTCCTTTTTCACTTCAGGAAGTGTAGGTTTTTTGGGTGCTACAAACGCCCAGTGTTTCTCGTACTTGGCCCCTTGTTTTATCCATTTTTCGATAAGCGCGATTTCATGCGAAGACAGCTTGAGATTTGACGCGGGCGGCGGCATCAGCTTGGCGGTATCTTTGGTCGTAATGCGCAAAAAAACCTCCGAAAGTTGCGGTTCTCCCGCCACAATGGCGTGAGCCGACGGATGCTCTTTCAGCGCTTGAAAGGCACTTTCGGGGTCGTCGAGTCGAAGGCCCGCTTGCCTTTTGTTGGCATCAGGCCCGTGACAGGTCAAACATTTGTCCGAAAGAATGGGGCGAATGTCAAAATTATAGCTGACCCGGTCAGGAATATGCTCCTGCGTAGCCCGGGTCGTTGAGCTATTGGTACACGACAGTAAATACCCACCAATTACTGCCGAAATACCTATACCAAAAAAGAAAATCTTTCTCATTGTGAATCGTTAAGCCAATAAATCCATCACGGCTTTCCCTTTACCGTCGGGTGTTGTATAAAAGGGTCTTTTTTCGATTTCATACTGAGTATCAGGCGGAATCCCCAACGCATGATAAATGGTTTGATGGATACCGTCAATCTTCACGGGGTTTTCAATGGTCTTGCACGGGCGCTCGTCGGCCGTTTTTCCGTATACAAACCCCTTCTTGATTCCTCCACCAAACATCAGCATGGAACAGCCATCTGTAAAGTGGCGGTGCATTCCGTAAAACTTGATGTCGTCCAAAATCTCCGGTTGTTTTACCTGCTCCTGTACCTTAGCTTCGGGGCGGCCCTCTACCATCATATCGCGACTAAATTCACTGGCGAGGACAATCAAGGTGCGGTCAAGATGCCCCGATTTATCCAAATCCTTCACAAGCTGCGCAATAGGCCCGTCAATCTGCTTTTTCATGTCCACCAAGCGCGTATGGCCATTTTCGTGCGTATCCCAGCCAAAGAAAGGTTCATATTCGGTGGTCACACTGATAAAACGGGCCCCTTGCTCGGTCAATCTTTTGGCCAACAAACAGCCTAAGCCAAAGCGACCTGTATTATAAATATCGTAGCTTTCTTTCGGCTCCGTCGTCAGATTAAACGCCTTGGCTTCGGGCGAATTGAGGAGCATATAGGCCTGCTCCATGGAGCGTTTCAGCGATTCTTTTTGGTAATCACTGCCAAACTCACCCACGGGACTATTACTGATTAAATCATTGTACAATTGATTTCGGCGCTCAAAGCGTTTGGCATCCATCCCAACGGGCGGACGCACACTTTCTAACCCCTGACTTGGGTCGGGGATGAAAAACGGGCCAAACTCATTGCCTAAAAATCCTGCCGTATGAAAGGCTTTCAGCTCTTCGGCTTCTCCGACGGTAAACCGCTGACCAATGTCAATAAAAGCAGGAATAACAGGGTTTTTGGGGCCCAATTCTTTGGCAATCCACGCCCCCATGTGCGGCGCGGCCACCGTTTGGGGCGGTTCATAACAAGTATGCCAATGGTACTGATGACGCGAATGTAAAATATGGCCCATATCTGCCGCCACATACGACCGAATGAGCGTTCCTTTATCCATCACTTTACCGATAGATTGCAGTCCTTCGGAGAAATTGATTCCGTCCAAAACGGTCGGAATGGGTTTAAATGTACTCAGTACCCGGTTGCCTTCCATTCCTTTTTCAAAAGCCGTATATCGCTTAGGGTCAAAGGTTTCGGTATGGGCCATTCCGCCCGCCATCCACAGCAAAATCACCGTATCGGCGGTTCCATCCGTCTGCCCTACGAGTTTACTTTTACAGCTAGACAACAGACTGGGCATCGGAGCACTTGCGGCCAAAGCGGCCAAGGTTGCGGCACTGGTTTTTTGAAGAAATTCTCTTCTATTCCATCTATTTTTCATGATAAACATTGCGGTTTATACAAAATTCTACAAAAGTTGTGCCCCTGCGGGGCTTTTTAGATTCTTCGCCATTGGTGGGATTTTCACCGCCAATCTCTCTTCTCCCATCAATAAATCAACTGAAATTCAGGGTGCAGCGTCATGGCCCAGACCAAATCCTGAATTCCTTCGTCGGTGGGTTTGGGGCCAATGATTTTTTGAGCCGCCGCGAGTTCTTTGGACAACGGCTCCCGTCCCAGCGATTTTTTGTACAGTTCTTTAACCAACACATCGGAGGTCGGGTACTTGACTTTCCAAATCTTTGCGCCGTTTTTCAGGGCTTCATTAAATTGGGTTCCATTGGTTAATTCCAACGCCTGCAAAAGATTCGCCTGAGAGTTTCGACTTGTGTTCACCGTTTCCCGATTTGGTCGCCCCAAAGCCGTCAAGAAGGGGTCTCTTTTTACCAGAGAGGCGCGCGTGAAAGGAATCTCCTGTTTGATGGTTTCGGGTAACTGCTTAAAAACAAGCGCTGAATCTCCATAAATTGGATTAAAAACCACACTTACCGCATCAGCAAACTGCTCCGCCGTTAATCGCCGACGCACCATTCCTTGAAATACAAAGTCAGGGGCCGTTACCAAGCCCGCATCTTTGATGCCAATGGATGGCAATTGATAGGTCTTGGAAGTCAAAATGGTATACATCAGTTTCTTAATATCATAGCCATTCGCCGCAAAATCAGAGGCCAACCAATCCAGCAAATCCTGGCTCCAAGGTAGATTGTCCATGGCATCTACCGGCTCAACAATGCCCCGACCCATGAGTTGCGCCCATACCCGATTCACCAACGTACGATAAAGTCGTCCGTCTTTGGGCTGTACCAAAAACTCAGCCAGTTCTTTGAGCCGTTCTTCAGTCACTGGGGTTTCTTTGATTTGACCTAGTTCTTTGAATAACAACCCGCGCCCAGCCAGTTTGCCCGTGGGCTTATCACAACGGTGGATTTCCAAGGTAGTATCGGCAAAAACGTTGGCAAACGCGTAGGCCTCTTCCAGTTTCCAGTCGCTGATAAAACTATCGTGACAAGAGGCGCATTTCAGGTTCAGTCCCAAAAACACCTGTGCAACGTTTTGGGCGGCTTGCATTTCATTGCGCTGACTGGCATTGATGGTTCCGCGCCATTTAATTCCTTTGATAAACCCTGCCGATTCTTTCGTCGGGCTGATTAACTCTTTGACAAACAGATTGTACGGTTTATTGTTTTTGAGGGATGCATACAACCATTTTGTGATATTGAAACGACCACCCGTGATGTACCCTGTTCCAGAATAATCATTGCGAAGGGCATCGTTCCAAAACGTTAGCCAATGCTGCGCGTAGTCTTCGTTGCGAGCCAACAGACTTTTGACCAATATTTCCCGTTTGTCGGGGCGATTGTCTTCGATAAACACCTGAATATTTTCGGGAGAAGGCAACAAACCAATAACGTCCAAATAAACCCGGCGGATGTAGGTTCGGTCATCAACCACATTCTTCCAAGCAATTTTGTTTTTCTGAAAATACGCATTGACCAAGCGGTCAACGGGTTGCGTAAATTGGGCGGTTGCGGGGGGGAGTTCTGGCATACGAGGGGCCATTTCGGCTACCCGATAAATGCTTTTTTCGGGACCATCGGGCCACGGAGCACCTTGTTTTATCCAAAATTCCAATAGCGCCACTTCTTTTTCACTGAGTCGCTTGCCTTTGGTAGGCATGGCTTCTTTATGGCCCGTTGGAAGGGTGATTCTGCGTATAATTTCACTTTTGTCGGGATTGCCCGCGACGATAATCGGCCCGTCTTCGCCGCCTTTAAAGATAAATTCTTTTTTGTCTAGCCGTAATTCTCCTTTTGTTTTGGTTGCACTGTGGCAACTGTAACAATTATGGGCCAAGATAGACCTCACTTCCACGTTCAATTCCACAATTTGTTCCTGCGTGAGGGGTTGATTGGTATTGGCAAACGTAAAATTTGCGCCTCCTTCGGTATTCTCTTTTTGGTTTTTGTTGAAAGGTAAAACGCCCGTCAGATAATCTTCTCCGTGCGTCAGTAAAGCGCCGTAGTGCCCAGCCAATGTGACCCCGCCCACGGTCATAAAAAGCATGGTTTTATAAAGCGAGGCACGCCCCGTACGAAGGGCAAACAATGAAACCAAGGCAAAAACCATGGTGGCAATGCCCGACCATTGGTGAATGGTGACGGTGTCGCCGCCGTATTCGTCTTGATTGGCTAAAAGTAAACCCAACACAACGGCCAACACCGAGCTGATGGCCCCAATCCAAACCAAAGCGGTGATGCCAGCGCGCAATTCGACCGATTTGCGCCGCCAACCAACAATTTCAAGTATTAACGCTACGCAAAGCAAACTGATGGGGAAGTGGACGACCAAGGGGTGTAATCGGCCTAAAAACTGCCAAAGCCAGAAGATTTCTGTGGTTTCCTGCACGGTTTTTAACAAAAATAAGGGTGGTAAAAATTGGTTAAGAAAGTACCTGTCGTAGAAAGCAAAACAGCTCTTTAAACTACGACAGGTACTTGAAAATGTACTACTTATAAAAGCGGACTCTTTATCAAATCCTACTTATAAAAGTCGTCCTGCTATTGGTAACCGGGATTTTGAGTGAGTTTGCTGTTGATCAAAATTTGCGGTGCCGGAATTGGCAGGTAATACTCAAAATCACTATATACATAGTCGAGCGCGTTGAAAGCAATTCCGCCTCTTGAAACGGTCGGATTCGTTTTCTCTTTTGCTGCGTAAGCATTCATAAACGCCGCCAATTCAGCTGGGGTTTTGGTGCGCTGTAAATCAAACCAACGGTGGTTTTCAAAAGCCAGTTCAACGCGTCTTTCTTTGAGAACGGCCGTACGGTAAGTGTCTTTTGTCAATCCCGTCAACTCTGCCAGCCCTGCCCGCTTACGTACTTGGTTCAAATAGCCCAATGCCTCGGCATCTGGTCCGGTAGCTTCGTTGATGGCTTCGCCGAGCATCAACAACACATCAGCGTATCTAAGCACTGGCCAGTTATTGTCCGAGCGTCCCGTAATCGTGTGCGGATAGCGGTATTTATTGACAAAAGGAATCTGCACAACCGTACCGTTGAGGGTATAGCTCGTCTGCAAAGAAATATCCTTGCGAAGGTCGCCAGCTTCGTAGGCTGCAATCATGTCATTGGTCGGGATATTACGTCCGCTTGGAGTAGTATTGGCAAATCCCGTCACCGCTCCCTGAGAAAGCCGTGGCGCAAATAAATACACAAAGTTGCTTTGCTCACCCAAGTCGTTTCCACCCTGGTACTGAACTTCAAACACAGATTCTACACCGTTCTTTTTGGTCGGGTCAAAATTATCTTTGTAGTTGGCGTACAAAGAATAACCCAATGGCAACACCTGCTTCAGCGTAGAAACAGCCTCGGGATAACGCTTCAGGGTCAGATAAACTTTACCCAACAAACTCAGCGCGGCCCCTTTCGTAACCCGCCCTCTGCCCGCAGCAGGATACGTAGTTGGCAGTAAGTTGACGGCATCTTTCAGGTCGGTTTCGATTTGCTTATACACCTCTGCCTGCGGAGATTTTACCAATTCAAAAGCTTCATTGGGGTTGTTCAGCGTTTTGGTGGCCAAAACGACATCTCCAAAATACCGAACCAAGTTAAAGTAGTGATAAGCTCTGATGAATTTTAATTGACCACCGATGGCGCTTTTGGCGGCGGCATCAATGGTGCTTGTTTCAAGCTTTTCCAGTGCATAATTGATATTGTACATGGCAGAATAATGGTTATTCCACAAAGCCGCCACTTCACCATTGCCGGGGTTTACGGTCGAAAACTCAAACGCTTCCCACCCCGCAGCACCACCACGGTCGAGCGGGTTAAAATCAAGCGTTGTGTTGTCAGACATAAATTCCTGTCCCAGATATGCCGTATTCGTAATTGCCTGCAACTGACCATACACCCCATTGAGCGCCTGCTCAAACTGAGTCTGGTTTTGGTAGAAAACATCCGTACTGATTCGGGTCGGGTCAGTGGTCGTCAAGAAATCATCGTTGCACGAAAACTGAACGAAGCCAAGCGTTAAAAGTATAAAAGAGGTTATTTTTTTCATTTCTGCGTAGAATTAAAAGTTAAACTTAGCACCAACCGCCAACGTTCTTGGAACAGGATATGACTCATCGTCATTGTTCAATTCCGTGCCGCCTCTCACACCCGCATCAGGGTTATTGCCGGGGTATTTCGTAAATAAGAACAAGTTGTTGGCCGTTACAAAAATACGGGCATCGCTCAATACGGATTTGAATTTAGGAAGGTTATAACCAAGGGTTACGGCCTTTAACCAAACGTAGCTACCATCGTATACGTAGCGCTCACTGCTCTCGCGTGACCATTTGAAGTAATTGGTTCCGCCCTGTGAATTTTTAGCGTTTGGATTAGAACCTGGGTTAGAGGGTGATCTCCAACGGTCTTTAGCTTTGTCCAATACGTTAAACACGCCGTCCATGTTCATCGTCGATGCTTCGATGTTGCGATAGATGTCAAAGTCGTGCGCACCCACAAACAAAACGTTCAGGTCAAAACGACGATAATCAGCCGCCACGGTCCATGCCCACGTAAAAGCAGGGTTTGGATTTCCGATTTCAACCATATCCTGCGTATCGTAAGATACCACGCCGTCGCCGTTGGTATCGGCAAATTTCATACCGCCCGGAATCACACCGTCTTGCTTAGGCCACGCGTCAATTTCGGCTTGTGTATTGAAGATACCCAATTTTTGGTACCCGTAAATCATCCCGATAGGACGGCCCACTTTCTGTACGTTATAGCCCCCATAAAATCCACCATACCAAAGCATGTCATTGGCTCCTTTGATGGCTAGTATTTTGCTGCGGTTTACGGTAAGGTTGGCATTGGTGCGGAAATTTACTTTTCCGATGGTTGTTCTGAAATCAGCACTTACTTCTACCCCACGGTTCTGCACTTTTCCGATGTTGTCTAAACTTGAGGTAAAACCAGACACCGCTGGGATAGAAATTGGCAACAACATGTCGTTGGTGATTTTGCTGTAATATTCAAAAGTGAAGGTCAACTTGTTGTTGAAAGTAGCCACGTCTAAACCAATGTCCAACTGGTTTGATTTCTCCCATTTCAGGTTGGAGTTGGCAAATGAACTAATCACTTTTCCTGCCGCAAATGCATTGCCGAGGATATAGTTATTGGCTCCCACAAACGCCAAACTTGGGTAGTTACCGATGTTGTTGTTACCCGTTACCCCCCAGCTTGCTCTCAGTTTCACGTCTGTCAACCAAGAAGCTTTAGGCATAAATGACTCTTCCGTTAATCTCCAACCTACCGAAGCAGCGGGAAAATCTCCGTATTTGTTTTGAGCACCAAACCGTGAACTTCCCTCACGACGGAACGAAGCAGAAAACAAGTATTTATCTTTGTAAGAATAATTGGCGCGGGCAAAATACGCCAACAGCCCCCAACCATACTCATACGAGTTGGAAGAACGAATAGATGCCGCCCCCAAATAAGGGACTACATCATCTGGGAATGTATTTCCTGAGCCATCCACACCGTAGACTGTTTCTTTCTGAGAAGTCACCCCCAGCAAAAAGTCCATCGACTGGTTGGCTCCGATTTTAGGCGCATAGGTTAAGAGTTGGTCAAAGGAATAATTGCGCAACTGCTCGTTTATATCCCGGGCCGTCGCGATTCTCGGCGGCGCACCAGCTGTACCAGAAGCTACCGATAAACCAATGGTCGATGGAACATACTCTTTATATGCGTTGAAATTAATCTTGGCATTGACCGAAGTACGGAATTTCAGATTCTTCAAAATGGCAATTTCTGCAAAACCGTTGGCAAGCACATCACCGATATTTCTTCTTCTGATAACATTGTTCAGTACAAATACAGGATTGGGAAAACCAAACGCTCCGTCAACCCCTCCAATGTAAGGGCGCATTGTGCCGTTATCATTATAAATTGGTTCACGCGGGTCCATCAACAATGCACCACCCACCAAGGCGCTGCGACCGTCGGTATTGGCTACGTTTTGTTTGGTATAGCTACCGTTTACATTCATACCAACCGTCAGAAACTTATTAACCTCACCCCCAATATTGCTACGAATAGAAACCCGGTCGTAATTGGTCTTGATGATAGAGCCTTCCTCTTTAAAATACCCAACCGAAAGCATTGATTTAAGTGGACCCTTTCCCGACGAAATCGTCAGGTTGACGTCCATATAAGGCGCATTGTTATTAAGAATAGCCCCAAACCAATCGGTCGAATACTTGGTCTGCTCTGGATACCGAAACCCAAGGGGAACTTCTTCCAAAGTCGGTTCTCTATTCTGGAAATAGCGAATACCGTCTTCAAAAATCTCCTTTTTAAACTGCGCAAACTCAACCCCGTTGAGCATTTTTACCCTTCTGGAATCAGGCACATTTTGAATACCATAATCAATGGAAAGATTCACGTTGACTTTCCCGTCTTTGGCGCTTTTGGTGGTAATCAACACTACCCCGTTAGAACCTCTCGCACCGTATATCGCGGTTGAGGCAGCATCTTTCAAAACCGTGATGCTTTCGATGTCGTTGGGGTTTAAGTTTTGACCTACCGACGTACCCACGGCAAATCCGTCAATTACGTAAAGAGGGTCACTACCCGCGCCCAAAGAACCTATCCCCCGTACCCGTACTTCAAAGATTCCGCCAGGTGTACCGCTTTTCTGCTTAACTACTACCCCAGCGGCACGGCCCTGAAGCAACTGGTTCATGTTGTTGGCAGGCTGCTCACCAATATCTTTCATATTGATGACCGATACCGCAGATGTAATATCCTGCTTGCGTTGCGAACCGTATCCCACAACTACCACTTCCTGCAAGGCTTTTAAGTCTTCTTCGAGCGTTACGTCAATTGTTTTCCGCCCTTGGCTGCTAATGGTTTGGCTAATCAAACCCACGTACGAAAAAACCAGTGTTGGGTTCGTTTTTGTCGTTGTAATTTTATACTCACCTTCCGAGTTGGTCGTAGCACCATTGGTTGTCCCCTGCTCAAGAATGGTTGCCCCGGGAATTCCCAAACCGTTGGCGGTGGTTACCTTGCCCTGAATTTGCACCCCTTGTGCTACTCCCTTAAAGGCAAGCAGCATACAAAGAATAAATAGTCGAATTTGTCTCATAATAAAGGTTGTGTTAAGGGTTGTTTAAATTGTTTAATTAAGTTTTAAAACTGATGGAAATGGAATGGCGCGTTACATAGATAAATAGGATTAAATGGTGTTTTTTTGTGTGAATTACTGAACTGAATAAATAAAATTTAGGCTTTTTTCACTTTGATTTAATCGACTGATTTTTAGATACTTACTCAAACACTTTTACTTTTCCTATACAATTCACAATTGAATTTATCCTGTACTAGCCTGCCTGATTGCTTTACTGTGGACAAGGGTTCTTGCAATTGACAGTACGATGATATAAGTGCTAAAATCCATTCATTTATATAAACATATTGAGTTTATATTTAACAAATCTAATCCAAAGCAAAAGCATAGTATTTGCTCAAAATGGTCATTCTTTTGCACTTTTTGATATTTAAATGGTATTAAACACAGCCCATTAACCCCCAAATAAACCGTTAAAATGAAGTCGAATTTAAGCACAAAATCCACACATAACTTATTGAAATTCAACTATTTAAACAAAAACAAAAAAAACCAACAACACACAAAAAAAGAGGCCTCCGTGAGTGGGAGACCTCTTTTGGTCAATCATTGAAAAACGACTAGGCGGTATTACTTAAAATACGTCATTATGCCATCGGCAATCAACTGGTGTCCTTTTTCGTTCGGATGATTTACTTGCGACATGTAGGAAGAAATAATTTCACCAGATTGTATTTTTTTTTGAAAAAAGGCATAACTGTCTACCAATCCCAGATTATGCTCTTTTGCCATGTCAATGATTTGTTTTCGGTGTTTTTCTAAGGCACTCTCTGCATCCAATAAATCAGTACGTTGGTCAGGTGATGGGGTGAGCAGAATCACTTTTATCTTTTTTTGAGCGGCTTTATTTATCATAGATACCCACGCTTTTCGGGCTTCCTCCAGCCCCATGCCACGGTCATTTAATGCATAATCAATAAAAATTACATCTGGCCGGTGCACCAGTACTTCTGTTTCAAATCTGTTTTCACCACCTTTTGAACTTTCACCGCCAATCGACGTATTAATCACGTTGATGACCGCGTACGGATAACGTGCCTTCAATTGTTTCATTACCTGATAGGGATATGCCTCCAAAGTATTAACAATCGGTGTTTTGAAGTAGCCCGCCGGCACTGAATGACCGTGAAAAACCAGATTGATGGCCCTGTTTTTAGGCCATTCTTTGGTTAGTTCAGTTTTAAGGTCGCTTAGATAAGATGATGGGTCTGCAATCTCCTTTCTTGAAGTCCATTGCAGAGAAATCATGACGAGTAAAAAAAGGTATCGCTTTTTCATTAACGGTAAGGGTTCGGTCGTTTTATATGAAATACAAGTAAACAGGAGGCCATCAATACTTAATTTTTCAAAGATTATTTTATACAAAAGACCTCACCAATTGACCGAGGGTAAAAATTGACTTTCGTAAGTATTCAATTTGGGCGGGCATCATTCCGGTTCGTCAAAAAAATCTTATCTTTTCGAAACCATAGACGCAACCAATCATTTCAAAATTCCGTAAACGATTATCGGATGTTATTTTCTCGTGCGTTGAAAACTTTGCCGGAACTGCTTGAAGGCTGTCTGAAAAACGACCGCAAGTGTCAAGAATTGCTGTATAAGCAGTTCTACGGTTACGCTATGGGAGTTTGTATGCGTTATGTTCCGAACCGCGAAGAAGCCCTAGAAGTAGTAAACGACGGTTTTTTGAAAATATTCCAAAAAGTTCAGATGTACGATGCTGAAAAATCCTTTAAAATTTGGTTGAGGCGTATCATGATAAATACCGCCTTGGACCATTATCGTCAAAATGTAAAATTTCAACACAACACAGATCTCAGTGTTGCAGAAAATACTGTTGCCGCTCCCGACAGCGACAATGTCTACAGCACTCTGGCGCATGAAGACTTGATTGAACTCATTCAACAGCTTACCCCATCGTACCGTACCGTATTCAACTTATACGTCATTGATGGTTATTCACACGAAGAAATAGCCCAGCGTTTGGGCATAAGTGAAGGCACTTCCAAATCTAATTTGGCCCGTGCCCGCGAAAACTTAAGAGTTATGTTATCTAAAAAGAAAAGCAATGAGTATGCAAGAGTTCCCAGATGATTCGCTGGACGACCTCTTCAGAAAGTCTGCTGAGGAGTTTGAGCCTGAATTTGAGCCCAAAGCGTGGGCTGCAATGCGCAAAAAATTAGACAGTGCTGACACCACTAATGGAGCTCCGAAAAAACGTACGCTGCTCTCTTTGGTGCTATTGCTTTTGTTATTCTCTGGCGTTATCGTGGGCGGTGTTCTTTTGTGGCCCAGAATTAACACACCGCTGTCCAGCAAACCTGCCGTTGCCCCGCCTACAACTCAACAAAGCTCAACCTCAACCACCGAAGCAAGAAAGCAACCCAAGAAAATAAAACCAGCCGAAACGGCTTCTGAATATAATTCAAGCAATCCTGAGACGAATTATTCTGAATCAAACCCTGAATCTGCAACGAAAAATGCCGTTGAAACAGAAGCGGTTGTACCTGATAATTCAACCAAAACGAAAGTAGTTACTTCTGGCAAGGCCAAAGCATCTAAAACGTTTTTAGGGGATAACAAAATTGCCAATAGCACCAACAACCCAGAAAATATTGGTGGCGATTCGCCATCGCTCCCCGCCGAATCTAATGCGCAATCGACTTCGAAAACAAATCAACAAACGAAGGCTGACAATCTAAATAAATCAACCCGCCCATCGCTTGCGCTTTCTGACAAACCGTTGTCGACTAGCGACGATTCAAAAATTAGTAAAAAAGCGGTAAAAAATACCAGCAATACCCCCAAAAGCCGCATTACTGATTCATTGTTATCAAAAAACAACGCGGCAAATAACACAAAAAAACAAGGGGGGATGATATCAGAATACTCTATTGGCGCGTCCAACTCCGTTTCAAAAGAGTCAACATCGGCCACGGTTTCACTTCCTAGCCCCAATGGGTATCAGGAAAGTACGACCCCAATGCTGCGAGTAAGTACCCCAAATACGCTGACCATCCATCCGTGGCATCTGCTTAGTGTGGCTTATGCTTCCCCTGCGGTTTCGTATATATCTCCCCCACCGCCCCCCTTGGTAGCTAAACCTACGCAAGCCGAAGCAGAGCCACTGTTCAGAAAAGGCCTAAGCCTGCGAATTTTGGTCGCCCCCGATTTGAGTTACATTGGGTTTGACCAAATGAAACGACCTGGAATCACATTGGGAGCCATGCTCGAATACCGTTTCAGCCAAAGAATAAGTGTTCAAGCGGGAGCTGTACGTGCCATAAAACTCTACGATGCCACTGGAAGCCAGTACGTTTGGCCCGAAGTCTGGAACTTCCAAAAAGCACGCCCAAGTGGCATCGAAGCAGCCTGTAAAGTGCTCGATATTCCGCTCAATGTGCGGTACGACATCACTCAATCAGCCAACAAACGCTGGTTTGTTTCGACGGGAATCACGAGTTATAAAATGCTCAACGAGAAATATATATATACCTATCCTCCTCGTTCTTATAATATAAAATGGTACGATTGGGAAGGGTCAACGGGTAGTTATTGGTTTGGAGTTTTGAATTTTTCGATGGGTTTTGAGCGTCAGATTGGCAAAAAAATCAGCCTGCAGGCCGAGCCTTATTTTAAATTACCTTTGGCCCAAGTGGGTTTAGGCAAAATAAAACTAAATACCGCTGGTCTATTTATCTCAGCCCGTTATCGTTTGGGTCGTTTTTAAATCAAATTCATCAATTCATTGACCATCGTTTCGGAGCCGATATAAAGCGGGGCTCGCTGATGAAGGGACACTGGTTCGACCTCCAATATACGTTGAAAACCGTTGGTCGCTTTGGCCCCCGCCTGCTCGGCAATCATGGCCAGCGGAAAACATTCGTACAAAAGCCGCAATTTTCCTTTGGGGTCTTTGGTAGTAGGAGGATACAAGTAAATACCACCTTTGAGTAGGTTTCGGTGAAAATCCCCCACCAATGAGCCAATATAGCGCGCCGAATAGCTGCGTTTGCGGCATTCTATCAGGTATTCTCGCACAAAACTTTCGTAGCTGTTGTAATTGCCCTCATTATATGAAAAAATCTTCCCGTCTTGCGGACTACGAATATTGGCGTGGGAAAGAATAAATTCTCCCAACGAAAAATCATACGTAAAACCTGCTACACCGTTGCCCGTAGTATATACCAGAATTGTAGAAGAACCGTAGAGAATATACCCGGCTGCCACCTGCTTATCGCCACCTTGCAGAAAGTCCTCAATGGTAGGTTTTTCACCGAGTGGACTTACCCGTCGATAAATGGAAAAAATGGTACCTATAGATACATTGACGTCAATATTGGATGATCCATCTAAGGGGTCGATGGCTACCACGTATTTGCTTTGATTGTTTCCCGTGTGAATAATATCGTCTTCTTCTTCCGAAATAATTCCACAAACTTCTCCCCCGTTAATCAGCGCCCGGATGAATCGAATATTGGCCACCACATCGAGTTTCTGTTGCGCTTCGCCCTGCACATTATTGGTCCCAAAACCTCCCGTAATATCAATCAACCCTGCTCGGTTAATTTCCCGGTTAATAATTTTTCCAGCAAGCGCTATGTCTCTCAAAAGTTGTGAAAGCTCCCCCGTGGCAAACGAAAAAGCATTTTGATTGTGCATGATATAACGGTCCAACGTTACACCTACGGGTACTGCAATGTGTTGGTCAGTATTCGTTTCCATAATTTACCATCATTGAGATTGTTGTTGGGAGAGTTTCTACGCAAAACTACAAAATATTATATTTTCAAAATCAAATTATTAAAAATATAATTTCGACAATTATAAAAATTATACAATTTTTTGCGCATCTAAATTTCATCCAATTTTTTACCAAAAACATCAAATTTCAGGCCCCGACATACCGCTTAACGAGTCGCTCTATGGGAGGCAGGTAACTTCTCCCAAAAAGATTAACATGAACCAGCAACGGATAAAGATTATAGATTGGAATACGGGTTTCAAAATGAGGCTCAAAAGGGAATGATTCTTGGTAATTTTCGTAAAATTCATCATCAAAGCCACCAAATAGGTGCGTAAATGCCAATTCGGCTTCCCGAAATCCGTAGTAAGGAGCGGGGTCGATAAGGGAGACTCTCCCGTGCTCATTGATGAGAAAATTACCCGACCATAAATCGCCGTGAATGAGCGCGGGCGGTTCGGTGGGAAGTAAATTTTTAAGCAACGGATAAAAGCGCTCCAAGCGACTATACAAATCAGAACCAATCAGGTTATTGTACAATGCCAATCCTGCTTGCGGTCGTAGGCGTTTTTCTACAAAAAAGTCAATACCATTTACACAAAATGCATTATTTTGTTCCAACAAGCCAAGGTAATTGTCGAAGTTTAATCCAAAAAAAGGCTGGGTGTGTGAATGTAGCTCGGCGAGGGACCGACCAAACGTCTGCCAAAAATCGGGATGCTGTCCCCCATTTTCGACAAACTCCTGAATTAAATAGGCCCGGCCACCGTTTTTTCCATAACCATGCACCTCAGGAATGTGAATGGCATTAGTACGTCGTAAAAGGGATAAACCACTCGCCTCTTTTTCGAACATATCTTCTTTTTCGGCATGGTTAAATTTGACAAAAAACGTACCTTCGGGCGTAAGAACACGGGCCGCCGTATTGATGCTCCCTCCCGCTACAAAACGGACGTCAATCACTTCGACTGACTTCCCGAAGGTTTCAAAAAGAATACTTTCAAAAAACTGATATTGATCGATTCCATCCCACATACCCCAAAATTAAGCACCCATTGATTGTTTACTTACGCTATGAATCCAAACCTAGTAAAACTTTTTCAAATCGCCCAAAAACCTGAGCGGCGAATCGTAGGCCTGATGTCGGGCACTTCGATGGACGGGTTAGACATTGCAGTGTGCCGTTTTAGGGGAAGTGGTTCCAAAACCCATGTAACACTTGAACACTTCGACACCGTTGTTTTCGGTGAAGATATTAAGGATGAAATACGCAAAGTATTTGCAAAAAAAGAAATAGACTTTCAGTTGCTCTGCCTGCTCAATGCATGGATTGGTAAACTTCACGGCAAGATGATTTTGGATAGCCTGAAAAAATTCAATCTTACCCCTAGCGACATAGACATCGTGGCCAGCCACGGACAAACCGTTTTTCACGCCCCCAAAATCCTCCACCGCATTGAAAAATATCCCAATGCGACCCTTCAAATTGGCGACGGCGACCACATTGCCGTTACGACGGGCATAACAACACTGAGTGATTTTCGTCAAAAACACTGTGCCGCTGGTGGGGAAGGCGCGCCATTGGCCGTATACGGAGATTATTTTATTTTCTCCCAAAAAGACGAAAACCGCATCATGCTCAACATGGGTGGGATTGCCAACTTTACTTATTTACCCGGCAATCTGAACGCCCAAGAAGTGTTTGTGACAGATACTGGGCCGGGAAACACTTTGATTGATGCTTTTGCACGAAAATTCTTCAACCTGCCTTACGACAAAGGCGGTAAAATTGCCTCAAGCGGAAAAGTACATGACGAACTATTGAAATGCCTAAAAAAAGATGCTTTTTTCGACGCCCCATTCCCCAAGACCACCGGTCCCGAATCATTTAGCCTCGATTACGTGCGTTTGGCGCAGCAACGCAGCGGTACAACATCGCTGGCCCCCGAAGACCTGATGGCTACCCTAACCCGGTTTTCTGCCGAAACCATTGCGGAGTCCATCCTGAGGGTTTGTAAAAAAGACGAAAGTTATCGCCTTTTTTTAAGTGGTGGTGGAATGCACAACCCCGTACTGGTGGGAGCATTACGCGAATTATTACCAGATTACGAAATGGATGTCACTGATTCATTGGGAATTGCGGGAGATGCCAAAGAAGCCGTCTTGTTTGCCATTTTGGCCAACGAAGCGCTCTGCGGTCAACCCACTGATTTTGGAAACAGAGAAGGCGTACCTAGCGTGTCGATGGGTAAAATTTCGTTTCCTTCATAAGAAGATGAAAATAGGAAGAAGCACAAAAAAGGGAGGAAAAACGCATTTCCTCCCCAACTTCCGACTTACCTCTCTGCCTCAAATCATTCGTTTTAGCTGAAATCTAGCAAATTGGATGGCTCCTTTTCTACGAACAAGCAGCGATATTTCTTTTCCTTCTCCTTTTTGAAGAAGTTTGTATACTTCACTGATAACCAGGTCTTCCGAAGATTTATTATTGATAAACAAGACTTCGTCGCCTTCTTGTAGCCCCGCCTCCCAAGCGGGTGAGCCCTCAATGACTTTGTCGATGTAAAATTTGCGGAGGTCTGTGCCCTTGGCCCGCAACTCCATGCCGCTCATGTCGTGCTCAAACGTTTCTTTTAGGCGGCGCTTGACGGGCTTAAGCACCATGTAGCGATCAGCATAGTTGAACGTAACCCGAAAACGGCGCAACAATTCACAGCCGATGTTACCTTGTCGTTCGTTGCGAGCCGCAAATTTTACCCCAAAAGCCAGACTGTCTGGAAAAGAAGCCAGCACGTTGTCCAATTCATATTTACCAAAACGAACTTTATCAATACGGCCTAGATTTCCATTAATGACTCCATTCAGTCCACGTCCCAGTTGAGCACGAAGAACTTTCTCGGGAAGTTGAATTTTATTATCATACGATTTGTCAATCAACAATGCATGACCCGCCCCCGTGTCAATCACGACCCGAATCGGCAACTCAGTACCGTTCCCTACCAACGCAATAACATCTGCGTAAGGCTTGGTATCTTCGATGATAATAGGGTAACGATCACCGTGTCGGCGGCGGTATTTGTAGCTTTCAGGATTCATCAACACGAGTTCACGATTGGTAAAATCAATCGTAACCACAAAATTATTGAACACTTCGTAGCCAAAAATTCCGTCAATCGGTATCCCCACGTATTCAGAAAGTTGCAGTACGTCTTCTTCCAAAACCACGATGTTTTGATAGGTAGCCCGCATCTTCCCCATTTCAATGACATTCCCGATGGCCACCGAGGCACTTAGCGATTCGCCCTCTCCTGCCCCTGTCAATTGTACCCGACGGGTAAACCGTAACTTTTGGTTTTTAATGGCATCGGGCTTGGTAATAATCAGCGAACTGACGCCCGTATCAAGAATAAAATGAAGGGTATCAGAATTGTTGATTTTGAGGGGAACAACAATGAGATTTGCGTGCAATTCAAAAGGAATCCGGGTAAATTTGGCATTCCCAGTTAAAAAATATCCAAACTTATCTTCTTTCTTGGTGCTTTTTTGAGCGAAGATGAAAAAAGGTAAAAAGAAAAATAGAGCCAAGTGTAAATGACGTCGTGCCATAGCTGTACCCAAAAAAGCGTTTGGGTGTTGGTAAAGATAATCTAGTTTCTTAGAAAAACAAAAAATATACCCAAAAAAGTGCCGTTTTGAATTAATATATTCTTACTAATTTCGCAACGCTTTCTTATCGGGCAAAAGCATTTTTTTAGATAATTTTGAATTTAACATCTAAACAGTAAAAAAGTGTTTATAAAGCCTGAATATACAAAATAAAATCAACCCAATATTCATTCAAACTCCTCTATTCCAATGAGAAAAAAAATAGTTGCTGGCAACTGGAAAATGAACAAAACCCTCGAAGAGGCGCTGATTCTTACCTCTGAAGTGGTCAACATGGTTCGCGACGAAGTACGCGGCGACGTGGAAGTGATTCTATGTACCCCGTACATCTACCTGCCGGTATTACAAAAATATGTTGAAGAAGTAGACCGCATCTCTTTGGGAGCCCAAAATTGCCACCAAAAAGCCTCTGGTGCCTATACAGGAGAAATCTCTGCCCCGATGCTTGCCGCCCTCGGCACACCCTACGTGCTGGTTGGACACAGCGAGCGCCGTCAGTATTTTGGCGAAACGGATGAATTATTGGCCGAAAAAGTAAAAATCGCCTTAGCCAATGGCCTCAAACCTATTTTTTGCTGCGGTGAATTGCTAGAACAACGCCAAAATGAAGATTTCATTGCCATCGTAAAAGCCCAAATCACCGCCGCCCTTTTTGACCTTTCGTCCGAAGATTTCGGCAAAGTAGTCATTGCCTACGAACCCGTTTGGGCAATTGGCACGGGCCTCACGGCTTCGTCGCAACAAGCACAAGATATGCACGCTGCATTGCGCGAGCACATTGCCGGCCAATACGGCGCCCAAGTCGCCGACGATACCACCATCCTGTATGGTGGAAGCTGCAACGAAAAAAATGCCGCCGAACTCTTTGCTTGCCCCGACGTAGACGGTGGCCTCATTGGCGGTGCCTCGCTCAAGTCACGCGAGTTTACCAACATCATCAAAGCACGGATGTAATTTTCTGGCAGTGTAGCTGAATCAGCTACACTGCCAACCTGTATTCCTTCGCCCTAAAAATCGCCTCAAAACCATGAAATTCACTCGTTTTTCTTCTGCCTTAGCGTTAGGCTTTGTTTTATTATTCAACGCCTGCCAACGACCCACGACAAAACTGCAAACGGGAGGAATCATCGTAAAAGAGGGGTTTATTGATTGTTTTCAAGCGGGCCTTCAGGCCGCAGGCAAGGATGTTTGGTGCGAAGCTTCGGCGGTATTGAACGATGGAAATTATATTTCAATGGCCAACGACAAAGACATGCCAGGCACCGACGCATCCATTTTTTACTGGGCCTACGCCGAAACGGGTGTTTTTGGAAGTAAACCCACTTATGTTACCCAAAATCTTTTCAAAACCGCTCAGAAATACGAAGATTTTGCCCTTACCCCCGACCGTAAAGTGGCCTTTTTGACCACGGCCTTCGACCGGGTAAAAGAAGGAAGTACTGAGTGGGATAGCTACAATGCGCTGCTTTACTGGCCCGTTAACGGCGGTAACCCACAGACCATCCAACCCAAAGCGGTACACTTAGCCACGGGCGAGAAGTTTTCGATGGGGCTGCGGAATGCGCTGTCAAAAGCCTTGCGCTCGACTGAGTTTCCTGATGGAATGCCTTATTTCAAGGTAGAGGGATTTGCAGCCACCAATAATAAACTCTTTTTCGGGATTCGTGAAGAAGGTAAAAAGTACGATGATTTTAAATACAAAGCCAAAGTGTTGACGGTATCGTATCGTTTTGAGAATGATTCATTGGTGGCAGGCACTGACTTTCAAACTTTGGCCGACATTGATATTGCAGCGTTAGAACCTTCCCTTCCCAAGCCATTGGCCCTTTCGTGCATCGAATTTGACGCCAAACGCAACGTATTTTGGGTCCTGACCTCCATGGAAAGCGAAACCCAACTCAACAGCGCCTACCTCTGGTGGGCCACCGAAGCCGAACTGAAAACCGGTAAGCTTCACTTGGTCAAAGACCGCGCCACTGGTCAACCTTTAAAGTTCACCCATAAAGCAGAAGACCTCACGACCGTTGGTTCAAACCGTCTGTTCGTCATCCACGACGACGACCGCAACCGCACCAAAATCGGCGACCAAACCCGCCAACCGCATCAGGCAGCGTATACGATTGTGGAATTTTGAGATAGATTTTTTTCTTTTAATGCCGTCGTTGGTGTTTTTCACCAACGACCTATTTTCTTTCACTTTATTTCAAATTCATCGGCATCCAAATGCGCAGGAAAACGCTCCCGAAACGCTCGTAATGCCTCATAATCAAGCGTTTGTTCAACAATAACTTCATTGGCACTGCGTCGATTCAATAATTCTCCCTTGAAATCAATCACGGCCGAGTCTCCCGCATGATACAGGCCATTTCCATCCTCTCCTACCCGATTAACACCGATAGCGTAGCTTAGATTTTCAATGGCTCGGGCCTGCAAAAGCGTATTCCACACCTGACGCCGAACGGCTGGCCAATTGGCGACGTAAACCAGTAAATCGTATTCCATCTGCCGATTACGCGCCCAGACTGGAAAACGTAAATCATAGCAAATCAACGGACACACCCGCCACCCCTTGATTTCTTTGATGATGCGGCGCTCCCCTGCTGCGTAGTGCTCGTGTTCTTTGCCCATCCGAAACAAGTGGCGTTTGTCGTAAGCGTCAAATTCTCCATCGGGCTGCATCCAAAGCAAGCGGTTAAAATAATTACCGTTCTCCCTGACGACGTAACTTCCCGTAACCACCGCACCCGTCTGCGCTGCCATTTGACGCATCCATTTGAAGGTGGTCAAATTCATAGGCTCGGCCACATTTTCGGGCTTCATGGTAAAGCCCGTTGTAAACATTTCGGGCAAAACGATGAGGTCAGCGGGCTGCTCCAAGGCCGCAATTTTTTCTTCCAACATGGCCAAATTAGCCGTCGGTTTTTCCCAATGTAAAGAAGTTTGAATGAGCGCAACGCGTAAATCCATAACAATCTGGTCTCCTTTAGTTAGCATTACTTCAACTCATTTGATTTGATTTCACGCGTCCAAAGTGGCTGATTTTGAGCATTAAAAACGGTTACTTTCAACACGCGCTCTTTGGCCGGACCCGTGATTTCGAACAACCCAAAATTGCGCGTATTACCCACTACTGTTCCTTCAACAAACGTAGTAGCACTTTTTTCGGCATCAATGGGTTTTCCAGCACCAGAAGTCAGGGGCGAAATGGTAAAATCGTACAACGGATAGGTACCAAAACGATCAAGTTTGTGCAAGGCCGTATGGTGACGGTCGCCCGTCAGAAAAATAACGCCTGGGATTTTGGCATCGGCGATTTTTTGCAGAAAACGGGCTCTTTCTTCGCCGTAAATGGCGTAGTTTTCATACACTGCTGCGGTGTTGATAACTTGGCCACCCGTTACGATAAACTTAAAGGATGCTTTGCTGTTGGTCAAGGCATCAATCAACCAGTTGATTTGGGCTTCTCCGAAATAAGTACGGTCGTCGGCGCGGTTGTTGGGGGCACGAAACCAGCGGTCGTCGAGCATAAAAAACTGCGCATCGCTCCATTCAAAGGTTCCTGTACAAGCACCTTCAAAAATGTAATTGGGATTTCCCCAAAACAACCTAAAAGCCTCTGAAGTGATATTTTTATGCGCAAAACTGCGGTCGGAGTCGTTGGGGCCATAATCGTGGTCGTCCCAAATTGCGTAGTGGTGTACCGAGCCCAACAAAGGCTGCATCTCGGGCAACGAGCGCGTATGCGTATTGCGGTACAAAACCCCCGTACGGGTATTCCAATCAGGCTCACGGGTATAGACATTATCGCCGCCCCACACCATAAAATCAGGCTTTTGGGAAGCAATACTTTTAAATATTTCATAATCGCCACCGTAAGAATTAGGGCGGTCGTAGGGCGCGTCGTTGACGTACGTACAACTGCCAAACGCAAATTTGAGCGCGGGCGGGTCGGTACGCCACTGCCACAAGGTCTGCGATTGAAAACTGAGCGGATACGTAATCGTTGCTTTTTTGCCATCCACCCATACTTCATAGTCATATTTTTTGCCGGGCTGCACTTGGTCGGCAATCAGACGCGCAATAAAGGCCGTATTTTTGGCGGTTAAGGTTTCATCGGTCGACCATTTTTGCGCACTATTTCCTTGTTCCCAATACACAAATTTCACCTTAGCGGGCTGCTTGGTTTGAACCCACAAAAGCACTTCACGCATGTCGGAATAGCCCACCATCGGCCCCGATTGGATTTGTGCCAAAAGCGAAAACGAGACAAAACAAAGAAGGAAATGTACGAATAGCAGTTTTCTCATGGTTATGGTTATTTTTGATGCAAGTTAAAAAACAATCCATTGAGCCGTAGCGAATTGGGGAACAGAAAAATAATAAACTGAAAAATGAAAAATACAAAAGGGCTTCTAATCAACTATTTACAGATAAGTTTCTTTTAAAGCAGCTTCTGATTTAATGATTTTATAAAATTGCTACTCCATGAAAGATCTTTTTTCAGGCCACGCCACCGATTACGCCCTCTATCGCCCCGACTACCCCGAGGCGTTGTACCAGTGGGTTTTTCGGCACGTCCAACATTTTGATAAGGCGTGGGATTGCGCCACCGGCAACGGACAGGTGGCAACCGTTTTAGCAAAATACTTCCGCGAAGTCGAAGCGACTGACCTCAGCCAAGCTCAAATCAGTCAGGCGGTTTTGTTACCCAATATTCATTATCAAGTAAGCCCCGCCGAAACCACGCCCTTTGACGCAAATACATTTGATTTAATTACCGTCGGACAAGCGTTGCATTGGTTTGATTTTGCGCTTTTCAACAAAGAAATAAAACGAGTAGCAAAAAAAGGCGCAATTATCGCCGTATGGGGCTACGAATTGCTCACTATCTCCCCCGAAATTGATGCCATTATTCTGGATTTTTACCAAAATACCATCGGCGATTATTGGGACGACGAGCGCCGCCACATTGAAAACCAATACGCTGACGTTCCTTTTCCGTATAAGACGCTTAAAAAGAGTGTTTTTCTGCAAAATTACGACTGGTCGTTGGCCCAACTCTGCCATTACCTCAACACTTGGTCGAGTGTGCGTAAGTTTGAAAAAGCCAACGGTTACAACCCAATTGAAGCCCTGCATGACCGCTTAATCGGTGTTTGGGGAAGCGCATCGACTCGTTTGGTTACATTTCCCGTTTTTGCACAACTCGGTGAGGTTTGAAAAAGCAGAAGCATCAACTATCTTTGCGGCTTCATTTTCAACCAATCAACTTTTTTCTGTCGCTGACCTCCGCCCTCTTATGCGTTAAGAGAATAATGATCAGCGAATTAGCCCAAATCATCATGCAATTAGTAAACGACCGTTACGAAATCCAAGGAATACCCGTTTTAGACATCGCGCAGCAATTCGGAACCCCACTCTACGTATATGATGCCGATAAGATAGTCGACAAAATCAATCAGTTGCGTAACGCCTTTCCATCGGTCGATTTAAAGATAAAATTTGCCTGCAAAGCCTTGACCAATGTTTCCATTCTGAAATTGATGCGCCAAAACGGCGTGGAATTGGACGTAGTTTCCCCACAGGAATTGGAGCTAGGGTTGCACGCTGGCTACGCAGGCTCACAGATTACATTTACTCCCAGCGGGGTTTCTTTTGATGAAATCGAAACGGCCGTGGCCGTTGGTTCAATCATCAACCTAGACAACCTGATTGTCCTCGAAAAATTTGGGCAACGTTTTGGCGGCACGGTGCCGTGCATGATTCGCATCAAACCCAACGTGGCCGCGGGTGGAAACGCCAAAATCATGACCGCGCACGAAGGTTCCAAATTTGGCATTGACATTCGGCAACGCGAAGATATTCTGCGAATTGTGAACCAATACGGCATCAACGTCGTAGGATTGCACCAGCATACGGGTTCTGACATCAAAGAAGCCAATGCTTTTGTCCGTGCCGCTGACGTTATTTTTAACTTTGCCAAAGATTTTCCCAACCTCCAAATCATCGACTTGGGCGGAGGCTTTAAGGTGGCCTACAAAGAAGGAGACCCTACCACCGACATGCCCGCGCTGGGCGCTAAACTCAGTGAAGCCTTTTTAGCCCTCAGCGCACAATTGGGCCGCAAGCTTCAATTGTGGTTTGAACCGGGCAAGTTTCTGGTCAGCGAATCTGGTGTTCTGTTGGTAAACGCCAATGTGGTAAAATCAACCCCCAATCGCACTTTTGTGGGGGTTAATTCGGGCCTTAACCACCTGATTCGCCCGATGATGTACGATGCGTACCATCACATTGTCAACGTTTCAAACCCCGTTTCTGACCAGCTCAAAACCTACGACGTAGTAGGCTATATCTGCGAAACCGACACTTTTGCCACCGACCGACCGCTCACGGAAGTGCATGAAAATGATATCCTTGCGCTACTCAACGCGGGTGCCTACGGATTTACGATGAGCAGCCAGTACAACAGCCGTTTTCGCCCCGCCGAGGTGTTGGTCTATCAGGGCAAGGCGCACATCATTCGCCAACGCGAAACGATGGAAGACATTCTGAAAAATCAAGTACTTTTGGAACTATAACCGCGCCAAGGGGCCAGCAAGCGCAGAATATCGACGACGCTCGGCCCAACATTTGACGCCTTTTTTTACAAATTCATTAAAATCACACATTTACTCATTCAATATGGGACGCGCATTTGAATACCGAAAAGCCAGTAAATTAAAACGTTGGGGAATGATGGCCAAAGTCTTCACCCGAATCGGTAAAGACATCGTAATGGCCGTAAAAGCTGGCGGTGCTGACCCCCAAAACAACTCTCGTTTGCGGGCCATTATCCAAAACGCCAAGGCAGCCAACATGCCCAAAGAAAACGTTGAAAGGGCCATCAAACGGGCAATTTCCAAAGATCAGGAAGATTACAAAGAAATTGTATACGAAGGAAAAGGCCCTCACGGAATCGCGATTTTGATCGAGGCCACCACCGACAATACCAACCGTACCGTAGCCAACGTCCGCAGTTATTTCAATAAATTGGGCGGAAGTTTGGGTACTTCGGGGATGTTGGATTATTTGTTTGACCGCAAATGTCTTTTCAAAATTGCCAACGAAGGCATCGACTTGGAAGAGCTTGAATTTGAACTCATTGACTTGGGCGGTGACGAGGTATTTTTGGACGATGAAACCAACGAAATCAACATTTACGGTGAATTCTCGGCTTTTGGAGCCATTCAGAAATTTTTGGAAGAAAAAGGCTACGAACTAAAAGGCGCTGAATTTACCCGAATTCCGACGGAATTAAAGGAACTTTCGGAAGAAGAAATGGCCGAAGTAGACAAGCTCATCGAGCGCCTCGAAGAAGACGACGACGTGCAGAATGTGTACACCAATATGAAGTAATTTACCAAAGATAAGTGGTGTGTTATTGTGAATGATGGGATGGTTGCTTACAACCATCCCCACGCTAACCGCTTCAACGCCTCGACCGACGCGCTTCCGCAAGGTGCGTCGGGTTACTCACAACCCGACGTTTTTCAAACATACCCAAATTTAGGCTCAAGCCCTTAAGATCTTTTCTTCTATTCCTGCGCTGTCGTCGTTGATTGAATATAAGCGAGCACTCCCTCAAAATCATCGGCCTGAAATCCTTTAAAATTTCCTTGATGTTTAAACCACGTAATTTGTCGCTTTGCGTAGCGGCGAGAGTTGCGTTTGAGAAGTCGTACCATTTCTTCATAATCATATTGGCCATCCAGATAGTCAAACACTTCTTTGTAGCCAACGGTTTGCAGGGCATTATGTTCCCGATACGCCACCAACGAACGGGCTTCTTCGACCAAGCCTGCCGCTAGCATTTGCTCCATCCGGCGGTCTATGCGCTGGTATAGTTCCTCCCGCTCTCTTTCCAACACAATTTGCAAAATTCGGAAAGGACGTTGCGCAGGCTGGTGTTCTCTAAAAGATGAAAACGGTTTCCCCGTCAATAAACAAACTTCCAACGCCCGCACCACGCGCTGCGTATTCTGAAGGTCATTGGATTCGCAATATACAGGGTCTAAGGCCCGAAGTTGGGTCTGCAAGAACTCCAGACCTTGCGTCTCCAGTCGGTGCATCAGTTCAGCCCGCAATTCGGGTGGGGTTTCGGGCAAATTATCCAAACCTTCACAAACGGCCTTGATGTACAGTCCCGAACCGCCCGTCAAAATCGCGACATCCTGTTTTTCAAAAAGTTGAGCCAACACCGCCAAAGCATCTCGCTCAAAAGACCCCGCACTGTACAAAATATCAATGGAATGAGAATTGATAAAATGGTGCGTAATCCCCTGAAGTTCAGCTTCTGATGGCTTGGCAGTACCGATGTTAAGCTCTCGATAAAACTGTCGGGAATCGGCAGAGATTACTTCGGTATTCAGCATTTGTGCCAATCGGACACAAAAGTCAGTTTTTCCAACGGCGGTAGGGCCCGCAATGACAACGAGAAGTTTTTGCAAAACACTGTTAAATAGTTATCCGTAAAGACGGCGCTTCGACGAAATCGCTTGTTAAAAAGAGCTAGACTTTCTTAAAAGTACGTTCGATGGTTTCTCCAAAAAGCGTTTTTATCGAAAGCCGCAGCGTAGTATTGTTGAGTTCAAGGATTTTAAAACGTTGTTCATTGTTGATAATCAACTCCGTTTCATCCGTATTAAATGACCACGTTCCTTTTTCGTAGGTCTGCGGGTCTTGTGAGTAACATTTGGTATCGCCCTCGTTAATCTCATAAGTTTTGTCGGTACGATAAACGGTTTGGTCATCACGGCTGCAAACAAGCGATTGATTAAAGACGTCTTTTCCGTCAATTTTAGACGATATCATCACCCAAGTTTTTAGGGATGTTCCCGCCAAAAGTTCAGTTTTAGTAACGCCAGGGGCAGGAGTTGGGTCTTCTTCGTTACTTGTTTTGGAACATTGCGTCAAACCAAACACAATGCTCAACATCAGTACCCATGTATAAATCTTTTTCATAAGAATCAGGCCGAAATATTATTTTCAAAATAACGCTTTTATTTTCAATCAAGCAATGATTCTGCCAAAGTAACTGCACAAGGTAGACAACATTCTATTGGTCATAAATTTTCCCTAACTTTCGCAAAATCCGACAATTATGGGCTTTTCATCACTTATTTTTTTCATTATTACCTTAGTATTGGGCGGGAGTTTAGGGTTTGGCATCTTTTATGTACTGACCCAAAAACAAAACGCTAACAAGCAATTGGTTCAATCTTCCACCATTCTCCTCGAACGCATCGAAAAGGTCTTCAAAGTGGTGATGGCAGAGGGTTATTTTACCGAAATCTTTGATTACAAAGATGATAAGACCTATTGGTACCTCTTCAAAAACTCCAAAAAAGCACTGGTCATTGCCAAAGCAAAAGTGTTGGTAGGTTTTGATTTTGCCAAAATGCGCTACCATATCGACGAAAAAACCAACAAAATGGTCGTAGAATACTTCCCCGCCCCTGAAGTCTTGTCGATTGATACGGACTACAAATTTTATGACATTGAAAATGGTCTCTGGAATCGCTTCAATCAGGAAGATTATACCAACCTGCTCGTGGACGCCAAACAAGCCATGAACGAAAAAGCCCTCACCAGCGACCTGCCGCGCATTGCCAACAACCAAGTCCAATTTATGATGTACCAATTGGCCGCCTCTATGGGCTGGAACGTCGATATGCAACTCCCTCTTACTAACCAACAAAAACTGGAAGAGTTTAAAATCTACGAAGAAGTCAAAGCCGAAGTGAAGGAATTGGGCGAAGGAGACGCGGGGAAAGAAATGTAAAACCGAGGAACTTAAAACCGAAAAATGTAGAACCCAAGAATGTAAAACCGAAAAACTTAAAAATATAGAACCAGGCAGTGATACCGTCAAAATTGGCTTAACATTCCTTTTGCGGTTTTACCCTTTATCCTTTTGCAGTTTTACATTTCTCGGTTTTTCGGTTTAATATTTTACGGTTCACAGCAAAACGCTTCTCAATGCAATATCCTGAAAATCAACTCTTTCAAAACAGCTTCTTCGTTTACGCTTCCAACTTCTATGCCTTTGGAGGCGTTGTCGGCGCGGCGAATGGCTTTGATGACATTTACGACGTGGCCTAACGAATATTGACGCGCTGCCGAAAGATAATCCTTGACAAAAAAAGGATTGACGCCCAGCACCGATGCCAGATTTCCTTCCGATTTGTCGGGCGTTCCGTGAACGACCAGCACTTTGCTGAAAAAATTATAAAGAATAATCAACACCTGTGGCAAAGGATTGTCTTTGGTATTGGCTGCCAGATAGTTAGCGATGCGGTTGGATTTCAGAATATCCCGTTGCGTAAGTGCTTTTTGGAGTTCAAATACGTTATATTCTTTGCTGATGCCGACGTATTTTTCGACAATCGCCGCCGTAATTTCTTCACTGGCAGTGAGATTGAGCAGGATTTTATCAATCTCGCTCGTAATGCGTTTGAGGTCGTTACCAATATTTTCGACCAACATCTGAATGGCTTTGATGCTGATTTTTGTCCCTAAACTTCGGGCGTACTCCCCTACCCAATCGGGCAGTTTGTTGTCGTACATTTTTTTGCTCTGAATCATCGCTCCGTGTCTTTCAAAGACTTTGGGCAATGATTTGCGCATGTCGAAGTTTCCTTGAAAACACAGCACCAAAATCGTAGAAGCGGGAGGACGCGAGGCATAATCTTCCAAAAACGCCGTTTTCTCTTTTGAGTCAAAACCACTGATTTGCTGTGCTTCTTTGACCAATACTAATTGCCGCTCGGCCATGAACGGAAACCGTCGCGCGTAGTTGAGAATGGTGCCGATGTCGGTCTCTTTGCCAAACAACACAAACTGATTAAAACCTTTTTCGGCTTCGGGAACCGCTACTTTTTCGATAGCATCCGCCAGTAAATCAATATAATATGGCTCATCGCCGTGAATAAAATACAGCGGTTGTAGCTTTTTTTGACGAATATCTTTGAGGGCTTGCTCGGGCGTAAAAGTGGGCATTGTTTGGGAAAACCAAAAGGCAAAAAGTGTAAAAGCAAAAGTGTATGGCGCAAAAATCGGGATTTGGGGCGCGGAAATCAACAATTACTTTATCTTCTTCCAAATTCTACGAGTCGATAACCCACCAATTGGTCGGCGCGCGCGGCGGGCGGACGGTGATACACAAAGATTTCGTAGTCATTGGCGGTGTTGGAAAAACTACCTTCAAAGGATGTTTCGTCAACGCGTCCGTCGTTCAAAACCGCGTAATAACAATAGTTAGCTACGCCCTGCTTGATATAAATACTGGCTTCGTAGGCGTTGCGTTCGGTGTTGTAGGTCATCCGGTTGGCATCTTCGCGCTGCCAAAGATTGAATGCCCCCCCTACGTAGACCTGCGCATTGGGATACGACGGGCTTTGCAGCGTAAACACCACATTGATATAATCGGCTTCGTTGGTACTGTTGGCGGCATCCTGATTCAGCACAATGTATTGACCGTTTAAATCCTGCGCCTGAAAACTCGCCCCACCGCCCAAACGCGAAGCATCAGGCCGTAAATGCGCAATGGTCTGGTCTGGCAGCTGTTGTACATCCCTCACACTCATACCCGATGCCCTCGACAGACGCGTATCAAACCACCGAAACTCGTTTCCTGCCAACAGATTATTGGACAAATCAAAGGGGCGATATTCCAACCGTTGGTCAAAAATCCGCACGTTGGTAGGGCGCAGTTTGGTAATGACCTTGTCCCAACGGAAGTTTTGACGAATCACAATTTTCAAATCTTCGGCGGGCGACAAAATTTCGTAGCCTCGGTATTCCAAGTCAAAATCCACCTGTTGATGCGTGCGCTGCTCGGCAATGCCCGTCGACAGTCGAACTTGCGGAAATACATTCACGCGGGGTTGATACATCATAAATCGACGGGTGAGCACCAACTTGGCCGGACGAACATCTTCATAGACGGCGAGGACATAATTGCCCGACAATTTCAGTTTTGGCACCTCTAGGGTATAATGAAAGTAAGGAATTTTGGTATTGAAAGACGCCTGATAATTGTTGATGGCGTAATCGTTGTATTCATAAGTAAACTCAATATCGTTCAGATTGGAAGGCGCCCAATCGGCATTACAGTGAAAAATTTTGTACCGAAACGACCGAAATCGGGCCGTTAAATCGTCAAATTCGGCAATGAGCGGCGCGCCCGCGTCCAAACTGATAACGGGCGGGTAGGTAGTCCGCGCGGGGTCTTGCAGTTGGTTGGGCGATGGATAAATACCCACGGTTTTGATGTTGGTTTCGTACGTTTTGTCTTCGTACCGAATCGCGGGGAATTTTTGGGCTAAGAGTCCTGCCGAACCGCTTAACCCCATGAATAGCAAAAACAAACTCCGGAGGGTCATCATATAATCATCGTCATTTATGGCTTAAAACTAACGTATGTGAAGCACATTTTATGTTGGCAATTATTTATATTAGCAAAAAATGTAAAAACGACTTTTCATGCACCGCCGAAATTTCCTGCACACGCTTGCCGCCACTGCCGCCGTTTCCACTCCTTCTTTTTCAAAAAATAAGCCAACCATCAAACCTCCTCGCCTCAAACCTGGCGACACCGTTGGGTTGGTTTGTCCGGCCGCCCCCGCCTACAGCAAACAAACCGTTCAGGTACTCATAGAATCCATGCAGGCGTTGGGCTTTAAGGTTAAATTGGGCAAGCGAATGTGGGAGCGCTACGGCTATTTGGGCGGCAAAGACGCCGACCGTGCCGCCGATTTAAATGATTTCTTTGCCGACTCGTCGGTACAGGGAATAGTGTGCGTTCACGGCGGATGGGGCTGCGCGCGACTTCTGCCCTTGTTGGATTATGACATGATTCGTAAAAACCCCAAAGTCATCGTTGGATACTCAGACGTTACCGCCTTGTTATTAGGCATTTATAGCCAAACAGGTCTACTTACCTTTCATGGCCCCGTGGGAGCCGTGAGTTGGAATGAGTTTACGGTAGGTTACTTCCGAAAGGTATTGATGGACGCCGAAGCGGTGTTTTACGAAAATCCGAAAATAGTGGGCGATAATCTCACGCAAGTCGCCGACCGCATTGATACCATTGGTTCGGGCAAAGCGCGTGGCAAACTATTCGGCGGAAACCTGACCGTCTTGAGTCATTTGCTTGGCTCGCCTTACGTACCCGACTGGAAAGGTTCGCTCTTTTTTTGTGAAGACGTCGACGAAGCTCCTTATCGCATGGACCGCATGATAACGCAGGTAAAACTCTGCGGTATTTTGGACGAAATCAACGGGTTTATTTTCGGTAAATGTACTGACTGCGAGCCCGGTAACGGCAGCTACGGCTCACTCACTCTCGAAGACCTTTGGAACGACCACATCCGTCCCTTCAACAAACCCGCGTATTCGGGAGCGATGATTGGGCACATCCGTCAAAAATTCACCATTCCCGTAGGCATCGAAGCCGAAATGGACGCCGATGCGGGCACGATTCGATTTTTGGAAAGCGCAGTGTTATGAAGAAAGTTGCCCATTAAAAATCGGTTAACCACAAACTTTTAGCGATATTTTTGCGTTTCAAGTAGGTCATTGCCTCCTTTCATGAAATCAATTTTCTATTCTATTCTCGCTTCGGCGGCACTTTTTATGGCCTCATCAGGCTGTGATACCCCGCCCAAAGAAATCCCCGTTACCGTTCGTCGTTTGGAAAACGAGCTTTTTGCGGCCAAAAATCCTGACGAAATTGCGGGATTACTCACCAAAAACCCTTACCTGAGAGCGTATTTTGGGCTAGACAAAAGCATCCCTGACTCACTCATTGTCAATCAATTGTATACCAATATTACCAATTCTGATTTGCAGAAATTCAACAAAGACCTGCAAACACAATTTGGGGATTTAGCACCCATAAAAACGCAACTGCAACAGGCGTTTGGGCAGATTCAAGCCAATTTCCCCGATTTTAAAGCCCCGCAAATAGTCACCACCGTGACGGGTTTTATGGGCAGTGATTTGTACGTTTCCGACAGCGTGATTGTCATCGGTCTTGATTATTTTGGCGGGCCAAAAGCCAAGTACCGCCCCCAACTATTTGATTATCAACTCCGTCGGTATCAACAAGAATACATTGTGCCTGCCGTTTTGTTTTTCATTTCGGAGAAATACAACAAAGTACCCGAAAACGACCAAACACTGCTCGCCGACATGATGTGGTACGGCAAAGGCTTCGAATTTGTCAAGCACGTAGCCCCCGAAACACCCGACAGCCTCATTATTGGCTATTCGCAGGAGCAGCTCGAAGATATATACGCTTCACAAGAAGACATTTGGGCATATTTTTTGGACCGCAAGCTGTTGTACCAAACCCGCGATGCCGAAAAAGACCGCTTCATCAGCGAGCGTCCTGCCACGCCCGAAATAAGCCAATATTGTCCCGGCGGAATCGGTCGTTGGGTAGGTTGGCGCATCATCAATCGGTATTTGGCAGAAAATCCATCCACCAAACTCCCTGATTTAATGGCTAATACCAATGTTAGGCAGTTGTTGGAGCAATCAAAATACAAGGGGCAAAAAGAAGAAGAGTAACTTTGTGATCCCGCTGGGATTCAAACCAAGAACACATACATTAAAAGTAGTTGTTCGATACTTGAATATAAGTAAATGCTTGTAAGTAGTTTATAGTATTCACACACCCCGCGGCTAAAGCCGCACCCCTCTCAAGAGGGGATTTTACTTAATTCCCCTCCTTGGAGGGGTGCCCTGAAAGGGCGGGGTGGGTCTTCGACCAGCTTTAAAATAATGCAAATAAATTTAAAACACCTTCTTAGAAGTAGTTAAAGCATAAAATTAACCCACAAAATGGCAAAAGGAAGAGGAACGGGCGTGGAATTGTCGCCCGAAGATAAAAAGCGCAAACTCAGCAAAGAAAGTCTGTCGAAAGCCCTCAAGATATTTCGATTTATTTTACCCTATAAAAAAACGTTTCTGGTAGGAATCCTTTTCCTGCTTCTCTCACTGACGACCAACCTTATTTTCCCCAAATTGATTGGCGAAATTGTGGCGGTGATTGAAGGAAAATCCACTTATGAACTCAATCAGGTGGTTCTTTTTCTGATTGGTATTTTGGTGCTGCAATCGCTCTTTTCGTTTGGGCGTATTTATTTTTTCTCCATCGTGAGCGAGAAAGGCATGGCCGATATTCGGCGTACTTTATACGGCAAAATCGTATCTTTGCCCATTCCTTTTTTTGAACAACGCCGCGTGGGCGAACTCATGAGCCGCATCACCTCCGATGTACAGGCGTTGCAGGATGTGCTGTCATTTACGTTGGCCGAATTGTTTCGTTCATTGGCCACGGTGGTGGTGGGTATCGTGATTATCTGCTTTATTTCTTGGAAACTGACCATTTTTATGTTGGCCACATTTCCCGTGGCTATTGTAGTAGCCATGATTTTTGGGCGCTACATCCGCAAACTCTCCAAGAAAGCCCAAGACGAACTGGCAAACGCCAACGTCGTGGTGGAAGAAACGCTCCAATCCGTAACAATCGTAAAAGCTTTTACGAATGAATTTCTCGAAATCAACCGCTACGGCGATGCGCTCTCTCGCGTTATCACGGCCTCGTTAAAAGCGGCCCGTTTTCGCGGTGGATTCGTTTCATTCATCATTTTTGCGCTGTTTGGCGGCATCGTCGGGGTGGTGTGGTACGGTGCTACGCTGGTACAAAGCGGCGAAATGCCCTTTTCTGAATTGATGACCTTCATTTTCTACACCATGTTTATTGGGGGTTCTATTGGCGGTTTGGGCGATATGTATGCCCAGATTCAGAAAACCTTAGGCGCTTCGGAGCGATTGCTGGAAATTTTGGATGAAAAATCAGAAGTGGATGTGCACCAACAAATACAACCGATTACCGTTAACGGCAATATCGCTTTTGATAACGTACAATTTGCCTACCCGACCCGACCCGATATGCAGGTTTTGAAAGGCGTTTCGCTCAACGTACCTGCCGGTCAGAAAATCGCGTTGGTGGGTTATAGCGGTGCTGGAAAATCAACCATTGTACAACTTTTGATGCGTTATCATACCCCGCTGGGCGGCAAAATCTCGGTAGATGGGCAGGATATTCAGACGTTTGATATTACGGCTTACCGCCAAAACATCGCCGTGGTGCCTCAGGAAGTCATTTTGTTTGGCGGCACCATCCGCGAAAACATCGCTTACGGCAAGCCCAACGCCACCCACGAAGAGATTCGGGAAGCCGCCCGCAAAGCCAACGCCCTCGACTTTATTGAATCTTTCCCCGACCAATTGGAAACCGTCGTGGGCGAACGCGGCATCAAGCTCTCAGGCGGTCAACGTCAACGGATTGCCATTGCAAGGGCCATTTTGAAAGACCCCAAAATCCTGATTCTCGACGAAGCCACCAGCTCGTTGGATGCCGAATCGGAGAAATTGGTACAAGATGCCCTCGACCGTTTGATGCAGAATCGCACCACAATCATCATCGCCCACCGACTAGCCACCGTCCGCAATGTAGACTGCATCTATGTCATCAAAGAAGGCACCATCTTTGAGTCTGGCACCCACGAAGAACTGGCCATGAACGAAAACGGCCTGTATGCGGGCCTGATTAAGTTACAATTTGAATTGGTCGACGGCGTTTAGTGGAAATACCCGACAATTGTCCATTGGATTTTCGGGAGTATTTCTAATTTTACAACCGAAAATCTTTCCTTATTCATTTTCAAACCAAACCTTTCTTCTTTTATGATAAATCTGATTGTACGCCTCATTGTAAGCACTATTGTGGTGATAGCCGCCAGCCGCGTGCTCCAGGGCTTTTACGTTGACACCACCCAAACCGCCATTATTGTCGCCATCGTGATGGGACTGCTCAATACGTTTATAAAACCGATATTGCTCTTTTTCTCATTGCCCATCACCATTCTAACCCTTGGTTTGTTTTATTTCGTCATCAACATCCTGATTGTTTATCTCTGCGATTATCTGGTAGACGGCTTCAGCGTTTCGAGCATTTTGGCCGCTTTATTGTTCAGCTTAGGATTGTCGTTGGCGCAAGCCATAGTTGGCATTTTTCTGGACTAAAAACGTACGTTTAAATATAAAAAGGGCCTGATTTTATCGAAAATCAGGCCCTTTTGGTTGAACTTGGTGGGGCAGGTTTCTCAAAACCGCCCGCGAGGGTGTTGATGCCATTGTTGGTGTTATCACCATAGCCGTCAGGCTAAGCCATTAAAATATCTTTGGGCGATGGTCTAATCGTGTTTTTGTCCAGCCTTCTCTTTTCTTTTTTCGCTGTACGAAAGAGAGATTCAAACAAATTAGCTATCCACTCC
>NZ_QPIW01000050.1 GCF_003339505.1 Runella aurantiaca
CCTGTGGCTTAATAGAAGCCTTCTTGTTTGATTTGGACATGATAAAGAAAAATTAAGTGAAACAATTTAAGAAATTGTCTCTTCTCTTCTAAGCTTTAGCTGTCCACTTTTAGATGACTATTTACAATGAAAGCCTCAGCCTGATTTACTATTATGACACTGAAACTATATTCCTCGGCGGTAATTATGGCAAAATCCTAACTTATATTCCCAACGACCCTTTAAAGAACCCTTCTAATCCCATTTCGGTAGGCACGCTGATGACCTCTATCAAGAGCGGCAACTGGAACGATCCCAAGGTATGGTTGTGTGGACGAACGCCAAAAGCCAGTGATATTGTAACCATCGCCCCCGGCCATACGATTACACTCAATACGGTAGGTGTGGCTAAAGATATAGTCCTTAAGGGCAAGATGATTTATGAAAATGGGGGACATCTATATTTTGGCGCTGAACAGGTGGGAGAGTTGGCCGTTATAGACCTCAAGGAGATAAAGCAGAGCGTGATAAATCCCGATGGGGGTAAATTGATTATTGATGATCCAAAATCACCAATTTCAGGGTTTAGCATAGACATACCCGAAGGAGCCTATTCAACTGCACAAACATTTAAGATTTCAACGGGAAAAATTGTAAAGCATGATTTGGGCCCTAATTTTAATCCAATTACAAATGTTATACGGGTTGAAAGTGGAGGTAATTTTGCTGAAAAAATTGTCAAATTAACTGTCCCCATCAGTATACCGCCCAATCATTTCGCCATGGCGTTTACTTATTCGAAAAATAGTAAGCAATTCAGTTTTCTACCAATACTTTCTATAAGTGAAAACAACATAGAGCTCGGTGCAACAAGCTTTGGGTCAGGCTCAATAGATAGTGAATCAATGAGTAATGTATTGGTAGGCGATTCTGACCACCTAGATGTTTTCATAAGTTCAATTGAGAACTCAAAGTTGGTTAACTTCGAAGGAAGTACAGGTTTTACCCCAGGCGAAGATGATTGGGAATTTCCGAACACTGGATCAATATTTACTCCTAATGGAAACTGTTCCGGAATGTCCCGGACAGCAATGTATTATTACAACTATATTAAACCTTTAAAGAAAAAGCCATTATTTGGAAATAAAGACTATGGGAGATTTATAGAAAAGAATGATAAAGGAAATGACAAGCTTTGGTTTGATAACTCTTTGGGGATAAGACTCGTCTCTGTCGTACAACCTCATCAAGAAATATTATTAGTTCAGGAGTACTTGTCAATATTTTTTCAGAAATATATCAACAAAGAAATTTTTGACAAACAGCAATACTATCAGATATTATATTATTTTTTACTTTCGAATTACTCAATCGGACAACCCAAACCCAAACCCATATATTTAGCCCTGTCAAATTATGGCAAGGAAGGGGGACATGCAATTATTCTAACAGGTGTTGATGACAATGGATTGTTAGTTGCTGATCCGAATATACCTGGTGAGACAAGAACTATTGCATACAATTCGCTTGGAGGGTTTGAAATGTATAAAAACGAAGAAGGTAATGGAGTTGGCGAGTACAGGACATTTGTTGGCTTGCCTCAAAATCTTTTCGATGATACAAATATCAGTTTCAAATTTAAAGAAGCTGACCTCGGTACGGTTGGGAATGACAAATTCAAGAAAGAAAAATTTTATGTATCTAACATCAATAAGAATACTGAATTAAAAGATGGAGTAATTATCTACGGACAATTTCGCGTATTAGATGGCTGTGAGGATTGTAAAATTCAGATTTACAATTCCGAAGCAACTAGGCTACATACAGCAGAGTACTATGATGAAACAACAGATTTAGATCTAAATGTTGGCAAACATACCATCGGTATCTATGTAAAGAAACGTCATGTAGACATTACTAATGTCCCTACATATGAGTGGTCTGATTTCCAGTGGTTCGATATAGAAGTGAGGAGTGCACAACCAGAAGTCAGCACTCTGTATGCCAGCAACATTACACCCACAGTCTCTGATGTTACGGGGATGATAAAGAAATTCGGCATCGGTGGTGTGACTGCTTATGGTATCTGTTATTCCACCAGCAACGCACTTCCGACAGTTGGTGATAGTAAAACCGAACTTATTCCCACAGGAACCCTTCCATTTGACACAACATTCACGGCCAGTATCAATGGCCTGAATATCAATACTATATATTATGCTAGAGCCTACGCGCGTACTTCAAGTCAGGTCTATTATGGCCAAGCTCTCACTTTCAAAACACCTGACAACAAGCCTCTGGCTATCACACAAAGTGTATTAGATATCACTCATAGCAAGGCGAAAGTTCTTTCACGAATTGAAAATATAAAGTTTGGTGGTGCTTACGCCTATGGGGTTTGTTATTCTTCAAGCAATGCATTACCTGATATCAGCAATAGTAGGATAGAATTTACAGCTAGTGCAAATCCGCCGGATGATACAACCTTCACTGCCCAGTTGGCAGGACTGATTGACAACACCACCTATTACACTAGGACATATGCCAAGTCCACCAGTGGAGTCTATTACGGCCAAGTGCTCACATTCCAAACCAAACCCAAGCCTGAATTTGACCAGGAACTGATTATCGGCACTTACAATTTGGTATCTATTAGACAGGGAGAACAAGGGTCTGGCACTGCCGTTTTTTCCCCCTCTGGATGGAGTATCCAACTCTGGAGTAATACCAATAAGAGTGGCACACCCTGGTACTCAAATGGCGGGACATTAGCGTTTGTAGGTAAAAGTGAAGTACCTCTGATTCGGCCCGACACTCCCGACTGTGCCTGCGCTCCCTGTTACAATGCCAACGGATATTGCTCAAAGCTGCCGGTCGGATGGATCTTTAATTCAGTTGTCAATGGTACATCTATTCCACAACCTACATTTTCTTTTTCTGACGATGCGGTAAATGCCACATCAATAATTGGTGGGCAGACAGTATGGACAAAGGTGAATTGAAGCATATTTTCTGTATCTTTCAGCTAATCAAAGCGGTTTGCTGAGCTGGGAAAGCAATGCCGGTATTAATTCATAATGGTTCAGTCCGGATATAACTTAAGAATTTACTCAAGTTTTATTAATTCGTTAAATGGAAACAATTTTAAATCAAAAACCTATGAAGTTTTACTTCTTCTCAACACTGTTTTCTCTGATTCTGTTTAGTACCGTAGCACAAATCATTGAAACGCCTGCTAATAGTATTCTGACTGTTAAAAGCGGCATTACGATTCCTGATACCAGCTCCTATAGAATCAACGGAGCTGCCATCTTGAAACTGAAAAATTCTTCTAATATCCTGCTGGGGTTGAATTCTGGGAACACTATTCTGACTGGACAAAATAACGTCTTACTAGGCAGTAATTCCAATGGCACAACTTCTGCCATCACTAATTCGGTTGCTATCGGTTCCAATGCCAAAGTAGCTATTAATAATGCCATTATTCTGGGAGATACGGCAAACAACGCCATTAAGGTAGGAATCGGAACGGCCTCTCCAGCGTATAGGTTGGATGTCAAAGGGGTTGTAAATATGCGTATCGGTCTGAATTCTCCTTCCTTGAAAATCAATGGGCGTGATTTTCTGGCGTTGGACTCGGAAGGCTCATTTCTGGTCTCCAATTTCAGGATAAAATACGACCATCCAAATCAATGGTCTGATAAAGTATTTGAGAAAAGCTATCCACTTGCCCCCATCGAAGAGGTTATGGCGTTTGCAATAAAAAATAGACACCTGCCTAATATTCCATCTGCTCAGGAAATAGTGGATAAGGGAATTGATATAAACACAATTATTTCGAAACTTCTGGAAAAGGTAGAGGAGTTGACCATTTACACCGCAAAACAGAATGAAGAAATGCAGGCTTTAAGAAAAAGGCTGTATCATTTGGAAAAGGAGAATTCAGAAAAATAATATGCTGCCTTGTAAGCGTCCCTAAAAATTAGATGGTTTAAAAAAATTAACCTCCATTATAAAGAAGGGAAGGTCAATTTTAAAGAGTATCACCTTTGTGGCCTTTTACGAACGGTCGTTTGTATAATGTCACAAATACTCCAATAACTACCATTGATTTTAGGTAACCTACCTCTTTAGTGCTCTGGAAAATCTCATGATACCTACAGGTTACCTTAGGTTAATTATAGGTTATCTAAGGTTTCGGATGACAGGTTACCTAAAGCAACATGCCTTTTTTTCTAACCCATGCGTTAGTTTTTCAAGAGCTGACAATACGTTACCTTACTTACGTATCCTTGCGGTATCGTTAAGGTAACATTACGTATCCTTACGGTATCATTACATTGGGGATTTTCTGCTGAAACAGGAATCCTATCTAACGCTGACGGATTTTTCTATACAACAATCCACTAACCAATTGGTAATTAGGTTTTTGAAAAGAGTTTGATTAATTCATCTTGACTTAAATGAAGAGCGTCTATCCGTCGCTTTATCTGCCGTAATCCAGCCTACCTTAACGGCTGACTCGTTTCTTTGGCTTGATTTTTTCGGTAGGGTTCTGCTTTCGTAATCATATTCCATATAATGACAGCCAGCTTTCGGGCCGTTGCCGTTATGGCTGCAACTCTCCCTTTTTTATAGGCGATTCGTTTGAAGAAAGGACTAAGTTCATGATTGGTCTGATTCCCGATTGAGTTCGCAGCCTGTCGCAAAGCCGAAGCGATATAGGATTTGCCCGAAGGAGTACGATGGCTGATAATACGCCCACCGCTGATTTTATTATTGGGAACCAATCGAAGCCAGCCGGCAAATTTTTTGGCAGAAGTAAACTTATGAATATCATTGCCCAATGTAGTCAACAGGCAGAGAACGGTACTGTGACTGATACCGGAAATACTAAACAGATCCGTTTGAAAATACTGATAGGCAATGGTGGAAACATCAAAATCAGGAGCATTCTTACTGCTTTTCTTTTTGTTTTCCCGATACTTTTTTTGAGCGGGTTCAGCAACCGGCTCTACAGGCATACATCGTCGTAAAGCCTGCTCAATTACCCGGTCGCACTCTGCCAAAGAATTCTGATAAATCTTATAAAAAGCTAAAGAGGCCTGTAATTCGAAAAGCAGCTCCTGTCTCCACCAGCCCTCAAGCGATTGAGCGATTTCCTCTTTAGATTTTTTCATACGCACGTCTACTAATGAGGCTAAATAATGGGGATCTCGGTTTCCGGCCAGAATGGCTTCAATAATAGCAAGGCCCGATTTCCCTGTAATATCTCGGATAGCCACATCGAGACGAATGTTCATCAGCCGAAGTGATTTCTGCATTTTATGGGTATAGGTAGCCAACTGCTCAATCAAATGCTGGCGATGATAGTAATAAGTGCGTAATTCCTGAAGCGTATCGCTTAGCAGGAAACTACCTGCTAATAAACCCAAAGAATGCAATTTCTGAATCCACATACAATCAATGACATCTGTTTTACGTCCTTGTACATTCTTCGTCTGGCTCCCTCCCACCAAGTATACCTCAAAGCCGGCTTCCTGCAAGGCGTTAAAGAGTGTCTGCCAGTAACTGCCCGTACTTTCCATGGCTACTGACGTAATTCCGTGCTCCCGCAGATACAAAATAAGTTGCCAATGATCGTTTGTATAGACTCCGAAAGAGCGTACATTCTCTTTGTTTTGGTCAACGGCTACCCAATGGAAGCGTGAGCCGATGTCAATGCCTGCTGCATGGGGATTGACTACTGAAAGGGCTACGGTGGTTTGCTTTGCCATATAAATTGATAATTAAAGAGATGAAACAGCTTCAGGGAATGGATAGATAAATAAAGATTTTTCTATTCGGGATTCTGCTGAGAGATCACCAGTGTATTTACCAATTGCCTCAGCTAATAGCCGAGGAGATACCCATTCCAGCCCAGATTTTAGGAAGGATTTATAAATACCATTAAGTTGAGGAGCTTATCGCTGAAGCTGCGACAAGATAAGAAATTCAGAACTACTACTCAAGTTGTCATCGGTATTCAATAGCGCCCGCGCAATCAGGTGATTTTAGGACAAGACACACCAAGCCAACTTTACTACGGGAAACCCGAGGTGCTTTTTCTGGCCAGTTGGTGCCGTATTAAATTTTAATTTAACTCAACAGTCGCTTTTTCCTGCTCCAATTATTTCTATCGCAATGCCTAAGGAGTACCTAGTCCTAAAATCATACGATTCTGTCACGAAATCAAACGCAACTGTAGCATGAAAGGGTGAAGTTTGTATTATCATACAATCAAACCATTAATCGCTATGAAACTTCTGTATTTCCTTTCAATTATTGGTCTGGCACAGTTGGCCATAGAAGCCAGTGGACAATCTCTATTGGGCACTTCCGTCCGGGGAACCGTTCGAGACAGTCAGGGAAGCCCCCTTTCTTATGCCTCCGTATTGCTGCTCCATCAGGCCGATTCAACCCTGGTCAAAGGGGCCGTAGCCACCGAATCAGGACAGTTTATAATCGAAAATATCAAAAGCGGGCTCTATCGGGTAGCGGTTTCGGCAATAGGTTACGAAAAGGTATACTCGTCTCTTTTTTCGCTTGACGCCGGGGACCAGCATGAGCTACCCGCCCTGGTAATGGCACCCGAAGCCAATCAGTTGACCGAAGTAAATGTAGTGGCCAAAAAGCCCTTGTTTGAGCAGCAAATGGATAAGTTGGTGGTGAATGTGGAGAATATGCTGACCGCTGCCGGAGGCTCGGCGCTCGATGTGCTGGAACGTTCGCCAGGCGTGACGGTCAATCGTCAGAACAGCGGACTCTCGTTAAACGGGAAAAATGGGGTACTTGTGATGATCGACGGCCGCCTGAACCGCCTGCCCATGGAGGCCGTGGTGCAGATGCTAAGTGGCATGAACGCCTCGAACATCGACAAGATTGAACTCATTTCGAACCCACCCGCCAAGTACGACGCCGAGGGAGATGCTGGTTTGATTAACATCGTGCTGAAAAAGAATGTCAACGAAGGTACCAACGGAAGCTACACCCTGTCGGCCGGTTTCGGCCGGTTCGAACGCCTCAACGGCTCCCTTTTGCTGAACCACCGAAAGAAGAACCTGAATCTGTTTGGAGATTACTCCGTGCTGCACAGCCGGACGTGGATGGAACATCTCGGTGACATGCGCATAAGTAATGAAGGAATCATCAGTTTATGGGACTTCAATAGCCATAACTACGGTCGCCGGCAAACCCACAACGCCCGCTTGGGCTTTGATTACAGCCTGGGGGCCAACACCGTGATTGGTGGCTTGCTATCCGGTTTCTCGAACGGCTTCTACGGGGATGCGAATCGCCTGACGAATATCCGCCGAAACGGCCTGCTTATGGAGCGCAGTACTATGACCGACGATGGAAAGGATATCTGGCAGCACCAAATGGTCAATGCAAACGTGCGGCATACCTTTGCCGGCAAGCAGCAACTCAGCCTAGATGTGGACTACCTGCTGTACCACAACCAGAATCCGCACGATTATACCAATCTTTCGGCCTTTCCCCAGCAAGGTACCACTAAGACAGATTTGACCAATATCAAGAAAGAATCGCCTATCGGAATTTGGGTGTTGAAAGCCGATTACAGTCAGGCGCTGGGAAAGCAGCACCGGCTCGATGTGGGGGCCAAGTCGACCCGGATGCAACTGAGCAATGATTTGGCCATCACCCATAACCGCGACGGTGCTTGGCGGCGCGATGCGGCCCTCAGCCAATTATATGACCTAGATGAGGTGATTGACGCGCTGTATGTGAACACACAATTTCAACTCCCGAAGAACCAGAAATTACAGGCTGGCCTCCGCTATGAATACACCCGTACCGACTTAGGGGAGCCAGGCCAGCCACCAGTGGTTCGTCGGCGCTACGGAAGCTTTTTTCCGAGTGTATTCTGGACAAAGGACCTGAGCAAAACCAGCAGCCTGCGTCTGGCGTACAGCCGCCGGATTGCCCGGCCCCAATATTCCCTTTTGGCACCGTGGGTGATCTTCACCAGCCCCTATTCCTTTGTGACGGGTAATCCCAATCTTCTTCCAACCTTTACGGAGGCCGTGGAGGCTACCTATCGGTTCAAGAGCAGCTACCTATTCTCGGTTAGGTCCACCCACGACCGCAACGCGCTGGACCGCTTCCGGATGCGGGTGGACTCCACCTCTGGCACGACCGTTGGCAGGCCAGAGAATATTAATTCGATCAACGGACTGACCGCTACCTTCAATTTTCCGCTGCGCCTCACTGACTGGTGGCAAATGCAAACCAATTTGATCGCCTATGGTCAATCAATAAAAACCGTGGCGGAAGGCAAACCCGTATCGTTGCGGATTTTTGCCGGAAACGGTCTCAACGCCAGCACCTTTACCCTTAGTAAAACCTGGACCGCGGAACTCTCCCTTTTTTACACCACGCCCTCGTTCATGGGTATTGCCAGAATGAAAGCTATGGGCAGTGTCAATGCTGGTTTGAAGAAAAAATTCAAGAATGGTGGAAATCTTCTGGTGAACGTAACGGATCTGTTCTGGACGAATCGCATGCGGGTCATTACCGACAACCCTGCGGTGGGGCAGGTGGGTAGTTGGGGGCTGAATTTTGAACCGCGGGTGGTGCAATTTACGTACACCAACACCTTCGGCAAGAAAACGGTCAACGCGGTCAATCGCCGGGCTACTGGTTCTGAAGAGGAACGGAGCCGGGGGGGAGTAACCAATTAGGTTGCGGAGAATTCCTGTTGTTTTTGGTATAATAAAAAGAAAATATATACATTAGCTTAGTTTCAACAAATGGTTTCGGATTCGTTGGAGATCGGAAGGGTATGACTAGGTATAGGCAGCAATAGCTCCCACGTTCGGCGGCTGCAACAGCTGCTCTGCTGGACTTATTAAGAAAAATCCTCTGGAATCACACACTAAATATGAGTTCCTATGAACCCTGACTGGTTTGTTTTAAATGTGTCTGTTGTGTCTGTGGGGGCTCAGTTTACGCTTACCCTCACGATCCTGATTTACCTGCTCAGTTTGCCCAATAAGAATCTGGAAGCCAAACTGTTTATAGGAAATTTCTTTTCAGTGTGTTTGTTCTTTGCCGATGATCTTTTATACAACATTGTCATATATACCCCCTTTCGCAGGATTTTGGTTGGGGTAGGTAACGGCGTCTTGTATTTCGGGTTTTTATTTTATGTACGGTTTGCCTACCAATGTGGGGGTAACCCTTTTAAAAGGGAGTCAAAATGGGCTTTATTGGTATTGGGCCTGATGGTGGCAGCCACCCTTTTGCTAACGGATATAAGCACTCGAAATATTTATGTAGCCTTTGCCTATCTAATTAGTGAGACCTGGGTATTGGGGGTATATAGCCGAAAAGCCCGCCTGGCTGAGCATGAATCGGGCAGGCCTACTGCCACCAGTAAAATGCTGAGAGGTTTTCAAAAATGGGCGTTCCTAATTTTATTGATTTGGTTAGTTGTCATCTATTATCATGTGGCTAGGATTCTGGAGTATCTTCCCTTTACGCTTTGGTACTATGTGCTACACTCATTGAACCTTATTCAAATTACCTATGCAGCTATTATATTCCTGAACTACACTCCGCAGCGCACATCGTTCCAGGCCAAGGTAGTCGGGCTGGTGCTGTGTCCGCTGCTAATCATTTTGGGCTTTACGCCTTTTCTGCTACGACAACTGATTGTGGACCTGCCCAATTTGAACTTGGTAATCCACCGCTTGTCAGCTGCCTTTTTGATTTTAATTCCTGTCACTACCCTAGCCGTGATTGTGGGGCTGCCGCGTTTTCTGAGGTCCACTCTATTAAGTCCACTCAATCAGATCCTGGAAGGAGTTCGGCAAGTCGATGCCGGGAATCTCATGGTGCAGGTACCGGTGACGGTTCGGGACGAAATCGGAGATCTGGCCCAGAATTTCAATCAAATGACGCAGTCGCTGCGGCAGTCGAAGGAGGAACTGACTCAGTATGCCGAAACGCTGGAAACCAAAGTAGCGGAACGGACCCAGGAATTAAAGCAATCTTTGGATAACCTGAAAGCTGCACAAAACCAACTCATTCAGAAAGAGAAGATGGCCTCCTTGGGCGAGCTGACGGCGGGCATCGCCCACGAGATCCAGAACCCCCTGAACTTCGTCAACAACTTCGCCGAGGTGTCGGCTGAGCTGGCCGAAGAGCTGGCGCAGACCGTCAGCGCGGGAGACATACCAGCGGCCACGGCCCTGTCAGCTGACCTGCGAGAGAACATGGGCTACATCGTCGAAAACGGACAGCGGGCCAGCAGCATCGTACGCTCCATGCTGGAACATTCCCGCAGCAGTACTGGCGAGCGCCGCCCTACCGACCTCAACGAGCTGGCCGACGAGTACCTGCGCCTGACCTACCACGGCCTACGTCGGTCTGGGCAGGATGACGACTTTCAGGTGCAGCTCTGTACGCAGTTTGAAGAGGGGCTGAAGCCCGTGATGGTAGCTCCGCAGGACATAGGCCGGGTACTACTCAACCTCTACAACAACGCCTTCTACGCTGTACAGCAAAAGCATCGGCAGATGCAAAAAACAGTGTTGGCTGGGGCAGGTGAAGAAGCGGAAGCCCCCTACCAGCCAACGGTCTGGGTGAGTACCCGGCAGGTCAACGGCTCGGTGGAGTTGTCTGTCAGGGACAATGGCATGGGTATCCCCGAGGCTATCCGCGGCAAGATTTTCCAACCTTTTTTTACCACTAAACCTACGGGCGAGGGCACGGGTTTGGGCCTTAGTTTGAGCTACGACATTGTGACCAAAGGCCATGGGGGCGAGATGCGCGTGGAAACAGAACCCGGTTGCTTTACTGAACTGATTATTAGAATTCCTCTGGAAATACACACCTAAACCCTAACTTTTTATGAACATAAGCTGGTTTGAACTAAATGTGTCTGCCGTAGCTGCGGCTGCTCTGCTTACCCTCTGCTTAGCTATTCTGGGGTACCTGGCTAGTTTACCGGATAAAAATCGTGATGCAAAGCTGTTTACCGTTTATCATGTAGTATTAAGCCTGTTTTATGTGATTAATTTTATTCGCAAACTGCTTGTTTATCCCCCGTCCTTAGGTTATACAACTGCACTAAGTAATATCCTTCTAGCCATCTCATTTTTAATTTTTGTATGGTTTGCCTACGAATGTGGGGGCAATCCCTACAAACGGGAGTCGTATGCGGTTATGTTCCTTTTAACCGTGATGGTGTGGACACCCCTTTTTGTATTTGACGTAGGTAAGATTCATATTACTATGGGTTTGCCCCATTTGTTCGGCGTCATGTGGGTCATAGGGATATATGAAAGAAAAGCCCGCCGGGTTGAGCATGAATACGGGCGGCCCACTCCTGTAAGTAAGATGTTTGGGGGATTTCAGAAATGGGCCATCATAACCATGATTGGTTGGCTAGTTGCCATTTATAATCCACTCGCCAGCCTACTTTCACTCCCTTCATTTACACTTTGGTATTATGTTGTACAGCCGTTGCAACTTATTCTTATCACCTATTCTGTTACTGTATTCCTGAACTATACGCCCCAGCGCACCTCTTTTCAGGCCAAAGTTGTCGGCCTGGTGCTGTGTCCCCTGCTCATCATCCTGGCCCTTACGCCTTTTCTGCTGCGACAGTTGATTGTAAATCTGCCGAATTTCGACGAGGTGAACCATCAGATATCGTCTGCCTTTTTGATCCTGATTCCGCTCACCGCGCTGGTCGTGATTGTAGGGCTACCGCGTTTTCTGCTGTCCAATCTGTTGAGTCCGCTCAACCAGATTTTGGAAGGGGTGCGTCAGGTCGATGCCGGGAATCTCATGGTGCAGGTACCGGTGACGGTTCGGGACGAAATCGGAGATCTGGCCCAGAATTTCAATCAAATGACGCAGTCGCTGCGGCAGTCGAAGGAGGAACTGACTCAGTATGCCGAAACGCTGGAAACCAAAGTAGCGGAACGGACCCAAGAATTAAAGCAATCTTTGGATAACCTGAAAGCTGCACAAAACCAGCTCATTCAGAAAGAGAAGATGGCCTCTCTGGGCGAGCTGACGGCCGGCATCGCCCACGAGATCCAGAACCCTTTGAACTTCGTCAACAACTTCGCCGAGGTGTCGGCCGAGCTGGCCGAGGAACTGGCACAAACCGTCAGCGCGGGAGACATACCAGCGGCCACGGCCCTGTCGGCTGACCTGCGAGAGAACATGGGCTACATCGTCGAAAACGGACAGCGAGCCAGCAGCATCGTACGCTCCATGCTCGAGCACAGCCGCAGCAGTACCGGCGAGCGCCGCCCTACTGACCTCAACGAGCTGGCTGACGAGTACTTGCGCCTGACCTACCACGGCCTACGCCGGTCTGGGCAGGATGCCGACTTTCAGGTGCAGCTCTGTACGCAGTTTGAGGAAGGGCTGAAGCCCGTGATGGTAGCCCCGCAAGACATCGGCCGGGTACTGCTCAACCTCTACAACAACGCCTTCTACGCTGTACAGCAAAAGCATCGGCAGATGCAAAAAACAGTGTTGGCTGGGGCAGGTGAAGAAGCACAAGCCCCCTACCAGCCGACGGTCTGGGTGAGTACCCGGCAGGTCAATGGCTCGGTGGAGTTGTCTGTCAGGGACAATGGCGTGGGTATCCCCGAGGCTATCCGCGACAAGATTTTCCAGCCCTTTTTTACCACTAAACCTACGGGCGAGGGAACTGGCCTGGGGCTAAGCCTCAGCTACGACATTATCACTAAGGGGCATGGGGGGGAGATGGTGGTTGATACTAAGCCCGATTGCTCTACTGAACTGATCATTAGGATTCCGCTGGAAATACACACGTAAACCCTAACTTTCTATGAACACAAGCTGGTTTGAACTAAATGTGTCCGCAATAGCAACGGTGGCTTTACTCACCCTCTGCTTAGCTATTCTGGGGTACCTGGCTAGTTTACCTGTCAAGAACCGTGACGCGAAAATTTTTGTCAGCTATTTTCTGTCACTGTCCCTGTTCTATTCAAGTTATGCTCTCTCTAGCCTAGTAGTCTATCCCCCGTTAAAGGGGTATTTGCTAATGATGAATAACATCCTCGTAACAGCAATATTTTTAATTCATATGTGGTTTGCCTACCAATGCAGAAGCAATCCCTACAAACGCGAGTTGTATGCGAGTTTGTTGGTTTATGGCTTGATGCTTGGAATTAGCTTTTATCTATTCGGTATAGACAACAATCAAAATCCTGGTCAATATTTGGTCAATTTGACCTGCTTGGTATGGATAATGGCTGTATTCGGGAGAAAAGCCCGCCTGGAAGAAAAAGAAGAAGGTCGACGGACACTCACCAGTAAAATGTTAAGGGATTTTCAAAGCATGACTTTCTTTATAGTCCTAATTTGGTTAATCGTCTTTTATAATCCTTTGGCCATGCTCCTGGGCCTCCCTCCCTTTACGCTTTGGTATTATGTAGTACAGCCAATGCAATTTGTTCAAACCACTTATGCCGCCATCATATTTCTAAACTACACCCCGCAACGCACTTCCTTCCAGGCCAAAGTGGTGGGTCTTGTCCTGTGTCCCCTGCTCATCATTTTAGCCCTTACGCCCTTACTGCTACGGCAGTTGATTGTAAATCTGCCGAATTTCGCCCAGGTAAACCAACAGGTGGTAGTAGCCTTTTTGTTTTTGATTCCATTCACGACGCTGGTTGTGATTGTGGGATTGCCGCGTTTTCTGAGGTCCACTCTATTAAGTCCACTCAATCAGATCCTGGAAGGAGTTCGGCAAGTCGATGCCGGGAATCTCATGGTGCAGGTACCGGTGACGGTTCGGGACGAAATCGGAGATCTGGCCCAGAATTTCAATCAAATGACGCAGTCGCTGCGGCAGTCGAAGGAGGAACTGACACAGTATGCCGAAACGCTGGAAACCAAAGTAGCGGAACGGACCCAAGAATTAAAGCAATCTTTGGATAACCTGAAAGCTGCACAAAACCAGCTCATTCAGAAAGAGAAGATGGCCTCTCTGGGCGAGCTGACGGCCGGCATCGCCCACGAGATCCAGAACCCTTTGAACTTCGTCAACAACTTCGCCGAGGTGTCGGCCGAGCTGGCCGAGGAACTGGCACAAACCGTCAGCGCGGGAGACATACCAGCGGCCACGGCCCTGTCGGCTGACCTGCGAGAGAACATGGGCTATATCGTCGAAAACGGACAGCGAGCCAGCAGCATCGTACGCTCCATGCTCCAGCACAGCCGCAGCAGTACCGGCGAGCGCCGCCCTACCGACCTCAACGAGCTGGCTGACGAGTACTTGCGCCTGACCTACCACGGCCTACGTCGGTCTGGGCAGGATACCGACTTTCAGGTGCAGCTCTGTACGCAGTTCGAGGAAGGGCTGAAGCCCGTGATGGTAGCCCCTCAGGACATCGGCCGGGTGCTGCTCAACCTCTACAACAACGCCTTCTACGCTGTTCAGCAAAGGCAGATGCAAAAAACAGTGTTGGCTGGGGCAGGTGAAGAAGCGGAAGCCCCCTACCAGCCGACGGTCTGGGTGAGTACCCGGCAGGTCAACGGCTCGGTGGAGTTGTCTGTCAGGGACAATGGCGTGGGTATCCCCGAGGCTATCCGCGACAAGATTTTCCAGCCCTTTTTTACCACTAAACCTACGGGCGAGGGGACCGGACTGGGGCTAAGCCTCAGCTACGACATTATCACTAAGGGGCATGGGGGGGAAATGGTGGTCGATACTAAACCCGATTGCTCTACTAAACTGATTATAAGAATTCCTTTGGAATCATACCCTTAACCGAAGTACCGATGAACCCTGACTGGTATGAATTAAATGTGCCCCTTATCGCTGCGGTGGCTGAGCTTACCCTCGCCAGTGCGGTCTTGGGGTACCTGCTAAGTTTGCCAAATAAGAATCTGGAAGCCAAACTGTTTGCTGGATATTACCTCACAGACTGTCTGTTTTTTGCCACGAATGCCCTCCATCATCTGGTTGTATCTCTCCCCTTCAAAGACCTTATGTACGGGCTGAGTAACATTATTCTGGGCACTACGCTTTTATTCTTTGTAGGGTTTGCCTACCAATGTGGCGGCAATCCCTACAGGCGGGAGTCGCAAGTAGTATTATTGATTTTGTCCATGATGCTGGGGTTAGACTTTTATCTATCTGATCAGGTTGCGAGTTATATAATTTATCCTCATTTAGCTGGCACCTTGTGGGTCACGGGGGTATTTGGCAGAAAAGCCCGCAGAGTTACGAGGGAATCAAGCCTACCCACCCCTACCAGTAAAATGTTAAGGGGTTTCCAGAAATGGGCTTTCATTATTTTCCTGATCTGGGCTTCAGTAGCGTTTTTACCCCCAGTCGATTTTTTGCACCTCGGTCCTTTTACGCTGTCATTTATTGTAGTCCCTCCTTTGATGTTTATTCAAATCACCTATTCCACTATTGTCTTTCTGAACTACACCCCGCAGCGCACTTCCTTCCAGGCCAAAGTAGTCGGCCTGGTGCTGTGTCCATTACTCATCATTCTGGCCCTTACGCCTTTCCTGCTGCGGCAGTTGATTGTAAATCTGCCGAATTTCGACCAGGTGAACCACCAGATGGTAGCAGCCTTTTTGTTTTTGATTCCATTCACGACGCTAGTTGTGATTCTGGGGTTGCCGCGCTTTCTGCGGTCCAACCTGCTGAGTCCGCTCAATCAGATTCTGGAAGGTGTCCGGCAGGTTGACGCGGGGAATCTGTCGGTGCAGGTCCCGGTGACGGTTCGGGACGAAATCGGAGATCTGGCCCAGAATTTCAATCAAATGACGCAGTCGCTGCGGCAGTCGAAGGAGGAACTGACTCAGTATGCCGAAACGCTGGAAACCAAAGTAGCGGAACGGACCCAGGAATTAAAGCAATCTTTGGATAACCTGAAAGCTGCACAAAACCAGCTCATTCAGAAAGAGAAGATGGCCTCTCTGGGCGAGTTGACGGCGGGCATCGCCCACGAGATTCAGAACCCTTTGAACTTCGTCAACAACTTCGCCGAGGTGTCGGCTGAGCTTGCCGATGAACTGGCACAAACCGTCAGTGCGGGAAACATACCAGCGGCCACGGCCCTGTCAGCCGACCTGCGAGAGAACATGGGCTACATCGTTGAAAACGGACAGCGGGCCAGCAGCATCGTACGCTCCATGCTCGAGCACAGCCGCAGCAGTACCGGCGAGCGCCGCCCTACTGACCTCAACGAGCTGGCCGACGAGTACCTGCGCCTGACCTACCACGGCCTACGTCGGTCTGGGCAGGATGCCGACTTTCAGGTGCAGCTCTGTACGCAGTTTGAGGAGGGGCTGAAGCCCGTAATGGTAGCCCCGCAAGACATCGGCCGGGTACTGCTCAACCTCTACAACAACGCCTTCTACGCTGTTCAGCAAAAGCAAAGGCAGATGCAAAAAACAGTGTTGGCTGGGGCAGGTGAAGAAGCACAAGCCCCCTACCAGCCGACGGTCTGGGTGAGTACCCGGCAGGTCAACGGCTCGGTGGAGTTGTCTGTCAGGGACAATGGCGTGGGTATCCCCGAGGCTATCCGCGACAAGATTTTTCAGCCCTTTTTTACCACTAAACCTACGGGTGAGGGGACCGGACTGGGGTTAAGCCTCAGCTACGACATTGTCACTAAGGGGCATGGGGGAGAAATGGTGTTGGAGAGCCAAGAAGGAGAAAGAACCGAGTTGGTCATTAGTTTACCCTACATTTAACTAAACAACACCTATGAAAATTTTAGTAGTAGACGACGAATTCCAGATGCAGCCGCTGTTTGAGCAGCGATTCCGTCATGAAACGAACCGGGGCGAAGTTCAACTGACGTTTGCCCGCTCGGGCGAAGAAGCCCTGGCACTTCTGCCCGATTCGGGGGTAGTACTCATCCTGTCGGACATCAACATGCTTGGCATGAGCGGCCTGGAACTCTTACGACGCATTCGGAACATCCATCCGCATCGACCGCCGGCGGTAGTGATGCTGACCGCGTACGGCGATCAGAACAACCGGCAGCAGGCCTCCCTCTACGGGGCCGATGATTTCCTTACCAAGCCGATTGACTTCAAGCTGTTGAAAGAAAAGCTAGGTGAATATGTTATACACAATCACACAACCGGATTATGAGTATCAATATACTGGTTGTAGACGATGAAGTACAGTTACAACCGCTGATACAGCAGCAGTTCCGGCGGCGAATCAGTGCCGGAGATTATACGTTTCGCTTCGCGGCCAGCGGGCAACAGGCCCTGAACGCCATACGGGAGGATGCCAACATTGATGTACTCCTACTCGACATCAATATGCCCGGCATCAACGGCCTGACGCTACTATCCCAACTGCCCGACCTGCTGCCCACCAGCCGGGCGGTGATGGTATCGGCCTACGGCGACATCAACAACGTACGTACAGCCATGAACCGGGGGGCTTTTGATTTTGTGTTGAAGCCCATCAACTTCCAGGACCTGGAAATGACCATTGACAAAACCGCCAGGCACGTATGCCAACTCAGGGAGTCTATCCACAGCAAAGCCGTAGCCGAGCTGAAAGCCCGGTTTTTCGATAATATTACCCACGAGTTTCGAACGCCCCTGTCGCTGATCCTGGCCCCGACCAATACTCTCCTGCAAAACCCCCATCTCGATGAACGCACCCGGCATAGCTTGGCCACCATCCGGCGCAATGCCCTTCAGCTCCTGCACCTAATTAATCAGCTGCTGGACCTCGCCAAACTCGAAGCCGACAGCCTGCCGGTCGTAGAGTTACCGGGTGACATTGTGGCCTTCTTGGGGCAGATTGTGGATTCTTTTCGGGATATTAGCGTGCAGAAGAGACTCAACCTGCTATTTTCCGCTGGCCCTACCAACCAGATTGGGCTCTTTGATGCGGATAAATGGGAGAAAATTCTAAAAAATCTACTGTCCAACGCCATCAAGTTTACCCCCGCCGATGGTCAGGTAGCGGTTCGCTGCCAGATTGAAGCAATCTGGGTGACGCTCACGGTCAGCGACACTGGTATTGGTATTCCGGCCCAACACCTGCCGCACATTTTTGACCGTTTCTACCAGGTAGACACCTCCCTAACCAGGGCGTACGAAGGCTCGGGCATCGGGCTGGCGCTGGTGCACGAACTGACCCGGCTGGTGGGGGGAACCATATCGGTAGAAAGTACCCCCGGTCTAGCAACCACCTTTACCCTTGTACTCCCTTTCCATCCCATCTCTAAGGAAGAGCCGATAGTGGAGCCTGCCAGGGTAGCCACCAATACCGAACCCTGGTTCTTTCCCCACACCCAGGCCGAGGCCGAAGCGTATGACCATACCCTTCCCATGATCCTGCTGGTGGAGGATAATACCGAATTGCTGCACTTTATCGCGGAGTCGCTGTCGGGCTCTTACCGGGTTCTGACGGCCTCTACGGGACGTGAGGGACTGGATATCGCCCAAAGCGAGTTGCCCGATGTAGTAGTCAGTGATGTGATGATGCCCGAAATGGACGGTTACCAGCTGACGCGTCATCTCAAAACCAACCCCGTCACCGATCACATTGCCGTGGTACTGCTCACGGCCCGGGCGGCGGCGGCCAACCGCCACGAGGGGTTGGCCGAAGGTGCTGACGACTACCTCACCAAGCCCTTTGATCTGGACGAACTGCGGCTGCGGCTGCGTAACCTGATCAATCGTCAGCAAAAACTTCGTGACTACTACGAAAAAAAAACAGGACTATACCCTACCCTGACCGAAGCCCCAGAGCCAAGCAGGATGGTCGCTCAGGACGCTTTCGTGGCCAGACTGAATCAGCTCATCGAAGCGCATCTGGACGATTCGTCGTTTCGGGCCGAATCACTGGCCGATGAAGTAGCCATGAGCATCCGTACCCTGACCCGTAAGCTCAGCATGTTGGCGGGGGTGAGTCCAGCCCGGCTCATCCGTACCTACCGGCTCCGGCGGGCCCTTGACCTGCTGCGGGCTGGGCATCCAGTTTCTGAAACGGCCTACATGGTCGGATTCAACCACCCCACCAATTTCTCTACGGCGTTTAAAGAAGTTTATAAAAGATCGCCTTCTGAGTACCTGTCCTATATGGGTTAGAATCTGGACTTGACTCGTCTTGAAAATATTTTAAATAACTTCTCTGAATCACATGCTGGTCCTATCTATAGAAATCCATTTTATAAACATCGACATGTTATACATTCTTCTTGTATTGGGGTTAAATTAAAAGTACTCAGCTGCCTATCCCCATCTTTCGACAGTAAATTTTGTTACCGACTTCTGGCTAATGAAAACAGCCTGACAAAAATTCCGCTCCGACTACCTTGCCTTGAATCCGAAGTGGAAAACAGCAGCTTGCCAATCTGTCTTGTCCTAAAATAGATTGACCATCTACACAAGCAGATGGGACACATATTTTTGCTTCGCAAACAGGCACACGAACTACGGATGCGCCAGATGGTTGAAGAAATCAACCTGAACCGATTGACT
>NZ_QPIW01000051.1 GCF_003339505.1 Runella aurantiaca
AGATGAAAAATTTGTAAATGTTGTATTATTCTGTGGTAAGTTAATCAAAAGTTAAAAACCCCAGCAATAGTTAGCTGGGGTTTTTAAAGAAAAACAAAGTCCAAAGTAATTTCCAAGGGAAGCCTAATTCAGTTAAAGTAAAACTGCATTTTTATTTATATGGTTTGATGGCAGAGATTGTAAACAATACTGTTCTGTAACTATATGTTGTTTCTACTTTAATATATAACTCTTAGCTGTTTTATTGACTTAATTTTAGATTATATAAGATTATTTCCATGTTTTAGTGCCTAAAATCCCACCCGTTTCAAAAACACCGCCATTTTACCCATCAACTCTTTGGTCGTATAGGCTGGACCTGAATGCCCTGCGTTGGGGATAAACTCTATCTGAACGGGCAGGTTTTTGCTTTTGTAGGCACTCATCAACTCGATGGATTGATTGATGGGGACCTGATTATCTTGCTCGCCATGCACAATAAAAAGGGGAGGCGCACTTGCACTGACCTGATAAACTGGGCTGGCAGCTTTGGCTAATTCAGGCACTTGCTCCACGGGTTTGCCCAACAAAATGGCCAGCGCTGGCAAACGTACATTCAGCCCGTGCGGTGTCGATTGACTCAAGATGGTCAGCAGGTTGGTAGGGCCGAAGAAATCAATGCAGGCCTGCACGGAAGAGGAGGTCGTGAGATAGTTACCAAGGGTCCCTTCAAGGGCGGGGTTGTTGTTGGTGGTGGCGACCAATGCTGCTAAATGCCCGCCAGAGGATGCCCCCCAAATGATGATTTTGTCTGATTTATAGCCGTATTGGGTGGCATTGGCCCGCAAAAAACGAATGGCCGCTTTGATGTCGTGAACGGGCGCAGGAAACGGTTTTTCGGTGCTGGCCCGAAAATCAACGCTTGCCAGCGCGTAGCCGTGCGTCAACATCCCCAATGGCGGATTTTCTTTACTCCCCGAATGCCACGCCCCGCCGTGAATCCACACAATGAGATAAGGCTCACTTTGCGTTTTGAGTTTGTAAATATCCAACGTCAATTTTTTGCCGTCGGCCTCGGCGTAGGTGATGTTTTTGACAATCACTGTGTCTTTTTGGGCCATAATAAAACTTGATTGCAGGAGAATCAGTAAAAAAAGCAGTTTTGGGACAGTGTTCATAGGAAATGATCGAAGAGATTGCCGAAATAGAGAATCGGTGTATGCTAAAGCGATTACGTGCTCTTTTTTTACTTCTCGTACCCAACAGCCTTTATTTTCGACTTTTATTCATAAATGGTCAATGGCGGGGGCGTGTGAGGCGTTGGCGAGAAAGTAGAAAGATGCTTTTACGCGCTTTTCTGACTACCTAAAACCTCTCTTGCATGAATTCGCATTTCTATCCTCTTGCCATCTTTGTGGTATCCATCACGGTGCTGCTTTTTACCATCATCCGTCTGAAGATCAACCCTTTTGTGGCATTGTTGGGGGTAGGGTTGCTCACGGGAGTAGCCATCGGGATGCCGTTGGATGAGGTAACCAAGCAAATCTCAACGGGTTTTGGACAAACACTCGGTAGCATCGGGATTGTGATTGGGTTGGGAATTGTGCTCGGCAACCTGCTCGCGGAGGCGCGGGCCACCGAACAAATTGCCGCGCTTTTGCTGCGTGCCGTAGGCAAAAAAAATGCGCTGCTGGCCGTTAATCTTACGGGTTATCTGATTTGTATTCCTGTATTTCTCAACGCCGTATTTATCATTTATATGCCCATTTTGCGAGATATTTCTCGTAAAACAACCCTGCCGTTGGTTTCTTTGGTAACGGCATTGCTCATCGGTGGTTTTGCCACGCATTGTTTGGTCATGCCTACGCCGGGGCCATTGGCGGTGATGGGCACGCTGAATCTGCCTTCTGGGCAGTTTATCGGTTGGTCACTGTTGGTGGCGTTGCCTCCGGCATTGCTAGGATTGGTGGCTGCCAAATACCTGATTAAAATGCCCCACATGCAAATTACCGAGCCTACTGGTACTGCAGAGGCCGTACTGGAAGATGACCGCAAAAAACCTTCGGGCGGTCTTTCATTATTGCTACTTCTGTTTCCGATTTTGTTGATTTTGTTTGGCAGTGTAGTGTCTGAAATGATGCCGAAAGGCACCGCTAGCCGTCAGATAATCGCTTTTTTGGGAGATAAAAACGTGGCTATGTTGCTGGGTGTGATACTGGCGGGGGTATTGTTACGCCCTTATTTTCGGAAAACCTTTGAAGAACTCATCAGTGAAAGTGGCGCTTCGGCGGGTTTATTGACGCTGATTGTGGGTGCGGGTGGCTCGTTTGGGGCCATTATCAACGGTTCGGGCATTGCAACCGCGCTCGTCGGGTGGTTGTCTTCCATGAATATGTCGCTGTTGATGTTGGGCTTTGTATTGACAGCTATTTTGCGTGCGGCCCAAGGCTCGGCTACGGTAGCGGCCGTAACTACATCGTCCATTGTGGCACCCATGATTGCCGTAGCGGGCGCAAATCCCATTACGGTCGGGCTGGCAATCTGCTGCGGTAGCATGTGCTGTTCGTTTCCCAATGATTCAGGCTTTTGGGTTATATCTCGCTTTTCGGGCATGACCGTAGGACAAACCCTGCGGGCGTGGACACTGGTAAGTACGCTGAGTGGATTTGTTGGTATGGGTCTTACCTTGTTGATTGACCTAACGTGGTAGCGCCGTGTTGGTGGCTGTTTTTGGGGCTTACTAGGCTTGTTTTTAATCCGAAAACGCAATTTAGACCCGAATTAAAAGTAGATTTTAGGGGTAAAATGGTTTGTTAAGAGTAAATAATGAACACAGCAATTGTTTTCATTTCAGCACGTTTAACCTCCTTTTACAACCTGAATGATTCACATTAATCCCACTCTTACGCCCTCTGATTTGTCGGCCAAATTGCAGCGGTTCTGGGCGCTTTCGGCCCAAAAAATCCGTTTGATTGAACAACATTATGACGTTGCCAACGGCTCTCCCGTTTTTACCGTAAAAGGCCAATATACCACTCGTGGTTGGACCGAATGGACGCAGGGCTTTCAGTTTGGCTCCGCCATTTTACAGTTCGATGCCACGGGCGAAACCGATTTCCTAGAATACGGGCGTAAAAATACCATCACCGTGATGGCCCCGCACGTGAGCCACATCGGCGTACACGACCACGGATTCAATAATGTTAGCACCTACGGGAATTTGCTGCGGCTGATGCATGAAGGCAAAATTGAATTCAATGAGTGGGAGAAAAATTTCTACGAATTGGCCCTCAAAATCTCAGGCGCTGTGCAAGCAAGCCGCTGGACTTCTATCAAGAACCGCGACGGCGGGCTGGGCGGTTTTATCCATTCTTTCAATGGCGCTCATTCGTTGTTTGTCGATACCATTCGCTCGTGTAGGGCATTGGTGGTGAGTCATCAATTAGGGCATGTTTTTCAGGGAGAAGGAGACGTGAAAATCAATTTGCTTGAACGGGCATTGCTGCACATCAAAGCCACCGCCGACTTTTCGGTATTTTATGGCGAAGGCCGCGACTCGTACGATTTGTGGGGCCGTACCGCCCACGAGAGTGTTTTCAATACCAAAGATGGTAACTTCCGCTGTCCGAATTCGCAACAGGGCTATACCGGTTTTAGTACTTGGACGCGCGGTTTGGCGTGGGCCATGTGCGGTTTTCCTGAACAACTCGAAGCCTTGGAAAGTATTTCTGATGGGCAGTTGGTCCCCTTCGGTGGGCGAGAAGCCGTCGAGGCTATGATGCTCAAAGCCGCCCGCGCTACTTGCGATTTTTATATCGAACATACGCCCACCAACGGTATTCCGTATTGGGATACTGGCGCGCCCAATCTCCATAAATTGGGAGATTATTTAAACCGACCTGCCGACCCGTTCAATGACCATGAACCAGTCGATAGTTCTGCCGCTGCCATCGGTGCGCAGGGGTTGTTGCGTTTGGGTAACTATTTGATTTCCAAAGGAGATACTGAGTCAGGGAAGAACTACTGGCAGGCAGGTTTGACGGTTTTGAACGCATTGCTCGAAGAGCCTTACTTAAGTACCGATCCCAATCATCATGGCTTGTTATTGCATTCCATTTATCACCAACCCAACGGCTGGGATTATGTACCTGAAGGTAGTAAGATAGCCTATGGTGAGTCGAGCATGTGGGGCGATTATCACATTCGTGAAGCCGCGCTGTATGTGCAGCGGATGATTAATAAGGAGCCTTATTACGCATTTTTAAATTGTGTAAAATAAATATTAGTGGGTAGGTTGAGTCTGACCGCAGGTCTGGCTTGTAAAAGAAAGAAAACCTACGTTTTTCAATACCGAAAAACAGATAATAATTAACGAAACCTCCATGTCTACAAAATTCAAACCAAAATATACCCGAGTGGCGCAACTCAAAACGGCGTCTGACTTGAAAACGTACTTGGAAACGGCTGAAGTTGATTTGTCTTTTGACGAAACCTTGCTGCCGCCCGCAGAAAGCCCATTCAATACCGCCATTCCGTTAAAATCAGGCAAAACCATCGGAAACAGTCTTTGTATCTTACCCATGGAAGGCTGGGACGGAACCTTGGACGGAAAACCCACGGAATTTACCAAAAATCGTTGGGTAAAGTTTGCCGTCAGCGGCGCCAAGTTGCTGTTTGGCTGCGAAGCGGTGGCCGTTTGTCACGAAGGCAAAGCCAATCCCAATCAGTTGGTGATGAGTGAAGACAATTTTGAGGAATATGTCAACCTACGCCAATTGATTTTGGATAAACATACGGAAAAATTTGGCACCACTGACGACCTCGTCATCGGCCTGCAACTGACCCATTCGGGGCGTTTTTGCAAGCCCAACAGTCACAAAAAATTTGAATCGAAGATTCTTTATTCGCATCCTTTTCTCAACCAAAAGTTTGGCATGGATGCCGATTATCCTGTACTGACGGACGAAGAAATTGATGAAATCATCGAAAAATACGTCAAAGCGGCCGTGTTGGCGCAAAAAGCGGGTTTTGATTTTGTAGACATCAAGCATTGTCACGGGTATTTGGGCCATGAATTTTTGAGTGCGGTAGACCGACCCGGTAAATACGGCGGTAGTTTTGAAAACCGTACGCGCTACCTGCGCAACATCGTAGCGGGTATTCAACAGGCTGCGCCGGGCTTGGAAATGGGTATTCGGGTGAGTGCGTTTGACTTTTTACCGTTCAAAAAAGGTCCCAATGAGCAGGGTGAGCCCGAAAAAGCCGAAACCTATCCGTACGCTTTTGGCGGTCGGGAAGATGGCTTGGGGGTTGATTTAGAAGAGCCAAAAGCCTTTTTAAAACTGGCCCAAAGTCTGGGTATTCAAATGATTTGTATCACAGGGGGCAGCCCTTATTACAATCCGCATTTGATGCGCCCCGCGCTCTTTCCGCCTTCTGACGGCTACCAACCGCCCGAAGAGCCGTTTGCGGGGGTAAAAAGACAAATTGAAGTAACGGCCGAGCTTAAAAAAGCTTTTCCTGAGTTAGTTATTATTGGTTCGGGCTATTCGTATTTGCAGGAATGGCTCCCCAACGTGGCCCAATACGTACTGCGCAACGGTATGGCCGATAGCGTAGGTTTTGGACGCATGGTGTTGTCGTATCCTACCATGCCCGACGACATGGCTAATGGCCGTCCCATGACGCGCAACCTCATTTGCCGTACGTTCTCAGATTGTACCACTGCGCCAAGAAACGGCATCATTTCAGGCTGTTATCCGTTAGATCCGTTCTATAAAAAACGTTCTGAGGCAGAGGAGTTAAAGGCGATTAAGGAGAGTTTGTGATTAAATTGAAACGTTATTTTATAAAAGTTCGCTATATGCGAACTTTTTTGTTAGGTTTGCGTATTATGAGAATACATGCATTAAAAACATTGAAACAGTTTTGGGGGAAATATCCTGATGCTGAACCAAACTTACGGCATTGGTATGGAAAGGTAGAAGGAAAGGATTATAAGACTCCTCAGGAAGTAATCGTTGATTTCAAAAATGCAGATTTCGTAGGTAACGAAAGAATAGTTTTTAATATAGCACGAAACAAATACAGATTGATAGCAGCCTTTAACTATGAATTTCAATTATGTTTTGTGAAATTTATTGGGACACACACGGAGTACGATAAAATAGATGCTAAAACCGTAGATTTTGAGTCATGGAAACCATAAGACCTATTAAAACCGAACAGGATTACGAGTTAGCATTGAAAAAATTAGAAATGATTTTTCATGCCAAGCCCAATACCCCCGAGGGAGATTTATTGGAGGTTCTATCTTTATTGGTACACGAATATGAGCAAAAGCACTATAAAATAGAACGGCTAAGTCCATTAGAAGCGTTGAAATACGAGATGGAGGAACAGGGGTTATCGCAAACAGGATTAGCCAAACGAGTAGGAATGAGTAAGAGTACCATCTCCGAAATTATGAATGGAAAAAAACAAATGAGCATCAATTTTATGAAGTTTTTGCATAATGAGCTGGGAATCCCGGCACATATTCTATTAGCTTATTAAAATTGCCTTATTGTCAATATTAGGCTATATTAAATACATTTTGTTACCCTTCACTTTATATTAATAATGGAAATATTAGAGAAAAATTGGAAAGTATTTTATTCGTGGCAGTCAGATATAAAGAAAAATAGAAAAGATATTGAATCCTGTATTAGGAAATCAATTGAGACAATAAGAAACACTGGTTTAGAATTATCTTTGGATCGAGATACTCAAAATACTACCGGTAGCCCTGATATAGTTGAAACTATTTTTAACAAAATAGCCCTATCCGATATTTTTATTTGTGATGTTACAATCGTGAATAGTGGTAGCACTTCCCCAAGATTTACTCCAAACCCTAATGTATTGATTGAGTTAGGATTTGCAATTAATAGTCTTGGCTGGGATAGGATTATTTGTATTAATAATTTGGCCTGTGGAAGAAATGAAGAGCTTCCTTTTGATATTAGGAAGCATCGAATTTTATCCTACAACTCTGAGAATCTTAACTATAAAGAAAACTTAAAAAGTACTTTAAAGAAAGCTATTGAAACTATTATTGAGGACTTTGATAAAATAGTTGACAAGCAAAGAAGAAAACATTATATATATAAAGATCAGAAATTGTTTGAGCAAATTGTGTCAATTTGTAGTGAGACTGAACTATACGATACTATTAATTCTACCATTAATAGACTGATTATTTATCAATCATACTATGATAAATGGGACGAATTGAGTGAATTTACTCGGACAGTTTCAAATCATTTTATTGATGATGATTTACAAAAATATTTTGAACAATTTATTGAAAATTTAAATCAATTTAGGTGGACATGTAGCTTAAAATTTTTCGATTGGTATCATATACATCGTGTACATGATGATAATGATAATGAAAGATTTACAGTTTCAAAATTCCCAATTGGTAATGAAACGTATGCAGAAGCTGATACAAGAATAGATAATTTACAAGACCTACTTTTACAAAAAGAACTCTTAATAAAAGAATCATACAAAGTATTTCGTAAAGAAATTTCACGTAGGTTGCTTATCTAACATTTTATGAAAAAAACAGCATTTGTCACCGGCGGCAGTCGCGGAATTGGTTTGGGAATTGCCGAACATTTGGCTAAAAAAGGCTTTGACCTGGCCATCAATGGTATGCGCGATGAAGCATCTGTTAAGGAGGCATTGACGCATTTACGCAGTTTAGGTGCAGAAGTGATTTATTGTCAGGGCGACATTGCATCAGCAGAAGCAAGAAAGGCCATGTTAGAGAAAATCAAATCCCATTTCGGACGCCTGAACGTGTTAGTCAATAACGCCGGCGTAGCACCCAAAGTACGCGCCGATATTTTGGAAGCTACCGAAGAAAGCTTTGATTATGTGGTCAATACCAATTTAAAAGGAACTTACTTTCTGACGCAAGCGACGGCCAACTGGATGATTCAGCAAAAAGCCGAAAAGGCTGATTTTGAAGGTTGTATTATTACCATTTCGTCGATTTCGGCAACGGTGGCCTCTGTCAATCGGGGCGAATACTGCGTGGCCAAAGCAGGACTGAGCATGACCACGCAGTTGTTCGCGGCGCGTTTGGGTGAATACGGAATTCCGGTGTATGAAGTGCGCCCGGGCGTGATCAAAACCGACATGACCGCGGGCGTTACCGACAAATACGACAAACTCATCGCCGACGGCCTCACCGTCCAACCCCGCTGGGGCTTTCCCGACGACATCGGAAAAGCCGTGGCAGCGATTGCCGAAGGCGCTTTTCCGTATTCGACGGGGCAGGTATTTATGGTAGACGGCGGCTTGACGCTGGCGCGGTTGTGAGAGAATAACTTATAGGGCTATTGTTTGCTGGGATTTAAAATTATTTTAAAGACGTAACGACTGAACTTTCATCGATTAAGTCATTGACTTCAACACCCATTCGAAACGCGTTCGTCTTACTTGCCAAACCATCGCCATCCTTAATAATTCGCGCTGCGCCAATTTCAATAAAGACATTATTCGGATCATTTTTTTCTGTAAATACCAAAGTGGAGTAAAAACCCTTGATACCCTGTGAGGTAATCTCTCCTGAAAAAATTCTTACCTGTTTGCCGGTAGCTGTACCGTTTTGAACGGACAATTCAGCGAAAATGCTAAATTTATTACCTGTTCCGGAAATAAATCCCCCAATCCCAGAAGCCACTGTAGAACTTGACTTAGTATCTATGTTAACGCTCAATTCTTTGCTATTTTGATTCGAAAATCGTAAAACCAAGCTGTTAAAAACATGGCCTTTAGAATTGGGATCTCCTGCATAAGGCACTTCTAAAGTATGAGGATTTGAAACAAAAATTCCCTCAATATTGGGTGGATTCAAGCCTTCATTAATAGGCATCCCTTTTACTTTTAAGTCATTGAGCAAAGTGGCAGGCACAATTTGCTGAATTTTAGTCGACAAGGTAGGTTCCGGAGTTTTTTTCTTGCAACTGTCTAACAGTAATATGATACACAAGGTACAGGCAATGAGAGAGGAAGTGAGGAGATTTTTCATTGTAGAAAAAGAGTTTGAGTGTGATTAAAATTTTTCATCGTTTTCCGTTCCAGAACATCGTAACTTTTGAATTCTTACAAGGGCCGTTGATATCAGTATAGGTGCCGTTAAAAGCCTTGGCTGATGTTAGAGTAAACTGAAAAGTGCCTAACAAAAATCCACTGTGGCGATACCCTTTGGCATCATCGGCAGTGCCTGTCCAGGCGCCGTACATACGCAACTTATTGTGTGGGTCTTGCTTAAAAGATAGCGTGGCTCCCGCTGCAATCTTACCGTTAGAGTTGCAGGTCGACCATTCCGAATCCCAACAGCCGCTGAAATTGAGCGGTGGAGTTTTAGGCGCTTGCCCTAAAAGGGCATGGGCGTAGCAGGTGAACCCCAATAAGAGGCTCATAATGAGTTTTTTCATGATTTTAAGCGCTTTTAAATTGATTAGAAGACTGTAATGACTTGTACAGCAGATGTACTTTCCACAATCAGTTGAATCTTTACAAAAAGCTCATCTTTATGAGGATTTGGAATTATTTGGGTTACGGGTGGCTGGCCCTCCGATATATAACCTCTCAAAGGATCTTCGTTTAGTTTAGATTCTAAGACGGGTTGTCCTCATTCCCTAGGCCGCAGCCATTTTTAAATAGAGTTCCTCTTGGTTTAACCATATTTGCTGAGGTGTCTTGCCCTTGAGAGCTGAGTGGGGTCTCTCAAAATTGTAAATTCGCCACCACTC
>NZ_QPIW01000052.1 GCF_003339505.1 Runella aurantiaca
GATAACAATTCCCCTCTAGAAATAATTTTGTTTAACTTTAAGAAGGAGATATACATATGAGCGATAAAATTATTCACCTGACTGACGACAGTTTTGACACGGATGTACTCAAAGCGGACGGGGCGATCCTCGTCGATTTCTGGGCAGAGTGGTGCGGTCCGTGCAAAATGATCGCCCCGATTCTGGATGAAATCGCTGACGAATATCAGGGCAAACTGACCGTTGCAAAACTGAACATCGATCAAAACCCTGGCACTGCGCCGAAATATGGCATCCGTGGTATCCCGACTCTGCTGCTGTTCAAAAACGGTGAAGTGGCGGCAACCAAAGTGGGTGCACTGTCTAAAGGTCAGTTGAAAGAGTTCCTCGACGCTAACCTGGCCGGTTCTGGTTCTGGCCATATGCACCATCATCATCATCATTCTTCTGGTCTGGTGCCACGCGGTTCTGGTATGAAAGAAACCGCTGCTGCTAAATTCGAACGCCAGCACATGGACAGCCCAGATCTGGGTACCGACGACGACGACAAGGCCATGGCTGATATCGGATCCATGACCTCAACAACGTTGGTCAAATGCGCTTGTGAGCCCTGTCTCTGCAACGTCGATCCCAGCAAAGCGATCGATCGCAACGGTCTGTACTACTGCAGCGAAGCCTGTGCCGATGGCCACACCGGTGGTAGCAAAGGCTGCGGCCACACCGGCTGTAACTGCCACGGCTAAAAGCTTGCGGCCGCACTCGAGCACCACCACCACCACCACTGAGATCCGGCTGCTAACAAAGCCCGAAAGGAAGCTGAGTTGGCTGCTGCCACCGCTGAGCAATAACTAGCATAACCCCTTGGGGCCTCTAAACGGGTCTTGAGGGGTTTTTTGCTGAAAGGAGGAACTATATCCGGATTGGCGAATGGGACGCGCCCTGTAGCGGCGCATTAAGCGCGGCGGGTGTGGTGGTTACGCGCAGCGTGACCGCTACACTTGCCAGCGCCCTAGCGCCCGCTCCTTTCGCTTTCTTCCCTTCCTTTCTCGCCACGTTCGCCGGCTTTCCCCGTCAAGCTCTAAATCGGGGGCTCCCTTTAGGGTTCCGATTTAGTGCTTTACGGCACCTCGACCCCAAAAAACTTGATTAGGGTGATGGTTCACGTAGTGGGCCATCGCCCTGATAGACGGTTTTTCGCCCTTTGACGTTGGAGTCCACGTTCTTTAATAGTGGACTCTTGTTCCAAACTGGAACAACACTCAACCCTATCTCGGTCTATTCTTTTGATTTATAAGGGATTTTGCCGATTTCGGCCTATTGGTTAAAAAATGAGCTGATTTAACAAAAATTTAACGCGAATTTTAACAAAATATTAACGCTTACAATTTAGGTGGCACTTTTCGGGGAAATGTGCGCGGAACCCCTATTTGTTTATTTTTCTAAATACATTCAAATATGTATCCGCTCATGAGACAATAACCCTGATAAATGCTTCAATAATATTGAAAAAGGAAGAGTATGAGTATTCAACATTTCCGTGTCGCCCTTATTCCCTTTTTTGCGGCATTTTGCCTTCCTGTTTTTGCTCACCCAGAAACGCTGGTGAAAGTAAAAGATGCTGAAGATCAGTTGGGTGCACGAGTGGGTTACATCGAACTGGATCTCAACAGCGGTAAGATCCTTGAGAGTTTTCGCCCCGAAGAACGTTTTCCAATGATGAGCACTTTTAAAGTTCTGCTATGTGGCGCGGTATTATCCCGTATTGACGCCGGGCAAGAGCAACTCGGTCGCCGCATACACTATTCTCAGAATGACTTGGTTGAGTACTCACCAGTCACAGAAAAGCATCTTACGGATGGCATGACAGTAAGAGAATTATGCAGTGCTGCCATAACCATGAGTGATAACACTGCGGCCAACTTACTTCTGACAACGATCGGAGGACCGAAGGAGCTAACCGCTTTTTTGCACAACATGGGGGATCATGTAACTCGCCTTGATCGTTGGGAACCGGAGCTGAATGAAGCCATACCAAACGACGAGCGTGACACCACGATGCCTGCAGCAATGGCAACAACGTTGCGCAAACTATTAACTGGCGAACTACTTACTCTAGCTTCCCGGCAACAATTAATAGACTGGATGGAGGCGGATAAAGTTGCAGGACCACTTCTGCGCTCGGCCCTTCCGGCTGGCTGGTTTATTGCTGATAAATCTGGAGCCGGTGAGCGTGGGTCTCGCGGTATCATTGCAGCACTGGGGCCAGATGGTAAGCCCTCCCGTATCGTAGTTATCTACACGACGGGGAGTCAGGCAACTATGGATGAACGAAATAGACAGATCGCTGAGATAGGTGCCTCACTGATTAAGCATTGGTAACTGTCAGACCAAGTTTACTCATATATACTTTAGATTGATTTAAAACTTCATTTTTAATTTAAAAGGATCTAGGTGAAGATCCTTTTTGATAATCTCATGACCAAAATCCCTTAACGTGAGTTTTCGTTCCACTGAGCGTCAGACCCCGTAGAAAAGATCAAAGGATCTTCTTGAGATCCTTTTTTTCTGCGCGTAATCTGCTGCTTGCAAACAAAAAAACCACCGCTACCAGCGGTGGTTTGTTTGCCGGATCAAGAGCTACCAACTCTTTTTCCGAAGGTAACTGGCTTCAGCAGAGCGCAGATACCAAATACTGTCCTTCTAGTGTAGCCGTAGTTAGGCCACCACTTCAAGAACTCTGTAGCACCGCCTACATACCTCGCTCTGCTAATCCTGTTACCAGTGGCTGCTGCCAGTGGCGATAAGTCGTGTCTTACCGGGTTGGACTCAAGACGATAGTTACCGGATAAGGCGCAGCGGTCGGGCTGAACGGGGGGTTCGTGCACACAGCCCAGCTTGGAGCGAACGACCTACACCGAACTGAGATACCTACAGCGTGAGCTATGAGAAAGCGCCACGCTTCCCGAAGGGAGAAAGGCGGACAGGTATCCGGTAAGCGGCAGGGTCGGAACAGGAGAGCGCACGAGGGAGCTTCCAGGGGGAAACGCCTGGTATCTTTATAGTCCTGTCGGGTTTCGCCACCTCTGACTTGAGCGTCGATTTTTGTGATGCTCGTCAGGGGGGCGGAGCCTATGGAAAAACGCCAGCAACGCGGCCTTTTTACGGTTCCTGGCCTTTTGCTGGCCTTTTGCTCACATGTTCTTTCCTGCGTTATCCCCTGATTCTGTGGATAACCGTATTACCGCCTTTGAGTGAGCTGATACCGCTCGCCGCAGCCGAACGACCGAGCGCAGCGAGTCAGTGAGCGAGGAAGCGGAAGAGCGCCTGATGCGGTATTTTCTCCTTACGCATCTGTGCGGTATTTCACACCGCAATGGTGCACTCTCAGTACAATCTGCTCTGATGCCGCATAGTTAAGCCAGTATACACTCCGCTATCGCTACGTGACTGGGTCATGGCTGCGCCCCGACACCCGCCAACACCCGCTGACGCGCCCTGACGGGCTTGTCTGCTCCCGGCATCCGCTTACAGACAAGCTGTGACCGTCTCCGGGAGCTGCATGTGTCAGAGGTTTTCACCGTCATCACCGAAACGCGCGAGGCAGCTGCGGTAAAGCTCATCAGCGTGGTCGTGAAGCGATTCACAGATGTCTGCCTGTTCATCCGCGTCCAGCTCGTTGAGTTTCTCCAGAAGCGTTAATGTCTGGCTTCTGATAAAGCGGGCCATGTTAAGGGCGGTTTTTTCCTGTTTGGTCACTGATGCCTCCGTGTAAGGGGGATTTCTGTTCATGGGGGTAATGATACCGATGAAACGAGAGAGGATGCTCACGATACGGGTTACTGATGATGAACATGCCCGGTTACTGGAACGTTGTGAGGGTAAACAACTGGCGGTATGGATGCGGCGGGACCAGAGAAAAATCACTCAGGGTCAATGCCAGCGCTTCGTTAATACAGATGTAGGTGTTCCACAGGGTAGCCAGCAGCATCCTGCGATGCAGATCCGGAACATAATGGTGCAGGGCGCTGACTTCCGCGTTTCCAGACTTTACGAAACACGGAAACCGAAGACCATTCATGTTGTTGCTCAGGTCGCAGACGTTTTGCAGCAGCAGTCGCTTCACGTTCGCTCGCGTATCGGTGATTCATTCTGCTAACCAGTAAGGCAACCCCGCCAGCCTAGCCGGGTCCTCAACGACAGGAGCACGATCATGCGCACCCGTGGGGCCGCCATGCCGGCGATAATGGCCTGCTTCTCGCCGAAACGTTTGGTGGCGGGACCAGTGACGAAGGCTTGAGCGAGGGCGTGCAAGATTCCGAATACCGCAAGCGACAGGCCGATCATCGTCGCGCTCCAGCGAAAGCGGTCCTCGCCGAAAATGACCCAGAGCGCTGCCGGCACCTGTCCTACGAGTTGCATGATAAAGAAGACAGTCATAAGTGCGGCGACGATAGTCATGCCCCGCGCCCACCGGAAGGAGCTGACTGGGTTGAAGGCTCTCAAGGGCATCGGTCGAGATCCCGGTGCCTAATGAGTGAGCTAACTTACATTAATTGCGTTGCGCTCACTGCCCGCTTTCCAGTCGGGAAACCTGTCGTGCCAGCTGCATTAATGAATCGGCCAACGCGCGGGGAGAGGCGGTTTGCGTATTGGGCGCCAGGGTGGTTTTTCTTTTCACCAGTGAGACGGGCAACAGCTGATTGCCCTTCACCGCCTGGCCCTGAGAGAGTTGCAGCAAGCGGTCCACGCTGGTTTGCCCCAGCAGGCGAAAATCCTGTTTGATGGTGGTTAACGGCGGGATATAACATGAGCTGTCTTCGGTATCGTCGTATCCCACTACCGAGATGTCCGCACCAACGCGCAGCCCGGACTCGGTAATGGCGCGCATTGCGCCCAGCGCCATCTGATCGTTGGCAACCAGCATCGCAGTGGGAACGATGCCCTCATTCAGCATTTGCATGGTTTGTTGAAAACCGGACATGGCACTCCAGTCGCCTTCCCGTTCCGCTATCGGCTGAATTTGATTGCGAGTGAGATATTTATGCCAGCCAGCCAGACGCAGACGCGCCGAGACAGAACTTAATGGGCCCGCTAACAGCGCGATTTGCTGGTGACCCAATGCGACCAGATGCTCCACGCCCAGTCGCGTACCGTCTTCATGGGAGAAAATAATACTGTTGATGGGTGTCTGGTCAGAGACATCAAGAAATAACGCCGGAACATTAGTGCAGGCAGCTTCCACAGCAATGGCATCCTGGTCATCCAGCGGATAGTTAATGATCAGCCCACTGACGCGTTGCGCGAGAAGATTGTGCACCGCCGCTTTACAGGCTTCGACGCCGCTTCGTTCTACCATCGACACCACCACGCTGGCACCCAGTTGATCGGCGCGAGATTTAATCGCCGCGACAATTTGCGACGGCGCGTGCAGGGCCAGACTGGAGGTGGCAACGCCAATCAGCAACGACTGTTTGCCCGCCAGTTGTTGTGCCACGCGGTTGGGAATGTAATTCAGCTCCGCCATCGCCGCTTCCACTTTTTCCCGCGTTTTCGCAGAAACGTGGCTGGCCTGGTTCACCACGCGGGAAACGGTCTGATAAGAGACACCGGCATACTCTGCGACATCGTATAACGTTACTGGTTTCACATTCACCACCCTGAATTGACTCTCTTCCGGGCGCTATCATGCCATACCGCGAAAGGTTTTGCGCCATTCGATGGTGTCCGGGATCTCGACGCTCTCCCTTATGCGACTCCTGCATTAGGAAGCAGCCCAGTAGTAGGTTGAGGCCGTTGAGCACCGCCGCCGCAAGGAATGGTGCATGCAAGGAGATGGCGCCCAACAGTCCCCCGGCCACGGGGCCTGCCACCATACCCACGCCGAAACAAGCGCTCATGAGCCCGAAGTGGCGAGCCCGATCTTCCCCATCGGTGATGTCGGCGATATAGGCGCCAGCAACCGCACCTGTGGCGCCGGTGATGCCGGCCACGATGCGTCCGGCGTAGAGGATCGAGATCGAT
>NZ_QPIW01000053.1:0-2375 GCF_003339505.1 Runella aurantiaca
TGCTGACAACGAAGGTGATGTCTCGCGTCGTGCTTGCGCCCGCCGCCAAACTCGCAATCACCGTGTTCAAAGTCGCGGTGCTTCCTACCACGCTCCAGTTGGCATCGTTCAAGGTCAATCCCGCAGGGATGTAATCCGTTACTTGTATATTGGTCGCATCTACGTTGCCTTGGTTGAACACCGTGATCGTGAACGTCACCGTGCTGCCCGCAACTACGCTCGCGCTCTGGCCAACGGCCAACGTCTTGCGCAAAGCTAAGTCGAACACGGGCTGCACACAGGTGGGTACTATGATACTAACTGTATCACTACATCCATCTTTGGTATACACAAAATCAAACGTCTTTCCTTGTGCATCTGGATTGGTCAATGTCACCAAGCCTGCCGTGCTGATTGTCGCTCCCGTTGGATTACCCGACCTGGCCACCCATGTGCCTCCCGACAATGTACCTATAAGTTGTACGCTAGTCGGAACATTTCCATTGCTACATAACAAGGTTGTGTCAATGCCAGCGTTGGGTTTAGGTGTCTGCGTCAACGTTACTGGAGTACGCGTCAAACTTTTACAGGTATCTAAACCAATCACTTGATACGCTTCGGCATAGTAAATACCTACCGATGTCGGTGTATAGCTTGTACCTGTCGCTAATACTGTCATACTACTTGTACTTGCATACCAACGGGCCGTCAAACCTGAGCCTACACTTACAGTCAAAGCTGGAATCGTTGCTCCTTCGCAATAGACCTGATTTGCTCCTGCAATTGGCGCTGGAATAGTAGGACAATCACAGTTGGGTTTCTGAACAACCAGCGTACTGATACAACCATCCAGCGTAGCACGTACCGTAAAGGAAGTAGTATCTGAGCCTACTGTGATGGTATAACTACTTCCGCTGCCACTCACAATTCCTGCGTTAGAGGTTACTATTGCCCCTGCCGTAACACTTAAATTCACCGTGTAGCTGGAAGCACCCGTTATACAAGAAGCATTGATCAAGGTAATAGTTGGCTTTGGCTTCACCGTTAAGATTGTCGTATCTTGTACACTGCATCCTGTGGCGATTTCAGTTGCAGTCACTCTATAATCACTTGTCGTTGTAGCTGTCACTGTTATCGTCGCCGTTGTTGCTCCTGTATTCCATACATAGCTAAAATCTGCGGTGTTGGTGTAGCCAAAGGTTACCGTTGCTCCTTCGCAAACTGGTTCTAATATTATTTCTGGCAAGGTTACAACTCTGCGTTGTACTCGTATCGTATCAGTGCACTCGGTGGTTGTATTAGTCAATACGAAACGATAGAACCCTGATAAATCCATACCATTTACATTGCCTTGGGCATCTATCGTTGCTACATCCGTTTGGGTTGGGTTATTAGGATTATTGAATGAAAGGAAGGCCCAACTTTGTTCACTAGAAGCGGCTGGTAATTTTAAGGTACTGCCACATATCAAGGTGTCTAGGCCTGCATTAGGCTTAGGATTCACTACTACTTGCACCTCGTCTGTTGAAGCACACCCCGTACTGGTAGAAGTTACTGTTACGCTGTAGGTGGTAGTTGTAGTAGGTGATACACTAATAGTTGGCGTTATTGCTCCTGTATTCCATAAGTACGTAAGCCCCGTTTGTCCCTGAAAGCCAAAGGTTAAGGTCTCGCCCGGGCAAATATCATAATCTGGAAGTCCTACGACGGGTGGGTTCACCCGTATTACTTGAACAGTATCTGTACAAACTTCTCCTCCCGAAGTTACTGAATAGACAAATCGGTAAGTACCATTCACACTCAAACCACTAATGTTACCGTTGGCATCTATGGTTGCTACCGCTGGATTAGCTGGTATACCTATGGATGCCCATGTTCCTCCTGTAGTTACCGCAGTCAACTTAGAAGTTGTCATAGGAGAACATACCGTCACATCCAAACCTGCATTCGGCTTCACACAGCCTTCGCAAGGTCTCACATTAACAGCCATCGTATCACTGCAGCCCTCAACGCTATAAATAAACTGATAAGTACCCGCTTCCGTCATCCCTGAAACATTATTACCACTGATGGTAACCGTTGTTGGACTTGACCCCAATTGTATCCAAGTTCCTCCTAGGGTTATAGGGGAAAGTGTCGTACTGGTTGCCAAAGTATTATTGATCGCATCCACACAAGCCAAATCTTGATCTGCACCTGCATTAGGCTTTGGATTAATCGTTATGTTAGCTACCGAGGCATCATCGACACAAGGGGCTGTACCAGTTATCGTGTACGTAAACGTCGAACTCGTTGCACCCAAAGAAGGTGTAAAGGTGCCCGCCGCCGCGTTGAAGCTACCACCCGTCCCACTCGTGCGGGTCCAGACGCCGCCCGTCTGCTCGCCCGTTATCAGC
>NZ_QPIW01000053.1:2382-5921 GCF_003339505.1 Runella aurantiaca
TATCGTGTACGTAAACGTCGAACTCGTTGCACCCAAAGAAGGTGTAAAGGTGCCCGCCGCCGCGTTGAAGCTACCACCCGTCCCACTCGTGCGGGTCCAGACGCCGCCCGTCTGCTCGCCCGTTATCAGTCCAAACAAATCTATTACCAATGCGCTGTTGTCGCATACCGACACATTACCATCCGCACCTGCATTAGGTTTAGCAATAACTATGATACTTATAGTATCACTACAATTACTGGTAGTATATATAAAGTTGTAAGTACCCACAGCAGCATCAGAAAAAGCTACAGTAGCGATTCCTCCGCTCGTTGCTCCAAGGGTAGCTCCAGCAGGATTAGCAGGACTAGTCTGTGCAGACCAAATACCCGTAGTTGGATTAACCCCAGTCAAAGTTGCGCTTGTACCTGCACAAACAGTTTGATCATCGCCTGCATCAGAGCAAATAAAGGTGCCACTTGCAGCTGCTGAAGGGCTTACACTATTCCCGATTCCAAAGAAGTCCTGAACATTTCCGAAATTGGGTTCATAGACCAGAAACCCAGCTGGATCTAGAATAACACCGTTGGCCGACGCGGTCAAAGTTACTGTTTCAGCCGTATTTCGGGTTAGGGTTAACACTACAGTCTGAGTACCCCCACCCGTAATGGTAAGATTTCCCGTCCCGTCTGGATTCACGGTTATAGTCGCATTCCCCGAAGAAACTATTGGCAAAGCCCCTCCATCTGAAGTCGTAATGGTGATTGATGTGAGGTTAGTAGTCAAACTAAACTGATGTATTCCACTGACTGGTTGAGGCTCTGTCGTGGTTCTTACAAGACTTAAAACTGGTGATGCAGTACTTGGGTTTGCGGGAATATCATTACAAAGTTGTACTGTACAGGCATCCCCATTTGTAATGTGCCAAACAACATCCTGTATAATTTTTCTGTCTGTTGAGCTTTCTAAATCATAACCATAATTTTGATAATTTGCCAATACCCACGCAATTTGCGCGGCTTCAGTCAAAGTTACTGTTGTATTACCTGATCCAACCGTTTCGGGTGTAAAGTTTGTCACCCCTGACAATTCACGATAATCAACGCCTGCGTTATCAGGCTTTTCTGTACAAAAAGCCCATTCACTCTCTTGAGGAACGCCCGAAGCGTCGATATAAACCTGACAAACGGGAGGATTACCGCTGTAATACCCATTGCGGTGTAGTATTACTGTTTTACCTGCATTCGCACTAAGAGCCGTGTTTGGAACAGCAGTCATCCCTCCCCAACAATTGCGAACATAGGTCACACCTGATTGATTGGCCGAATAAATCAGTCCCCTGAATCCAAAGGCTGTACTAGTCGCATTTGTTTTCATGCGAATGGTCAGGCAATTGCCTGCGTTGTTCGAAGCAAAGTTTCGCTCATTATCATTATCTGTAATATAACCAATCAAAGGTGCGTTGGTGGATGTCCCATCGTAAACAAACAGGGTATCAAAATCATCCCCAAAGTCATTGCTTCCAGCAAGTAAGTCAAAAATAAGGGGGGCACCGTCCGTTGAGCAAAAAGTGTAGGATCTATCTTGACTGTTAGTATAGTTAGCAGCAGTGCCACCATCATCTACCAAAATAGCCAAATTTGTATTGAATGTTTGGTTTTGATTGGTAGCATTAAGTGGATATACTGTTACAGGAATAGTTTGCAGCGTGGCTGTAAATCCAGCCGCTGTACTTAACCCATCACTTCTCAAACGAAATGATACAGCCCCTAACGTACTTACAGTAGATAACGGCACATAACCACTACCTCCCATGGTAATCATGTTCAAAGAGGTAAAAGATGTAGTCGAAGTACTGGTACCATCTATGAGTCTGACATAGTCTTGGCCAAAATTATCGCCTACAAATTCGGACTGTGTAAAAGTCACCCTAATCTGATAACCAGCAGGAGCCGTAAAACTTAGTCGCAAATCTAAGTTATTGGCGTAATTTCCAGCGGCTCCTCCATCGTCGTAGAGGGTTACTGTGGTGTTAGCAGGGATAGCTACCGTTGCATTATTTCCAGCAGGCGCTGTTCCCATAACATACGTTTGAGAATATACGTTATTCAGCCCTGCATGAATAAACACAAAAATTAGCAAAATTTTCAATGCTTCAGAAAATAAAGCGTTGTTCTGAATATTGAACATCCCAGATTTACGAAAATCGTGATATACATTTTTCATATTGTAATATTCATAAAGAACTCGTTGATACTATAATTGTCTAATTAATCTGAAATAAGTAGGGTTTCTATTGTCTAGCTATAGGCATTAGAAGTAATTAGGTCTTCATCAAAGACTTTGCCAAATCAACACCTAAAAACAAAAATTAGGCATAAATGGTAACAAAAGGGGTGCTAACGGAACTATTTTGTGGCTGCAGGTTAGAAAAAACGGGAAATTGAGAGTAACACTTTTGCGAGTCAATAATTATGCCATAGACTCTATCGCCTACATTAGTGCGCCTTTATTAAAAGTTACAAAATACATCTTTTTAAAAAAAAGAACGTCCCCACCAGCAAAGCCAATGGGGACGCTCTTTTTTAAACTGTTACTTTTTTCTCTACTTTCGCTTTTTAGTTATAGTAAAAGGAATACAAATTTGGGTCGGGCAACAGTTATCACTAGACTCAATGATAATCGGACAACAACCGCCAGCAGGGCATTGCTGATTAGAGGCCGTGAAGGTGTAAGTACCCACCTCGCTTAACAGAACGGTATTACCCGATACAATTGGCGTGCTGCCACCATCTTTGTACCATTGTACATTGGTCAGGTATTCGGGAGCACTCGCCTGTATCTTTTCAAGTGGGCACAACTTAAACGGTACCGTAAAGCACTCTTGGTCGTTATCATCTTCGCTATTATTACCATTGCCTGGCGTACTATCCACATCGGGCTCGTTGGTCTTGCTGATCTCGGCCGTATTGAAATGAATACCCTCCGAAATCGCTTTCACTTTATACGTCAGCGTGACCGTGTCTCCATTGGCCCCTATGCTGCCGATAGTCCAGACAATCACATTATTAGTAAGCGTCGCCGTGCCACGAGTCGTCGTAAAACTGCCCGTGATAAATTGTACTGACGTCGCTAAAGAGTCACTAACTTCTACGCCCGTGGCCAAAGTCCCTGACTCGTTGAAGACTTTAATCGTGTAAGTAAGCGTGTCTCCCAGTTGTGCAATCTTCGTGCTAATCATCTTTTTCAATGATAAGTCTACTTGTGAAGCCGTGACCGTGATGACCTCAGGGTCGTGGTCGTCCTCGTCGCCACCCGTCAAGCCATTTTCGTTGATCACGTCATTCTTTGGCGTGCCGTCGTCGGCGGGGTTACTATCGGGACTTGAATCTACATCCACACCACCCGTCGCCGAGCTGATTTCAGCTAAGTTAACGCGAACTTTTCAGGGAATATAGGATAATACTGGGTTTTAAAGAGCACAACATAGCATAGAGAGTGAAAGAATAGTATTTTGGAGTTGCTAAACATTCAAAAACTAACCAATTCCTCCCTATGCT
>NZ_QPIW01000054.1 GCF_003339505.1 Runella aurantiaca
TTTTGAAGCAATTTAATAACTTCGTCCCTAATGATTTTTTTCATTCTTAAAGGCTGGTTTGATGCTTGGTCGCTTCAAAATTCAGCCTTTTTGTTTTACATAGCAATTATCTTCGGGTACAGTACTTGGCTATCCTGTAGCCTCTTTTAATTCTTGACTTTACCATTTTTGGAATACAGCTTCTCGCGCGTCTTTCGGTGTGTGGAATACGTCAGATACGCGATTTGTACTACAAATATCCAAAAGTTATACCGTATTTTCAGCGTTTTTTGATTGAAAAATGAGTAAAAAGAAGGACGCTATTGTCCGTATACAGGCCGTCGTTCCGCTCTAAGTGGTAAACCTACCGCCTCAGGGTCATAGAACCGCACTTGGGTTTTTCTTTTTGGCAAGTAGGTACGCAATCCAATAGCTTTGTAAACACATTACAGGTTTTTGCATCACTGATATGATCTTTTTTGGAAATCTTGCACTTCTGTTAACCCTTATCCTGTATTTTGGCCTTGCCTCTATGGCGGGCAAACCTATCCCGGGTGGCGACAGGGGCATGGGCCACGCCATCGCCCTCTTGTTGTTATTTGCGGGATTCGCCATTGGTCTTATTGTCACTACAGTGATCATTTTGATCAAAGGGGATTTTGAATGGGTTTCAAATACGGCCTCCCTTCGCAATTCATTGATCGGCATTGGGGCAGCATCACTGTTGGTGATGGCTTTTTACTCCTCTATGGGCCCCGGCGCAGCGCCATGGGTCGTAAGATTTATTGGAAAAAACAGGATTTTATGGTTGATTCCTTTCCTTTTATGGAGCGAATTTATGATGCTGAACGCTTCTTTACAAGCATATGTGCCCAATGCGGTCTGGCAGTGGGCGCTCACCTCTATCGTGTTCATAAGCATTTTGTGTTGTGTGTTGATGGTTGGAGAATGGCTCGTGCGCATCCCAATCAACATAGTTGAACGGGGCACTGCAAGAAAAGCCCATAACGATACTCGAAGACAGGAGTTTTTGGCTCAAATTGAACGGAATAACCCCAACACCGAAATGGTCTTGATTCTGGGATTTACTACCAAATACCAAGACAAAGCAGTACGGGAAGCGGCTTTGGCCAAAATCAAAACCAATCCGCAATGGCAGGAATATCTCGTCGACCGTTTACAAACCCCGTGGGCAGAGGAAGTTTTTCGCTTTTTGGCCGATAATGATGTAGAAGACAAATCGCTTTTTGCCCAACCCACCCAAGCAGGGATTTTGATGATGGTCGAAAAATTCAAGGACAGTATGGAGCGAACCCATACATTTCATGAAGGTCAATTTTATTGGGAAACGGAAGCTGTATTAAAAACATTGGAAAAATTTAAGGGTTTAGGTGTGGACTATGTGCCTGCCGTACGAAAACTGCGAAAAGCGTTGGATACGCGCCTGAAAAGTTATCAGCACGCAGCCAAATTCAGATGTATTCCTGTGTTAGACAGTTGGTTGAAAAAAAATGAATAAGAAAAACAACCCTACAATCCCGGACACCGGGCGCTTTGCGGACAGAGGTGTTGCTTTGGGAGAGCTGGCAACGCACTTTGTGGTACATTGTCCCAAATGTCAGAAGAAAGCACAAATCAACCCGACCAAAGAGCCCGCCTCAAAAGTGGACTTTCGACTCATTTGTTCTGATTGTTTTCACGTAGAGACCGTCGGCCATTGGTACGGGGCCGCAACCGCGCACGTTTCCGTAAAATGCCGGGAATGTTACCGACCGCTGAGCCGCTCGGCGCCGTGGAATGGGATTTGGAAAAAACTCGCCATGCACTGTACGCACTGCGGCGACAACTGCGAATACGAAGCAAGTATCACCTACGGGCATTTTCACGATAGTCGGATGACTGACCCGGTATTCGGCCTGCCGTTATGGTTGCAAAAAGACTTTCGCGGGGAGTTGCTTTGGGCCTACAATTACGAGCACCTGGAAATGGTGCGGCAATACGTTGCCGCAAAACTGCGCGAACGCGGCATTGACCCACGAAATACCATTCGCAAGAACAGTTCAATGGTCAACCGGCTGCCGATGTTTATCAAAAAAGCATCCCATCGGGAAGAACTTTTGAAATTGATTGCAACAATGCAATGAACTTTCAGCCTGTGATACCTTCTCTATTTCTTTACGCCAAAATACGAAAAATACAGACCTTTTGTTGGTTCTGAATAACTCACCGACAACACTTTAGACGTTACTTCTTTGTCTTTTTTATCGTCATACCAGCGGTCGTCCTGATAGCTGCCTATTTTGGTCTGACCGTAGTACAGCTCAAACCCTTTTGTGGTGGTTTGGGCGGTAATCCCTTCCAGTTTTTGGGTTGATTGTTGAGGAATATAATTGGTTCTCAACAAGTTGAATGTACCGTCACTTTTCTTGGTGATTTGTAAGCTTGGTAGTTGATTATCGTCGGTAATAGCAATACAGAGTGGGTCCAAAAAGGCATTGGTACGATAGGTACCTTCCAGTACATTGGGGTCTTGGCTGATTTCGTCTTTGTTACACCCCCAAAAAACACCGAGGGTAAGCAGAAAAATGGAGAACTTTTTCATAGCAACAGTTGGATGATGGTTTTGAACAAAGACGCTCACTCATGCTCAATGGTTGGAATGAAAAAACAACTTTCCTACACTCCTACATACAAAGAGCGCCCAAGGAATCACTCCCTGTGCGCCCTTCCTATATCTATTTGATTTTCAAACTATACGTCACAGATAAGGACGCATTTTTTGAGGGATTCCAACATCCCTGCTTTGTCTTTGGCTTTAGGCACAAATTCTTGTCCGATGTAGCCCTTATAGCCCGTTGCCACAATGGCTTTCACGATGGCTGGGTAATAAATCTCCTGGGTTTCGTCAATTTCATTGCGTCCCGGATGTCCGCCCGTGTGGTAGTGGCTGATGTATTTTCCGTAGCGCTGGATGTTGCGGATGTGGTCACCGCTCATGCTTTGCATGTGGTAAATATCGTACAGCATTTTGAATTTTTCGGAACCGACCATTTCGCAAAGCACCGCGCCCCATTCAATATTATCGCACTGATAATCAGGGTGACTGGCGCGTGAGCTTAACAATTCCATCGTCAATGTCACACCGTATTTTTCGGCCAAAGGAATCAATCGCTTTACTCCTTTTTGACAATTTAGCAAACCCTGATAATCGCCTAAGCCTCGACGGTTTCCCGAAAAACAAATGACATTGGTAATGCCGTACTCCTGCGCTTGCGGCAGCAATTCTTCGTAGCATTTATAGATAGCATCATGGTTTTTAGGGTCGTTTAAAAAGCTTCCCAATCCCGTTTTTTCGGGCCATGGATCAGCCCAGCCCATGGCTGAAGTCAGACCGTAATTCTTCATAATAGCCCATTCTTTGGGGCCGGTGAGTTCGATCGACTCAATGCCCATGTCTTTGGAGGCTTGGCAAAGCTCCTCAAAGGGAATAGAGGCGTAGCACCAACGGCTGACGGAATGTTTGATATTGCCTTTTAATTTCAGCGGTTCGGCGGCCATGGCTTCATTCGTTAAAGCGGTAGAAAGAGTGGCCGCCGACGCACCAAGCGTTTTGATGACATCGCGGCGGGAGAGATTTGATTTCATTGGAGATTTTATTTTGAAAAGACCATCACGAATATTTTCTAACGCAAACTTGAATGTTAATCTTCATTTGTCCCTCCCAATGATTGCCTGTTTTGGTTAAATAGGTGCCTTTCTCAATGTTCGGGAGGGAGGTTTTGTTGACAATTATTTGACCCAGCAATTCATATGATACGTCATGATTTTTTCAAAAACAATGCCTAATAGCCTCACTTACGCATGAGGACAAAGCCTGCAATTACCGTTTGATAACTATTGGGATTTATCCTTGCACAATCGCATTTAAATCACTAGCTTTCAATACTTAAACGACAAAAGCCTTACTTTGGAGAGATGCTAAAATAGCAAAAATTCGCTATTTTTTTCCGCAAGTTTTCATTCGACCTTTGCTGTGTTGGAAGTGGGGAGATGGGTAAACATCACTTGATTTATCCAACTCATTAATCACCATTTGAACAAGAAAAATATGAAAATGCTACTTTTAATCAACTTGTTGCTGTAATTGTCTAAAAATCACGGTTTACCGAGAGACAAAATTACAGCAAACCGTAATTTACAGGCTTGGATTTTAATGCCAACTTTCTCATAGCCCATTCCGGTATGGAGTTGTAAATAGTCATCTAAAAGTGGACAGCTAAAGCTTAGAAGAGAAGAGACAATTTCTTAAATTGTTTCACTTAATTTTTCTTTATCATGTCCAAATCAAACAAGAAGGCTTCTATTAAGCCACAGG
>NZ_QPIW01000055.1 GCF_003339505.1 Runella aurantiaca
CTGAGATTACGATTCAGGACTTTCCCATTCGAGATAAACGGGTATTTCTTCATATAAAGCGCCGTCGCTGGCTGAATACCACTACAGGAAAAGTAGAACAACGGGATTGGAATCAAGTGGCTCAAGGCACGCGAATGACACAGGAATTTGCGGCTTTTTTATCGGATCGCCGAAGCGAAACAGATTCATCGATACGACCCCGAATGATACCCATACCATTGGACGTTTTTATGGAGTCAATGGTAAAAAGTTATTGCGTCAGTACAAAGATTATCAAAGCGGATTTAGGCAATGGGATCAAAAGCGCCATGCCAAACAATGGCTGCTGTATGCTCAAAATATGGGTACGCATCTTTCGATTGATGAGACTTCTCTATCGGATGGTGAATTGTATACAATTCTAACCAACAAAGCTGCCAAGGGTAGAAACGGCAGCATTATAGCCATCATTGCGGGCACAAAGGCTGAAACAGTCATTGAGATTCTTCGGAAAATTCCCCTAAAAACGCGCAAAAAGGTAAGTGAAATTACGCTGGATATGGCGGGTAATATGGCGTTAATCGCTAAACGCTGTTTTCCTTCTGCCACACAGGTAACTGACCGATTCCATGTCCAAAAGTTGGCTTCGGAAGCCTTACAGGAAATCAGAATCAAGTATCGTTGGCAAGCCATTGAGGCAGAAAATGAGGCTATTGAGCAAGCAAAAGCCACTCAAACAGCATACCAACCAGAAGTGCTTTCAAATGGTGATACAGTGAATCGGAGCGCCGAAGCGACAATTATTAGCTCGCAGCAGATATGTGCTCTACAAAAAGGAGAAAGATTGGACAGAGACTCAAAAACAAAGGGCAACATTACTTTTTGAGCGCTATGCTGACTTGAAAAAAGCCTATGAGCTAACGATGTCTTTGAGTCATATTTTTGAGAATACCAACGATAAACTGTATGGATTGGCCCGACTGGCCAAGTGGCATGAGAAGGTGCGTCAGTCCGGATTTAAAGCCTTCAACACCGTGGCGCGCTCCATCCCAAACCATTATGAGACCATCTTAAATTACTTTGATAACCGCAGCACTAATGCGTCGGCAGAATCCTTCAACCGTACGACGGACCGTGCTAAAATCAAAGCGTTCAGAAGTCAATTCAGAGGGGTAAGAAACATAGAATTCTTCCTTTATCGGCTAACTCAGTTATATACTTAATCCAAGTTGCTCCACAACTTTTGTACTTGAGCCCTTCTTACCCCTGATTGAATTAATCTTACCTGAGTTCCTACTTGGGCATTATCTACTGACGCATGTTGAAAAAACGCAAGATCGTTATCATGTTTATTTGGAGGAGAAGAATTTCTCAGATAAAGATGCAAAGAAACGCGATTTACTTTCCATCCATTACCCTACAGGACTTTCCCCTACGGGGTCACAGTGTTTTTCTTAATGTCAAGGGCCGCAGATGGCTAAACACAACTACCGGCAAGGTCGTTTACAGAGACTGGACAGAAGTAGGTGAAGGAACGCGAATGACGAGGGAGTTCGCTGATTTTTAAAAGAAGTCAGCGGCGTCGACCGTCCGACGATATTAATCCGAATAGTACCGAAACTATCGGATGTTTCTATGGTGTCAATGGCCGATCTTTGCTGGGTCAGTATCGTGATTTTTAGAGTAGTTTTAGAGATTGGGACTAAAGAAGTCATGCTGCAAAATGGCTTTTATATCCTCAAAATTTAGGTAGTCATTTATCCATTGACGAGACAAGCCTATCCCATGGAGATTCTGGATACTGAGCCTAATATATATCTAATTAGGTGCCGTTATTGTAAGAATATCTAAAAAGTAATTAACCAATTCTGCTGTTAAGGGGTGAAGTGCAAAAAACAATAAGGCTTTTCTACTTTTGTAACATCAAAGATTTGGAATTTTGTCAGGTCGGCTGATTTGTAAAACATTTGTTTTCCGAGTTAGGAGTTGAAAGTGGTCGCTGTTAATCATTTAAGAACAAAAAAAGGTAGGGTAATGAGCAGCTTTGAGGAGAAACATTAGTATTCTGTATTAAAACATATTTACTCATTATGTCTGGAATAGGGCACTATTTTCTAAAGTTTTGCATTTAAATCCTAATTATTTAAGAAATTATTTTGTCACTATAAGCTTCTGATAAACAGTAAAGTATGTGCGTTTTAGTATAATGTATACGATTGACAAAAATACATTTATTTAACTTGATTTTTGTGTTTCAGGTATTTATTCATACTTTTGCACTCCCAAACGGAGAGGGCGGGGTTTAGAGTCCGAATAAAATTTTGAAAGTAAAAGTTTTTTAAAATAAAATTTGGATAATTAGAATAGAATTCGGACTTTTGCAACCCCAAACAGAGAGGGCGGGAAGAGAGAAGTTAAAGAGGATGTTCTAGATAGGTTTTAGGGGTTAAAAAAAACTTAAGATAATATTTGGAGATACGGATTTGATTTCAGACCTTTGCAACCCCAAACGAGTAAGGCGGAAGAGAAAAAGAAGAGTAAAATAGGTTAAGCTGGAAGCGATTCAGCTCAATGCTTGGGATTTAACAAGCGAAAGTTCTTTGACAGGTTGGTGAGAAAAAAACGACAAATTGCGTAAACAGTACAATTAACTGACTTGCGAAAGTCAATTTGAATAGAATTTACGATGGAGAGTTTGATCCTGGCTCAGGATGAACGCTAGCGGCAGGCCTAATACATGCAAGGCGAAGGGGCAGCAATGTCACTGTCGTACGGGTGCGTAACGCGTATGCAACCTACCTATCACAGGGGAATAGCCTTTGGAAACAGGGATTAATACCGCATAAAGCAGGGACTCCGCATGGAGATATTGCTAAAGATTTATCGGTGATAGATGGGCATGCGTCTGATTAGTTAGTTGGCAGGGTAACGGCCTACCAAGACGATGATCAGTAGGGGGCGTCAGAGCGTGGTCCCCCACACTGGCACTGAGATACGGGCCAGACTCCTACGGGAGGCAGCAGTAGGGAATATTGGGCAATGGATGCAAGTCTGACCCAGCCATGCCGCGTGCAGGAAGAAGGTCCTCTGGATTGTAAACTGCTTTTATCGGGGAAGAATAGGTTTCTTGCGAGGGACTGTGACGGTACCCGATGAATAAGCCACGGCTAACTACGTGCCAGCAGCCGCGGTAATACGTAGGTGGCAAGCGTTGTCCGGATTTATTGGGTTTAAAGGGTGCGTAGGTGGTTTTATAAGTCAG
>NZ_QPIW01000056.1 GCF_003339505.1 Runella aurantiaca
TAGGGTCAGGGCATAAACTCCCCTACCCATCCCATTAGCTAACGGGATCGTTGCTTTCACTTTGGCATATGCCTATGTATGAGGCGGGCGGGCCTCGTGGCCCGAAAACCTCAATCGTTACTAAATTGCCTTCGCCGCAGCATCGGCAACGCCTAAGAAAGGTTCTTGGGGGCTCTGTTGATTTGGGCTTGAGCTTAAAATACTCCCGTAACTGCTTGAACTTTGCCCTCTTCCATGTGCTTGAAAGTACACCATAATGCCTTATACGTACAAACCGCTTTGGTAAAATATGCTCAGCAAAACGACGGGTAAACTCCGAATGGCTCAATGTCAGGGACTTCTTGAGGCCATTTTGGCGGTAATCTTTGTAAGAAAACCTAACACATTCGTCATCCACCTGCTGTATACGATGGTTGCTGATGGCAATTTTGTGCGTGTAGCGGCCTAAATATTCAACCACTGACTTAGGGCTGCCAAAAGGACGCTTGGAATACACCACCCAATTTTTCTTAAAAAGTGCTTCTCTGGTCGCTTTGTCTATCTCCAGTTTTTTGCTCAACTCACCTATATACTTGGCTCTGAACACCTTACTGAGTGCTTTTACTGAAAACAAAAACTTACCATCGGATCGCAGGTTGTGCCAATTGCCTTTTTTATCCACACCACCCCCAGGTACGATACAGTGCAGGTGTGGGTGTAAGCTCAGATTCTGACCCCATGTATGCAGCACCGCAATCATACCCATCTGCAAGCCCTTTTGCTTGCCAAATGTTTCTAAGGTCTGCCAAGCAGCCCCAAACAACGAATCATAAACCAATTTGGGGTGATGCAGTGCCAATGGGTTCAACTCTGAAGGCAGCGTAAAAACCACATGAAAATACGGTACCGGCAATAAATCTGCTTCCCGTGCCTGTATCCATTCTTCTCGCTTGTGGCCTTGACACTTAGGGCAGTGGCGGTTGCGGCATGAATTGTAACTGATAGCAATGTGGCCGCAGGCATCACAGGAATCTACATGACCGCCCATGACGGAAGTTCTACAATCTTGTATCGCTCGCAAGGTGCGAACTTGCCAACCATTTAATCCCAAATCTTCAATGCCATCCCCCAAACGACACAGCACATGGGCTACTTCCCAAACAAACTGCATTCCGAAAACAGCGTATCAAGAGGACTGAAAACGGGTTTGGTCTGCAACTGAGCCACATGAAGATACAGCATAGTGGTCTCGATACTTTCATGTCCCAGAAAATTCTTGACACTGATTATATCCATGCCATCTTCCAGCAGATGGGTGGCGCAAGTATGGCGCAGGGTATGTACGTGGACGTCCTTCAATATACCCGCTTTTTTACTGGCCTCTTTCACAGCCCATTGTACCCCTTTCTGGCTGTAACGAGAATCGAAATCACCGCCCGCGCGGTCTACAATATTTACACCGCCAAAGAGGTATTCGATGGGCCTTTCGGCTGAGATATAACTCTTAAGCCCTCGAATAAGATGCTCACTAAGAGGCACGTATCTGTCTTTTTTACCTTTACCCTGCACTACTTTTAGCTGGCGACGGTCAAAGTCTAAATCGGCCAATTTTACACTCCGAACTTCCAAACAGCGCAAACCACATCCATACAACAGACCAATTAGCACCTTGTGTTTGAGTAAGCTACACGCTTTGAGCATTGCCCAAACTTCCTGCTTACTCAGTACCACCGGCAGTTTATTTGCCTTTTTTATCGCAGGCAAATGAAGATAACTATAGGGAAGCCCTTCTGTTTTGAGCAAGAAACGAAGACCATAAACCGTATGCTTGAAATAGGTTTGTGAAGGGGTTTGGCTCCGCTTTTGGAGCATAAATAGATATTCATGAACCTGCTCTTGGTCAAGTTCGGTGGGGATTTTTCCATAATGCAGTGCGATGGCCGCAACGTGCATCGAGTAGTTCTTGAATGTGCTCGGGCTACGACCCAACACTGAAATACTACGCTCAAAGCGATGAATTAGTGCCTCAAAGCCAGG
>NZ_QPIW01000057.1 GCF_003339505.1 Runella aurantiaca
GGCTTCCCTTTAAAGGGTTAAGATATTAAATATCAGTACTTTGCATCAAAAAATAATCCCCGAATATGCGCGTATTTGGCATAATTCGGGGATTTTCGTATTTTAGTTGTGCTAACAAACCTAAAATACAGATGCAATATACGTTATTTGACTTGGATTCTCCAATTTTCAATAAATTGTATTTATTCAAGAATTCAACTAATTTAGGTTCGATTTATCAAACCATCAACTGGTCATCACTGATTGAGCTACTTCCTAAGAAAAAAACGATGGCAGGTGCGCCATCATGGCTTCCTGCTCAAGGCTATTTTGGGTTGATGTTTTTGAAACATTACACCAAATTGAGTGATGAAAAATTGTTAGAACGGTTCAATACGGACTGGTCGATGCAAATGTTTTGTGGCGTATTACTAACTGATAATGAATTTATTAAGGACAATTCATTTGTATCAAAGGTGAGGAATTATCTTAGTCAACATGTTGATTTTGACGTTTTTCAGTCAAAAATGATTAAAAACTGGAAAGAGGAGTTGCCTGAGAAAAATGTGATGTTGGCCGATGCGACATGCTATGAAGTATATATTCGTTTTCCAACCGATGCGAAGATTCTTTGGGAATGCTGTGAATGGTTATGGAACAAAAAAATCCCTCAATTTTGTAGGGCTCACAAGTTGAAAGAACCACGTTCCAAGTTCCAAGAGCAAAAAAAGAAACATTTGGTGTATTGTAAACTCAGAAAGAAAACACACCGAAAAACTCAAGCCAGAAAACGAGCATACCTTCATCTATTATCGAAAGGAATTAATGAATTTCAATCGATTCTTAACCAAACTAAAGCCGAGGGACTGTCCCACAAAGAGGCTTCTGTTTTTAAAACTATCAAGCAAGTCTATCAGCAGCAAAATCATTATTTTAATCACCCCAAGTCAAAGATCAAGCATCGGATTGTAAGCTTACATAAACCCTATATTCGCCCTATTGTCAGAGGAAAAGAAAATAAACCAGTCGAGTTTGGCATAAAAGTTCATAAAGTGCAGGTGGGAGGTATCAATCTTATAGAACATGCTAGCTATGAAGCATTTAATGAGTGCAAGAGATTGAAAATAAGCGTCTTGAAACATAAAAATAACTTTGGAGAATGTACTCATTTATCGACCGATAAGATTTATGCTACCAATGAAAATAGGCGATTTTGTACTCAAAATGACATTCAGACAAACTTTGTCCGCAAAGGAGCAGGTAAAGATGACAAACCTACCAAAAAGATAAAAGAGCTACTCAACAAACAACGAAGCACAAGCCTTGAGGGAAGTTTTGGAACAGAAAAGGAGCATTATCTACTTCACAAAATTAAGGCTCAAAACCCTGCTACCGAACGCGTCTGGCTCTTTTTTGGCATTCATACAGCCAACGCTGTTAAGATAGCATCGAGGCGAGAAAAAGCCCAAAAAGGGCTTCGGCAAGCAGCCTAAAAATACCAATTTTATCATCAAAAAATCACTTACGGCGAGTAAGGTGAGAAAACTATGCTTAAAATTCACCCTCTTCGAGGTAGATAGATGAAAAATTTGTAAATGTTGTATTATTCTGTGGTAAGTTAATCAAAAGTTAAAAACCCCAGCAATAGTTAGCTGGGGTTTTTAAAGAAAAACAAAGTCCAAAGTAATTTCCAAGGGAAGCCT
>NZ_QPIW01000059.1 GCF_003339505.1 Runella aurantiaca
TGTCTTGTCCTAAAATAGATTGACCATCTACACAAGCAGATGGGACACATATTTTTGCTTCGCAAACAGGCACACGAACTACGGATGCGCCAGATGGTTGAAGAAATCAACCTGAACCGATTGACTATTGAGCAGGGCATGGCCAAGTACAAGGTTCTCACCCGTCAGACCGTTACTAAATGGCTGGAACGAGTCCGACAGGAGGAACAACAACGTACAGATCCCATGAAACAAGCTACTAAGGAACCACCCCCGACTATCGTTGAACAGATCGCACTCAAGGCCGATGAGTTAGCAGGGCGAGTGAAACAACTTGAGAAGGAGTTGGAACAGTCTGAGCTCCAAATTCTTTATTACAAGACCGTAATTCGGGTTGCCGAGCAGGAGCTGGGCATCGCCATCGAAAAAAAGTCCGATACCAAACAATCCAACTCCTTCGACTAAGTCATCCACATTTCCATATCAGGCAAATAAGCGGGTTGTTTGGTTTTAGCCGTCAGGCATTCTATCAGCATAAAAACAGGCAGTTAACCACCGAAGAATGTGACCAACATGTCTTAGCTTTAATTGAACAAATTCGAAAGGATCATCCTCGTTTAGGGGGAAAAAAATTATATGAGCTCCTCAAAAAAGAGCTCATGGAAAGGGGAATAAAAATGGGCAGAGACGCTTTATTTGACCTGCTGGCCGCTAATAATCTGTTAATTAGGAAACGTAAGCGTAGAATGATTACCACTTTTTCAAGGCATCGATTTCGAAAGTATCCCAATCTAATCAAGGATATGACTATTCTTCGGCCAAACCAAGTATGGGTGGCTGATATAACGTATTGGTTAACAGATGCAGGTTACCTATACATCTCTTTGATTACTGATGCCTATTCGCGTCGAATCATGGGCTTTGCCCTGGCAGATAATTTGGAAGCCGTCAATTCACAACGAGCGTTGGAAATGGCTCTCAAGCAAATTACTAAGCGAATTGGTCGCCGGTTGATTCACCACAGTGATCGGGGCATCCAGTATTGTTGTAACGAGTATATTCGAGCAGTCGAAAACTATCATATTCGAATCAGTATGACGGAAAACTCGGACCCCTTAGAGAATTCAATTGCAGAGCGAGTAAACGGGATTCTCAAACAGGAATATCTGAGTCATCAACCGGTGCGAACGCTACAGGAAGCGTATGTTTTGTTAGAGAAAAGTATATTTCTTTACAACTATAAGCGTCCGCATCTAAGCTGTGATATGCTCAGTCCAAATGAAGCATATAGTGAATTCGGCCCGCTGGAACGTCGTTGGAAAAACTATTACGATCCTTCTAAACGGAAAGAGAAAAAATAGATTAAATTCGGACTAAGAAGAAAACGGTAAACATATTTCAGGATTAACTAAAAACGGTCAACTAATTTTAGGACAATACA
>NZ_QPIW01000006.1 GCF_003339505.1 Runella aurantiaca
GACTGTGCAAAATCGTTACGATTTGCTCCTCTGTAAAATTGCTTTTTTTCATTTGGATACCGTTTAAAAGTGAAATTTATAATTTTTTCTACTTTTAAATGGATACGGTTCGGGGAATGAGGACAGGCCCTATTGGAAATTTTTGAGTTGCTTACCATCAATTGCCTACAACTGCCGTAAATAACTAATCTTGGCAATCAGGTGGTCTTCCTGACTGCGGTTATCGAGGCGCGTGGTGGATTGGAACTCACGCTTGTTGAACACGATGTAAATAAACGACAGCGGCTGATACTCCCACGACAAACGAATGTTGAAGTTGTTGGCTTTGGTGTCGGTGTTGCGTTGGTAAAAACCAATGAGTTGAAGGCGCGGGTTGGCCGCAAAACGCCCCTCTACCGACAATAAATCTATATTTTTGGTGGTATTGTTCACGCCCACATTTCTAAAATTATTTCGATTAAACCGCCCAGTGATGGAAATATGCGGAACCGGGGCGACCAATACGCTCAAGTTGGTGGTATTGAGCTTACCGTCATAATAGGTTCCGTATTCGCCATTCCACGTAAAACTCAGTTTTTTAGAACCATCGCTTCCCCAATACACCGCATGACGCGTGTAGTTGTAGGCACCCGCCGCAATTTTCACCCCCAACGGGCTGAATGGCTCCGTCAGGTACTGGTACGTGGGCGTCATGACATGCCCCATAAACCCACCCGACTGAAGCATAATCCAGAAAGGACTCAAGCCGTATGAGCGCTCAATGAGCCGGCCCGTACTCGCTTGGTTGTAAAACTCGACCAACAAACTCGGCTCAAACGAACGAATGATTTTTTTGAAGGGTATGTGTTTGCCCCGGTAAAACCAAAAGATACCGGGCGTAGTGCCGATGACGTCGGTACGTGAAATAAACCCAACGGCAGGGTTATACGATTTTGAAATCAGCGACTGCGTCCACCAAATCTTCCATTGGTTGGTGGCGTAGTAGTATTGCGCTGCTCCCGCTACACCCGTGACGTTGCCTTTGGAATCGTGGCTCAGATTGAACATCCAGTTGAGCGAATGGGCTTCGTTAAACCGCACAAAACCATCCAGATTCCCCACGATATTGGTATTACCAGTGTCATTTTTAACCGTTACTAAGGCTCCCAAACGGCTTTGTTTACCAAAGTTTTCGGAATAGCGACCTACAAAATAGTTCGTCAACGGCGAAGAGTCGGTCCCTCGCTGGCGAATATACATGGCACCGTAATTGGTCTTGGCCGAACGGCTCACAAAACGAGCACCGGCATCAATCGGAATAGGATTGCCGCCTCCGTCCAAGCCAATCTGTCGGCTAAAAAAGGGCTGAATACGCATCGAACCGCCCGACATATCAGCCGCTGGGCCAACGCCAATCCCAAACAGCGAGGCATTTTCTAAGAAAAACTGCCGACGTTCGGGAAAAAGCACCGAAAAGCGCGTTACGTTGTTGACTTGGCGGTCGGCGTCGGCTTGTGCAAAATCGGTATTAAAGGTCAAATCCAACACGGCTCGCGAGTTGATGGCCCATTTCACTTCACCCCCCAATTTCACGGCGGCATCTTGGGGTTTGCGTCCGTCCATGTTGCGGTAGCGGTCGTACGAAGTCAAAAAGAACGGTTGTATGCGTACGTTGGCCGTCGGCGGGGGCGGTTGCAGGCCTTTGATGATGCCCGCGTAGTCCATGCGTAGCACGTTGAATGAACGGGGAAACGGGGAAAACGCATAATTTTCGTTGGTCATGCGTCGACTTCGGTTGAGGTTAAAGCCCCAACTTTGAAAGACCGAGTCGGACTTGGCATAGCGGAGGGTTTTCCAAGGAATGGCAAATTCCGCCACCCAACCCGAATCTAAACGAGCAGTGCGCACACGCCAGAGGCCATCCCAATCCAAGTCAATGTAGTTGGCGTCAAAAGCCAAAAAGTCTCGCTGAACGCCGTGCGGATTGGTCGTAAACACCATAGCATTGCGGCGGTCGTTAAAACCGTCGATGGTCATACCCACAAAATCGGAATTGCGGGTGTTGAAGTCCCGCTTAAAATCAATGACGCGGATTGATTTTTTGCCCAGTGTATCATAATTAAACACGCCAATGTACAAATAGTGTTGGTTGTACAGCGCCCGCATTTCGGTACGGTGGCGTGGAATTTTGCCTTGATGGGGGTCTATTTCTACAAAGTCACTTTTGGGTTTGGCCAGCTGCCATTCTTTGTCATTGAGCAATCCGTCTATTTTCAAGTTGTTGGAAACCTTGACGGCTTCAAATTCTTTACGGACTGAATCGGGTTTAAACAGAAGCACATCTTGCGAAAAACAGAGAAACGGAAACAAGCAAAAGGCCAGCGCAAACTTATAGTTCATACGAGGAAGTGAAATGGGATATAAATAGGGCCGCAAGTTATTATTCCTTTCTAAAATCGCTCTCCCCCAAAAGATGGGAAAACGTAGTCTCAGGGCAATTTTTTGTGGACTATTGCGGTGCTTTTGGCCCCGTGGGCTTTGTGATACGGCACTTTCGTTTACTCAAACGAGTAAAAAAGAGCCTTTAATTGATTTTGTCATTGTTTCCGAATGATGCTATCCAACAATATCCCTCAATAAGTCAGCTCAATGAAAAGTAAGAATTTGGTATTTTTTTTGGTAAGCCTAACGGCCCTGATCTATGCCTGCAAAGTGCAGATGACCACCACCTCTTCATCTGCTTCGTCGGCCACACCAGTGGTCATTACGCAGGCGGAGGAACAGGCCAGTCTGAACTTACCCGTGGAGACGGTTCCTGCCATGGTGCCGCTGAGTCCCGCGCAAAGCCAGCAGGCATTTCGCGTGCCCAAAGGCTATCACATGGAGCTTGTGGCCAGCGAACCCATGATTACTGAGCCGGTGGCACTCGCGTGGGACGGCAACGCCAAAATGTACGTGGCGCAGATGGAAACCTACACCCAAGACGCCGACGGCACAGGAACCAAAGCAAAAATCAGTCGAGTGATGTTGCTGGAAGATACCGATAATGACGGAAAAATGGACAAAAGCTCCGTTTTTATTAAAGACCTGATGCTGCCCCGAATGCTGCTTTGCGTCAACCACGAATTGTTGGTCAACGAAACGGACACCTACGATATTTACAGCTACAAAGACACCAATGGCGACGGCGTGGCGGACGTCAAAAAGCCAGTCTACCTTGTTGGGAAAGTAGCGCCTGGCAACTTAGAGCATCAGCGCAGCGGATTGGTATGGAACCTCGACAATTATATTTATCAGACCGTAGACCCCGTCCGGTTTCGATATACCAACGGCGTTTTGAAGGCCGATTCCCTACCCAGCGGCTCCAACGGCCAATGGGGACTGACGCACGACAATTATGGACGTTTGTTTTTTAGCCGTGGCGGGGGCGAAAATGCGGGTTCGGGCTTCCAAATCAACCCTAAATACGGAGCGTTGGAATTTTCTGATGCGTACAGCGAAGAAACCTTCAGCCCCGTGTGGTCGAGCATTTCCAACCCCGATGTGCAGGGCGGACCTAAGCGATTGCGTTCCGACAGTACCCTAAACCACTTTACATCGGCCAATGGTCAGTCTATCTTTCGGGGCGACCGTCTTCCATCTGATTTGGCGGGTGATTACTTAATTACGGAGCCCGTTGCCCGCATTATCAGACGCGCCAACGTCGTGAATCGCGAGGGAAAAACCTATCTCGAAAATGTGTACCAAAACAAAGAGTTTATTTCTAGTACTGATTTCTTTTTCCGACCCGTCAATACTTACACTGGCCCCGATGGCTGTGTGTACATCATCGATATGAACCGGGGAATCATTCAGGAATCTAACTGGACGCCCAAAGGAAGCTTTTTACGCGACCAAATTGAGCGTTATAAGTTGGACAAAGTGAACCAACGGGGTCGCATCTGGCGACTGGTCCATGACGGATATACCCGAGGCCCCCAACCCAAAATGTTGGACGTGCCAGCGGGCAATCTGATTCCGTATTTGGACCATCCCAATGGCTGGTGGCGAGATAATGCCCAGAAACAGATTGTTATTTTGGGCGATAAATCGGTCATTCCTGTGCTGAAACAAATGGCCAAAGGGCAGCAGGGCGCGTTGCCAAAGCGCCCCTCGGCGTTGGGCCAGCTTCATGCCTTGTGGACCTTAGAAGGCCTAAACGCCATTGACAAGGAAGTAATTTATACCACCATGAAAGACCCTGACCCACAAATCAGACGGGCGGCCATCTGGATTGGTGAAATGTACCTGAAACAAAACGACGAGGAGTTTATCGCAAAACTAAGCGAGCTTACTTCCGATGCCGATTATGATGTCAAAACGCAGTTGATTCTGTCGCTGGGTGCGAGCAAAAACGAAAGCGCCAAGCGCATCGTGAAAGGTATTTTGGAACAACATGCCGACAAACAAATGTTGGTCAGCGCCAAAGCGAGCATTGATAAAAACGAAGACATTAAAACCTACGGTAGTCGATTGGGGCGACTGTCGGCGGGTGACCGAAAATTAGTGATGGAAGGGGCCGAAATCTATAAAGCCATGTGCTCAGTATGCCACGGGAATGACGGAAAAGGCTTGTCTTCCAATATCGCCCCACCGCTGCTGGGGGCCAAGCACCTGATTGCCGACAAAGAAACCTCCATCCGAATTCTGCTCCACGGCCTGAAAGGTCCGATTGAGGGGAAAGCGTACCCAACCGAAATGCCCGCAATGAAAGACAACACCGATGAGTGGATTTCGGCGGTGCTGAGCTATGCCCGGCATGAGTTTGGGGCCAACCGCCCCAGAGAATACCGAGGATTGCCTTATCCGGCGGTGTATCCGGCCGATGTTAAGAAAATGAGAGAGCAACATGCCGTACTCAATGAGGCGTGGACGATTGAAGGTTTGGAAAAACTTGCTCCTCCGCTGCCCGTCAACCGGTAGACGTTTATTCCGTGACGGTGCCCTTTGCGGTGAGCGCACAGACAAGCTCCTTTGCTTCAATTTATGCCTTTGAGTGAGTATTTTAGACGTTTTTGTTTCTTAGTAGAATAATTTTCTCAATAACGGTATCCATTCCAAATGACCCTACATTCGGATTCTATTCTTCAGGTTCACGGTCTTTCCAAATCGTTTTCGGGTGTCAATGCGCTTGATGATGTGCAGTTAAACCTGCACAGAGGAGAGGTTCACGCGTTGATGGGAGAAAACGGGGCGGGGAAGTCGACCTTCATGAAAATTCTGATTGGCCTCCTTACGCCCGACGCTGGTGAGATTTTGTTTGAAGGAAACGAGCTGAAAAACAATGATGTAAATGATGTCCTGAAACAAGGGATTTCCATGATTCATCAGGAAATTCTGATTGTGCCTGAATTGACCGTTGCCCAAAATATTTTTCTGGGAAGAGAGTCGACCCAATGGTTTTCGAGTTGGTTAAACGACCGCGACATCAATCAGCAAGCAGAAACCCTGTTGCAGCAAATAGGGCTAGAGGTAAGTCCCAAGACCAAAATGAAATACCTCAGCGTGGCCGAAATGCAGATGGTAGAAATTGCCAAAGCCATTTCAAACAACGCCAAGGTCATCATCATGGATGAGCCAACATCGGCGATTTCAGATAAGGAAGTAGCAACACTGTTTGCCATCATCAAAGACCTGAAAGCCAAAGGCGTATCGGTAATTTACATCTCGCATAAGATGGATGAAATCTACCAAATCGCGGATACGATTACGGTGTTGAGGGATGGGAAATACATCGGCACCAAATCTGCCGCCGAACTTGATCGTAAAAGCCTGATAACGATGATGGTCGGACGTGAAATAAACACGCTTTTTCCCGAGAAGTCTTCCTCAAAAGGAGAAGTAGTTTTATCCGTAAAAAATCTTAATGAACGCGGCAAATTCGATAATATTAGTTTTGATGTACATGCTGGAGAAGTAGTCGGTATCGCAGGATTGATGGGAGCTGGTCGAACCGAAATAGCGCGGGCTATATTTGGATTGGATACATTCAGCAGCGGCGAAATTGTACTCAAAGGCCACAAAATAAACATTAAATCGCCGTGCGACGCCATCAAAAACGGCATCGGTTATGTGAGCGAAGACCGAAAAGGCGTAGGGTTTATCCCCGCACTGTCGGTCAAACACAATATTACCTTGGCGAGCCTGTCAAATCATACCAAATGGGGGATGATTCAGGATAAAAGCGAAAGCGCAGTAGCCACCCAGATGATTAACGACCTGAAAATCAAAGCGTCGGGTATGGACCAAAAAGTGACGCATTTGAGCGGTGGAAATCAACAAAAAGTGGTCATCGGGAAAGTATTGCTTGCCTCGCCCGAAATCGTCATCTTGGATGAGCCCACGCGAGGAATCGACATTGGAGCCAAATTTGAAATTTATAAGTTAATCAACGAGTTGACAACCAAGGGAATAGCCATGGTGGTAATTTCGTCAGAACTGCCCGAGATACTCGGCATGAGCGACCGCATTGTCGTGTTATCAAAAGGCAAACAAACGGCCCTACTCTCCAAAGAAGAAGCCACGCAAGAAACAATTATGAAATACGCAATGCAGCATTAATTAACCCTTTGCGACCTTTGAGTTCTTTGCACCAGGCTGGATAAATGTAAATGTCGTTTTTTACCGCAATGAACGCCATAGAATCGCAATAGACGCAAGGGTTTATAAAAAACTGTGGTGGAGGTTGCTCACAACCGCCGCCCTTATGGACGAAATAGGAACGAGAACCCAAATACTTTAGAATGAATAATTATTTTACGCAATTAGGGAATTCCACCAAACAACGGGCCCGTGGCATGGGGCAATACGGGATTTTCATCGCTTTTGTGATGATTTGTCTCATCCTGTCGCTCATTACCCCCAAATTTCTGACCGTTTCCAATTGGACCATCATTGTTACGCAGGTGTCAATCAATGCGTTACTGGCATTTGGGGTTACATTTGTCATCATCACGGGCGGGATTGACCTTTCGCTGGGTTCAATGGTGGCCGTAACGGGGATTGTGGCATCACTATTGGCCCATCCCGACGATTACCCCGTCATTGTGCCCGTTTTGGCGGGTTTGTTGGCGGGCGTTTTCATGGGAGCGTTCAACGGAACCATCATCACCAAAAGCAAGGTGCCGCCGTTTATTGTTACGCTCGGCACCATGACTATCGGGCGGGGTTTGGCCTTGATTTTGAGCAAAGGTCGCCCTGTTTCCAATCTTTCCGACTCGTTTAATTTTATTGGTGGAGGAAGTATTTTTGGGGTTCCCTTTCCTATTATTGTGCTTATTGTGGCGTTTGTGGTATGTTCGGTAGTTTTGAAAAAGACGATTTTGGGGCGTTACATTTATGCCATTGGAGGCAACGAACAGGCGGCAAAAGCATCGGGAATTCGAGTAAATAAAGTCAAAATGGCGGTTTATACGATATGCGGCGGATTGGCGGCTTTAGCGGGCATTTTGCTGACTTCCCGAATCACCACTGGACAGCCAAACGCGGGCGCTGGTTTTGAACTTGATGCCATTGCGGCGGCCATCATCGGTGGCACAAGCACCTCTGGAGGAACAGGAACCATGACCGGAACTCTCATCGGTGCGTTGCTGATTGGCGTGATTAGCAACGGGTTAGACTTGCTCAATGTCACTTCCTATTACCAGCAAGTCGTGATGGGAGCCATTATTATCGGAGCCGTGGTCCTGGATGGCTGGAATCAGTCGGCCGCGCAGCGATAAGTAAGCAGGCCGTCTCCTTTAACCCCCTGCTTGAGGAGTGAAAATAAAACGCTGCCAAAAAGGACTTTAGCCCTGACTGTTTTGTAGTAACAAACTGAACTATATTAACTGAAAATGAAAAAAATATACCTTGGATTGATTGCTTTGGCGACGTTGGCAGGATGTAACCAAACGAGTGAAAAAGAGAGCGGTGAGAAGAAAATGGTCATTGGCGTTACGATGCTGAGTATGCAAAATGAGTTCATCGTTAACGTCAGCGATGAAATGGAGAAAAAGGCGCAGGAATTGGGTATTGAACTCATCACTGTCGATGCCGAGCGCTCGGCGTTGAAACAGATTGAGCAGGTCGAGAGCTTTATTGCCCAAAAAGTAGACGCTATTGTGATGAATCCTTGCGAAGTGGAGGCCAGTTCGCCTGCGGTGACCAAAGCCTTGGCGGCCAAGATTCCCATTATCAATGTTAACTCAGAAACCAGCACTAAACCTTCGGCATTTGTTGGGTCTGACGACGTGGAGTCGGGCCGAATTGCCATGAAATTTATTGCCGAAAAACTGGGCGGCAAAGGGAACGTGGTCATGATGCACGGCTACATGGGACAAGCCGCACAAATCAAACGCGAGCAGGGCGCGCGCGAAATTTTGAAACAATACCCCGACCTGAAACTAATTGCGCATCAAACGGGCGAATGGGACCGCGCCAAGTCGATGTCGCTGATGGAAAACTGGATTCAATCTTATGGCAGAGACATTAATGCGGTATTTGCCCAAAACGATGAAATGGGCATGGGAGCCGTCAATGCCCTGACAGCGGCGGGCATGAAAGATAAAGTGATTGTTGTCAGTATTGATGCGATTCCTGATGCATTGCAAGCGGTAAAAAAGGGCACTTTGGACGCGACCGTTTTTCAAAATGCGCAACAGCAGGGAGCCAAAGCCATAGAAACCGCCATGAAGCTATACAAAGGAGAAGTCGTTGAAAAAGAGGTGCTTATTCCTTTCCAGTTGGTTACCAAAAACAATGTAGCAACCTTCATCAAATAAGGATAGTTAGGGATATTTTTTTTAAGTTATTGCCCTTGTTTACTTAAAAAAAACACTTCTAAAAGAAGTGTTTGAAAAACTTTCTATCACAAAAATATCCAATTCATTAGGTGTAGACATTTCTGTTTTAAGTAAAAAAACTTATAAAAATCGATACAACGTGTTGATATTCAGCCCAGTGTAGAAAAGTATACTTTTCTACACTGGGCTTTCTTATTTTAGGTACGCTCAAATGGGCGTTTAAATCCAATTTGAGTGCCGACAGCTTCTTCTTCATTTGACCTAAACCGACTTCAAAGTGGTATAACACTAGGATAATTTCAGGGTATGTTTTGACTTTGGCAGGATGGCATAGGATAGTTCTTTTAGCGGACTTTTAAATATTTGTACAATAAAGGGGATTTATATTTCTATTTTTATGAATCCTCTTTACTATTATCTATCTACTTAACATTTAAATCATTTTCAAATGAAAAGAAAATTTATTCTATCTAAGAGTAAATTCCGGACGCTTTATTCCCTGCTGGCGCTGGTTTTACTTTTTACAACTTCCTCGTTTGCGCAACAATCAATTACGGGTAAAGTAACTTCCGCCGACGGAGAAACGTTGGTTGGGGTGAACGTGAGCGTTAAAGGAACCACGAGAGGTACCACAACCGACGCAAGCGGTACGTACAAAATTGAAGCAGCGAGCAGTGCAACGTTGGTATTCAGTTACATTGGTTATCTGACCAAAGAGGTTGTTGTGGGAAACCAACAAACGATTAATGTAAGTTTAGCCGTTAATGACAAAACCCTCAGTGAGATTGTTGTAGTGGGTTATGGTAGCCAGGTAAAGAAGGAAGTTACGGGTGCCGTACAGACGATTACAGCTAAAGAAATCAAAGACTTGCCAGTATCTCAAATAGCCCAGAAACTTCAGGGGCAAGTGGCTGGGGTACAGATTAACCAAACGACAGGCCGGCCAGGACAAGGAATGAACGTTCGTATCAGAGGCCAACTTTCGGTATCGGGTGGTAGTGACCCACTCTATGTCGTTGATGGTTTTCCTATCACGGGTAACATTGGGGCTTTAAACCCCGACGAAATTGAAGATATTTCTATTTTGAAAGATGCCGCTTCTACTTCGTTGTATGGTTCGCGGGCGGCCAACGGAGTAGTACTCATCACCACTAAAAGAGGCAAATCGGGTCAAACCAACGTAAGCTTTAACGTTTTTACAGGTACGCAAGTAGTGCCGAAAAAAGGGCGTTTTGAGATGATGAATGCCGAAGAGTTTGCCCAATTTAAAAAAGAATACTACGAAGATGCCAAGCAGCCTGTTCCTGCTGAATTTCAGAACCCTTCCCAATACGCGGGCAAAGATAACGACTGGTACGATGCCGTGCTTCGTCGTGCTCCCCTACAAAGCTACAACTTGACAGTGACCTCTAACAAAGATCGTGTAAGCACTTCATTGGTGGCGGGGGTTTTCAACCAAGAGGGGATTGTCATCAATACCAAATACCAACGCTACTCACTTCGCTTGAACAGCGAATACAAAGTTTCGGACAAAGTAACGATTGGGTTAAACATCGCTCCCCAGTATGTGTTTGACAATACGCCACGTACCGACGGCGACCGTGGTACGGGTATTTTGTTTAACGCCATCCACACTTGGCCGGTAATGCCTATTCGGGACGACAAAGGGGAATTGACGCTTTTCAACCGTTTTCCTTCAAGCACGGGTAATATCTTTGCCTATCCTAACTGGGTTCGGGCGGCCAATGAGTTGGTCAATGAAACGAAGCAAACCAATATTCTGTCAAACGCATACATTTCATACAGCCCTATCAAGGGTTTGACCTTGAAATCAACGTTCAACGTCGAGTTGCTGAATCAGAAGTTTTTCTTCTTTAACCCTTCAACGGCCACCAGTGCCATCAATACAGCAGTACCAGTTACGGCAGTTTCGATACGCGAAGCCACCGACAACTTTGGCTGGTTGAACGAGAACTTGGCTACGTATGTCAAGTCATTTAACAACCACAACTTTGAGCTTTTGGCAGGTTATACAAATCAAAGCTTCCGTGCCGAATCAAGCCGTATCCAAGCGGATACTTACTCCGACGACCGCCTTCCGACAATTCAAGGAGCAATCAACGTAAACCGTGGGGGAACCTTCAGCAACGTGCAAGAGTGGAGATTGACTTCGTTGCTTTCTCGTTTGGCCTACAATTATAAAGGCAAATACCTCCTCACAGCCTCTATTCGTCGTGATGGCTCTTCTCGCTTCGGTTCAAACAATCGTTGGGGTACTTTCCCGTCATTATCAGCAGGTTGGGTAGTATCGGATGAGGACTTTATGAAGAATTTCAGTAAGGTTTCTTTTGCAAAAATAAGAGCAAGTGTTGGGGTAACGGGTAACAACAACATCGGTAACTATACACAGTACGCGTTGATTAACAATACGGTGAACGCCGTCTTTGGAAACAACGTTGCTGCTGGTGCGGCTGTTACCTCATTGGCTAACTCCAACCTCGGTTGGGAAACGACTCGTCAGGTGGATATTGGTTTTGACCTTGGATTCCTCAACGACCGTTTCCAATTCACGTACGACTATTATACCAAGAATACCACCAACCTGTTGTATGCGGTACAGATTCCTCAAGAGTCGGGCTTTACCAACTTCAACGACAACATTGGTGAGATTAAATTCTGGGGACATGAATTCTCGCTTAACACTCGCATCGTTGACCGTGGTAAGTTGAAGTGGAGTGTAAACTCTAACATCTCGTTCAACCGCAACAAAGTGCTGGCCCTCGCCGACGGAATTGACCGTGTTTATGGCCTACACCATATTACAAAGGTGGGTGAGCCGTTTGGCCAATTCTATGGTCACCTTGCCAACGGAGTATATATGAACGCGGAGGACCTCAAAAACTCTCCTGTTGTTCCTGGGCGTTCATTTGTTGGTACAATTAAACTCGTTGACGTAAATGGTGACGGTGTTCTTACCAACGGTGGAGACAAAGATGACCGCACGATTTTGGGTAATCCATTCCCTAAATTTACTTACGGAATAACCACAAACTTAAACTACGGTAACTTTGACTTTAGCGTAATCGGTTCGGGCTCGCAGGGCAACCAATTGTGGGTACGTCACTTGTACAGTACTGCCAACCTTGATGGCGTGTTTAACCTTCACAGAGAAGTAAAATATCGCTTCCGCTCAGAAGCCAACCCCGGCAAAGGATTCTACGGAACCACCGTGGGTGGTGGTACTGCAACGGGTATCGAGCGTGACTGGCAAAACAGTCGCTTTGTAGCGGATGCTTCCTTTTTCACTATCAAGAATATTACGGTAGGGTATACCATCAACAAGCGCAATAAGCTTTTCCGCTCGGCACGTGTGTATGCCTCTATTCAGCAGGCGTTGGTGTTTACCAAATACTGGGGTGGATCTAACCCCGAGACCAGCGCGCAGCAAAACGGACAAGGTGATGGTGGAAACCTGAGCCCTGGGGTTGATTTGTTTAACTATCCAGTACCACGTACGTCGACGATTGGGGTAAACTTTAATTTCTAGCAAAGTAGATTGAGTTGATTTGGAGGGTGTAAATCCATTTACACTGTGGTTGCACCGCTCCAAATCGCATAAAATCAACTTAAAAACACTGAATAAAACATGAAAAAATCAATCATATTTTCTATTGCCTTGAGTTTAGGAGCATTTAGCTGTAGTGAAGACTTTCTGACCGTTACGCCAGAAACTGCGTTGAGCTCGGCTACTTTCTTCAAAACGGAGTCTGACTTCATCCAAGCCGTCAATAGTGCTTACGTGCCTCTGCGTACCCTTCACAATATCAACTCGCATTTGCTTTCTGAGCAACATTCGGATAATGCGCGCTACGTACGTAACGTTTTGTTTGGGGCGACCGAAAACCAATCTAACTTGGCCGATTTCAACGTCCCTACCGCTAACGGTATCACTACGAACGGTAACGTTCTGACGGCTTATCGTCAAAACTACCTCATCATTGCCCGGGCTAACCAAGTATTGGCATTGATTGATGCAGCCACGATCCCAGATGATACCAAGAAAAATGTAAAAGGACAAGCACTATTTCTGAGAGCGTTGTCTTATTTAGAAATAGCACGTTATTTTAACCGTGGCCCACTCCAATTGACCCCTGTGAGTGCGCGCTCAGAAGCTGCTGCTGCGCTTGGTACAGGCGACCAGTTGTACGCCCAAATCATCAAGGATGCCACCGATGCGGTGGGTTTATTGCCCGCCAAATCAGCTCAGGAAGCAGGTCGTGCCACCTCAGGCGCTGCTCGTGCGTTGTTGGCCAATGTCTACATGATTCAGAAAAAATGGGCAGATGCCGAAACGCAGCTTCGGGCCATTGTATCAAGCGGTGAGTATAGCTTGATGCCCAACTATGCCGATGCATTTTCTAACAGTACAAGCAACAAAAATACCAAAGAATCGGTATTTGAAGTGCAGTATTTGGAAGGTTCGCAAGGACTTAACGGAAACTTTTTGTACAGTATGCTTCCTTTTCCCATCGCGGCCAATGAACTGGTTACAATTACAGGAACTACAAACCCTCAACCCTTATCAGGAGAAGGCAACAACATTCCAACGCCCGATTTGATAGAGGCTTATGAAACAGGCGATAAGCGTAAAGAGGCCACGATTGGCACGATTACTTTAGGTGGTGCTTTGCACGCCAACAAAACTTTTCCTTACATTAAGAAGTATGCAAGACCGCACGCATTGCACAACAACCACGGCATGAACTGGCCTATTTATCGCTACTCAGAAGTGTTGTTGTTCTTGGCAGAAGCGTTGATTGAGCAAAACAAATTGGCAGATGCGGCTCCTTTCCTCAATCAAGTTCGTACTCGTGCGGGATTGGCCAATACTACGGCCACTACCCAAGCCGCCCTGCGCGATGCCGTGTATCAGGAGCGCCGGGTTGAGTTGGCTTTCGAATCAAAGCGTCTGCATGATTTAGTTCGTACGGGCCGCCTTGAAACCGTGATCAAAGCCTACGGCGACCGGGTCAAAGCTGATAAATTCAGATATTATTTCCCAGCTGAAGGCTTCGTACCAAGCGATGCTTTCACTAACATCACCCCTTACTACGGTCTTCCTGCTGCCGAGGCAGACTTGAGTCCTAATTTCTAACGTATACCCCAAAACGAGCCGGTTTCTTCTATGGAAACTGGCTCATTTTTGATTTTAGAGTGATGAAATTAGAAAAGGATGGCCCATTTTGTAAACGATAGGGTAAAACATACTGACAGACTAGCTTTTGTTACAATAGAAAATTTCATACTAATTACATTTAAAAGCATACACTTTTATGTATCCTAAACACCAGTCTATCCCTAAATTGTTGGCAGTGGGAGCCTTATTCGTACTGGGAGCTTCCTTTACGATTTTAAATAAAACCGAGCCGGCCGTCAATGGCCGGGACAACCCCAAAACGGAGAAATTAAAACTTCAACCTGGTTTTAAAGCCGATCACCTTTACAGTCCTTCCGACAACAAACAGGGCTCATGGGTAGCCATGACCTTTGATGATAAAGGAAGAATGATTACATCTGACCAGTATGGTTCGTTGTATCGTTTGGAAATTCCTGCCATCGGCACCGCAGGCGCACCCAAAGTAGAGCCACTTAAGATTGGCAAAGGAGCAAACATAGATACGGTAGGTATGGGCTACGCTAATGGCTTGCTTTATGCCTTCAATAGTCTCTATGTGATGATTAACAATGGCAAAAACAACAAGACGTTTCCTCGTAAAAGCGGCCTGTACCGTTTGCAAGATACCGACAACGACGATCAATATGATAAAATTACCTTATTGAAAGAGTTGGTAGGAGAAGGTGAGCACGGCCCGCACAGCATTATTTTATCACCAGATAAGAAATCTCTTTTCGTTATTGCGGGTAACCACACCGACGTACCTAAAATGGATGCTTACCGTTTGCCTTCCAACTGGCAGGAGGATAACTTATTTCCACTCATCAAAGACCCACGCGGCCACGCCAATGACCGGATGGCGCCTGGAGGATGGATTGCCAACCTCGACCCTGAAGGAAAACGTTGGGAGTTGATCAGTGCGGGTTACCGTAATGCTTTCGACATGGCGTTCAATGAAGTAGGTGATTTGTTTGTGTATGATGCAGATATGGAGTGGGATTTTGGTTTGCCTTGGTACCGCCCTACGCGTATTTGCCACGCAACCAGCGCGAGTGAATACGGCTGGCGTACAGGTAATAGCAAGTGGTCGGCTACGTTTCCTGATAACCTTTCGCCAGTAATGAACATTGGACAGGGTTCACCAACCAACCTTATCCACTTGAAAGATGCTAAATTCCCCGCTAAATATAAAAAGACCCTTTTGGCGTTTGACTGGAGCTTCGGGATTGTTCACGCGATTCATTTGAAGCCTTCTGGATCTACTTACACCGCCGACCACGAAGAGTTTTTGTCGGGTATTCCATTACCTTTGACCGACGGTGCCATTGGTCCCGACGGTGCACTTTATTTCTTAACGGGCGGCCGCCGGTTGGAAGCTGATTTGTACCGAGTGTACTATACAGGTACTGAAAGTACGGCTCCTGTTGCAGCAGCTCCAATCAACAAAGAAAATGAACTGAGAAGAAGCTTAGAAAAGTTTCATGGCGAGCCCAATCCTCAGGCGGTAGCTACGGCATGGCCTTATTTGAAGCACCCCGACCGTTTTATTCGTTATGCAGCTCGCTTGGCGGTAGAACATCAGCCCGTATCGGAGTGGCAAGATAAGGCACTCAACGAGAAAGACCCCATTACGTCGATTCATGCCATGATTGCCCTTGCTCGTCAAGGCAAGCCTGAGCAAAAAAGTGCGATGATTAAGTCGCTATTAAATGTCAATTTTAAAGCACTTTCTGAGTCGCAGCAGTTGGATATTTTGCGGGCATTTGAGTTGATATTCCTTCGGATGGGTGCTCCTGATGCCGCCCAAAATGCGCAAATCGCCGCTTACCTAAATCCTTATTTCCCTGCCACAGGAGCAGATCTTAACCGTGCGCTCAGTAAGGCATTGATTTATTTGGAAGCGCCAGGAGTAATTCCTAAAACGCTGGCATTATTGGAGGCAAAAGAGCAACCTACTAACCTTACCGCTGGTGGTAATACCGCCACTGCTTCTGCGGAGTTGATTATGCGTAACCCGCAATACGGCTTGGATATTGCCGATATGTTGAAAAACATGCCACCTGCCCAACAGACCTACTACGCCACCATGCTGAGCTTAGCGAGCAAGAACTGGACGCCAGAGTTGCATGAGCGTTATTTCAAATGGTTCTATAAAGCGTTTAGTTATAAAGGGGGTCGCAGCTACGTTGGTTTCATTGACCGGGCCCGCAAGTTGGCCTTGAAGCACGTTCCTGAAAACAAGGTTGCTTACTACGACAAACTTTCGGGTGGCGAGTTGTTGAGCAAAAACGGAAATGATTTGGTCAAACTAATTTATCCTAAAGGTCCGGGCAGAAACTGGAAACTGGACAATGCACTTCCGTTGGTGGAAGCGGGGTTGTCGGGCCGGAATTTTGAACAAGGAAAAAACATGTACAACGCCATTACCTGCAACCGTTGCCATAGTATGCGCGGCGAAGGTGGAAGTATCGGTCCTGATTTGACGCAGTTAGCCACTCGTTTCTCCGCAAAAGATATGTTGGAGGCCATTATTGAGCCTAATAAAACCATCTCGGATCAATATGCTGCGACGCACTTTACGCTCAAAAACGGACAGACAGTTGTTGGAAGATTGACCAACGAAGATGCCAATAACTTTTATGTTTCTCAGAATCCGTACGAACCTGAGACTGTCATGAAGTTGGCGAAAAAGAACGTAGCATCGCACAAGTATTCACCGGTGTCTATCATGTATGGTAACTTAATCAATAGCCTCAGCGAAGAAGAACTGAAGGATTTGATGGCTTATTTGATGGCTGGAGGAAACGAAAAGAACGCGATGTTTACGGCAAAACAATAATGAAAAACTAGGCGAAAAATAAATAAAAACAGTTTGATGAGAAAAGATGGCACACCGATGTGCCATCTTTTTTTTGTGGCAGTCTTGGGAATATAAATAAGCTTTAAGCCATATTTTCCTTCTGTCAATTATAGTGCCAAAATCTGGCAAGGTTATTTTTGCGTTCGGTACATTGGCTGAGGATATTAAAATAACTGAATTAGTCATTTATTTTGTGATGGATAACAGAGTGGCAAAATTCTGGTAAAACGTGCTTTTTTTGATGTTATGCCAAAAATATACTCATTGGTATAAAAATTCTTCCATTTCTCCCCCCTTCTATGTAGTGTGTCTTTTATAAAATGGCATAAGAATTGCCATACTCTAACCAATTCAGGTTTTCGAACATATCTAATTGATACCCTACTATGAGCTTAATTATTAACAAGTATCTGCAGTATTTGAAGTTTTTTTCCCAATAAAACTTCAAATAGTTATCCTTCCTCTTTTTTTATAATAACAGCTTTCTAAGCCCCAAGTGAGAGGCATCGTGGTCTAAAGTATAAAAACTAATTGAAAGAAATTTTTCTGTTTTGACTGCCAGTAAAGGTGAGGCAATCCATTCGACGCTGTTACATTTTGGCTTTTTAACGTCATAGATAACTAGACAACTACAGATTTTGAAATAAACTATTTATTGTTGCTTGTATGAAAAACATATCCCTAATCGTTCACTCTAAGGTGATACTCCTCTACAGTGTTGTATTGCTTATTATGCTTTCGCAACATAGAGTATTGGCTCAAACCTGCAGTATCTCTGTGAAAACGAGCGTTTCAGGTTGCTATCAGAGCAATGGATCCAAGGCTACAGTAAGTGTGGAGGTAGCTTGGAGTAATGCACCTTCTGGCGACAATATTGTTGTAACCTACGGCGCACAATCCCGTACTATAATTCCCGGACCTTATACTACATCTGGGGGTAATGGTACGATAGTTTCTCCACAAGTGGTAGCTTTTGAAGTAGATGCCAATGGCGCTACGGGGCAGACCATAACGGCTAATTTTGTTACGAATACTGGCTGTTCCGCCACGAGTACAGCTTTCAGCCTACCCTCTGCGTGTTTACCATTAACCTGTACAGGTAACGAGTTGGGAGGTACCGTATTTTACGACTACAATGCCGATGGTCAGAAAGATGCTGGAGAATCGTTAGGTTTGCCCAACGTGGTAGTAAAGGCGTTCGACTGTGACGGTAATTTGGTAGGGACCACCACAACGGATGCTTATGGAAAGTACGTATTTACAGCAATATCAGCCGCAAACTACCCCTTGAGGGTAGAATTCAGCAGTTTACCTGCTCTTTATGGCCAAGGAACTATGAATGGTGCCGACGGCCGTACAACGACTCAATTTATAAATGCCCCAGACTGCAACGTTGATTTGGGTGTTTTGAACCCTGTAGATTACTGTGAAAGTAATCCAATGTTATCTATTCCATGCTATGTTTACGGCGACCCGTTGCCTGCTGGCTCGGTATCAGGTACTAGAGATGCCGTAGTGGGGTTTGATTATAATTTGTCAGGGTTAACAAATATGGCTGCCATGACTCACATTGCCACGGCTTCACAAGTTGGAACTGTGTGGGGAGAAGCCTACAATAAATCAACTCAAAAGTTATTCATGTCTGCTACGCTCAAGCGCCATTCAGGTCTTGGGCCTTTGGGTTTGGGGGGGATTTATGTTACTGATTGGGCAGACCCTATCAATCCCATAACTACTTCTTGGCTAAGTGTCACCTCCTTAACGGTTAGTGGCGTGCCTATTAATGTAGGCAGTGTGCCAGTAAATGGAGCGGGGGGACGCGGTTTGTCAACCGACCCTACGCAACCTAGCCGAGATTCAATTGCCTTTACACAAGCCGCAAAAATTGGTATTGGAGGTATTGCGTTGTCAGATGATGGTAATACCCTATTTTTTACCAACCTATTCGATGCCAAACTGTATAAGGTAGATATGACTACTTATAATACGAGTGGTACAAATCCTACTACGGCTACTTCGATTGATGTGTTTGGTTCGACAAGTTGCCCTGGTGGTACAATACGCCCATGGGCAACCAAATTTTACAAGGGGGATGTCTATGTAGGGGCTGTTTGCGATGCACAAACTTCAGGAAATAAATCAGATTTACGGGCTTTTGTCTATAAAGTAAATCCTACTACTGGTACGTCAACCGTCGTTTTTGATTTTCCTTTAACTTATCCAAAAGGGTACGCAAACACCAATGCATTAAATGCAACCGGCTGGTATCCTTGGTCAGACCTTTGGTCAGACCGATTCATTACCGCTGCCAATGAAGTTGTCTATCCGCAACCCATATTTGAAGATATAGAATTTGACATTGATGGAACCATGATTCTGGCTTTCGGCGACCGTAACGGTGTACAGACGGGGTATCGGAACTATATGCCGACAGGTACTTCAACCGCTCTTTATTCAGGACACGTAGGTGGTGATATCCTCCGGGCTTTCTATAACCAAAGCGGGGCCTATGTATTGGAAAATAACGCCAAAGCTGGCCCTAATATCGGTTATGGTCCAGACAACAATCAAGGCCCAGGCTTTGGTGAGTATTACAATGATAACTTTCAGGATGATAGTGACGGTACGGTTTTCCACGCGGAGATTGCCATGGGTGGACTTGCCGTTCGTCCGGGTAGTGGCGAAGTAATCGCCGTAACCGTAGACCCGTTGGATGTACCTCTCGTTATTACTAGTTATTTGCCTTATCTACAGGCAGGTGGCGTGCGTCATTACAATAATCAAACGGGTCAAGTTAATTCTGCTTATATTGTTTATTCCAGTAATCTGATGTCAGGCTTGTTTGGCAAGTCAACGGGTTTGGGGGATATCGTTTTGCGCTGCTCTTTACCTGAGTTCATCGAAATCGGTAATCGAGTTTGGGTTGATACAAATAAAAATGGCGTGCAGGACCCTTGTGAAAAAGCATTGCCAGGTGTCACTGTTTCTCTTTACAAAGGTGCAACGCTCATTGCGACAACCACAACCAACGCTAATGGAGAATACTACTTCAGCTCAAAATCTAAACTTACAACAGGTACTTGGTCTGGTACTGGAGCCGATACCACATTGTTGCCCACTACCCAATATTCACTGGTTTTCGGACAAAGCGGAAGTCAGTATTCGGCTGGGACATTGACCGTGTCGGGCAATGGAAAATTTGCAATTACGACGAAAGATGCTACCGTTAACAATGGGAATGACCAAAATGACAGTGATATCGCCGAGATAAATGGTTTTCCTACTATATCTGTTACGACCGGCGATTTGGCGAGCGTCAACCATACCTTTGATGCGGGCTTCTACTGTATATTTCCTACTTCAAATAATATACAAGTATCTCTTCCAAGTTGCCCACCTACATTAGGTACTAATACAACTGACGGGAAAATTCAAATCACTGCTGCGGTTGAATCCGCTGACCGATTCCGGATTCGTTCGGGTACTAATTGGACAGGAGCAGCTGATACGTCATATGCAACTGCATTATTGATCGGCAATACCTTTCCTAAAGATATACAGACTGGAATCAGCAGTGCAGGAGGAAGTTATATCATTAGATTATACAACGGTGAATGTTGCTATCGTGATACGGTCATCACCATTCAGGCACGTACAAAACCAAATGCAGGAACAAACCAAAGTATCTGTGCACCAGCCACAACGGCTACGTTGACGGCCATAACTTTGGGCGGCATGTGGTCGACACAATCTGGGAACCCAGCGGTGGCGACGATAACGAATGCAGGAGCAGTGAGTGGCATGACCGCCAACGGAACGTATAATTTTATCTATACGCTCAACGGTTGTACGGATACCGTCTCGGTGGTTCGCAACCCTCAGCCAATTCAAGTCAATTTATCCCCTGCCACCATTTGTGAAAACCAAAGTCTGACTTATACGGATGCCTCAGGGACCAACGGTACTTGGAGCGGTCCAGGAGTGAGCGATACAGGCACTGGGGCCACAGTGAGCGCAGCCGCTGCTCTGACGCAACTTGGTCAATCGGCCCCAGTGAATTTCTATATTTATTACACACAAATTCTTGGAGAATGTAGTCGAATTGACAGCGGTCTGGTAAGTATTAACCCTCGCCCTTTAGTGACTATTACTGGTCCAACACTGATATGCGGGAATCAATTGCCAGTGAGTTTCACGGGATCACCTGCGGGCGGCACTTTCACTTTGCCACAGGGTTTACCAGCGGGAGCGGTGACCATCAACAGCAATGTTGCCACCTTGAACCCTGGTTTTAATATTACGAGTTTGACATTCAGTTATTCCTACACCGACGCTACCACGGATTGCAGTAATACCGATAGTCACACCATTACGGTAACGCCCGCTCCCAATGCTGGCAGAGACACCACTTTGGCTTGCGTGGATGCCTTGACCAATACTTTAGCGACGAGCACGACGCTTAGTCCAGTAACACCCGGCGGTACGTGGTCACAGATTGGCACTACACCGACTACAGCCACTGTTACAGGTAACAACGTAACAGGGATGACCATGGCAGGGACATATCAATTTATTTACACGCTGAACGATTGTTCGGATACGGTATCGGTGACGGTAGTTCCCTGCCAAGGATGTGTTCAACCCAATGCTGGTCCTGACCAAAGTATCTGTTCACCCACAACGACGGCGACGTTGACGGCGATTACCTTGGGCGGCACATGGACTGCTCAATTGGGCAACCCAGCTTCGGCGACGATTACGAACTTGGGTGCGGTATCGGGCATGACGGTTGATGGTACTTATCGGTTCATTTATTCTGTGACAAGTGGAGGCCAAACCTGTACTGACACGGTCTCCGTGATTCGTAATCCTAAACCCGAAGCGGGCCCAGATCAAAGTATCTGTTCACCGACAACAACGGCGACGTTAACGGCGATTACCTTGGGCGGCACGTGGAGTGCACAATCGGGTAATCCTGTTGCGGCAACAATCACGAATGCAGGTACAGTCACTGGCATGACAGCCAACGGCACGTACAATTTTATTTATATGATTAATGGGTGTACGGATACCGTCTCGGTGGTACGGACAGCCAAGCCCGATGCGGGAGCGGATCAAACTTTAACGTGTCCCCCCTCGGGTATTTCACCGACTACTGCTAACGTGACTGGGGCACCTTCAGGGGGAGTATGGTCCACTTTGGCCAGTAATCCTGCCGCTGCGACGGTCACAAATGCAGGGGCAGTAAGTGGAATGACAGTAGCAGGTACCTATCAATTTATTTATACGTTGAATGATTGCTCAGACACGGTTCAGATTCAGGTCCCTACTTGTATTGCCCCCGTGTTCGACTTAGCTTTGCGCAAGACGTTGGCCGTTGGCCAGAGCGCGAGCGTAGTTGCGGGCAGCACGGTGACGTTCACGATCACGGTGTTCAACCAAGGCAACGTGGATGCGACCAATATACAAGTAACGGATTACATACCTGCGGGATTGACCTTGAACGATGCCAACTGGAGCGTGGTGGGAAGCACCGCGACTTTGAACACGGTGATTGCGAGTTTGGCGGCGGGCGCAAGCACGACGCGAGACATCACCTTCGTTGTCAGCACAGGCGTCACGGGCTCAATCACGAACTTAGCTGAAATCAGCTCGGCGACGGGCGGTGTGGATGTGGATTCAAGTCCCGATAGTAACCCCGCCAACGACGGCACACCAAAGAATGACGTCATCAACGAAAGTGGCTTGACGGGCGGTGACGAAGACGACCACGACCCTGAGGTCATCACGGTCACGCCTGCCCCCGTGTTCGACTTAGCTTTGCGCAAGACGTTGGCCGTTGGCCAGAGCGCGAATGTAGTGGCGGGCAGCACGGTGACGTTCACGATCACGGTGTTCAACCAAGGCAACGTAGATGCGACCAATATACAAGTAACGGATTATATTCCTGCGGGATTGACCTTGAACGATGCCAACTGGAGCGTGGTGGGAAGCACCGCGACTTTGAACACGGTGATTGCGAGTTTGGCGGCGGGCGCAAGCACGACGCGAGACATCACCTTCACGGTAGGCACAGGCGTCACGGGCTCGCTTAGTAACTTAGCTGAAATCAGCTCGGCAACGGGCGGTGTGGATGTGGATTCAAGTCCCGATAGTAACCCCGCCAACGACGGCACGCCAAAGAATGACGTCATCAACGAAAATGGCTTGACGGGCGGTGACGAGGACGACCACGACCCTGAGGTCATCACGGTTACCTCTGCGCAAGTAGACTTGTCATTGAAAAAGATGATTAGCACCAAGATTGCAGAACTGGGAGACACGCTTACTTACACGATTAAAGTCTTCAACCAGTCAGGTACTTTGGCCACGGGGGTAGAAGTTAGTGATTCTCTGGCCACATCGGTACAATTTATCACGGGCAGTTTTACGACGACTCGTGGCACGGCCACGCTTAGCAATAATGTGATTGTCTGGACTATCGGCAGCATAGGGGCCAATGGAGATACGGTCACGCTGACGTATAAAGTGAAAGCGATTTCGGAAGGTATTCATTTCAATACGGCCGAGATCAGCAAGACCAACGAGCCTGATGTGGATAGTACGCCAGGCAATGGCAATAATAGCGAAGATGATAACGACCAAGAGTGCTTTACGGTACCGTTTAAGTTGTGCCCAATAGAAAAGGTACAGGCCAGCGTTCCCGCTTACCTGACCAATGTACAATGGTACAAAGATGGAGGCAGTACGCCGATTGTATCGGGTAATACCGTTCTGTTAAGCGAGGTGGGAATTTATACCTTCACGGCATCCAATCAGCAATGTCCTGCAGAAGGTTGTTGTCCGATTATCATTGAGCCTGGTGATAATTGCTGCCCGATCCAGATTTGTATCCCTTTTACGATCAATAAAAAGAAAAAGTAGAGGTTAGCCAAAAACTAAGAAGAGAGCCCTTACTTTTTGTTGGGGGCTCTCTTCTTATGTTTGAAGCGGTTAAATTTTGATTTTTCTTACCATAAAGAACCCAATGAATGGCACCGTAACGGCAGACAACAGAGTGCACAAAATAGAAGTTTAGCGAATTTCGCGGAATATCTTTGAGAAATTTATTTTAAAACAGACCCCTCCCACAATCGCTGCGTTAGCCTACCTCATGTTCGACTGCTCCACAACTATCTATCTTCTCTTGGAGTTACCCCTTTTCGAATAGGCTTTGGATTGATAGCAAAATGCTTAATTTAGCCCGTAGCCCTCCTCAGTGTTCCCCAAAAGATAAGAATAACGATTCATTTATTGCGGGGCTTATAAACTCACTTAGCATCTTGCTTGAATTTCAAAGTTGAATAATCAGCCGAAATTGTCAAACGGTTAGGGATAGTTTTGTTGTTGATAAGGGAAAAATAAAATTTACCCCTATATGTAGCGAAACTTTGTTGACAATGGCAAGTCAATAGTATATAATAAGTACAAAAATTAGACAATTTAGCATATATTACTATTTTAATATCCCGAATTCTTGGTTTATAGATACAAGTCAAAGGGCAAGAAATTCATTGACTTGTATCTATTAATGAATCAATAGGTATATAATTTACTTTGAACTATATTTATATTATAGTTCGAACATTTTTAAAATCAAAAAATTAAGTTACGCATGAAATTAGAATATCTTTTCATTTGAGTAAATCATATCTACTTTATGATAAATGTTGGAATTTTCGACGAAAACACCGTCTTCTTAGACACTTTCTATGACTACATTAGTACTTTACCAAACGTAACATGCGTGATAAGAGCCCAGGATTCAGAGCGTTTTTTTAGGTATTTTAAATATGAATCGCAACTTACTGTTGATATTCTATTTCTGGACGCTGGTCTAAATACAGATCAGGGTATAGAAATAATCCAAAGAATCCGTAGGAGACTTCCTTTAACAGAGATCATAATTTATACCGTCAATGAAGATGCTGATGTCTTGTTTAAGGCATTATGTATGGGAGCTACAGGGTACATTTTGAAAGAGACACCTCTGTCGGAATTAAGTGTTTTTATTCAAATAATAAAAGAAGGTGGAGCAGTTGTTGCTCCTCGTATGGCAAAAAAACTTGTTGAGTATTTTGCTCCTCCAAAATCTCATTCCGAATCATTATTCAACCCGCGTGAATTGCAGATTCTAAAATTATTAGCTGATGGCTTAACGTATAAACAAGTAGCAAAAAAAGTTAATTTAAGTGTAGACACTATACGCTTTTATGTAAAACGTATCTATAAAATACTTAATATAAAAAGTAAGAATGAATTGATGAAATTAGCTTATAACAAGCAGCTAATGATTTAATTATCCTCGTTATGCGCCCTTTTGAAAATTTTGTTACTGCGGTTTTCCTTTAAATTAATAACTAACTAATAATCAATATTTTACTCCATAATTAATGCGCAAACTTGGCATATCTCGGGTTTTTAATATTTGGCATCTGCTAAAAAAACAAAAATACAGATACAATATACACTTTTTGACCTGAACTCTCCCATTTCCCCTAAATTGTACTTATTTAAGAATAAGGCAACATTAGGTGCTCTCTATTAGACCATAATTGGTCTTCATTAACTCAGCTTCTTCCTGAAAAAAGACGATGGCAGGAGTCTCCTGTTGACTTCCGCCTCAAGGTTATTTTGGGCTGATGTTTTTAAAACATTATCTGAAACTTAGCGGTGAGAAATTATTGAAAAGGTTCAATACCTATTGGGTGATTCAAATATTTTATGGCACACTACTTTCTGATTAAGCCCGCTGTAAGTGTTATAAAATTGTTAAAGATATTTATCGAAATCATTTAAATCCTACTTAGTCAAGTTTGGTTAATAGGTGGTTGTGGTGTTATCAATATAAATCCTTGAAAAATTATATCTACTATTGAAGAAAAGCGGATTTAATTGCCCGGTTCTGTCATCTCTTCTTCTCCTTCACTTCCTGCAATACCACCTGCAATTCTTTCAATTTTTCAGGGTTAATTTCCGCCAGATTATTTTTCTCACCAATGTCTTTGGCCAGATTATACAATTGCGGTTGGGGGCTATTTCCTAATTCTGTATTGGTCTGAACACTCATTTTTTGACCTTTACTCGGCTCAATGTATTTCCAGTCTCCTTTGATAATGGAAAAAGCACCCGCGTGTTCTATCAAATAATCACGCCCCTTTTTATCTCTACCCAAAAATGCCGACAAGTAATCTTTGGTATCGGGCGCCGTAGAAGCCTCAAATTTTTGCCCCGTCAATGCCGCAAAAGAAGCCAACAAATCAACTTGGCTCACCAACGCATTTGAAACTCCCGCTTTCACCTGCCCCGGCCAACGCACAATGAACGGCACGCGCGTACCCGCATCAAAAGCGCTGTATTTGCCCCCTCGCAATGCCCCGGCGGGCGTATGACCGTTGAGCAACTCTACGGCTTGGTCGTGGTAACCATCATCTACCACGGGACCATTATCGCTAGAAAAAATGACGAGGGTGTTATTGCTCAACTTCAGTTTGTCTAATGTTTTCATCACTTCGCCCACCGTCCAGTCCAATTGCAAAATAACATCGCCGCGCGGCCCCATGCCGCTTTTGCCAGTAAAACGCTCATGCGGTACGCGGGGCACGTGAATATCTTGGGTAGAGAAATACAAAAAGAAGGGCTCGGCTTGGTGTTTTTCGATGAATGAAACGGCCTTTTCGGTAAAAATATCGGCCATATCTTCATCTTTCCACCGCGCTGATTTCCCACCCGTCATGTAGCCAATGCGGCCGATGCCGTTGATAATCGTAAAATCATGCCCGTGCGAATGTTTCATTTTCAACAATTCAGGATTGGCGCGCCCCGTGGGTTCATTACCGATGGGTTCCTTAAAACTTACTTTAATGGGGTCGGCAGGGTCAAGATTTACCACCCGACGGTTTTCAACGTAGACACACGGCACGCGGTCGCCGGTAGCGGCCATGATAAACGACTCATCAAAACCAATATCCAACGGGCTCGGTTTGATTTCTCCGTTCCAATCGGGCCCGCCCTGCGGTCCCAGGCCCAAATGCCACTTACCTACCACGCCCGTTTTGTAGCCTGCTTTTTGGAAAACCAGCGGCAACGTACTGCGTCCGGGCAGAATCAGCGCGGCGGCGTCGCCCGTGGCTACGCCCGTGCCCGGCTTGCGCCAAGCGTATTCGCCCGTCAGCATTGAGTACCGTGATGGCGTGCAAGTAGCTGAAGTCGTATGGGCATTGGTGAAACGTGTGCCTGCTTTGGCGAGTTTATCAATGTTGGGCGTAGCTACTTTTTTGGCTCCGTAACAACTTACATCACCGTACCCCAAATCGTCGGCGTAAATAATGATGACATTGGGTCGTACCGCTTGGCTGAATGCCATTTGGGTAAAAAGAACAAGCACGCCGAAAGCGTAAACGAGTTTGTTTAATTTAATCATGGTTTAGCAATGGGGATTAGCAGGCTAAAAACGGTATATCTTACTTCAAAGCTTTTAAAAGACAGTTCATCCTAAAATTCTCCTTGGTGGGCCTTAATTTAAACCGCTCTTCTAGTCCTACCGTACCTGCAAATAATTTCTTCTCTACCTTTACACTATGTTTACGGGGGTTTTTATAACTTTCCGCAACATACACTCCAATTCTTAACTTTTCAAACATACACAACTGTGGCAGAAGAACCTCAAAAAAGTAAAATGGGTGGATGGCTACGCGATTTAGCGGGCATTTTTGTGGTCATTGACGAAACAAAAACGGAGGAAAAACCAGCGTCAACGCCCGCGCCTGCTCAACCGGCCACGTCGACAAGCAAAACAACCGCCCCCGCGCCGAGCACAAGCACCTTGGCTTCCACCCCACCTGCTTCGAGCGATTTTGTGGATGATTTACGGAATCGCTTTCGGAAAATATTGGAAGAAAAGAATCAGCCGGGTTTTGATTTCTACGAATTTTCGTTGATGTTGCTCCGTACCAGCACAAACCCTTCGGTTGAGCATTTTAAAACTGCATACGAAGGCGCTAAATTGTTGAATCCCAACTGCAACCAACAGTTTTTGTTGGAATCGGCCAACTTTTATAAAAGCGAACTCCAAAAGGCTTTTGAAGCTACGGTCAGTGCGGGCGAACAAAAAAAATCAGCCCTCAACGCTGAAAAAAGCAACGAGCAAAAACAACTCAACAACGAAGTAGCCAATATTGAACAGCAACTTGGGAAGTTGAAGCAACAAATCGCCGAATTGGAAAAAGCCCAATCCGAGAAATTGACCGCGTTGAACGGCATTGAAGGAAAGTTCAATGATAAATTTGTCGAAATTGAACAAAAAATTCAGGCAACCGTAACCGCCAAAGAGGGCGTAGCCACTGAAATTTCACTCATCGAAAACGGCATCAAACAATATATCTCTTAATCATTCACCACTTATTTTTACCTAAAACAAAACCAATCAAACACTATGAATCTTACAGGAGCAGGAAAAATAGCCTTGATTCTGCTAATCGCAGGAGCGCTGGGGGCAGGATACTATTTCTTTGGGCCCGACCCCAATAAAGCAACCAATGAAACCTCCATCAACTCCACAACTCCCGAAGGAGGCCCCGCAAGTGCCGCCAATGAAAATGTGGCCTCTGACGACAACACCGCAAGCAGCGAATCATCAACGGCTGCTTCGGAAACCTCCGCTTTTTCGTACACTGCCCCCGAACCCGTTGACGGTAAACTGAAAGGAGTCGTCGAATTGGGGGCCAGCGGTTTCAATTCGTTTGTGGTCAATATCGACAAAGACAAAAATTGGAAACTCGAAAAAGCGGAATTTGGCAACAGCATGGTCATCGAAAATATGGCCTCTGACTACGACATCCGGGTGGGTCTAAAGAAATATATCGGCAACATGATTGACCACGGCGTGAGCGGCAAAGACATTCACTTTGTGGTAAGCTCGGGAGCCGTAAAAGCGGATGTAACCCAAAAAATCATCAAAGTATTGAAAGATATGGGATACATGGTCAACACCGTTACCGCCGAGCAAGAAGGAACTCTGGGGCTAAAATGCGCCTTGCCGCAGTCTTTTAGCGGTCGCGGTTTCTTCGCTGACATCGGCTCGGGCAATACCAAAATTGCTTGGACGACCGATTCTGGGATTAAAAGTTTAGAATCTTACGGAGCTAAATATTACGAAAAAGGCACCAGTGACGATGTCGTTTATGATGAAGTGGGCGCTAAAGCCAAACAAGTCCCTGCCTCCAAAAGAGAAATCTGTTTTATCATCGGGGGCGTTCCTTTCGACTTGGCCAAAGAAGTACGAAATGGCAAAGAAAGATATACCGTTTTGAAAGCAGCCGAAGCCTATAAACTCGACAAAGCCAAAGCCAAGGCAGGCGGCAACATTTATAAGGCCATCGCTGATGCTACGGGTTGTAAGCAATTCGTTTTTGACTGGGATGCCAACTTTACCATTGGATTCTTGTTGGGCTTGAAATAAAAGTATTTATCCATTCATCCCTCAAGGCGGCCACTCTCCCAGTGGCCGCCTTATTATTTTTTATTTGTTTAGATTTTTTTGTACTTTTTTAGCAATATTATAAAATTTTTAAAAACTAATTTAATCTATTGTTTATATATTCTATTTTTGATTCCGAACAATAAAATAGCCCCAAATAAGCCCGTACCAAGATGCACGCTGAACAACACCCAAAAATAAACGCTACGGCATGGGCACGGCTAAAAGCTGGTGACAGCTACGCGTTGGGGGAATTGTACGACGCTTATGTTCAGCTACTTTACAAATTTGGCAAACGCCACTGTCAGGATGAAGAGCTGCTCACGGACGCCATTCATGATGTTTTTGAAGATATTTGGAATTATCGCGCTACGTTGAGCGACGTAGAAACGTCTAATATTCAGTTTTATCTATTCAAATCGCTCAAAACTAAGCTCTTAAAATACTTAAACCGACAAGCGCGCCATACCGAACTCACCGACAATCAGGAATACCTTCATGAATACGTTGAATCGGCAGAACTGTTCATTGTATCGCAGGAAATAGACCGGCATCAGCAACACCAACTTGCTCAGCAAATTGCACTGCTTCCCAAACGCCAACAGGAAGCGCTGATATTGCGTTTTTACGACAATTTAAGTTACGACGAAATTGCCGAACTCATGGTATTAACGCGCCACTCGGTTTATAATTTAATCTACAAAGCCCTCTCTCAGCTTCGTGACAATTGGGTTTTTGACCTCATTTTTTTGATTTTCATTGTAGGGTTCAAAAATTTTTAAAAAAATCACAAAAATAAAGAGGTAATCCAGTGCCTTGCTTTCTCTATTGGTTATACATCACCCGGAAGCATGGCGGAATCACAGAAAAAATATGAGTTATTTGATGCCAATCAGTTGGCAACGGATGAGTTTTTCCAACAATGGGTGTTGAATCCTTCGAGAGAAGCGACTTTGTTTTGGGAACAGTTTTTAACGACAAATCCCGAAAAACAAACCTCCATCGAGGAAGCTCGTCGACTTATTGAAGTACTTCATTTCCAACTACCTGCCTTGGCAGAAACAAAGGTTGTTGCCCTAAAAAAGCGGCTTGAAAGCAGCATCGGCCAACCACTTTTTGTTTCGGAAACGCCAATACTTCCGCTTCGCCAGTCTTTCTTTGTCCGCACCCGCTGGATGGCGGCCGCGGCGGTAATTTTGATGCTCGGAACCATCTTTTTTTGGCAATACTTGAACCAACCCACCGAATATACAACCTCCTTTGGGCAAACGCGCCAAGTAACGCTTCCCGACGGCTCCGTTGTAAACCTGAATGCCAATTCTTCCATTTCTTTTGCTCAGAATTTCAGCGAGCAGCCAATCCGTGAAGTGTGGCTGAAAGGAGAGGCTTTCTTTTCGGTAAAACACACTGCCAATCATACCAAATTTCGGGTACACGCCGAGGGCTTGGACGTAGATGTACTCGGAACTGAATTTAATGTTTCGGACCGACGTAACACGACCAAAGTGGTGCTCCAATCGGGCAAAGTACAAATCAAGTCTGGCAAACAGTCTGCCATATTGCAGCCGGGAGAGATGGTGGAATTCAGCCACTCAACAAAGCAATTGGCCCAGCGTAAAGTACCCGTAGAACGCTACAGTTCTTGGAAAGAAAAAGTTTGGCTACTGGAAGGCGAGGCCATGAGCGACGTAGCCCAGCGTATCGAGGATAGCTTTGGTGTGGAAGTAGTTTTTGAAAATCCTTCTCTCGCCAATGAAAAAATTTCGGGAACCATTCCCACTGGAAGTCTGGAAGAAGTAAATGAAATCCTCTCGGATTTATTGAAAGCAAATTGTGTCCTCACAAATCATAAACTAATCATTAAATAAATCAAACCCCTCCTGTGTTATGTTCAGACAAGTTCTATTAACCTTTTTAATCGGTGGAATAACAGGGTTTTTTAGCATTGTAAATGCTCAAGTATTTGCGGCTAATTTCCCAACCCAACAAAGCCAGAGTAAAAGCGACCAAAAATCAACGCTGTTACTAAAAGATGCCCTACGTGACATTGAAACCCGTTTTGGGATTCACTTCGTTTACAAAACCGATGAAATCCCCAATCGTAGCATTCCCACCGAAACCATGTCTGGCAAGCTCGAAGAGGTGCTTGAAAGTACGCTGCGCCCCGCTGGGTTGACGTACAAAAAAGTGCGCAATACCTATATTATTCGTAGCTTGAAAGCGAAAGCTCCCTCTAGTAACCCCGTACCCAACGAAACAACGCCAGAACGGCTCAACATCACCGCCCCAGGAAACCCCGCAAACGAATCGGCAAGTTTGAATTTAATACTCAATCGCGTTGCCATTCCTACGGGCGGTCTTACGGCTCCTTTGGAAATTAAAATTGCTGGAAAAGTAGCCGACGAAAGCGGTTTGACCCTACCGGGCGTAAGCATTCTCCTCAAAGGCACCAACCGTGGAACCACAACCGACGGAAACGGAAGCTACCAAATCAGCGTTCCAGACAACAACGCCATTTTGGTATTCAGCTACGTGGGGTATTTGCCGCAAGAAATCGCCGTTGGCAATCGCACCACCATTGATGTCACCTTGGGCGCTGATACTAAGGCCTTGAGTGAAGTGGTTGTGGTAGGTTACGGAACCCAAAAAAGAACAAGCTTGACGGGGGCAGTTGCCGAAGTAAAAAGTGAGCAGCTTACCCGCCGCCCCGTATCCAATGCCAATCAGGCGTTGCAGGGAATTGCTCCCGGAGTAACGATTTTGGACCGTGGCGGCTCACCCGGGCCTAATTCTCGGGCTACGGTTCGGGTACGCGGTATCACCACGCTTAGTTCCAACGACCCTCTTTTTATCGTAGACGGCATAGAACAACCCTTCAACACCATCAATTTGGACGATGTTGAAAGTATTTCAGTCCTAAAGGATGCCTCATCTACCGCAATATACGGTTCACGAGCGGCCAATGGAGTCGTATTGGTCACCACAAAACGCGCCAAATCGGGCAAGGCTGTCGTAGATTACAGCGGCTACTACGCCGTTCAGCAGGCCATCAACAAACCCGAAATGATGGATTTGGAGCCGTATATGCGTTTACAAAATGTTGCTTACATCAATTCGGGAGCAGCCGCAAGATTTTCGGAAGCACAAATCAACGAATACGTAAACGCAACCGACCGCTTAAAATTCCCTCTACCCAATACGTGGTTTAATACCGTTTTGCGCTCAGCGCCGCAGATGAACCACAACCTATCGGTGAGTGGCGGAAACGATGTTTTTAGAGGGCGTGTTGGGGTACGTTATCAAAAGCAGGGAGGCATTGCCCCCAATTTTGACAGCGATATTCGGGAAATCCGCGCCAATACTGATTTTAAAATTTCAAGCCGCTTAAACGCGAGCATGGACATCAACTACCGCAACAACAACTGGCAAACGCCCGTCAGCGAATTCAACGTCTTTAATACCATGTTTCACGGTTCGCTGTGGGCCGTTCCCAAATACCCCAACGGCACCTACGGCCTCAGTGCCCAAGGCAATAACCCACTGATGTACGCCGAAATTGCGGGGCTTTCCAAAAACATTCAGGACTATCTATTTGGTAGCGCCAAGGCCGAATGGGAGATTATTCCTAACCTAAAATTCAGCACGCAGTACGCCGTTCGTTATACTTTTGAGCAAAACAAAAACTACACGAATGCCTACACAGTGACAGACTACTTCAATACTTCACTCGTAAGAAAAACCATTCCACGGAGCAGCTTAACCGAAATCAGAAGTAATATCCGCGAAACTACCCTCAACAATTTGTTGGGTTACAGCAATACTTTTGGCCAACATGACTTGAAAGCGCTCGTTGGATACTCCGAGATTCAGAACAAATACAACATCATCAACGCCTACCGCGAAGATTTTTATAACAACGATGTGCAATCCATCGGGGCAGGTTCAGACAACAATAAAAACAACGGCGGCAGCGACTCACAATGGGGCCTGCGCTCGTTTTTCGGACGCGCCAATTATGCCTTTGCCGACAAGTACCTGTTTGAAGCCAACGCCCGTTACGACGGATCATCGCGCTTCACTGGCGACAAAGTATACAGCTTTTTCCCTTCATTTTCAGCGGGTTGGCGAGTATCCGAAGAGAAGTTCTTCGATGCCTTCAAAAACATCATCAGCGAGTTGAAGCTACGCGGCTCGTGGGGAAAAACAGGAAACCAAGCCGTGGGTCTCTACAGCTATTTCCAAACCCTCAATTCTTCCACATACACCTTTGGCGGCAGTGTGGTTCAGGGCTATGTCCAGTCCAATCTGGCCAACCCCGGCCTTACTTGGGAAACCACCACGCAAACCGACATCGGCTTGGATGCACAACTTTGGAACAATCGCCTGAGTTTTACGTTTGATTATTACGACAAACTTACGGACGGAATTTTGCTCAACCTACCGATTCCAACAACCGTAGGATTGAACGCACCGCCGCAAAACGCGGGTAAAGTAGGCAACAAAGGCATTGAATTAGGACTTAATTTCCGCAATAAAACCAAAAGCGGCTTTGCGTATGATTTCGGGCTGAACTTTGCCCAAAACGAAAACAAGGTCATTGACCTCGCCAAAACTGGCCCTTACATTTCTGGCTCCGACATCGACCCCCGCTACATCATTAAAGAAGGATTGCCTTACAATGCCCATTGGGGTTATAAAACCGACGGTTTGTTTCAAACAACCGATGAAATCAAGGCCTACCCGACCATCGTCTCAAATGCCAAACCCGGCGATGTTAAATACGTAGATTTGAACAATGACGGAAAAATCAACAGCGACGATATGACCTTCATTGGACTCACCTTTCCGCGTTATACGTTTGGGCTAAATACCAATTTCAGCTACAAAAATTTCAACTTGTTTACCCAATGGCAGGGCGCTGCCGACGTTGATACCCGTTTGTCGGGAGCTTTGGCCGAAATGGGAAATTACGAAGGCTTTACCCATAAAATATACACCGATAACTACTGGACCCCCGAAAACCCCAGCGCCCGTTTTCCTCGTCCTGTAAAGTTGGATTTACGCAACGTATCCACCTCCGACCGAATGATTATTGACGGGTCGTATTTCCGCCTAAAAACCATTCAATTGTCGTACAGTCTGCCAAAAGGAATTCTGGAAAAAGTCAAAGCCAACCGCGCCACGATTTACGTGAGCGGCACCAACTTGCTGACATTCTCTAAGCTTAACGAATGGAATCTCGACCCCGAAGCCGAGTCAGGACGGGCAACGTATTATCCACAAACCTCGTTGACAACCATCGGCTTGAACGTCCAATTCTAAGCTTGTTTGGATTTGTCTTCCAAACATTCATCAAAAACTCAAACTGTCTTAACACAATGAATATCAAACATATCCTTCCAGCTCTTTTAACCATTGGGCTACTTACCAGCTGCGAAAAAGACTTACTTGATACCGTTCCCAACGACCGTATTTCTTCCGATATTTTTTGGAAAACTGAAAAAGATGCTACGCTGGCTTCCAACGGTTTATACCCATCATTGGACGGCGTTAACATTTTCGCCATCGACGGTGTTACCGATATTGCCCACGTAAATCAGGTATTTCAGGTGGAATCCAACATTGAAAAGGGCATCCACGACGCCCTCAATTCACGGCCCCAAACCGAGTGGACAAGCGCTTATCGAGGTATCCGTTTGGCCAATGATTTCTTGGGGAACATTGGCACCGTCCAAACGGCAAATACCGCTTTTATTGCCCGCCTAAAAGGCGAAGCACGTACCCTACGCGCCTACCAATACATTAAATTGGTGGCGATGTTTGGGGATGTGCCATTGGTCACTACGAGCATTGGCATTGACGAAGGTCGAGCGTTGAAACGGGCGCCCTCGGCCCAAATTTGGGATTTTGTGCTGAAAGAACTCACCGAAGCCGCCAACGATTTACCCGCAGTTCAGGCCGAAAAAGGACGCGTAACCAAAGGGGCTGCGCTTGCCCTCAAAGCCCGCGCGGCCTTGTACGCTGGTCGCTATCAGGAAGCCGCCGATGCCGCCAAAGCCGTCATTGATTCCAAAACCTACTCGATTTATTCGAGCTACACCAACTTATTCTCGTACGCGGCCGAAAACAATTCAGAGGTGATTTTGGACAAACAATTCATCAAGGACACTTATTCCAACAACGTATTTGCAAACATGGGGCCTTATAGCCAACGCACCGCCAACAATACCTACGTACCCACCAAAGCGCTCGTAGATGCGTATCCGATGGCCAATGGCAAAGAAATCACCGACCCAACGAGTGGATTTGACCCTAAAAATCCTTACGCTAACCGCGACCCGCGCCTGCGCGCTTCTATTTTTGTGACTGGCGATGACCTTCCCGACGGCAAAAAATTCGACTCCCGCCCCACAAGCGGCACTGCCGACGCCGTTGGCAACACGTATTTGGCTACCTCAACAGGATTTGTGTTGAAAAAATACATCAACAAAGAAGATTTGGCCACGGGTGGCAATTGCGGCATCAACCTTATTCTGCTCCGCTACGCTGAAGTTTTGTTGACCTACGCTGAAGCCAAAATCGAGCTAAATCAAATCGACGCGAGCGTCTATGACGCCATCAACCAGATTCGTCAACGCGCAGACGTCAAACTTCCAGCCTTAGAAATTGGCCTGACCCAAGCACAACTTCGTGAAGCGGTACGTAAAGAGCGTACGTTGGAGTTGGCCTTTGAAGGGCTGCGGCTGTACGATATTCGTCGTTGGAAAATCGCCGAAAAAGTGATGGTCGGCGATGTATACGGCATGACCTACGTAGATGGTACACAATTAAAAACCATTCAGATTGCGTCATTTACACGGGTTTTTGACCCTGCTAAACATTATTTGTGGGCCATTCCACAAAAAGAGCGTGAACTAAATCCAGAGCTGACCCAGAACACTGGTTGGTAATTTTAGCACAACAAAAAGTAGTATCTCCACCCATTTTTGTTTTATAACCGTCGGGGGCAAGAACCTGCTTGCTCCCAACGGTTAAACTAAAATATCCTTATGCAACGACTCCTATTCCTGCCCCTATTTTTATTTTCTGCTTTACTATTTGCCCAAAAACCAAGCCCAAAGCCCAATGTCATCTACATCTTTGCCGACGATTTGGGATATGGTGAATTGGGCTGTTATGGACAAAAAAAGATTAAAACACCCAACCTTGACCGTTTGGCAGCGGGCGGGTTGCGTTTTACCCAACATTATTCATCCGCGCCTGTTTGCGCGCCCTCGCGCTGCGGTCTCATGACAGGCCGCCATACGGGTCATGCCTATATTCGCGGGAATTACGAACTGGGCGGCTTTGAAGACGACAAAGAAGGCGGCCAAATGCCCCTCAATGAAGGAGCTTTTACGCTAGGACACCTCTTTCAACAAGCTGGATACAAAACAGGGGCCGTAGGAAAATGGGGCATGGGCATGGCCAACACCACTGGCAACCCCAATCAACAGGGCTTTGATTTCTTTTACGGCTTGCTTTGTCAGAAACAATCCCACAACTTTTATCCCACTCACCTTTGGAAAAACGGGGAGAAAGTACCGTTGAACAATTCATTTATTCGGGTTCATAAACCCATGGCCGAAGGCGACGAAAACTACGAGTACTACACTGGAAAAGAATACGCCATTGACAAAATGACCGAGCAGGCGAGCGCATTCATCACCGAAAACAAAAACAAGCCGTTCTTTTTATACCTCCCTTACACCCTACCGCACCTTTCGTTGCAGGCTCCCGCCGAGGCCGTAAAGGAGTACATTGGCCAATTTGAAGACAAGCCTTATCGCGGCCAAAATGGCTATGCATCAACGCGTTACCAGTACGCAACTTACGCCGCGATGGTCTCGTACCTAGACAAACAAGTAGGTATTATTTGGGATTTACTGAAAAAATCAGGTTTAGAAGAAAATACCATCATTATGTTTTCGAGCGACAACGGCGCTACGTTTGATAAAGCCGTAGATACCCGTTTTTTTGCAAGTAACGGTAACCTGCGTGGGGTAAAAAGAGACGTGTACGAAGGTGGTATCCGAATGCCGATGATTGCCTATTGGAAAAATAAAATCAAAGCAGGTCAGACCACCGACCACATATCAGCGCAATACGACGTACTCGCCACCTGCGCCGAATTGGTCGGTATTAAACCCGCCATCGCCACCGACGGAATTTCGTTTTTACCCATGTTGCTCAATAAAGGAACGCAAAAAAAACATGACTTTCTGTATTTTGAATTTCCCGAAAACGGCGGTCAACTGGCCATCCGAATCGGCAACTGGAAAGGCGTAAAACGCAACATGAAAACCAATCCTAACGCCGCTTGGGAAGTCTATAATTTGGCAACCGACGAAAGCGAGCAAACCAACGTGGCCGCCCAGCATCCTGAACTTATTCCGCAGTTTGACGCCATCGTTAAACGCGAACACCGCCCGTCGCACTTGCAAGAATGGGAATTTGTAGACCCCAAATTTGAAACAAAAAAGTAACACGCTGAAAGACTATCCTCCAATCATGAAAAAAACAACCGCCTTTCTCCTTAGCCTTTTTATCGTTTCGATTATTTCGGCGTTTCAATTCCTGCCCGTAGAAAAAGCACCGAAAGCAGGGCAACCCAATATCATTTTGATTTTTATGGATGATTTGGGCTACGGCGATTTGAGTTGCTACGGTGCACTCCAATACCGCACGCCCAACCTCGACAAACTGGCGGGTGAAGGCGTTCGATTTACCAATTTTTTGGCCGCCCAAGCCGTTTGCAGCGCTTCACGCGCCGCTCTAATGACGGGCTGCTATCCCAACCGTGTGGGTATTTCGGGGGCCTTGTTTCCCAACGCAAAGGTGGGTTTGAACCCCGACGAAACCACCATCGCCGAACTTTTGAAAGACAAAGGCTATGCCACGGGGATGTTCGGAAAATGGCATTTGGGCGACCGTCCCGAGTTTTTACCTAACAAACAAGGCTTTGATGAGTACGTAGGCCTTCCCTACTCCAACGATATGTGGGCCGTTCATTACGACGGAACCGCCATCACCAACACCTCCGATAACCGCAAAAAAAACTTCCCGTTTTTGCCTTTATTGCACAACACGGATACCCTCCAGGAAATAAAAACCCTCGATGACCAAGCTAAGCTGACGGGAATCTATACCGAGCGGGCCGTGAATTTTATCAAACAACACAAAAAAAGCCCGTTTTTCGTGTATTTGCCCCACTCCATGCCCCACGTACCCATCGCGGCATCGGCTAAGTTTAAAGGAAAAAGCAAGCAAGGCACCTACGGCGATGTGCTGATGGAAATCGACTGGTCGGTGGGTGAAATCATGAAAGCCCTCAAAGAAAGCGGGTTGGACAAAAACACCGTCGTCATTTTTACGAGCGACAATGGCCCTTGGCTTAACTACGGCAACCACGCTGGTTCGTCAGGCGGCTTGCGAGAAGGAAAAGGTAACAGCTTTGAAGGCGGGCAACGCGTGCCGTGCATCGTGCGCTGGAAAGGCGTGACGCCCGAAGGATTGGTGTGCAACAAGCTGACCTCCACCATTGATTTATTGCCGACCATTGCTACCATTTGCGGCACCAAGCTCCCCGCCAAGAAAATCGACGGTGTTGATATTTTACCACTTTTAAAGGGCGATATGGAAGCAACGCCACGCAAGTATTTTTATTATTACTACCGCCGCAACAACCTTGAGGCCGTTCGCCGCGATGACTGGAAACTGGTCTTACCCCACGAAGGCCGTACCTACGAAGGGCAAATTCCTGGCAATGACGGATTTCCGGGAAAAGCTCCCGAAAACACACCTTTTCCGCTGGCGCTCTACGACCTCCGCCGCGACCCCGCTGAGCGTTATGATGTAAAAGAAGTTTATCCAGAAATTTTGGCCGAACTCCAAAAAGTAGCCGAAGAAGCCCGCGAAGATCTAGGAGATGACATCACAAAACGTACTGGCAAAAATGTACGAATGAGCGGTCGAGTACAATAATCGTTTGGGGGGATTTCTTTTTTAGCGCCTTCTTCGACGGGGAAATTCGTAGATTTGCGGCGGAAAGGAAATCCCCCAAACGCTGTTGAATGAAAAAAAATCGGCTTTATATTGCACTTGGTGCAGGAGTTGTCGCAATTATCGCGGTAGTTTTGTACTTCCAATTTCGTCAGAAACAACAACCTCAGGTGGCCTTTGCACCTGATTCAAGCGTCTATTCTAAGCAAAATTATACCAATTTTATTCTGGACAGTGCGGCCTTGGTCTCTTTTTACCGAACGCATTTAATCTCAGACAGCACGCAGAAAAACATTACTGAATTTTATCAAAGACGAGCATATCAGTATGCGTGGTTTAGCGAAAACAGCCTCACCAACGCGGCCATCAACTTCAACGGGCAACGCGAAGCCTACATCAACGATTTTGCCGACAGTAGCCTTTACAACGCTGAAATTGACCTCTTACTTTCAGAAGCACAAAACCGCCCTGCCGAATTTCTAAAAAATCCCTTAAACGCTCAGAAATTAGAACTACTTCTGACAGCGGCCTTTTTTAATTATACGGACAAAGCCTTTACGGGAACAATCAAAAATCCGTTGGACTTGGAATGGTTCATTCCCCGAAAAAAGAAAAATTATCAAGCATTGCTCGATACCCTTGTTTCGGCCAAAGGCAATCCCATGCGCGAGCCCGTCAACCGTTATTATACCTTGCTTAAAGAACAGCTGCGCCGCTTTCGCCGCATCGAAAAGCAAGGAGGATGGCCAAGCATCGACATTGGCAAAAAAACATTTGGTGAAGGCGATACTGGTTCAGTGATTTTGGACGTACAAAAAACGTTGCTGGTGCTGGGCGATTTAAAAGCCATTGACACTACGGGTGTTTTCACGGATTCGTTGACCATGGCAGTTAAACGATTTCAACACCGCATGGGTCTAAAAGAAAGCGGCAAGCTAGACGCCGCTACCGCCACCGAACTCAACCGTCCCGTAAGTTTCCGCATCCGCCAAATCATGGTCAACATGGAGCGACTGCGATGGGCACCGACCGAGATGGAACCTAATATGCTGCTGGTCAATATTCCTGAGTTCAAACTGCACGTTTTTGACGAGGGAAAACAACTCTGGATGTGTAACGTTGTGGTGGGAAAAGAAGCGACCAAAACGAGCATTTTTAAGGGAAATCTGTCTTATGTGGTCCTGAATCCGTACTGGGTAGTCCCCAACAATATCCTTCGAAATGAAATATTACCCCGTTTAAAGCAAAACCCGGGTTACCTCGCTCGCAACAACATGGAGGTGGTTTCGGGCAATAAAGTCATCGACCCCTATTCAGTGCGGTGGCGTTCCTACAGCAATCATGTTCCGTACACCATCCGACAAAAACCAGGCAAATCCAATTCCTTAGGAAAAGTAAAATTCTTATTTCCAAACAGTTACAGCATTTACCTTCACGATACCCCCTCCAAAGGGCTGTTTGGGGAATCGCGGCGGGCGTTTAGCCACGGGTGCATCCGCGTGGCGGAGCCCGAACGATTGGCACTGCACGTATTGAAAGACACTCCGTCTTGGAATTTGGAAAAACTGGAGAGCGTTTGGGCCACACAAAGCGAAAAATGGATTACCGTGCGGCCCTCCATTCCCGTTTACATCGTGTATTTTACGGCGTGGGTGGACCAAACGGGTCAATTGAATTTCCGTAATGATTTGTACGGACTGGATAAAACGTTAGCAAAAGAAATTTTTGGAGAATAAAAAAGAAAGAATGTCTGATATATCTTGTGGCGTAGATTTTGGAACGTCAAATTCTACCATTGCCTATTACCGTGGCGACCGCCTTAGGTTGGTGCCCGTCGAAAAACACCATACGACCATCCCCAGTGCCCTCTTTTTTGAACGAATTAGTAATGCGCCCCACTATGGGCGTGAAGCGGTCGATTTATTTCTGGAACGCGAAAAAGGGCGTTTTATGCGCAGTTTAAAGCGTGTACTGGGCACGTCGGTCATGAAACAGGGAACGATGGTCAACGGCGCTCCGATGCATTTCAATAAAATCATCGGCCAATTTATCAAACACCTAAAAGACAAAGCCGAAACCGACGCGCAGCAGGAAATTGAAAGCGTCATCATGGGCCGCCCAGTTCATTTTATTGACAATGACCCCGTTGGCAACCAAAATGCGCAAGAAGAATTAAGAATCATTGCCCAAAATATAGGCTTTAAAAACATTGATTTTCAGTTTGAACCCATTGCGGCGGCATTCGCACACGAGGTAAATGTGGCGGGCGAACAACTGGCGCTTGTGGTCGATATTGGTGGTGGTACGTCCGACTTTACCGTGATTCGGCTTTCCCAAAAATACCTGAATAAACTCGACCGCTCGGGCGACATTCTGGCCAATACGGGCGTCCGGATTGGGGGAAATGATTTTGACAAAGACCTAAGTCTACACGTTTTTATGCCCGAACTGGGCTACCGAAGCACCTACGGCGACAAAAACCTGCCCGTTCCGTTGAAGTTTTATTATGATTTGTCGGAGTGGAGTAAAATAAATTCGTTGTACACCCCCAAAAACCTGATGTTGTTACGTCAATATTTGGGGCAGTCGCACGACAAAACCCGTTTTTCGAGGCTGCTCAACGTGTTTACGCAGGAAAGCGGACACATTCTTTTGGGCGTGGTGGAAGACACCAAAATTGCCCTTACTTCCGACGAGGTTCACGATGCCCCGTTAGATTTTATCGAAAATGGCTTTACCGTAACAACAGCCAAATCGGTGTTTGAAGAAGCCATCACGCAGGAGATTACCAACGTGGCCAATGCCGCCACCCAATGCGTGCAAGACGCAGGGGTACGTCCAGAAAACATTGATTTGATTATCTTAACGGGTGGCTCAACGGAGATTCCTGCGGTACAGTTGAAGTTCCGTGAATTGTTTCCCAACGCCACCGTTTCCGAAGAAAACAAACTGGACAGCGTTGGCGTTGGCCTCGCCTACGACAGTAAACGTAAGTTTTTGGGAGAAGCTACTTCAGTTCGTTAACCAACCGCAATAATTCAATTTCAGCCGCCTTGGCCGCAAAGCTTAGATTGGTAAACGTATAACCTACACTCTCGAAGCTTTGCTGCGCTTGGCGCACTTCCACGATGGTGGCTTGACGAAGCTGAAAACGCTGGAGTGTCAAATCCAATAGTTGTTTGGCCAAGTCTATATTCTTTTTTTGGTCCTCCAATTGTTGCAGGCTCATGGTATAGGCTTGATAGGTCCGCACGGCCGTATTACTAAAATTACGCATCAAAATGCTTTTTTGCAGGTCTGCATTCTTGGCGTTTATCCCCGCTATTTGTTCTTGTCTTTTAAATATTCCACCGTTATAAATTGGGATGCTTAAAGATAATCCAATCAATGGGCCACTGCTTTGGTTGAGTAGGGTTAAGCCCGCCGCTTGTTGGTTCCGGTTGTAGCTATACCCCGCATTGGCCCGAAGCGAAGGATAACGCAAGGCCGTTGTTTCTTTAATCAATTGTTCGGCAATCCGAATTTGATAATCGGCTGCCATCAACTCGGCGTTTCTATCTAATTTTTTTAGAATATCGTTTAATCCAATTCCGCGCTCTACGATGATGGTATCCTGCACCGAAATTAGCGTATCAGGACGTACATTCATCAACAACAATAAATCGGTTTTGGCTTGTTCGATGATAAGTTGCTGCGATTGTTTTGTTTGGTACAGGGTGTTCAAATCAATTTGCGACTGAAACAAATCGGCATTGTTGGCAAGCCCCACACTTTGCTGGGCTTTCACGATGTCAAGGCGTTTTTGGGCTACGTCGATGGATTGGTCAATGGTTCGGGTATAGGCCTGTTGCCGAATCACGTCGTAGTATTTCGTCATCACCGCCGCGATGGTGTTTTGTACTTGCGCATTCACCAACTGGAGGCTCTGCAATTCCACTTGTTCCAAGCGCTTTTTTACGAATTTCACCCGATTTCCGTTGTAGAGCAATATCGTTGCGGTTACGTTTGAGTTCAACTGGTTGGCCGCAGCCCCGTTTCGTCTGATTTCTACGCCCGTATTCAGTTTCTGATTTACGTTCGTAATCTGCTCATTGTCATTGATGGTCGCAGTGACGGTAGGCCGCCCACCCGCAATGCTAATGTGGTTATTGATGTCGGCGATTTGTACGTTATTTTTCAACACTTCAATATCAAGGTTGTTCTTCAGTGCAATACTGACCGCATCAGATAGGGAAAGTGTTTGCGAAAAGACTCTTGGAGAAAGAAATAAAACGAACAGTACTAAAGTGTATTTCTTCATTTTGAAGATCGTATTTTACAGAAATAAGAATTTTATGTTTTTTAATAACGTCGGTGAGGTTTTGAACCTCACCGACGTTATTAAGTAAGTCGAAATGCGATGTTAATGCACGGGCATTTCTGCTTCTTTAGGCGTTTCTTCTGCTTCTATGGTTTTGTGCTCACCAGAAATAAACGTATAAACGGCAGGCACCACAAACAGGGTAAGTACCAACGAAAACAAAATTCCGCAGACGACCACAATACCCAAAGGAATACGACTTGAACCAGCCGCGCCCAAACTCAGCGCAATCGGCAGCGCACCTAATGAGGTAGCCAGACTGGTCATGAGGATAGGACGAAGGCGTTGGGTCGCCGCATCCACCACGGCATCCATCTTTTTGAGGCCCTGTTCTCGCCGTTTATTGGCAAACTCTACAATCAAAATTCCATTTTTGGTCACCAAGCCAATGAGCATAATCATCCCGATTTGCGAGAAAATATTGAGGGTTTGGTCATATACCCACAAGCTCAATAGCGCCCCCGCCAGTGCCAACGGCACCGTAATCATGATGGTGAAGGGGTCAATGAAACTTTCAAACTGAGCCGCTAGTACCAAGTAAATCAACACCAAAGCCAGTGCAAATGCAAAGAGGATATTGGAAGAGCTTTCCGAGAAATCTCTCGAAGGACCAGAAAGAGCTGTTTGGTAGCTTTCGTCCAATAATTTAGCGGCAATTTTATCCATAGCCGCTAGGCCATCGCCGATGGTATACCCCTCTGATAAGGAGGCGGAAATGGTCGCTGCTTTGTAACGATTATAGTGGTAAATCGTGGTAGGGTTGGTGCTTTCTTCCCATTTAATGACGGAACTCAATGGGATATTTTCGCCCCGCACGTTGCGTACGTACAGCCGCCCGATGTCTTCGGGTTTGTCGCGGTCGCTTCTTTCTACCTGCGCAATGACCGAGTATTGAAAGCCATTCTGGATAAAATAAGCCAATCGCCCACCGCTGAAGGCCGCCTGAATGGTCGCAATCACATCTTGAGTACTTAGCCCCAAGTCCTTGGTCTTCATACGGTCTACGGTCAGTTTTAATTCAGGACGGTTAAATTTCAGGTTTACGTCCACGTTGGCAAACGTTTTATCGGAACGTGCTGCATCCAAAAATTTTGGAATAATGTTCCTGAGTTTGTCTAAATCCTGATTTTGAAGAATAAATTGAATAGGCAGTCCGCCGCGTGAGCCAAAGCCCACCGAAATCGTTTGCTCTTGCACGGCAAATATCCGTGCTTGATTGAAACGGCTCAGTTTTTTCTGTAAATCATTCGTAATGTCACTTTGGCTGCGTGTACGTTCAGTAGGGGGTACTAATGCCAAACGCGGAGCCGCGCTGTTGGTACTACCACCTCCTCCACCACCACCGCCTGGAGTACGTACAAAGATAAAATCTCGCTCTGGAATAGAGTCATACAAAAACTTGCCCAAATCGTCGGCAATTTGGGCCATAGAGCTATAACTCGTGCCTTCGGGGGCAGTCACGTTAAAACGGATACTGCTGCGGTCTTCCAATGGCGCGAGTTCGCTTTTTAGGTTACCCATGCAAAACCAGATAATTCCTCCACAACCCGCTATGACAATCCAAGCAACCCAGCGTACTTTAAGAAAAGCCTTGAGCATGACCTCATATAAGTTTTCCATGCCCCTGAAAAATGGTTCGGTTTTTTGATAAAACCGCCCATGCCCTGCTTTTTTGCGGGTCAAATACACGTTTAGTACAGGGGTAATCGTGAGCGATACAAATGCCGACACTAACACCGCCGAAGCGAGCGTTACCCCAAATTCTCTAAATAGACTTCCGATAAAGCCTTCCAAGAATATCACGGGCAAAAACACGATAGCAAGGGTAATGGAAGTAGAAATAACGGCGAAGAAAATCTCTTTACTGCCTTCAATCGCCGCTTTACGGATGGGGAATCCCTGTTCGAGTTTTTTAAAGATATTTTCCGTGACCACAATCCCGTCATCCACCACCAATCCCGTGGCCAATACAATAGCGAGCATGGTAAGAATATTGACCGAAAAGCCCGCCAAATACATGATGAAAAACGTCGCGACCAACGAAATTGGAATATCAATCAATGGTCGAATAGCAATAAGCCAATCGCGGAAGAAAAAGAAGATAACCAATACCACCAAAATGAAAGAAATGATCAGGGTTTCTTCTACTTCGGCCAGTGAATTACGAATGTTTTTGGTGTTATCGCTTAAGATTTTGAGCTGAATGTCGCTTTTGCTGCTTTTCTGAATTTGCTCAAGGCGTTTGTAGATTTCGTCAGCAATTTTGATGTTATTGGCTCCCGGCTGAGGAATAATCGCCAAGCCCACTGCGTGCAGACCGTTGAATTTCCAGCTTTGTTCAAGCTGTTCGGGGCCTAGTTCTACTTTAGCGACATCGCTCAAACGTACAATTCCCGTGGCATCTTCACGAATAATTAAGTCTTGAAATTGCTTTTCGGTGGTCATGCGCCCCAATACACGAATTGTTAAATCGGTGTTGTTGCCGTATATTTTTCCAGGGGGCAGCTCAATATTTTCGCTGTTGAGTGCTGTACGTATATCCGAAAAAGCCACATTAAAGGCACTCATTTTATCAGGATTGAGCCATATCCTCATGGCGTAGCTTTTCTGCCCAAAAATGTTAATCGCACTTACTTCATCAACCGTTTGAATCTGTTGTTGCAATACGTTTTCGGCATAATCACTTAGCTCCAAGAGGCTTTTGGTCTCGCTCTGAATGGCTACAATCATAATAAAATCCCCGTTGGCATCGGCTTTCGATACCACTGGCGGGGCATTAATATCCTGCGGCAAACTGCGTGCGGCCTGACTTACCTTATCGCGTACGTCGCTGGCGGCGGCTTCCAAATCTACTCCCAAGTTAAACTCTACGCTAATCTGGCTGTTGCCTTGCGAGCTAGACGAGGTGATGGTACGGATACCTTGAATCCCGTTGATTTGTTTCTCCAACGGTTCGGTAATTTGGCTTTCGATGATGTCGGAGTTGGCTCCTGTGTAAGACGTACTGACCGAAATCAGGGGTGGGTCAATGGCCGGGTAGTCACGAACGGCCAAAAAAGTAAGTCCAACGACTCCAAAGATAACCACTGCCAAGTTCATGACTGTGGCAAGCACGGGACGATTAATTGATAATTCAGAAATGTTCATCGCTTTGTTGCTTTTCGTACTTTAAGAATGGCATCAGGTTTGGCAAATAATACTCCCGTCACTACCACCGAGTCTCCTTCACTGATTCCTTGCGTGATTTCAACACTATTGGCAGTACGTACTCCTGTTTGGACATTGACAAAGGAAGCCTTACCTCCTTTTACTAAAATCACTTGGCTGTTTCTATCGTCGGGGATGATGGCATTGGTCGGAATCATTATGGCTTTTTTGTTATTGCCACTACTAACAATCACTTTGGCAAAAGCCCCTGGGTTAACCCGTGAATCATCCAACAATGCCCGCACCATCAGGTTGCGGGTCAGGCGGTTGGCTTGGGGTTCAAGCGCTATTACCGTAGCTCTTCTCATGGTGGTATCCCTACCTTCCAGCTTTACTTTCACCACACTTCCTATCCGTATTAGGTCGCTGTTTTCTTCGGGAAGGGTAAAGTCAATTTTCATTTTACCTAATTGCTGCATAGTGGCAAGAATACTCGTCGGAGTCACATACGCACCAGGACTCACTTGCCGCAATCCAACTGTACCCGTGAAAGGTGCACGAATGATGGTTTTATCAATCAATGTTTGGGTATAAGCAATATCTGCTTTCAGGGTATTGACCGTGTTCAAAGCAGCGTCATAATCGCTCTGATTGATTCCGTTTACCTCCAAAAGTTTTTTTAGTCGCTCTTCGGTCTTTATGGCAGTCTCCAACTGAACTTTCGTCCGCTTTACCTGTGCTTCTAGATCTGCACTATTGATACGGGCCATTACCGTTCCCTCAGCCACCGATTTTCCTTCTGGGACATTCAGGTAAGTGAGCCGCCCGCTGACTTCGGGCCGCAGTTCCGTTGACTCACCCGGAATAATGGTTCCATTGGCTTCAATGACATTGGTAACAGGTTGAGAAGCGGCTACCATCACATCTACCATCGTGGGCTTGTCTTTTTTCTCATCGCCGCCTTTCGGTTTTTCTTTCTTTTCTTTACAGGCCGCGAAAGTCAAACAAAACAAAATTGTGTACAAAGGGATATAGGTAGAGGGAATTCTTTTAGGGCAATTCATTAAAATACCAGTTAAGTAGTCGAATAATATAAAGTTGAATCAGCAGAATAACTCATAATAATATATAACTACAAATATATGTATTCGTTGGTGAAGCCGACAGCGATTCCTACCCAAAAGCCATAAAAAAGAGAGCAACTACGGTTAAAACGCTACGAGTACCGAAATGACATTCTGATGGGAGCACTTTTGGGAGTAATTATGAAGTTTATTTACCCTTAATGAAATACATTTTTAATCAAAACAAAACCCGACCTCGCTGCTTGTTTTTAAGCAAATCCGAGACCAGGAAGCGATAAAAATTAAGACTGGCTACTTCAATTTCATCGCCAGCGTTACGCCATTGCCCACCATAAAAATTTCGGTGAGCTTCTCCACCAATGCATCCATAGTATGCATCTTCTGCTCTAATGCGCGAAGCCATTATTATGGACAAAAAAAATCAAACGGCGGGCAAATACCCGCCGTTTGAATAGCTCACAATTATCTATTTTACATTGTCTTTAGTCATTCTTGATGTTAAGACACTTTTCTCAAGCTGAGAAAAAAGCTGAATTTCTTGGCGTAATTTTTTAATTTAAAAGGCATTAAAATAAAAACACGTATAGTGCCACACAAACACCCAGTCCTATCAAAGTCCATAACAAACCGCTTGTGCGACGTTTTTTTAAGAAAAGTAAAAGTAGCAGTCCTGTCGCCGAAACTAATGTCATAAAAATGGCAGAGGCATCAATCACCAGCGACCATGTTTTTCCCGTGTCGCGTCCTTTATGCAAATCATTGATGACGGCCACCAAGCCCATCTGGGTTTCGGTAAGTTGATACGCTCCCGTAGAGCGGTTTATGAATGCATCGGCAGTATACCCAGGGCCCCGAAAAGCCACCGAACATTCGGCTGCATCAATGCGAAAGTCGCTCATGGCTCCCTTGGGGTGATGCGCTTCTCGCAGGTACTCAACAATTGCCAATTTATTCACCTTTGAGGTGTCGGTAACGTTTGTCCAACTTGCATTCAACTTCCCTTTGTACTCAGAAGTACGAGAGGCATCGTCAAACCAATCTGCGTGGTTAAGCGTCAAACCCGTAACGGCAAAAAACAACACCAACGCAAAGCTGAACATAGAAAGATACAAATGAAGCCAACGCGCCAGTGCGGGCATTTGGCGCTGCCAAGCAGCATTTCCGTCGGAAGCACGCGCTCGGGTATTAACGGTTGCTTCCTTTCTCACGGTAGTCCAAGGCTGCGGCTGCGATCTCGGTGTTTCCATTTAGTGTCTGTTGTTTCGGTTTTCCGTTAAAATCCATTTCTTGTCGTGTCAATTGATACGTACCATGCTCGCGGGCCGCTTCGATATTGATGGTGTACTTACCTTGTTTTACGTATTGCCCTTGGTCGTCTTTACCGTCCCAAACCAATGAGTAGACGCCTGCTGAGCGAGTAGCGCCCGCAATAGCCGCCGCATTCAAACCACTGCTACGCTGCATGGTGTACCAAGTCCGTAATTCAGGAAGCCAGCGGGGTTTGTTGTACCAAATCGCCAACTGACGCACAGGAACGTGGTTTTGGTCTTCAATCCACACGGCTACAAAAGGCCGATGCGAACGCCCCTCAAACCGATTGAGTTCAAACGAAACAAGCAGCTCTTGATTGGCATTCCAAAGTTTATCTTTGATGTTTGAGACCGACAAAATCTGCGCCGTTTTTACGGAAGGATTCGACGCGGGAGGCATTGCTAAATCATTCCAGTCAGGACTTGTAAATGATTGGCCTTCTTTGGTGACGATGAGGTAATCGGTCTGCGGTATAGAAGCCGCCAATTTGATGCTTTCGGTGGGGGTAAGCACATTAAATGCCGTTGCCAGTGCTCCTGCGGTGACCGCGTTGGGGTGTACTACCGTAGCACTGATAATGTCCTGAGCGGGCACGCCCGTGCGGGGGTCAACAATGTGCGAATACCATGTATTGTTTACCCATACTCCTCGGCGATAATTGCCGCTCGTGGCTACCGCCCGGTTGCTAACATTCAGCCAAGTCAAAGGGGTAGCATTTTCGGCATGGGTCTTGGGGTCGGTTAGGGCAACAGTTTCTGTCCAATTTCCCCGTATGACTAAGTCACCGCCGCTGTTTAAAACCACCGCATCAACGTCGACATTTTTTAGTGCCGCTTCGGCAGCACGGTCCAAAATATAACTTTTGGCAAACGTATGCAGCCGCAAAGGGATTTGGCTGAGTCGGGCGGCGGTTTGATGGGCAGGGTCAAGATTCCAGTGGGGTTGATTGGCCGCTAAGACCGCATTTAGTCGTTCTGCCTCCGAGGGTAAGGTCTGCGTTTGAGCAGCTTTTTGCCAGAGTTGATTAATGACCTCTGCGGCGGCATTGAGAGCGCCATCTGTTTGCTGATGCCATTCGGTAAATTCGTTCAAAACTGCCCACAAATCTTCGGATACCGGTGTGGTTTGTTTTGCAGAAACCCACCAGCGGCTGAATTCGCTGGTGGGAAGATAACTGCTGAGAATATTGTTCAGACGCTCTATTTCTGCTAAAACAACCTTTTCAGTTTGCCGCGCTGCGGCATAGGAACGAGCCACAATTTTTAAATCAAACGACGTTCCCAGTACATTTTCGAGGTGTGAAACAAACAATCCCTGTACTCCAGGGATTGTTTGGTAGGGGCCAGCTACAACAGTAGCCATTGAAGCCAGCCCAAGTTTTAATCCATTCATTGCTGTTTATTTTGGATTGTCAGAGGAAGAATTTAGTTGTTGTCTCCACCTTCTTTCACGTCGTCGTTTTTCACACCTTTGGTTTTCTTAGGAGCGACGAAAGTCATTTTACCAATTTTATAGCTAAACGTCAATTTGATGTTTTGGTTGTAGATATTGTTGACCATCGTTTGGTTCAATATCGGCGTTACTGAGGTAGATTTCATCTTCATTCCACCAAAAAAGTTTTCGGTAGCTAAACCAATGCTTCCTTTTTTGTTGTTCAGGTCTTTCTTCACCCCAAATGAGTACATGTAGAAGCTACCCTGAACCCCTTGAAGCGTGACTTGGTTTCCGCGCATCCCGCCGTTTAGTTGCATGGCCCAACCTTTGTTAAGCGCGAGGCTCGACATCACACGTCCACCAATCACGATTCCAGAGTTGCTGGTATTAATCGAAGTACCATCCAATCCTTGTACTTTTCCTTCGAGGTAGTTATAATATACATCTACCCCACCGTTCAATGTCCATTTGGGCGTCAGATACACGTTGGCAAATACGTTGGCACCCATCACTTGCTGCTTACCGATGTTTTGGAAAGTGGTGATGATGGCACCCGCCAAGGTATCGGAAGGAGCGCTCAAGCGCATGATACTGTTGTTGGTAGAGCGGCTAAATACCGAGGCATTTAAGTAGGTTTTCTTAATGCTAGTGCTTAAGCTCAACTCAAAGTTATTGGTCATTTCAGGCTTCAGATTCGGGTTTCCGATACTGATATTGAACGGGTTAGCAGCGTTGTAGTTGGGATTTAACTGTTGCAAACCCGGGCGTTGAATACGACGGTTGTAAGCGGCTTTCAGCGTTGTTCCCGCTTTGATGGTTTTAGATACGTTAATGCTTGGCACGAGCGTTCCGTAGCTTGGAATCGAGATTTTACCGATTTGGTCTTTAGCATCAATGGTGGTGTACTCATACCGTGACCCCAACTTGAATGTGTATTTATTGGCGGTTGAATACGTGTAAGATAAGTACCCCGACACAATGCTTTGGCTGTAATCCAAATTACCAACAGGGTTGCGAGCATCGGCGGCAAAAGCACCCGTAGACCCTGCTACTTGATAGCTGTAATCGCTATTTACCTGACGCATAATCGTTTTTGCCCCAAACTCAATCATTTGATTTTTCTTGATGGGCGTCTGATAATCGGTCTGAATCGTGGCTTCTTGGTTCAGGTTGGCATTCAGGTTTTTCTGACGGCTCAACAAAGCGTTGCTTTCACTCAGCAAATCGGCATTGAAGTTGTTGGTGAGGTTATTGCGGCTATACTGTGTTGAGATAGACCACTCTCTACCTGGCACTTTGAAGGTGCGAATATAGTCGAGGTTCATGTCGACGTTGTTGGATAAGTCTTTGGTAGTCACATCCCGATACGTTGTGGAAGTCAACGCGCTGTTAGTAAACAGGTTGCTGGTCATGTCTTGCGAACGAGTCATGTTACGGGTTCCGAAACTTACGCCAGCGGTCAATGATTGTGTTTTACTTAATTCATAATCAAAACCAATATTGTAGCGACCAAAAAGTCCATTATCATACGCATCAGAGGTTTGTTTAGTCAACAACGAAGCTCCGTTTTGCAGAATAGTTTGGTCTAAAGAAGTAGCAGATTTGTTGTAGAAAGCCCGTCCAAAACCTCCAAGTGTAATTCCTAATTTTCCTTGGCGATAGTTTCCGTTGAGGCTAAGGTTTGAACCCCGTGCTCCCACTCCCGCATCGGCACTGAGGGTAAGTCCTTGCAGCGTTGATTTCTTAGTGATGATGTTGATAATCCCTGCCGAGCCTTCTGCATCGTATTTGGCCGAAGGAGAAGTGATTACTTCCACCGATTTAATCAAATCTGCTGGAATCATTTTTAAGGCATCGGCAATGCTACTCGCTACAATCGTAGAAGGCTTATTGTTAATCAATACCCGAATATTCTGGCTACCACGAAGCGATACGTTTCCGTCCAAATCGACCGACAACATTGGTACTTTTTTGAGCACATCGCCTGCATCACCGCCCCGGGCTGTGAGGTCTTTGTCGGCGTTGTACACCAAGCGGTCTACTTTTTCTTCAATGAGTGATTTTTCGCCCGTTACCACAACTTCATCAAGCGTTCTGATGTCGGGGTTCATTTTGATGACGCCCAAATCTAGGTCTTGACCTTTGGCAATTTTTAAGTTGTCAATCGTTTTATCTTTAAATCCGATGAAGGAAATCATCAATTTATATTCTCCAACGGCAATGCTTTTAAGGGTAAACTTTCCTTTTTCATCGGCCATTGTGCCGTCGATGGCTTTGCCAGTCGCTTTGCTATAAAGGGCGATATTGGCAAATTCAACGGCTTGAGTAGCGGCAGAATCAATCACAAAACCCGTTATCTTTGAATTGCCTTTGGGAGCAGTTCCTTCTAGGTTCAAAGTAGGGTTTTGCATAGCACCGGTATTTCTGTTGCGACCGTTTCCGTCGCCGCCTTGCATACCGCCGGGAAACTGAGCGTAGGCGGCTGTCATACCTAACGCAAAAAGAATGGAGGTGATAAGTGTTTTCATTTTTTTATTTGTTTGTCGTCACGTTTCTTTTATATTGATGACGGATTTTTCCGTTTTGATGATTCAAAGTAACGTCGACTTATATTCACAAAAAAATACAATAGACCGACCGCCCGTATAATACCGATAAGCGGCAATTAATGACCGATGAGTTGCCTTTTGGGGCACAAACAAGGTATAGTAGGTACCTTTAAAGATAAAAAATGTTCAATTATCGGTAAAAATGAGCAAACTGGCGATTGCTAGAAGAAGTATGAAATTGTTTTAATAGGATTGTTGTCATTTTGAAAAAGTCGATTTGTATTCCTATCGACCGACCTAAAAAAAATACAACTATGTTACTTCGCCCAAACAGAAAAAATATAACCCTTGTTATCCATATATTAGCCTGGGGATTATTGGCCGCGCTGGTCATGATGCCCCCCTTTGGCGGGCGTTTTACGATGCCCGATGAGTATTGGATAAAGCAGGGCATTTTGTTGGGATTGCTCGCAGGTGCTTTCTACCTCAATGCCAAGGTTCTTCTGCCTCGATTGTTATTTAAAAACCACTCTCTTTGGTACATAATTTCTATTGTTGGGGCAGTATTGGCTATTTATTGGACAATTCAGGGGGTAGAATCATGGCTTCATTTGCCCGAACTATGGCACAAAGCCACCCGCCCCGACCGCCCTTTTAACCCCAAGCGTGGACATCGTTTTGATATGTTTACCTTTTTATATTCAATGTTATCGCTCGGCGTAAGTACCAGTTTAACGGTTGTGCAAAAATGGCAGAAGGATACCCAAATTCGTGAACAACTAGAACGCGAAAAAGTAGTTTCAGAGCTTTCTTTTCTGAAAGCACAAATCAATCCGCACTTCTTTTTCAATACCCTCAACAACATCTACGCCCTCACCATGATGGACGTAGAATCGGCGCAAGAAGCCCTGCACCGTCTGTCGCGAATGATGCGCTATGTGTTGTACGAAACCAAAGAAGGAACCGTTAGACTGAGTCAGGAGATTGCTTTTTTGCAGGATTATATTCAATTGATGCAACTCCGTCTGACCGACAAAGTCAAAGTGACTTTTGACTTGCCCGCCGCGCACCAAGACGTAGCCATTGCGCCGATGATGCTTTTACCTTTTCTTGAAAATGCCTTCAAGCACGGGGTCAGCGCCACGCGCCCAAGCGAAATTTTTATTGGCTTGACCCAAATCGAACAAACACTACGGGTAGAAGTGAGGAATACGCTCTTTACTGAAAAAAGGGTTACGTTGGATGAAAGTAACGGAATAGGCTTGGTCAATACGCGCCGCCGGCTTGATTTATTATATCCTAATCGGTATGCTTTGGTTATTACCGAACGCACCCCCAACGATGAGTATTTAGTAGAGTTAACCCTCCATACCGCCCCCCTTAAACAGCAAACGTCCACTTTAAGCCCCACGCATTATGACGCTTAACTGCATCGCCGTTGATGACGAACCCCTCGCCCTTGGATTGGTGAGTGTTTTCATTGAAAAAACACCTTTTTTGCATTTGGCTGGAAAGTATTCCAGCGCCATCGAAGCATTGCAGGCGTTGCATCATCAGCAGGTGGATGTGATATTTTTGGACATTCAAATGCCCGATTTGACGGGCATTGAATTGGCAAGGGTATTGGGGCAATCCCAACAAGGGGGCGCTGGTCCCCGCATTATTTTTACGACAGCTTTCAACAATTTCGCCATCGAAGGTTACAAAGTAGATGCCTTGGATTACCTGCTCAAACCGTTTAATTACGAAGAATTTTTGCGGGCGGCCACCAAAGCTAAAGCCTATTTTGAATTAATCAATCGACCTGCATCTACCGCCGCTGCCCCCACCGCACCAGAACCCGAAGAAGATTCTCTGTTTTTGAAAGTGGAGTACCAGTTGGTACGGGTATCGTACAATGATATTCTGTACATCGAAGGCCTCAAAGACTATGTAAAAGTCCATTTGCAAAGCTCCACGAAACCGATTTTATCACTCACCAGCCTCAAAGCCCTCGAAGACCGACTTCCCGCCCGTAAGTTTATGCGGGTACACCGGTCATTTATTGTTTCGTTGGATAAAATCACGTCTCTGACCCGCAATAGTATTCAAATCGGCAATGTCACGATTCCAGTCAGCGACCAGTACAAAGATACCTTCACGCAGTTCTTAAATAAATGGACGTAAACCGGGGTTTTTATTACTCCGATTTACGTCCATTATTATTTACCCTTATTTCGATTTTCCTAAAAAGCAGTCCTTAATTTCTGCGTCTACCACTGCCTTCACTTGAATGCTCTGGCGCATTGCGTTGTCCCTGTTCCTGCACCCTTGGCTGGGCAGATTCACGATTTCCTCGCGATTGTGGTTGCTGCCGAGGCTCTGCAGTGCGCTGCTGCTGTTGGGGAGCATCATTGTTTCTGCGTTGGGGCAAGTTTTCGCGGCTTTCGTATGAACGCTGCGGTGCCTGTTCCCGATTATTGGCCCGAGGCTGTTGATTTTGATTTGAGCCGTTGTTGTCCGACCAAGTCCGTTGGGCATTGCCGCGCTCAGGAGCCGTATACGGTCTGTCATCTTGGCGCGGCTGCGGATTGTTTGGCCGCTGCTCACGTCCTTGATTGTTGTTATCATAACGATCACGTTCGTTGCGCGATATCCGGTCGTCATAGCGCGGAGATTGGTTTCGACGGTCGTTGTTGTTCCACTGTCCTCGGTCGTTGTAATTGGGCCGAGAGTCGTATTGACGATTATTGCCGTTGCCACGGGCATAACTGCGGCCCCGTCCCTGACGATAAAGGTCATCGGCCCGGTACACATTGATACGGTTGCGCGTTATACGCTCAATATCATAGCGTTGGGGGCCATATACATACGCTCGGTTGTTGTAGCGATAGTAATTGTTGAGATAAGATGTTCCACCATAAATTACGCCAATTCGGTTGCGCGGTACACAATAACTGTACACGCGCGGGCTTCGAATGTAAATATCAGGCACAAAGACCCAGTAATTATACGGAATGTTGATATTAATATTTATATCTATTCCCATCCCAGGGCCCAAAGGTGCCCAGCCGTAATAGCCTCCACCCGAGCGCCAAGATACCCACGCCGGTCCCCACTCATCGCCGGGAACCCAAATCCAGCCGTAGTAATCATCAAACAGCCAGCGGCCGTAATGGAAAGGAGCCCAGCCCCATTCGTAGTCTGAAACCCATGTATTGCCGTATTCGGTCATTTCCCAATGGCCATCGGTGGCATAAGGCTGAAAATCTTGCGATACGCGCGGCCGCCACACCTGCCCATACGACGGGTTGTCCATCCAGTCGCCGTAGGGAGAGAGTTCATTGTAGAAGTCCTGCCGCGAAATACCCACCCCGGGCTGGGCAAGAACATTGCTCGGAATGGTCAACCCGATGGCCAGCACAAAGAGCAGGCAAGCGGCGTGTATTTTATGGATTGTTTTCATGACATTTCTTTTGGTTAAATGAAACTTTCCCTCGTCGTTGGCGTACATTTCGGCGACGTAGTTCGGTTACAAATGAAACGAAATTCCCCCCAATTCTATTTCAATTGGGATCCCCTAAACACGAGGATTAACAATCATTAACCAACGCCCTTTTTTTTTTAAAAAATTACTCCATTCAAGACTACGCCCGGAAGATAAATTTTAGTAATATCAGCCTGAAAATTAACCCCTTAAAACCAAATAGTATTTTACACTTTTTTCCTATTCTTTTTCTTATGAAAAAACCCTTTATACTGCTTCTATCGCTGTTTATGTTGGCAAATGCTGCCGCCCAGAAACCCTATTATGGTGAACAAAAATGGCCCGAACAAGACACGGCCAATAAGTTTTACACCGTCAAAGGTGAGCGGCATGGCGTTAGCTTTTTCAAGAAACATTATTTTAAAGATGTGGAATACCAACCCAGCAATAAACTGGCATTTGACGTTTATCACTCACCCGATGTAATGTACCACTGGTACCGAAAATGGGCCGCCCAATATCCCGACATCGTAGACCTCTACGAAGTAGCTAAAAGCTACGAGGGCCGGCCTATTTTGCAAATGACCATTACCAACAAAAAAACGGGCAAACATACCGACAAACCCGCGGCTTATTTTGAGGCTGGCCGACACAGCGGCGAGGTCACGAGCAGCGAAGCCATTCTCTGGCTTACGCAGCATTTGCTCGAAAACTACGGTAAAGATGCGTCTATTACCCAACTCATTGACACCAAATCCATTTATCTGCGCCCCGAGAATAATCCCGATGGCTCTATGATGTATCTTTTTACGGCGCAACGCAACCGAAGCACCGTGCGGCCCAAAGACGATGACCGCGACGGCCTGCTCGACGAAGACCCCGAAGAAGACCTCGATGGCGATGGGGTGATTTATCAAATCCGCAAAAAAGCCGTTACCAAAGCAGAAAAAGAAAAAGCCGATTATACCCTCGACCCCCGCGATCCGTCGGGGCGATTGATGAAACGCGTCTTGGAAGGCAAGGGCGATTGGCTGGTCTACACCGAAGGTATTGACAACGACGGCGACGGAAAATACAACGAAGACGGCATCGGCGGCTTGGACAACCACCGTAATTATCCAGAAAACTGGCGACCCGACCAAGGGGGCGACCTCACGGGGCGCGGCTACACGCAGGGTGGTGCGGGCGAGTACCCGTTGAGTGAAATTGAAACGCGCTCCACGGTTTTGTGGCTGTTGGCCCATCCCAACATCTCGGTCGTCAACTCGATGGATACACGCGTGCCAATGCACCTGCGCCCGCCCTCGACTTCCAAAAGTGCCGAGAGTATGTTTCCCGCCGATTTGGCGATTTATAAACACATGGACAGCGTGGGATTGGCTTTTACGGGTTATCCTTGGGCTGGCGATGTGTATGATACCTACGCCACCCGCAGCAAAACCGACCGCACCACTGGCGACCCCACCAAGCCCCAACCTTTGTTTGGCCACGGTCCTGACTTCGGTTATTTTTATTACGGCTCCGTGTGGTACGGTGATGAACTTTGGAACGGTGGTGCCATGAAAGATTACAACAAAGATGGCGCTTACGATGAGTACGATGGCCTCATGTGGGACGACGAAGCCAACAAAAAGAATGGCTTCAAACCCTGGTCAAAACTCATGCACCCCGTATTGGGAGAAGTAGAAATCGGCGGGTTCCATCCTAAATTCTTTGCGCAAAATGGCCCCGCGTGGCAGTTGGAAAACTGGATTGCCAAACAATCTAAATTCAACTTGGCGATGGCGAAAGAACTTCCTCAGATTGACCTAAAAGACGTGACCATCAAAGCATTAACCAATGATGAATACGAAATAAAAGTAACGTGGAGCAATGCAGGAAAGCTGCCCGTTGCGCTGGAGCAGGCCAAATTGGTCAAAATAGTGCAGGAAGACCGCGTCACGCTGGACTTTGACAAGGCATTACTCAAAGGCTACGAAGATGCAAAAGTAACAATCACGCAACCCACCTTATTTGACAAAACGATTTACAGTGGCTACACCAAGGTTGGCGAACAAAAAGAAGCCATTTTTAAAGTAAAACTCAACCAAAAAGGTCCCGTCAAGGCAAAAGTGAAGCTTTCTTCCACCCGAGGCGGTTACAAAGAGAAAGAAATCGTTCTGGGGAATTAGCCAAATCCTCCTTTCTCGAAAGCGAGCTGATTGACAAGAAACTGCGGAGAACGGGAAAAATCTGTAAAAAAGGTTGTCGAGTCTCTCAAAAATGGATTCGACAACCTTTTTTTATCGCCATTGCATCAAGGCCGCATTCAGCACTTCTTCCACACGCCGACGCGGCTTGTGAAAATAAACCATACCGTGGCCCGGCAACATAATATCAGTCTCTATTTTGGCAAACCGGCGTAAAGAAGCGGTATAGATTTTTTTGTCGAAATCAATGGAGCCACTCCACCCAAAATCGCCACTCAGCAAGGTGCCAATCACATCTCCACTGATGACGACTCGTTTTTGCTCCCATGTAAACAGATAGGCTGTGCAACCCATGCTGTGGCCCGGCAAGTGCATCACCTCTATTTCTACCCCCAATAGATTACGTCGTTGTTTGTCCACCAGAACTTGGTCTACCATAACGGGCTGAAAGGTTTTATGATACAAATAGCCACAACAGCGTTCGTCGCCCGCCGCAATGGCCTCGGCAGTTTCGGCCACGGCCATGATTTTCACGCCTCTTTTTTTGAGGATATGCGCCCCTCCAGCGTGGTCCAGATGGGCGTGGGTTAGGAGGCAATACTGGATTTCCTCTGGCGCGAGGTCCCAATAGCGCATATTGTCGAAGAGTTGCTCGATGGTTTCACCACACCCACAGTCAAAAAGGATTAACCCTTGCGGTGTTTTTAGCACGTATGCGTTTCCATCATTCCATAACGCTCCAGGTTGGTCAAACGTAAGTCCGTTGAGGTCGCCGCTTACCTGAAAAAGATTTTTCAAAATTTGCATAGATACTATTTTGTTAACAAAGACCCGAATTGGGATATTTTACCGCATTCAGAAAAATATCCACAATGACCCGCCAATGTTTGTACAAAGGTTGCGCTTCCATGCTGCAGATTGTTCCAAAGCTTGTTTGGATTTTACGCCTGTTTGTGATTCGATTTTTAGGGGGCAATTTTTGTTTTCTTTAAAGTTAGCTGAAGTTTTGTTACCAATACCGCCTCTAAAACCCTAACTTTGCAGCGGTAAGTCAATCAAACATCCGCTCAATACTTCCTATATCTATGAAATTCGGCGTAGTAGTTTTTCCCGGTTCCAATTGCGACGATGATACTGTCTATACATTACGGGTCAATTTAGGCCAAGAAGTGGTAAAACTTTGGCACAAAGACCACGACCTTCAAGGCTGTGATTTTGTGATTCTTCCCGGAGGTTTTTCCTACGGCGATTATTTGCGCACTGGCGCTATTGCCCGTTTTTCTCCCATCATGAACGAGGTCATTGCCCACGCAAATCGCGGCGGGTACGTCATGGGCATCTGCAACGGTTTCCAGATTGTAGCCGAAGCAGGATTGGTTCCCGGGGTATTATTGCGCAATAGCTCACAACGCTATATCTGCCGCAATATTTACTTGAATCCACAAAGCAAATCCACGATTTTGACGGGCGGTTTGGACCGCTCTGCCTATAAAATTCCGATTGCCCACGGCGACGGGCGTTATTTTGCCGACGAAGATACCCTCAAAAGCCTCAACGACAACGACCAAGTATTGTTCCGTTATTGCGACGAAAACGGTCTTATCACCGAAGCCGCCAATCCTAACGGCAGCTTAGAAAATATCGCGGGTGTAACCAACGCGGGTAAAAATGTATTCGGAATGATGCCCCACCCAGAGCGCGCCTCCGACCCTGCCTTAGGCAACGCCGATGGCCGTTTTATACTGGAGCAGCTTTTGGCTGTAACGGCATAAACCATTTTTTTTCCAAACAAAAAGCGCGAATGTGGTTCACATTCGCGCTTTTTGTTTGGAAAGTATCAGAAAGAATAACCAACGGCAATGTTGAATACCAAATTTTCTTTTCGCCAAGGTTTGCTTCGTAAATCAAATTGGTGGAACACCCACCGCTCATTTTCGGGAAGCCACGGCTTTCGAAATGGCACCGCCAAGTCGAGGCGCAGGAGCACAAAAGGGGTAATAATCCGAAGGCCGATTCCTCCACCAACGGCTACCTGTTTGTAAAATTGGTTGGTAAACACCGCATTTTCTTCGGGCGTATAAAACGAATCATCGTAATTGCGGTACATCCAGATATTGCCTGCGTCGGCAAACATCGCCCCTTCAAAATACTCACTGATTCGCAAACGCAGCTCACTGTTTGCCTCCAAACGAATATCGCCGAAGGCCACATTTCCGAAAATATTGGTGGTAGCCGTGTCTAATTTATAACTTCCCGGGCCCAGCGTTCGCGCCCGGAACGCCCGTATCCCGTTTGTTCCACCCGCAAAATACTGCTTAAATTGCGGCAATGACAATGAATTTCCGTACGGAATACCCAACCCAATCAAAAGGCGATTTGCCCAGCGGAGCTTGGGACTGACATTGCGATAATGACGAACTTCTGCATCAAAACGGGCGTATTGTTCGTACGGAATGCCGAACACCTGCCCCACTTCCTCACGACGTTTGGCAATCAATCCCGCCACGTTCCCCGCCAAATCAACCCCACCCGTTATGACAAAAGTATTTTTGCTTAATGGTTTTGGGGTTGGCGTGTAGGCAATGTTGTATTGTGCCCCTAAAATGAGACGATTTTCCAGAATTTTGAAGTAACGCAGTAAGTCCTGAGGTTTAGCAGTGGGGTCAATAATAAGATTTAAAAATGCTTCTCCATCAATAATCTTTGGTTTCACTACGTTGAGGGCAATCGGCAAAAATGTGTGCTCAATCTGGGTGTTTTTTCGCCAACTATACCCCCAGTTTAATTTAATGGAAGTTTGACGATAAAGCCCCTGTTGGGTTAACTGTTCAAAACCAGTGGTCAGGGTGGTTTTGGGTAATGTTTGGTTTTTATCGGGCCGTACTCTATAAAACGGTAGCACAAATCGTGGAAACGATAGCTCCGCCTCCACACTCGTACGGTAGAAATTTCTCACTTTGGCAGTGGAGTCGCTTCGGCCTCCTATCTGCAAATCTAAACCTGCATTGGCCGTAATACGGAGCTGCTCCGCCGCCCTAAAAAGATTCCGATTGAGCCAAGTCAGCCCCACCTGCGCCCCGGCTAAGTTATTCGATTTAGTCACCCCGCTGAGTTCGGCACGTAGGGTTTTCTTTTTCAGGGGTGTAAGGTAATAATACACGTCCAACAAGGCCGAATCTGAACGGGGCAGCAATTCAAATTGGTTTTTTACAAACTTAAAATTTTTGAGGTTGATAAGCCGCGAGAGCGACACATCGTGCAATTCGCTACTGTAGAGCGTTCCCTTACGAAATCCAATGGCATCATAAAAAATGCGCGGGCGGTAGGCGTGAGCGGGGTCAATAATCCGGATATTGCCACGTCGTCCAGTCACCTCGGCCAACGTATCGGTCCTTAAGCGTCCATTGTCCGAAATGACGTAAATATTTTGAATAAAGTACGTTTTTAGTGCTAACTGCGTCGTATTAGGCTTTAGCTCTACGTACAAACGCGTCTGGTGATTGTTAAGATTTGTATCGGCCTTTACAATCAGGTAATCGGGGCGAAAGTAGTAAAATCCGTGTTTTTTAAGCTCCCGCTCAATACGGTTACGCTCTTCTTCTATAACCGTCAAACGATAAGGAGTGCCTTCTTTCAAAAGCGTACTTTTTTGGGCCAGTTGCAGATTTTTAGAGAAGACAGAGCTGTCTTTGGTGATAAATTCAACCGTTTTAATGGTGTACCGTTTTCTCAACCCTACCGTATAAACGGCCTTGGCCCGGCGTTTACTTTCAGTCATTTCTCCCGAAGCCGTCGAACGAAAATAGCCTTCGTTGTTCAAATAATTCGTAATCACCGCGCTGTTGGTCGTAACCGCACGCTTGCTGGCAAAAACAGGCGACTCCCCAAAACGTTTCCGAAACCACCCCCGGAAACTCTTTTCTTTTTTGGGCTCTCCCAGAAAATAATACAACCAAACTTTATAGGGAAACCCCAATAACATGCTGTTGGGTTGGGGCCGCAGGACGGGTTCAAGCTCTGCTTTGACCGTTTTAGCCGTCTTGGCCGACACGTTGGAGTCGGGCGCCATCTTTACCTCCGCTCCCACATACAGGCTCTCGTTGGGCGGCAGATAGCGCGAGACCGAACAGCCCATAAAAAAACTGGACAGGAGTACGAGAAGTATACAGCTAAATCTAAACGTCATTTTTTAAACATTTCTTTCAATTTATCGTAATCTAACACTACCGCAAAACTCACGCCTGTTTCTACAATAAACCCTTCCAATACCGCCTGATACTGGTTTTTTCGGTAGGCCCGAAAAGCATAGCGCCCATCCCGGGTCAGGTTATAATTTACGTTTACATTGTCAATGATTTCGGTGGAACGAGCCGCTCGTGCGCCGCCTTCGATTTCAAAATTACGGCCTACATTGACCGTTAGGCGGTCATCCATAAAGGCTTTACTCAACCCTACATTCAGGTCGGTTTGGGCGGCAGTACCCGTGGTGGTCGAAACGGATGTGGAATTGAGATTGAAATCCAATTTTACGCCTTTAATCAAATCAGAGGCCAACATATTGAGTTGGTCGGTCAGCAGTTTACTCACACTTTCGCGGGCAATCAGCTCAGGATTCACACTCGAAAAGAAATCGGACGACTGCTCTCCCGAAAATTTATTCAGCACCAACAACGAAAAGACTTGTTTGTTCATGGCCGCCTGATTCTGCTGTATCTCACCAAACACCCCCGTATTCTTTATTTCCTCCACATAACTTGCCGATAGTTTGGTATTATCTGGCTGAATATCAAAAGTGATTTGGGGTTTTTCCAAACTTCCCTGCATTTTGAGCAATACTTGAAGCGGGACTTTTCCATACCTAGCGGCAGATTGATTAAGCGCCGTCAACTCAGCCGTAACGGGATACACCGCCGTGATGTCTACGTCGGCTTTCATGGGGTCGCCAGTCCAAATCAAACGACTTCCTTTTTGAATGGTAAAGCCGCGTTTCAGAATCTCAAACGTGAGGTCATAAGAGCCTTGGGTTATTTCGTACAAACCCAAAATAAATACCTGACCACTTGGCGAAATGCCCGCGTTGAGCTGGGCATTGCCCCGTACTTTGAGGTTATCGCCGTTGAGTTCATCCACCACAATGGTGAGTTGCGAGCGGTCGTCAGCTTCGAGGTTGAGCGAGATTTCAGAGGCAAAATCAACGGAGGTCGATTCGATTGCGCTCGAATCCACCACGACGGGTTTGTTGGGATTTATAAATTCAACAATGCCTTCCGTGGCGTTTTCTCCAAAATTATCGTCGGGCAAAATAACCGTAATATCACTTCCCTCTTTGAGTTTTACGGAGCCGTCAATGGCTGGTTTTGAACCCACCCCCGCCACGTGCAGGTTGGCGTCCACGATTCCTTTTCCGTAGAAAAACTCATTTTCTTTCCGAGTGGCGTTGAGCACCGTAAAATCTTTGCCGACGATATTTAGGTCGTACGAAACATCAGGAATTTTAGCAATGTTGATTTTGCCGTCGATCTGCAACGGGCGGTTGGCGGTATCGCTTACCACAAATTTTTGCAGTAAAATGTCCGACCCTTTAAACTGCAAACGACTGTTGTTGATACGGTACGTAGCCCCCAGCTGAGTGACGTTAAACGACACACTGTCAAACGCAACACTGCCATCAATCTGAGGTTTGTCAATTGCCCCTTTGATGGTCGCTTTGCCCGCCAGCGAACCACGCGTACGCCGTAACTCCCCAAGGCTAAAGGCTTCTACGGTCTGCATTCCCATCCGACGAATGTCCAACGTTAAATTCAGCGGCGTTTTACTTTTGAGTAAGTAATTTCCGCTCAGCTGCACATCATTTTGGGCACTTTTGAGGGTGGCTTCGGCCACAATATTATCAGCCGACTGATTGGCTGCTTTGGCATTCAGGTTACCGATGAGAATATCCATCACCGTCAAATCACGAATGGAAAAATCGCCCGTAAAAGCAGGGTTTTCCTGCGTATAATTCTGCAAAATAACATTACCCGCTAGAACCCCACCCATGAGCGTAGAATCGGCCATAATACCCACCAACGGGCGTAAATTAAGGCTATCCATTTCGATTCTCAGTGGGCCATTGGGTGTATCGGTCAGGCTATTTACAAAAAGTCGCTGCCGATTCTGGGTAATGGTAAATTTCCGGGCTAGTAGCCCATCTTTTCCAAACTGAACATAACCCGTGGAATCGGCAGTCCAATTTTTATAATCAAGTAACAGTCCCCGCCGCCGTAATTGCAGGCGATAATTATTCTCTATCGAAGCCAATACACCCTCCATTCCGTGGCGGTCTTTATCCAACGAATCTTTGAGTACCAAGTTAAACCCTACAATATTGTTGGCGATTTCGCCATTTAGGTACGTACGTCGAATGTTGGTCGTTCCCGACGTTACTTTATCCACATAAGTAGCATAATTGACTTTATTGTTAGCTCCGTCTACGTTAATGGTTACCCGTTCTACCAACATACTGTCATATTCTACCAGCGGTGCTTGTAATTTCAGCCGCAGTGTAGTATCCTGTTGGCTATTTAATTGCATCGAAAACCGTACCGTGTCCATCCGCGTCAATTCAGGCACAAATGCCTTCAGGGCAGCATGGTTGGCCATTTTACCTTCCAAAGAGAACCGATATGGCTCTGTGATGGGCTTGTATTGAATGGCAGGCAGGGCAAAGTAGCGATTGATTTCGGTCAATAAAATATCGGCAAGTTGCTCGTAACGAAACACCCCCGTAGCGCGGGCTTTGAGGAAAGGGGCATCAATGACCGCCAATCGTTCGCCATTTTCGTTTTCGAGGTTCAACGACAGGGTTTGCAAAGGAATCTCTTTCCCATCCTGAATCAACACCCCGTCCTGAATCAGCAACGTACCGCGCGGGTCGACGGGGTTGGTGGAAGGAAAAACGGCGTTTATTTTCCCACGAACCCCGAGGTTTTCACTGTACAGATTGAGGGGTTTAAGTCGTAATTCGTCAATATCCGCTTCTGCCGATATGACGGGATATTCGGGCTGCAAATCAGCCTGCACATTGAGACGTAAGGTAGCGTTAGGGTCGGCGATGGCGGCGACAAAATCGGCTACCTGCTGACGATACGTGCCTTCAAGATTCAGATTTTGGTAGGTATATCCTTTGACATCCGCGCTCAAAACCGTGCCTTTCAGTTCAGCCTGCAAGGTTTTTGGGTCAATCCCCTGCCCATTGACGGTTGCCGTCAACGAAAGTTTCCCGAGTTGTTCGGGAGATTGTTTGAGCAGTTTTCCTGCGTTAAAATCTTTTAAAACCAGCGTTCCCTGATACGCTTCATTTTTGCCTTTGACAAAATTCTTCAGATTCCCTTCAAACGTCGCGTCGCCCATGTCGGAGGCCAAACGCGTGTTCAGATTGAGGTCATTCAGGCTGCCTTTCACGGTACCCGTCAGCAGCAGTTTCGTAGGAATTTCGATAGAAGCTGGCAAGGCATCTTTGGGAGCAATACGTTCAATATCGGTATGGGTAGTAGATAATTCGCCGATTTTCAAATCCAAGGCCATTTTTTGCGGGTCGGGCAAACCCGCAATTTTCCCCTCCATACGCAGGTGAGTTCCTTGCAGGGTCTGTACGTCGACGGCCTTCAGGGTTAATTTATTGACCTTGCCCGTCACTATTCCATTTACCTTGACAATGGCCGTTGGATTGCGGTCAAAAGGTGGCGTTTTTCGGAGCGTGGGCATCCAAGTCAACACATCTTTAAAACTGATTTGGCTATTTTTCAGGTTGACATCTACACCTACATTGCCAATATTATCGGTCAATTCATCCAACGAACGATAACTTAAAACGGCCCGATTCCGAAGAATGGTTTCGTTGGTTTGGATAAACAGATTTTCAAGGGATGTTTGCGTGTTGGAGTAGACAAAATCTGTTTGCACCTGGCGCAGCACAAAGCCTCTTTTCTCCACCATACTTGCTGATTTCAACTTCCCAGCGGTACGTGCGGGGGTAAAAACAAAATTTTCTAGCTGCGTATTAAATTGACTTATGTCTACATTCAGACTTTCGGTTCGGTAGGCCAAATTTGTATTTTGTACCCCTACTTTTTTGAGCGAGACCGCAAGTTTATCCAAATGGATATAGTCACTTTCCAAATCCAACTGCCCAATTTTACCGCTTGCTTTCAGCTTTTGGGTCTCGTCGTTGTAGGTAATTTCGTAATTCTTAACCTGAATTTTCCCCAATTTTAAATCCAAAGAATCGGCGGAATTGATTGCCGCCAAACTGTCTATCTCTGGTTTTGCAGGCCGAAGCGGGGCGTACATTCTCACCGTAGCTTTGCCCGCGTTTAAGACTGTATTGGTCAAATGGTACCGGTTATAAGAAGGATTAAAAGCCGAAAAATTTACGTTTGATTCTTCAATCCAAAGCGCGGCATCGGTTCCGATGAGGGCATCGCGGTACGATACTCTTACATTTTTGAGTTTGATGGCATCCAAACGCATATCCAACGGTGTTGATGCGGTATCGGGCTGGGTATCAGGACTACTAAAGGCCTGCGTAACGAAGCCGAAATTGAAAGTAGTATCGGGTAAAGTACGACGAACGTTGAGGTAAACATTTTCTAGTTCAATGTTATTAATGCCCACTTTGTTTTGCATCAACCCCCACACGTCCAAGTCCACAAATACCCTTTTGCCCATCAGCAGGGTATCCCGCTGTTTATCTTCCAGATAAATATTTTGTAATTCTATCCAGTCAGGCAATTGAAAACGTACCTGCGCGATTTCAACGCGGGTTTGAAGTTTTTGGCGCAGATACGATACCACACGACGCGTAAGCCAGTCTTGTCCCGACCCTGTTTGCAGCCAAACGATGGCTGTTCCCAAAACCAATAACAAACCAATGAAGACCAGAAGAACTATTTTGCCTACTTTTCTCAAACCGGTATGGCGATGCTACCACGCGGGTGGTACGGTGTTTAATCATTGAAACTGTTCTTTCTCTTTTTTATCTTGCAAATGTATTGTCTGAAATTGTTGGATTAAACTCCATGACGGTTGTGACTTTTACGGGCTTTTTATCAATACTGCTCACATAGGTAGACTCCGAAGGGTACGAAATACCGTAGGTTGACTTGGCGTACTGGGTATGGTCGCGGGTTTGCACCTCGCGGGTGGGCAGCGTCAGTTTTTCCCGAACCAGTAAGCTCGTTGCCACATCAAAATATAAGTTGTATTTTACTCCTTTTCCTTCCATTTCTACTTGGTAGGCGGGTTTGCCGTTTACTTGCTCCGTACCTACAACCGTAGCGATGTAGCCTTTCTGCGTATAATTTCCAAAAGGCACCAACAAATCGCCTAGCTCACGACGCATATTTTCGCGTTCTTTCTCGCTCAAATCGCTCGTTTGAAACTGCGTGACTTTGTCGCGGCTACCGATGGGGATTTTCACCCATCCATCCGCGCCTTTGATTCCGTAGATAAAATCACGTTTCATGATGGTACGGATTTTAGACAACGCCTGCTGAGACAATGAACCCTGTATCAATAAATCATAATCATTGGCCGTTCCTGCCCGATAGGCCTGTTTGATATTGTAGGTCTGTACGGCATCCCAAAGGGCTTTTCCGCCCGTTGCGCGGTAGAAATTATTAAAGATTGTATCGACGGGAACGGCACCCGTTTGGGCGTTCAGCCCCGCTTGGGCCAACATTACAATCAGGAAAGTTTTTATGAATCGTTTCATTGTATGAAAAATTGATTTGTCGATTGAATAACTCCAAAAATAGCAGTTTTATGATAGGAATTTCATTAAAAAATCATGCCAAACAAAAAAAGCTCCTCGAAAGGAGCCTTAAAAAAATAAAAAATTAAACGTTGGAAGAATGAGTTTGCCCCCTTTAACTCCTGACATTTAACAGTTTTTTAGTCCTAACTACGGTACATAACCGCCTTCACTGCGTCGATGGTACGCTTAACGTTTGGTAACGTTGCTTCTACCAGCGTAGGTGCGTACGGCAACGATACGTCCATGTTGTTGACCCGAATCACGGGAGCATCCAAATAATCGAATGCTTTGCGTTGAATCATGTAGGTTAGTTCAGTAGCAATGGACGACAACGGCCAAGCTTCTTCAACCACCACGCAACGATTTGTCTTTTTTACCGAATTAATGACCGTATCATAATCAATCGGCCGCACCGTGCGAAGGTCAACGAGTTCAGCGTTGATTCCCATTTTTGCCAATTCTTCAATGGCGGGGTTTACCACACGCGGAATCATTTTTCCGAACGATACGATGGTCACGTCCGTACCTTCTTTTTTCACTTCTGCTTTACCCAACGGAATAATGTATTCTTCTTCGGGCACTTCTCCTTTATCTCCGTACATCTGCTCTGACTCCATAAAAATAACGGGGTCATTATCGCGGATAGACGCTTTCAGCAGCCCTTTTGCATCGTAAGGATTGGCCGGAACGACCACTTTCAATCCGGGCGTATTGGCGTACCAGTTTTCAAAGTTTTGAGAGTGTTGCGCTCCCAACTGACCTGCATTTCCAGTAGGACCGCGAAACACAATCGGACAGCTGTATTGACCCGCCGACATCGAGAGAATCTTAGCGGCGGAGTTAATCACTTGGTCGATGGCAACCAACGAGAAGTTGAACGTCATAAATTCCACGACGGGACGTAAGCCGTTCATTCCAGCTCCCACGCCAATCCCAGCAAAACCCAATTCGGCAATGGGCGTATCAATGACCCGCTCAGGTCCGAATTCATCAAGCATTCCTTGACTTACTTTGTAGGCTCCGTTATATTCGGCGACTTCTTCACCCATCAAAAACACGCTCGCGTCGCGGCGCATTTCTTCAGAAAGGGCCTCACGCAAGGCTTCACGGAAAAGTATTTGTCTCATTGTATATGATGTAAAATTCAAATTTGGGTTGAAAACGGCCGTAAAAATAGGAATTTTTTGTAAAATCGACTCATAAACCTTTCCTCCTCTGTGCGAAATTCGTTTGCACACGCTGGCAGGCCCCTCCAAGCCCAATAATTAGCCGATTATTTTAAGGCTTTCTAACTGACTTCCAAGCGGCTAAGTGCCTTTACATTCATTTTTAAGGCTTTTTTAGGTCGTAAGGTAACCAATGGGTCGGCCACAGCATCCTTTCTCTCTACGAGCGAAAAATCAAACTTTCGCACCAGCAAGGCCAGCACAATCTGCATTTCCATCAAGGCAAAATTATTGCCTACGCACATTCTGGGGCCACCTCCAAAGGGAATGTAGGCATAGGTGGGGCGATTCTTGGTATTTTCGGGCAAAAAATGGTCGGGGTAAAATTCGTGGGGCTTTTGCCAATGTAGCGGGTCGCGGTGAAGCAAATAAATCGGTAGCAGCAGGTAGGTATTGGGCCCAATGGCATGACCACTCAATTGGTCTGCCCCCAATGCCCTTCGCCCCATCACCCACGCTGGCGGATACAGACGCATCACTTCCTGAACTACTTGAAGGGTATATTTCAGTTCGCGCACAGTTTCAAACGTCGGCATTCCTTCTTCACCCAATACCGTTTTTACTTCTTCCCGAAGTTTATGAAGAACGTCCTCGTTTTTTGTCAGCAAATAAAATGCCCAAGACAGGGCATTGGCGGTGGTTTCGTGGCCCGCCATAAAAATCGTCGTTACTTCATCCCTCAACTGCCGGTCGGTCATGGTCTCCCCCGTTTCCTCGTCTTGCGTATGAATCAACATATCCAGCAAATCGTCGTACCGAACCTCGGGGTTGTGTTTTAGTTCTTCGCGGCGGCCTTCGATAATGCTGTAAATAACCGATTCTACTTTTTTCACCGCCTGCTTAAAGCGCAAGTTTCGCGGTGTGGGGAAGTACAGAGGAAGGCGAATGAAACTTTTGAGGGTGTTGTCTGCAAAGTGCATAATCTCGTTGAGCGACTCCGAAATCCCCCCCAAGCGGTGTTTCACATCGGTACTAAACAGGGCTTGGGTCACAATTTTCAGGGTCAGGTTGAGCATTTCTTCGGACATATTCAGGGGTTCTGTCTTTTCGTGTTGTTCCCACCGATGCACCAAGCTCGTCACTTCATCGTTCATCATTGCCACCATCAACGCCAGCCGCTGTTTGTAGAAAGCAGGCTGGGTTAGTTTACGTTGGCGTCGCCAAAAATCTCCTTCGCTGGTCAACAAACCATTGCCCAAAAATATGGCCAGTACTTTATACGCTTCGCTTTTATGGTAATTGCGGTTGTTTTCTTGCAATACATGCTTGGCATCTTCTGGATTCAGCACCAAGATAAAATCACGGTTCACTAAATTTAGTCTCACTAAACCTGCCCCTCTAAAATCTTTTTGCATTTTTTCAAGAAAGCCTAAAGGGTTGCGCACAAATGCCGATGTATTTCCAAAAAAGGGACTTTTTTTAGCTTCGGGGATAGTACTTAGTGCCGATTTAGAGTAATTCATCATAATAGTACCCATGATTGTAGCGCAAAGTATATTTATATATCCTTCTGATATATCATTTTCCTTGCCTATCTTTGTGACGTTTTTTTGAACTTTTCCTAAAAAGTGTCCTTTTATATCAAGTAAAAAAAACAAAAAAAGTGTTTATGTATTTAATTAAAGACAACACCGTTGTTAATTTCTAACCTTAAATTTAACCATTCACCTCAAACCTCATAATCAATGAGAAAGATTATTTTATTTTCCCTGTCGGTATTATTATTTGCATCTTGTAACAAAAAACAATTAGCTCAACTGACCAAAGATAAAGCTGAACTTCAGGCTCTTCTTGACAAGAATAAAGCTGATTGCGACGCACTTAGTGCAAAACTTAAAAATGACATCAGCGATTTGAGCAATCAAATCAAGATGAAAGATGGTGACATCACCAACGAGCGGGCCAAATTGAAAGCGATGGAAGATGAGTTGGCTTACTTGAAGCGTACAAACACCAACTTATTGGATCGCCTTTCTGACCTCTCTATCGTCAGCAAAGATGGCGCCGAAAGCATCAAAAAATCATTGGATGCCCTCAACCGTCAGAGCTCTTACATCCAAGATTTGAACTCAAATCTGCGCCGTAAAGACTCGCTCAACTTGGCCCTTGTGATGAACCTCAAGCGTTCATTGGACAATGTGAGCGACGAAGACGTAAACATCGAAGTGAAAAAAGGAGTGGTTTATATCTCTCTTTCCGACAAAATGTTGTTTAAATACGGCAGCTACGACATCACCACCCAAGCTGAAAACGTGTTGAGCAAAATTGCTAAAGTCGTAAACGACCGCAAAGATTTTGACATCTTGGTAGAAGGCCACACCGATAGCGTACCGTATAGCAGCGCTTCTGTATTGGAAGACAACTGGGATTTGAGCGCAAAACGCGCTACCTCGGTAGTACGCGCCCTCCAGAAAAAATACGGTGTAGCTCCTGAGCGCATGACCGCCGGTGGTCGTGGCGAGTTTGTGCCTAAAGTAGCAAACGACAGCAGCCAAAACCGCAGCCGTAACCGTCGTACCGAAATCGTTATTTTGCCAAAATTGGATCAATTCTTCCAATTGTTTGAGTCAGGCAAATAAGCATTCGTAAGAATAAATTTTCATAAAAGGAGCGGTGTCTTTCGAGACATCGCTCCTTTTTTTGGTAGAACTACATAACTCAAGTGTTAGATAGAGTAAAGAATACTACTACACAATTTGGACAATTGAATGTTTTTTAAGCTGAATGAGTCCTAAATATTTATCCAGCTCCAAATAGCTAACAATTTGATTACTAATAAATTGCAGGCCACATCTAAATGTTGATACTGCTGGATATTCATTCCCATTTCTGTACTTTATAACCCTGATTTTTTGTGTTTTTTTCTGAATAATACCTTCTCTGATTGATAAAACGTAAGCAACAATTACCAAACTAATCATTAATCTAATCTTCTTGAGGTCAGTCAAAGACATGTCTTCTAAATTGAATCCATTCGTTTTTAGATGCTTAAAGCAGTATTCGATTTTCCAGCGTTTAGCATATTGTTTGCCAACCCTTTTCTGATATAAAATATTAGTAATGAGACAAATAACAGGTTCGTCTTTGTTGGCTGAACGCCACATCTCTATCTTATATTTATCTAATCCTAAATCAAAAATTGCCTGTGAATACCCTTTCTTCAGAGCCTTTTTTTCTTGACCGTGGTCTGTGTCTTCACAGACCTTCAAAAACGTTCTTGATAGTGTGTCAGAAATCTATCATCGTCTTCGCCTTTTTCATAAAATTTGGCCGAAGACCATCGGTAGGCCTCAGGACGTTGAGCCAAGTTCCACCTTTGATGCAGTGGATTCAGATGGATATAATTTATTTTTTGTTCCACCTTTTGGCGGTTATCCATCAGGACTGCCAATGGGTCGCGTTGCCAAACTCTGTATTTTCGCTCTTTTTCTTCAACCCTAAAATAGGGTAACACTTGAGGGTGATTGTTTTGTAAATCTTTGACAATCAAATGGCCGGTGTATTTATTGAAACTTGCATGAGGCATTTCCTTACCATTGTATTCTTTCATTTCCCAAACTACATGCAAATGATTGGGCATAATCACATAGGCATAGACCACTATTTGACCTCGATTTACTAACTCTTGCCAAGAAGAAATAATCAATTCTTTGTATTTGTCTTGTTTGAGCAAATGCTTCCAATCTTTAATGGTATCCGTCCAAAAATAAACTTCATCAAAGTTCATTCTTGAGTTTCGGAATTTGCTTTCTTGATGTTCGTTTACCATATTAATAATTCTTAAACATTAAACTTGCAATCCAAAACTTTTTTGAGTTGTCTTCTTTAGGTCTGTGGAGACACAGACCACGGGTTTGAAATACATAAATTTATTGTAAATAATCTGCGCACTGGGGAAATTCAAGATTCTATAGAGATTACCATAAAATAAACATTTAACTATCAATAATTTACAATTTTTTCGCCAATAGCGATGAGAACATCACCAAATGCAAAAAAGAGATAATGAGCCCAAATACAGTTGATTTTCGAGAGTCCAACAGTCACCAACGGGACGTTTTCAGTACTAACGACTTTTTTGTAAGCTGGACAAGGGCTTTTATTCTTAACTTACCAAATAATATTTCTAAAGAAGTTTAATTATGTCATACGCAGAGCTATTTTTTAAAAAGAAACTTCATGAACTCAATTATGAAGATATTGAAAATTATTTCATTGATGCTCAGGAAGAGTCCAACCTCTTGGAACTAAAATCTTATGCTGCTGATAAAGACCAAAAAAATGATCATAGTGCAAAAGAGAAAAAGATATATGAAACGATTTGCGGACTATTAAACTCAGAAGGTGGTATCATAATTTGGGGGGCTCCTGTTGGAAAAAAAGCACCTGGCAAAAAGGAGCAAATATTTCAGGGAGAACTTTCTCCAGTAACTAAACTTATTGAAAAAGACGGATTTATCAGAACTATAGCTCAGTTATTCTCACCTGTTCCCAATGGAGTTAGATTCCAGATGTTAAAAAAGAATGAAGGGAGCTATGTCTATGTTATTGAAGTTGAAGATAGTTTATACAAGCCACATCAATATAAAGGCACCTATTTTATGCGGCTTGACGGCCAGACACACACAGCTCCTCATTACTATGTTGAGGCATTGATTCGCAGAATTACTTTTCCCAATCTTGAAGGGTATTTAAGAATTGATGGTCTTCATCTTAATTCTTATGATACTTCAAACGGTGTTATCATGGATTTTACTTTTGTAATTTATAATTGGACCAGACTTCAGAATGAATATGATATCTACTGTAAAGTTGTAACAGATGCTGAAGTTAACACTCAATTTTCTGAACCCAACAAATTACGGAAAGGACATGAGATTATATGGAAAAATGCAGCACCAATATTATATTATCATAACCCATTGATAATTCGTGATAAAGTTTTCTTTAAAACTCAAGAATTACAGATGCACGATTTTAAAGGCTTTATAATTGTTTTTTTTGGAGGAAAACAATCCCCACTTAAATATTCAAAATACCGCTTTATGTTTGCCAACTTATATGCCAATAACCCTCATTCTGATAACAATGCTTATATAATTGATAAAATTGAGAATAAGTATACTCATGAAATGGACATAAGAGATAGTGATCAGATCAAAGGCATGATTGGAAGATGACAAAAGAGAAACATAATCATTTCTAAATGGGGATATTTTCACTCAACTGTACTTTTTGAAAACTTTACTATTGATAATCAAACAGTGACTGGGTTTGACACAGTTAGTTGAAAAGACCCCTAAATGGAGAGTCATTCTTTTGGCCCTGCGGCCTTAAGCGCGCACTACTGGGCTGTTTTCGAGTCAAAATTATCTTTTTCAGCGAGCGGTGTCTTTCGGGACATCGCTCCTTTTTTTGGTAGAAATACATAACTTCATCGTTGTTTTTCGTTACTTTACAACACAAGATTCAGAGACAACCTGCCATAAACTTTTCTTACGATTCATCCCAACCATGAAACACCTCCGCAAACTCACCTTAGCCGCCGTTTGTATGATTGGCGTAGGATTCTTTGCCTTTCGCCCCGACGAACGTTTTTTTGAAATCGCCCGTAACCTCGACATTTACGCCACACTATTTAAGGAGCTGAATCGCTATTATGTAGACGAAATCAACCCCAATCGCCTGACCAAGATGAGCATCGAATCCATGCTCAAAAATTTGGACCCTTACACCAACTTTTACGCCGAAGACGAAATCGAAGATTATCGTACCATGACCACGGGCCAGTACACGGGCATCGGGGCCATTATTACGAACAATAAAGGTAAAAACATCATTTACTCCATTCTGGAAGGTTCTCCTGCCGAAAAAGCGGGGCTTCACATCGGGGATGAAATCGTAAAAATTGACGGGGTAGATCTAACCACCCGTAAAGATGCCAACCCCGATAAATTGATGAAGGGGCAGGCCAACTCAACCGTAAAATTGGCCGTACGCCGCGTAGGAAGTCCTTCACTGCTCGAAATGAACGTAACCCGCGAATTTGTTAAAACGGGCAATGTACCTTACTACGGCATGTTGAACGACGAAGTGGGCTACATTGACTTGAAAGATTTTAACCAAACCGCCGCCCGGGAAGTCAAAACTGCCTTGGTAGAGTTGAAAGGAAAAGGCATGAAAAAACTGGTGCTCGACGTGCGCGAAAACCCCGGTGGATTGCTTGACCAAGCGGTATTGATTTGTAATTTATTTATCCCAAAAGATGCAGAAGTAGTTTCGAACCGTGGTAAAGTAACAGAATGGAACAAAACCTACACCGCGCCGATGGCCCCCGTCGATACCGAGATTCCGTTGGTGGTACTGGTCAATGGCCGCAGTGCTTCTGCCTCCGAGATTGTGTCGGGGGTTATTCAGGATTATGACCGTGGTGTCTTGATTGGACAGCGTACGTACGGCAAAGGATTGGTCCAAACCACCCGCGATTTGTCTTACAATACCAAACTAAAAGTAACCGTTGCCAAGTACTACATTCCGAGCGGCCGTTGCATTCAGGCGATTGATTATAGCCACCGCAACGACGACGGCAGCGTGGGTAAAATTCCTGATTCTCTCAAAGTAGCCTTTAAAACCCGCAATGGTCGCACCGTATACGATGGCGGGGGCGTAGAACCCGACGTTCCGACGGAGTTGGTCAGCCGCACGTCTATCGTTAACAGCCTCAACAGCAAAGGGTTATTCTTTGACTACGCGCTCAAGTACCGCGCCGACCATCCCACCGTCAAGCCCGCCAAGGAGTTTGAGCTAAGCGATGCTGACTATCAGGGATTTGTGAATTGGCTGAAGGATAAGGAATACGATTATACTACGCAGGTAGAAAAAGACCTGAGCGAGTTGGAAGCCTCGGCCAAGAAAGAAAAATATTTTGACGCGGTGCAGGAGCAATTCAAAGCCCTGAAAACCAAACTTACGCACAGCAAAGACACCGATTTAGCGATGTTTAAAAAAGATATTAAGCAGGTATTGGAGCGCGAAATTGTTTCGCACGTGTACCTTCAAAAAGGGGAGCGTGAGTTTGTGTTCCGCACCGACCCCGAAGTAAAAGCGGCTTTGGATTTATTCAAAGATATGCCCCGCTACGACAAAATTTTGAAAGGCACGAAGTAGGGGCAGGCCTTGCGTCTGCCCTCTAGTTACGTCTCTAGTTACGTCCCTAGTTGCGTCTGCTCTTACACCAAAAAAGGCAGCTATCGTTTTGAGCGATAGCTGCCTTTTTTGGTTTCAAAATTCTAAAACTACTCAGGCGTTACGTAGGCCGCCGTAATACCGCCATCCACTAAAAAGTCGGTTCCTGTGATGTAAGATGATTCGTCCGAGGCGAGGAAAAGCGCGGCATAAGCCATTTCTTTGGCTTCGCCAAAACGACCCATCGGAACGTGAACCAAGCGGCGTTGTTTCTTTTCTTCGGTATTCAAAAATTTCATCAACAACTCAGTCCGAAGCGGGCCCGGGCAAAGCGCATTGACGCGAATGCCTTCGCGGGCGTGAATCACCGCCAACTCACGGCTCATTGACAAAACCGCTCCTTTGCTCGCCGTGTAGGCAATCTGCGGAGTAGCCGCTCCCAACAAAGCCACAAAAGACGCCGTGTTGATGATGCTGCCGCCACCGGCACGTTTGAGGGCAGGAATGGCGTATTTACAACCAAAAAAGACCCCTTTCACGTTGATGTTCATCGTCAAATCCCACACCGATTCTTCGGTCGTCACGGCATTATCGTCATCGCTGTGCATGATACCAGCGTTGTTGAACACAATGTTCAATTTGCCAAAGGTTTGCTCGGCAAAGGCGACCATGTTTTCGCAATCTGAAGCTTTTGAAACATCGCACCGTACATAGGCAGCTTTGCCACCTTGGTCCAAAATCAATTGAGCCGTTTCTTGTCCTGCGGTATCATTCACATCGGCCACTACCACGGCGGCTCCTTCTTGGGCAAATAAAAGTGCTGTTTCGCGACCGATGCCGCTGCTTCCGCCCGTAACAAGGGCAACTTTATTGAGTAAACGCATACGTAAGTTAAATTAAACAGGGTGTTTGTAAATGAGAACTATTTTTGGTTTTACGGATATAATTTATTGAAAACAAACACTTTACAAAAGTGTTGAATCGCTATTTTCCCCAAGCTTCATAGATTTTATTCTGCAAAACGGTTGGGTTAGGTACTCGACGAATCGGGAAGTTTTTCTCCCTTTTTGTTGACAATTGAATGATCGTTGTTTTCTTTTCATTGTTTTGAAGACAAACAACATTGATGCTCTCGGAGGGTTTCTTTCGGCTCACGATTTCATCGAATTGCTGAGCTGGCTTGGAATCTGCATTGAGCAAAATCGCCTGTCTTCGAATTCCCGCATTCCAAGCGGGCGATTGCCACTCTACGTTTGTTACCACTACCGAATCATTTCTCATTCGGGTAGATATTCCTGTCCAAGCTCCCGGCAATATTTGTGCAGTTGTATCAACTTCCAACCCGGCGTAGTTAAGGTACTTCTGATAGTCTATCTCCCGAACGGTTGACACGTACGCAAGAATATCATCAATGGGTTTTGTAACGATTTTTTCGCAAACCGCTTTGAATTCTTCATCGGTAAACCCTCGCTTTTTCTGACGATAAAACTGTTGGTATAAAACTTTCATCACATCATCCAACGATTTCTTATTTTGGGTCTCGTGCCTTATTTTAAAATCTAGTAGCATTCCTACAACAGGCCCTTTATCATAATAAGAAATAGTCTTATTTACCTCATCGTCGGTGCGCCCAAACGGCCCGTCAGACCATGTGTCATAACTCGCCTCCGCGAGCGATTGGTAGAGTCGACCAGGTTTATTTTCAAAAGCCCGCATGTTATTTCTCAACGATTGCAGCAATTGTTGTTCGTTTGTAATTCCCGCTCTTTTCAGAATAAGGTATTCATAATAAACCGTAAGCCCTTCCGAAATCCAGAGCAATTTTGTACGGTTTCCGTTGTCATAATCAAAAGGCCCCAATTCAAGAGGGCGAATTCTTTTAACATTATAATGGTGAAAATACTCATGTGCCAAAAAATTAAGCACCCGAATGCGCCCGTCTGGCGTATTCAAGGCAGCTCCGTCAAAGCTAATTGCCGTAGAATTGGCGTGCTCGATGCCTCCCTGCCCAGGGCCGATACCCAAAAATGTATAATGCTGATAGGGAATTTCTCCGATAATATCCGAGGCCTTTTCGATGATGTTTTTCAGGTCGTTCACAAATTGAACTCGGTCAAATTCTCCTAATTTGTATCCGATAAACCGATGAGGGATACCTTTTACGTAAAAGACTGGCAACTCGTCCAAATTGCCCATCAGGATAGGACTATCATAAAGCACGTCGTAATCAGGGGCATAAAAAGTATTCGGTTTACCCTTTACTTCATCCAATCCCGTTGCTATTTTGTTCCACTTTGAGAACGGCCGAATGGCAACTGTACTAGATAAATTCAGTTGATTGGCAGGATAGAGAAATACACTCGTAGGTACGATATACCCTCTTTCTTCGTCCAGATAGCTGTTGGCTACAAACTTACGGTCGGCTAAAATTGAATAGCTGATGCGCAACTCCCTTCCGTTGTTTTCAACCTCCCATGTACTATTATTTTTTTTGAGCCAATTGACTTTGTTTCCCTTCACATCCGTTACTTTAAAATTTTGGAGATTCTTGGGATAATTCATTTTCTGATAATACCCCGGTGACCAAACGGGCATTCTGAAATCAATCTTTTCGCCTTTGAATCCTTCACAGTTCAGTTCAACTTGAAAAAGATGAGAAGCTGGCTCTTCCATTGTGACTGTAAAAGCCAGTTTTTGGGAGAACCCAGAAGTTATTCCCCAAAAAGAAATAAAAATAAGCGTAAAGAGTTGATGAAAAGAGGGCATTACCGTTATATTTTTTAAGAGAAAGAGGTCACAAATATTCGTACATTGAGTTCATCGTCGGTGGTCAGAGTTGCATTTCTTTGGGTATCATGCCCATAAATGCTTTGTACACACGTACCGCACCTTGGGGCGCAGGATATTTGGAATCTCCCCACACCACCTTATGCTCTTTCTTTCCTTTTTTATAAATGATAAAATAAGAAGTTCGGCCGGGATGCTGAAAGTTTATAGTATCAAATTTTACATCCTGCAATGACTTAAACGCTATTTCAATATTCTTCGGATTTTGTTGCCCCAATACTTCAAATTCTTTCGAAGTATTCATTCGCCGAAAAATACCCCCATCATCCAGCAGTCGATATTCTTTTTCCAAACCCCCAATGGCCTGTCCAACAATCATTTGCCGTCCTCCAAACGTAAACGGATGCGTTGAAACCGCAAACGGCGTAGGGGGCTTGGTGGATTGCGTTTGGGCGTACAGGTTCCCAAGGCCTATGAAAAGCAGGGTAAGAATTTGTTTTTTCATGATGTACTTAACTCATTTTCAACTCTTCCAAGGCCAGCCACGCCATCAACCCGGGGCCGATTTCGAGGGCTGTTTCGTCGATGTCAAACGTAGGGGTATGTACTCCCGATACAATTCCACGAGCTTCGTTGCGCGTTCCGAGGCGATAAAAACAGGCATCGGTCACCTGTGAATAAAACGCAAAATCTTCGCCTGCTAGCCACAAGTCCAAATCAATGACATTTTCAGCCCCCATGTAATCTATCGCTGCCGCTTTGGAGCGACGCGTTAATTCGGGATGATTTTTCAAAAAAGGATAACCTTTTCTGACTTCCACGTCGCAGCTTCCGCCCATGGCTTCGGCAATTCCTTGCGCCATTTTGGTGATGCGTTTCCAGCCTTCTTCGCGCCATTCTTCATCCATACAGCGGAACGTTCCTTCGATGTATACTTCGTTGGGAATCACGTTGGTAGCACCGTTGGCAATGACTTTTCCAAACGACAATACCGACGGAGCCGCTGGCTTACGGTTACGGCTGATGATTTGCTGCAAACCCACAATAATGTGCGACGCAATCAAAATGGGGTCAATCAGCATATCGGGCATGGCGCCGTGGCCACCTTTTCCCTTTACGGTCAAGTAAAGCTCATCGGTACTTGCCATGTACATCCCTTCTCTAAAACCGATTTTTCCGACGGGAATATTAGGCGCAACATGTTGCCCCAAAATACTCGCTGGCGAAGGATTTTGCAGAACTCCTTCTTTAATCATCAAGGACGCCCCGCCTGGGATTTTTTCTTCGCCTGGCTGAAAAATAAGTTTAATTGACCCTTCAAAATCACCCCGTAACTCGTGCAAAATACGCGCCGTACCCAGCAATGAAGAGGTATGCACATCGTGCCCACAAGCGTGCATTACCCCGGGGTTTTGAGATTTATAGGGCACATCATTGGCTTCTACAATGGGTAAAGCATCCATATCAGCCCGCAAAGCCACTACTCTACTCTCTGGATTTCGACCTTCAATGAGCGCCACAACACCCGTGTTAGCCACGCCTTCCTGCGGAGTTAAGCCAATTTCTTTCAATCGGTTGGCTACAAATTGAGCGGTATTAAACTCCTGAAAAGACAACTCAGGATGCGTATGTAAATGCCGCCGATTAGCCACGGCATCTGCCGCGTAGCTTTTGGACAAGGCTTTGATTTTTTCTAACATTGTCGTTTATTAAGTATTTTTGACGGAACAAAAATATAAAATAGAACGGGGATGACGCAGTGATTACTGATTTTCACCTAATAAATATCCATCACCTGCATTATTTCTTTGATTCCTTCTTTTTACGTTAAATCATGAAAATAGGACTATTCTTCGGCTCATTTAACCCTATACATATAGGCCACCTCATCATTGCCAATACCATGGCTACCGCCACTGACCTTGAACAGGTATGGTTTATTGTTTCGCCCCAAAATCCTTTCAAAAAGAACAAAAGTCTACTGCATGAATTTGACCGCTACGACATGGTTGAAAAAGCCATCGCCGACAACAGTAAACTGAAAGTAAATGATGTGGAGTTTTCGATGCCCAAACCTAGCTATACCATTGATACTCTGACGAAATTGCAGGAAAAATTTCCGCAGCACACGTTCAAACTCATTATTGGAGAAGATAATTTGGGGCAATTTAAAAACTGGAAAAATTACGAAGCGATTCTACAATATTACGGATTATACGTGTATCCGCGTCCCAATGTGGCCGCCCATGAATTTGCCGACCACCCCGCCGTTAAATTCATCCCTGCGCCGCTTTTGGATATATCGGCCACTTATATCCGTGATTGTCTAAGAAATAATCGTTCAATTCGCTACATGGTACCCGACGTTGTAGAAGAGATGATAAAAAGGAAGAAATTTTATATTTGACAATCTCCTTTGAAATACATTACTTTGCAGCGATTTTGAACCAAACTTCTCACAAAAATGTCAGAGATTGCAGAAAAAGTAAAGAAAATTATCGTTGATAAACTAGGCGTAGATGAGTCAGAAGTGACCGAAGAAGCTAGCTTCACTAATGACCTCGGCGCTGATTCACTCGATACGGTAGAATTGATCATGGAATTCGAAAAAGAATTCAACGTTTCAATTCCTGATGACCAGGCTGAACACATCGGTACGGTAGGTCAAGCCATCAAATACCTCGAAGAAAACGTCAAGTAAGCATATTTGTTGTAATTTATAGATCCATTTTATGATTCTAAAACGAGTGGTAGTGACGGGCATGGGTGCTTTGACGCCCATCGGAAACACACTGTCGGAATACAAAGAAGGGTTGTTTAGCGGCACCAGCGGAGCTGGTCCGATTACCCGATTTGATGCAACCAAATTCAAGACTCGCTTCGCGTGCGAAGTAAAAGGTCTGGATATGGCTCAATTTATTCCGCGTCAGGAAGCGCGTAAAATGGATCTTTTTACACAATTTGCTGTGGTGGTAGGGGAAGAGGCCGTTAGAGATAGCGGACTCGACCTGGAGAAAGTAAATCTCGACCGTGCGGGCATCATTTGGGGTTCAGGTATTGGTGGTTTAAAAACGTTTGAAGAAGAGGTCCTTTCGTTCGGTAGCGGCGACGGAACTCCTCGTTTCAACCCCTTCTTTATCCCTAAAATGATTGCCGACAGCGCCTCGGGAATTCTTTCGATGCGTATGGGCTTCCGTGGGCCTACCTACGTAACGGTGTCGGCCTGTGCTTCTTCCAACAACGCAATGATTGACGCATTCAATTACATTCGATTGGGCAAAATTGATTTTTGCTTAACGGGTGGGTCAGAAGCGGCCGTTACACAAGCGGGTGTTGGAGGATTTAACTCGCTGAAAGCACTCTCTGAACGCAATGACGATTACTTAACGGCTTCGCGTCCTTACGACAAAGACCGGGATGGATTTGTACTTGGAGAAGGTGGTGCGGGCTTGATATTGGAAGAATACGAACACGCACTGGCACGCGGGGCCAGAATCTACGCCGAGGTAATCGGCGGAGGAATGTCTTCCGACGCTTATCACATCACGGCCCCTCATCCGGATGGAATCGGTGCTTACATGTGCATGAAAAATGCACTCGAAGATGCCGAAATCTCGCCCGAAGACATTGATTACATCAATACCCACGGAACCTCCACTCCGATTGGGGATCCACAGGAAATAAAAGCGATTGAACGACTGTTTGGTGAGCATGCTTACAAACTAAACATCAGTTCGACAAAGTCCATGATTGGACACCTTTTGGGCGGTGCAGGAGCGGTAGAAGCGGTAGCCTCTATTCTGGCGATTCAACATCAACTGATTCCGCCAACGATTAATCACTTTACCGACGACCCAGAGTTTAGTCCTCGGTTAAATTTGACGTTCAACAAGCCCCAGTCGCGCACCGTCAATATTGCCTTAAGTAATACTTTTGGCTTTGGTGGGCACAACACCTGTGTTATTTTCCGTAAAATGTAAACCTTTTAGCTGCTTTTGGCTACGGTATTAAATCCCATCATTGATTTCTTTAAGCCGGGGAACATGTCCCCCGAAAAGAAATTTAGAAAGGCCGTAGAACTTATCATCGGCGAAAAACCTTCGAATATGGAGGTTTATCAGCTTGCTTTTCGCCATACTTCAGCATCTAAGGAGACAAATATCAAGGGTTTTAGAGAATCCAACGAACGTTTGGAATTTCTGGGCGACTCGGTATTGGGCATGGTTATTGCCGAATACCTCTTCAAAAAATTTCCTTACAAAGACGAAGGTTTTTTAACCGAAATTCGCTCGCGCATTGTAAACCGTGAAACCCTCAACGGAATTGCCCGCAAAATTGGCCTAGACCGTTTGATTGAATTTGACGGCAATCGCAAAGGTATGCCCCCCAACTCTTCCATGTACGGCGATGCCCTCGAAGCACTCGTCGGTGCGGTATATTTGGACAAAGGCTTCCGTTTTACCCGCAAGTTTATTACCAAAGAGCTTCTAACGCATTACGACCTCGACGCGCTTATCAACAACAACGCCAACTTCAAAAGCCGCCTCATCGAATGGGCGCAGCGCGAAGGCAAAGAAGTTCGTTTTATGATCGTAGAAGAAAAAGGGAGCCGTCACTTCCGCGAATTTATCTCGCAAGTAATACTGAACGGTGAAGTTTTTGCCCAAGGTAGCGGCTATTCCAAGAAAAAAGCCGAGCAATCAGCCGCAGAGAAAGCGTGTGAGCAGTTGGAATTGAAGTAAGTGTAAAGGCAAAAGTGTAAGGTGCAAAGTGAGTTTCTCCGCAGTTTATATACACTTTTACCTTTTTTCAATCGCTCAAAACATAAATCCCAGCCGTAACGCCATTCGGTTATAGACCCGGTCTTCCCATTTCTCTACTTCTTGCCAGCCCAATGGTTTGGTTACTTTGGCTTCTTGCCTTTTGTAGGTAAGCGACAACAGCATGGCACTGCCAGACTTAAAGCCGAATTTGAGTCCTAAACCTGGATTGAGCATCATGCCGCCTTTGGTGTCATAGCCTGTGCCATCTACCTGAAGCCAGTTGAAGCCATAGCCCGCATCCAACGTGCCAAAAAGATGGACGTTTTTGGGCGTGCTGACCAAATCGTAGCGTACTCCAGCGGCAATGGGCGTGAGTAAAGCCGTTTTGTACCAATCCACCCCAACCGTGGCCCCAACCGCCAAACGAGGTTTGAGCTGTACACCATTGAAGGTTTGAATGGTCAGGCTCAATCGGTTCTGCACTTCCTGCGCCAACGGAACACTCCACCGGACATCGTACACCACCCGACCGAACAACCCTCCCACTTCCGTCATATTGACGTAGTGGGGCTTAAACGGGGAATTTTGAGCCTGTAAGCGGCATAAAGAAGCGCTTACCCATAGGAGGAGCAAAAGCCCACCTACCCTATTGTTACGATAACAGTTAGATGCTTTCAGCATGACAAAACGGGTTAGGATGAGGCTATTAAATCGCTACGCGCTTTACGGGAATCTTACTCAATTGGCGCAGGTTCGACGGATTGGAAATATCAAACTGATACAGGCCATCTTTGCCAATCATCAACAGCGTTTTGTTGGAGAGTGGAATCACGTCGTAGGCATCCATGCCAGTCAGGTGCTGGAGTTGTTTTACGTCAAAATCATTGGCTACGTTTAATGTTTTAAGACCGTGAATCCCTTCGCAAACGTACACATTGGGATAATCAACGCCCAACCCGTGTGGATTTTGCATCGGGTATGATTTGAGCAAACGCGGAGCGCGTAAATCCGTAATATCAACCACATCCAGTTGGTTCAGGCCACGGTTACATTGGGTGCCAGAACGTAGCGTAACGTACGCCCGATTGTCGGTTACAGCCACGGGGTCGCACGACATAGCGTGTTGAAATACAGAAAGTTGTTCGGGTTTTTCGGGATTTTTATTGTCATAAATAAACATTCCCGTGGTGGAGCCGATAAACAATTTATCGCGGTACGGAAAAATGGTTTCAATGCCCCAACCCAAATTAATTTTGGAGCTGAAAGCTGGTTTTTGGGGCACACTGATGTCAAACAACTGCATGTCATTTTGCCCGACGGTGTATAAATACTTATCATACAATGCAAACCGCGCCATTGAGCCAGCCTGCCCTTGAGCAGCAGGATTGGCACTACTGCCGCTTGAAGCAGAATTTTGGAATGCCATGTCAAAAACCACCCCACCACGCCAGAAACCGTTATTTCCATCTTCACAATTTACTTTCACACTTTCGGTCACAATGTCAACCCGTTGGTCATTGATGGCACCCGTACTTTTATTCAAAGACCACCATGCCCCGTCAAACTGCCCATTTAAAAACACTTCTTTCTCACGACCTACTTCTCTGACATCCAACGGATTAGAAATATCAAAGGCGACCAAGTCTGCATAGCTATCGGCGTACAAAATGTTGCCGCGAATGGCCATGTCGCCATTGCCAGGAATCTTAATGAAAGAAACCATTTTGGGTGCCGAAGGATTTGAATTATCCACTACGTGCAATCCTTCCTTGAGCTCGTTAATCAGCAGGTAATTTCCCTTGGTATAAATCTTACCGGGACTGATTAAATCACGGGCCGTTTCGGTACGTACGCTTTGGCGCATCTCCGCCAAGGAGACCGTTACGGCCGTAAAACGTTTGTATCTGCGGGTTTCGGTGCATTGGTCAGTACACGACCATTGGAGAAAAACAACCGAAAAAAGAGAGAGTAAAAGTGTTTTCTTCATGGCAAGCGTCAGAGGTTTGAGTTTATTTCCTCTAAGACGCAAGGGCCGAATAAAACGTTGGAACGGAATGTGAAGACATCGAAAGTTTTAAATCTATCCCTATACCTACCGTTTTCTCCACCACTCCCGGCTCCATCTCCGCTCAAAACTCCAGCCTTTGGCACGCAGCTGTAAAGGCAAGTACGCATGGGATTCTTTGGCCGAAACCGCTTGTTGATACAGCTCATCGTCCGTCAGAATGAGGCCTTCATATCGACCATCCTTTTTGACAGTCAGGTCGGCAAAAGGGAGTGTTAAATGCAGCGTCGAAGGCGCAGATTCTGCTTCTGTTTGCCATTTTTTGCTTTTCATCAACTGGTCTTTCAACAACCATTCTGAACGGTACTTATCTGACACAAAAGACTGGGGCGAGTACCGCCCCTCCGATACATCCAAAGCGTATTGTAGATAGGCTTTGAGCAACCTTGGTCCTTCGTGCAGGCTGTCTTCCACTTTTAATTCGTCGGGCAAAATACTGGTGACGACAAAGACTTTTTCGCGGGCGCGGGTAATGGCCACATTGAGGCGGTTTTCACCGCCAAGGGCGTTTAAACTGCCAAATTGTGCCCGTAATTTACCACGAGCATCGGGCGCATATCCTACCGAGAAGATGATAATATCCCGCTCATCTCCCTGTACATTTTCGATATTTTTGACAAAAAGAGAATGAGCAGCGAGCCCTAAAAAGTGGGTCTTATCTTGGGGCTTGAGAATAAGATTCTCAATCAATTGTTGTTGCGGAAGGTTGAACGTAACAACCCCGATGGAATGATTTGGGTGCGTGCGCTGTAAATCATTCAACAATTCTACCACTTTTTCGGCTTCCACAAGGTTCCGATTGTTTTCCCAAACTCCTCCAACCTTAATAAACTGAATAGCCAGCTCTGATTGGTTAATATCCTCAAAATGAGGCAATAATTGCAGTTTATTTTTGTAAAAGTGCTGGTTTGAAAAATCAATCAAATCCAAAGAACGACTCCGGTAATGCCCTTGTAACATGGTTTCGGACAGGAATTGTTTCGACAAATCGAGCAGTGATTCCACTTCCAATGCCGCCCGTTCTTCCTCATTCTCCCCTTCGTATCTGACGCGGTATAAGTCATAAGGAGTCAGCTGTTTACTATCTCCTACGACCACCGTTTGTTTGGCGCGGTAAATGGACGGAATGCCGTATTCGGCATAGCATTGCGAAGCCTCGTCAAAAATCACTAAATCAAACAGGCCTTTGGTCAGCGGAAACACCGCCGACACCGTCTCGGGAGAAGCCAGCCAACAAGGAACCAATCGAAATACCTCTTCGGCGTGCTGTTCCATGAGTTTGCGTACGGGCCAAATCTTTCGTTTTTTTGTCACCTGATGATGCAGTTCACGGTAGGTAACGCGGTTTTGTAACCGATTAAACTCCACGTTTTTGCCCGTTTGTTCACGCAGTTGCATCAACAAAATCTCCCGACTCAACGATTGCTTTTGAAGAATACTCTCCTGCAACTCTTGCTCTAATTGACCCATTTTTAAGGAAGAAACCGCGCGCAAAACTGGATAAAGTTCTTCCAGATGCACCAACCAAGCCAAGCGCAGTGAATTTTGGAACAGCTTTATGAAATCTTCGTTTTGCGCTGCCAGCTGCGTTTCCAGAGTTAGACAAACTTCGGCTTCAATGGGCGAAAAATTACTTTTCAGAATGTCGGCTTCCGTCAATAAATCAAAATCACGGTGAAGGGTTTGTTTGAGTTCGTTTTGGAAAGTGGGACTTTCGAGCAAAAGTTTTATCTGGTCTTTGGTCAAATATTTTTGCCACGCTTGGTACTTCTCAACGGTTTGCTCACAAAGCGCAGCCAACGACTCGATTTTCTTCTTTACCTCCTGAAACGACCTTGCTTCGTTTACTGATTTTCTTAAAAATTCGAAGTTTTTCCCAAGCTGTTGGAACACCTCTTGTGCAGTGCCATAGGAAACCATAAATGCCTTATAATTGGCTTCCGACCGCTCAAACTGTTCGGTTAAAATTGACACGTCCAGCTTCTGTCCTACCTCCTTTAGAAGTTGTTCCCAACGGACTCGGTTAGTCAAATAATCATTGAGTTTGTACAAATCTCCCAAATCCAAACTCAGGCCGTAAGACGCGGAAAGTGACCGAAAATAGGGTTTATCGCCGTAAAAAACCCATTTTAACAATGAGCCCCGGGCCGTAATGATATTTTGTAAACGAACCGCAAAGGAAGTTAATCCACTAGACGCTATTTCCGTGCCGAGTTGTTTTTCAGAAGACAACCTAAAAATTTCTTCCGTCGTATTTTTAATCCATTTTTTTGTTTCTTTCGTAAAAAAGCCAGATTCCCATTTTTTCAATAGCGGCCAAACATTTTCTTCTTCCAACCACTGAGCGCATTGCAGAAGTGCGTTTTTCTGGTTCGCAAGGTGCAGGGCTTTGTCGATGGGTATTGCTTTTCCCAAACACCCTTGGGTTTGAGTTTGCAGATTTTCGTTCCAATGGATTACCTCATCAATGGTCGCATCAATTTTGGGGATTTCCTGAAATGATATTTGAGAAAAATCTACGCGGTTATGCCAAGCGTGAGTCTCATTTAAGGCCTCCCGATACGACGCATATCGACGCAACTTTTGCAAAAACACCTCCAATTTATCATCAAACTGAAACGATTTAAATTGGGACATCGCAATCTGCGGCGCCGTTGGGTCGCTCGTTAGGTACAATTCTTTGGGTGAAAGTCCGCAATCCAAGGAATTGAAAAGGGCTTTTTTGAACTCGCCCAACTCCTTGCCCACCTGTTCAATGTTCCGACTTATTTGTAAAAACTGCCGTTCGAGCACAATCGAGTCCAAGCTGTAATTTTGCTGTTGGTACGCTTCAACATTCTCAATTTGGGCAGTTAATTGCCCATACAACGCCGCACGGTCATTTTTGAAATCATGCACCAACGCCAGAAAAGGCGACATGCCCACCTGCGCCAACCGCTGATGCACCACATCAAGCGCGACTCGTTTTTGGCATACCAACAACACCCTCTTACCGCGCGCGGCAAAATCGGCCATCAGGTTAGAAATCAATTGCGATTTTCCAGTGCCGGGCGGCCCCTGCACCACCAATGACTCGCCTTGCTTAATCCGCTGAAGCGCCGCTTCTTGCGTACCATCCTGCGGGAAAGCCGTAAACGTATGCTCCTCTCTGATGGAATTAGGAGTGGAAGTGCTGATGGGAAAGAAAAAAGGCTCGCTTTCTGCCAAGTCATCTCCCTCCTCGCTAATCAACGCCTCATAGTCAGGGCCTAAATAACTGCCCGTTTGGGGAAAAATACCCAAAACAGCTTCTGGATAGAGTTTGAGTTCGCCATTTCGTTCGAGCAACTCAAGGTCGGGTTTGGATTGTCCGTCAAAGTATTGAAGAGTATCCTGAAAAAGGTCTTGGTTAAAGTTGATTTCCAACGCGCTGTTTTTAAGCAATTCGTACAATTCGGTCCGAAACGCCAACGGGTCTTTGCTCAGTCCGTCAAGGCTTTTTTCGAGTAATTCTTCCGAGATTTTAACTTGATTGAAGTGCCCGTAGGCCAACAAAAAACTACGATTGAGCGCGGCTGGCTCTCCCCAGCGATGGAGTCTCCAGGCAGCACCTTCTGCGCTTTCAGAAAGTTGTTGTTGCAACGTAACTGGAAAAAATGCCAACGGTGCGTGAATCACCGTACCATCCATGAGTTTGCCCCGCACAAAGGGATACGCCACGTACAAATCCTCCGAGCCGCGCTCTTCTTCGATAAATCGTTCGGTGCGGGCCAGTTTGGTCAGTCGCTTGCTGATTTCATTGACTTTTTCGGAACGGCTGTCCAACCGTTGGCAGAGTTTTATCGTCTTTTTCTGAGAAATGACGTCTTTGAGTACCTCAAATGCCGCGCGCCCATCCACAAAATCCAGTTCCTGCCAATCCAGAAACTGCTCGGCAGGGAGCGTATTTAATAACAGCGAACGGTTGCGCGTACTGAGATTGGTAAGTCGACGAAGGTATACTTTAAGAACGTCAGCGGTCAGCATTATCTACGTGTAAAATGTGTAAAAAGCGGTGGATGAAAGGAGCAAATAAGACTGAAGTAGCTGATAAAAAAGTAATGCCACTAAATAACGCATAAAACGAAGCGAAAATTTTGGCGGTGTTTGACTTGAGCGGATCTACTGGCCCCATGCCCCCCAAAATCATGGCAGCATTGTAGAAAGAATCGACCCAACACAGGTGCGGGTCAGTCAAATAATGATAGCCAACGGCCCCGATTATCCAAGAAACCCCAATCATCCCCAGTGCCACTAAGGAGTACTTCAATACACGACGCTGAAACTTGGGGCGAGGTAAAACTTTTTGGGTATGATGCTCAAACATGGAAGTAGTTGGTTATCAAGAATTGAAAACCTAAAATAGCACTTTGTGAGGTCAATTCGTAATTTTGCAAAAATCCATCACACTATGAAACTTTTTCTTGTTTTTGCCTTATGCTGTTTATTGTATAGCTGCGGAGAGCAATGCGGAATTGAGGCCGAGCCTGTTTTAGCTATCCAATTCCGAACAGAGGCTACTATTTCCAAGGTGGCTATATTAGGATCGCTACAGGATGTGCCTAAAGAGGGCATTCAACCAATCCAGCGTCCAAATGCGCTTGGCCCTTTTTTTCCTCTCAATCTCAACTCAGATTCAACCACTTACATTTTTACTCGGCCTAATCGTATCGATACATTAACCGTTTACTACAAAAAGCACATTTACAGTGCCAGTAATACCTGTGGTTATATATTGGATCTAGAAGCACCTGCTTCTGGCAAAACGTATACTACCACTTTCAAACGAATTGAGGTAGAATATCGCAGTTATTATATTCCTTCGCAGGGTGCAAAATTAAATTCTCAGGGAGAAGAAAGTGGTATTGTTGTCAAAATAGATGAACTATGAAAAAAATATACTGCTGGATTTTTATATTACTTTCTTGTTCAGTTAAAGCGCAAGACAGTACGTTGAAAATAAGAGCTATTGGCGTTGATGTGGTCAAGAATGTTACGCACTATGTATCTGCTGCTGATTTTCAAAATCCAATCATTGCAGAATGTTATGTACAGTTTTTTACCTCTAAACCCAACCATTATTTTAGTGTAAGTTTAGGCTACGCAGACATGTCACGAAAGGCCCAAAATCATTTTTTACAATCCTTTAGGGGTTATTCTGTTAAAACGACTTGGGAACAGCACAATAAAAATAACAGAAGATTTTTTGGCTACAGTGGAGTATTCTCGTATGGCACAGTAAAGGGTGAATTAGAAATTCAGGGCAATTATTTTCCTGATTACAAAACCCGCACCCCCTATAATCAAGGCATAGGACTTGCCTTAGAAGGATTTGCCGGAACCTCAGCTTTACTATTCAGGCGCGTCGAAACGCGATTTGTATTTCGGGGAGCCGCCATCATTGCCGATATAGGCAATCCGCAATTTCCTTACCTAACCGGTCTGGGAATTTCTTATTTGCCTGAAATGCTTTCTTTTAATGTAGGAGCAACTATTCAATTTTTTTATCTGATCAAACGTTCTCCGAAACGTAAACTCTCCCATTGATATTTTTATTTCCCGAACCAAAGCTCGAACTTTGCCGTTAAATCAGTATCAACTTTTTTTTAGTATGCTTTCACGCCGCCAAGAACGCGAACAACTCAAAACCACCCTCGGCTACCGCCTTTGGAGTGTGGCATTTACGATTTTTTACCCGATTATCTCGCTCTTTGCCTTGGTATTTACGGGGATAGTGCGATTGTTTTCGGGAATTTCGCAGGGGTTGGTTTGGCTGTTAAACGGAGGTAAACGCGCCTGATGACCGATTACGTTGCTGAGTTATTGGAACAAAAAGTAGCTCAATACAACCGTCCTGATTTTATCCCCAACGACCCCGTTAGCATTCCGCACCAATTTTCTCGTCGACAAGACATTGAAATTATGGGTTTTTGGGCAGCCGTGTTGGCTTGGGGACAGCGCAAAACCATCATCAACAAGTGCAATGAGCTGATTCAGCTGATGGATGGTGCGCCCTATGATTTTATCAAAAATCATCAAGATTCCGATTTAAAACGCTTTCTTCAATTCAAACACCGTACCTTCAACGCGGCGGATACGCTATATTTTCTTCATTTTTTCAAAGAATATTATCAACGGCACGATTCGTTAGAAACCGCCTTTTCGCAGGCGTTAACGACCGATGCTTTGCACGTAGAAAAGGGTTTGTCGGCATTCCATGAACTATTTTTTAGTTTAGAAGATTTTCCCGAGCGCACCCGCAAACACATTGCTACGCCCGTCCGTAAATCGTCGTGCAAACGCCTGAATATGTTTTTGCGGTGGATGGTTCGGCAAGATGATAAAGGCGTAGACTTTGGTATTTGGACCACGATAAAACCTTCCCAACTCATCTGCCCCTGCGATGTACACGTAGACCGCGTAGCCCGCAAACTCGGCCTCATTCAACGCCCAACGACCGATTGGCTTACCGCCCTAGAGCTCACCGAAAACTTGAAGCAATTAGACCCTAATGACCCTGTAAAGTATGATTTTGCCTTGTTTGGACTAGGTGTGGAGGGGGAAATGTAAGAGCGCTATAGAATATATACCACCGCATCCGCTCGGCCTTCATATCCGGCACCCACTTTTTTCATTCCTACTTTCTCCAAAACGTGTTTGGAAGAGGTATTTTCATCCTGCACAAAAGCCACGATTTTTCTTCCTTTAAAGTTTTGTTGCAGGTATTCAATGACTTTTTTTGTGATTTCAGTGGCGTAGCCTTTGCCCCATGCTTCGGGCAAAAAAGCGTAGCCTGCTTCAATATCATCGGTATCTTCAATGTGTTTGATTTTAACGAGTCCGATATACGTATCGGTCGCTTTTTCAAAACACGCAAAAAGCCCCAGTCCCTCATTGGCGGCGGCGTAAATGCCTTCTTGTCGGATTCTTCCCAAACTTTGAGAAAGTTCCGTAACGGGCTTTCGAATGAATTCCATCACTTCGGGATTGCTCTCAATGCGGAACAAATCATGGGCATCACTTTCTTGAAAAAGGCGAAGATAAAGACGTTGAGTTTCTAAAAAAGGCATTATTGTAGATAAGTTTCAGAGTGAGCGACGCGAATCACCAGCTAAAAAAAATGTCTTTTGAAACCATTCTGCAATCGGAATGGCCACGATTACTCCAAGGGCATCGGCAAGGGCATCGTAAAGGTCAAACGTACGGCCAATGGGCAGTAAATGCTGCCATACTTCAATAAAAAAACCGTAGGCAATCCCTCCGACAATTACCCAAATGGGCTGAGGCTTGGCCCAATACCAAAGCGCGCCCAAGATTCCAAAAGAGCCGAAATGATGTAATTTATCCCAACCTAAATCTTTGGGCATTTGCTTGCTCGGAAGTGAGCAAAGCCCCAAAATCACCAACGTCCAAACGATGGCAAGATGGGGCTTTGAAAAGGTATTTTTTAAGTTTTTAATTATCAGTGTCATAAACCTTTAAAGAGCCACCATTTTAGTTATGTACTCTTGATTTAGTATTGAAAATATTTCTAAAATTTATAACCAATGTTTAGATAGATGTTGGGAGTCCAACCAAAGCCTGAATTGATAAAATCTTTCCGCCGAGCCTCTGTATTGTTATGATTTAAAATTTCTCCGTCGAACCAATCCCTTGCATACCATAGTTCTGCTTTCTTAGAAATATTTTCTGAATTATCGGATTTAAAAAAATACGCTAATCCGAGTACCGGGGTAATTATAATTTTCTTTAAAATGATAATTTTAAGCCCTGTGGTAAACTCCGGGCCAAAATAAACGGCTTTTTGTGTGAGTGAATCTTTGGGAATGTTTAATCTGTAATCATTAAATTCTCTGCTCATTTTGCCAACCAGAAATGACGCTCCAACATACATATTTAACCATTTTTGTCTGTCGAACTTTACTAAGTATGACCTTAATCCAACATCAAACTTAGTACGTCTGATAGAATTACTTTTTATAACAGAGCTAAAAAATAGCTCTCCAAAACGAATATCATTGTCAGCGTGAAATTTATAAGCTGCGGAACTTGTAAAGCTTATGTTTTTCCATTTTGAAATAGGTTTTTCAAAATGAACATAAACATTATTGAATACAGGAACTCCTAAGCTTACTTCGGCTCTTTGAGCATAGATTGCAATATGAATAAGAAAGAATATTGCGCAAAAGATTATAGATACCAGTGATAAATTAGTTTTCATTAATAGGATTGATTTTGACTTTTAACCGACATGGCATAGCTTGCTAACCAGACGTTTATAACGAGCCTCAAAAAAGCAAGTGATTTTGACTTTATTGGGCATCTTTCAGCTCTTTTTTCAAATCATCCAAGGTGCGACTTTCTATCTTTCCCTCCTGCATGAGTTTAACTTCTTTCAGCCCCTCTTCGATTTCTTGCATAAGAGCCGATGGCGGGTCTCCCTTTAAAATCAGTGACTTGAGTTCTTCTCTGACTTTTTTGGGCAGCACCTTGTATTGCTCGTTTATGATTTGGGCCGTGTTCATGGTTGTAATTTTTGAATAAGATAAAGATTTTGGACAAAAAAGCTCTTCATCTCTCCAATCAAGATTTAAGTTCACCGCTAACAAATAGCTTTGCTATCACAGTATTAAAAATGTCAGTAATTGAAATGCAAATGGCGACAAAATACTAAATTTTGCCGCCATTTGCATTTCTAAAAAATAATATTGCTGAATTTACAAATTCTTCAACAACTCCGCGCCCATGGCGTCGGTGCCGAGGATTTTGTCGGCGGGAGTTTCGCTATTGGCGATGTCGCGCGTGCGGAAACCTGCTTTCAAAACCGCATCTACGGCGGCGATGATGGCCTCAGATTCTGCTTTCAAACCGAAAGAAATATCCAACAACAACGCTGCCGAAAGAACCGATGCCAACGGATTAGCTACGCCTTTACCCGTGATGTCGTGCGCCGAACCGTGGATAGGCTCGTATACGCCAGTGCTGTCGCCTACAGAAGCAGAAGCCAACATTCCCATCGAACCCGCAATTTGACTTGCTTCGTCCGTGAGGATATCGCCAAACAGGTTACCCGTTACGACCACATCAAAACGGCGTGGGTCTTTGATGAGCAACATCGCCGCCGCATCAATAAATTGGTGTTCTACTTCTACGTCCGGATATTCGGGCGCCAATTTCTGAATAACTTCACGCCACAAACGGCTTGATTCCAACACGTTGGCTTTATCGACCGACATGAGTTTTTTGCTGCGCGTACGAGCAGCTTCAAACGCCTTGCGGGCAATGCGCTCCACTTCGTATTTGCTGTAAATCATGGTGTCATAGGCGGTATTTCCGTCGTCAAGACGTTCACGCTTACCGAAATACACGTCGCCAGTCAGTTCACGGAAGAAGAGAATATCGCAACCTTTCAGGATTTCAGGCTTGATACTAGATGCTTCCAACAACTCATCAAACAATTTGATAGGGCGCAGGTTGGCGTACAAGCCAAGCTCTTTGCGCATTCTCAACAAGCCTTGTTCTGGACGTACCTTGGCCGAGGGGTCGTTGTCGTATTTGGGGTGACCTACGGCACCAAACAAAATGGCGTCTGATGCGCGCATCTTGACGAGGGTTTCTTCGGGAAGCGGATCGCCAGTGGCTTCGATGGCTACGTGGCCGATGAGGGCTTCGTCGTAGGTAAATTCATGGCCGAATTTTTCGGCGATGCGGTCTAAGACCTGTTTACCAACAGTGGTAACTTCTTGCCCGATACCATCACCGGGAACGATTAGGATGTGTTTTTTCATTTTTAATTTTGTATGACTATATAGAAATCAAGTTCAACATCTTCTGCGTGGCTTTGATGGCGGATACCGTTTGGTCAGAGTCCAAGCCTCTGGTTTTGAATTCTTTATTATTCCAATTCCACGTAATGATGGTTTCACAAAGCGCATCGGTACGACCTCCCGTGGGAATGCGAACGGCGTAATCGGTCAACTGCGGGAGCGTTTTTCCTTTGACTTCGTAAATTTTCTTCAGCGCATTCATAAACGCATCGTACTGTCCGTCGCCCTGCGCGTTTTCTTCAAATACCTCTTCTTCGATTTTGACTTTGAGGGTCGCCGAAGGTTTGAGATCTTTAGAGTGGGTCAGGACGTAGTTCAGTACTTCGATCTTGTACTCAATGGTGTTGGTATCCAGTACGTCAGAAATGATATACGGAAGGTCTTCCTGCGTCACCACTTCCTTTCGGTCGCCCAACTCAATGATGCGCTGCGTTACTTTTTTAAGGTCCTCGTCGGCGAGTTTGATGCCCAATTCCCGCAGGTTGTTCTCAATGTTGGCTTTTCCCGACGTTTTTCCCAAGGCATACGACCGCTTACGGCCAAAACGCTCCGGCAATAACTCGTTAAAATACAGGTTGTTTTTCTTGTCGCCATCGGCATGAATACCAGCAGTTTGGGTAAAAACGTTATCTCCCACAATCGGTTTATTGGCAGGAATGCGAAGTCCGGAGAAGGTCTCCACGATTTTGCTGATCGAGTACAACGACTCTTCCACTACGCCCGTCGTTACGTCCGGCATAAAATCCTTTAAGGCTGCAATCGCACTGGATAATGGCGCATTTCCGGCACGTTCTCCCATGCCATTGACGGTCAAATGCAATCCCTGCGCTCCCGCACGAACGGCTTCCATAACGTTGGCAATGCCCAGATCGTAATCGTTATGCGCGTGAAAATCAAAGTGTTGATTGGGATAACGTTCCACAATTGATTTTACAAAGGCATAGGATTCCGCAGGAGTGAGCACGCCTAGCGTATCGGGCAAAAGCACCCGACGGATAGGTTGAGTGGCCAGAAAATCCAAGAATTGGAATACATATTCGGGAGAATTACGCATTCCGTTGCTCCAATCTTCGAGGTATACATTGGCAGCAATTCCTTTCGACTGCGCTAAGGCAATGACTTTTTGAATGTCTGCGAAATGCGCTTCGGGCGTTTTTTTGAGCTGATGCACCAAGTGATTCATGGAGCCTTTGGTCAACAGATTCATCACCTTAGCGCCCGATTCAATCATCCAATTGATAGAAGCTTCGCCGTCTACGAACGTCAGCACTTCTACTTTATCCAAAAACCCGTTTTCCCTGGCCCAATCGGTGATTTTCTTGACCGCCCGCAATTCTCCTTCCGACACGCGTGCCGAAGCAATTTCAATGCGATCTACCTTAACATCCGTGAGAAGCAATTGCGCCAACGCCAGCTTTTCAGAGGCAGAAAAAGACACTCCGCTGGTTTGTTCACCGTCGCGGAGTGTCGTATCCATTATTTCGATGTATCTCATAATTAGAAAAGAAGCGCGGCCTCAAAAGCGCCGATTTCCTCTTTCATGGCCCGCAGATAATCAATATCATCGAAGCCGTTTAACAGATTGTGTTTTTTGTACCCGTTGATATCGAAAGACTCTTTTTCACCAGTTGCCAAGATAGTGACCGTTTGTTCGGGCAAACTCACTTCTAATTCGGTTTTTGGGTCTTTTTCGATTGCCAAGAAGATTTTATCCAAAAATTCGGGAGAGACCGTTACGGGCAAAATTCCAACGTTGATGGAGTTGTTTTTGAAAATATCGGCAAAGAAACTCGAAATGACGCAACGAAAACCGTAATCGTAGATAGCCCACGCGGCGTGCTCACGGCTCGAACCGCTTCCGAAGTTGCGGCCACCCACGAGGATTTTGCCCGAATAAAGCGGATTATTCAGTACGAATTCTGTTTTAGGCGAGTTGTCGGGATTGTAGCGCCAATCGCGAAAAAGATTGTCGCCGAAGCCTTCCCGCTTGGTGGCTTTCAAAAAGCGAGCGGGGATGATTTGGTCGGTATCCACATTCTCCAGTGGAAGAGGTACCGCCGAACTTTTTAATATAGTGAATTGATCGTATGCCATTATGTTTCGTTTATTAAGGTGTTACACAGAGGACAGCAGAGTTTTTTAAGAGAACCACAGAGATTATTTAATAAATCTTCGGATTCCATCTTTTAAAACAAGTACATTGAAATTGATGAGCAATCCAATCTTCTTTTCGGCAAATTTCATATAAGTGAGAATCTGGGCTTCATGAACAGGGTTAAGTATTTCCACACTTTTAAGTTCAACCACAACTAAACCCTCAATTAATAAATCAATTCTATATCCTTGTTCTAAATGGATTTCCTTGTAAATAATTGGAACAGGTTTCTGTCTTAAGACCTGTAAGCCAGCTCTTTGAAGTTCATAAACCAGACATTCTTCATACGCAGACTCCAGTAAGCCCGGTCCAAGTGCCTTATGTACTTCAATTGCACACCCAATTATTCGACGAGTTATATCATTTATCTCCGTTTCTCTGTGGCTCTCAAATGAGCTCTGAGGTTCTCTGTGTAATAAATACAGTTGTTGTAAAACTATAAAAACTCCCGTGGGTCAGTTACTTTTCCGGTAACGGCGGCGGCGGCAGCTACATAAGGGCTGGCCAACAGCGTACGTGCTCCCGGGCCTTGACGTCCTTCAAAGTTACGGTTTGAGGTACTGACAGCGTATTTTCCCGCTGGAATCTTATCATCATTCATCGCCAAACAGGCCGAGCAACCCGGCTGACGCAGTAAAAAACCTGCCTCGGTCAAGATGTCTAAAATACCTTCTTCTTTGATTTGGGCTTCTACAATGTGTGAACCCGGTACCAACCACGCCGTTACGTTATCGGCTTTCTTCCGGCCTTTTACGATAGACGCAAACGCCCGGAAATCTTCAATGCGACCGTTGGTACAGCTCCCCAAAAACACGTAGTCAATCGGTTTGCCAATGATCGTATCATCTTCCGCAAAGCCCATGTACGCCAATGATTTAGCATACGATGCACCACCGTCCAATACGTCTTCCGCTTTGGGAATGTGCTGAGAGATACCTGTTCCCAAGCCCGGATTGGTTCCGTAGGTGATTTGGGGTTCAATGTCAGCGGCGTCGTAGGTATATTCCAAGTCAAACGTCGCGCCTTCGTCGGTTTTAAGGGTTTTCCAGTAGGCCAGAGCTTTGTCCCAAGCTTCGCCTTTCGGCGCTTGCTCACGGCCTTTGAGGTAAGCAAATGCAGTCTCATCAGGAGCAATCATACCACCGCGCGCGCCCATTTCGATAGACATGTTACAAACCGTCATGCGGCCTTCCATACTCATATTTTCAAACACTTCGCCGGCGTATTCTACGAAATAACCCGTAGCACCACTGGCCGAAATCTGCGAAATAATGTACAGAACCGCATCTTTTGGTAAGACACCTTTGCCCAATTTACCATTGATAGTAATACGCATTTTCTTAGGTTTGGGCTGCATGATACACTGCGACGCCAACACCATTTCCACTTCTGAGGTACCGATACCGAAGGCAATGGCTCCAAAAGCACCGTGGGTAGAGGTGTGTGAGTCACCGCAAACGATGGTCATGCCCGGAAGGGTGATACCGTTTTCAGGCCCAACTACGTGAACAATCCCGTTTTTGGCGTGTCCCAAACCCCAGTGCGAAATTCCGTACTTCGCCGTGTTGGTTTCGAGGGCTTTCAATTGATTGGCCGAAAGCGGGTCTTCTACCGGCAAATGCTGATTGATGGTCGGCGTGTTGTGGTCGGCGGTAGCAAAGGTACGCTCAGGAAAAAGCACACCGATGCCACGACTTTCCAGTCCCAAAAAGGCCACCGGGCTGGTTACTTCGTGAATAAAATGACGGTCGATGAAGAACACATCGGGTCCGTCTTCAATCTTGCGGACAACGTGGGCATCCCACACTTTGTCGAAGAGGGTACTTGGTTGGTTTGACATATCAATTTGAGATTAATGCTCGTGGAGATTTTACGATACAAAATTGCAGGAATCTATGCAATCAAACATAACGCCCTACGCCCAAACAATAGCGATTTTGGTTCAATCGTGTTTTTTTGGCGTAAAACCGTATTTTTCTTTGTAGGCCTTGATAAAATGGGAGACACTTTCGTACCCAATTTCCATGCTTACTTCCGATACGTTTTTGTTGGCATTTTTGAGAAGAAAGGCCGCTTGTTCCAAGCGTTTTTGTTTGATCCAATTGGCGGGAGAAGTGTGAAATTGTTCTTCAAAATCACGTTTAAAAGCCGATAAACTGCGACCTGACAAGTGCGCCAATTCGCTTATTGTCAGTGGTTTTAAATAGTAGTTATTCAAGAGGTATTCCAATTCCGTCTTTTGGCCTTTGTAGATATTGAACAGAATGGATTTGAGTTGTCCGGAGGTATCTATCTCAATCAGATGAAGCAGCAATTCCTGAAATTTAAGCCGCAAAAATTGATTTAAATAAGGCGTCTGGGAATGAAAATAAGGCAAAAGCGAATCAATAAACTTCTCAAAGGTCGGTGATGATTGCAGAACCAGAATTGGCTGCGTATGGTCAGCCTCTGCCTGAGCAAATAGGGTCTGATTTTGATTCACGAACTCTTTGAGGAGCTTTTCATGAAAGAAAAAAACCAGACTTCGGTAATCGCTCCCGATGGACTCATTCATGGAATAACAGCCCCGCTGAAAAAACAAAATATCTCCCTTTCGAACATGCAAATCCTGATTGGGTGAAATAAATTTTTTCTCCCCTTCCAACACTACTACCACGGCGTGTTCTTCAAAAAAAATCTCGTTTCGCTCCGGATAGACATCGCTCCGGTAGGCCACAAAGGTCATGTCCTGAATTTTCAGGGACTGAAACTGTTGGGCACTGATGGAAGAAGGAACGCGAAGCATTGGGGAAATAAACTGTTAATTAAGAAGGAGTGAATAAGAGGTAGGAAAGAAGAAATAAGATTTTTTTTCCTACATCCGACCTCCTACTTCGGCAACTATTCGATTATTAATTAAACGCCCCGCCTTTTTTCAGAGCCTGATAATCGTCGCCGATTGCTTTGTATTGCGACATCAGAAATTTCTGCAATTCTTCATTGAACACTTTCTTTTCTTCCTCCGAAAGTGCGTCGTACAAGTCTTTCAACTCTTGGTTGATCGCCGCTTTTTCAGCGTCACTTTGGGCATTGATAGCCCTGACGTGGTATTTTCTAAAATCAAAGTTCATATCAAAAACTCAAATAAATCAGGCTTATTATTGATGTATTCAAATTGCATGTTGTGTTCCTGCATTCGGGCCAAAAGCGGTTCAAAATCTTCTTTGTGGCGCAATTCGATACCTACTAAAGCGGGACCGCGCTCGCGGGCCGTTTTTTTGGAATATTCAAAGTGCGCAATGTCGTCGTTGGGGCCGAGAACGTGGTTCAAAAACTCTTTGAACGCCCCCGAACGTTGTGGAAAACGAATGATAAAATAATGCTTGAGTCCTTCGTACAACAGACTGCGCTCTTTTATTTCTTCGGTACGTGTGATGTCGTTGTTGCCACCGCCAATCAATAGTACTACATCTTTTCCTTTGATTTCGTCCTTGATTTGGTCGAGCGCGGCCACTGTCAGGGCGCCCGCCGGCTCCACTACGATGGCTTCTTCGTTGTACAATTGCAAAATGGTCGAGCACACTTTTCCTTCGGGAACCAACAGAATAGAATCCAAATTCTTTCGACACACTTCAAACGTATGCTCACCCGCGCGTTTTACGGCGGCTCCGTCTACAAACTTATCAATGTTTTCGAGCGTTACTACGTGATTCTCTTTGATGGCGGTGTACATCGTCGGAGAGCCAAGTGGCTCTACTCCAATGAGTTTAGTGGCGGGACTTAGTTGTTTGAACACAGTAGTCACACCCGACGCCAATCCCCCACCGCCAATGGCAAACAATAAATAATCAATTTTAAAGTCAGCATCGCGGAATATTTCCAGCCCGACGGTTCCCTGCCCTTCCATCACCTGCACATCGTCAAAGGGATGGATGAAAGTCGCCTCGTTGCTTTCACAAAAATGCTTGGCGGCGTGGTAGGCATCGTCATAGGTATCGCCGTGAAGTACTACTTCAATTTGGTCTTTTCCGAAAAGTTTGACCTGTTTTACTTTCTGGGCGGGTGTGGTGCTGGGCATGAAGATTCGGCCACGAACCTGCATTTTGTTACAGGCATAAGCTACGCCCTGCGCGTGGTTTCCTGCCGAAGCACACACCACTCCTTTTTCGAGCGCTTCGGCCGACAGGCTCGCCATTTTGTTGTAAGCTCCCCGAATCTTGTAAGAGCGCACCACCTGCAAATCTTCCCTTTTAAAGTAGATGTTGGCTTCGTACCGCTCCGAAAAATTGAGGTTTAGCTCCAAATCGGTGTGCTTTACTACTTTGCGAATTCGCTCGGCGGCTTGCAAAATATTGTCAAATGTCGGCAAATCGGCGGCTTTATGTTTATTTTTTTCGGAGGCTAGACTCATAAAAATGACGATTAGTGTAATTGCAAAAAATCCCCCGAATTTACACAACTCGGAGGATTTTCTATATTTCCAAATGAAGATAATCACCTCAGCAAGGGTTTGAACGGGGGCGCCCAGCCCAGGGCGCGCAGCCCTTGCCGAGGTTAAAAGTATTAGTTACGCTCAGGACGCAGGCTGCGAACCGCCGCTCCTGCTATCCACATTTCTGAATCACGGAGTTCGGCCAATTCTACTTCGAGTTTTTCGCGGTAGTCGGGCTGTGAGTTGCGTGTGATAGAAATGTTGGCTTGCTCACCTGATTTTACTGAATCATATAATTTCTGGAATACAGGCTTGGTTGCTTCTTTGAAAGGTTTCCACCAATCAAGGGCACCGCGTTGTGCAGTGGTTGAGCAGTTGGCATACATCCAATCCATTCCGTTTTCGGCTACAAGCGGCATCAACGATTGCGTCAGTTCTTCTACGGTTTCGTTGAATGCTTCTGATGGTGAGTGGCCGTTTTCGCGCAATACTTCGTACTGAGCGGCAAAAATTCCCTGAATCGCACCCATCAACGTTCCGCGCTCACCGGTAAGGTCAGACGTAACTTCACGGTAGAAATCAGTTTCAAACAAATAGCCTGAACCTACACCGATGCCCATGGCGATACATTTTGTACGGGCATTGCCGGAAGCATCCTGATAGACGGCAAAAGAGGAGTTCAGCCCTTTGCCTTCTACAAACAAACGACGCAATGAAGTTCCTGAACCTTTAGGAGCTACCAAAAATACGTCAACATCAGCTGGTGGAACGATTCCTGTTTGCTCTTTATAAGTTACACCAAAACCGTGTGAGAAATACAATGACTTGCCAGGAACAAGTGCTTTTTTTACGGTTGGCCACAATTCAATTTGGGCAGCATCCGACAATAAGAAACAGATGATGGTTCCTTTTTCGAGGGCTTCTTCGATTTCGAAAAGCGTCTCACCCGGCACCCAGCCATCTGCAACTGCTTTATCGTAGGTTTTTCCTTTACGTTGTCCAACGATTACGTTGAAACCGTTATCGCGCATATTTAAACTCTGACCAGGGCCCTGAACACCGTAACCAATAACGGCGATCGTTTCATTTGCCAATACTTCACGTGCTTTTTCAAGAGGAAATTCTTCGCGGGTTACTACTTCTTCTACGCTCCCGCCGAAATTGATTTGTGCCATTGAATTGTTTTGTTTATTTATTAATTGTTATTGAATCTTATTGTCTTTTGCCAAGTAAGCAGGGCCGACACGCCCACAAACAGTTTTATTTTTTTTTGAATCAACCAGTCTTCCGTTTTAAAAATATGTCCGAATATGTTTTGGAAAAAAGGTCCGTTCATTATGGTAAAATCTGAACCTGCGTCTTCTATCTTTTGTCGATGCAAGGGCAGCAATTTTGACAGTAATCGGAAAAAAGCAATCGGAAAAAAAAGCCAAAAATTGAAATAGCTGCGAAACACAATTTTTCCGTTTTTCTTAAACAAATCTCCCAGTATCGTCATTGTATACCGGCGCACATGATGGTTAACGTCGTCGTGCTGATTCCACAAAAACATAAATGCAGGAACCGTCACACACACCAAGCCGTTGGGCTTACACACTCGTTTCATTTCATCGACCGCCAGTTGATGTTCTTCGACATGTTCGATTACGTCGAAAGCACAAACCAAATCGTACGTCTCATCATCAAAGGGTAATTCGAGGATTGAACCCTGAATCAAATCAATCGGTACATTTGCTTTGGTAAAAGCATAACATTCTAGATCATACTCCACCGATTTCACACTTCCAAACACCTCAAGTAACTCCGACGAGCGCCCTGTTGCCACTCCAACGTTGAGGACTTTAAGTGGACGTTGGACGGGCAGAGTCTGTTTCAAATGATTGATGATAATCTGATTCCGAACCACAAACCACCAGTGTTCACGCTCGATGTTATAATACTCTTTATAGTAAGAGGCATTCATAATTTTTAGGGAAACGAAATAGGTAACATCAGCGACACCAATGCACTAACAATTAACAAATACTTCAGCTGCTTTGACGGAATGGATTCATGCAGTATTTTCAACGCAATAAAAAAAGCAATAAAACCAAACGATAATGCACGTGTACCATCGGCAACCAGTAAAGCAATTAATAAGGTGACACTTAGTGCTCCAGCAAACAAAAATAGTTTCCATAATTGTCTGGCTTGCCACAAAATTAGGCAAGCTGCCCCAATAATCAGCCACATTCCTTCTAACCCACGAGTGACTTTATCCCCAAAAATGCTCAAACTCCAAAAAAAGGATTTGACAGATAGAGCATTGTCATGTCCTATTTTCAAATTGAATGATAATTCAAGCCATTTTCTCAGTGCCAAATACAATACACCGCTGAAAATTAAAATGAGAATAGTTGGCGAAATAAGTTTCCAATTCCATTTACCTGTCGTTTGTAATTGATCAACGAACGGTATCAAAAACCACAAACCAATGAATGAAGAATTGATGATGGCTCGCTCATCACACCAGAAACTCAACTGCGAAAACAAGAGTATAAGTAGCGGGTTTCGGTAGTAGAGGGCAAAAGCCATAAAACAAAAGGGAAAAACGTCTACATGTCCCAAATAATTGATGTAAAAATTGGCTCCTGCATAAATCGCTGTAAAGCCCGTCAGGAAATAAAACGTCAGGACGCGGTCGTTCAAAATACGATTAACGATGTTTACGACTGTCCATAAAAATACCAATCCCACCAACAGCTGAAGCATATAAAGAGTAGCTACGTTTAGGTGCAAGGCATAAGCAATGAGCGGGATGGTCAGACGAAAAGTTTGATTTGCCTCGTGTGAACCCGCTTCATAGTCTTTAGGCGTAAACGGGTCAGCGCCCTGTTTGATTATATCATCCCAAAAAAACCCGCCGATAGAACCTGGTTGCCGCATTTCAAGATACAAACTTCGCAAGCCCTTATCGACCAAAATAAAATTAAAGGTCAATAGCGTACCAGTTGAGATAATTAGGGCTAAAAACAATAGCCTTACCTGCCAAAATTTATTGTCAAAGAACTGATGTAATTTACTGTCCAGCCACCTAAAAGGTGTTGTAAGTGATTGCTGTGGTTGTCTCATTAAAACGTATCCAGTCAAATTTATCGGTTTTAATACCAGTCCGACCCTCTCATATTAGATTGTCAAACGCTTTGACAAAGGTAGTTTTTTTAAGCATAATACTCGCCATGTACCTCCTGCGGAAGGTACTCCACTAACCCTTGAGGGGTTTTTCCGACGGCCACACGGCCTGATTTGACGAACTCAAGTATCCCATAAGGCTTGATGTAACGGAAAAAATCCATGATTTCGGCTTCATTACCTGCCTTCTCAATAACCACGTAGTCGAGCCCCCAGTAAACCACCCAAGCTTTGTACACTTTATTGATGGTTTCGATATCGATGGGCCGGGTACCGATAGGAGTCGCGATTTTGAAAAGCGCAATTTCGTTGTACACAACCTCATCGTCCAGATAACCGAATACGGCCAAAACTTCCACTACTTTGCGGATTTGACGCACCAGTTTTTCGACTTCTTCGCGTTTGTCGTGCTTGATGGTGATGGTGTACCGAGACACCCCTTTTCGTTCTGTTTCCGACACTGTCAAACTTTCAATGTTGACCCGCCGACGGGTGAAAAGAATCGTAATTTTATTTAACAATCCGAAAGTATTTTCGGTAAATATACAGATGGTGTAAGTCGTCATAAGCCCCAACCGAATCGTCGGCTCGCTCCAAAGGGGAGTTTTAAGTTGTGCATTTATTTAAGTACCAAACCGTTGGTGTCTTGTCGGCCTAGTCCAACCGAATATCAACAACCGAAGCCCCGGCAGGGACCATTGGAAATACGTTTTCTTCTTTCTCCACGATTACTTCCAACAAATACGGTTTATCTGATTTGAGCAAGGCATCCAGCGAGTCGCTCAGGTTGTCGCGCTCAGAGCAAGTATGCCCCGTAATCCCGAAACCTTTGGCAATGGTTACAAAATCGGGATTTTTCAGCTCCACAAATGAATAGCGCTTTTCGAAAAATAGCTGTTGCCACTGCCGTACCATTCCCAAATAATTATTGTTGAGAATAATCAATTTTACCGCTAATCCACTCTGCGCAATGGTTCCCAACTCTTGAATGGTCATCTGAAAACAACCATCGCCGATAAAGGCCACTACTTCGCGGTCAGGAGCGCCTTTTTTGGCACCAAACGCAGCCGGAATAGCAAAGCCCATGGTTCCTAATCCGCCCGAAGCTATGTATGAATGTGGCTTTTTAAATTGGTAATACCGCGCTGCAATCATCTGATGTTGACCTACATCCGCAATAATACAGGCTTCACCGTTGGTTTTTTGGGAAAGCATATTTACCACTTCCGCCATCTTGATTTCTCCTTCTTCCTTCAACTCCCGACGGGTTACTTTCTGCTCTTCGATGACGTCAAATTTCTTAAATTCATTGCGCCATGTAGAGTGATTGTTGGCCTTCACCAAGGGAAGCAGCTTCCGCAAAGCTTCCTTTGCATCCCCTACCACGGGGGCTTCTGCCTTGATGATTTTGTCAATCTCTGACGGGTCTATTTCAATATGCACTACTCTAGCCTGACGAATGTATTTGGTGGCGTCGCCCGTTACACGGTCGTCAAAACGCATTCCAATGGCAATAATGACATCAGCTTGGTCGGTGAGGACGTTGGGGCCATAATTACCGTGCATTCCCAACCAACCCACATAATTAGGGTGGTCAATCGGCATCGCCGACAATCCCAACAAAGTACTGGCGCAGGGAATATCGGTTTTTTCGACAAATGCCTTCAGTTCTTCCATCGCACCCGAAATCAATACGCCATGCCCAAATAAAATGTAGGGTTTTTTGGCATTATTGATTAATTCCGCCGCTTTCTGTACGTGTTCATCTTTAGGAACAGTCCTTGGTTTGTAGCTGGCCAAACCCTCTATTTTTTTGTATTGATAGGGTTTGTCCATCATCCCAACTTGCGCATCCCGCGTAAAGTCAATCACTACGGGGCCAGGTTTTCCGGAAGTGGCAATATAAAACGCCTTAGCCATTATTTCTGGCACTTCGTCGGGGTGGGTGATTTGGTAATTCCACTTACATACGGGCGTTGTTACCCCAATAATGTCCGTTTCCTGAAAAGCATCCGTTCCTAACAAAGTTGATTTTACCTGTCCTATGATGCACACCAAAGGCGTACAGTCGATAATGGCATCGGCGATGGGTGTCACTAAATTGGTACCGCCAGGGCCAGAAGTCACCAGACAAACGCCTGGTTTTCCGCTGGTACGGGCGTATCCTTGCGCCGCGTGTCCTGCGCCTTGCTCATGCCGCACCAAAATATGGTCTAGGCGGTCGGTATAATCAAAGAGGGCATCATACGTGGGCATGATGGCACCGCCCGGGTAGCCAAAAATCACTTCCGTCCCTTCGGCAATCAGTGATTCCATGAGCGCCTGCGCTCCCGACAAAAACCGAGGGCCTTCGGCGATAACGTCTGTTGTTGTCATTGACTGAACTGTTTCTTGCGTCAAAACAGCTTCTGCTGACGCAATTTCCTGTTGTGCAATCATGGTTAATTGGTTGTCCATGACGGATATGGTTTTTAATTTGTTGTTGCTTTATTAATTATGCTTCATCCGTTACGCAGCCTTCGCTTGCTGACTTCACATTGCGGATGTATTTGCCCAGAGTTCCTTTTTTGAACGGAGGCTCGGGTTGGTTCCACTCCTTACGACGCTCGGCCAGTTCTTCGTCCGACACGTGCAGTTGCAGTACGTTGTTTACGGCGTCAATCGTAATTTTATCACCGTCTTTTACCAAACCAATCGTTCCGCCCATGTAGGCTTCTGGCGTGATGTGACCTACCACAAAACCGTGCGTACCACCCGAAAAACGACCGTCGGTAATCATCGCGATTTTGTCACCAAGACCCGCTCCCATTACCGCCGACGTTGGCTTAAGCATTTCGGGCATACCCGGACCGCCTTTGGGGCCTTCATTGCGAATCACGATGACATGCCCCGCTTTGATTTCACCTTTTGAGATGTATTCAATCACTTCTTCTTCGCGCTCACATACTTTGGCGATTCCTTCAAAACGCTCGCCTTCTTTGCCCGTAATCTTGGCCACGGCACCTTGCGTTGCCAAGTTTCCGTACATGATTTGTAAGTGTCCCGTGGGTTTGAGGGGTGTCGAAAGCGGGAAAATGATTTTTTGGGTATCGAAATCCAAATCAGGAGCTTCGGCCAAATTCTCAGCGATGGTTTTGCCCGTTACGGTCAAGCAATCGCCGTGCAAAAGTCCCTGCTGATACAAATACTTCATAATGGCCGGAACCCCGCCAATGGCCAGTACATCTTCCATATAATACTTACCAGACGGTTTAAGGTCGGCAATCAAAGGCGTACGATCCGAAATATCCTGAATGTCTTTTAACGTAAAATCTACTTCTGCGGCACGGGCAATGGCGAGATAATGCAACACGGCGTTGGTCGAACCACCCAGCGCCATCACCACCGTCATGGCGTTTTCAAAGGCTTTGCGCGTCATGATGTCGCGCGGGCAAATGTTTTTCTCCAACAATTGTTTCATGGCCGCTCCAATGGCGATGCACTCCGCTTTTTTGCCTTCGTGCGTGGCTGGATAGGTCGATGAATTGGGCAACGTTAAGCCCATTGCTTCCATTGAACTGGCCATGGTATTGGCCGTGTACATTCCGCCGCAGGCTCCTGCACCCGGAATCGCATTTTGAATAACCCCTTCGTAATCGTCGTCCGAAATCGTTCCAGCAAACTTCTTGCCCAAGGCTTCAAACGCCGAAATAATGTCAAGTTTCTGTCCTTTATATTCTCCCGTCCGAATCGTTCCGCCGTAGACCAACATGGCCGGACGGTTCAACCGGGCAATGGCCATCATGGCGCCGGGCATATTTTTATCACAACCTACCACCGCAATCACTCCGTCGTACCATTGAGCACCCACTACGTTTTCGATAGAATCGGCAATCAAGTCGCGGCTGGGCAGCGAATAGCTCATCCCGTCGTTACCGTTGGTCATGCCATCTGATACGCCAATGGTGTGAAAAATAAGGCCGACCATGCCATTTTCCTGAATTCCTTTTTTTACATGCACCGACAATCCGTTGAGGTGCATGTTGCAGGTGTTTCCTTCATAACCCGTGCTGGCAATGCCAATTTGGGCTTTTTGCATGTCTTCTTTGGTCAATCCTACGCCATAAAGCATGGCTTTGGCGGCGGGATTTGTGACTTCTTGCGTAAGCGTGCGGCTAAATTTGTTAAGTTGTTCTGACATATAGGAGGTTTGTTTTACAAAAAAGCCTCACTCATCTTTCGGTGTGAGCGAGGCTTCGACGGTAGCAATCGGAATCCACTCACACCGTTTGGGTGCAAAGAATGACGACCACGACCACAATTATATTAGCAAACATTTTAGAGCAAATTTTTTCTGATAGCGAAATTACGCTAATTGCGTATTTGCGTTACAAATAAAACCGGTCAGGATTTATTTTCCAAACAAAAGTTATTTTTTTTGCATTATCCCAACCCAAAAATGCCTATACTGTCTCTGAAGGCACAAAAAATTGTCACTTCTTTCGATTCTCTTCTTTTAATGATTTTATCAAAAATCTGGCCACGTTTTAGTATCCTTACAATCACTTGTTGTATTATACCAACAAAAATGCAATGTTATGAAACTTTTTATATAACTTTTCTACTATATAAGCATTATTCATTAAAATTCGTACAGCAATGTTAGAGATAATGGGCTATGCAGCGGGTGCGTTAACCACGCTTGCCTTTATTCCCCAGGTTTTACAGATTTACCGTACCAAATCTGCCAAAGACGTTTCACTGGCCATGTTTTTGTTGTTTACCATTGGTGTAGCGCTTTGGCTCGGTTATGGCATCATGGCGCATTCTTTTCCAGTTGTGGCCGCCAACGCCACCACGCTGGTTCTTTCGTTTGTTATTCTTTATTTTAAATGGAAATACACCCGTTCTTCCAATATATAGTGCATAAAAAAAGCCCCTTCTCGGTGAGAGAAAGGGCTTAAAATTCTACCGAAACTGAAAGCAGATTAGTCTACAATACTCAGTTTAACCGCGTTGGTTTTGCGGTGCTTGCTGACTGGCATACTCAGCGTGTTTACGAAAATATCTCCCGTATGCAACGCTTCTTTTTCAACAAGAACCCTTTTGATATCGTCAATTAAATCATCTGTCGAAAGGTCTTCACGGTCATAAAACACTGACTTCACTCCCCAGTACAACGAAAGCGCGCACATTAATGAGCGGCTGGGCGTAAAGACATACAAATCAGCTTCTGGACGGTGATGCGACAAACGAACACCCGTATAACCAGAACGCGTCACACCGATAATCGCCTTTGCGTGGGTATCACGCGCCAAGCGACAAGCACTCATTACCACGTTGTCATTCAGCACATTAGGACCAGGATTATCATTAACAGCAGCGTGGTATTTGAAATAAATTTCGGTATCATCCGCTTTTTTCTTCGCTTCTGTTTGTTCAACCTGACGAATCGTCTGTGCCATGCTCGTAACAGCCTCAATAGGGTATTTTCCAGAGGCAGTTTCTGCGCTAAGCATTACGGCATCGGCACCGTCCAATACAGAATTGGCAATATCATTGATTTCTGCCCGCGTGGGTCGTGGTGCATCAATCATGCTTTCGAGCATCTGCGTAGCCACAATAACGGGCTTAGCCGCGCGATTACATTTCTCCACAATCATTTTCTGAATCATGGGAACCTCTTCGGCGGGCAATTCTACGCCCAAATCTCCACGAGCCACCATAATGGCATCGGTGGCTTCAATGATAGCATCAATGTTTTCGATGGCTTCGGGCTTTTCAATTTTAGCCACCACTCGAATGCTTTTGCCTTTTGCTTTGATATAATCTTTTACCTCCTGAATATCAGACGCATAGCGCACAAATGACAACGCTATCCAGTCTACATCATTTTCCAGCCCGAATTCGAGGTCTTCGTAGTCTTTTTCCGTCACCGACGGCATCGAGACCTTGGTATTTGGAAGGTTTACTCCTTTTTTAGACTTCAGTATACCGTCATAGACTACCTCCGTTACCACATCGGTTCCTTCGATGCCTACTACTTTTACTTCCAGCTTGCCATCATCCATCAGGATGCGCTCGCCCATTTTTACGTCTTGGTACATTCCTTTATAAGGTGTACTTACGCGCTCAGAAGTACCAATAATATCGTCATTGGTAAACACTAATTTTTGGCCTGCTACAATTTTCACACCGTCTTTGCTTTCGACATTGCCGATGCGAATTTTAGGGCCCTGCAAATCCTGCAAAATTCCAACGCTGAGACCGTAGGTAGCATTATTTTGGCGGATTTTCTGAATACGTTCCAAGTGGTCGGCGTGAGAGCCGTGCGAAAAATTCAGTCGGAATACATTCACCCCTGCCTGTACCAGTGAATACAGAAGTTCAGATGTTTCTGAAGCAGGGCCTACGGTGGCAACAATCTTGGTCTTTTTATTGATCATCTTTTGGCTAGGTTTTTTTTGATGGGTATTATTAGAGGCAATCTACATCAATGGTTACATCTGCCCCTTTTAATGTTTTATCGGTCAGAATATCCGTCACTTTTTCGAGGATAAAAGTCTTTGCGGCCTTAAAATTAACTTTTTCGCGCTCGAGTTTTATAAGAATGTCAAACAAAAACCGATTTCGGATGCGTTCAACCAGCGGCGGCTGCGGTCCTAGCACCCGGTCTTCCCCCATTTTTTCCATTAAAAGATGGGTGAGTTTTTCGGCTCCTTGGCGCGCCACATTTTGCTCCAAATGCCTGACAGTCAATTTTATAAGCCTCGTAAACGGTGGATATTTGAATTGTTCCCGCTCCACAATTTCTTCGGCGTACATTCCTTCGTAATCGTTCGCAATAATTTTTTGTAAAATCTTTTGATTTGTGTTTCCCGTCTGAATTAATACCCGCCCTTTTCGGTCTGCCCGGCGTCCAGCCCGGCCGCTCACTTGCGTTATCAACTGAAACGCCCTTTCGGTTGAGCGTAAATCAGGAAAGTGAATCATCCGGTCGGCATCAAAAACGCCCACCATACTTACATTCTCAAAGTCAAGTCCTTTACTAATCATTTGGGTCCCCACCAAAATATCTACGTTGCCCTGCTCAATGTCCTCAATCATTTCTTTGTAGGCATTTTTGGCGCGGGTTGTATCCAAATCCATCCGGGCTACGCGGGCCGTAGGGAAGAAAATTTTGAGTTGATCTTCCAGCTTTTCGGTCCCGAATCCCACGGTGCGCACTTTGGTAGAACTACAACCCGGGCAAAATTTCGGAACCTCTTCTTTATGGCCGCAATAATGGCAGCGAAGCTCGGCGTCTTTTTGGTGATACGTCAAACTTACGGCGCAATTTTCACATTCGCCAATCCACCCACATTCTTCGCATTGTAGATAAGAAGAATACCCCCGACGGTTTTGAAAAATGATACTCTGTTCGTTTCGGGCCAACGTTTCGCGCAGTTCCTCCACCAAAACCGACGAAAATTCATACTTCATTTTTTTTGTTTTGCGCTCCTGTTTGGTATCAATCAGCACAAATTCGGGCATACTGGCCTTGCCGAAGCGCTCGGTCAATTTCACCAAACCGTAGCGGCCATTCAAGGCCTGATAATACGATTCCAAGGCGGGCGTGGCCGAACCCAACAGCACTTTGGCCTGCTGGTGTTGTGCGGCCACAATTGATACATCCCGGGCATGATAACGCGGCGCAGGGTCGTATTGTTTGTAGGAACTTTCGTGCTCTTCGTCAACGATGATTAACCCGAGGGCGTCGAAGGGCAGAAAAATAGCCGAACGCACACCCACCACCAACTGAAACTGCCCCGAGACGACTCCTTTCCAGACTTCTACGCGCTCATTGTCGGAAAATTTGGAGTGGTAAATGCCCAGTTTATCGCCGAAAACTTTTTTCAAGCGCACTACAATCTGGGTCGTAAGGGCGATCTCGGGCAATAAAAACAGCACCTGTGAGCCGCTTTCCAGTACTTGCTGGGCGAGGTGAATATATACTTCGGTTTTGCCGCTCCCCGTCACTCCGTGGAGCAGTACCGTATCTTTTTCCTGAAATAGATTAATAATCTCGTCAAATGCGCGTTGTTGCGCCGTCGTTAGTTTAATATTAACGCCCGCCGTAAAATCAGGTTTTACTTCTGCAAATCGCGACACGGTCACTTCAAATTCTTCAAAAACGCCTTTCTTTATCAGCGTACTCAATGCCGAATCAGAGATTTCTTCATTTTGGGTAAAAAAACTCTTTTCCAAGCCCGTACGATTGGCATACGGGTCATTTTGGATTGGCACCTGACTCATATAACGCATCACAACTTCCTGTTGCTTAGGTGTTTTGTCGAGTTGACCAATCAACTCCATCAGGTTTTCTCGGGTTTCGTACCGACCCGTCAGTTTCACTTTTTTCTGAATTTTGGGCTTATATTTTTCGCGTACTTCTTCGTACAAAATAACGGCCCGCTTGCCAATCAACGATTTGATGACGTGGTTGATGTTTTGATCACCTACCCGCTTTCCCACTTCTTCGTAGGTGAGGGATTGGTATTTTTTTATTTCTTCCAAAAGGGCGGCTTCCTCTTCGGTAAGCAGGTCAAAATACTCAAAATCAGGATTGTACTGAATTTTGGATTGGCTCGTAATCTTCAAGCCAGACGGAAGAGCTACGTTGAGCACCTCCCCTACGCTGCATAAATAATAATCGGCAATCCAGTTAAAAAGGGCGATTTGGTAAGGGGTCACCAAGGGCTCATCATCCAGTAGTTCACCAATGTATTTGGCCTGATAACGCGACGGCGGGGTGGTATGTATATGGGCCACAACACCCGTTACGACACGGTTTTTACCAAAAGGAACAACTACTCTAGCCCCGTTTTTGATGGCAGCGTTGAAAACTCTCGGAACACGATACGTAAACAATTGTCTCACCGGAACTGGCAAGATTAAATCCGCAAACAGCGTAACTTCTTCTAAACCAAAATCGTCATTTTCTGCAGTTAGCACTCTATTCTAAAGCCAAAGTTGAAAGCGCAAGATAATGCTTTCGTTAGATATTTTTAAGCATGTCAGGATATTTGACGTAAGGCCCTGTCCCTCGTCAAACGTTTACTACAATCTATCTCAAGTAAACATTCTCAAGTGCTTCCCAAATCAAAACGCCTCCGAATGCTAAACGCCTTTCTATAAACCAACAGCCAACAGCTATGATATGAGGGGAAGATAGATTATTCATTCGCCTACCCAATTTTTGCTACCTCTCTGGATAGTTTCTCTCATTTTAAGTACCCAATTAAAGCCTCCACTATCGAATGATTTTTGATCTGTTTTTCTAAAAACATCTTTATCCCAGAAAGTAAGGTCCAATCGTAACAAACGACCAAAATATATACCTCAAAGAACAAACCCTCTCTTTTTCAATAATTTACAAAAATGACAACAGCTCTGTAAATCAACAAAAACAAAAGCCTTGGCATCATATTTGTTAAAGTCGCTCTCCTGCATCTGACTTTGCTAAAGCTTATAAAAGACTGTTCATCAACAAAGAAAAATCAAAATCAACCCAATTGCCTCCCACAGAACTACTTCCTCTCACTTTTGACTCATTTACCACTACTTTTCACTTCTCCACTTTCGCACTACGGCTTATTTCCAAGCCAATCCAGCACAATGGCAGGGTATTTGAAACTATATAAACATGTCGAATAATGTACAATAATTTTACCTTTTTTGTCTAAAAAACTAAGAAAATGAAAATGTATTTTTTAGCCCTAAATGACAGAACATTCCTTAAATACCCTTTCTTGAAGCATATTTATCGATTTTTTAAAGCAAATAAAAACATATAACTACCTGTTTATCTGAATTTTATACAATTTAAATAATATACCTATTAGGTTTCATTGAACCATTTAACATTTACTTTCATCATGCGTCTATTGTCACCATGGGTTTGTTATACATCCCGAACTTTAAGAGCTCTCTTTGTTATTAGCCTATTAATTATGTCTTATAGTATAAAATGTGATGCTCAAGTGAGCGGAACAGTTTTCTACGATTTTGACGCAAATGGCATTCAAACACCCGTATCCCCCACCGAAGCAGGAGTTGCGGCGATTGGAGTACGTATCTTTGTGGGTGGCAATGTCTATCCCCTTATCACTCAAACCGACAAGTCTGGTCATTATACTTTTACAGCCCAACAGGTGCCCAGTGGTTCGGTTGCCCGGGTAGAGTTTTTCAATCTGCCCGAAACATTTTCTGTTAGTTCAGCAGGCCCTCAAAACGGTACAGAAGTTCAATTTGTGCAGGCTCCCGCACTTAATGTAAACTTAGGTATTTTCAATGATGACGAGTTCTGCAACGTAGACATTAATGCTCAAATTATCACGGCCTGCTACTCCATGGGCGACCCCCTCAAAAATGGAAGCGCTGGCGATGACCCTGCGCTTGTTTTATTTGATTACAATGCTGAAGGTGAAGGCGGAACTCCATCGGGCTCTCCTATGGAAAAACTAGCCAATGCAAGCACAATCGGATCTACTTGGATCGCCTCCTATCAGCGTTCATCCAACACTTTACTTGTCGGAGCCATCACCCGACGCCACGTAGGCCTCGGCCCGCTGGGTACAGGAGGTTTCTACTCCGTAGACCTCAATAACCGAGCGGTCTCCAATTTTATTGATGTCAAAACCATAGGCATTGATACTGGCCCCGACCCGCACATTGACCCTGCCACAGGACTCAATATACTTCCTGCCGACAAATTGGCCCGAAGCCGCGACTCACTGGCGTTTCATACTGCGGCGAAGGTAGGGATTGGCGGTTCGCAACTATCGATTTATCAGGACACCTTATTTTTAATTAATTTATACGACAGAAAACTTTACAGTTTTTCGGTTCAGAAACCGCTGAAAGCTCCCGCCAACATGGCAGAAGCACAAACCAAATCTTTTCAAATACCGCATCCGGGCTGTTCCAACAATGAATTTGTGCCCTGGGCGCTTAAATATTACCGTGGCAAACTCTACGTAGGCGTCGTGTGTACTGCCGAGACATCACAAAAGAAAAGTGATTTAAAAGCGGCTATCTATGAATTTGACCCAAAAAGTACTTCTTTTAAAAGCATCTTTGAATTTGGACTGGATTACCCTCGTGGAGCCATTGATTCTACACCAGGATGCGATGCTACCAACGGATGGCAACCTTGGACTAATGTTTTCCCAAAACAATGCAATTACCCCGCGGGGAGTCCCGATCCAGTTGCAGCATTTGCCATTTATCCACAGGCTATTTTATCTGATATTGAATTTGAGGACGACGGCTCATTGCTCATCGCCTTTATGGACCGTCTTGGCTTGCAAACTGGACAAGACCAACCCGGTATTGCCGTTGATGACACCTTGAACTATTATGGGTTCATGAGCGGCGATATAGTAAGAGCCCAATACAATGCCGATAGTACATATATCCTAGAAAACAACGGCAAATCTGGCGACTTGCAGGGGTGCGGCATCAATACAAACTCAGGTCCTGGTGGAGGCGAGTTTTTCTGCGAAGATTACTGGCTCAATGGTCTCAATGAAGTAGGCCACCAAGAAATTACGAACGGAGCAATGCTGAAAATAGCGGGCATACCAGAAGTATTGGTTTCAGCCATGGACCCCATACACGGCCTGTATTTATCAACTGGTTTTGTTGCCTACGACACCAAAACTGGTAAACGAAATCGAAGCTTTTCTGTTTATTCACTCAACCCAGGCTCATTAGGCAAGTCGGGTGGTGTAGGTGATTTAGCGAGAATATGCGACCCAGCTCCGCTTGAAATCGGCAATACAGTATGGTTTGATGCTAATAAAGATGGCATTCAGACGCCCAACGAAGCCCTCATTGACAATATTGTTATCACCCTCCACGACATGCAAAATGGTGGTATTGAAGTAGCCCGCGACACCACAGCCAACGGCGGACATTATTATTTCAATGACACAAACGTGCCCGGAAGATTAAAACGAAACCACGCCTACGAAATCCGGATTGACCTGAATCAGGAAATTCAAACGTCGGTGCTGGACACCATTCCTGCCAATGGAAGGCTACAAATACAAACTGTAAAACTCATTGATACTTTGACTATTTCGCCGCTACGGGTAACGGGAGATACGCAAAACATCCTTCGTGATTCGGATGCTGAGTTCAACATTGATTCGACCCAAGCTATTGTAAAAGTAATCACAGGCGATAACTCTCAAAACAACTTTACATTTGATATAGGCCTGACAATCAACAACATAATAGAAGAAAACAATGATTTAGAAATCACAAAACGGGTTGTCGGAAATTGCGTACATGAAGTAGGCGATGAAGTTATTTTTGAAATAGTGGTTCGCAATGTTGCTACAGCCTCAACGGCCATTGCCGATAGCGTAATGATAGCCGACACCTTGGTGAATAATTTAACCTTCATCAATTTCACCACCAGCAAAGGAACCTACGATTCCTCAACGCATCTGTGGGGGCCGTTCTCAATGCAGCCCGGCGAATCTGATACCTTGACCATTACGGCCAAAATCAATAGCTTCCAAGGCGGTTTTCTGAGCAATCAGGCAGAAGTAATCAAAGCAGTAGGAACCGATGTGGATTCAGAACCCAACAATTCCGACAAAACCGAAGATGATTATGCCATTGCCTATTTAAGTGTACCAATACCCATTTGTACCTCCCGCCAAGACACCCTGATTATAAAGGCCCCTGACGGTTTTACGTCTTATCAATGGTTTAAAGATGGGGTTGAAATCACAGGAGCAACTACCCAAACTTTGTCAGTACATGAATCTGGAAACTATACTGTTGAAGTAGACTCGGGGCAATGTCCAACCAACAACTGCTGCCCGATTGTCGTTAGAGAATATTGCGAATGTCCCGCCAGACCCTGCATTCCAGTCATTTTGAAAAAAATAAAAGCATCCCAAAGTACCTCCCCCTAACTAAACCAAGAGCGAAGCTGGACTTGCATATCAACTTACAAGTCTCGCTTCGCTCTTGGTTATTACTGATAAACGATACTCAAAAACTGATTTGACTGACCTCAATCATGGGAGTAGATTCAAAATCCAACATAGCATTGACCAACCGAACGTGGGTAAATGCGGGCAAATCCTCCACCCGAATTTTTTGTTCAACAATCACCCCTTCGCGTAATAGTTTCTCCCGTTTTGTTCCTTTTAGCAATGGTCTATCGGGGGTAACCCATTGACTGCCATCCCAAAATACCACGTTGGCATAAGACGTATCGGTGATTAATCCTTCTTTAACCATCAATACATCGTCGGCCTTGCCTCGTTTTTCAAAATTTTGTTGAAGAGTCACACGATTCTGAAATTTAAACCCATATTCAATCGCATCATCGACCACCAACAGCAGACTCTTAATCACGCGGGGCTGGTAAGCCTCAAATTCAATTTTTTCAATCTCACGGCCGTACGTTACCCGGCACTTATAAAGCCCTTGGGCTACCTCTTGCGGAATATCAATCAGTTGATTCAAATCCCACTCTTTCGTAGCGTCAAAACACGCTAATCTTGTACGATTGAGCCGTTCGTTATGATACAGAAGGTTTGACAATTGTCCATCAGCCAGACGAATTGTTTCAATACATAGGGGTAAATTCATGGACGAGGGGTAAATAAACTTTGTCAATCACTTCGCGGTATTCTGACTGCGCTTCGCTACGGGCGGTAAGGCCGCCGCCGCTTTTAAACACCAATCGATCATTTATCTTTTCAATGAACCGAATCAATACGCCGCTGTCCAGGTTTTCGCCGTCAAAAATACCCGCCACTCCCGTATAATAACCTCGTTCATAGCCTTCTACCTCCTGAATTATTTCAAGGGTGCGGGGTTTAGGTGCGCCGCTGATGGAGCCTGCGGGCAACAACTTAAACAACCAATCGCCCAGTGTTTCGCGCCAATCATCGGGCATCGTTCCCGCAATTTCGGAGCTGACCTGCAACAATGTTTTTTGGTTTGTCTCTATTTTGTCGATAAACCGATAGCGCTCTACCCATACTTTTTGGGCCACCATGCTCAGGTCATTGCGAATCAAATCCACAATCGTTGCGTGCTCGGCGGCTTCTTTTACATCCGCCAATATCCGTTCCTGCGCCAAAGGCAAATCAGCATCAATGGTGCCTTTCATCGGAAAAGACGCCACACGATTGCCGCGAACTTGCACAAAAATTTCGGGCGAAAAACACACAAATTTATCACGCCACCACAGGCGATATTTGGCTTTTGTCTGGTTAAAAATCGTCATTAAATCCAAATCAGTCGTTATTTCCGTACATACCGACAGATTTACCAAAAACGAATTACCTCGTTTTATCTGGTGAAGGACAAAATCAAATTTAGGGGAATACTGCTCAAATGAGAGTACACTTTTGTGGAATTGAGCGCGGGGGTGAGCGGGTTCCCCTTTTTTTGGGGTGTTGGTCAGGCCGTTGAATTCGTACAGCAATTCCTCGGCATTTACTTCATCCAAGCGTAAAACGACGGGGTGTTGGGCTAAAAAATCAATGATAAACAAAAACGGGATGCGCGCACGCCCGTATTCGTTCATTTGGTGGATGGCATCCAGCGGGGGGAGGATTGGTATCATTTCACCACAAAATTCATAACTTTCGTCAGCTTGTTCACGTTTATAAAGAAATTTTAACCGTTTTGGCACGTCAAAAATTCCAGTCAAGAATACTGTTTACGTTATTACAAACCCTTTTGCTGGGGTGTATGCTTGCGCAACGGGCTTTCTCTCAGCAAAAACGATTGAGTATTTTGCCTTTTCCAGCGGTGTATTATTCACCCGAAACGCGTTGGGCCTACGGCGCCGCCTTGGCCGCTACGTTTCGTTTCAAAAATGATTCCCTCCAAGCTCGTCCTTCGCAAATGAGTTTGGGCATTGTGTTTACCCAAGAGAAACAATCGCTTTACTATTTACCGTTCCAGTTGTTTCTCAAAAATGCGGGGTATTATTTCAATGGCGAACTCGGGTTTTATAAGTACAACTATTATTATTTCGGCATTGGCAATCAATCCGTGCCGAAGGAGCTTTTCGGGGTTGATTTTCCGCGCGTTCGGCTCAATTTTTTCAAAAAAATCTATCCTCATTTGTACGCAGGCGTTCGGTATCAATACGAAGATTATCGCATCACACAAACCGTTCCTAACGGCGAATTTGCTAGTGAGCGCGTTCCAGGCACGCCGCGCAGCATCACTTCGGGAGCGGGACTAGGTCTATTTTACGACACACGGGACATTGTTTTTTTTCCGTCAAAAGGCATTGCAGCCGACATTGCTTATTTCAACAATGCCCCTTTTTGGGGTGGAAATGCGCTTTTCAACCGCTTGACGGGCGATTTTTCAGGTTACCAAACCTTAGTTAAAAAAGTGGTTTTGGCAGGAAACCTATTCAGTAGTTTTACGTGGGGCAACGCTCCTTTTAATATGCTATCTGAACTCGGTGGCGGCAAACGAATGCGCGGGTATTATCAAGGCCGCCTCCGCGACGACAATGTTTTGCTGGCTCAGGGCGAAGTACGTTTCGGGATTTTCAAACGCTTCGGTGGCGTATTTTTTGGGTCAACAGCGGTGCTGGGCAACCAAAAAGACATTGTGCGGTGGCATGACCCTAAGTTTGCCTACGGCACAGGAATACGATTTACGGCCAATCGCCGCGACCACCTCAACATTCGGTTTGACTATGCCATTGGCCAAGACGGCGGCAATTTTTATTTCACCATCGGCGAAGCTTTCTGACAATATCTAATCAACAAAATTTACAAAGTAACTAAAAACCAATCAGTTGAATAAAAACAAACCCATTCAGTACAATCAACGGAAGCATTAAAATTTTATGCGTATATCGGTCATTATACCAACGTTCAACGAAGAAAAAAACATTACCAAACTGGTAAAATACCTCCAAGAAGAGGGCGGGGAAGCATTGGCCAATATCATCATAGTCGACGGCGGTAGCGAAGACAAAACCACCGAAATGGCTCGAAAGGCAGGTGCAAAAGTCGTAGTTTCACAAAAAAAAGGCCGTGCCGCTCAAATGAACTACGGAGCTAGTTTTGCCACGGGCCAAATTTTGTATTTCATTCACGCTGATGCACGCCCTCCCAGCGGTTTTGTCAACGATATTCAAAGCGCCATACGCGAAGGCTATCAATCGGGCTGCTATCGTTTCCGTTTTGATTCTGACAAAACACTGCTCAAACTCAACAGTTATTTAACGCGTTTGAACATTCTTTCGGCGCGCGGCGGCGACCAAACCCTGTTTATCACCCGCCCATTGTTTGATGAACTCTACGGTTTTGATGAATATTATGTCATCATGGAAGAATACGATTTGTTACGCCGATTGTGGAGAAAAAACCGAAGCGCGTTTAAAATCATCCCCAAAGAGGTTTGTGTATCGGCCCGCAAATACGACACCAACAGTTGGGCCCGCGTACAAGTAGCCAATCTGGTCGCCATGACCTTATTTCGGTTGGGGGCCAAACCAGCCCGCATTGCCGCCACGTACAAAAAAATGCTTCATTACCAATAACATACACGCCATTTTCTGGGCCACAGCTCCCGATAAATCAATTATCGCACGGCAGAAAGGGGTTTTTATTACATTTGTCTCCTCTACAAAAAAAACCAACCTTTATGCAAAAACCTACGTACCTACTTGCCTTAGCGGGCTGCCTTCTGCTAAGCTGCACGGCTTTTTCACAAGACTTTATTCCTGCTTATGACCGATTTTCGGGCAAGGAAACATCATACATCACCCTCGAAAACGGGACCAAACTTGAGGGCACGCTAGAAGACTTAGACCGCCGCAAAGGACTCATTGAAGAAGTGGTTATTAAAGATGCCAGTGGCAAAAAAATCACCCTCAAACCCGACCAAATCAAGTCCATGTACCTAATGCCCAGCGGACTTTCGAAACTCTCGACCAATATGGATGTGGGCACAAAAGTAAAAAAATGGGATGCACAATACATTGACAGTGAAATCATTAAAAAAGGCTACGCGTATTTTGAGAAGGCTAAGGTTGTCCTAAAAAAAGACCAAGAAATGCTGCTGATGCAGTTATTAAATCCTGGATTCAACAGCAAAATAAAGGTCTTTCATGACCCCTTTGCGGCCGAAACCATGCGCGTGGGTTTTGGTGGTATGACCATGGCCGGCGGCGACGACAAATCGTATTATGTACAGACGGGCGATTTACCCGCCAAAAAACTCAAGAAGAAAGAATACGAGGACGAAATCAAAGTAATGTACGCAAGCTGCCCTGCACTGGTAAAGAAAATCGGCGAAAAACTCCGCTGGTCGGAGTTTGCGAAGCACGTATATGAGTTTTCGTTTGAATGTCCATAAACCAATACAATACGTAGAGACGCAACATATATTGCGTCTCTACGTGGCCTCAACTATCTTTTTTTTGAGTTCATCTTCTTCTATTTCTATCTGATTATCAACCTGTTGACACCGAACCCCCAGCATAATCAAAACCTGCCCAACTTGACTGAATGCCTTCTGAGCGCCCGCCAAAGAGCGGTTAATGCGCTGTTGTACAATCCAGTCGGTAATCAGATTATCAAAAAATACATCCAAAAACCCTTCAACACTCGTCAGCTCCACGTCCAAATCAAGCGATTGCTTTATATCCGCCAATTCACGGCGAAAATTCAATTCATAATGCCGCAATGAGCTTAGGGTTTTGCGGACGTCCCCCAAACGCTGCTGCTTTACATAGCTACTCAACATCCCGCCCCCCATCACATCCAACGTACCCCAATTTTGGGTGCTTTTGAGTTGTCTAGTCAATAATTCCAAAATCTCTCGGTACAATTTTCCTGCTTCAAGTGCCTCCGAGATTTCCAATTTCTGTTTTTTCAACGCTTGCCACTGCGTATGCCGTTGTTTTAATGCCTGAGCGGCTGGGATAGGTTCGAGCAACAAAAGGGAAAGTTTGATTTCCAATTTAGCCTCCAACATTTCTTCGGCTTCATGGATTCTTTGCATTCGGATTTTCAGCCCTTCTACCTCCGCTTCACTGAGTGCCAACGATTGCCGCGCTTCATCGTATTTCAACTGCGCCATCAGTGCCTCCCGACGTTCTTTTTCCAACTTTTGGTCTTTGTTTCCCAGTATCGAATAAAACAAACCCACCAACGAAAGTCCTTCCAGCATCGTTATGTCGGCGCGTTCCTTTGCTAGTTGTTCTTGTAAATGAGTCAACTGCGCTTTTTGATATACGATTTTTGCTTCCATTTCAATCAAACGTGCTTCAACCCACTGCTTTTCTGCAATTTGGGTTTGCAGGTGTTGAAGTTCTTTGTTGAGACGAGTGTATTCTTCCATATTGGTTATTTTTTGCTCAAAATAACTCGTTTAAATCCGTTTACCCCGCTAACTTTGGGGCAAACGGATTCAACCAAAGAAGAACGGTCTTTTTATCTATTCAAACCAAATGAAAACATACATCGAACAAAACAAAGATAGATTTCTGAGTGAGTTGTTTGACTTGCTGCGTATTCCATCCGTCAGTGCTGACCCCAAATTCAAAGACGATATGCGCCGCTGCGCGGAGGCCGTGAAAGAATCCATCCTGAAAGCCGGGGCCGACTTGGCCGAAATTCACGAAACTCCCGGTCATCCGGTGGTGTACGGTGAAAAACTCATTGACCCAGCCCTGCCCACCGTACTAATCTACGGTCACTACGACGTACAACCCGCCGACCCGTACGAACTGTGGGAAACGCCTCCTTTTGAGCCTACCATCAGAAATGAGCGCATTTATGCGCGTGGCTCCTGCGACGACAAAGGGCAATTTTATATGCACATCAAGGCCCTCGAAACCATGGTGGCTACTGGCTCGCTGACCTGCAACGTCAAAATCATGATTGAAGGGGAAGAAGAAGTAGGATCCGACCATCTAGGAACTTTTGTGCGTGAAAACAAAGAAAAACTCAAAGCAGACGTAATTCTGATTTCAGACACCAGCATCATTGCCAACGATGTGCCTTCTATCGAGGTGGGCTTGCGCGGACTCACTTATCTGGAGGTAGAAGTGACAGGTGCCAACCGCGATTTACACTCAGGGGTGTATGGGGGTGCGGTGGCCAATCCCATCAACGTGCTGTGTGAAATGATTGCGTCGATGAAAGACGAAAACAATCATATCACCATTCCCGGATTTTATGATAAAGTACAAGAACTCAGCGCCGAAGAGCGCAGCCTGATGAACGAAGCTCCGTTTGACCTTGACGAATACAAGCGCGACTTAGCCATCGATGAGCTAGAGGGCGAGACAGGCTACACCACCATTGAGCGCACGGGCATTCGTCCTACCCTTGATGTAAACGGAATCTGGGGCGGCTACACTGGCGAAGGTGCCAAAACGGTGTTGCCTTCAAAAGCCTACGCCAAAATCAGTATGCGCCTCGTTCCCGACCAAAACAACGACGAAATCCTTGATATTTTTACCAAGCATTTTTTGTCGATTGCGCCGCCTTCGGTCAAAGTGGTGGTCAAACCTCACCACGGTGGACTTCCCTACGTCACACCCGTAGATTCGGTAGAATACAAGGCGGCCGAATTGGCCATGAAAGAAGCATGGGGCGGCAAGCAGCCCGTACCCACACGCGGCGGGGGAAGCATCCCCATCGTGGCGTTGTTTGAGCAGGAATTAGGCGTAAAATCAATCCTGATGGGCTTCGGACTCGACATCGACGCCCTCCATTCGCCCAACGAAAGCTACGGACTTTTTAACTTCTACAAAGGCATTGAAACCATTCCTTTGTTTTTCAAATACTATACCGAATTGAAAAAATAAGATTTTTTGGTAATGTCTATCCCTGACCGGGCTTTAAACATTATGCCGTTTATTTTTTCGTAAAAAGTTAGGATTGATAGAATAGCAAGAAATTTTATTCTGTCAATCCTAAGTCCTGTTTTTAGTTTAAACTCAATACATTTTACCTCTTTGAAGCAGCCAAATCTCCCAACTGTTATGAACTTCTTTGCCAAACATTACCAAACAAATTGGATTGTTTTTTGTCTGATTGCCTGTTTGATTATTGGAAGATGGCTTATCGTAAGCGAAGGCGAATACGACGAAGATGAAAGTACCTGGATTGCCTCGGCGCTCACGGTTTTGCAGTCGTCTGAAAAATGGTGGACCCTTTTCAACTACAGCGACAGCCGTCCTTTGACCGTCTTACCCTTGGTGGCCGCTGGCTTGTTAGGAATACAACAAGGATACCTGATGGCCAAACTCATCGGTGTGTTTTTCTGGGCGGGGAGTCTCTTCTTTTTATTCAAAGCATTTTCAGTATATATCAAGCCCAATAAGGCTGTATGGTATGTTTTGCCGCTAGCCCTCTATTTCGGCACCACCTGGAACCCTGGTTTTGTTTCTTACAATTCTGAGCATTTCTGCATTTTTTTATTGACGTTGGGTCTGTGGCTCTATTGTAAATTAGAAAAGACCGGGCACCTCAATGCGTGGAAAACTTGCCTACTCGGGTTCAGTCTTGGGCTATTACCATTTGCTAAATTTCAGGCCATTCCTTTGGGGCTAGTCACGGCAGGTTTTGCGTTGGGCCTCTTCATTTACAAAAAACAATGGCGGTACGTCGCGTTGTTGACCGCTGGCGGAATTTTCCCGACGCTTTTGGTCAACATTTTCTATTTTCTTCACAACGATATTAATTCATTTTGGCAGGATTACTTCTGGAATCTTTTCTTTTATTCGTACACCACCACGTTTTCAAAAGTCCCGCTTAGTGAGCGTTTTAATTTGGGCCGAGGGCTTCACTTTATATTTTACAGCAAACACGTCGCTCTTTATTTTTTGGGACAATTTACCTTGATTATCGGCGGGTTGATGAGTTTGATTATGTTTTCGCGAAAACAAGCAAATACTCCTTTTCGACTGATTACTTTCGGCTTTTTGTACTTACTAGCCGCCATTTATGCCGTACTACAATCGGGCAATATGTTTATGCACTATCTACTTTTCTTGGTAGTACCCTTGCTGTTTCTAACCTTTGTGGTCGTGGAGTTTCTCTCCACTAATCCTACCTTTGGAGTACGTTGGTTGCTTTTATTTGCGGGACTTCAAAGCATTGCCAATCTGCTGTCGTACCAGCATATTTATCACCGACAGCCCGAGTCCTCCATTACAGAAGCCCTAAAAAAACACCAACAAAAAGGGGATAAATTAGTGCTCTGGGGATGGGCCGACCGCTTTTTTTTAAGTACGGGTATGCCTCAGGGAATCAGAACCGCTCACACCTTCAATGCCTATCTGCCAGGCCCACACCAGCCGTATCGTCTGCAACAGGTCATCAAAGACATGGAAGACAATCGCCCCGCTTTATTTGTTGATATTGCCGTTCAACATTTATCATCACAATGCGACACTACTTACCGCCACTATCGTTTTCCAGCGTTAAAGACATATATTTCACAACATTACCAACTGGTTCAAACTGTTGACAGCGTCTTGATTTATCGAAGACGGGCGTCAACCTCAATGTAATAGGTATGTAAAAAATTCCTCAAAATTTTGCTACTTTGCAAACTCAACCCACCTAAGTTGAAACATATCTTTGTTTAACTAAAATTTTTTCCCAAAAAAGACAATTTTACCATGAGCGAAATCATAACCCGCTTTAAATCAGGAGTAGTAACGGGCGAAGGTGTCAGTGAAATCTTCCGTCATGCCAACGAAAACGACTACGCACTCCCCGCGGTCAATGTCGTAGGTACCAACTCCATCAATGCCGTATTGGAAACCGCCAAGAAAGCCAACTCCCCCGTCATCGTTCAGTTCTCCAACGGAGGCGGTATTTTCTACGCTGGCAAGAGCCTTTCAAACGCCAATCAACAGGCCGCTATTGCAGGTTCTATCTCGGGCGCGATGCACGTACACCAAATGGCTGAGTTGTATGGTATTCCAGTGATTCTGCACACTGACCACTGCGCAAAAAAACTATTGCCTTGGATTGACGGTTTGCTCGATGCGGGCGAAAAGTATTTTGACCAACACGGTAAGCCTTTGTACAGCTCACACATGTTAGACTTGTCGGAAGAGCCACTTGAAGAAAATATCGAGATTTGCGCCAAGTATTTTGAGCGCATGGCCAAAATTGGCATGACCCTCGAAATTGAATTGGGCGTAACAGGCGGCGAAGAAGACGGCGTTGATAACTCAGACGTAGACAGCTCTAAATTATACACACAACCTGCCGAAGTAGCACACGCGTACGAAGAATTAAGCAAAATCTCTAGTCGTTTCACCATTGCGGCGGCTTTCGGAAACGTCCACGGCGTGTACAAACCCGGCAACGTAAAATTGCAACCCATCATCCTGAAAAACTCACAGGATTATATTCAGCAAAAATACAACACCGGGGCACTTCCCGTCAACTTCGTATTCCACGGAGGTTCGGGCAGTACGCGAGAAGAGATTCGTGAGGCCATCCAATACGGTGCCATCAAGATGAATATCGACACCGATATGCAGTGGTCAACGTGGGAAGGAATCCTGAAATATTACAAAGACAAAGAAGGATACTTGCAAACACAGCTCGGAAATCCAGAAGGGCCCGATTCCCCCAACAAAAAATATTACGACCCACGCGTATGGCTTCGCAAAGGAGAAGAGAGTATGTCTCAACGCCTCATGGTAGCCTTTGAAGACCTAAATTGTATCAACAGATTGGTATAATTTATGGTGCGATTTTTGCACTAAAAAGGCGGTAGAAATTATTTTTTCTACCGCCTTTTTTCTTTTCTCAAATTTCATTTATTTTAGTGCATGAACGACCCTATACTCCAGTATTATTTACCCCATCAACTTTCTCCTAAACGACTCGACCGTTACTTGGCGTCAGGCTGGTTTCGGACGGTAAATATGCTGTTCAGAGCTAAGGTGACATGCTTCGACAACGATATTTGCGCGCCCATCAATATCCGCATAAAACTGTCAGAACACGAGCATTCCAAGCGTTTACGTAAGTTGTTGAGCCGCAATGAAAAACTTTTTCGGCACGAAATTCGCAAAGCGACCATTACGCGGGAGAAAGAAGAACTTTTTCACCAGCACCAACGCCGCTTTAGAAGTTTTTTGAGTAATTCTTTGGAAGAATTTCTGGTTTTAACGCCTCGTTTTGAGACCTACGAAGTGGCCGTTTACGACGACGACCGGCTTGTGGCCATCAGTTATTTTGACCAAGGCGAAAACAGTCTGATGAGTTTGTTGGGGCTTTTTGACCCTGGATATTCATCATACAGCTTGGGAATATATACCATGTTGCTCGAAATAGAATATTCCAAAGCGACCGACCGCCAGTGGTACTATCCAGGATACGTTCACGAGCGTCCTTCGATTTATGATTATAAACTTAGGCTTGGAAAAGCGGAAATTTATGACTGGAATACCAAGCGTTGGTTACGCCACGTTGACCCGCACAAACAACCTAACTGGGCCGATCATATCAAAAACCGAACCTTTGCCCTTGAGCAAGCTCTTGAAAGGGTAGGTATTGGGTTTCAGCGAAAAGTATACCTATTTTTTGGGTGGCACTATTTTAATTCCCTCTACGAGCAGCTTTTTCATTGCCCGCTGATGCTTCTTTTGCCCGATGGCCGGGCCGTGGCTTACGATGTGGAGAAAGACCAGTACATCTGTGCTAAGCTAGAAATTTATGTACCTTTCAGAGACATCCAAATGACCCTCGCCCCTGATTTTGACCCTTCGATGCACCACATTGACGTGATGCGCGTGGTGGAAATATCGCACAAAACCTCCAGCGCAGCCGATATGAGTCGGTTTGTGTGGGACACTACTTTCCCGCATCAGGAAGTGAGTTGGTGGGCCAAAACCCGTTTGATGAATTAAGTTTTACATATCTAGCCACTTTTTAAATACCTCCGCTTTTTCGCGGCTCACGTAGATATCGTCATCTTCTCTGTGGCGTAGTTTGATTTTCAGCCGTCCGTTGAAATGCGGCTCGATTCGCTCGATGGACGGCAATTGGGCTAGGTATTTGCGGTTGATTCGAAAAAAAAGCGCAGGATTCAGCTTTTGTTCCAATTCATCAAGCGTTTCGTCTACGTAATATTTTTTTTGTTCTTTCGTCACCAAAAATACGACCTTATCTTCGGCGTACAGGTAGGCCACATCGCCCGTTTCTACGATGTCAAATCGAGCACCTGCTTTCAGCAAAAATCGGGTTTTCCAATCCGTTTTTTGGCTCAGTAAAGCATCCAATGCTTTGCCAATTTGGGCCTGAGAAGTGGCTCCTTTTTGGGCTTTTAGCTTTTCCAGCGCGGCTTCTAATTCGTCTTTTTCCACTGGTTTGAGCAAATAATCTACGCTGTTTACTTTAAACGCCCGTATGGCGTACTCGTCGTAGGCGGTAGTAAAAATAATCGGCGCAGAGACATCGGCCTGTTGAAAAATCTCAAATGAAAGGCCATCGGCCAGTTGAATATCCATCAAAATCACATCGGGTTGCGGGTGTTCGTTCAACCACTTTACTGCACTACGTACACTTTCCAACTTGCCCAGAATTTCGGCCGTCGGCTCCAGTGATTTCACCAATGATTCGATACGTTTGGCCGCCAACGGCTCGTCTTCAAGAATTAATATTTTCATTTTGTGAGAATAAGTTCGTTTTATAGAGTTGATTCACAGCACTTTGTCAAACAAAAGGAATCTTAACTTCAAAGATTAGGTCGTCTTCGATTACTTGCACTTTTTGGGAGGTAAGCAAGGCATAGCGGCTTTTCAAGTTTTTGAGTCCGATACCCGTCGAATCGAGAAACTGCTTATTCTTGGGTTGGAAATTATTCCGCACCCCCACGCCATCCTGCACGGCGTATACTTCTACGTTGAGGGGTTTCTCGGAAGAACATTCATTGTGCTTTACGGCATTTTCGACCAATGTCAGTAGCCCTTGGGTCACGATTTGCCGGGGCCATTCGTCCTTCGGGACGTCAATGCGGTAGGATAAATTATCCCCAAAACGCATTTTATGAATAAAAAGATAAGCTTCCACAATCTTAAGTTCCGTTCCTAAATCCACCGTAACACGGTCGTTGTTCTGGAGATTGTACCGAAAAACCTTGGAAAGCCTTTCGACCAAATTGACGGCATTTTCGGGATCTTCGGGAATCAGAGCGCTCAAAATATTCAATGAATTAAACAGAAAATGCGGGTTTACCTGATTTTTGAGCGTGTCGTATTCGGCCTTCAACAACGCCTGATTGAGTTGTTGTTCTTTCAACAGAGAGCTTCGCCAACGGTCCACCAGCGCCCGAATCATGTAAACGGAAGTAAAGGCAAACGTCATCAGAATGTAAATCATCCCACTCGATAGGTACGCTCGCAAGGGATAGCGTTCACCTTTAAGTGTTTGCATCAAAAACATCATGCTGCTTCCCACCACAAGGGCCGTTGCCACCACACACAACGCATAGACTCCGAGCGTTTTTTGGACGGTCCAATCGGTTGCCTGACGAATGAGCAATGGCATCAAATAACTCTGCACCGACCCAATCATGAAAGAAGAAACCGTAATGGCAATCACCCATTCCCAACGAATTTCCCCCGTTTTTAGATTGGTATTCAAAAACAAGATAAGCAACGCACTGACCGACCAAGTAACTACTTCAACCCAGTTTACATTAATTTTCATGGAAGACTCACTTGAGAAAACATTCATTTGAAGCGAAAGTAAACGATTTATCTTTTTATTCGTGGTCAGTAAGCATTAAAAGTTGGCCGATGCAGCATCCCCCCAAATTTTTAGCCATCTCTAACCCTTTGATTTCACCACAAAGGAAGCCCAAGTAACACGTCCCAGAAATCAAATTCTGACGAAACAACGGATGACCAGAGTGAGGCCAATAAAAAAGGCGATGCAAACGCATCGCCCTCTCGCAAGATATGATTGTTGGGTGCTGAAATTTACAAAACCGTCACTACGCGCTGGGTTTCAACTTTCTGAGAAGTCAGGTTCAGTTTTTTCACCACGCGGTCTTTGCCCGAAGAAATTTCTAAGTGATACACGCCATCATTCAAGTCTTTCACGTTGATTTTGGCGGCATACGCTGTTTCTTTTTTGCCGATGGTTTCGGTAAAAAGCACCACTCCTTCTGTATTGCGCAAGGTGATGTATACTCGGTCGGTGGTGTTTTTCTTAATGGCGACACGGAGGTTGGCATCGGCAGAAACGTAAGTACTTGATTCAAAAGCGGGTACGGGGCGATTGTCTTTCGATTTTTCATCGGTTGGGTGAGCAAAAGCGACCGTAGTACCAAGCGCCAAAGCGCAAACGAGTGATTTGATGATTGTTTTCATGATTTTTGTTTTTAAAAATTGGCTGTTGTAATTGATATAAAAAAAAGGGAATTAATTTACGGTGATGGAGCGCTGCGTTTCCATTTTAGAAGACGACAGGTTTAGGCGTTTTACTACGCGGTCTTTGCCCGTCGAAATCTCCAGTTTATACGCGCCGTCGGTCAAGTCATTTACGTTGATTTTGGCGGCGTACGACATTTCATTTTTGTTAATAGTTTCGCTGTAGAGAACAGTGTTGCCTGCATCACGGAGTGTGATGTATACTCTTTCGGGGGCATTTTTCTTGACCGCTAACCGAATGGCCGCATCTTTGGTAATGTATGCACTCGTTTCAAAAGTAATGGCAGTACGGTTTTCCGTTTTTTTGTTTCCAACGGCTGGGGTATTTCCAGGATTAGCAACGACGGCGGTTGAGGCAAATGACAATGCACTTACGAGCAATATGGCGAACGATTTCATGGTCTTGATTAAATGGCTGTGATGTAAATTATTTGTTTAATTGGACACTACGCTGAAGAGCAACTTCTTCTGTAGAGGACTTGATGCTTACCTGCTTCTGAATCTTTTCGTTACCCGAAACAATCTCCAAAGTGTATTCTCCCTCTTTGAGATTGCTTACATCAAAGCGACCATCAAATTTTTCTGACTTCTTGGTCATAAATTCTTCATGGACTACATTTTTCTTAGCATCGCGCAGGGTAATGACTGCATTGTGGCCCGTGCCTTTGCGAACTGCCAACTGAATTTTGGATTCTTTGGTCGTAAATACGCCTATTTGCAAAGGCTTGGCTTTTTTGTCTTCGGTTGGATCTGATGCAAAAGCAACGGATGAAGTAAGCGCTAAAGCGCAGGCGAGCGAGGTGATGAGCGTTTTCATGATGTTTTGGCTGTGTTGCGGATCGCCGCACCGTTTTGTTTTGAATTGGCTGTTGTGATTAATTTGTTTTCTAATGCTGTAAGGTACTGATGCTGAACTACTGATTACTTTTTAATGGCTGTTAATTACTTGTGGTAAACGAGAACTGTTCTTAATGGCTGTTGGTATTTCTTTTCCTGAATGATGATACAAAGTTGCTTGTTTTATCTGGTACTATGCAATACAAAGTACATGAGAGGCACATAAACTGGATGAATGGCAAACTACCTTATGAACTTGGTTTGTGATGGAAGTGCGTAGAGCAAAAAATTGTTTTCATGACTGTAAGAAAATGTTTTTAAGATGGCTGTTAGTGAATACTTGCGTTGGTACAAAAGGTTACAAATAATTTTCAATGTATTTATTTCAAATGCTGTGCCAGTCAAAATAAAAGTAATAAACATTTAATAATCAGACAATTAATGTTTTTTACTTTTTAAACAACTGTCCGATTTCGAACACACTATTCAACAATTTCGGACAATCAGCATTCTTTTAAATCATGGGTAAACTTTGCTTTGCGACAAATACAACTTAATGATGCAAATGTATAATCAAACGTTGCATCAAAGAATAAAAAAGTGTTAAATCATCTTAAATAAGGGATGAAACGCACGAAATATCGTTCGGGACGTAGACAGCTTCGATTTATAATTTAAAAAAATCTACTTTTAGTGACACCCTAATCGACGTTATCCGCTGCGAAACGCCGGTCTCCTCCAACGACTCTCTAAATTATCGGCTCACGGCTGAATGGATTTACTCAAAAGTTTGTTAATGAAAAATTGGCCGGATAAAGCAGGCTAAAACAACAAGTAAAACAAATACATATCAAACCAATCATCGCGAGGCTTTGAACCTCGGTCAGATACAATTATGAGCAAACACGGACGCATTTTGGTCGCCATGAGCGGCGGCATCGACAGTTCACTGGCTTCAGTATTACTTCACGAACAAGGCTACGAAGTCATCGGCATGACCATGAAAACCTGGGATTATGCCGGTAGCGGAGGCTCCAAAAAAGAAACAGGCTGCTGCTCCCTTGATTCCATCAACGACGCCCGCACCGTGGCCGTTGAACTGGGCTTCCCTCATTACATATTAGACATCAGAACGGAGTTTGGCGATTACGTCATCGACCATTTTACGGGTGAGTACCTCGAAGGTCGCACGCCCAATCCCTGCGTTTTGTGCAATACCCACATCAAATGGGACGCGCTGCTGCGCCGCGCCGACCGCCTCGATTGTGAATTTATTGCTACTGGCCACTACGCCAATATGCGTCAGGAAAACGACCGATTCATTGTATCTAAAGGTATAGATACGTGGAAAGACCAAAGTTATGTACTGTGGGGGGTGTCGCAGGAAAGCCTGTCGCGGACAAAACTTCCGCTCGGGCATTTGCGCAAAACCGAAATTAGGGAAATGGCCAAAGAACGAGGGTTCATGGATTTGGTCAATAAATCAGAAAGCTACGAAATCTGTTTTGTGCCCGATAACGACTACAGGGGCTTTCTCAAACGTCGTATGCCTGAGCTTGAAAGCCAAGTAATGGGCGGCAATTACGTGATGCAAGACGGCACCGTCGTGGGCAAACATGAAGGTTATCCTTTTTATACCATCGGCCAACGCAAAGGCTTGGGCATTGCGCTGGGCTATCCTGTATTTGTGACCGAAATCCGCAAAGATACCAATGAAGTAGTTTTGGGAATTGACAAAGACCTCGAACGCGACGGCATGTACGTCTCAAAGCTTAATCTTCAAAAATACGCCCGTATCGAAGGCCCGCTAGAAACCGTGACCAAAGTCCGGTACAAGCACGAAGGTACACCTGCTACCATTATACAGGAAAGCGACGACCGCATTCAGGTGTTGTTTCATGACCCCGTCAGCGCCATTGCTCCCGGACAAGCGGCGGTTTTCTACGAAGGCGACGACGTAGTGGGCGGCGGCTGGATCAGCAAGAGCTTTAGGCAGTAGTGAAGAAAGTAGACGGTGGACAATGAATTTAAACTGTCCTTCGTCTACTTTTCAATGTCTAACTGTAGGTAGAAAGGTCAGACGATAGTCAGACTGTAACTGAAATTCATATAATCTCATTTTTTTCTTCTCAATATCCAATCTGGCTTTCAATCCAATCTAAGCCACGCATATACAGGGCTTTGGCGAAGTTTACCCTGTTATCAAAATCGGCGTAATCAGTACGACCGTTGTGCAAGTATTTTCGAATCAAGGCAGCATTTATTTCGGCCGTAGGCGATGCTATTTCGTCGTCGGTTTCCGTGCGAAATTGCTCAAAAGCAGGAAAATCATGCTCCAAACGCGTAAAAAATAAGTGACCGTTGGAATTACGTACTGCACACAGCAACCCGCTTGCTTTGGAAGTAGCAGGCGCAAGACTCCCTTCCAGCCCGCGTTTCAGCACCATTACCCCATCAAATCCTGCCATAAGGGCCAACTCCGCCATTTTCATCTGGTACGTAATATGAAATACCGACGTAACCAGAATACGGGCTCCGCACGGGTTTAAGACTTTTTCGAGGGTAGCCAAAAACGGGCGCTTAATCGTGGTTCGGCGACGCTCCACCCACTTGTCCAACGGGGGAGAGAGCGCTTTTTGGTCAAGCACCCACCCAAACGTCGGGTTCATTTCCAACAACTCATGATTATCCGCCAACAACCAACTGCCCAAATAAAGATACAGGTCGTGGGAATTGAAAGTATACTTCGGTCCAGAAGAGCGTCCGATGGCCGTGACGGCGTTGTAATTTCGTTCCTGAAAAAAATACGCCAGCAACGGAGTTATCATGTACGAATGTTCTACACCGTCGAAAGGCTCCGCTAATTGAACAATCGGAAATTTCGTTTTGACGTGCCGCTGAAAACCCGGCGCGTACGTGCTCATGACGGCGTTATGCAAGCCTTGGTATTCGTCATTTGTTTCATAACGAACCCGCAAAATGCTTACTGCCATCCCCCGAAACGTTTCGCACAGCTCGTCAGACATTAGGAAGTCGCCCAACTGATGCGCCTCCGATACTTGCAACGATTTTCCGTTCAACAACTTTACGCCAATCGGAAACAGGTGCTGAGGTAAATCAGGACACAGCTTATTGAGAAAAAAAACGGGATTACCAAACGCGTGCTTGCCAATGTACGCTTCCAGTTTGAGTTCTGCCTCAGTGGGGCCTTTCATCATCAGAGCGCCAAAAAACGCTCCTTTCTGTAGGTCATTGGCCTGACCGCCGTGCAATTCCTGCAAACACTCCTCCACCAACTCTGAAGAGAGTGGCTTGCTACCATGCTTGCCAATACCCGCCTGCTTAATTCCTTTGGCAAGCGCAGTATTCAAATTGTATTTTATAGCGAAATTAAGATCTGTCACAATTACTTAAAAATTACTTAGTTTAAAAAAACTAAAATTTCAATTTTTACAACTTTCAAACCTAAAAATAGTACTTTTTAAAAGAAACTTTTATAAAAAATAAAGAACTTTTAGATTTTAACCTAAAAAATGAATGTAATATTTGGAGAAAGTTCATTTTCAACATACCTTTAAGTAAAATTATTAAGCAGACAAGAAAGGCAAATATTATTCTGATAAAAATCAAAAGTAAATGTATAAACTTTTCTAATAATCTTTTTTTAAAGAACTATATTTTTTGATTAAGTTTTTTACAGGAATTTACCTTTACAGAAACACCTCTTTTTTAAATAGTACTTTTCAAAGAAATACATTCATTCCCACCTCATAAACATCGGTAGCTCTTACGTAAACTTACAGCAGCGTTGGCGGACGCTCGTTGGTAAGGAAAAAGAAAAACCCCGCAGAATGGCGGTTCTGACGGGGCTATTAGCAGTTTTAAATTAGGGATTAACTTAAAACATTACAAATTTATGAAAAAACCATTACACGTCAAGTGCTTTGGCGCGGTTCTTTTAATCTTTGCGTTAAGCAAAACTACTCATGCGCAACTTTCGTTGCAAGGTCAACTCCGAACACGGACCGAACTCAGAGACGGAGTAGGCAACCTTCCCAAAGCGGGCGCAAAGCCTGCGGCCTTCACTTCCCAACGCACCAGCCTCATTTTCGGCTACAAATGGGATCGACTAACGTTTGGTGTAAACGTTCGTGATGTAAGGGTCTGGGGACAAGATGCCGCTTCTATCAATAACACCGACGGCTCAAAGTTATTTCTGCACGAAGCTTGGGCCGAAGTGATTCTGGCCAACAGCGCCGATACAACCCTCAAATTCAAGGCATTCGATAACTTATCTCTTAAAATAGGACGTCAGGAATTAATCTATGATGATGTACGTTTGCTCGGCAATTTGGACTGGCTCCAACAGGGGCGGCGATTTGACATGGCCCTGCTCAAAGCCATGAAAAACGGCTGGCAAATCGACTTGGGCGCGGCCTTCAACCAAAACTCCGACGCCTTTGGTCGAGCGGGCACTTTCTACGCGGCTGGCAATGTCCCCGCCACGGTCGCCAATTCTAAAGGCGCTTTTGTGAGTATTCCGGCCGATTTTATTCCGACTTCAGGCAAAGGTGGCGCACCAGTGTTGGCGTCTCCACTCAGCACCAACGGCCAAAATCAAATGTTCAAATCCATGCAAATGCTTTACGTAAGCCGTAAGTTTGGACAAACAAAATTCTCGGGGCTTTTCTTCAAAGACGATTTTCAGAAGTACCGTATAGACAGCCTCGGTAGCACGGCCAACGGTGTAGTGTATGGCCGTCGGTACGACGTAGAGGGCGTTAATAGTCGCATTACTTATGGAGCCATGCTCACAGGATTGATTGGAAATGCTTCTTCAAAATTAGGTAAAATTGCTTGGCAGGCGTTTGCTTACAAGCAGGGCGGCAAAAATCGCGACGGCCAAAGCCTGAGCGCCTACCACTACGGGGCCAATGTTTCGATTCAGAAAGGCAAATTCTCCTTTGGGCCAGGTTATGAAGTCCTTTCGGGCAACAACACCGTTTCGCCCGACGGCAAAGACCACCGATTTGACCCTCTGTACGGCACTCCGCACAAGCACTGGGGCTACATGGATTATTTCTACGTGGGTACTGGCGCACCTGCTGGTGGTTTAGGAAATGCTTTCTTCAAGACAAAGTACGTGGCTAATCCTAACCTATACTTTACCTTCGACATTCACAATTTTGCCTTGGCCAATGACATGAAAAACGGCTTGGACGCCGCAGGTGGCAAAATCAGCCGTCAGTTGGGCAACGAATTTGATTTTATCCTCAACTACAACCTCAATAAGTTCACCAACGTAGAGTTGGGCTATTGCTACCTAAAAGGCTCCAACAGCCTGGAATATGCGAAATTAGGCACGATGGACAAAGCCAAACACGGTGCCAATTGGGCCTATTTGATGCTCAATATTCGGCCCGATTTCTTCTATACCAAACCCGTAGCGATTAAACAATAATTACGGCAGGACAGACCCTGCCAAGTTTTTGAAACTTGGCAGGTCTTAAAAATCACTTAATCAATTTCACCAAAAGCAAATCACGCGGGCAATAGCCCAGCGACTGCTCTTCCCATGTCTTTATCCAATGAAAACTACCTATAAAATTGTTCTCGCGTCGTTGGCTACCCTTATTTTGTTGGCTGGAATGTCGATGCGCAAAGCCGTGTTGCCCCAAGTAAAATTAGGCTTTATTCCCCTCACCGACTGCGCCCCGCTGGTGGCCGCCAAAGAGTTGGGTCTATTTCAGAAATACGGCGTCGATGTGGTTCTTTCCAAAGAAGCCTCTTGGGCCAACATTCGCGACAAGATACTCAACGGCGAGCTCGACGGCGCACATTGCTTGTTTGGGATGCCTTTCTCGGTCTACACCGGCTTGGGCGGAAAAGCAGGCTCCGAAATGCAGATTGCGATGGTTTTGAACAACAATGGCCAAGGCATCACCCTCTCCAAAGATTTTTGCGGACTGGTCGGTTTCAAAGAAATGAACAAAGTAGCCGCTGCCGTCAAGCAAGTACAAGCCCGCAAAGAAGTAACTTTTGCCATGACTTTTCCAGGCGGCACGCACGATATTTGGCTCCGCAACTGGATGGCCGCAGTAGGCATTAACCAAAAATCAGTGGGGATTATCACGATTCCACCGCCGCAAATGGTTGCCAATATGCGCGTAGACAACATGGAAGGATTCAGCGTGGGCGAACCTTGGAATGGAATGGCGGCGGCCCAAAACATCGGCTTTACGGAGATTGCCAGTCAAGATATTTGGAAACACCACCCCGAAAAAGCGTTGGTTGTCAATAAGCAATTTGCCGCCAAAGAGCGCGAAAACCTCAAAAATGTCATGAAAGCCGTTTTGGAAGCCTGTCAGTGGCTCGACAACATGAGCAACCGCAAAAAAGCGGCTGGCTGGCTTTCCAAACCTTATTACGTCAACGCCGCTTTGCCCGTCATAGAAGCCCGTTTATTGGGTTCCAACGATTTAGGTTGCGAATTGGGCGTTCAGAAATACAAAGACGATTACATGACTTTTTACAATAAAGGTTTTGTCAACACGCCCCGCAAAGTTCACGGAATGTGGTTTTTGGCGCAGTACGTTCGGTTCGGAATGTTGAAATCCAACCCCGATTTTAAGGGTATTGCCGAAAAACTCATCTTGGACGACCTCTACGCCGAAGTAGCCCGCGAAGCCAAAGTCCCCGTCATGACCGACGACATGAAAGCTTTCAAAACCACTTATGATGTGATGTTTGACCCAGGCAACATCTCTGCGTATCTGGCTTCCGCTAAGAAATAATCATGGTATCTCATTGAATATCAATCATTAAAATTACAAAAATGAAGAAATTACTCAATCTACAAACCTACCTCCCATTGCTGTTTGGCATAGGAAGTACGATCATTTTAATCGGCGCTTGGTGGGGCATTTCCCTCCTTACCAACAGCGAAATTCCCTCGCCTCTGATGACTTGGTCGGTCTTTAATGAAATGCTCGCCACTCCTTTCTACGATTACGGTCCCAACGACAAAGGCATAGGAAACCAATTGGTCAGTTCACTTATCCGCGTATTCAGCGGCTTTGGATTGGGCAGCCTCGTAGCCATTCCCCTTGGGTTGCTCATCGGATCCAGCAAAACGGCCTTCCGACTCATCAATCCGATTATCCAGATTTTGCGCCCAGTATCGCCGTTGGCGTGGTTTCCGTTGGGATTGTTGGCGTTCAAAGCCGCCGAGGGTGCAACGATTTTTATCATTTTTGTCACCAGCGTATGGCCTACATTAATCAATACCGCCTTTGGCGTGGCCTCGATTCCGCAAGACCACAAAAACGTGGCGAAGGCCTACGGTTTTTCCCGTTGGAAATACATCACCAAAGTCATCATCCCGTTTGCTTTACCGCACATTATCACGGGGTTACGCCTAAGCATCGGCGTGGCGTGGATGGTGATTGTAGCGGGCGAAATGCTCTCTGGAGGCGTCGGAATTGGCTTTTTTGTGTGGGACAGTTGGAACGCGCTCAGCTTAGAGAAAATCCTCTCGGCCATCTTAATCATCGGCACGGTAGGATTACTGCTCGACAAAGGCTTTGATTGGCTTCAAAAACGATTTGCATTTGCTTAATAAATGGTAGTTGGTGGTCAGTGACCGGTGCTTAGTAAATTACATTTCAAAAGTACCGTCACCAACCACACTCCACTATTCACTAACTACTCATAACATGACTATTCATCCTATCTCCGCTCCCGTCGACTCCGCGAGTGAGTTTCATAAAATCCAATCACGCCCCGCTTCCATTGAAGTAAAAGACATTTCGGTGGCGTTCAAAACCCCCAAAGGCACGTTTACGGCCATCAAAGACATTGATTTGACCATTCAAAAAGGTGAAATCGTGGCACTTATCGGTCATTCTGGCTGTGGTAAATCCACGCTTATGGGCACGATTTCGGGGATGACCCAGCCCACTAACGGCACGGTGATGGCCAATGGTAACGTCGTAAAAGGGCCTGGTCCCGACCGTGGTATTGTTTTCCAAAACTACTCTTTGCTGCCTTGGCTCAGCGTTTATCAAAACATTTACGAAGCCGTTGATTCCGTATTTAAGGGGAAAACATCGGCTGAAAAACGCGAAATCACCGAAGAAAACCTCAAAATGGTCAACCTTTGGCCGCACAAAGACAAGCTTCCGGGTCAACTTTCGGGCGGGATGAAACAACGCGTAGCCATTGCCCGAGCATTTGCCATCAATCCGAGTATTTTGCTGCTCGATGAGCCGTTTGGGGCGTTGGATGCGTTGACCAAAGGCTCCATGCACATTGAACTGCTCAAACTCTGGAACCTTGACAACCGCAACAAAACCATTGTGATGGTAACGCACGACATCGAGGAAGCGATTTTTCTTTCCGACCGCGTGGTGGTCATGAACAACGGCCCCGCCGCCACCATCAAAGAAATCGTTGATGTACGACTTCCACGGCCCCGCAACAAAAAGGATATTGTACATGACCCCGCCTACATGGAGATTCACGACCGTCTAATGGGCTTATTGTTCGATAAGTTTTCGATTGAAGACGATTAATCGGCCAGTACACCACAACAGAAGCAGCGCAAAGCCTGTCAGGACTTCAAAACCTGACAGGTTTTGCATTTTTTGATAAATTATAGAATTGAGTAATTTCTGCAATACTAGTTTCAAAACCAGCCAATTTGAAAATCAATTTTGCATTATGAGCAAAATTAAGTATAAAATTTTGAAGAACTTTGTTATTTTAGTGAAAAATACTCATAAACTACTTTGAGTATACTCGTTTATTTTGTACGTTTGATATACCAAATCGGTGCAGCGTGGCGGCGCTCAACCGATGCAGGTATCCAAGTCCAAATCACAGTCAGTGATCTGTAACAAGCCTTTTCTTTGGGAGGAAAAGACGGGTGAACATTTGTCACGGATTGTGGTAGGCGGCTTTCTACTTTTGCATCGCTTCACGCCTTTACGCCGGCTTTATGTTTTAAACTCAAACAAGCAAGCGTCATGGGTCAACCACTTAACAATCAACCCCTTCCTCAGCTAAACGTATTCAGTTTCAGCGGCGTTCAAATGCGTACGTTCCACATTACGTGGATGACTTTTTTCGTCTGTTTCTTTGGTTGGTTTGGCATAGCTCCACTGATGCCCGCCATTCGGGCCGATTTGGGATTGACCAAGCCTCAGGTAGGAAACACCATCATTGCGGCGGTATCAGCCACTATTTTTGCCCGCCTCATCATCGGAAAGCTCTGCGACAGTTGGGGGCCGCGCAAAACCTATACAGCCTTGCTGTTGATTGGTTCACTACCCGTAATGCTCATCGGTTTGGCGCATGATTACACTTCCTTTTTACTTTTTCGTTTGGCCATCGGCGTCATTGGTGCGTCGTTTGTCATCACGCAGTTTCATACTTCGGCCATGTTTGCCCCAAGCATCAAAGGAACGGCCAATGCCGTAGCTGGTGGCTGGGGTAACCTTGGCGGTGGCATCACACAGTTGGCCATGCCACTCATTATGGCAACCATCATCGGATTTGGGTTTGTCAAAGCCGATGCGTGGCGTTTGGCCATGATTGTTCCAGGGCTGATGATGTTGGTAATGGCCTTTATTTACTGGAAATACACAAAAGATACCCCCGCTGGCAACTACGACGAAATCAACCGTACCGCCGCTGCCAAATCAAGCGTACCGTTTTGGCAAGCCTGCGCCGACGTACGCGTTTGGGCCTTGGCCATCGCCTATGCCTGCTGTTTTGGCATGGAAATTACCTTTGATGGCGTGGCAGCACTTTATTTCTTTGACAACTTCCACATGGAAGAAACCGAAGCTGGTTTTTGGGCCATGCTGTTTGGATTTATGAATATTTTTGCCCGCGCAGTGGGCGGAATTGTGGCCGACAAAATAGGTCAAAAATACGGTATGCGGGGCAAAGGCATCCTGCTGGCTTCGATGTTATTGCTGGAAGGATTAGGAATTTTACTTTTTGCACAATCAGGAAATCTGACCATGGCCATTGTTTCGATGCTCACCTTTGCGATGTTTTTGAAAATGGCCAACGGCGGTACTTATGCTATTGTTCCCTTCATCAACCCCAAAGCCGTCGGGGTAATATCGGGCGTGGTCGGTGCTGGTGGCAACGTGGGAGGGATGCTTATGGGCTTTTTGTTCAAATCACAGTCCATTTCTTACGGACAAGCATTTATGTACATCGGCGGTATCGTCGCGGTGGTGGGCTTGTTATTGTTTTTAGTTAATTTCGGTAGAACGGTGACCATTGAACAGGTCGAAACTGAGCTACAAACGGCGTAACGCTAACCACCTTGTTTATTGTAAGCCTATTATGAAAGGAACAACGGCACATAAAACCACTTGCTGCTACTGCGGCGTCGGCTGCGGGGTAGTGGTTCAGAAAACCCGCGACGGACATATTTCCGTGGAAGGCGACCCTGACCACCCATCGAGCAAAGGGATGCTTTGTTCTAAAGGGCGAAATTTGCACTATACCGTCATGGATACCACAGACCGATTGTTGTATCCTCAAATGCGCCGCAATCGTCAAGCCCCCCTGCAACGGGTTACGTGGGACACGGCACTGGAGCGAGCAGCGGCGGTTTTTAAAACGTTTATCGAAAAATACGGTCCCGATTCGGTAGGCTTTTACGCCTCCGGGCAGTGTTTAACCGAAGAATATTACGTAGTCAATAAGCTCATCAAAGGTTTTATCGGTTCAAATAACCTCGACACCAACTCGCGTCTTTGCATGTCGTCGGCGGTGGTGGGGTACAAAATGGCCTTGGGCGAAGACTCCGTACCATGCAGCTACGAAGACATCGAATTGGCGGATTGCTTTCTGATTGCCGGCTCCAATCCTGCGTGGAACCACCCCATTGTATTTCGACGCATGGAGGCCCACAAAGCTGCCAACCCACGGGTGAAATTTATTGTGGTCGACCCACGCCGCACGGATACCGCTCGCATGGCCGACCTTCACCTGCAAATCAAGCCCGGAACCGACGTGGTGTTGCTCAATGCCATCGCCAAAGGCCTGATTTCGAGAGGATACATTGACGAGCATTTTATCAAAAACCACACAGAAGGCTTCGATACCTACCGCTTACAGGTCAGCGAGCGTGACATGCGCGAAGCGGCCAAAATATGCGGCATCAGCCTCCACGACATTCACCAAGCCGTGGAATACATCGGAAAATCCAAGGGATTTATCTCCATGTGGGCCATGGGTTTCAACCAAAGTGTGATTGGAGTCAACAAAAATCTGGCGTTACTCAATCTTCATTTGATTACGGGGCACATCGGAAAAGCAGGCTCAGGGCCATTTTCATTGACTGGTCAGCCCAACGCCATGGGCGGCCGGGAAGTAGGCGGGCTGTCGAATCTCTTGCCCGCGCATCGCAACTTAGCCGACCCTGCTCACCGGCAGGAAGTAGCCGATTTTTGGGGAGTTCCTGCGCTAAACCCCAAACCAGGATTGACCGCTACCGAGATGTTTGAGGCGCTCAAAGATGGCCGTATGAAAGCCATTTGGATCATGTGTACTAATCCGCTGGTGAGCCTACCCAACGCGCACCTCATAGAAGAAGCCCTGAAGGCCGCCAAGTTTGTGGTGGTGCAGGATGTTTCCAATCGTTCAGATACGGTTGCTTACGCCGACTTAGTTCTCCCCGCTGCCGCATGGGGCGAAAAAACGGGAACCATGACCAACTCAGAGCGACGAGTTTCGTACCTCAGTCAATTCAACGAACCCGTGGGAGAAGCCCTCCCCGACAGCGAAATCATTGTCAAATTTGCCCATAAAATGGGCTTTGGTCACGCCTTTAATTACCGAAATGCGTCAGAAATTTACGACGAGCACGTTCGCCTTACCAAAGGAACCAACGTAGATATCAGCGGACTTTCACACCAGCGGCTACGCACCCAAGGTACCCTGCAATGGCCCGTACCAACGATGGAATCCAACGGCACACCGCGCCTGTTTGCGGATCATCAATTTTATACCCCTTCTCACAAAGCGCAAATCAAAACCATCCCCGACGGCAACCAATCCGAGCCGCTCAGCGATGATTTTCCATTGGTGTTGACCACGGGCCGTATTCGCGACCAGTGGCACACGATGACCAAAACGGGTCGGGTTAATAAACTGAATCAGCACATTCCGAAGGCTTTTTTGGAAATAAACCCCGCTGATGCCCACGAACGCGGCATCAAAGAAGGCGACATTGTCACCATTCAAAACCCACGCGGACAGGTGCAAGTACCCGCCAGAATCACGGAGGATATTCGGCAGGGAGTGGTGTTTTTACCCATGCACTGGGGAAAAATAATTCAAAGTACAGCCGCCCGCGCCAACAACATTACGAGCGATTTGGTTGACCCTTATTCCAAAGAACCTGACTTTAAATATGCGGCGGTTGAAGTAAAGAAATTCAAAAAAATCTGGGAGCGTATCATCGTCGTGGGGGCGGGAGCGGCAGCGTATAAATTCGTAACGGCTCACCGCCAGCACAACCTTACCGACGAAATTCACGTATTCAGCAAAGAGCCGTTTGCATTTTATAACCGCGTGATGCTGCCCGACTATATCAGCGGCGCCATGCGTTGGGAGAAATTGCTCAAAATGCAGGACGACGAGCGGGCCTTGGTGCATCTGTACGAAGGCCTCAGCATTGAGCACATTGACCGTACTCAAAAAACCGTACTTGATTCAAAAGGCAATCTCCATCCCTACGACCGCCTCATCATCGCCACGGGCAGTCGGTCGGCCACGCCCAAAGATTATGATGTATCCTTAGATGGCGTTTTTACGATGCGTACGCGGCAAGATGCCGACGGTTTAACGCGTCATTTGGGCATTGGTCAGGCAAAACACATCGTCATCGTGGGGGGCGGTCTATTGGGCCTAGAATTGGCGGCTTCATTGCGCCAACTGGGCCATCAGGCTACCGTCATTCACCGGGCTTCACGCTTAATGAACCGTCAATTGGACGCCACGGCGAGTACCCTTCTGCACGAAGAACTCAAAGACCGGAGCATTGATATTTATTACAACGACGAAGTTAAATACTTATCGGGTCAACATAACCAAGTCGGTAGCGTTCGCCTCACCTCAGGCCAAGTCATTGACTGTGATGCCGTTGTACTAACGATTGGCACGACGCCCAACGTCGAAATTGCCCGTAAAGCAGGGTTGGATGTACAACGCGGAGTGGTAGTGAATGCCTATCTCCAAACCTCCGACCCAGCCATTTTTGCCATCGGCGAGGTAGCCGAATTTGAGGGACAGCAGTTTGGCATTACGGCCGCCGCTGAGGAGCAGGCCGAAGCATTGTGCGCCTATTTCAATGGCGATATTCAAAGTTATTATCGGCCTACCATTTCCATGAATATTCTAAAAATGGAAGGCTTGGATTTGTGCTCGTTGGGCATGACCGAAATCCCCGCCAATGGGGCTGGTGCCGAGTACGAAGAAGTCCTGTTTATGGACAAACAAAAACGATATTACAAAAAATGTATCATTCACGGCGATAAGCTCGTCGGGGCCATTTTGTTGGGAGATAAATCGGAATTTACAGAATTCAAATCATTGATTCAGCACCAAACCGAACTTTCAGAAAAAAGGCTCAAATTGCTCAGAAGCGGCAAATCTGCCCCTGCACTCAAAGGAAAAACGGTCTGTTCATGCAACAACGTAGGCGACGGCAACCTGCGCGACGCCATCGCGGGCGGTTGTACCGATTTTCAGACGCTTTGTCAACAAACAGGGGCTGGAACGGGCTGCGGGAGCTGTAAACCAGAGGTGAAAGCAATGCTTGAAAGGAGAAGTGAGAAGGCAGAAGCGAGGAGGTAGAAGTGAGAGGTCAGAAGCGAGGAGGTAGGAGGTTCAAAATTGGAAGTAAGAGTATAAAAAATAAATATTGTATAGTGAGAACTTTCAATTTTTGAAAAAGGTTTTGCAATAATTGCCCAAAACGAACGCAACTATGCAACACACTATTTTTCAATCATTTATTAACAACGCCATTGCGGTTTTACAGGAATCAACAGATATGCTCGGCCTTGCGATTGCTGGTTCTTGGATTACCCATGAAACAGATTCGTTTTCAGATTTAGACCTTGTGTTGGTTTCTACCACCAAAATTTCTGATAACCCTGAGCAAATGAAAGCCGTAGCCAATCAACTCGGGACGGTTCTTTCCGCCTTCACGGGAGAGCATGTGGGCGAGACGCGGTTACTAATTTGTTTATACAGCAATCCGCTTCTGCACGTAGACATCAAATTTTTGACGCTAGATGAATTTCATCATCGCGTAGAAAATCCCGTGGTCGTATGGGAGCGCAATCATCAACTGACCAATATCATCCTAAAAACGCCAGCAGTATGGCCTTACCCTGATTATCAATGGATTGAAGACCGATTCTGGGTTTGGATACATTATGCCACGCTGAAGATTGGCCGAGGAGAATTGTTTGAAGCCTTTGATTTTCTTGGCTTTATTCGAATGGTGGTTTTAGGGCCTTTATTACACATCAAAAACGGCAATCAACCGCGCGGTGTCCGAAAAGTGGAAACAAAACTGACTCTAGAGGACTTTGCAGAACTGCGCAAAACGGTAGTCCCCATGACCAAAACCGATTTAGTGGCGGCGCTGTGGAAATCTATCCAACTTTATGAAGATGTACGGAAGCACCTTTTCGACACAAATATTATGCTAAAAGAAGATGCCGCTCAAGAAGTCAAAGTATATTTGCAGAAAGTGGAAAAAATGTAGCACAAGGCGTCCGAATAAATAATCCAAAACCAATGGCTTACCTACGCATTTTAACCCCCGGCGGTGTAGTAACTCCCGACGAACTTCAACAATTGGCGGCTTTGTCGCGGCAATGGGCACTGAGCAAAATGGAAGTAGGATTTCGGCAAGATCTGTTGATTCCATGCACTGATTCCCAACTATCTGCACTCCGTCTGCAACTTGGTTTGCAGGGATTTCAGGTAGAAGAAGCTGTTCCCACTCACCCCAACATTGTTTCGTCGGTGGTGGCGCAGAACATTTTTCCTAAATTATCGTGGTTACGCTCAGGTGATTATCTAGATATTTTGGATTCGTTTGACTTTCTACCTACTCTCAAACTTAACCTCATTGACCCAACGCAGGAGCTGATTCGTCCTTTGACGGGGGAACTCAATTTTGTAGCTTCTCCTACCCCTTCTTTTTGGTATTTAGCAGTCAATTTACCCGCTTTGGGCACCTTACAGGTATGGCCAGAATTGGTTGACGGCGAACAAATCCCCGACTGGGTCCGCGCCATCGAAAATGCCTTAAATGTTCCCGAGCCTATTGATAGTTTTGATGCATTATTTCAAACCGTTACGGCCCGATTTTCGGGACGAACGCGCCGTATTCAGAAAGAATTAAAACTTACGCCCAAGCCATATCCGCACCACGAGGGCATTTATCGTTATGACGAACGCTACTGGATTGGGCTTTATCAGCGCGACAATGAGTTTGAAGCGTCGTTTCTTGACGCCCTCTGTCAGCTTTGCAAAGACACCAAAATCGGCCGTCTCTACCCTACTCCTTTCAAAACGTTTATTGTTCGCGATATTCCGAAAGAAACGATTTATCAATGGGAGAAATTATTGGGTCTTTGGGGCATTCACACGCATTATTCGTCGCTTGAACTCAACTGGCAGCTGCCTGATGCCGATGCCGCCGCACTACGCCTCAAAACCGAACTCGTCGATGCCTTTGAGCGCACCCGGATTCGTACCTCAAGTTTGAGTTTCAGCATCGGACAACGGAATGCCGACACCACCTCCACAATTGTCATTGAGCCGCTTTCGGCCGATTATCAGCGCTTTCGCATTGTCCATTCTCCAGATTTCTTTATCGGGAATACGGAATGGGAAACCTTTGCGGCCGATGTAGCGCGCAAAAATCTCCCCGAAGTGTTGAGGCGTTTGACCCAAAAATATTACGAGCAGTTATCCACCGAAAAAAAAGCAGGGATTATGCGAACAACGGCCACCCTCAAACCCGTGATAACCGAAAAAGTGATGCGGTGCAAACATTGCCTCACCGTGGCCGACGTTGCCTCACCTTTGCCTGCTCTGTACGTATGTTCTACGTGTAATGCCCCCGCGAGTGATTTCATGGAAGTGACGTGGGAGATCATCACGTAATGTGCGAGCTGTGCCTTCTCTTGCTCAGGCTTTGAGAATCTCAGCGGCGTACCGCCCTGACACACACCATTTAATCTTTTCTAAATCAATAGATTACACCCCCGCACGTCTGAATTATCAAAACGACCAATTACTTCAAACCGTATGGCTTTTTCGCCCACAAAACGCCCCAAATCCTGCGTTTCGATAAAAGCACAAGAATCCAGATTGGCTAAATCAACGACATTGATACCGCCATAACGAAGCCCCGAGTGGGGGTTGTCATACACCGCCCGAGGGTCGTTGATATCCCGCAATAAAATGCGCATCGTAGCCGAAGCTTCAAAAATACCATCCCCTTTTGAGTAAGACTGTGAAAGCAACTCGGTCATGCCGTACTCCGAATGAATGACCTTCACCCCAAAGGCTTTTGTCAGCACTTCGTGTACTTCCTCGCGGAGCATTTCGCGGCGGCGTCCCTTCATGCCACCCGTCTCCATCACCATCAGACTTGGAATGTCTTGGAGGCATTTCAAGTCTTGCAGCATCTCAGATTCGGCTAAATCTAACAGTGCAAAAGTAACTCCCCACAAAATCACGGTACGCCCGTCGGAGTTTTGAGCGAGGTTTTTGAGCGTTATCAACAATTCATCCACATTGTGCAGGAAGAAACCCGAAACCGACGAATGGGTCTGCGCAATAAATTGTTGAACCATATACACCAAAGACGAGTTATTTCGTTCAAGATAGGAAGGTAAAAGGGCTAACAAATGGCAATTCGACAACGGGCCGTACGTTTGTTCAAAAATACGGATGCTGATGTCGGTGTACAAATCCAAGTCTGCTACATGATGCCGACTGGTTTGAGCGCCAGTTGTTCCGCTGCTTTCAAAAGTGGTCTGAACCACGGGCGATTCTGTGAGCACGGTATGTTTTTTGAAAAATCCAATCGGCATAAAAGGAATCTGAGTCAGCGACTGTACCTTGTCAGGATGACAGCGTAAGTGACTTAAATATTCCCGATAAATAAAATTGGAAACGGCTTGCCAACGAAAAACCGCTAATGTAACGTCCTCGAAGGTATCAGGCGTGACATTTTTTACTAACTGTTTTAACTCTTGACGACGATTCATCAAATTTGACTTTTTTACAAATTACGGATAACTTTACCAACCATGAAGACTATCATTCGTTTTTTCCTTACGTTACTTATATTTTCTGCGGCAACCACCAGTTGTTGGACACCTCCCGATTACAGTCCCGTTCCAGAAATTGTGTTCAACAGCATGGACAAATTTGAGGTCATTGAGCCCTTCTCTCAATCTAAGCAAGATTCGGTAGTCATTACCATTGATTTCAAAGACGGCGATGGTGATTTGGGCGAAAGCACCGACAACCGCGACAATCCAAGCTACGGCGCATGGGGAAATTATGAACTGCGCACGTTTAGAAAAGTAAGCGGCAATCAATTTGAAGAGGTCGTTCTGGCTGCCAACTCTAAAATATTTTTTCCTGTCTTGAAGCCAGACCGCAAAAGAGGTCCCATTGAAGGTAAATTAGACTACGCGGTGTATTTTCCTTACGCAAGAAACGCACGCTTGACAACCGTTAAGTTTCAGATACGCATACGCGACCGTGCCCTAAACGTGAGCAATGCCGTAGAAAGCGATACCATTTCGGTGCCTTTGTTGCTCTAAAAAGGGGCAATTGCGCTGCTTTTTTAAAGTGTTTTGGTAAAATTATCTATTTTTACTAAAACACTTTTTTATGTTTGTCAAAACCTATTTTCTCGGAATTGTGGTCATTCTGTGCGTGGCCACGGCATTGCTGACTGGGTCTACTGTTTTTCAGAAAACACCACCACCCGCCACCTCTTCAACCGATTTTGACCGCAAAACCTTCGGGGAGTATTGGTTTAAAGGCAAAGCTGAAATCAGCACATACACGCTTCAACAAGCTCATTATGGCGCATTAAACCCCGGCGAAGCCGTGCTAGTTTTTGTTACCGAAGACTTCCGAACCGACACGCAGGTAAAACTCGACAAAGAGGAAAACCGTCACAAATCAACGCCTGTTTTGAAACTGAATGCCATTCATCGCTTTGTTACGGGTATTTATGACTATTCTATTTATACGTCTGTCTTTACCCCGATTGACCCTGCGCTCTTTCCTCAAACCCTCAAAGTTTCGACCACAAGTCAGGACTGGTGCGGGCATACATTCACGCAGCTTAATTATCAAAACAATGGGTACAATGTAACGGGACGCTCGTACTTCGAAGACAATGCAACCGAAGACTATACCACCGAAAAAGCACTGCTAGAAGACGAACTTTGGACGCGTCTGCGCCTTACTCCCAATAGACTGCCCATCGGTTCTATCAACATCATTCCGAGTACCAAAGCGGCCCGGCTACGCCACCAAAAAATAGCACCGATGGCCGCTATTGCGTCTATGGAGCCCTATAAAGGCAACGGCTTTCTGGGCAAATCAATGAAGGTCTACAAAATAACTTACGCAGAGGGACGCATTCTGCAAATTGTGTTTGAAGAAAATTTCCCGCACCGCATTACGGGTTGGGAAGATACCTACCCAAGTAGAGGGAAATTGCTCACCACCCGAGCCATTCATAAAAAGACGCTTTTATCGGCCTATTGGACGCAAAATACCCCAGAGAATCGTCCGCTTCGTGATACGTTGCAGCTGCAATAAAAAAGGCAGCCTGCGGGTGCAGGCTGCCTTTTCAACTATGTTTTAGTTACGCTTATTCGATATCTTCTACCACCTCAGCGGCCTTTTTGAATACATCTACTACCAATGACACCCGGAAGGTATTGGCCAAAGGACTTCCTTGCGTTTGGGGCATCAGGTAAGCAAAGTCGATGCCGTAGCGCTGCTGGATACGAGCGCCAAAACCCACCGTGAAATACTTACGATTTCCTTTGGTTTTGGTTTCGTTGAAATACCCAAAACGGAAGGCAAATGCTTCGTTGTACCAGTATTCAACCCCCGTAGAAATCATAAACTCACGAACTTCTTCGCTGAAACCACCCGGCGCATCGCCGAAAGATTTAAACATGGCCGAAATAGTCCCCACATCCTGACCAGAAGCGGTACCGCCTGGCGTAGGAATCATGAGTTTATTCAAATCCAATGCAAACGTAATTTTATTTAACGGATCAATATGACGCGTTGCGGTTCCGCCCAATTTGAAGGTGGTTGGAATAAAACCGCTCGTGGTACCTCCGTAATTAACTTTACCACCAATGTTTTGCAACATCAACGCGGCCGAATAATTCCAGCCTTTTCCAGTGCCTTCGTCTACATTTTCGGTTTGGTAAAAGGCGCTGATATCCCCTGCTGCCGTCTGCCCCGCTTTTAGGGCCGAACCGCCCAGCAGTTGAACGCCATTGCCTAAGTTGGAAACGATGTATTTTACGTTCAAGCCCATCGAAAATTTATCCGTCAATTTTCGAGAATAAGCCACTGATCCATAAAATTCATTGGAATAATAATCGCCCAATGAGGTACCGAAGTTGTTGCGGGCTTCAAATTTTCCGTGGTCAAAATACATCAAGCTCAATCCGACGGCTTGGTTTTTACCGATTTTCTTAAAACCCGACAAATACGCAAAAGACATATCTTCGGTAATATTGCGAAGCCATGGCGTATAAGAGAGAGCTACTCCATATTCTTTTTGGGCATGAACCAGTTTTGCGGCACCCCAGTACACCGAGTTGGCATCGGCACTCAAGGCAGCACCCGCATCTCCCATGGCGGCACTACGCGCATCGGGCGTAAACGCGGCAAAGGGAACGGAGGCTATTACAGGACGAGAGCCTGTGCTATCTTGGCCACCCGGCGTAATCTGTGCTACTGAACTGAAGGAAACGCAAAAACCCACAATTGTAAAAAGGGGAGAAATTTTTCTTGTCATAAGGAAATTTGTTTGCCACTACTACCCGTACCTTTCTGCGCTGAACCACGATAAGGGCGTTTCAAAAATAGAGTTCTGTTTAAGATTGTGCAAAGATATTAATTACTATTTTCAAAATCTATTTTACCATTACTAACTTACCGCTTTGACGCTGAGTTTGTTGGCGGGTTAGTGAGTGTACTTCCATTCTGTAAATATATACGCCCGCTGGAACATTTTGGATTGATTGATTTTTTCCGTTCCACGTAAACACCTCCAAAAGCTTGTCTGAGTTATAAATTGTTTGCGCTGCGGTACAAATCATTTTCCCATTTAGGTCAAAAATCTGAAGGGTTATTTCTACATCATCCCCTTCGTCAACGAGCTCAAGTTGAAACTTAGTCTGTTCAACAAATGGATTAGGATACGCAATGACTGTCTTAATCAATTTTATTTCTTCGCCTACTCTAAACCTCAACGCACCCTCCGCCGTATTATTGTACGTATCTTCCACTTTCAATTTAACGGTATACTCACCCGTAGGCAACCGATAAAAAGGGAACAAAATTCGGCCCAAACGGTAATCGTCTTTTTCGGCTAAAAAATAATCGTTTACCGCGATACTCAACGTATCGTTCAGGGTTAATGTCATATTCCCTGCAAAATTTAGGCCATTTTCATCGCTTAATTTGGCCACAAAAAGGGGGCTATCTTCTACTTGACTGCCGTCTACAAACAACTCATCGTTTAGGTACAGTTGCATCTGCGGCGGTTGGGTATCGTTCTGCAACGGCCCGCTTCCTCCCACCATTACGTGCTTAGTTCCGCCGACGGCATCGCGGAGGCTGTCGGCTTTTACTGCGTATACTTCGATTTTTCCGTTGCCAAACGGCGACCCAATGTTTTTTGGAACAATAAACTGTACATTAAACTTTCCTGCTTTTACGCTTACTTTTCCTTCAAACAATTTTTTGTCGTACAAGCCATATTGCATTTTTGGATTGGCAGGAATGATATTGGGAGCCTCTCCGCGCGCTTTATCGCCGAGCGTCAAAAGCTGACTTTCTTTATCATAAACGGTGACGAAGGCCGTTCCCGTAAAATCAGCTACCGTTGCCCCATCTTGTTGTATTTCTCCCGACAGTTTGGCCAATTGACCCGCTTTAAGGGTATCATTTGCCGTTATACTCACCCGATAATCTCCATAATTTAATTGTAGCGATGGGTCGCCCAAGAGGGTAAAGTTACGGTTGAGTACATCATAAACACTTTTGTTTTTGGTCATGCGGATGACATCCCCCAAACGAGGCATTTTTCCATTCTGGGGTTCAAAAACGGCACGGTAAAACGCAGCGTTTACCAAGAAATTGGTATTGGCATACACTGGGCGCGAGGTAGTAAGCATGGCAATGGCCCCACCACGCGGGCTCAGCACCGAAATCTCTGCACCAGATGCTTCCCCGGGATTATCATAACGACCAAACTCGCAGGTGGCCGTGATAATCAGGGGCATATTGTCCAAATTGCGCCAATTAAACAGATTTTGCAAGGTCACAATCTGTTCGTCAGACCACGTAGAAATGCCTCCGTGTCCAGTATAGTTTACAATCAATGCACCTTCATTTACATAGCGGTCAACGGCTTGGCCCGCACCCGGAGCACGTTGAATAGTAGAACCCGACTGAGGGTAAGCATCTACATACACTTTATGAAGGGCATACGCGGGGGCCAATTCTGCCACTATTTTAGACAAATCATCGGCATCTTTCTGGTGAAGGTTGTCGTCTCCATCATCGGCCACAAAAGCTATTCGTTGGCGCCAATCTCCCTTCGAGCGTTTGGCGTTGTAGCGCATGATTTTGCTCACGACCGTTTCGGCTTCGGCAATGGTTTTGACGGGCAGCCTCCCGATGCCAATATCCAACGTATGATTTCCTGTAAAATCTTCTTTCCATTCTCCCTCATCGGGTTTCAAGAATCCATAATAATCGTCGGAAGAAAAACTACGTACGGGATGCGCCGACTCCCTGCTCTCATACGACGGCACAAAATTGGCCAATTCGGAGGGAGCAATGGCTTTTAGGTTATTTTTGAAATCATAACTCGCATCACCGAAAAGCAGCAAATACTTCAATTTTTCGGGCTGTTTATCGCTAAGATACCTTACCAAGTCACGGATGGCCGTTGGGTCGGGTTGGCCAGAAGCAAATTCATTATAGACCTGAACCGTAGTCACCACCTGTACGTCTAAGCCATCATTTTGTCGACGAAAATCCGCCAGTTTTTGGGCCTGTTTTTGCCACGCAGGCGCCGTCACCACAACCATGTCGGGGGTAGACAGGCTTCTGATACTTTGATTCTGAACCGCCTGAAAAGAAACGGGTGTTTTCAATTGATTTTCGGTAAACACCACAAACCGTTTCAAGGTTTTTCCAGCCGCCCCAAAAGTAGCTTCCGTAGCATTTGAGGAATACGCCTGCGCCCGCGGGCGCAACGGGTCGGTAATTTCCCACAGCTGAATCTGCGTGTTGGCTTGGCTGATAACGTACCGAACGGAATCTTGCGTAAGTGAGCTGAGGTTTTGAAAGACGACTGTTTGGTCATTGAGTCGCAAGTTGCGCTGCACTTGCAACCCAATAAAATCCAAGTAACCGTCGGCATTGGATTGGCCCGCTTTGTCAAACGTGGCCGCGATTGTCACGCGGGCAGGGTTGGTAGCGTTTAGGGTCAGTTTACCCGCATGGGTTTGGGATGTTCTTTGCCCTCTCAAATCGTATCGGTTTGTGGGACTCATCGCCGACACCGTACCCATTGTTTGTTCGCCTATGGCCTGCCCATTGATAGCAAACAAAAATTTTGTTACCACTTGCGCCGACGCCACAGTGGCAGCCGTTAGTTTCAAGGGACTGTCGGGTACAACACCGCTCAAATCAGCATTAAACTCCTGTCGTGTCTGCGTACCGAAATATTCGCCCCACCACTCTCTACCCGACTGCACGCGGTTATAGAGTTCACTTTCAAGAAATACATAATCGTCAAAAGTAGTCAACAATTGGCCAGTCGTTCCAGATTTTTGCGTCTGAATACGTAAGCCCGGCTGTGTGCCGATTTGAAGGAAATAAAAGGTAGTATCAGAATATGTATTCAGTTGATGAGAAAAACGATTTTGGGTAGAATCATAGTTAATTTCGTGCGGGCTTTTGCCAAAAAAAACCAGGACATCCTCTTCATCAAAACGACCATCATCTCCCCCTTTTACCAACACTGCATTTTCAATCAAATCAGTCACCCTCAACGCCTTATTCAACTGCGGAAGCATCGCCCCTCCATTGCCAAACAAACGCATATTTTTAGGGTTTACCTCGGTTGGGTTAATGCCCATTTTGCGTAAAAATGCGACATCAATCTTGTACACTCCCGTTTGCATAACTCCCATTTTAAGCCAGCGTCCTTCGCTCAAAACGGAAGTTTGTGAATAGGCTAAAAAAGAAGTCTGTGTCGTAAAATAAAAAGCTAAATAGTACGACAAAAAACGAAAATAACGACGAGTAGAAAGACATATATCTACTTTTTTTATTTTTGTTTTTTTAATACAATTTTGTGTAGTGGTTTTCTTCACTTTGCTCGCTCCGCTTTAAAATTTTATATTTTTTCTACCCATGCATGGGCAGCCACCAAATACTTTTTTTGAGAAGCTTCTTCTACACAAACAACGCGTGTACGACGTAGTGTACCCCGAACAAAAACTTTTTGATTTAAGCGAAAAAGCTGCCCTTCTGACACTTGACTGACCATGACCAAATCTGTTTGTGGCGCATCAATGTTTTTAAGCGCCTGCATTAGCGGCAAGTGCGTTCCAGTAGAAGCGGTTGGGTTTTGGGCATATTTCAGGAGCGGGGTCAAGACCGAAAGCGGAAAATTATTTTCGTTCATTACGGGTATAAGTAATCCAGAAAAATGATTTTTCCACGCTTTTCCATGCGGTGGTTGACGGCGTTTATATTTACGATACACCTCCAAATGCGCCACTTCATGCAAATACGTAATTAAAAAATTATATGGATTCAAATTCACATTGACCGTAATTCGTTCACGATAACCCGTCTGCGCCCTAAAATCGCCCAAACGTGTCCGCCGAGGCTTAGAGGCCACGAAATCGAACTGATAACGTTCCCATAACCCGTAACAATAGGAAACCGAGGCGGCAGGAACATGCCCCTCCAAAATCTTTCTCATCATTATTTTTGCTTCCACCGCTATTCTATCATTAATACTGCAACAAAAGTAAACACCCTTTCATAAAAGTTAAAAAAAACATATCCATATCAGTTAAAAATAAATATTTTGCTTAATCAATCGTTTCAATAAATAAGCTATCAAGAGTAAGTATTCAACAAAATACATCTATTTTAAATCTGAAAAATGGGGAAAAAATGACGATAAAACGAAATTAAAATTCGATTAAAATTCAAAAAAGATAAGGCGCTGTAATCTGTGACATTTACCATTCAAAGGTTCATAAAGTACACTTTTAAGGGGCCAACTTTTAATTTTCATCCAGAAGCAAACTATATCTATTTGATTTTATCAACTATATTTTTTCAAAAAATATACGGCAAATTCTTAATTGCTTGTATGTTTGTATACTTTTAACACTAAAATATAATTTTTCATGAAACTCACATCACTCAAATTTTTTTCACCAAAGGAAAACAGTAAGCCTGTTGTTGAAAAAAAAGTAAGTAAACCTACGATTCTTAAAGGGTACATTTCTCCAGCAGGGAAACTTGTTTTTCCCGACAAGACGGTTGATAAATTAGGATTTGACCCATCAAATACTCATTTCAAAATTGGATCGCAAGCTGGAAAACGCAAATTATCAGCCCTTTATTTAGTGCCTGCTTCTTCTGATGAGTCGGATGTATTCAAAATGACCAAAGCTGCAAAGAGTTATAGTATTCCTTTGGGCGTTATTTTAAATTCAGGGGGCGTTGATTATGCTACCACTAAATACAGTTTCATCATCAATTCATTTGAATATGAAGGTGTAACGGCTTATGAATTACAATTAGTCAAAGATCAAGGCGCCAAAGAATCAGCAAAAAAACCATATACAGGAAAACCACGCGGACGTAAACCAAAAGTAAAAGACGCCGAATAAGCGATAAACTAGGGTCTATTTTATTAACAACATCCTCTGCATCCATAAAACAAGTTTTATGGATGCAGAGGATGTTGTTTTTCCATTCCATCCTTTTTACCAAACCTGTTCTGTTGCTTTATCAACGTTACTTTATAAAACAAAATTTTGCTTTCTTCCTCTATTTTTAAAATTCTAGGCCATTGAATGTCCAATTATTCACTTTGAAAGTGGCTGAATTTCAATCGTTTTGGACCGATATGGGTAATTCTGATAATTTGTTGGCTAAACTGACAACAATCAAAGACTAAATTCTGCATTTTTGTCCGTCGAACCAAGTGACCATTTTTTCGTGTTCATTAGAGTATCGCTCATGTATCAAAGACGACCTTAACAACAATCATTAACCATTAACTGTGCCTAAGCACATAAATCAGTAACCATGAATCACGGACAAGAGTTTAGAAAGTACGCAGTTAAACATTTGGGTATGAGTGGCCTTACAGTAGATGGCTACGTAAATCATACCGTTGAAAACATGACACGCGCTATCATCGAAGAGCGCCCGATGAACTTCCGTGAGGTCGATGTTTTTTCTCGCCTCATGGCCGACCGTATTATCTTTTTTGGAATGCCCGTTGACGACCAAATCGCCAACATTGTGGTAGCTCAATTATTATTTTTGGAATCAGCAGACCCTAAAAAAGATATTCTGATGTACATCAACAGCCCCGGCGGCTCAGTATACGCAGGGATGGGAATTTATGACACCATGCAGTACGTTCGTCCCGATGTAGCCACGGTTTGTACCAGCTTGGCGGCTTCGATGGGTGCGGTATTGTTGGCAGGTGGTGCGGCTGGCAAACGTGCGGCGCTTCCCCACGCCCGTATTATGATTCACCAACCTTCTGGCGGCGCTCAGGGTCAATCCGTTGACATCGAAATCACGGCGCGTGAAATCGTAAAATTACGTGAAGAACTTTACGAAATTCTGGCCAACCACACTGGTCAAACCATTCAGCAAATTGAGGCAGATTCTGACCGCGACAAATGGATGCGGGCCTTCGAAGCCAAAGAATACGGCTTAATCGACGAGGTACTGACCAGAGAAAAGTAGCGGGGCCCGCCCGTGCGACAGTTTACAGTAGGCAGTCTAAGTTCTTTTAAAAGGCAGTGCGAAAATCCGTACTGCCTTTTATTTTGAAAAATACTGCTTACTGCCTACTGCCTACTCTGAACTGCTGACTACCTTTGTGCCATGCATCAGAATTACCATTTTTTACGGCACTTGACCGAAGCCCTTCGTCAGGAAGCTACGGGTTTGAAGTTTATGGAATGTTTTAGTCAGGAAAAAGATGAGTTGGTCATCATTCTGGCACACGCTCGTGGCAAAAACAATTACTATCGTCCTTTTTTCATTCGTGCCACGCTCCGCCCCGATTTTGCCTGCCTCAACTTTCCCGAAGACTTCAACCGCGCCCGTCAAAATAGCGCCGATTTGTTCGAAAATCTGTATGATTTAGCCGTCATTGATGTACGTCAGTTCAAGAATGAGCGGGCTTTTGGGTTGGTTTTAGAGAATAATTACACTGTCGTTTTTAAATTATTCGGCAATCGTTCCAATGCCGTTGTGTTTCAGGGAGATGAGGTGATAGATTTATTTCACAACCGGCTCGTTTCCGACAATAACCTGCATTTATCAGAACTCGACCGGGAAATCGACCAGACCTGGGAAGCCTACCAAGCCGCGAATTACGACCACCGCAAAGTGTTTCCTACGTTTGGCAAAGAAATCAATGCGTATTTAGCAGAGCAGTTCGACGCTATATCTGCCCAAGCTTCTGAGCAACGTTGGCAAATCATTCAGGAAACGTTAAATCTTCTCTCCCGCCCTGCGTTTAAAATCAGCCTGTGGCATCATCAGCCCACGCTTACGCTCGTTGCGCTGGGCGAAGTAATGCGCGAACACAGCAGCGCCATTGCGGCACTCAATGATTTTTACACTACTTACAACCGCGTTGGGGTCATTGCCAAAGAAAAAGGGGACGCGCTCAAAATTTTGCAAAAACGCATTCAGCGAACCGAACATTACCTCGAAGAAGCTTTTCAGAAATTATTGGGCATTGACGGCGAGGTGAAAAACGAAGAAATCGGGCACATTTTGATGGCCAATCTTCACCAAATTCCCGAGCGCGCCGAGCGCGTGACACTGTTTGATTTTTACCGAAATCAAGACATCGAAATTAAATTAAAACCCGACCTGACGCCCCAACGAAACGCAGAAACGTATTATCGAAAATCCAAAAACGAGCGCATTGAAATCGAAAAATTGCAGGAAAATATTGCCCTACGGGAAGGCGAATTGGAAGAACTCAAAAATCATGTCAGCACCATTGAAGAATTTGAATCACTTAAACTATTGCGCAAATATTTAAAAACCAATAACCTCCTGAGCGACGCTCCCATTCTGTCACCTACTCAACTCTTCAAACATACCGAGTTTGAAGGCTACGTAATTTTGATTGGCAAAAACGCTAAAAACAACGACTTGCTGACCAAAAAATACGCCTACAAAGAAGACCTATGGCTCCACGCCCGCGACGTGGCAGGCTCGCACGTGGTGGTGAAATACAAAGCGGGCAAAAAATTCCCGAACAGCGTCATTGAACGAGCGGCACAAATCGCCGCGTGGTATTCCAAACGCCGCAACGAGACACTTTGCCCCGTCATTGTAACGCCCAAAAAGTATGTGCGCAAACCCAAAGGCTTGCCCGAAGGCGAGGTGATTCTGGACAAAGAGGAAGTCGTAATGATTGAACCTAAAGGGATGTAGTTCGCAGGGAAGACTCCCGAATAATCAACTCGCCTTTGACTTTTTTTACAACTGGCTCAAACGTGTCTTTGTGGATGATGTTGTCAATCAACAAAGTGGCGGCGGTTTCGCCAACATTAAACGGAAAAAGGTGGAAAACCGTCAGAGATGGTTCAATCAGCGAAGCAATAAGTTCATCACCAAAACCCACCACCGCAATTTGTTCTGGGATTTGGATTCTAAGCCTTTTCAGCTCCATAATCATATCAACCGCATTCGCGTAATGAACTGCAAAAATCCCGTCTGGTTTTTGGTCTAACTCCAACCAAGCTTTCAAGGCAAGTACCGGCTCACCTTTCTTAAAATTACTATGATAAATCAACTCTTCATCCAGCGGGATTCCGTATTTGGCCAATGCTGCTTTGTAGCCATTCAGGCGGGTCGTGCTTATCAATAATTCCCGAGGCCCGGCACATACCGCAATCCTCCGGCACCCCTGCAAAATGAGGTGTTCGACCAAGGCAAAACTCCCGTCAAAATCTTCCTGAACCACTTTTGAGGTTTCGATGTCGTAACAAACCCGGTCGAAATGGACAATTGGCAACCCTTTTTTGAGTTGAAGTTTAATGTGTTCAAACGAGGTTGTTTCTTTAGAATGACTAATCAGTAATCCATCCACCCTACTAGCCACTAATGCCTGCACATTAAGGGTTTCAGTAGAGTGCGACTCGTTCGATTGGCAAATCATCACACGATAGCCCGCCCCGGTTGCCACTTTCTGAATACCTGCCAAGACTGCGGCAAAAAAAGGCCGCTCAATGTCGGGAATTACGACGCCGATGGTGTGGGTTTCGCCACGATGAAGGCTCTGTGCCAGCAGATTAGGCCGATAATCCATTTCGGTTGCTACCCGCAAAATCTCCAGACGCGTCTGCGGATTTATATCCGAGCTTCCATTCAACGCCCGCGACACCGTAGAGGGTGCCACCCCTAAAGCCTTGGCAATGTCGACAATCGTAACTTGTCGAATGGGTTTATTTACACCCTTTTGAGGTAAATTCATGGTAAAATGAACCTCACAAGCCTTGCAATACAGTCGCTGCTGACCTCTTATAAACCCCGATTTTATGACATTCTTATCGCTGCCGCATTTTTCACACAGTACCATCAAAATTACATTTTTCCAAGTTTGTAAGTAAAATCAATTTTCTTTAATCGAAAAATATAAACGTTTTCTTTTATACAATTTCACAAAAATATATAAAATATCTTATTTAATTATATCTATCGGTTGCGTTTCCGAAAACGTTTTCGATAGACTTTTTTAGTATTTTAATCGAAAAAATTAGGTAATATCTTTGAAATTCAGAGTTCTTAGTCTAACATTAACCATGTTTTGACCTTTATCTTCCCTCACAATTTAAATACTTAGCAAGAAATCTAACTCAAAAATTGTACAATTTAAATACCCTGTTTCTAAATCAAAAACATAGTTATTTTAAAAGACATTCATTTTCAACTTTTACGTTAAAAGTAACCTCAACCTTTCTATGTCAAAAGAACCAAAAACCGCTGTTTCGCGAAGAGAATTTCTCTCGCTGACGGCCAAAGGCGCGGTAGCCTCCACCGTCATTGGCGTTCCGACCATTGTTCCAGCCTCCGTATTTGGCAAAAATGCACCCAGCAATAAAATCAACATCGGGCAAATCGGCTGCGGGCGTATCGGCCGCGACCACGATATGGTCGGCACCCTCCAACACGACGTAGCACGCATGATTGCGGTCTGTGACCTTGACAAAAACCGCTTAGTGGACGGCAAAAAACTGGTAGAAGGCTATTACGCCAAAAAGACGGGCAACGCCAACTACGTAGACGCCAAAATGTACGATGACTACCGTGAGATGCTACTTAATAAAGACATCGACGCTGTCATCATCAGTACCCCCGACCACTGGCATTCGCAGCCTGCCATCGAAGCCGCCCTCGCTGGCAAGGATGTTTATCTCCAAAAACCCACATCGCTGACCATTGCCGAAGGCCGGATGTTGAGCGATGTTGTCCAGAAAAAGGGCACAATTCTCCAAGTAGGAACACAGCAACGCTCTTCTACTCAATTCAGAATCGCGGCAGAACTGGTCCGCAACGGTCGCATCGGAAAGCTGCATACCGTCAAAGTAGGTCTTCCCGGCGACCCTTCAGGCCCTTCGGCCCCCACAATGCCCGTTCCCAAAGGCTTTAATTATGATATGTGGCTCGGCTCTACGCCCGAAATGCCTTATACCGAAATTGGCGTTCATCCACAGCAAGGCTACGGCCGCCCAGGTTGGCTGCGCCTCGAACAGTTTGGCGCGGGAATGATTACGGGTTGGGGACAACACCACTTTGACTCCGCCGCGTGGGGAATGGACACCGAACTGACAGGGCCTATTTCGGTACAAGCCGTGGCTGAATTTCCAAAATCAGGTCTCTGGAATGTTCACGGCGACTTCATGGTCAAAGCCGAATACGCCAACGGCATCACGATGTACACCAGCGGAGGTTTCCCCAACGGTATCCGTTACGAAGGAACCGAAGGTTGGATTTTTGTATCGCGTGGCGACTATGTGGCTTCGGCCAGCGACCCTGTTTCGAGAGCTAAGAGCAGTAAAGCCCTCGATGCCAGCGACCCTAAAATCCTCACGTCGGTCATCGGTGAAAATGAAATTCATTTGTACAAAAGCGAAGAGCAACACGGCAACTGGCTCGAATGTATCAAAACGCGTAAACCGCCGATTTCACCCGTTGAGATTGGCCACCGCGCGTGCAGCGTATGTTTGGTAAGTCACATTGCCATGAAATTGCCCCGCAAATTGCAGTGGGACCCTAAAGCAGAACGTTTTGTCAACGACAGCGAGGCCAACGCCATGCTGAGCCGTCCCCAACGTAAGCCTTACGGTACGACAAATATTAAGATGTAATAAACATGGTGGCGGTTTCTCAAAACCGCGCATAAAAAATATTGAAAGTGGTAGCGGTTTCTCAAAACCGCTACCCTAACCCAATCACTCATGAAGAATTCCGATAACCAACGACGCACATTTTTGAAAGAATCGGCCGCTGGCCTCATGGCCCTTCCCCTGCTTTCCACCGATTCTTTCGGCCACATCAAAACTGAAAAAGTAGCTGCTTCGCCCATTATTCATTACGACACCCCACGCATTAAATTTGCGGTCATCGGCATGAACCACGGCCACATTTACGGACAAGTGGAAGCGGTTATCAGGGGCGGTGGGCAATTGGTTTCGTATTATGCCAAAGAGCCTGATTTGGTAGCGGCATTTGCCAAACGGCATCCCCAAGCCAAGCTCGCTTCGGGCGAAAAAGAAATTTTGGATGACAAATCCATCCAATTGGTGCTAAGCTCGGCCATTGCCAACGAGCGCGCCCCGCTAGGGGTTCGGGTCATGAAAAGTGGCAAGGATTTCATGTCAGACAAACCCGGCATTACGACCCTCGAACAGCTTGCTGAAGTACGGAAGGTCCAGAAACAAACGGGCCGCATTTACTCCATCATGTACAGTGAGCGCCTCGAAAACCGCGCGACCGTAAAAGCGGGAGAATTGGTCAAAGCAGGCGCCATTGGCAAAGTTATTCAGACCATCGGAATGGGGCCGCACCGCATGAATCCCAAAACGCGTCCTGAGTGGTTTTTTCATAAAGAGCAATTTGGGGGAATCATTTGTGACATTGGCTCTCACCAATTTGACCAATATTTGTTCTTCACCAACTCTACCCAAGCCGAAATCGTAGCCTCGCAGGTGGGCAATACGCACTACCCTCAATACCCTGATTTTGAAGACTTCGGCGATGTGATGCTTCGCGGCAACGGCGGCATGGGCTACATTCGGGTAGACTGGTTTACGCCCGACGGACTCAAATCATGGGGCGACGGTCGCCTGACGATTTTGGGCACCGACGGCTTCATTGAAATTCGCAAAAACATCGACATTGGCGGGCGTGAAGGCGGCAATCACTTGTTTTTGACCGACCACAAAGAGACGCGCTACATTGACTGCACCCAACAGGAATTGCCTTATGGCCGTCAACTCGTCGACGATATTGTGAACCGTACCGAAACCGCCATGCCGCAAGTCCATTGTTTGTTGGCAGCTGAATTATCTATCAAAGCACAGAAACAGGCACAGCAAATTCATTTGAAAGCGTAGGGGAAGGCCTTGCGTCTGCCCAATCTTGTACATCCATTAACTAATATTTGAGGCGGGCGGACGCAAGACCCGCCCCTACGGGTATGACAAAACAAATGATTTACACAATCCATTAATCCATGTATTATTTTAAACGGATTTTCTTTTTCGCAGCCGTATTTTCAAGTATGGCAGGCCGAGCCCAAACAAAAATTACGGCTCAAAAGCTCAATTCCAAGATTGACATCACGATCAACAATAACTTTTTTACAAGCTACATTTTTTCGCAGGATGAAAAGTATCCTTTTTTCTACCCCCTCAACGGGCCTTCCAACGCGAGCGTGACCTCCATGCGTAATGGAAATTATCCCCACCACAGCTCTTTATTTTTTGGTTGTGATAAAGTAAACGGTGGCAATTATTGGCAGGAAGGGTTGGAAAAAGGACAAATCATTTCACTGCGTGCCGATATTACCCAATCAGGTGGCGAGAAGGTAGTCATTGAAAATGAGTGCATTTGGCGTCGGCCCGGGGCCAACGCACCAATCAAGGACTTTCGCACCATCACCATTACGGCACCTTCCAAAGACCTGTACCAAATTGATTTTGACGTCACCATGGAAACCCTCATAGATGTGACCATTTTGAAAACCAATCACTCGCTTTTCAGCGGGCGCATGGACCCCGATCTGGCGGTCATCAACGGCGGTACCATGATTAATGCCGAAGGAAACCAAGCCGAAAAAGGAACGTTTGGCATCAAATCACCTTGGATAGACTGTTCGGGCAAAAGAGGCGACAAAGTGGAAGGCATGACCATTATGCAGCACCCTTCCAACCCTTGGTATCCTTCGCCCTGGTTTACGCGCGATTATGGTTTCTTCTCACCAACGCCCATGTATTGGCCGCAGGATGACAAAGCAACGGTGATGAAAAAAGGAGAAAAGCTGGTATTGCGTTATAGAGTACTGGTTCATTCAGGCAACCACCAAACGGCCAATGTAGCACAGTTGTTTGAAAAATATAAAGGAGAGTAAATTTTTATTTAACCACAGATTTACACCGAGTTATGATTACCCTTTGTGAAACCGCTGCAGCCCTGTGTTAAAAAAATAACAAATGACATTTATTCAAACCATGCGTTGGTTTGGGCCAAACGACCCCGTTTCGTTGATGCACATTCGTCAGGCGGGATGTAAGGGCATTGTCACCGCCTTACATCAAATTCCGGTAGGAAACGTTTGGCCGATCGACGCCATCCAACAACGCATTCAACTTATTGAAGCAGACAATGACCGCTACACCCCGCTGACGTGGGAGGTGGTGGAAAGTCTGCCTGTGCACGAAGACATCAAAAAAGGCCTGCCGAGCCGGGAGCAATACATTGATAACTACAAAGTTTCATTGCGCAACTTAGCAGCCTGCGGCATCAAAACGGTGTGTTATAATTTTATGCCAGTACTGGATTGGTCACGGACCAACCTGTACTACGAAATGCCCGACGGCTCCTTGGCGCTGCGGTTCGTGTGGGAAGATTTTGCGGTGTTTGACCTTTGCATTCTCCAACGAGCCAATGCCGAAGCCGATTATACCCCCGAAGTACAGGAGGCTGCCAAGCGCAAGTTTGCCGCCATGACAGTGGAGGAAATCGCCACACTGCAAAATACGGTGCTGTTGGGCCTCCCAGGCTCCAATGAAGCCTTTGAATTGGCCACGTTTCAGGGATTACTGAATAATTATAAACACATCGGTGACAAAGAGTTGCGCGAGAATCTGTATTATTTTATTCAACAGGTAGCTCCCGTGGCCGAAGAAGTGGGCGTAAATCTCTGCATCCATCCCGACGACCCGCCAAAACCGCTTTTGGGCTTACCGCGAGTGGTTAGCACTGAGGCTGATCTGGCGCAATTGATGGATGCCTGCGAAGTGAGAGCCAACGGTATCACATTTTGCACCGGTTCATTGGGGGTACGTGCCGACAATGATCTGCCCAAAATGGTTGAGCGCTTCGGCGACCGAATTCATTTTGTGCATTTGCGAACAACCAAACGAGAACGGAATCCCCTGAATTTTCACGAAGCAGCGCATTTGGCGGGCGATGTAGACATGTACGAAGTGGTAAAAGCTTTTGTGCTGGAAGGAAAAAGAAGGCAGAAACAGGGGCAAAAGGACGCGATGATTCCGATGCGCCCCGACCACGGACATCAAATGCTGGACGATTTGCACAAAACAGGAAAAGATAAATCTTATCCGGGCTATTCGGCCATCGGGCGCTTAAAAGGTCTGGCCGAATTGCGGGGTTTGGAGCTTGCCATTGAAAAAGGCATGTCTGTTTTATGAATTGCCTGTTTTGAATTGCCTCCAGCTTTAGCTGGAGATAAATAAATTAAATCATGCCCTACATCAAAGTTTGGATTCATTTTGTGTGGTCAACCAAGCATAGAATTCCCTTTATGAAAACCCGCGAAATGCGGCAAACTATTTTTAACCATATCCGAGAAAACGCCAAAGAAAAAGGCATTTATATTGACTTTATCAATGGATACACTGACCATGTTCATTGCCTTATTTCCCTTGGCATTGACCAAAGCATGAGCAAAATCATGCAATTGCTCAAAGGAGAATCCTCTTTTTGGGTCAATAAAAATGGTATTTGTGAAGAAAAATTTGAGTGGCAGGATGAATATTTCGCCATTTCTGTCTCTGAATCCATTGTAGATAGGGTACGAAATTACATCAAAAGGCAGGAGGAACATCATCAAAAAAAGACCTATGCGCAGGAATATGATGAGTTGATTGAAAAATATGGATTTGAGAAATTCAGGGACACATAGGATTTTGGCTAAAGCCAATGCCATGGAATTCTTTTTTGTCCTCCAGCTGAAGCAGGAGGCAATTCAGAGGTAATTCATGAATGAATGATTCCAAACAATTCCTATTGAAAATAGGACAATTAAAAATTGCATTGCCTCCTGCTTTAGCGGCAATAAATGAATGATTCCAAACAATCCCTATTGAAAAATAGGAAAATTAAAAATTGAATTGCCTCCTGCTTTAGTGGCAATAAATGAATGATTCCAAACAATCCCTATTGAAAAATAGGAAAATTAAAAATTGAATTGCCTCCTGCTTTAGCTGGAGGACAACAAATAATGGCTTTAGCCAAATGAAATCAATGACAAGATATTTATTTCTATTTCTCCTGCTACTCTCCACCGCCGCTTTCGCAGATGATGGCTCGCAGCTCTGGCTAAACTATGATTTAATCAAAGATGCCAAGCAGCGAGAAAGCTATGCTCCGTTCACAAAATTCATTGCTGTTGCATCCGACAATCAAACCCTTAAAATCGCGGCGGAAGAACTTCAGACGGGTTTACAGGGTTTATTGGGCAAAAAAATTGCTACTGTAAAAACGGCAACAGCAAGCGGAGGAATCATTTTGAACGTCAACAAAAATGCTCCTTCAAGTACGAATATCTCCAACGAAGGATATGAGATTTATACCGAAAAAGGCAACATCATCATTTCTTCCAAAACCGAAGCGGGCGTATTGTACGGGACATTTGAATTGTTGAGAGCCATTCAAACGGGCAGATCACTCGCCAAACTTTCCATCACGAGCAGTCCTAAGGTAAAGATCCGGATGCTCAACCACTGGGACAATGCCAACGGCACCGTGGAGCGTGGTTATGCAGGCTCGTCCATGTGGAAATGGAACGAACTGCCCCACCGCGTCGACCCGCGCTACGTAATGTATGCCCGTGCCAATGCGTCGATAGGCATCAACGCCACGTCCATCAACAACGTCAATGCCAGTTCGCGGTTTTTGACCGCTGAATATTTGGAAAAAATCAAAGCCGTTGCCGATGTACTTCGTCCCTACGGCATCAAAGTCTTTATTTCGGTCAATTTCCGCTCGCCGCGCACCCTCGGCGGACTCAAAACCTCCGACCCGCTCGACCCCGAAGTGCGTAAATGGTGGAACGACAAAACCAAAGAGATTCACCAATACATTCCTGATTTTGGTGGGTATTTGGTCAAAGCCAATTCAGAAGGTGAACCCGGCCCGCAGGATTATGGCCGCACCCACGCCGACGGCGCCAACATGCTGGCCGAAGCCATGCGTCCGTTCAGCGGCATCGTCATCTGGCGGGCATTCGTGTACAATGCCGACCCCAACGGAGATAGATTCAAAGAAGGTTATGCCCAATTCAAACCCCTCGACGGAGCCTTTGACCCCAAAGTGATCGTTCAGGTCAAAAACGGTCCCATTGATTTCATGCCTCGCGAACCCTTTCACCCCATGTTTGGGGCTTTTCCCAAAACGACGTTGGGCATGGAATTTCAAATTACGCAGGAATATCTGGGTCAATCAACGCATTTGACGTATCTCGCACCGATGTTCAAAGAGTGTTTGGATACCGATACTTACGCCAAAGGACAGGGCTCTACCGTGGCCAAAGTCATTGACGGAAGTCTTTACAATGCTTCCAATTCGCTCATGGCCGGCGTAGCCAATACCGGCTCAGACGACAACTGGTGCGGACATCCGTTTAACCAAAGCAATTGGTACGCTTTTGGCCGTTTGGCGTGGGATCACACGCTGTCGTCTGAGCAGATAGCTTCAGAATGGATTCGGATGACTCTGACCCAAACCAAACCAACGGAGCAGAAAATTTCCGACATGATGTTGAAATCACATCCTATCTACGTGAGTTATACCTACCCCTTGGGAACGTCTCACATGATGGGCGAAAGTCATCACTACGGCCCCGAGCCTTGGCTCGCCAAAAGTGCCCGCCCCGATTGGACATCGGTGTATTACCACCGCGCTGATTCTATCGGCTTAGGGTTTGACCGAACGGGCAAAGTGAGCAATGCCCTGCAACTTTACAGTCCTGAAGTGCAGAAAAAATGGGGCAATCCGGACCAATGTCCGTTGGATTACCTCCTCTGGTTTCATCATGTACCTTGGACTAAAAAACTGAGCACGGGTCGCAGTCTGTGGGACGAGTTGTGCGTGCGTTATTACGATGGCGTGGTGCAGGTCGGTAATCTGCAAAAAACCTGGGAGAGCCTCAAAGCAGACATTGACCCCGAAATCTTTGAGAACGTAAAAGGAAGATTGAAAATACAGGAAAAAGAAGCCCTGTGGTGGCGAGATGCGTGCGTGTTATACTTTGGAGAACATTCAAAAATGCCCCTTCCAAAGCCCTTAACGCCTCCGCAAAGAACCTTAAATGAAGTTAAAAAATTAGTGGAAATTTATCATTTGCGATGACAGAGAAAGAACAGTTAACCGAAGAACTCACCTTAGTAAGCCCCCAATCCGTTTTTTCATTGGAGGGAAAAATTGCCCTGATAACGGGCGGCGGCAGTGGCATTGGCTATGATATTGCTCAGTGCATGACCCACGCCGGTGCGACGGTCATCATCACCGGCCGGCGCGAGCACGCGCTTCAGGAGGCCACGGCGGCGTTGGGCAAGTCGGCCCATTATGTGGTCAATGACGTGACCGAACTGGATGCCCTCGAAGGCTTGGTTGAAACCATTGTAAACACCTACGGTGAAATTGACATTTTGGTCAATAATGCGGGCATCAACATGAAAAAACCTGCGTTGGAAGTTACCGATGCTGATTTTGACCGCATTATCCATACCAACCTCAACGCCGTTTTTGCCCTGACCCGCGCCTGTGCCAAACGCATGATCGCCCGCCAAAGCGGTTCTATTTTGATGATTTCGTCCATGGCGGCCTATTACGGCATCGACCGCGTGGTGGCCTATGCCGCGTCCAAATCGGGTGTAGAAGGCATGGTGAAAGTGTTGGCTTCCGAATTTTCAAAATACAACGTTCGGGTCAACGCCATTGCGCCGGGTTTCATCGAAACCAACATGATGAAAACCGCCATGAGCAGCGACCCCGACCGCATGAACCGCGCCCTCAACCGAACACCCATGGGCAAATTTGGTAAGCCTCAAGACATTGGCTGGGCCGCCGTCTTTTTGGCCTCCGAGGCCGCTGCTTACATCACGGGCGCTTCATTGCCAGTCGATGGAGGAAATTCTATCGGGTTTTAACATTTGTGGTACGATAAATGCTTTCTAACAAAGGTACTTATCGCACCACCAACCCAGTTAACTACCTATTAAGATGAGGTTTTTATTTTTGTTTTTCGGATGTTTTTTGCTGACAAGTTATCTCTCGGCCCAAACCATAACTGCTTTTGCCAGCCGGGATTCGGTTGATATTTTCCAACAGGGCACAGCTCCAAGTGTGATTAAGCAGTACAATGCATTGTGGGAAAATGCCGAGCAAAAAGCCTTTTGGGCAGAATTTCAGCAAAAATTTGCCAATGATTTCGACCAAAAAAAACAGTACGAACTCCTGTTTGCCCAAACCGTCGATAGCCGTGAAATCGAACTGTTTAAGGCCCGAAACCAACAGATAACATTTTTAAAAACCCATCCCAACTTTTCGGCTTTTTCCGATGCCTTCAAACGTTACATCGAAAATACCGCCCGTTGGAATTATTGGTATTGGCTGCTCAACTACACCGTAACCCGTAGCAATGCCGATACCAAAAACCTTAAAATGTCGGCGCTGCCCAACGTAATGACCGAGGCGCTAGACCCCAAAAAAATCGCCGATGAAGAGGCTTTTTTAACCGCCCCTTTCCGAGATTTTTTGCCCGTATTTGTCACTTATTTTAATTCAAGAGAACACGCCTTCAATAAATACGCCGACTTGTCGGCGGCCATGAATGATAAAGTAGCTTTTGCAAAACGATACCTAACGGGCAATTTGCTCCCTTTTTATCTTTGTCGATTGCTGCGCGACAACTGCACAACTACCCCCAAAGAGGCCGTAACAAATACCCTTGATGTCTTAAAAAGCCTGCCCCAAACCGAGCGTTATGCAGCATTGGCTACTCAAAAATGTTACGAAGTCCTCACACGAGTAGAAGAGAAAAAACCAGCACCTGAGCTAACCAAAGCCGCCCAAAAAGGGGATGAAATTGCATTTTCATCAATCGACGGGAAGAATTTTTACCTGTCTGATTTCAAAGGTAAAGTCGTTTATGTAGACTTTTGGGCGAGTTGGTGCGGCCCCTGTCGGGCAGAGTTTCCGTATTCAAAAATCATGCACGAAAAGCTGACGGAAAAACAGTTAAAAAAAATCGTTTTCCTCTACATCTCAGTCGACCAAAACCCGCAACTGTGGAAAAAAGCCCTTCAAGAACTACAACTTCCGGGTGAACACGGCCACGTAAACGGAGCGCGCAGTGCGCAGCTTCTCAGTAAATTTGCCATTACAGGCATTCCACGTTACATGATTATTGATAAAGACGGCAAAATTGTCGCCGCCGACGCCTCTCGTCCCAGCTCTCCCAACACGCTTACTGAATTGTTGAAATTGATTGACTAAGCCTACCTAACCCCATCCTTACCGATGAAATCTTACGCTTTGCTGTTAGTAGTTGGATTGTTTTCACTCACTTCGGCGGCCCAAAAATCCGTGGGTATTTTCAAAAACCACGACGACATCGGGAAGGTACTCCACGCAAAATCACCAATGAACTTCTTTTGAAGGACATTGCTTGATGTGGCCTAGCATAGCAAGTATTGAAAATACCCAAAACCCAACTCCCTTAAAATGAAACCCTTAAAACAATTCTTGCTATTCTCCCTCCTCCCTTTTTCAACTTTTGCGCAATTTGGGCTTACCGCAGCTCAACGCGATAGCCTCAATAAGCTCACCGCCGCCGACCACGCCAACATGAAGCAGCAACTAGGCATCAAAACCTTGCGGCCTGGCCCAAGCGGCAATGAATCGGCTCCCAATCACGCCAATTATGACGAATTAATCGCCAATCCCTGCCCAACTTTGCCCGATATTTTAACGTTGAAAAATGGCAACAAAGTCACCTCTGCCGATGTGTGGTGGACACAACGCCGCCCCGAAATCATCGAAGAATTTGAACGCGAAGTATACGGAAGGCCACCTAAAAATATCCCGAAAGTAACGTGGAAAGTGGACGCCGTAGACAATGAATTTGTGGGACGAATTCCTGTAGTAGCCAAAAAATTGACCGGTCATGTCGACAACAGTGCCTATCCTTCCGTCAAAGTGGACATCAACATGATGCTAGTAGTTCCTTCCAACGTAAAAGGTCCCGTGCCAGTGTTGATGATGTTTGGTCGTCCGTCTTTCCCTTCACCTGCCCAGCCCAACAATGAAGATTTCGAGAAAATCAACGCGGCGTTCAAAGAAATGCTCATCAAAAGTAATCCCGAAATGAAGGCTATTTTTGATAAATATCCCGCTTACAGCCCTGTTGCCCGCGCATCCCTTCCCAATTTCTTCGCGCCCCTTCCCAGCGGCGACTCTCCAGGTACAGAGCAGTTGTTGGCCGCAGGTTGGGGCTATTGCACCATCGACCCGACGAGTGTTCAGGCCGACAATGGCGCGGGGCTTACGAAAGGTATCATCGGCTTGGTCAACAAAGGCCAATACCGCAAACCCGACGATTGGGGCTCGCTCCGGGCTTGGGCGTGGGGCGCGGCCCGTGGCTTGGATTATTTAGAAACCGACCCCGCCGTGGATGCTAAAAAAGTAGGCATCGAAGGCGTTTCCCGCTACGGGAAAGCCGCTTTGGTAACCTTGGCTTTTGAGCCACGCTTTGCCGTAGGGTTGATTGCCTCGTCTGGAAAAGGCGGCACAACCTTGCACCGCAGGGTGTTTGGCGAAGCCGTCGAAAGCCTGACGGCTAGTGGTGAGTATCATTGGATGGCGGGAAATTACCTGAAATACGGCACCGAAGAATCGGGTTTTGGCAAAAAAACGGGTTGCGATTTATCGGTAGATTCGCATGAATTAATTGCGCTTTGCGCGCCTCGCCTTTGTTATGTAAGCTACGGTATTCCCGAAAAAGGCGATGCCAAATGGCTTGACCAACAGGGTAGTTATATGGCAACGATTGCAGCGGGCACTGCTTATAAACTCTTGGGAGCAAAAGATTTAGGAGTCTCAAACGACCCCCTAAAAGAAAAAATGCCGCCCATGCTTACGAGTATGCACAACGGGCAACTGTCATGGCGACAGCACGACGGCGGCCACACCGACCAACCCAACTTTCAGCACTTTATCTCTTGGGCAAGCAAGATGCTAAAATACGAAAAAGCTGGGCAGTAACCGGTCACTTAAACGCCACTCTTTTGGTTTTATAACCATCTGTCTATCAATTTATTAATACAACACCATTATACTTATCCCCTTTTAACCTTTCTCATCAATAGAAAGCACATCGCTAAGGTTTTGTCAAAGCCTCTGGTGAAAAGCACTTAATAGAACATTGGCCTACACCCTAAAACGAACCTTTTACCGATGACAAAGCTACTCCTGCCGCTATTTCTTGTCAGCCATCTGGTTTTTGCCCAGACCACTGAGCCCGTTGCTTCTAAAGTCTACAAATGGTCAGAGTTGGAAGTGATCAAAAGAACGAAAGGCGAAGCGCGGCCCATTTTGGAAGGCACAACGCCTCATTTCAAGTTGTTCAAAGTACACGCCACGACCGTCAATCCCAAAAGCAGAATGCGCGACAGCGAGTACACCCAAGAAAACGAGGAACTTCTCATCATAAAAGAAGGTGTCCTGACCGTGACCGTAGAAGGTAAAACCAAAGAACTGAAGCCCGGAGGTATTGCCTTAATTATGTCGGGCGATAAGCGCAGTGTGGTCAACAATACCGACAAACCCGTGACATACTACGTTTTTCAGCTCAATTCGGTCGCTCCGCTTGACATTGAAAGAGGAAAAACGGCGGGCGGTTCGCTGCTGCTCAATTGGGACGAAACCGAGTTTAAAGGCCACGACAAAGGCGGCAGAAGGAATTTTTTCGACCGCCCAACAAGCATGAGCAAGCGTTTTGAAATGCACGTAACGACCCTCACGGGCAATTGGATGAGCCACCCTGCACACCGCCACCCAGCCGCCGAGATTTTGATGCTGGTCAACAGTCAGGAAGGCGAGGCCTATAGCCAAGCCAAGGAAACCATTGATGGCGTATGGCATGACTCCAAAGTCGGTGATATCATTTTCCTCAACTCAAACGTGCCGCACGGCCTTCAAAACACCAGCAAAGGCTCTTGTACTTATTTTGCTTTTCAGTTTGAGTGAGTATTAGTTTGGGACACAGAGTGGCACAGAGGTTTTCACTGAGTTTCATAGAGCTATTCTTTACTCAACTCTGTGAGGCTCTGTGTTTAACTCTGTGTCAAAAAAACATTGAAGTAATTTTACTGTTGTTCAACTTTGCTTTTCAACTAATCACTGCGTATGGAAAATCGCATCAATCGCCGCACTTTTATCAGAAATAGCTCGTTGGCTACGGTCGCTTTGTCGAGTGGAAGTATGAGTTTGCCGGTGAAGAAAAAGAACAAATTGCCCCAATGGAAAGGCTTCAATGTCCTTGATTTCTTCTCGCCCGACCCCGCCAAAAGTCGCCCGAAAACCCCCGAAATGTATTTTAAATGGATGGAAGATTGGGGCTTTGATTTTGTCCGAATTCCGATGGCATACCCTGCGTATCTGAAATTTGACCGTTCAAGAAACATCCGAATCGACGAAATCAGAAACATAGACGCCCAAATGACCGACCGCATTGAGCAGTTGGTTTATTGGGCACAAAAATACAATCATCACGTTTCACTCAATCTCCACCGCGCGCCGGGCTATTGCATCAACGCGGGTTTTGTGGAGCCTTACAACCTGTGGACCAATGAGCAGGCGCTGAGCGACTTTTGCTATCATTGGGAATTTTGGGCGAAAAAATTCAAAGATACGTCTTCCAAAAAAATCAGCTTTGACCTCCTCAACGAACCGAGTTGGCGCGACGACATGAACGACCAATTGGGCAAAAAAACCAAGTTGGAGCCCGAAATGTACCGCAAGCTGATTCTGGCGGCCTACAATACCATCAAAGGAGTCAATAAAAAACACTTAATCATTGCCGATGGCAACAACGTTGGCAATGATGTGATTACGGGTATTTCCGATTTAGAAGTGGGGCAAAGTTGCCGAGGCTATACGCCCTCCATCATCTCGCATTACAAAGCCTCTTGGGTGTACAAAGACCCGGAAAGCCTGCCCGTTCCCGTATGGCCCGGAAAAGTGGGCGACCAAAACCTGAGCCGCAAAATGTTGGAAGACAAATTTCAACCGTGGATAGACCTTAAAAACAGTGGCACGGGCGTACACTGTGGCGAGTGCGGCTGCTTCAACAAGACGCCCCACGACGTATTTTTGGCGTGGTTCAAAGATCTGCTCGGCATTCTGAGCGAAAACGGAATCGGCTTTGCGTTATGGGAATTTGACGGCTCCTTCGGTTTGCTCAATTCTGGCCGAAGCGACGTTGACTACGAAAATTTCCAAGGCCAAAAATTGGACAGAAAACTGCTGACGCTTTTGCAGAAAGTGTAGGGCTGTTGTGAGGTGAAGGACATGCTCCGTCAAAACCTCTCTGTACTGAAGTATTATTTAAACAATACAAAATACGCATTTTGTATTGTTTAAGCGTCTATTACTAGAAACAAACGCATCCCATGTAAGCATCTATAAACCAACCTATTAACAAACAATGCTTTTAAGTTTTGTATTGTAATACAGAAGCATTTACATTGCAGATAAAACACTAAAACATGCGTCAATCAGCGAGTTGGCGGTAATTTTAGGTTAGACTGTTACAAAATTTTTCGCGGATAATTTGAATTTAATTTGAGAACAGAAATATGCAAGACTTATTTGACTACGCCCAAAAATCAGGAATTGAACTTAAAAATGTGGGGAGATGTCAGTTTTGTCACTCAAATGTATCCAAAGGTGTATTTGAATGTGAGGGCAATTTAAACCACCTAACTCAAATTCTTGACTTTAATAATCCTATCTACTATGAAACACGGTTCTTAAGTGTTGATGCAATGGCTTTGCAGCATTGTGAATTGCACGGACCTTGGAACAATCATATTCATTTAACAAGGTTATACTTAATTTTTGAGAAAAATATCAAATGGGATTATGCTAAGACGCCTTTATTGAGCAACATCATTAACGCTTATAAAAAAGATAAAACCGAATTTTTGACACCACCCCGATTCGGAGAGCGAGGACAATTAACCACTTTAGATTTGCTGAATGCATCAACGCCAGAAGAATGTATCAATATTGTAAAAAGCTGGGCGACTGAAGTTTACCATTCATTCAGTGAGCACCAAACCTTGATTTCTTCATTAGCAAACAGCTTTTTAAACAGATATGGTTGATATCGCTTAGCATATCGGCTACATAAAGCGAAAACTCAATTTGGATGAGACATATCAAAAGAATTACGCAAATTAAAAACTACCGCCACCATTGTATTGGCAATAGTCGGGCTGATAGTTGTAAACTCAACGGCATCGGCCGCCCGAATTTGTAATTCTATTGGGCATTTGTGCAAATGTTGGGCAGACGTTTTTCAAATTCTCCACCATCGCCAATACGTAAACCGTTAGAGGTCAGCTTAAAAGACCACAGTTATCTATGGAGCAGATGACATTTTTATATACTGCACTTGGGGTGATGGACAAAACCTACTTTATATTAAGTCTGTGGAGTCACAAGCTAAGGTGTAGAGGGCATATGGCTAAACATCAAAATATTGTTTAAACTCAAAATCAAATTCTTCACATATAATATAAAAATCTGATTTACGAATGTCTCCTAAAGTTGTCAGGTTTTCTCCCCATGGAATGAAATCAAATATGTAGGTATTTTCTATTTTCAAAAAATTGCCACCTAAAACAACAACATAGTTGACTGACCCTTTTTCTTCATAAAATTTAAACTCTTTAATTTTAGTAAATCTAAATTTAACTATCTCATATACATTTTTATCTGTAAACTCTATATTTCGAGTTAAAGTAGTCATTTCAATTATCCTATTATTATAGTGTAGTTTGTATGATAGACATTCAATAATACTATCACAAAAGTCCCCATATCTATTTTTCAATATTGTTAATTTTTCCATTTTTAAGCACTTTTTTGTCCGCCTATAAAAGGTTTTGGGCCAAACATCACATCTAAAACTTATCGCTTCTAATGTCCATTTTGGAAGTAATTTTTTGAGGGACGTTGTTTACGGAAACGGGGAGATTAATCACAAACTCGCCAAGGTCAGGAGTCAAATAAGCATACCCATCCAATTTTTTGCCAACAAGTTGAGGGTCTGCCGGGATGGCCGAATCACATACTCCACTAAAATCAATACGATAACGGGTAGCTTCCTGTTTAGGCATTGGAGAGGTAAAAGTAGCCCTTATTTCATAATCGTTGCCGGGGTTGGGGTTGAGTCCTGCGCATTTACCAACGTAAACAAATTGAATAGTGAGGGTTTTCTCGTCCTTTTTTGTAATAAAAGCTTTAGAGATAATCATGTGACCTTCTTTGCAGGTGATGCGGGATGTAAAGTAGTCGATGGGCTTAGGGAAATACTCAAAATACCCGTTTAGAAGGGGTTTTAAGATTTCGGGATCAATCGTGGGTTGGTCTTCGCCTTTGCAGCCTAATACGAAAGTTAGAAGTGTTAAGTAAAGTACCTTTTTCATGGCAAACCTAAAAGTTGTTTTGGCACTAAAATAAGCCTTTCTTTTGGCTGCTGAAAAAATAGTTATCAAGAGGTATTCCGTTTCAGGAAGTAACAACCGTGAGTTATCTCTATTATACGCCGTTGCTGGTGTTCGACAATAAAACCCAAAAACAAATTTGGAAAGCCCGATCCAAACCTTACCTTTGTAGAGTGATTAGTCAATCTAGTATAAATGGATAAAAAAGAACAGATATTGGCGAGTGCATTGAAGCTCTTTGTGGAGTTTGGTTTTCATGGTACGCCCACGAGCAAAATCGCTAAGGAAGCGGGGGTATCCAACGGAACCCTTTTTCATTATTTTGCCACCAAAGAAGACCTGATAAAAGAATTATACATCACCATCAAAAATGATTTAAACCAATTCTTATTTTCAAAGATTACTCCGGAGGATGGTGTCGAAGCCATCATAAAAAAAGTCTTTATCTATTTCATTTACTGGGCTTTAGACAACAGAGAGAAGAACCATTACATCCAACAGGTACTTTTTTCACCGCATATTTTTCAAATCTCCGAATCGGTTTTGATGGAGCAATCCCAGAAACACATTCAGCTGATTGAAGAAGCAAAAGCCACCAAAATCATCAAAGAGTTACCCACTGATTTGATTTATACGTTGGCCAACAGCCACTTGATGGGCATCTACAATTACGTTGTCAACTTACCCCCCGACCAACAAAAACCCATCATCGAAAACGGCTTTGAAATGCTTTGGGATATGCTGACCGAACAAAAATAACCATGAAAGAAACCAAAAAAATAAGAGCCATTGTGACGGGTGCCACGGGCATGGTCGGCGAGGGTGTATTGCACGAATGTCTGCAAAGCCCTGAAATTGAAGAAGTTTTGATTATCAACCGCAAACCTTCTGGCTTCACGCATCCCAAATTAAAGGAAATCATTCACCAAGATTTTTTCGACGTCTCGCCCATCCAAGCCCAATTGAAAGGTTACGACGCTTGTTTTTTCTGTTTGGGCATTTCTTCCGTCGGGATGAAAGAGGAAGAATATACCAAAATGACCCACACGCTCACGATGCACGTAGCCGAAACATTGAGCAAACTCAACCCTGACATGACATTTTGCTACGTATCAGGCTCAGGCACCGACAGCACCGAAAAAGGCCGCAGCATGTGGGCGCGGGTAAAAGGCAAAACTGAAAACGACTTGATGAAACTGCCTTTCAAGGCCGTGTATAACTTCCGTCCGGGATATATGCACGCTACACCGGGTTTGAAAAATACCCTTCCTGCTTACAAGTACGTCAGTTGGATGTATCCCTTCGCCCGTAAGGTATTTCCAAACTTTGTGAGTACGCTGGCCGAATTGGGTCAGGCCATGGTATACGTTGCCACCAAAGGCCATGAAAAGCACGTATTGGAAATCAAAGACTTTGTTCCTTTGACAAAAAAAGGATAAAAAATTTACCCTAAAAATAGAGTGATTAGTCAATCTAAAATCAATATTCAAACTAAACCAAATGGAAATCAACTTTAATATCAATGGCAAAACGGCAAAGGTAGACGTAGACCCCGCCATGCCCTTGCTTTGGGTAGTTCGGGATGAACTCAACCTCAAAGCCACAAAATTCGGCTGCGGGGCTGCACTTTGCGGTGCCTGCACGCTCCACATCGACGGCGAAGCCTATCGTTCATGTTCCATACCCGTAAGCTTTGCGGCAGGGAAAAAAGTAACGACGCTCGAAGGATTATCCGAAAGTGAGGATAAACTTCACCCTATTCAACAAGCATGGATGGAAGAAAACGTGCCCCAATGCGGCTATTGTCAGCCCGGGTTTATGATGGCGGCCGCAAATTTGCTGGAGAAAAACCCCAACCCGACCGAAGAAGATATTAAAAACAATATCACCAACATTTGCCGTTGCGGTACGCAGCCCCGCATCATCAAAGCCATCAAAAGAGCCGCCCAACTTTCCCAAACCGTAACTGCATAACGACATGGCTACTGAAGATAAAAAAACAAAAAAGAAGTTTTCGCGACGTAAATTTTTGCAACGCGGCGCCATTATTTTTGGCGGAACCGTCGTAGCGGTTATTGCGTCAAAGGGGCCTATTCGTCGTTTTTTGGCCCAAAAAGCGGAAAATATGGATTTCCCCCTGCTAGTTTCCACGCAAGAACCTTCTTTCTGGTTTGAAGTATTGCCCGATAACACCATCCTCTACAAATCTACCAAGCTGGAAATGGGACAGGGGATTTTTACGGGATTAGCGATGTTGGCCGCCGAGGAGCTAGAAGTAGCGCTCGAACAAATCAAGGTTGTTCACGCCAATACGGCCAACGGCGTGGAAGATTCGCTGGGAACGGGCGGAAGCAATACCACCTTGTCGTTGTTTAAGCCCATTCGAGAAGTAGCCGCTACCCTGCGCGAAATGCTCAAAGCCCAAGCCGCCAAGCAATGGGGCGTGCCCGTGGCAGGTATCAAAGTTGAAAATGGAATCATGACTTCGGGAAATCATAAAGCTACCTATTATGAAATTTCCACCTCCACCAAAGAATGGAAAACGCCCGAAACACCCGAATTAAAGCCTTCTTCGGCCTTTAAGTATGTAGGAAAAGACGTAAAACGCATTGACTTAAAACCAAAAGTGACGGGTAAACCCATTTTTGGCATCGACCAAACGTTCCCAGATATGTTGTATGCGGTGATGCTCCAATCTCCCTACATCGGCGGCAAGCTCAAAAAGCTGAACACCCAAGAAGCTGCAAAGGTCAACGGAGTGGTCAAAATCGTGGAGGACGGTGAGTTGGTGGCCGTCGTGGCCAAAAACCGATACGCCGCCGAGCTGGGATTACAAAAAATTGAAGCGGAATGGGATGTTCCCAAAAAATGGCAACAGGCTGAATTTGAAGCACTCACGACCGTAGGACTCGGAACCGACGTGCGCATTCAAAGCGAAGGCTCGCCCGAATCGCTTTTGGAAGAAGCGCCCAACCAAGTATTCAAACAAGAATACCGCACGCCTTTGGCCACCCACGCCCACATGGAACCGCACGGCGCCGTGGCGCACGTTGAAAAAGACAAAGCCACGATGTATGTAGGTACGCAGGCGTCCACCCTTTTCAGAAGTGCCATCGCCAAAGCCATTGAGGCAGAAACGGAACAACTCAACATCGAAACCACCTACGCCGGTGGAAGTTTTGGCAGAAGAATAGATTCAAAACATTCCGAAAAAGTGGCGCGCATTGCCAAGATTGTTGGCAAGCCAGTACATATATTTAATACGCGAACGCAGGAGTTTCAGAATGCCATTTATCGTCCGCAAACGCACCACGTACTCGCTGCAAAAATTGGAGAAAATGGCACAATCGAAGCCATCACCCACAGCCAAGCCACACCCGATCAGGTGCTTGGGGCAATTCCTGCCAATATCGGCTATACACTTTTAGGGGCCGATTTTGTGTCGGCGGGCCACGGTGCCAGTATTTTGTACAACATTGAGCATAAATCAGCCACGTTGTGGCAAAATAAACTGCCCGTTCATACTGGAATCTGGCGCAGTGTGGGGATGTTTCCCAATACGTTTGCCATCGAAAGCTTTATCAACGAATTGGCCCATAAAACGGGCAAAGACCCGCTCAAAATGCGTTTGGAGTTGCTGGCAGGCAATGAACAAATCAACCAACGTTACAAAAAAGTATTGGAAACGCTGGCCGAAAAGAGCGGGTGGAATCAACCCAAAGCGGCGGGGATTGGGCGCGGCATCGCCATCGGCAACGACCGCAAGAGCATTGCGGCGGCGGTGATTGAAGTAGCGATAGTTGACAATCAAATTCAGGTAAAAAAGGTAACGCAGGTGCTTGACGCGGGCTTGGCCATCAATCCTGAGGGGATTCGGATGCAGGTAGAAGGCGCCACCATGATGGGGATTACGGCCGCACTGTATGAAGGTTTATCTATCAAAGACGGACAAATAACCGCGACCAATTTTCACGAATACCCCATGGCAAAACTTTCAGATACCCCTGAAATTGAGGTAATTATTCTGGAAGGACACACCGAACCTTACGGAGTAGGTGAGCCACCGCTTGCGCCAGTAGCGCCCGCGATTGCGGCAGCGGTTTTTGATTTAACGGGTAAAAACCTGAGAACATTACCGCTCAAATTGAGCTAAAATAAATCGTCGTCGAGGTTTTGAGTTCAAGACCTCGACGACGTTCGTTGCTTTTATTCAGCCCGTACAATCAGCTCGGGCTTTACGGTATCGTATTGATTGAGGCGAAGCCAAAGTTGCGCCAGCACCACAACGTCTTCTTTGCAGTAACGACGGATGCGGTCGAGGTCTTTTTCGGCGTAATAAACGCGGGTCACGTCTTCGCCGCTGATGTCTGACTTGCTGCTCGGAATGCCAAACAGTGCCGCCAATAAATCCAACTGTGCAAAGCTTTTATAATCGCCAAAACGCCACATATCCAGCGTGTCTTGATGAAGAATTTCCCACGGTTTTTTACCCGAAAGTTTTAAAGAGTCAGGAAGCGTAATTCCATTGACGAGCATTCGACGGCACAGAAAAGGAAAATCAAATTCTTTGCCGTTGTGGGCACAAAGGACGAGTTGATTTTGGGGATATTTTTCAACCAACTCTTTAAATTCCAACAAAATCGCTTTCTCGTCGTCGCCCGCAATGGTTTTTACTTTAAAACGTGGCAGCTCATCGGAAGTGGTCCAATACAGCGCCCCCACCCCGATGCAGATGATTTTGCCGAATTCGGAATAAATAGCCGCCCGACGGTAAAACAAATCAAAAGCCGAGACGTGTTCGTCATTGCGGATGTTGGCCGCCTTTCGTTGCCATTGTTCCTGCATTCGTTCGTCCAACAAATCAAACGAAGCTTTGGCTGACACCGTTTCTAGGTCAATAAAAAGAATATTTTTGGCAACTCGGCGAAGTTCTTGCATCTCGCGTTTCGAGGTTATTTAGGAAATCTCATTTTGTAATCCACTTTGACGTTGCCCTTTGTAATGTCGGTGAGGCGTTTTTTTAGCATCTGTCGTTTGAGCATGGGCAAATAATCCGTAAACAGTTTGCCTTCCAAGTGGTCGTATTCATGCTGAATGATACGCGCCGCCATGCCTTCAAAGGTGTCTACGTGTTCGTTCCAATCAATATCTCGGTATTTGATTTTAATAAATTCGGGACGATATACATCGGCTCTGATTCCTGGAATACTGAGGCATCCTTCTTCAAACGCCCATTCGTCACCCGTTTCTTCCAACACCTGCGGATTAATAAATACTTTTTTAAACCCTTCCAAACTTGGGTCTTTGTCTTCCTCTTCTTCGTCTTCATTAAGAGGCGTACCATCTACCACAAACAACCGGATACTTTGTCCGATTTGCGGAGCCGCCAAACCAATACCCGAAGAATCGTACATGGTTTGGTACATATTTTCTACCAACTCGGGCAGGTTGATTTCGTCTTTTTCAATGGGGCGAGCCACTTTTCGTAATACGGGGTCGCCATAAGCTACTATTGGAAAAATCATTGTTAATCGTTGTCCTTTTTAATGGTTTATCGGGCAAAACACCCATGATACGATTTCATCGTTGGCTTTCAATAAACGATTGCAAAATAATGGTGGCACTGACTTTGTCAATATTACCTTTATTGCGTCGGTCACTTTTTTTAGACCCCATCGAAATCATGGTCTGTAACGCCATGCTGCTGGTAAAACGCTCGTCGTGTTCGTACACGGGGGTATCGGGAAACGCTTTTTTGAGTTGTTTGATGAAGCCCTTCACGTGCGGCGTATTGTTGGTGTCGGTATTTTCCAACGTGCGGGGCATCCCTACCACAAATACATCCACGGTTTCGTTGGCGGTATAACGTTTCAAAAAATCAATTAATTCAAATGAGCGTACCGTTTCCAAGGCCGTCGCAATAATCCGTAACGGGTCGGTAACTGCCAATCCAGTTCGTTTTGAGCCATAATCAATGGCAAGAATTCGCCCCATTGGTTTGCTTTATTTAAGTAAATTACCCGTTTATTCTTTCTAAATACAAGCCGAGAATCACCTTTATATTTGCTCCTCTCTCAACACTCATGACAGGGTAAATTGACAATTAAATCACAAATATAGCAGAAAAATCGTCAGCCTTTGGCGTAATTGGTTCATAAAAGGCTTTCCGACAAATGACAATTTGACAGTTAAAGCCCCCTCGCATCATTATTTTATATCTTGAGTAAGTCCAAACTTTTGCTTGTTAAATATTGTTAAAAAGAAGAAATTTGGATACCGATTTTTTTGCCCGAGACGTTATGTTCGTGCATTTTTGAAGTGTGAATTGCAAAAACAGAAGAATCTAAAAACAAATAGTAATTAAAACCAAAACCAAAATAAAAAGTCATGAATCAGAATTGGAAATCATTGGCATTGGTTGGGCTCATTTCAAGCGCAGTTACCGTTGGAAGTGTAAAGCTTTTGGGCGGGATTGATGACTCAAAAGATGTCGTTTTTACGGAAGCAAGCGCTCCTTCCATGAATCGTTTTACTGGGGGAGTTGCTCCCGGGGCAGCGGCCGATTTTACGTACGCCGCCGAAGTATCCACCCCTGCCGTAGTACACATTAAAGCCTCGGCCACCCGCCAAGCGCAACAACGCGGCATGGACATCTTCGACTTGTTTGGCGAAGATTTTGGAATGCGCCGCAGCGGTCCGCAAAAGCAAGAGTCGTCGGGCTCGGGCGTGATTGTCAGCGCGGATGGCTACATTGTTACCAACAACCACGTGGTGGAAGGTGCGGAAGAACTGGAGGTTGTGATGTCAAACAAACGCACCTATAAAGCCAAAGTAATCGGCACTGACCCTTCTACCGATATTGCCGTGATTCAGATTCCCGCCAAAGACCTACCTACGTTGACGTTTGGCAACTCCGACGCCATCAGAGTGGGTGAGTGGGTAGTAGCAGTAGGAAATCCGTTTAACTTGGAATCGACCGTTACGGCGGGGATTGTAAGTGCCAAAGGACGCGGTATCGGAATCCTTGCCGAGAAGTTTCAGCAACAGTCACGCGCACGCGGCAGCCAGTTTAAAGGTGATACTCCCTTGGAGTCATTTATCCAAACAGATGCGGTCGTAAACCCCGGCAACTCAGGCGGTGCCTTGGTCAACCTGAAAGGTGAATTGGTAGGTATCAATACCGCCATTGCCAGCCCCACGGGTAGCTACGCAGGTTATGCCTTTGCAGTGCCTTCGAGCTTAGTGAAAAAAGTATCCAGCGACATTATCAAATATGGTGGTGTGCAGCGCGGCTACATCGGTATCATTCCCGAAGAACTCGACAGCAAAAAAGCGGAACAGTACGACGTAAAAGTAGCCACGGGGATTTATGTGCAAGGTTTTGGCGAAGGCAACAGCGCCGCCAAAGATGCGGGCTTGAAAGTAGGCGACGTCATCACCAAAGTAGATGGTGTTGACGTAGATTCTGACCCCAAATTCCGTGAGCTAGTGGCCCGCAAACGTCCCGGTGAAAGTGTTGTTCTGACCGTTAACCGTGGTGGCAGCGTAAAAGACTACAGTGTAATGCTCCGCAATCGCGAAGGTGGGCGCGAAATCATCAAAACCGATGAAGCTGACGTAGCCCTTAGTTCATTAGGCGCCCAATTTAGCGACCTCAACCCCCGCGAAGTACAGCGCCTTCAGCGCGCCAATATTGGCGGCGGTGTGAAAGTAACCGCGATGGAAGCGGGCAAACTCGCCCGCGTAGGTGTAGAAGAAGGTTTTGTGATTACGAAAGTAAACGACAAGGCGGTTCGTTCGGTCAAAGAACTAAAAGCGGCTTTATCCGAGAAAAAAGGAGCTCGCGTTCAGATGGAAGGTCTTTATTTAGATTATCCAGAAGATGTCTATTCTTTCGGATTTAATTTGTAAGGTTTATCAACTAACGTCGGCGAGGTTCAAAACCTCGCCGACGTTGAAAAAAAACAAAGGGTTAGGCCATCGGTGGTCTAACCCTTTGTTTTTACGCAGGTGTTTATTAGTATTGTAACACACCTAACTTTTCTATTAATGACGACAGCAATTATTATCACGGTTTGTGTTCTGATTCTTCTTGCTTATATTTTTGACATTACTTCTTCCAAAACCAAAGTACCTTCTGTTATTCTTCTGCTTCTGATGGGATGGCTCGTGAAGCAAGTGGCGCTTACAACGGGTTTGTCGCTGCCCAATCTCAGTCCTATTTTACCCATTTTAGGAACAATTGGACTGATTCTCATTGTGTTGGAAGGCTCCTTGGAATTAGAATTGAATTCCACAAAATTTCCGCTCATCAAAAAGTCCTTTGCCGTTGCTTTGTTGCCCATGCTGCTACTGGCTTTTGGGGCGGCGGGGGCTTTCCATTTTTGGGGCGGAATCAATTTTAAAGATAGCCTCACCAATGCCATTCCACTCTGCGTCATTAGCAGCGCCATTGCCATTCCGAGCGTCAAGAATCTGGTGAATCATCAGAAAGAATTTGTTATCTACGAAAGTAGTCTTTCGGACATTTTAGGGGTGATATTTTTCAACTTTGTAGCCTTCAATGATAGTTTTGGTGCGGGTTCTATTTGGCATTTTTTTGCACAATTGATAACCATCATTATTGTTTCTTTTCTGGCAACGGGCGGCTTATCCTATCTTTTGAGCAAAATCGACCACCATATCAAGTTTGCTCCTATTATTCTTTTGGTGATTTTGATTTATAATATTTCAAAAATTTATCACCTTCCTTCACTCGTATTTATTCTGATTTTTGGGTTATTCTTAGGAAATCTTGACGAAATAAAACGCTTTAAGTGGATTCAGCGCCTAAAACCAGACCTGCTGGACCGCGAAGTGAAGAAATTTAAGGAAATCACGATTGAGGCTACGTTCGTGATTAGGGTGTTGTTCTTCTTGCTTTTTGGCTACCTGATGGAAACCGCTGAAATTTTGAACCTCAGTACGCTTGGATGGGCCGTAGGAATTGTGATAAATATCTTTTGTCTGCGGGCTATTCTGCTCAAATTCTACAAAATGGAGCTTTCACCATTGCTTTTTATCGCACCGCGTGGATTGATTACCATTTTATTATTTCTGAGTACTCCTGCTTCCCAAACCATCTCATTGGTCAATAAATCGCTGATTATCCAAATCATCATTTTATCAGCGTTGGTCATGATGATTGGGTTGATGATGGAAAATAAAAAAGAAAGTGAGTAGTCGTCCGACGGTTTAAGTAGGTAAGCGTCCGACGGTTTAAAACCGTCAGACGCTTCTAGGTGAGAAGCACCCAAGCGCCTTCTTTCAAGCTCCTAATGGCCGCAAATGCGGCCTGAGTAGTGTTGATAATTTCATCCAACGGAATCAGCGGCGCACCTCCCGTTTGAATCCGTTTTATCAGTTCTTGAAACTGCGTTTTATGTCCTTTGTCTTGACTTGTTTTGAGTCTGGAAAAGCCTTTGAACCCATAACCTTCCAGCGTTCTGAAGTTATCCAATATCAGCGTTCGCTCCTGCGAATATACTTCTACCCGCTCTTTGGAATAAGACTTGTGTCCGTTGGAGAAGTAATTAATAACGCCTGTGGAGCCATTTTCATAGCGCAACATGATACTTGCATTATCAGTTATTTCGGTAGCCTGCGGCCCCATGGCATTCATACATACCGCCGTCACGCGGCTGCCCGTCAGGTACGTAATCAAATCAATAAAATGACAAGCTTCGCCCAAGATACGTCCGCCACCCACGGCGCGGTCGTGTACCCACGAGTTGGCAGGAATAAAACCAGCATTCATGGTCGCAGTCACATTCATGGGCGCATCTCCCAGCAATGACTTCATTTTCAGCGCATGGGGTGAAAAACGACGATTAAAGCCAACCGTAACACTCAACCTTTCGGCCCGTTGAAAGCTTTCCAAGAGTTGACTCAGTTCTTCTTCAAAAATCGCCAGTGGTTTTTCCACAAACACATGCTTCCCCGCCTTCAGTGCCTCCATCGTCAGGCGAGCATGTTGATTGTGGCGCGTGGTAATCATCACCAAATCAACGTCGTTATCTTTTAAAATTTCATGATAATCCGTCGTGCTGTGGGCAATGCCGTGTTTTTGGGCCAACGCCGTTCCCGACAGTCCATTCGCACTAGCAATGTATTTTATATTTGCGCCTTGTATTGCCCTGCCTTTTAAGGCAGGGATCAAAGTCATTTTGGTAAAATTTCCTGCCCCAATAATACCGAGAACTCCTTTTCGGCCCGCAAAAGAAATGTCATGGTGACGGACGGTACGCTCGGCCGAAGGTTTTTCGGGATAGACCAACAGAGAGGCAATCGCCCCACCTTTGCCCATGTCATCGTAAATTTTTTGGTATTCTTCCAGCGCAATCTGTTCCGTAATAAAGGGTTTTACATCGAGCAACCCCGATTCCATCAACTGAAGGATGGTTTGAAAATTACGGTTTTCGGTCCAACGAACAAACGGCAACGGATAATCCACGCCCTTTTGCTCATAGTCGTCGTCGTAACGGCCCGGGCCATAAGAGCACGACACCTGAAACGAAAGCTCTTTTTCGTAAAACTCCGCCCGACTCAGATTCAAGCCAATCACGCCCACCAAAATAATACGGCCCCGCTTGCGCGACATGCGGGCGGCTTGTGAAATAATCTCATCCGTTTTGGCCGAAGCCGTAATCACCACACCATCCGCGCCTACACCGTTGGTGAGGCTTTCTACCCACTTGACGGGGTCGGTTCCTGCGGCAGGATTGGCGGCCAAGATGCCTTTTTCGCGTGCAATGCGGAGTTTATTCTCATCAAAATCAAACCCAATGACCCGGCAGCCGTTCAAACGAAGCAGTTCGGCCGTCAATAACCCAATCAACCCCAGTCCAATCACTACGACAGTTTCACCCAAGGTTGGATTCAATAACCGTACGCCCTGCAACCCAATGGAGCCAATGACCGTAAATGCCGCTTCATCGTCAGATATGTTATCGGGAATTTTAGTCACCAAATTGCGAGGCACACAAACGATTTCGGCGTGGGGGCCGTTGGAGGCCACACGGTCGCCGATGCGAATATCCGTCACGCCTTCTCCCACCGCAATCACCTGACCTACATTACAATACCCCAAAGGAAGCGGCTGCCCCAGCTTGTTAAAAACGGCCTCCAAGGTCGGCATCAGGCCGTCAGACTTGATTTTATCCAGCACCATTTTGACCCTTTCGGGCTGTTGGCGGGCTTTTTCGATGAGGTTGGCTTTGCCAAATTCAACGAGCATTCGTTCGGTTCCCAAAGAAACCAAACTTCGACGCGTTTGAATCAGCACAGCACCTCGTTTCACCTGCGGTGCAGGCACTTCTTCCAGTATTGTTTGACCGTTTTGAAGGTTTTGGATCAGTTGCTTCATGGAGCAAAAATACAAAAGCTTACCTATAGTCAGTCATTTGATTTTTTAACGGCAAATAGCTTCAAAAGCAACAACCATTCATCTAACCATGACATAGATGGTTACAAAAACCGCCGTACCAACCAAATAATCAGATTGAGCACCACACTCAACACAATACAGGTGACGGGAAAGTAAAAACCAAACTTTTCTCGCTTAATACGTATATCTCCGGGGAGTTGGCCGAGCCAGTGCAGCTTGTCCGAAAAAAAATAGATAATTACCCCAACCACCACAATCAGGAGACCAATGCCAATGAGATATTTGCCAAATGCAGGATTCATAGGCCCAAATTTACCAAGGATTTGAATTTCTAACCAAAATCCATCATTTTCGCCCATTCAAAACTCAACCCTAAAAACCCCTATGAAGTCTTCCGTCCGGATACAATTAATGTTAATGATGTTCCTCCAGTTTTTTACGTGGGGATCTTGGTACGGCCAAATGAGTGTCTATCTCGGCAAACAACTCAACGCCACTGGCGACCAAATCGGGAATGCGTACCTCGCTTTCTCCATCGCCATGATTATTTCTCCCTTCATCGGAGCCGTGGCCGACCGTTATTTTGCCGCCCAAAAAGTGCTAGGAGCGCTCAACATGTTAGGTGCTGGATTGCTTTTTGTGCTGTCGCAAATCAACGATGCAGGTACATTTTTCTGGGTTATTTTAGCGTATTGTTTGTGTTTTGCGCCGTGTATTGCCCTCACTACGTCGATTTCCATGCGACACATTGCATCCCCCGAAAAAGACTTCCCTACCATTCGTGTCATGGGAACCATTGCTTGGATTGCCGTCACCAATTTAGTGGGTTTTTTAAACGTTGGCGACCAAGTAACTATCTTTCAAATTTCGATTGTTACCTCTATTATCTTAGGTTTACTTGCCTTCACCCTGCCTAATACGCCACCGCGCGCCACGGGTCCAGTCAACATTGGTCAAATCATCGGAGCCGATGCCTTCTCGTTGTTTAAAGACCGTTCATTCGTCATATTTTTTATCGCTTCGGTTGCCATCTGTATTCCGTTGTCGTTCTATTACGCCTTTGCCAACCCATCGTTACGCGCTTCGGGAATGGAGTTTGTAGAAAATAAAATGTCACTGGGCCAAGTATCCGAAGTAGTTTTTATGCTATTGATTCCGTTGGCATTCAGCAGACTAGGTGTTAAATGGATGCTGGCCGTCGGATTAATTTCATGGATTGTCCGCTTTCTTTTCTTTGGGTACGGTGATGCCGACACCAGTGAATGGATGTTGTACGCCGCCATCTTATTACACGGCGTTTGTTTTGACTTTTTCTTTGTTACTGGCCAAATTTACACCGATACCAAAGCTGGCGACCGCATCAAATCGCAGGCACAGGGCCTTATTACCTTGGCTACCTACGGCCTCGGCATGGGCATTGGCTCATGGATTGGTGGTAAAGTAGTAGCCGCCAATACCAATGCCGAAAATATCACCAATTGGCTGAGTGTATGGATGGTGCCGGCTGGCATCGCAGCGGGGGTATTGGTTCTGTTTTTGATATTCTTCAGCGAAAAATCGACCAAGCCTGCCACCGCTTAAATAAAAAATTCACCCTTATAAAATACTCCCCTCTCCTTGAATTAGGAGAGGGGGTGAGGGCAGCCCATTGATTTGGGGTGGCTCCAGTTCTCCATGCAAATTCTATCTTACAACGTCAACGGCATACGCGCCGCTATGCGCAACGGACTTGTTGAATGGCTTGCTACCAAGTCGTTTGATGTGCTCTGCTTTCAGGAGGTCAAAGCCACTCCCGACCAAGTCGATTTATCAGGATTTGAAGCCTTGGGCTATCAGTTAATCGGCTGGAATGCCGCCCAAAAGAAAGGCTACAGCGGCGTGGCTATTTTTTCCAGAATCCCCGTTGATAATTGCGTAATCGGCTGCGGAATTGACCTTTATGACCACGAAGGCCGCGTCATTCGGGCCGACATCGGCGGCCTCACCATCATAAACGCCTATTTTCCGTCAGGAACCAGCGGCGATGAACGCCAAGGCGTAAAGATGCAGTTTCTTGGTGATTTTCATCAGTGGATAAACACCCTCAAACAAACCCGCCCCCAGCTGGTTGTGGTAGGAGATTATAACATTGCCCATCAAGAAATTGACATTCACGACCCCGTCCGACTAAAAAATACGACGGGCTTCCTGCCCGAGGAACGCGCCTGGATGACTCAATGGTTTGAAAGTGGTTTTACCGATGCATTTCGATACACTAATCCAGATTTGGTGGAATACAGTTGGTGGAGCTATCGGGCGGGCGCCCGCGCCAACAACAAAGGCTGGCGCATAGATTATCTCTCCGTCACCAACAACCTACGCCCCCAACTGCTCAGCTGCCGTCAACTGCCAGACGCGGTCCACTCCGACCATTGCCCCGTTTGGCTTGAAATAAACAATGATTTTTAAAAATGTATGCCTTTAAAAACCCCTCTCCCAGTGAAGGATTTAGGAGGGGTTTTTATAAATTTTGGTAAAACGACTAAATTCTTCCAATTTTGCTTCATTAATCTCGTTTTTTATAATAGATTGAATCTCAATTTCGAACCTCAATCACACCAGTCAACGAGATTAATTTGAAACCAATGAAACACACGCCCTTTATTTGGGTACTCTTATTTTTGGGTCAGCTCGCAATGGCCCAAAAGAATAAGCCTGTCAGCGAAACCGACGCCCAAAAATCACAACGATTTGAGTTAGAATCTTTGCTGGCCGAAGGCATGAAATACGCCGCCATGGAAGAATATATCCGGGCCGACAGCGTATTTCGCACGGCATTGAAAGTCGACGCTTCCGTTCCTGCCTTGAACTACGAGCTGGCGCGTACCCTGCTCAAACGCGAACGTTTGGACGAAGCGGCTATTTTTTCACAAAAAGCGGCCCAACTTGCCCCCGACAATAAATTTTACGCCATCCAATTGGCCGAAATTTATACCCAACAACGAAAATATCCCAAAGCCGCCGAAATTTACCGCAACATTATCCGTCAAAATTCCGACAACGCCGAATACGGCCTTGAATTAGCCGCGGTTTATATTCTGGACGAAAAATACGAAGAAGCCCTCAAATCTTATGATGAAGTAGAACGGGCTTTGGGCGTGGATGAAGATTTGGTACATCAGAAACAACGCATTTACCTCAAACTCGATAAGCCCAAAAAAGCAATCGAAGAAGCCCAAAAACTCATTAACGCAGAACCGACCGAGGCCCAATATGTGGTAGAACTAGCGCAACTGTTGATGATGGACAAACGTCCTCAAGACGCCAAAGAACAGCTCGAAAAAGCGTTAAAAATCAACCCTGACGAAGCAAATGCCCGCATGATGCTGGCCGAAATCTATCGTCAAAACGGAGACAGCAAAGCCGCTGAGCAGCAAATCGGGCAGATGTTTAATAACCCCAACGCCGACATTGATACCAAAATGCAGGCACTGGTCGGGCTCCTCCGCGAAGCAAAAGACGAGGCAACTCGCCAAGATGTGCTCAACCGAGCCGCCGAAATCGTAAAAGCTCACCCCAAAGACATGCGAGCCTATGTTGTCTACGCCGATTTGTTGGCCAAGGCCGACCGCAAATCCGAAGCCCGTGATGCCTATGTCAAAGCCTCTCGCATCAATAGTTCGATGTACGAAGTATGGGGTGCGATTTTGCAATTAGACGGAGACCTCAACCAAATCGACAGCTTGTTGGCCCATTCCGAACAGGCATTGGAAACCTTCCCCAATCAAGGTTTATTCTGGTATTCCAACGGCTCGGCGAATTTGGTCAAACGCAATTATCAAAAAGCCGTAGATGCGCTCGAAGAAGCCCAAAAATTAACATCTGAGAACAAAGACCTGCAAGGCGTGATTTATGCGCAATTGGGTGATGCATACAATGGCCTGGGCGAGCACGAAAAATCGGACGATGCCTACGAAGAAGCCCTCAAAATAGAACCCAAAAACGACCACGTTCAAAATAATTATAGTTATTTTCTGTCGTTACGGAAAGCCAAACTGGAGCGAGCCAAAGAAATGGCGGCGCAAGTAGTAAGCCGAAACCCCGACAATGCCACGTATTTGGATACCTATGCTTGGGTGCTCTACGTCATGAAAGACTACAAAGGAGCGCGGGCAAATTTGGAAAAAGCCATTGCTTCGGGCAAAGGGGTAAGTGGAACCATTATTGAACACTATGGCGACGTCCTTTACCAATTGGGGGAACGTGAAAAAGCAGTGGAACAGTGGAAAAAAGCCAAAACAATGGGCGAAAATACATCCCAAATCGACAAAAAAATTGCGACAGGTCAATTGATTGAATAAAACAATCTGTACCTGTTTTTTTCTATAAAATATGAAACTTAAAGTACCATTAGTTAATGTAGTTGTCGTTGAGGTACACCGCGTCTCTTCGGGTTGTTTACGCACTCAAAAACGCCCTTCCAGCCCAAATACGCAGTGGAATTCTCTCCTAACATTTAGTACTATAATCTTGGTTGTACTTTTTTCGGCTTGTCATCGGCCACGACAGAGAAACAAAACTGAAACATCCGCCGACACCCTAGCCGCCGTTCTCAAAGACACCGTTGCGGTGTTGGAAAAAGATACGACAGCGGTGGCGGTAGTTCCGCCCGTTATAGAGCCCGAAGAGACCAAAGTGAACGTTGAAATGGTTGATTTTAAATACTTATCGGCCAAATCAAAAGTTTCGTTTAAAAGTAAAGACCAAGACATAGACAATGCCAATATCAACATTAGAATGCTGAAAGACAGTGTGTTGTGGCTTTCGATTGTGGCTGGCCCCATTGAGGTGGTTCGGGGGCTCATCACGCGTGATTCAATTCTGATTGTAGACCGTTATCACAAAGAATATTACCAGTACGATTTTAGTACACTCAGCCAAAAATTTAATTTCCAACTGAGTTTTGACTTGATTCAGTCTATTTTGGTCGGAAATATGCCAATTCCTAAGAAAGAAAATCAGCGGTTTAAGAAGGAAAATGATTATTTCATGCTCCGCCAACAAGAAGGCAAAATTATGTTGGAAAGCTACATTGGAGAGCAAAACCGTCGTTTGAAAAAATTGCTGGTTACCGAACAGCCCACCAAAAATTCACTAACCCTCGACTACGACGATTTTACGCAACTCAACAATTACCTGTTTCCTTATACCAGTTTGATTCAGTTGGATTACCAATCTGAAAAAGATAAGCTACAGTATCAAACGGTATTTCGGATAAAGCACCAAAAAGTGGAATTGGCTGAAAAAACGCTTAGTTTTCCGTTTAGTGTTCCACCCAAATATGAGCGAAAATAGGGGGTTGGTTGATTTTAAAACGTATTGTTGCTGTGTTGAATAAGCTATTTATGAGTAAAAAAAGGTTTGATTGTTATGCTAAAAATACTGCTGCTGCGCGCAAAAGTGATGTACGTAGTTTTCAGCATAATACTTCGTTGGCGTTTAAATTACCCGTACTGATTGGATTGGTACTGTTCATCTCCTGTTTTTCAGCAATGGCCCAAAAAAGCCGTCAACAGCTCGAAAAAGAGAAACGGGAAAACATGGAGCGTTTGCAAGAATTGCAGGGAATCTTAAAGCAAACAACCGAACAAAAGCGCTCTAGTCTAGGACAACTTAAGGCAATCAAACAGCAAATCAATGCCCAAAACCGTAAAATAGACCTCATCAACGATGATTTAAAGTTGATGGATTCCGAACTTACCGAGCTGCAACAAGCCAAAGTGGCGCTAGACAAAGACCTCGACAAATTGCGTGATGAGTATGCCCGCATGATTTACAACGCCTCAAAACGCAACAATAGCCTTAGTGAATTGAGTTTCCTATTTTCGGCGCCTACCTTCAATCAATTTTTGGTTCGTTACAAGTACCTAAAGCAATACACCGACGAGCGTGAGAAGCAAGTTACCCAAATGAAAAAAGTGCAATCACTCATGATTGCCAAGTCAAACAGCATCAGCAACAAGAAAAAAGACCAAGAAAACGCCCTCAAAACGCGGATTGCAGAAAGTAAAAATCTGGAACAGCTGAAAGGCGAAAAAGACAAAGTAGTCCAAGAATTAAGCGGTCGGGAAGCAGAAATTAAGGGCGAAGTAGCCGAAGTGCGGAAAGCAAACAAGCAATTGGAGAATGCATTGACGCGCATTATTCAGCGCGAAATCGAAGAACGACGCGAACGCGCCCGCGCTGCTGCCCGCGAAAAAGCCGCTCGGGAACGAGCCGAGCGCGAAGCTGCCGCCAAAGCGGCGGCCGAAAGAGCCAAAGAAAAAGATAATAACGAAGAAATCACTAAAGCTGAACCTCCCGCCGCGAAGCCAGAACCGAAAAAAGAGGAGCTTAATAACGAAGGAATGAACGAAGAAGAGGTAACGCTAGCAGCCTCTTTTGCCGCCAACCGAGGCCGTTTGCCCTGGCCAGTGCCTGGATTTATTTCAGACGGTTTTGGGACTAAAGAAGTAATAAAAAATGTCTATCAGGAAAATCAAGGAGTGGATATCCAAACTACTGCAAATGCAGCTGTTCGTGCTGTTTACGATGGTATCGTTATGGATGTAAGTAACGAACCCACAGTCATGAAAAACTTCATTTTTGTTCAACATGGAGACTTTTATACTGTTTATGCTAAACTTAAAAGTGTTAATGTACGTGTTGGACAAAGAATTAAAGCACGTGAACCTATCGGAGTAGTAGCTACAAACGGGGATGGTGTTTCTGAAGTCAATTTTCAGATTTGGAAAGAAAATAAAAATACAGCAAGTAAGCTCAATCCAGAAGTCTGGCTGCGTCCTAGATAAAAAACGGTAATCATTATTTGTACATCAAACACAAATAATAGATAACCAACAACTTATACATCAAAATGTCAACTCAACTTTCCTCCCTCGAAGTAAAGCGTATTACCACGCACATCATACAGGAAATGAAAAACCGGGGCGAAAAAATCTCCGCCCTTACCTCCTACGATTTTTCTATGGCGCGCATTGTAGATGCCGCTGGGATTGACATTATTTTGGTGGGCGACTCGGCCTCCAATGTCATTGCAGGCCACGAAACCACGCTGCCCATCACCCTCGATCAAATGATTTATCACGCACAGGGCGTTGTTAGGGCCGTGAAGCGGGCTTTTGTGGTGGTCGATTTGCCTTTCGGTTCGTATCAAGGAAATTCACGCGCCGCGCTTGATTCGGCCATTCGTATCATGAAAGAATCGGGTGCACACGCCGTAAAGCTTGAAGGAGGTCTTGAAATAAAAGAATCCATTATTCGGATTTTGAGCGCTGGTGTACCCGTGATGGGTCACTTGGGCCTGACTCCCCAATCAATTTATAAATTTGGCACTTACACCGTTCGCGCTAAAGAAAATGCCGAGGCCGAAAAGCTTTTGCAGGATGCCAAAATGCTGGACGAAATCGGTTGTTTCGGGATGGTCTTAGAAAAAATTCCTTCGAGCCTGACCAAGCAAGTGTCTGAAAGCGTCAGCATACCAACCATCGGTATTGGTGCAGGGCCTCATGCCGACGGGCAAATTCTGGTAATTCACGACATGCTGGGCATCACCAAAGAATTTAAACCGCGCTTTTTAAGGCGCTACGCTGATTTGCACAGCATCATGACGGATGCTGTCACTAATTACGTCAAAGACGTCAAAGCAAACGATTTCCCGAACGAAAAAGAATCTTACTGAACCATCAGCACTGGTTCTCCGTTAAGATTTAATTGTTCGTAACGAATGTTCGTAACGAAGTTTGTAATGAACAATTCAGGGCAGATAAGCTGCCATTCACTATTAACTTTTGATTCCGATGGCCAAGCCATTTCACGTAGTATACGAAGATAATCACCTCATTATCGTCAATAAACCCGCTGGTCTCCTCGTTCAGGGCGATTCCACCGGCGATGTTCCGCTCTTGGAGCTAGTAAAAGATTACATTAAAGAAAAATACGAAAAACCTGGGGAAGTGTTTTTGGGAACGGTTCACCGCATTGACCGCCCCGTAAGTGGCTTAGTGGTTTTTGCCAGAACGTCGAAAGCCCTTGAACGCATGAACGAAATTTTCCGTAAACGCGACGTTCAGAAGACCTACTGGGCGGTGGTGCGCCGACGCCCTCCAAAAAAGCAGGACAAACTCGTAAGCTGGTTGGTCAAAGACGAAAATAAAAATGTTGTCTCTGCCTATGATTATCCCGCCGACAAGGCCCAAAAAGCAGAACTTACGTATCGTTTGTTGGGTGAAGTAAACAAGCATTACTTGCTAGAAGTAACACCGCACACGGGACGCCCGCACCAAATCAGGGTTCAATTGGCACAAATCGGTTGCCCGATTCGGGGCGATGTAAAATACGGCTCGCCAAAACCCAACCACGACGGCAGTATCAATCTGCACGCCCGTCGGTTGTTTTTTACGCATCCAGTCAAAAAAGAATCTATTTTATGTCGGGCGTCATTGCCAAACGACCCGTTCTGGGAAGAATTTTTGGATTTAGACCCTGAAGAAATCGGCCCAGAACATTTGGCGTTTTTGCACGAATAATACACCTGACTTACCCAAGCCTGATTCTAGCACACAGACTACCCATTAAATGACTTGGATTGATAAACTCAAAAACCGTTGGGGAGTAAAAAACAGTTGGCAAGTAGTAATTATACTACTTGTCTTTGCCTGTACGGGATTTACCGTGATGTACACGAAGCGATGGATGGTCCAATGGCTTTCCATTGAAAGCACATGGGCCGTGTGGGCGTTTAATATTCTTATTATTTTGCCCCTTTATCAGGTCATCCTTTTATTTTACGGATGGGTTTTTGGGCAATTTCAGTTTTTTTTGAACTTCGAAAAAAAAATGTTCAGGCGCCTGATAAACATATTTTCTCGCAAGCACTCATAGCTCTGAAGGCTCAACAGTTTTTTCTACCGTCGAAACGTCAGACCACATTTGTTGGGCCATCTGCTCTACCGTGTTAAACACCCCTTGGAGGGCTCCGAACACAATACATAAAGGTAGAATAATCGGAAGGAAAATTAGCCACTGAAAGGCCAAATACAGGTTAGGCTTCTTCATCTTAGTTAGTGTCATTAGTGTAGTGCAACTGATTGATTAAAAGTAGAATACCTCTCTTTTAAGCCTTTCCTCAAACAGCGTGCCAAAGTATTTAAATGGGGTAAATTTATTTTTAGAACAAAGATAAAAAAGTTATCTATATCCCAATAAAGTAAAATTATATATCTTTTTAATCATATAAACGCGTTTTTATTTTTAATTGTTGCAACATATATATTTTTTAACTAAAATCTACACTGCGTAAACGTTTTGAGCCCTTTTTTTTGTTGTATAATTTGAAAGACGTACCCCCAATATGCAAGATGTAATTCGCCTGTTGCCCGATGCCATTGCTAACCAGATTGCGGCGGGTGAAGTAGTACAACGCCCGGCTTCCGTTGTAAAGGAGTTACTGGAAAATTCCATTGATGCGCAGGCCAAAAATATTCAGGTAATTATTCGTGACGCTGGCCGTACCCTTATTCAGATTATTGACGACGGCGGCGGTATGTCGGAAACCGATGCCCGCATGAGTTTTGAACGCCATGCAACGTCCAAAATCCGCCATGCCGACGACCTTTTCAAAATTCGCACCATGGGTTTTCGTGGTGAGGCATTGGCTTCGATTGCGGCCGTTGCCCAAATTGAAATGCGGACCCGACGCCCTTCCGATGAAATTGGAATCTTGCTACGGATGGAGGGTTCTGAATTGAAATCACAGGAATCAGTCGCGTGCCTTCCCGGAACCAATATATTGGTCAAAAACCTCTTTTTTAACGTACCCGCTCGACGCAATTTTCTCAAAACCAATTCCGTCGAAATGCGTCATATTTTGGATGAATTTCAGCGAGTTGCGCTAGCCCATCCCGAAATTAGTTTTTCCCTTTATCACAACGACACCGAGGTTTATAATCTCTACGCAGGCAAATTGAGTCGCCGCATTGTGGATATGTTCGGGAAGAACTACCGTGAACAACTGATTCAGTGCCAAGAAGAAACCCCTTACGTAACCGTGAGAGGATTTGTAGGAAAACCCGATTTTGCGCGCAAAACCCGAGGTGAGCAGTTTTTTTTCGTAAACGAGCGGTATGTCAAACATAGCTACCTGCACCACGCTGTGTTGGCGGCTTATGAATCCACCATTTCGGAAGGTAGTCATCCATTTTATGTGTTGATGCTGGACATCGACCCCTCACACATTGATATCAATATTCACCCCACAAAGACCGAAATAAAGTTTGACGATGAGCGCTCAGTGTATGCGCTATTGATGGCCGCCATACGCAAAGCAATCAGTATCAATCATTTATCTCACTCGATTGATTTCGAATCAAACGTTAATTTCCTCAGCCCTATGTCGGGCCCTCGAACCAATACGGCACCCAAGCCACCGAGTTTTATGCGAGATTCGACGCTGGCCCCTCCCCTGCCTACTTCACGGCGTGAGGAAACCAATTTGTCTCATTGGGAAAAACTATTCGATGGCTTTCAAAAACCCGATCCCACGCCCGTACAAACCACCTTGGAGCTGGGCGAAAAAGAGGACTTTTCAGAACCACTTCCTACGACCCTCGGTAGCCGGGCCAATGCGCTAAGTGCCGAAGATGAAGACATTAAAAATCGTCGTTTGGCGGTGCAGATTCAAAACCGTTATGTAGTCTCGGCGGTTAAGTCAGGGATGATGCTCATTGACCAGCGCGCGGCCTATGAACGCGTACTGTATGACCGCTATTTAAAACAACTGGAAAACCAAAATGCCGCGTCGCAGCAACTTCTTTTTCCAGCTACGGTCAGATTATCACCGGCCAATATTCCGATGATTCTCGAAATGCGGGAAGAAATCACGGCCTTGGGTTTTGATTTTGACGCACTCGGGCCCGATACACTCGTGGTAAGAAGCCTTCCAGGTGATTTACCAAGCGATAACATACAGCAATTATTTGAAGAATTATGTGAACAATTGCACCAGAGTCATGATGAGCTACGACTCAATCGCTCCGAAACAACCGCTCGCACGTTGGCCCGACGTTTTGCCTCCCGTTATCTGGTGCGGCTTTCGTCGGATGAAATAGAAAAGTTAATCAACCAACTGTTTATTTCTTCCAACCCAAATTATACGCCAAGCGGCGAACCCATTTTTGTCATTTTATCGTTAGACAAAATAGCAAATCTGTTTAAGAATGGTTAACTGTCAGAAAGTTAAGTCGTCAATCGCACATTGTCCAAACTCAATTTAGTCTTAACCCCTTAACAGTTAACCTTTAACCATCAATAGAATCGTTTCTAATTAATCTGTGCTTTTATGTTCAATATTACTCCGATTGTACGGAATTTATTAATTCTTAACGTCGTCATTTTTTTACTTCAAGACCTCAGTCCCCTTATTGTAAACTGGTTTGCGCTGCATCCTGTAATGGGTCCAGAATTTAGGCCACATCAGTTTGTTACGTATATGTTTTTGCACGGGGGTTTTGGGCATTTATTCAGCAATATGCTCGGGCTTTTCTTTTTTGGGCCCTTGTTAGAGCAGCACGTGCTGGGTACCAAGCGTTTTGTCATCTTTTACTTTGTTACGGGGATTGGCGCGGGATTTTTGTATGCGGTCATCAATTACATTGAAATGTCGCAGCTCAGTCATGCCGTTGACCTATACGCTCAATACCCTTCTCCCGACGCATTTTTGGATTTTGTGACCCGGTTTGCTCCCGACATAAAGCAAGGTGCTCTGGGTTTTTTGAATGATTTTGAAGATCAACCAAAAAATTTATCGTATATCAACGAGAGTGTAGGGTTTGTAAAAGATTTGTATCAACAGCGGCTGAGTATCCCAATGTTGGGGGCTTCTGGGGCAATTTTTGGAATTATCGCCGCATTCGGGCTTATTTTCCCCAACATGGAAATGATGTTATTGTTCTTTCCTGTCCCCATCAAAGCCAAATATTTCGTTACTTTTTACGCTTTATACGAATTATATGCGGGTGTCTATATCAGAGATTCGGGAGTGGCACATTTTGCCCATATTGGAGGCATGATTTTTGCGTATATATTGTTGAAGGTATGGCGGGTTAAGCGAATGCACTGATTTGCGTTATTGTATATTTTTACCTAACTTTCGTTAAAAAAACAACAATAAAAAGCCTAAAAGCTTGTTTGAAATTACTAATAATTAACCAATAACCATTAACGACCAAAAGGCATGGGCAGCATTTTTGACGATGTTAAGGGGGAGTTTTCAAAGACCAACAATGCGGTTGTTAAACTCATACTTTTGAACCTGTTCGTCTTCGTGACGGTCATTGTTCTCTACATTATTTTCACTTTTGGTCAATATCCTGTTTATTATGAATGGGTAATGGAACAGTTACGCCTTCCTGCGGACTTTAATGCGTTTTTGCATCGCCCTTGGACTTTGCTCACCAACTTTTTTGTTCATCAGGGGCCTTTTCATATTTTCTTTAATATGCTCTCTTTGTATTGGTTTGGGCAAGTGTTGGAAGAATACCTCGGCAGCCGACGGCTCGTTGCTCTCTACCTGCTGGGGGGACTCGGAGGGGGGGTGTTGTTTTTAGCATTGTATAACACATTACCTTATTTTCAGGGAGAACTGATCAGTACTACGCTCGTTGGTGCTTCAGGAGCAATTTTTGCGGTCATTTTAGGGGCAGCTACGCTCTTGCCAGATCATACTTTTTTTGTCTTTTTGATTGGGCCAGTTCGTTTGAAATACATTGCAGCTTTGTGCATTATCATTTCAATGGCTCAGTTGGTAGGACCTAATGCCGGTGGCAATGTAGCCCACATTGCAGGAGCAATGGTGGGCTTTGGTTTCATAAGATCCCTCAAAAAAGGCCACGATTGGGGAACGCCCATTTATGCCATTAATGATTTTTTTCGGAAGTTGTTTACCGGCAAGCCCAACGTAACCATTCCCCAACGCGCCCGCGCCACTACCACCTCAGCGGCGCGCCACTTTACTTCCAGCAGCGAAAATTCGGCCATTTTGATCCCAAATCAAGACGAAATCGACGCTATTTTGGACAAAATTTCGAAATCAGGGTATGAAAGTTTGACCCGGGAAGAGAAACAAAAACTCTACAAAGCAAGCCAGCAGTGATGGGTTGGGGGAAGGTGATATTCAAACTTTTGATAAGTTGCTTTTCTTTTTCGTACTTTTGCCAAACACTTTTATCGGTACGTCGGTTATAGTACTACGTTTGTTTCAAGCTGTTACACAATGCTCATCACTCCAGGTAAATTACTTTCGCAACTCCATACGCCCGAAGATCTGCGTAAGTTAGACTCATCCCTACTTCCTCAAGTATCGCAAGAACTCCGACAGTACATCATTGATTTGGTGTCTGTGTACGGTGGTCACTTTGGCTCAAGCTTGGGAGTTGTTGAGCTTACCGTTGCCTTACACTACGTTTTCAACACGCCCGAAGACCAGTTGGTATGGGATGTAGGCCACCAAGCCTACGGCCACAAAATCCTCACTGGACGACGGGATAATTTTTATACCAACCGCCTCTACGGCGGTATTTCGGGTTTCCCCAAACGCAAAGAAAGTCCTTATGATTCTTTTGGCGTAGGGCACTCCTCTACCTCTATTTCTGCCGCGCTGGGCATGGCCGTTGGCGCACGGTTAGGTGGTGCTCAAAATCAACAATCCATCGCGATTATCGGCGACGGTGCCATGACGGGTGGAATGGCATTTGAGGCGATGAACCACGCTGGAGCGCTCAACAATACCAACCTGCTCATCATTCTCAATGATAATTGCATGAGTATCGACCCCAACGTGGGGGCGCTCAAAGAATATTTGACCGACATTACCACTTCCCATACTTACAACCGCGTGAAGGAGGAAGTTTGGAATCTGCTGGGTAAAATGAGCCAATTTGGTAAAAATGCCCGTGAGATTGTTTCCCGCGTCGAAGATGGACTCAAGGCAACCTTGCTGCGCCAAAGTAACTTGTTTGAATCACTTAATCTACGCTATTTTGGCCCCATTGATGGCCACGACGTCGATCATCTAGTACACGTTCTCAATGATTTAAAAAATATTCCAGGCCCAAAACTGCTGCACTGCGTCACGGTCAAAGGAAAAGGATTTGCCCCTGCCGAAAAAGACCAAACAAAATGGCACTCTCCCGGTAAATTTGATAAGATTACGGGCGAAATCTTTAAGAAAGTATATGACCAACCACAACCACCCAAATACCAAGATGTATTTGGAAATACGCTGGTTGAATTGGCCGAACTAAACGAAAAAATTGTGGGCGTAACGCCTGCCATGCCTTCTGGCTCATCGCTCAATATCATGATGAAAGCCATCCCCGACCGGGCTTTCGACGTGGGCATTGCCGAACAACACGCCGTGACTTTTTCGGCGGGAATGGCTACTCAAGGCTCGGTGGTCTATTGTAATATCTACAGCACTTTCATGCAACGGGCTTACGACCAAGTTGTGCATGATGTTTGTATTCAGGAACTACCCGTTATTTTCTGTCTGGACCGGGCAGGATTTGCGGGGGCCGACGGCCCTACGCACCACGGTGCCTACGACATTGCGTACATGCGTTGTATTCCTAACATGGTGATTTCGGCTCCAATGAACGAACAGGAGTTGCGAAACCTAATGTACACGGCCCAATTGACCGAAACACAGGAATCGAAAAAAGCATTTACCATTCGCTACCCACGTGGCGAGGGCGTCATGCCCCAGTGGAAGACGCCATTCGAGAAAATTGAAATCGGTAAAGGACGTAAAGTACGAGCTGGTGACGACGTAGCCATTCTGACCATTGGACACATCGGTAACTATGCCGTTAAGTCATGCCATATACTCGAATTGGAAGGCATCAGCGCCGCCCACTACGATTTGCGGTTTGTAAAACCTTTGGATGAAGCCCTGTTACACGAAGTTTTTCAACAATTCGACAAAGTCATTACGGTAGAAGACGGCTGTTTACCCGGAGGAATGGGCAGCGCGGTGGTCGAATTTATGGCTGAAAACGGATACCATGCCCAGGTAAAACGTCTTGGAATTCCAGACCGCATTGTAGAACACGGCGAACAACTTGAACTACACCGAGAATGTGGTTTCGACCCCGAGGGTATTGCTCGTACGGCTCGTGAAATGATGACGACCCCCGCAATTGCTTTGTAAAATTCATTTATATTATTTCTACAAGAGGCTCGGTGAATCACCGAGCCTCTTGTGCGTTTAAAATTACCCGAACGTCTCCTGATTCGCCGAGTTCAGGGCAGTTTTTCGTCCTGACACACGCTTTTTTTTCTTTTTTTTCCTAATTTGTGGCAGAATCATGAAGTGCGGTAAGCAGGCCTCCAATCTTTATGGTTATTCTTTTTAAAATACTACTCACTAAATTCTTTGAAAATTTCAACCTAACGTATCTATAACCCAACACTTCATGAAACTAAACATTACTACCAAAATCATCATTGGCTTCGTATTGGGCGTAATTATCGGTCAAATCCTGCACAGCACCATGAGCCCAGAAGATGCCACTCAGATTGCCAATAAGTTTCAAATCCTCAGTAAAGTTTTCCTCAAATTAATTAAAATGATTGTCGGCCCGCTAGTGTTTTGCACTTTGGTGGTGGGGGTTGCCAAACTTGGTGATTTTAGCGTAGTAGGACGGATTGGGATTAAAACGCTGCTTTATTTTTATTTTGCCACGATTCTCTCGCTGATTGTGGGCTTGGTTGTGGTCAACGTAACCCGTCCCGGAGAAGTGCAGCAATGGCCGCGTCCTGCCGCAGGAACAGAAGTGGGCGTATCGGGCAAAGCCATGAAAACCGTCGAAGATTTTATCCTTCATATCTTTCCCGACAGCTTTTTTAAAGCATTGGCCGAAAACGAAATCCTGCAAATTGTGGTATTTTCACTGTTTTTCGGAATAGCCCTTGGAGCAGTGGGCGAGCATGGGAAAAAGCTAATCAAGGTGATTGACAGCTTGGCCGAAGTGGTGTTCAAAATAGTTGGCTATGTGATGCAACTTGCGCCATTCGCCGTTTTGGGCGCTATGACGGGCGTGGTAGCGTTGAAAGGACTCGGAATCCTTATCTCCTATGCGTATTTGATTCTCTGCTTCTTCGGAGGGCTTCTTTTCTTTGTTTTTGGGGTCTTGTGGGTGATTTGTCTTGTAATGCGGATTCCGTACCTCAAATTGTTGGCGCACGTCAAAGATTCAATGATTCTGACGTTCAGTACGGCTAGTTCAGAGGCCTCTTTGCCGCAGCAAATCACGGCGTTGGAGAAATTTGGTTGCAGCAAGCGTATCATCGGATTTGTGTTGCCGCTCGGTTATTCTTTCAATTTGGACGGCTCGATGATGTACATGACCTTTGCGACGGGCTTTATTGCGCAGGCATACGGCATCCCGCTTTCCATTGAGCAACAAATAGCGATGTTGCTTACGCTGATGATTACCTCAAAGGGAATCGCTGGAGTGCCAAGGGCCTCGTTGGTGGTGATTGCTGGTACGCTGGCTCAATTTGATTTGCCCGTTGAAGGACTTGCGCTACTTATCGGCGTGGATCCGTTTTTAGATATGGGACGTTCGGCCACTTCAGTGGCGGGCAATGCCGTAGCTACGGCCGTTATTTCCAAGTTAGAAGGAGAATACATCGAGAGTTAAGACAAATTTTACGTAATTTATTTTTACAAAAATTAACCCGTAACTCCTTGACTGTTTGGCTGAAAAGAAGTAGGTTCGGTAAAAAATTCCCTGAACCACTTTTTTTACTCTAAACCTTCTTAATCTAATGCAAAAAGCCGATGCCATCCAACGTTTTGTAGCTGCCTTTATTGACGGTATTGTGGGTTACCTTCCCGCCTGGATTTTAGCCTTTATTTCTTTTAAACTCATTTTTGTGGGGTATCTTATTGCCATTGCTTACGTACTCACCAAAGACGCCATTCCTGCCACAAACGGATTTTTCGGAGGGCAAAGCATCGGTAAAAAATTAATGAAAATCAAAGTCATTAAGGAAGATACTGGCGCGGGTATTGAGGGAGATTGGGGTACGGCCATCGTGCGCCAAGTTTCATTGATGATTCCTCTTTTTGGTTTTGTTGATGCCCTGATGGTATTTAGCGATGACAAAAAGCGTTTTGGCGATAAATGGGCGAATACCATCGTGGTAAAGCAATAGCCAGAATCATAAATCTATTCTAAAAAAAGCGTTTGCGAACTCCTTCGCAAACGCTTTTTTTATTCGGTTTGATTTAAATTCAATAATTCATCTAAACTTTTCTCCCGCTCGTTTAGGAATAACGGTTTGTGAAAAAAATGCAGCTTTTGAAGCAGATACAACAACTGCAACTTCTCGATTTCATTTAGATTACCAGAAATAATCAAGCTTGCCTTTCGCATCTCACCGAACGTTCCGAACAAAACTCCTTTTCCTCGCTCCGTAATCAACAAGCGCTTGCTTCGACGGTCGTTGGGGTCGTCGGTTTGTTCAATGAGTTTGTTATTCAACAAACGCTTTATCACCTCCATTCCCGTCGTTTTTTCGTGGATGTTCAATTCGATGATTTCTGTTTTTGAACACCCTCCTCTTTGCCAAATACCCGCCAAATAGCCGAAATCATCCAGCGTAATGAGCGCCGAATCTTCGAGGGCTTTTTTAATGTACCCTTTGGCGTAACGGTACAAAAAAGCAATCAATTGCGACAACAATGCCTCCACTGTTTCACTGTTTTCAAAATCTACCGCAGCATCGGTTGATTTTGAAAAAACCTGCTGATTCAAATACGCCACAAATCCTTCCATGTCCTTTCGTTGAGAAGAAGAACGCTGGGCTTCGTAATCTGCCAGATGACTAATTAGCTGTTGCAGGAGTTCGTAATTCATTTTTTTAAACTAAAAACATTCTAATATATTAAAATTAATTTGTTTTCGTACAAACAATTTCAAATTTGGAATGTTATTGTATCAAACATAGATAGAACAAAATCAAACCTAAAATGTTTGTCTAGTCGCCTATTTAGCTAAGAACCATCTTGCAATATATACAATCGAAAAACAATGAATTCAACGTCAACACTCACAAAAAACCCCAATTACCCTGCCCTAGCGGCCTTCTTCGTGGTTGCCTATTTAAGCCTTGCTTCGGCTTTTGCCCAAAATACGGGCACTATTCTCGGCAACGTCAAAGACAAACGTACGCAAGAAGTACTGATTGGCGTAACGGTTCAGGTGGAAGGCACCAACCAAGGCACCACTACGGATACCGAAGGTAAGTTTAAACTCAGTTTGCCAGTGGGCAGCTACAACCTCAAAGCGACGTTTGTCGGTTACAAAGCCACCAGTAAATTTAACATCGTGCTTACTTCAGGCAACGCCCAGCAAATCAACTTCGAGCTGGAGGAAGATGCCGTACAGTTGGCCGAAACCAAAGTTGTTTTTAACCGTTCAATTTCGGTTGCCTCCGTCGAAACGCCCAACTCCATCCAAAAACTAACCACCGAGGAAATCAAAAACAACCCTGGCGGCAACTTCGACATCTCGCGGGTGATTCAGGTATTACCTGGCGTTGGCGGTACGGCTGGGTCAGTGGGAGGCTTTCGCAATGACTTGATTATCAGGGGAGGTGGCCCAAATGAAAACGTATTTTATTTGGACGGGGTCGAGATACCCGTCATCAATCACTTTGCCACGCAGGGAAGTTCGGGCGGCCCAACGGGGATTTTGAACGTATCTTTTATTGAAGATGCCACGCTGAGTTCGAGCAGTTTTAACGCCCGTTACGACAACGCCCTTTCGTCGGTACTTCAATTCCGTCAGCGCGAAGGTAATCCAGAGCGTGTGCAGGGAAACATCCGGGTCAGCTCAACCGAAATAGCTGGCACGTTAGAAGGGCCTATTTCCGCCAAGACCACTTTTTTAGCCTCGGTTCGCCGCTCGTATTTGCAGTTTTTATTCAAGGCCATTGACTTGCCCATTCGGCCCAATTATTGGGACTTCCAGTACAAAGTCACGCACAAAATCAATAAAAAAACCACGCTAACGGCCATCGGCGTGGGAGCCATCGACGAATTTACTTTTGCTGTTCCGCAAGAAAGCAGCCCCGAAAAAGAATACATTCTGCGCTCCAATCCCAACATCAATCAGTGGAATTATACGACGGGTTTTTCACTGAAACGGCTTCTGGAAAACGGTTTTATGAATGTTTCACTGAGCCGAAATATGTTTAATAACCGTCTGGACCGCTTTGAAGACAATCGTCAGGGCGATGAACGATACCGCGCACTGAAGAGCAATTCGCAGGAGATTGAGAATAAACTACGGATTGATGTCAATAAATTCATTGGAAAATGGGAATACAGCTACGGAGCTGTGTTGCAATACGTCAAATACAACAACGATTTTTTCAACGTCTTACGCCGCGAAATCACTAATTCACAAGGGCAAATCGTGCAACCGGGCATCACGGTAACTTTTAATACGGCCATTGATTTCTTCAAATACGGTGCATTTGCCCAAGTGAATCGTAAACTACTCAACGACCGCCTCAATCTTTCGGCGGGCCTACGCACCGACATGAATTCTTTCACGACCAACGGCAACAATCCACTCGAAACACTGAGCCCACGCCTGTCGGCCAGCTATCAAGTGAGCGACAAATGGCGGCTGAATGCGTCAGTGGGGCGTTATTTCAAGACCCCGATTTACACCGTTTTGGGCTACCGCCAAGATGGGAATTTGGTCAATAAATCCAACAAATACATTCGTTCTGACCACGTGGTAGCGGGTCTTGAATTCATTCCAACACCTACCACGCGCATCACGCTCGAAGGTTTCTCGAAAATATACGATAACTATCCCGTTTCGGTACGCGACGGCATATCGTTGGCCAATCAGGGCGGCAATTTTGGCGCCATCGGCAACGAAGCCGTGACCAGTACTGGCAAAGGCAGAAGTCGGGGAATTGAATTTTTTGTTCAGCAAAAACTCACCAAAAACTTCTTCGGGGTGTTGAGTTACACTTATTTTCAATCTGAATTTTCGGGAAAAGACGGCAAATATGTGGCCTCAGCTTGGGATACCCGCAATCTAGTTTCGACCCAGTTGGGTTACAAATTTAAGCGGGGTTGGGAGCTGGGCCTAAAGTGGCTTTACCAAGGCGGCGCCCCCTACACGCCGTTTGACTTGGTAACTTCACAAAGAACCTATCTCACCAGCGGTGTGGGCACCGAAGACTACACTCGCCTCAATAGCCAACGACTCAAAGCATTTAGTCGTGTGGACTTCCGGGTGGATAAAAAATGGAATTACAAAAAGATGTCGATTGACTTGTTCTTTGATTTTCAAAATGCCTTGTTGACTGCCAATCCTGCCTTTCCCCAATACACATTTGAGCGCACCGCCGACAATTCAGGCTTCAAAACCAATGATGGTCAAGCCCTTAGGCTCGACGGCAGCAACGCCATTCCGCTCATTTTAGCCAACGAAGACGCCAATTTTACCCCTGCACTGGGCTTGGTGATTGAGTTTTAAAAACACTTATTTAAACAAAAAGGGACGTGTCGAATATAAAAACTCAACACGTCCCTTTTTGCAAATACGCTTTTTACACCATTGCCCCCACTCGCTCCAACAGCTTTTTGGTGGCTTTGATGCCGTCGTATTCTGACATCGTCGGCCCTTCGTATTCAATGCCAACGATACCTTTAAAGCCGCTGTCTTTCACGATTTTGAGAAGTTTGACATAATCTATTTTTACTTCATTGCCTTTGTCATCAAAGTTGTTGGTTTTAGCACTTACTCCTTTGGCATAGGGCATTAATTCTTTGGTACCTACGTAGCGGTCGTATTCGTTTTTGCAAGTACGTTCACCTGCTCCATAAGACGACTCAATACAAAAATTGCCAAAATCGGGTAAGGTTCCGCAGTTTTTCATCCCCACTTCTTTCATAACACCAGCCAGCCACTTTCCGTCAGACGAGTTTCCACCGTGATTTTCTACAATCACGTTAATTTTCTGTTTAGCCGCATATTCGCTCAATTTGGCTAATCCGTCGGCGGCCTGTTTCGCCTGTTCTTCCTTGGTTCCCTGGCCTCGGGCATTCACTCGAATGGTAGCACAACCCAGATATTTGGCACAATCTACCCATTGATAATGCTTCTCGACGGCCTCCATGCGTTTTTTAGCATCGGCTTCGCCAAGATTCCCCGCCGTATCCACCATGATAAGGTGGTTTTTAATATCGTTGTCTTTACAGCGTTGCAGGAGGTCATTCAGGTAAGCGGTATCCTTGGCTTTGTCCTTAAACATCTGGTCTACATATTCCACAATACCAATCCCAAACTCCTTACGAGCCACCACGGGAAAATCTAAATTGGTCAATTTTTTTTCGTTAAGAATGGTTTTGTGCAACGACCATTCGGCCAACGAAATCTGAAACCACAGTTTTTGCGGCTCAGCAGCAAAAAGTTCGGGGGCAAACGCGGCCATACCCGCAGCAGCGCCTAAGTTTTTAATGAAAGTGCGGCGATTATTCATAGAAATTCAAGGTGTTTTTAAACTTTTAAAGATATATATCTGAGGCTTTTGTCTCTTTGTCATTTTGTAAAAATCCAACACTCATCACTTAATAACAACGTTGGTTTTTAAAAGACAACAAATTAACTTTTTTATAAAACAACAATCGAAAAAGTACTGAAGGAACCTATTTTACTTCTTCCCCACGTACCGTTCAAAAAACTCATAGATACGCAACATCCGATCAATGCGTTGACGCGGGTTGCCTGTACGACTCAGCTCGTGTGTACCGCCGGGCATCCGCACATATTCTACTTCACGACCCAGAATTTTCAGGGATTTATACATCATTTCGCTCTGAATTACGCCCGTCCGCAGGTCATTCTCGCCGTGTTTGATGAGAAAAGGGGTTTTTATTTTATCAACAAACGTATAAGGCGAATTCGCATCCATTGACTGCTTGGCTTCGGTCTCCCACGGATAGCCGCCAAAATAGCCGGGCACCAAACGCCACGCGTTGCCCTCGCCCATAAACGTAGTCAGGTCGTACACACCGCGTTGGGCAAAAGCCGCCTTAAAACGATTATCATGGGCGATAATCCACGCCGTAAGGTAACCCGCATACGAACCTCCCGTAATGACCTGACGCGAAGTATCAGCCCAAGTTTCTTTGGCCGCATCCGCGCAGGCACGCAACACATCGGCAGCGGGACCAGTGCCCCAATCACGGTAGTTGGCTTTCATAAAATCGACGCCGTAACCGCCCGAACCGCGCGGATTGGCATATACCACCCCGTAGCCCTGCGCACAAAAGAACTGATGTTCGTGCCACATCGACGCTTCGCCAGGCCCCCACATGGCGGTAGGACCACCGTGCATATTGAGCAGCAACGGATATTTTTTGCCTGCCTCCACAAACGTCGGTTTCATAATCCAATACTCGATGGTCTGGCCTTTTTCATTTTTAAATGTCCGTTTTTCTGGCATACTCAATGCTTTTTTGCTTACCCAATCGTTATGGGTCGACAACTTCACGGCGTTTTTTGCCAATACATCGGCCTGATACAACTCTGAAGGGTTAGCCACTTCAGTTTTGGCAAAAACAACTTTATTGGGAAGAACATCAAAATCAGTCACACCGCTTTCAAAATCAGACAATTGCTCAACTTTATCAATGGTCGGAACCGCTCTGAAAAGCGGAGCTCCACCGTTGGAAGAGGCCGTAAAATACACGTATTCTACCTTACCAACTTCTTTCTTGTTTTTTGGGAACGTCAGCGTAACCCATTTCAAATTACCAGGAGAACGGTCAAAAGGATTAACGGAGTATTTGGCAGCCGTCGTTTTTAGGTTTAAAAAGCCCAAATGTCCTTGGTCCAGTGTGGCCGATTTGACAGGAGCCTGTGACGTAATGAAAGCCAACCACTGTCCATCGGGTGAGGGAGTGGGCTGCCCAAAATTACGCCCTTTTTCTACCAAAACCGTTCGCATCCCGCTACCATCAGCGTTCATGACACAAATGCGACTTTCGGCATCGCGGTCGGGATGAAGCAGGCTATCGGCGCGGGTACTAAACCAAATCTGTTTGCTATCGCCCGACCAAGCGGCACCCGCGTACGAATAAAACCCTTTGGTAAGCGCCACCGGCTTGGCCCCTTCTTTAACATCAATGACCAGCAAATGACTAAAGCTCAACTCCTGCCCCGCCGAGGCTTCGCCCTGAAAGTTGAGTCGATTGATGACCTTGGCTTTTTTATCTTCTACGTCCTTGTCCAAATACGCCCTGATTTCTTCAATCGTCCCGTCAGGATTGGGTTTTGCAGTATTTTTTTTCAGAAATTCATTTTTGGCAAAACCTGCCTTTTCCAAACTCCATGCAGGGCCTGCTTTCGTCGGATTCAGGGTAGAATCAGCCATTAATGCCGAAAACACCGCGCTGGTAGAAAATAATAGGTGGCGGCCATCGGGCGAAAACTGCGGCCCCGAAGCACCATGTTTGTAATCGGTCAACTGCCACGCCTCTCCACCTTCCAAAGGCATTACAAAAATCTGCGCTTTGCCTTTGACGGCCCGCACAAACGCCACGCTTTTTGCGTCGGGACTCCATACGGGTTGGCTGGCACTTTCGTTGCCCCGCGTAATGGCCCGCGGGGGTGTTTTTCCGTCCAAATCCACGAGCCAAAGGTGGGTTCGATATTCATACTCAAGTGCTTCTGAGGCAGGCTCAAGCGATGTAACGGTATAAACGACCCGCTTTCCATCGGGCGAAACGGCAATTCCACCCACTTGCTTGATGCGCGTCAAATCGGAGGCAACAATTTTTTCTTTGGTTTGCGAAAAACCGTTGAGGGAATGATAAAAAAGAACTGTTGATAGAAAAACAATTCTCGATAGGTTAGTAAAAAACATCATCTTAAAGGGTTTGTTGATTTAAACTCTAAAGTAAGCACTTTCGTGGATTTGTCAATATGTAACGTCGGTGTAACGTCGGCGAGGTTCAAAACCTCGCCGATGTTCTAAACCAGCACTTTCGCCGATTTGTCAATAAATAAGGGTTTTCGCATTACCTTTGTAATCGGTAACGTCGGCGAGGTTTTGAACGGCAGGCCCTGAGCCCTCGCCGACGTTCATCCACATTCCAATCAAAGTTAATTTTCCATGCGAAATGTAAAAGTGGGTTTGGTGCAAATGAGCTGCACCGCCGATGTCAACCATAATGTAGAAAAAGCCATCGCCAAAACCCGTGAGGCGGCGGCTCAGGGCGCACAAATTGTGTGTTTGCAGGAATTGTTTAAATCACTTTATTTCTGCGACGTGGAAGACCACGCCAATTTTAGCCTCGGAGAAGCAATTCCCGGCCCCACCACCGAGCAATTTGGGGCATTGGCCAAAGAGCTTGGCATTGTCATTGTTGCCTCTTTGTTTGAAAAACGTGCCCCCGGACTCTATCACAACACAACGGCCGTTTTGGACGCCGACGGCAGCTACTTGGGCAAATACCGCAAAATGCACATTCCCGATGACCCCGGATATTACGAAAAATTCTATTTCACTCCAGGCGATTTGGGCTATAAAGTGTTTAATACCAAGTTTGGGAAATTAGGCATTCTGATTTGCTGGGACCAATGGTACCCCGAAGCGGCGCGCATTACAAGTCTGATGGGGGCCGAGATTTTGTTTTATCCCACGGCCATCGGCTGGGATACCAATGAGCCAGACCCTGCCGTTAATTTGGAGCAATACAACGCTTGGCAAACCATTCAGCGCAGTCATTCAGTAGCCAACGGCGTGTATGTCGTGTCGGTCAACCGCGTAGGGCGCGAAGCCGACCAGCAGTTTTGGGGCGGGTCATTTGTATCGAATCCTTTCGGAAGTCTTATGTATTTGGCTTCGCACGACCAAGAAGAAGTAAAAGTGGTGGAATTGGATTTGGATAAAACCGAATACTACCGCACCACCTGGCCCTATCTCCGCGACCGCCGCATTGATAGCTACCAGCCGATTACTAAGCGTTTGATTGATGAATAGTAGGCTATTGTAAGAAGTCAAAGATATTGGACGTTAGAAATTAACAAATAGTCTAACGTTCAATATCCAGTTTAGCTTACTTATGTCTTTCCTTCAACACATCCACGATGTCGTCCAAATCCATGCCGCGCTGTTCGAGCAGAATGAGGTAATGAAAAAGTAGGTCGGCGGCTTCGTTTTTGAACAAATGGTCGTTGGTATCTTTGGCTTCAATCACGAGTTCGACCGCTTCTTCCCCTACTTTTTGGGCAATTTTATTGACGCCTCTTTGGAATAATTTACTCGTATAAGATGCATCTGAAGGGTTATTTTTACGATCTCGGATGATTTGCTTTTGCAGGTAATTCAGAAAAGGAGCTTTGCCTTCGTTCTTTTCAAAAAAGCAGGTATCCGCACCTGTGTGGCAGGTAGGGCCAATGGGATGGGCTTTGATGAGAATCGTATCTTGGTCACAATCCACCAAAATTGCTTTGACATTCAAGAAGTTACCAGAGGTTTCACCTTTGGTCCAAAGGCGTTGTTTGCTACGGCTGAAAAACGTAACCACTTTTTCGGCTTCGGTTTTGGCCAAGGCCTCTTCATTCATATACCCCAACATCAGCACTTTGCCCGTCTCGTGGTCCTGAACCACGGCAGGTACCAAACCATCCGGGGATTTTTCAAAATTGATTTTCATACATTGGTAGGTGACCGTAAACAATGGACTTTGAACATTAGACAAATTGTCTGGCGTTCAAAGTCCCTCGTCAAAGTCTATTTTCTAAATAAATTAATTACCGAAACTCGCGTACAAACGTACATCATCGAGCATGATTTCGTCGCCACACATGATGACCAAACGCTCAATAACGTTGCGAAGTTCACGCACATTTCCCGTCCAAGGCAACGACTTCAGGTGTTGCATGGCATCGGGAAGAATGGTTTTGGGAATACCGCCGTATTCCTGTGAAATATCATACAGAAATTTATCGGCCAGCAATAAGATGTCCTCCCGGCGCTCCGACAACGGCGGTACATGAATCGGAATAACGTTGAGGCGATGGTATAAGTCTTCACGAAAGCCCCCTTCGGCGATTTCGCGCTTCAAATCTTTATTGGTTGCGGCAATCACCCGCACGTTGATTTTGATTTCTTTGTCGCCACCCACCCGCGTGATTTTACTTTCCTGCAATGCCCGAAGTACTTTGGCTTGGGCCGAAAGGCTCATATCGCCGATTTCATCCAGAAAAAGGGTACCTCCATCAGATTGTTCAAACTTCCCGATACGCTGTTTGACGGCGCCTGTAAACGCGCCTTTCTCATACCCAAACAGCTCACTTTCAATTAATTCGCTCGGAATAGCAGCACAGTTCACTTCAATCAGCGGCTTGTTGGCGCGACTGCTTTTCTCGTGAATTTGCTTAGCCACCATCTCTTTTCCTGAGCCGTTGGCCCCCGTAATCAAGACCCTTGCTTCGGTGGGCGCTACGCGCTCGATGGTATCCTTTACCCTTTTGATAGGGGCAGATTCACCCACAATTTCGTTGATTTTAAAAATACGTTTTTTCAAATCAACGGTTTCTGCTACCAATTTCGATTTCTCTATAGCATTACGAACCGAAACCAATAAACGGTTCAAATCTGGGGGTTTGGTAATAAAATCATACGCTCCCCTTTTGGTAGCCTCAACGGCATTTTCCACATTACCAAACGCCGACACCATGATAAATTGGGTTGGGCGCCCCGCTTCTCCCGCTTTCAGGAGTACTTCGAGCCCTTCCAATTTTGGCATCCGGATATCACAAAGTGCTACATCGTAGGAATTTTTCAAAATCATATTGAGGCCTTCTTCACCATCTTTGGCTTCTTCAACCTCATATCCTTCATATTCTAAAATATCCCGCAGCGCCGCCCGGATACTTTTTTCGTCATCCACAATTAGGATTCTAGCCATCAGTAGTAGAAATGTTAACCGTTTATTGTTAGTTGTTAATCAAACAGCGATTGCTTAAAAGGTTTTCGTTCTTCTGATTAACAAAAACAACATGCTGTGCAATAGCACTTGAATGGGCAAATTTAATAAACCCACGTCGGAAATTACGCGAAAGAATTGAGCTTTTACAAATATTTTAGCTTTATCCTTGCTATTTCTATCTTATTCAAAGATATATCCGTACTGTTTCGTAATTTTTTTCTTCTTCATTTTTTCGGCCGCCAGCCGCATTCTTACATCTTTGAGAGGGCGGTCGGCCCCATCTTTAGGCTGATGCGCAATGCTGTCGATGACTGCTAACCCGCTGATTACCTGACCAAAAACAGTATATCCTCCGTCCAAATGAGGGCTACCACCAAGGGTGGTATAGGCTTCTTTTTGCGCGGCAGTCGGCATTCTGCCTCCCCGGTTTAGTTGTGCCGTAAGACCCGCGGAATCCCAGACTCGGCCCTGAACAATATAAAATTGACAGCCCGACGACGCTTTTTCGGGGTTATTGTTGCGCGCTGCTGCCAGTGCGCCTTTTTTGTGAAACAGTTCGGGTTTAAACTCCGCAGGAATTCGTTCCAGATTTGAGCCTCCGCCACCGAGCCGTTCGCCCGCTTTGGCATTTTTTGAGGTAGGGTCACCACCCTGAATCATAAACCCCTCAATAATGCGGTGAAAAAGCAGACTATCGTAAAAACGGTCATTGATTAATTTTAGAAAATTCTGTTTGTGCAACGGCGTGCGGTCGTGCAATACGGCTTTCATCTCGCCATAGTTGGTATGAATGGTGACAAGATAATCTTTACGGGATTTTTTCTGCGCCATTGATTGCACGCAACTCAGCAGGAGAATTAATAGACAAAAACGATTCATTTAGGTATTGGCTTTATTTTTTCACGAAATTGCAATCAAAAAAAAAGTTTCCCAAATTTTAGACAGCCCGTGAACAAACGCAAAATCCTCAACGACCCCGTTTACGGTTTCATCACCATCCCGTCTGACTTCGTTTTTGATTTAATAGAACACCCTTACTTTCAGAGACTTAGGCGCATCAGACAACTCGGATTGGCCGAATTGGTCTACCCCGGAGCGTTGCACACACGCTTTCATCACGCCTTGGGAGCCATGCACTTGATGGGCCAAGCGCTCAATACGCTCCGTTCAAAAGGGCACTTGATTTGGGATGCCGAGTGGGAAGCCGCCCAAATTGCCATTTTGTTGCACGATGCGGGCCACGGCCCTTTTTCGCACGTGTTGGAAAAAACCATTTTCACCAACATTCCCCACGAATACCTGTCCTTACAAATCATGAAAGAGCTTAGTCGCCAACTAGGCGGCCGGCTAGACTTGGCCATTCAGATGTTTGAAGGAAGTTATCCACGGCATTTTTTTCACCAACTTATTTCCAGTCAGTTGGACATGGACCGCATGGATTACCTCAACAGAGACTGTTTTTTTACGGGGGTAGCCGAGGGCGCCATCGGCACCGACCGCATCATCAAAATGCTTGATGTGGTAGACGACCAGTTGGTGGTGGAGTTTAAAGGAATTTTAAGCATCGAAAATTTTCTCAACGCCCGTCGACTCATGTATTGGCAGGTATACCTGCACAAAACCTCTATTTGCGCCGAAGTGATGCTCATTCAGGCCATTCGACGAGCGCGTGAATTGGTGATGAGCGGAGAGGCGGTTTTTGCCCCGCCCCATTTTTCTTTATTCCTAACCAATACCGTGACCCTCAGTCAATTCGAAGAAGATAGCGCTTATTTTCATGCCTTTACCAAAATTGACGATTATGATATATGGGCGTGCATTAAGGCTTGGGCCGACCATTTAGACACGGTTCTTTCGTCAATTTGCCAACGGCTGCTGGACCGAAAATTGTACAAAATTCAGTTCGCTGATGAGCCTTTTAGCCAAAATCAGCGCCAGCAAATCCATCAACAATTGACCGCTCAGGGCATTCCAGAAGATTTGCATCCCTATTATTTAGTAGAAGGACAATCTACCAATGCCGCCTATGTTTCGAGCGAAGAACGCATCCTCATCAAAATGAAAGACGGCAGCGTGCGCGACATTGCCGATGCTTCTGATTTACCGACCATTAAGGCCCTCAGTAATATTGTCCGAAAGTATTATGTTTGTTGGATGAAACCCCTAACTTTGCAGTCTTAATTAAGACCGTATGGAATTTACCGTCAAGCAGATTGCCGGACTGCTCGGAGGCGAAATAGAAGGAGATGGAGAACTGAAAATCAATCAGTTAGCAAAGATAGAAGAAGGTAAGTCCGGGACTATTTCTTTTTTGTCAAACCTCAAATATGAGGCATACCTGTACACTACCGAGGCGTCGGCAGTAATTGTAGATAAGCATTTTGAAGCCAGAAAAAAAGTAAACACAACGCTTATTCGGGTCGAAAACTCTTATACCGCTTTCACGCAGCTTCTTCAACAGTACGAACAAATCATCAAAGGAACGAAGCAGGGAATAGAACAACCTTCTCACCTTGGCGAGGGAACTTCCACGGGTGAAGGACTCTATCTGGGCGCTTTTGCCTACGTTGGAAACAACGGTAAAATCGGCAAAAACGTCAAGATTTTCCCGCAGGCATTCGTCGGCGACAACGTCTGCATCGGCGACAATACCGTGATCCATTCTGGGGTAAAAATTTATAATAATACCGTTATTGGCAAGAATTGTACGTTCTTTGCCAATGCAGTCATCGGAAGCGATGGCTTTGGCTTTGCCCCCCAACCGGACGGTTCTTACAAAACCATTCCCCAACTGGGCAACGTTATCATTGAAGACAGCGTAAGTATTGGAGCAGGCACCACCATCGACTGCGCCACCATGGGCTCGACCATTATTCGGGAAGGCGTAAAATTAGACAACTTGGTGCAGGTAGGGCACAATGTTGAGATTGGGAAACACACCGTTATTGCCGCGCAGGCGGGCATAGCTGGCTCAACCAAAATCGGCGAAAAATGCGTGATTGGTGGGCAGGCGGGCTTCAATGGGCACATTACGGTACCCAACGGTACGAAAGTCGGCGGGCAGGCGGGCATTACCAAAACCTGGGAGCAAGAAGGGTTATCTCTCAACGGTACTCCCGCCATTGAATTCAAAGACAGCCTGCGTTCAGCGGCTATCTTCCGAAAATTGCCCCAATTGGAAAAAAGAGTAAACGAATTAGAAAAGAAAATTAAAGACGATAAACAATAGGAATGTTGAACATCAAACAACAAACCATCGAAAAAGCCGTATCAGTATCGGGCGTGGGCTTACACACGGGTGTGTCGGCAACCATGACTTTTTTACCGGCACCCATCAACCACGGCTATAAATTCCAACGCATCGACTTGGAAGGCCAACCCATCATTGACGCCGACGTGGACAACGTCGTAGATGTGTCGCGCGGGACTACCCTGGAGCAAAGTGGTGCCCGGGTCTATACCGTTGAGCATACCTTGGCGGCTTTGGTTGGTTTACAAATTGACAATGTACTCATTCAGCTGGACGGCCCCGAGCCGCCCATCATGGATGGAAGTTCCATTAAGTTTGTCGAAGCACTCCGCGACGCTGGCATCGAAGAACAAAACGCTTCGCGCAACTACTTTGAAATCCCCGAGCCAGTACGCTACATCAACGCCGACAAAGACATCGAGATGGTGGCCCTGCCACTCAACGATTATCGACTGACGGTGATGGTGGACTACAACTCACAAGTCATTAACAGTCAGCACGCTTCGCTCAATGACCTGACGACTTTCTCGCGGGAGATTGCCTCTTGTCGTACTTTCTGTTTTCTGCATGAGTTGGAAGCGCTTTACAAAGCCAACCTCATCAAAGGAGGCGATTTGACCAATGCCATCGTAATCGTAGACCGCGATATTGAAGAAGGCGAACTGGATTATCTTTCTCAGTTATTGAACAAGCCCAAAATCGGCGTTAATAAAAAGGTAGGCATCCTGAATAATATCGACCTGCACTACCCCAACGAAATGGCTCGCCATAAGCTGTTGGATGTGGTAGGTGATTTGGCACTGGTAGGCCGTCCCATCAAGGCGCAAATTTTGGCCGCTCGTCCGGGCCACGCCGCCAACGTAGCGCTGGCCAAGAAAATCAAGAAATTGATGGAATCGGCCAAAAGCCATGTGCCGCACTACGACCCTAAAGTGCCGCCAGTGATGGATTTGAAGCGGATTTGTGAGCTGTTGCCGCACCGTTATCCATTCTTGATGATTGACAAAATCGTTTATATGGACGAAAACAGCGTGGCTGGTCTCAAAAACGTAACGATGAATGAGCCGTTTTTCACGGGACATTTTCCAAACAATCCAGTGATGCCGGGGGTTTTACAAATGGAAGCGATGGCGCAAACGGGTGCGATTCTCGCCCTGAGCAGCCAACCCGACCCCGAAAACTACTGGCCGTTTTTGGCAGCCATCGAAAACTGCCGCTTCCGTCGGAATGTTGTACCCGGCGATACGGTCATTTTCAAGTGTGAATTTACGGCGCCCATCAAACGTGGAATTGTAAAAATGCACGGTGCTGGTTATGTAGCAGGTCAAATGGTCTGCGAAGCTGACATGACGGCGAGTTTAGTTAGAAAAAGATAAAACATACAAGCAACAGTCGATAAGGAAGCGCGTCTTTTTTACGGTCTTTTACACTGTTAAAGCTACGAACTCCGCTGAAAAACAGCAACTTGGACTATTATGATTCATCCATTAGCATATATACATTCAGACGCAAAAATCGCCCCTAATGTGGAGATTGAGCCCTTCGCCATTGTTCACAAAGACGTCGAAATCGGTGAAGGTTCTTGGATTGGTTCGCACGCGGTCATCAATGACGGCGCCCGAATTGGTAAAAATTGCAAAATCTATCCCGGAGCGGTGATTTCTTCTACTCCCCAGGATTTAAAATTCAAGGGAGAATATACGCTCACCTACATCGGCGACAATACCATCATTCGTGAATACGCCACCATCAGCCGAGGTACGGAAGAGCACTGGAAGACCGAAATCGGCAGCGACTGCCTCATCATGGCCTACTCACACGTAGCGCATGACTGCCGCATCGGCAATAACTGCATCATTGTCAACAACGTACAAATGGCCGGCCACGTCCACATGGGCGACTGGGCCATTATTGCGGGTTCGAGCTCAGTACGGCAGTTTGTGAAAATCGGTGCCCACGCTATGATTGCGGGTGGTTCGTTGGTTCGCAAAGATGTACCCCCATTTACCAAAGCCGCCCGTGAGCCACTTTCTTACGCGGGCATCAACTCGGTAGGACTGCGCCGTCGCGGTTTCAGCAATGAGCAAATCAACGAAATTCAGGAAGTATATCGTTATATTTATTTGCGCGGCTTCAACAATACCGAAGCCCTGGAGCACATCGAGTTGGAATTGGCCCCCTCCGCCGAGCGCGACGAAATTGTGAATTTTGTCCGCAATTCCGAACGCGGCATCATCAAAGCCCCCACAAGTACAAGTACGGACAACGGCGATGATTAGTTAATAAAAAAGATTCGTTTACGATGATTTTATACCGGCAGCTGAAATTTATTTTTGGCTGCTTTTTTGTGGGGAATTGTAATGTAGCAAAAGTGATAACATTCAGTCCTTCCAGGTTTTGGATTCGCCTTGCAAATGCCATTGGCTTATTACGGTTACTTTATAAGTTCTTTTACTTTGGTAGAGGCAGTTACATGAGACCGCCCACGCGGACTGCCTTTTATTTTGAGTACGCAGTGTTCAAAGAACACTACGCACAACGGGGGGAATTTTAAAAATCTTTCATTAATGTTTCTAAAAACTCCAAAAAAGTATTTCCCATTATTTCTATGTCTTCAATAAATAATGAAGTAGAGGGTGTCGCAACATATTGACCCGTTGAAATTAAAAATGAGAAATAAGAAACACCTGTATCTGTCCCAAAAATTATTAAGCCATTTCCTACTTTCTCTTTTTTAAAGAAATCATAGGTTTCAATGATGTAATTAATATCATATAAAGTTAAATAAGTGCCTTCGATAGACCCTTCTGCTCCATTCATTTGAGTTAGAATCTCAATATACTCTTCTGGAAATGAGAAAAAATTAAAATGGCTTTTGAGCTGTTGTATCTGCTCTAACGTAGCTCCATTTTGTTTCTCAAGGTTTTTTATAAGCCTTTCAATATGCACATTCATTTTATTTTCTGTTTAACCGTTGTACGCAGTGTTCAAAGAACACTACGCACAACCACTGTTTTTAGGACAAACCACTGGTTAGGTTACTCTATCAACATTTCACCCCCAAAACTAAGTAATTTCTCGGCTTCCCATCTTTTCTAAGAAAGCATAATTTCTTTTTTATGAAAAGCCTATTTTATCTACTTTCGTTGGTTATCTTACTGACAATAACCCATTTAAGCGCGGCACAAACGCCTTCTGCCGCTCCCGCTTTTTGGCCCGAAGGCAAACGCGTGGCGCTCAGTCTCAGCTTTGACGATGCACGACTGAGCCAAGTGGATGTGGGAACCAAGCTGTTTGATGAATACGGCGTAAAAGCCACTTTTTTTGTGTTGACGTCGAGCGTGAGCAAACGCCTTGACGCGTGGAAACAGGCCATTGCCAACGGCCACGAAATCGGCAACCATACCGAGCAACATCCATGCAGCGGGAATTTTCCGTGGGCCAAACCCAAAGCCCTCGAAGAGTACACCCTCGATAAGATGAAAAGTGAATTGATCCGCACCAACAAAGCCCTCGAAGCGCAGTTGGGCATCATGCCGAAGGTATTTGCGTACCCCTGCGGGCAAACGTTTGTGGGGCGCGGCGTAAACACCAAAAGCTATATTCCGCTCATCGCTGAATTGTTTTCGGTGGGCAGAGGCTGGCTCGACGAAGGTCCCAACGACCCTACTTTCTGCGATATGGCCCAACTGACGGGCATGGAAATGGACGGCAAAGAGTTTGAGCAGATTCTTCCCATCATCGAAAATGCCAAGAAAACGGGGCATTGGGTCGTTTTGGCGGGGCACGAAGTAGGCGAATCGGGCAATCAGACCGCCCGCGTTGCGATGTTGCGGAAGCTGTGCGAATACGCCCAAAACCCCGCCAACGGTGTATGGATCGCTCCTATTGGAACCGTCGCTAAGTATGTTCAGGAAAAAAGGAAATGAGTTCAATCCTCATCATTCCTTGTAAGTTTATTCATCATAAAAACTCTCCCGTCATGCGTTATGTTGCGCTTGTCTGTTTGTTAACGGTTTTTTCGTTTCAAAAAAATACCCCTCCAAAACTTTCGCCTGAACATCAAAAAGCGCTCGAATCGCTGCGCGTTATGGAAGGTTTCAGCGTGGAAATGGTCGCAGCCGAGCCACTCATTGCTGACCCGGTGGCGATGGAAGTGGACGAAAACGGAGATATGTATGTAGTGGAGATGCACGGCTATCCGCTGGATGTGAGCGGCTCGGGAAAGGTGAAACTCTTGAAAGATACCGACAACGACGGCTACCCCGACAAAAGCATCATTTTTGCGGATAAGTTAACCCTGCCGACGGGCATCATGCGCTGGAAAAACGGTTTCATCGTCACGGATGCGCCCGATGTGCTCTATTTGGAAGATACCGACAACGACGGCAAGGCCGATATTCGCAAAAAAATGCTTTCGGGCTTTGCGCTGTCCAATCCCCAACACAACCTCAACACCCCGCGCTTCGAACTAGATAACTGGATCTATCTCGGCCACGAAGGTGCGGTAACGCCCTTTGTTTTTAAGAAAGAATTTGGTGATAAAGGCACGGACATTATTTTCCCCGATAAACCGTCAGCCGCACGTTTAGCGCCCAATGCCAACGGGAAGGCGGTGCGGTTCAAGCCCGACAGCTACGAACTCGAAGAACTCTCAGGCCGCACGCAGTACGGGCACAGCATGGACGCGTGGGGGCATCATTTTTACACGAGCAATGCTAACCACATTTACCATGAAGTGTTAGCAAACACTTATATAAAAAACAATCCCGCTTTGCTGGTACCCAACGCCACCCAAAACATTTCCGACCACGGCGAGGCGGCCGAAATTTACCCCATTACCGAAACGCCCAATCACCAACTGCTGACCGACGTCGGCGTCATTACGTCTTCCTGCGGGATAACGTGGTACGAAGGCGGGGCGTTTGGGGAGAAATTCAACAACGTAACGTTCATTGCGGAGCCAGTGCATAACCTTGTCCATGCCGACATTTTGCGAGAGGCCGGGGCAAGTTTTACAGCGAGTCGTTTGAATGAAAAATCGGAGTTTTTGGCGTCAAAAGATGCGTGGTTTCGGCCCGTCAATTTTTACGTCGGGCCTGATGGCGCGCTGTATGTCATTGATTATTACCGCCAAATTGTGGAGCATCCCGAATGGATGTCGGACGAAATTACGCAATCGGGCGCGTTGTACAACGGCACGGACAAAGGACGCATTTACCGCATTGTTCCCCACAAAGGATTGCCGATGAATTGGTTAGGGAAACTGAATTTATCCAAAAAATCAGCCCCGGAACTGGTCGCCTTGCTCGACCATGAAAACGGTTGGTATCGTCGTACAGCGCAACGGTTGCTGCTACATCGCCAGGCCAAAGAGGCCATTCCGGCATTGCACGCACTACTGAAGAAAAGTAAGTTTTCCGAAGCGAAGGCGCATGCCCTTTGGTTGCTGGACGGCATACAAGCCATTGAAAAAGAAGATATTTTACAGGCGCTCAAAAACGAAACGGCGGGCGTACGCGAAAACGGCATCCGGGTAGCGGAACGGTATCTGAACGCAGCTTTTGGAAAAGAATTAATCAACGAATTGACAGCCCTGCAAAACGACGAAAGTCCTAAAGTACGCTTTCAGTTGCTCAATACGCTAGGCTTGGTAAAAACAGCCGAGTCAGAAAAAGCCCGTTTGGCTATTTTACAACGGGACATATACGACCGTTGGGCGGGACTTGCCAGCATTGCTTCTTTTGCGGGAAAAGAAAATCAGATTTTTGACGTAGCCATTGCCGAATTTACAAACAAACCAACCGCCGAAACGAGTGAGTTCATTGCCAATTTGGCCTCCACCATTGCAGGCGGAGAGAATAAAACAGGATTCTCGGAAATGATGAAAAAAATCATGGCCGAAGCTCCCGGAACGGAGGCTTGGAAGGCCGCCGCGCTCAACGGTGTCGCCAACCGTTTGCAGTTTCAAAAAGAGAAAGGAACGGTGTTATTGTCAGAACCTGAAAAGGAGAAACTGTTAGCTCATTTTTCCCCAACGGCAACGTCCGAACTTCGTATAGCTTCGTTGAGATTACTTGAAATCAGCGGTTTTCCCAAAGGAAAACGCTTAGATGAAAAAATCGTGCAGGCAATCAGTGCCCTTAAAAACCCTTCCACACTTACCCGCCAAGGCAGCAATATCGCTGTTTACCGCGCCCATGCCATTGCTTTTCTTTCAATGGTTAATTCCAACGAATTAAAGTCGATTCTCCAACAGGCGTTAACCCAAAAAGAGCCGGAAGTGGTTCAGTTGGCGGCGTTGAAAGCCTTGGGAAAAACGGCTGATGCACAAACCTATCGGTTTTTGTTGAATGAGATGAAGGGCTTTGCTCCCGCGTTGAAAAAAGAAGCGGTGAATGTATTTTTGTCAAAACCAGAACGAATCAATGTATTGTTGAAAGCAATCGAAACCAAAGAGGTCGAAAAGTCGATAGTGGGCTGGCAACAAATGGTTCGGTTAATGAATTATTACGACACTGACATTCGGGCGTATGCGCGGAAGGTACTGTCGGTCAACGAAGACCGAAAAGCGGTATTGCAAAAATATATGGCCGCTTTGGAGCTAAAGGGTAGTCAATCGAAAGGCCAATTGATATTTGAAAAGAACTGCGCGACCTGTCACCAAATCGAAGGGGTCAAAGGCGTAAATTTCGGTCCAGACCTTTCTACCTTACGGAGCCGAAACGCAAACTCGGTATTGACCGAAATCATCAATCCCAACAATTCGATTGCTGATCTGTACGATTTCTGGACATTGGAACTCAAGAACGGTAGCACCGTGGCGGGCATTATCGCGCAGGAAAACACCAATAATATTTCCCTCCGCGAAATGGGCGGAATAGTCAGCGTAATTCAGAAAAAAGACATTGCCAAGATGCAGAAAGCGGAGCAATCCATTATGCCCAACGGCCTCGAAAACGCCATCAGCCTTCAAGAAATGGCTGATTTGATTACGTTTATTAAGAAACAATGACCGCAGTCGCGCAGACTGCGGTCTGCGCGACTGCTTTATCCAAACAATTCACTGGACAGGTACCGGTCACCTCGGTCGCAGACGATGAATACAATGACCCCCTCTTCCAATTCCTGCGCCAACTGAAGGGCCGAGTGAGCCGCGCCGCCGCTGCTCATGCCCGAAAAAATTCCTTCGGTACGGGCCAACTCACGCGCCCGTTGCGTGGCTTCGGCCTGCGACACTTCCATCACTCTATCCACCCGCGATGGGTCAAAAATCTTAGGCAAATACTCAATTGGCCACTTCCGAATGCCCGGAATACTGGAGCCGTCGGTGGGTTGGCAGCCCACAATTTGCACGTTTGGATTTTGCTCTTTCAAATACATGGACGTGCCCATGATGGTACCCGTCGTTCCCATCGACGACACAAAATGCGTGATTTGCCCCTCGGTATCCCGCCAGATTTCGGGCCCAGTGGTGCGATAGTGTGCCAGATAGTTGTCAGGATTGGCAAATTGATTAAGCATCAGATATCCACCTTCGGCCACTTTCTCGTCGGCATAGTCACGGGCCGATTCGATGGTTTCGGTCAATGTCACCGTAGCCCCAAACGCTTCCATGGTCAATACACGTTCACGGGTGGAGTTTTTGGGCATCGACAATTCAATTTCAATACCATACAGGCGGGCAATCATGGCCAACGCAATACCGGTATTACCGCTCGTGGCCTCGATCAACTTCATACCGGGCTGGATTTCACCGCGCTCAACCGCCCCTTTGATCATGCTGTACGCGGCCCGGTCCTTCACACTGCCGCCGGGGTTATGCCCTTCCAGTTTACCGTATATTTTCACTTTTGGATTGGGATTCATGCGTGTCAGTTCCACCAGAGGCGTATTTCCGACAAAATCTAAGAGAGTTGGCATTTGGAGGGACGGGGTTTGTGTTTTCTGAAATAATTACGATAAATTTGTTCAAAAAGTTGCACCAATGGGAGCATTACAAATTGAAAATACAGAACGGTATTTAAAAATTACCCTAGACAAAGAGGCTTTTGATGACGCGCAAATTATGGATTTATTGGAATATCTGCGTACAGAAGAGCTCATAAAAAGGGCACAATTTGATGATTCTATTTCAGAATTAGGCAAAACCATTAAAAATGAATGGTGGGCAAAACACAAAAGTGAACTTCTGAAATAGCTTGAATAATATTCTTCAAAACATCCATTTTGTTGGCAACGATTTTATTTCCACCAATCTCTATTGGCAGGCTTACCGCCTTTGTAAAGATGCCGATGAAGATGATACGCCCTTTGTAGCCTTGTCTCTCGCTTTAAAAGCAAAATATTGGACGCGTGATGAAACGTTGAAAACACATCTTCGTACTCAGGGATTTTACGACTTTTTTGAACCGAATTATTAACGCATGAGTGTTCTTAAAAAATTAGCCAGCGAAACGGCGCTTTATGGGGTAAGCAGCATACTGGGCAGGGTGATTTATTGGTTTTTGGTGCCGCTGCATACTTACGTTTTTCTACGTCCGGGAGAGCTGTCGTCCAATACCGAATTGTACAGTTGGGTGGCACTGTTTAGTGTGGTCTACACTTTTGGCATGGAAACGGCTTTTTTTCGTTTTGCCAACCGCTCGCCCCAACACCGACAGGATTATTTTAACCAATCCCTCACGGCCATTGCGTTGGTGAGCATTGTTTTTTCGGGCGCTTTGATTGTTTTGGCTCCGCAAATAAGTGAGACGCTTGATTATCCTGGCGAGTCAAGCAACATTATTTATTTGGCACTCATCGTGGCCATCGATGCCGTTGTCGCCATCCCGTTTGCACGTTTACGTTTGGAAAAAAAGGCCAAACAATTCGTTAAAATTAAGATTATAAATATCATCATCAACGTCTTGCTCAATGTCTTTTTCCTACTGATTTGTCGGGACATTGCGTTGGGGAAATACCTACCGTCATTGCAGTCGTTGGGGGCGTTTTTGTACCGTCCTGAAATCGGGCCGGGTTATATTTTTATCGCCAATTTGATTGCCAACGCCTGTTTTCTGTTTTTACTTCGCGATACATTTAAAGGTTTTAAAATAACGTGGAAAGGGCCGCTTTTCAACGAAATGTGGGTCTATGCGTATCCTATCCTGATTTTGGGCTTGGCAGGGACCGTCAATCAAATGGCCGACCGTTGGTTTTTACGTCATTTACTTCCTGCGGGTTTTTATCCAAATCTGACGTCAGAAGATGCCCTCGGTATTTATGGCAGTTGTTACAAATTATCGGTGTTCATGTCCTTGGCCGTACAATCTTTCAAATACGCCGCCGACCCGTTCTTTTTCTCGCAGGCTGAAGACAAAAATGCCCCTCATTTGTTGGCTTCGGTCATGAAATGGTTTGTCATTGTATGCGTAGTGTTGTGGGTAGGGGTTAGTTTAAACGTGGATATTATCGGGCATTATATGTTGTCCAAAGCCTACCGCGTAGGCCTTTCTGTCGTTCCGATTTTGTTGTTAGCCAACCTGTTTTTGGGCGTTTATTACAACTTGGCCTTTTGGTTCAAACTCACCGATAAGACTCAATTCGGTACACTCATTACCACCGTAGGTGCGATTTTGACCGTGGTGCTCAATATCCTGCTGATTCCGACCATGGGTTACATGGGTTGTGCGTGGGCTTTTTTGGCTTCGAGCGTGGTCATGTGCGCCATGTGTTATTGGCTGGGCGAAAAATATTATCCCGTTCCTTACCAACTTGGCTCGGCGTTGGGTTACATCGGCAGCGCGGCGGTATTGGTCTATCTTTCTTCGTGGATAACAATCTCCAACGTATGGGTATCATTTGTCTATCATCTGGCGTTATGCTTAGTATACTTTTTGGGAATTTTGGTCGTAGAGCGCGATTCCATACCTTTGAAGATTCGCCGAAAAATTAAGATTTTAGGATAATTTTTTAACCAGTACCCGACACTATGGATTTGTTTCGCCGCCTTGCCGCAAAAACGTCTGCGTATTTATTGCTTTTCTCCCTGTTTCTCCTTGCCGGAAGCTGTGACTCCAATTCGGTCTATAAAGACCACGAAGATATTGAAGATGGGCAGTGGTACGTCAAAAACGAGCCTGCGTTTACGTTTGAAATCACCGATACTACCCAAACCTACAATGTGTATTATCTGGTGCGCAACAGTATTGCGTATCCCTACTATAACCTCTACGTAAAGCGTTTTTTGCTCAACGACAAAAACAAAATCATTAACGAAGCGTTGAATGAATTAATTTTGATGGACGAAAAAAGCGGTAAACCTTTGGGCGATGGATTGGGGGACTTATTTGACCATAAAGTACTGGCACTCAAAAGCTACCGTTTTCCGCGCAAAGGAAAATATACGTTCAAAATCCGCCAATACATGCGTCAGGATCCGCTACCCGAAATTCTGAGCATGGGCGTCAGCGTTGAAAAAGAAGTTATTAATCCGAAGTAATCAAAAGTAACATCACGCCTTTGGTTGCTCGTTATTCGCTCCTCACTGCTGAGGACTTACACGTATGGAAAGCTTTCTCCCTTTTTTTCCTTTAAATCTGGTAGCATATCCTACCGAAAACCTCAATTTGCATATTTTTGAACCTCGTTATCAGCAATTGATTAATGAGTGCATCGACAACCGAAAAACGTTTGGGATTCCCGCCTTCATCAACAATAAGCTGCCTGGCTACGGTACCGAAATGAAGATTGTGAACGTATCTAAACGCTACGACGACGGGCGAATGGACATCAAAACCAAAGGAATACGGGCATTTCGCGTGTTGACGTTCCAAAATCCCGTTCCCGATAAACTTTATTCGGGCGGTAAAGTTACGTTTGTGGAAGAGACCGAATCATCGGAAGGGGTGATTTCCGAGCTTTTATTGCAACTCGACCGTCTGTATACCATTCTCCAAACACAGGTTGATTTTGACAGTGCCATCTCTCCTTTTTCATATCAGGTAGCGCACAAAGTGGGGCTTTCGCAGGAGGAAGAATATCAGGTATTAACGATTGATTCCGAAACCGAGCGTCAACGTTTTTTGCTGCGTCACCTCAATAAGGTCATCCCCGTCATGGCTGAAATGGAAAAAACCAAAGAGCGCATCAAGCTCAACGGTCACTTCAAAAATCTCGACCCGCTTAATTTTTAGCGTTTTTTTCTCACGCAAAGTCGCAGAGTTTTCCTTATGCTCCTCCGCGCCTTTGCGTGACGGAATCAGTACGCAATTTTATCCTGTTTGCGCTGCCAAGCTTCAAACACTTTCAGGGCTTCTTCGCGTAGGCAGCATTCTAGCGGAAGCTGCCGTTCTGATTTGGGTGTATCCAATTCTTGATAAATAAACGCGTCATCAAAATGAGCGTCGGCGGCATCGTCTTTGGTGCAAGCGTAGTAAATTTTCTTGATGCCCGCCCAATAGATGGCCCCCAAACACATAGGGCACGGCTCGCAGGAGGTATAGATAATGCAATCGTCTAACTTAAAGTCTCCTATTTTTTGACACGCCACCCGAATCGCCGTGACTTCGGCGTGTGCGGTCGGGTCGTTGGTGGACGTGACCTGATTGCAGCCTTCTGCCACCAATTCTCCATTGCGGACAATCACCGCCCCGAAAGGCCCACCCTTACCGCTTTCCATTCCCGCGCGTGCCACTTCAATGGCTCGACGCATCCATTCATGATGTTCGTTCATTGTTTTTCTAATAGTACGGCTAAAAGCGTCGGTAGGTTTGCTCCACCTAATTTTCTAACCGACTGACGCATAATTATTTATCTTATTCTGAATAATTCTTCCAAGTCGCGTTTGCCGCTGATGACTTCGGCGGCCAATTCTCCCAATGCGGGCCCATGTTTGAACCCATGCCCCGAGCCGCCACCCAAAAACCAGCAATTGTCGGCGTCGGGGTGCGTGTCCAAGATAAAATTGCCATCAGGCGAATTTTCGTAGGGACACACGCGGCTCTCGACCAACGGCGCGTTTTGTAAAGCTGGAAAACGATGGGCCATGAATAACCGCGCTTTTGCCAACACGTTTTCATTAAAAACCCGTTCTCCTGAGGTTGGGTCAAATGTTTCGCCCCGTTTATCCACCCCTATCTTGAATCCTCGGTACGCATTGCCCGGAATACCATAATAAAAATCTTCGCCATCCAAATCAATCCACGTGGGCATAGAATCAAACAGATGGGTATAGCCCGCCGGAACGCCCAAGTAGTAGGCTTCTTGCTTGGTACAGGTAATGATTTCGCCTAAAATTTCGGGAAACAATTTTCCCAACCACGGTCCGCACGCAAAAAGGTAGGCATCGGCTTTCAACCCGGTTCCGTCAGAAAGGGTTAATGATTCAAGTCGCCCGTTGACCAACGGATTGGGTTTTGCCAATTTATTGAGGTACGTTCCTCCGCCCCGTATAAAAACCTCATTGACCGCCTGACAACTTTCACGCGCTTTAAGATACCCGCCATACGGGTCTAAAACCAAGTGGTTCAGGTCATTAGTATTAATGTGAGGATAACGTTTTGCGGCTTCTTGGGGCGAGAAATACGTATAATCCATCCCGTGTTTTTTCATAAAAGGCTGCGTTGCTTCAATCATTTCGGGCGCATCTTCGTAGCAAAACCAGAGCACCCCCGAATTAAAAAACAACGACTTATTCCAACGTTGCTGCTGTTCACGCCAAAGCGAAATCGCCCGCACGTTGAGGTTAAAGTAGGTTTCGTTGGCTCCGTAAGTAGAGCGGATAACACGTGTTTCATCGCCCGAACTGGCGCGCGAATTCCCTGGGCCCCAAACATCAATCAACGTAACACGAAAACCCGACCAAAGCAGCCACAGGGCCGTCCAGCCGCCAAAAGCGCCCGCTCCCACCACCGCAATGTGAGAACCAGTATCCAACAATGGGCCTCGACGAGAAGGCTTGATTTCCTGTACAGTTTTAGGAGCAAAAGTCGGTTGGGTCGACATAAGAGGCTAAAAAAGGGTTGAGAAATGCAAATGTATTAAAATTGATAGCCAAAAACCTACCGGGCTGATTATCTTCGCGTCACCAATGAGAATTTTACTGATACATCAATATTTTCTGGAAGACAACGACGGCGGCGGGTCGCGATGGAACGAAATGAGCCGCTTTTGGCAGTCGGAGGGGCATCAAGTAACCGTGCTGGCGGGCATGGTGCATTACATGGGGCATCGTCCTGCCAAATACCACCGCAAATACTTTCTTCCCGAAACCAATCAAGACGGGGTGCAGGTTATTCGTTGCCACGTATCCGAGTCCTACAACAAGAGCTTTATCGGTCGTCTTTGGGCCTATTTCTCCTTTACTTTTTCGAGCATTTGGGGCGGCATCTGGTACGCCAAAGGCAACTATGATGTCATTGTCGTTACGTCTCCTCCCCTCTTTGTGGGTATTACGGCCTACGTGCTTTCGGTGCTGAAACGCACGCCCTTTGTGTTTGAAATTCGCGACCTTTGGCCCGAATCAGCCATTGATACGGGGGTGCTTACAAGCGGCATTTTAATTAAATTTGCCTATTGGTTTGAGAAATTCGTTTACCGTAAAGCCAAGTTAATCAACGTATTGACACCTGCTTTTCGGGAAAAACTATTAACAAAAAAAGGGGTTCCTGCCTCCAAAATCATCTTCATTCCAAACGCCGCCGACTTTTCTCTTTCGGATGAATTATTGACTTCATTCGACGTTACCGAATTTAGAAAAGAACACAACTTAACGGGGAAGTTTGTAGTGACCTACGTCGGGGCGCACGGCGTAGCCAATCATTTGGTGCAAGTGTTGGATACGGCCGAGTTGCTCAAAGACACCAACGTTTTATTCTTGCTCATTGGCAACGGTATGATGAAAAAAGACCTGATGGCCGAAGCCCAACGACGGCATCTTTCTAATGTCCGTTTCATCAATTCTGTACCCAAAAAGGAAGTATTTAATTACATTTTGGCCTCCGATGCGGGGGCATCGGTGCTCAAAAAAGTGGACACCTTCAAAACCGTTTATTCCAACAAGACGTTTGATTATATGGCGTGCAAAAAGCCCATTTTGATGGCAATTGACGGGGTATCGCGCCAATTGGTGGAAGAAGCACAGGCAGGCGTGTACGTTGAGCCGGAAAATCCCGCTGACTTTGCGCAAAAAATCCGTATGTATCTAACAAATCCCGACTTGGTCAGTCAACACGGCCTAAACGGCTATCGCTACGCAAAAGAAAATTTTGACCGCGCCCTGTTGGCCAGCAAATATGTGGGGTATTTATCTCAGGTCTAATGCCTATATTTGCGCCCCAATTCTCTGAAAATCAAGAAACAAATGAACACTGAAACCAATCCACGTTTAGACTTTTTTCGTTCACAGATAGGCAATAGTTTAATTCAAAGCCCTTCGCCGCTAGGGCGTTGGCTCAACGCTACACTAAAAGACGTTCAACACGGCACCATGACCGTTGAAGTGACCGTACGACAAGACATGACCAATCCCCTCGGCACACTTCACGGCGGCGCAGCGGCGGCCATCATGGACGACCTCGTGGGCATGATGGTTTTCGGGCTGGGCCGTGAATACGGCTACACATCGGTCAACCTTAATTGTGATTTTTTGAACGCAGCCCGCATCGGCGATGTTCTAACTGCACACGCGCATGTGGTTCGTGCGGGCAAAAACGTGATTCATTGCGAAGCCCGAATCAGTAATTTAGAGGGTAAAATAGTGGCCAAATGCAGTACAAACATGATTCAAACGGGCGTTAAACTTCCGTTTTAGTCGGGCGAACCGACGCGTGGTCAGTGGTTAGATTTTATGGAAGTTATTGTTATCATACTATACTTGGTTCCTACGCTCATTTTATTTTCGTACAGCTGTGCGCAATTGAGTCTGGTATGGAATTATTGGAAAAAGAGGAGAACAGAAAACGGAAATCTAGCATCCAACATCACACCTCTATCCTTCGAATTTCCGCTTGTTACCGTTCAGCTTCCAATCTACAATGAATTATACGTAGTAGAACGGCTCATCGACGCGGTCTGTCTTTTTGAGTATCCCAAAAACCGTCTCGAAATTCAAGTTTTGGATGACTCTACCGACGAGACCGTCTCCATAATTGCAAAAAAAGCACTTTTCTATCAGGCACAAGGATTTGATATTCAGCACATTCGACGCAGCAACCGCGATGATTTCAAGGCAGGGGCATTGGCTTACGGGCTTACAGCAGCCAAGGGTGAATTCATCGCCATTTTTGACGCCGACTTTATTCCCCATTCAGATTTCTTGACAACTACCATTCCGCATTTTGAAAACGCGCCCGTTGGAGTAGTCCAAACGCGCTGGATGCACCTCAACGAATCGTATTCGCTCATCACTCAATTGCAGGCATTCGGGCTAGACGGGCATTTTATTGTGGAGCAAGGCGGACGCAATGCGGGCGGACATTTCATCAACTTTAACGGAACAGCGGGCGTGTGGCGCAAAAGCTGTATTCTGGATGCTGGCGGTTGGTCGGCCCAAACCCTTACCGAAGACCTTGATTTAAGTTACCGCGCCCAATTGCGTGGTTGGCAATTTGTCTACCTCGAAAACGTAGAAACACCTGCCGAACTTCCTGCCACCATGCCCGCCCTCAAATCCCAGCAATACCGCTGGATGAAAGGCGCGGCCGAATGCGCCCGTAAAAACCTCAAAAAAGTATTACAAAGCACTACCGTAAAATTTTCGACGAAAGTTTACGCGGCATTTCACCTGCTCAACAGCGGCGTTTTTTTGGCAGTCTTCGTCATGGCTCTGCTGAGTGTCCCCATTTTGGCGGTTACGGCTTTTGACCCCAAATACGATTATCTATTTGGTATTTTTAGAATATTTCAACTGAGTTTCTTGATGCTCTTGGGCTTTTACGGCACCACGCATTACCGTCACAAGACTTTCGGGCAGTTTGTGTGGCAATTACCCTTTTTTCTAACCGTCATTATGGGGCTATCACTGCACAATGCCATTGCTGCACTTGAAGGCTATTTCGGCAAAAAAACCCCTTTTATTCGCACACCAAAATGGGGGATTGTGCAACCAAAAGATGGCTGGCAACGCAAAAACTACCTTGTCAAAAGCCTTAACTGGCTCACAATTGCTGAACTTCTACTGGCGGTTTACTTCGCGGCAGCGGTTGGTCTTGGGTTTTATTGGCATTCTTATCAGATGGTTGTACTTCATGCCATGCTGGCCGTAGGATTTGGCTTTGTCAGCTTTTATTCTATCAAGCATTCAATCTCCTGAACTTCCTCAACGTTTATGTTTGTGATGGTAGGCTTGGCTTCAATCAAGGGTCGGGTTGTGAGCAATGGCCGACCGTCTTCTACACGGAATACTTTTGCTCGACTACTTAACACTTTGGGGAAGCTATAACAACAAAAAACCCCGCTGCAGCGGGGTTAATGTCTTTTGCAAAAGATTGGTTGTCGATTTAATTACAACGCTCCAACTTCTTTCAAAACAGCTTCGATACCTTTTTTATTGATCGTGCGAATTGCTGAAGTAGCCAATTTAATTTCTACCCATTCGTTCAAAGAAGGTATAAAAAACTTCTTTGTCTGCAAGTTTGGATAAAACTTACGCTTGGTTCTATTGTTAGCGTGCGATACGTTATTACCAACTCGTGTTCTTTTGCCCGTAATTTCACAAACTCTGGCCATGACGATTGATTTAATTTCAGAATGAGGCGCAAAGGTCGTAATTTTTCTGGCAACTGCCAAATCTTTGTCAAAAAAACGCCTTACGTAAAATGATAAAATGCCCTTATAAGGCGATAAACCTAGTTTACTCCGTTTTGCTTTTGTGAAACAGAGCTTTGCACGTATTGCCGACGTCTTTTCGAAACTGGTACTTTCTTTCCGTCAAGCAATTGAATAAACGTACCACCTTCGGTAATTTGATAACCCGCAAAATGATGAAAATTGACCAAATATGACTTGTGTGTACGTACAAAACTGGTCTTTTTGAGCAGCTGTTCGTAGCTTTTAAGGGTTTTGGCTTGTACAAAGACTTTCCCAGTTTTGGTAACAATCCGGACGTAATTCACATCCGCTTGGATAAAAATCACATCTTCGGTGCGAATAAAGAAAGAACGTTTCAGATTTACTAACTCCAAATAATCGGGAGATACAGCAGGACTTAAAAGTGATGAGAGATTGTTCATGGCTGAGTGAGGCTGTTTTTATAAAATATGCGCTGCAAAATTGCGGTATATTCTCAAAACTTAGAAATCCAATCAGGATGAAATGTAAAATATAACGTCTGAAACGTCATTACGGAAGCTAAGACCGCACTTTTATCCAATAAACTCCCTGAGAATACAAGTCCCATCTACTGATGCCATTTTACATAAATGGTATATTTTGCTTATTAATTAGTAATTTTCATATATCAAAACAGGTCTGCCTCTACCCTCAATTGGGTTGAAACAGACCTGTTTAAAAGGTATTTTTATTGGCTTACTGCTTACTCTGGAAATAAATCTCCCGTCCGAAATTTAGGCACGATTCCCAAATGGCGGTAGGCTTTTTCGGTAGCCTCCCGGCCCCTAGAAGTACGTTTAATGAATCCTTCCTGTATCAAAAACGGCTCATACACCTCTTCAATGGTTTCGGCTTCGTCGCCGCAAGCGGTGGCGATGGTAGAGAGCCCCACGGGGCCGCCTTTGAATTTCTCAATGATGGTGGTCAGGATACGAATGTCCATCTCGTCTAGGCCATGCTGGTCTACATCGAGGGCTTTCAAGGCAATCTCTGCAATCTCGACCGTAATTCGTCCACTTCCTTTGACCTGCGCGAAATCGCGCGTACGGCGCAGAAGATTATTGGCAATACGCGGGGTCCCACGACTACGTCGGGCTATTTCGTAGGCTCCTTCGTCGTCGATAGGCGCTCCCAAGATTCCTGAAGAGCGTTTTACAATCGACGTCAACAACTTGGCATCATAATATTCCAGTCGGCAATTAATTCCGAAACGCGCCCGGAGCGGTGAGGTGAGTAAGCCCGCGCGGGTCGTGGCCCCAATCAACGTAAAAGGATTGAGACTAATCTGAATACTGCGCGCATTGGGCCCCGAGTCGAGCATAATGTCAATCTTGTAATCCTCCATCGCCGAGTAGAGATATTCTTCTACAACGGGGTTAAGACGGTGAATTTCGTCGATAAACAATACATCGTTGGGCTGTAAATTGGTAAGCAACCCAGCCAAATCGCTGGGCTTGTCCAACACTGGCCCAGAGGATGTTTTTAGGCTGGCGCCTAGCTCATTGGAAATAATGTTGGAAAGGGTGGTTTTTCCTAACCCCGGAGGGCCGTGCAATAGCACGTGGTCGAGGGCTTCACCGCGCTGCTTGGCGGCGAGTACAAAGACCCGAATGTTTTCCAGTATCTTATCCTGCCCCGCAAAATCGCTGAAAGAGAGCGGACGCAATGCCCGGTCTATCTCCTTTTCCATCGGGGAAAGCGGGTCGGTAGTTCCTGTTAAGTAATCTTGACGCATAATACGTATTCACGCAGAGTGGCTGAGGTAGGGTTCGCCGTAACGACGGTCCGACGTTGCGGCAAAGACGGAAAACAAAACCCGTCACTTTGCGTGGTGTGATTTATAAACGATTAACAATTCTTTGAATTCCGTCTTTTATCAAAGGTACGTTAAAATTTATTAAGAGACCGAGTTTTAGGCCCGTCAATTTAAGGTAGGTTTGCCGCTGTTTTTGGTGTATTTTGAAACAGGAGTTTACGACGATTTGGGGGATTTTGTTTTCGCGCATGAGCCAAGTTTTTGTTCATGCAAAGAAGCATATAGGAATGAAAGATAAGAAAAATGTTTCTTATCGGTCGTTTTGAATCACGCAGAGCCGCAAAGGAGCAAAGAAAATAAACTTTGCGGCTCTGCGTGAAATAGATATTATCGCACAAGCAGCACCGCTCCGCGTTGGTTTTCACGCGGTCGGTCGGGGAAGAATTTGGATTTGAAGGACACCACATACGGGTAACTCATCGGCGGATACACACTCCCCCGATAGCTACCATCCCATTTTTGGTTGATGTCGTTGGTATAAAAAATCACTTCACCCCACCGATTGAAAATCTTCAATTCAAAATCAGTCAAGTGGTCGCCGAACACGTTCAGTACATCATTGTTGCCGTCGCCGTTGGGTGTAAACACATCTGGGATATAAATACGCGGCTCACAACGCACTACTACGCGAGCAGTATCAAAAAGCTCACAGCCTTCAGGATTACTGATACGAACGCGGTAGTTTCCGACGAGACTAACCATAACACGCGAGGTACGTTCTTCGGAATGGAACCAAAAATAACTCAGATTGGAAGCACCACCGCGAACGGCCAGCGTAGCCATTGCCCCATCGTCAAGATCGCAGAGTGGCACTTCTTTGGTCAAGTCATACGTAGGGCGCGGGGCCAATGAATACGTAAAATCGTCGTTGTCGGTACAACCCGTTACGGTATTTGTTACCGTCAATGTATACGTTCCTCCCCGCGTGACGCTGATGCGGTCGGTGGTTTCGCCCGTACTCCATCGGTACTGGTTGCCAGGAATAAGCGGTAACGACGGTATCAACAACGCCGTATCGCCGATGCACTTTTTACGGTCGGGGCCCAAACTCAGGAATTTATCAGGCGTAATTCCGACCGTAATATCCCGCAAAGTGGTATCGCAACCACCGGCGTCCGTTACTTTCACGTTGTACATACCCGGCAATAAATTGGCAAGCAAGGCGGCGTTGGTTCCCAGCCCTGCTCCCATGGCGTTGGTCCAGACGTAGGTTTGGGGAGTTCCCGCCAAGGTATTGAGATTAATAGCTCCCGAAGAAGGCAACGTGCAGCGCGCGTTGACGATGGTCGGTTGCAATCGCAATGTTCTGACCGCTCTCAGCCCAAATGAAGAATCGGTGGCGCATACGGCGGGATTGCCGCGTAGCATGACTCGGTACGTTCCTTCGCCTACGTTGGGAAGGGTGTTGCCCGTGGCACTCAACATAGTATTGTTGGGGCCAAACCACTCAAAAGTATAACTGCCACTCGGTGGCGAGATATTTCCGATGACTATCTGCCCATCCGTGGTGGTACAACCCGTTGGCGGCGTTAATACCGCCGCTATTTTCGCTTTGGGTAAGGCTCGTACTTGAATGGTATCTTCATTGACGCACGCCTGAGGGGTTCCGGTATTGATGGTTACCTGCACAAAATACGTCCCAGGTTGGGTTACGGTAATCAATTGTGTTGTCTCCCCCGTACTCCATTGAAATTTATTCCAATTGGTAGGAGTTGGCTTGGCGTTCAGCACCACATTTCCACCACCTACGCACAAACTCGTATCAGGACCGAGCGAATAGGCTGGCGGTCTGCGAAGGGTAACCTGTGTAGCACCCCGTGAAAAACACTGTGATTCAATACCGTTTGCGGCAAATACTTCATAACTGCCTGAACCACCATTGGGCTGTAATGTAATGGTTTTCGTTTGAGCCAGTGGGACCCTATTTCTACGCCAGAAATACGCCTCGGCCTCCACGCCTGCATCCAGCACGAGTCGATTGGTACAGGTATCAATCGGTGATTTTAGATTGATAGGGTCTGGTGTAGCAATAATTGTGATGCGTTGGGTAATGGTGGTATCCTTACATCTGTTTACCAATCGTAAACTGACTGAATACGTACCGGGCATTTTGTAGGTATGTTGCACCTGTTGATTTTGCCCCGTTACGGGAGCAGACCCATCGCCAAAATTCCACGTATAACTGTCTTTGATAGGGTCGCAGAGCGGGGAAGCCTGAAAGTTGGTGGCTTGGTTGGAGCAGGTGTCCGAATAGGTAAACCCCGGCCCTGAGGATTCGTTGGTAAAGTTTTGGACAAAATTGGGTAGTCCTAACTGACTTGTGCTTCCACCCAAAAATATACCGTCTTTCACAAATCTTACTTCATCCTGCGAGTCTTCGTCGGGTTCGTTGATAACCCCTAAATATTGGCTGTCTTTGATGGCCAGATAGATTCTACCGTCCGACCCTACCTGAAGCGCGCCGTACACTTGCGTGGCCGAACTGTCAATCAATATTTTGGAATCGGCAATCCGCGCCGAATCACCCAAACTGATGTCGTACTGCCACAATCGGGAAAGGGTGGTATCACCTGCGGCATCGCCTTTTTGCAACGACACGTACATTTTCGTGCCATCGGGAGAGAACTCTACCCCGTAGGCCTTGGGCGGAGCAGGCCCCAAATCAATCGTTTGCGGCCCAGACAGTCGCCCCGATGAATCACTAAAATTATAAATTTCGACAAGGTTGCGGGGAGGGCCCGGCACCACCACCGCCAACCGACGCATTCCAGTACTGTCGGCGGGAGAAAATTTCATGTAGCCTTCTCCTTTGGAGACCGTATCCTGAACCGCTCCTAAAGCATACTGAAACGGTCCTTCCAAACCTGCTTTGGTGGCGTGATAAACCCGAAAAACATTACTATCATAATCGTGCGACACAATCCAGTATGTAGAGTCGCGTTCGTTTCTGACGGAAGCAATGCGCTCGGTGGTATTATCGTTCAAAAGATTATTGGTTTCTACAACTTCGCCGTTGCCGCCGTTGCGGCGCATATCCACCAAACTGTAGCTAAACTTTTTCTGTCCGTTGATTTCAGAGGTGGTGAAAACGTAGTATAGGTATTCGCAGCCTCGACAAGTAGGCTTGGGTACAATCAGTGCCGATTGGGTCGAATTAGGGCTTCCCGCCAGCGCCGCCGTGTCTTTGGAAGGCATAACGACCCCATTTTTATCAAATATCTTGACTCCATCGGTGTAAAAAAGCAACTGTCCTTTGGAGTTGGAAATGGACGAAGTACCTTCAGGAGTTTTGATTTGGCCATCGGTGAGCGGTTGCGGGCTCCCGCCCGAAAAATCAAGGCCCGCGTTGTTTCCGAAATACCATTTGGCCCCTTCCTGATTGGATTGTTCCAAACAGACCTTTACCGTAATTTTATCCTCATACGTACATCCGTCGGCATTGGTTACTTCCACAGAGTAGCAGCCAGAACTGTCGACGCGTAGCGTTTGGGTGGTATCTCCTTTCGGAAACCACATGTATTTAACTCCATTCGGAGCATTGTTAGGATACGGATTTAGGAAAAGTTTCCCCAAATCCTCCTTACAAATCATGGTATCACGACGCCAATTGGGAAAAGCAGGCGGCGGTACGCCAACATTAACCGTTCGGGTAACCGTTTCGGGTATACCCGCCACCGTCCGGGTCAGCGTGATGAGCTTCATGCCCGGCGTCTGAAAAAGGTGCTTGATGCTATTTTTGGTGGAAGTAATAAGGCCGCTTCCATCCCCAAAATCCCAACTCCACGCCGTTGACGTGGCCAGCGTATCCGTAAAAACCGTTGAATCAGCTAAGCATTCCTGATCAGGAATACATAATTTTCCTGAAACCTTAAAAGGCTCTAGCTGTGCGTGCGCAGTGCCAATAGACAGCAATAACAGCATCCATCCTCCAAGTAATGAAAGAAATATGTGCAGCTTTTTTCTCATGGGTTCCATTTGACTCCTCCTACCTCAAATCTCGTGCCTAATCTTAACCTTTTGTCGATAAAGATGTTTACGCAGTTTTTCGTAAAAACGTTGTAATCAATTCAATACTATCTAAAAAAAAACAGGTCAGACCATTGGGTTCTACCTAAAAACGACAAAACCTTACCGAAAATTTTATGGAAATCTACGGTAAGGTAATAAATTATGTCGAAAAGGAAATCAGCTACTTAAAGGCTCTTCAAATAAGCCATGCTTTGGGGCACTTGCTGCATGGCACCTAGGTTTTCGTCTTCGATGTAAAAATACTTAATAGACGATTTTTTGGCAGCTTTTAGAATCTCTGGGTAATTGATTTGGCCCGTACCGAGCACCACACAGTTTTCGTTGGGTGTACTGCCAGAGGTGCTTTTGGGTACCCCGATTTTCAGGTCTTTCAGGTGAATCAACTTAAACCGTTTAGGATATTTTTTGAGCATCTCGGCAGGATTCTGACCAGGCAGGTGCATCCATACCACATCCATTTCAAAAAAGACGGCATCAGGATTGGTATTCTGAACGATGTAGTCAAAATACGTTCCTTTTCCGTAAGGCTCAAACTCAAACCCGTGGTTGTGGTAGCAGAAAGTCAGCCCGTTCTCTTTGAGTTTTTGTCCAAAACGGTTGAAATCTTCTACCGTTTTTTTGGCCAATGCTTCATCCATCGGCCCTTTGTGTGGTACTGAGCCAATCCGGACAAATTCAGCGCCCAACGTTTTGGCATTCTGAACCACCGTTTCTGACTTATCCGTCAAGTCCGCAAAACTTACACCGAGGCTACTGCACCGCATTCCACGCTCATCCAATAAAGCCCGAAGTTCGGCTGCTGTTTTACCAAACAAATTAGAAAATTCAATGTTGGTAATGCCCATCGCCTTCACCTTATCCAAGGTGCCGGGCACGTCTTTGCTGAATTCATTCCGAAACGTGTACGAAACCGCCCCCGGAGTATCTTTCAGTAATTTACCGAAACGCTGCGCGTATGCCGTTGACAAAAAACTCGTCAGGATACACAAATAAATCAAATGCTTTTTCATAAAAATCAGGTTAATTGTTACAAATAAAGAGGTTAGACAAACGTCTATCTACTCTTCCACGTAGTTCATATCTTTGGTAAAAGTTTCTTCTAACGACTGAAGGCAAATCAACGAAATAACCACTACCACCGTTCCAATCAACAGCGCCCCGTTTATTACCCCCAAAGAGGGTTTGAGGTATACAAAAGACGCCGCCAACGGAATGGTCGCACCGCGCACAAAATTGGGCACTGACGTAGCCACCGTGGCCCGAAGATTGGTTCCGAAAAGTTCGGCGGCCAGAATAATAAACAACGTCCAATAGCCATTACAAAACCCTAAACAGGCGCAAAGGATGTAAAATTGGGTCGTGTTTTGGATGGGGGCCATCAGGTAAATAATCATGAACGAGAATGACATCAACAGAAAAATGCGAATAGCTTTTTTACGACTTTGTAGGCGCTGACTTAAAAAGCCGCTCACAATATCGCCGAATGTTTGCCCCGTGAAAGCCAGCATAACGGCTTTGCCCGCAATGATGGGGTCTGCTAAGCCGTGACTTATACCGAATTCAGGCGAAAAAGTAATCAAAATGCCCACCACAAACCACAACGGCACCCCGACGATAATTGCCAACAAATATTTCTTCAAGCGTTGCGGAGTAAAGAGCATTCCGATATTACCGCGCTTCACATCTTTATTTCTAAGATTGACAAATAGGCCCGATTCAAATACGTTGATCCGCAACACCAACAATAAAAGCCCTAAACCGCCACCGACGTAGTATGACATGCGCCATTCGAACAAATCAGCAACAAAATAGGCGAGCACGCCGCCCAAAACACCCATCGTTGCTACCAGTACCGAACCGTACCCGCGCAAATGCTTGGGCAAAACCTCGGCCACCAGCGTGATTCCTGCGCCTAATTCTCCTGCTAAACCCACGCCCGCAATAAAGCGCAAAACGGCGTATTGCGGCACGCTGGTGATGAGTCCGTTGGCAATATTGGCTAAAGAATAGAGTAGAATAGAGCCAAAAAGCACGGAAAGTCGGCCTTTTTTATCCCCCAAAATTCCCCATAGCACACCGCCAATCAACAATCCAGCCAACTGCATATTGAGTAAAAAAACACCCTCTGGCAAGAGTTGGTCACCCGTTACGCCAATGGCTTTGAGGCTGGGCACGCGCACCACACTAAACAAAAACAAATCGTACATATCTACCAAATAGCCCAAGGCGGCTACCAAAACAGGCACTTGAAGAAGAAGCTTAAAATCAGAAGATTTGGTCATAAAAATGATTGTTAACCGCCAAAAAATTGAACCACAGAGAAACTGAGGAACACAGAGTTAAAAAGGTCTCTCTGTGATTCTCCATTCCTCTGTGGTTGAGAATATCACTATTTTAGACTTTGTCAGGTACAACAAACGGTGCGCGGTATTTGCGGGTGAGCATCGCATTGGCTTGTTTGTCACCGACGAATGTTTCTTTTTCAGGGTCAAACTTGAGCGTGCGCCCCAGTCGATACGAGATATTGCCCAAATGCGCCAATGAAGCCGCCATGTGCGCCGTTTCTACGGGGCCGTTCAGGAGTTTTTTGTCCTGCGCCCGCACCGCATCCACAAAGTTTTTGTAATGGTCGCCGCCTTCTTTTCGGGCTGGGCCAGGAGTCCGTTCCCTGCCAAGATAAGTCTTATAATCGTTGTAGCCGTTGATAACCATGTAGCCTTTGTCGCCGTAAAAAAGGTTTCCTACTTCCACGCCGTCTTCCTTGTTGGTCATCCAAGGGCGCACTTCCACCTCGATGATTTTTTTCTGTTTGGGATAAATATAACTCGACGTGAGCGTCTCGGGGGTTTCTTTGCAGTCGTTCCAAAGGAATTTGCCGCCCGTAGAAGTAATCTCTTCGGGCAACCCTACGTTGAGCCCCCACATAGCAAGGTCAGTTTCGTGGATACCTTGGTTGCCGATGTCGCCGTTGCCGTATTCCCAAAACCAATGCCAGTTGTAATGTACGTAGTTTTTGGAAAACTCACGGGCTTGCGCTGGTCCCTGCCACAAATCCCAGTTCAGACCCGCAGGTACCGCCGATGGTCCCTGATTGCCAATATCGGGCCGCCATTTGAATATCAAGGCGCGAGCCATGTAAACGTTTCCAATCAGGCCGTCGCGCAGGTGTTTAATGGCCTCCTGAATGGCGACGGAGCTGCGCAACTGCACGCCGTGCTGCACAATACGGTTGTATTTAGATGCGGCTTCGACCAGTTTTCGACCTTCGTAAATATTATGGCAGGCAGGTTTCTCTACGTAGACATCCTTGCCAGCTTGACACGCCCAAATGGCCGCCAATGCGTGCCAATGGTTGGGCGTGGCAATACTCACGGCATCAATGTCCTTATCTTCATAGACTTTCCGCAAATCTTGTTCTGTCTTTACTTTCTTTTTATGGTTCTTCTCAAAGTCGGCCGCGCGCTCTTGAAGCACAACATTGTCAACGTCGCAAAGGGTAGCTACTTCCACATTTGCCAATTTTGAGAAACCAGAAATATGGTCTTTACCGCGACCGTTTACACCAATTACCGCCACGCGCACGCGGTCATTGGCCCCAAATGCATGGGCAGGAATAATGGTCGGAATTCCTACCGCCGCCGTACCTAAGGCCGCCGTTTTTAGAAATTTCCGTCGTGAAAAAGGGATATGTTTCATTTGTCAAGGGTTTGAATTACTTCTACCCCTAGTAAGAACTCCAAGTAGCATACATACTTGTTTTTGAGGCCAAAAATCGGTTTTAACGCCCAATTTCCCCTGCTTTTATCACAACCAACCAAATCGTTCCATCAAACGATCTTTCTGACCTCTCGAAACTGGAATACTTTGATTATTGTCCATTACGATGTAATTCCCTTCACCCCTAACAAATTTTTTGATTCGGTTTAGGTTAATCAAGTACTGACGATGTACCCGCAAAAAATCCCTTTCTTCCAACAATTCCTGAATCTCCCGTAGGGTTTTTGTGACTAGATAATCCTGCCCATCAGACAAGTAGAAACGGGTGTATTTATCATCGGATTCACAATAGAGAATGTTGTGTACGGCCACAAATGTGACGCCGTTTTGGTAGGGCAACGCCAAACGGTCGGGCAAGACTTTGGCCGTGCCAGTAAGCTGCTGCTGCAAATACTGAATCTGTTGGGGACTGGTCTGATGTTGCTTTTCGATTTTTTGGACCGTAGCAATCAGTTCCTGAGTATCAATCGGTTTGAGCAAATAATCCAAGGCACTGTACTTAAACGCCTTGAGCGCAAAGCGGTCGTATGCCGTGACAAAAACGAGCGAAAAAGCAATATCTCCCACCGCCTCCAACACTTGAAAACCATTCATTTGCGGCATCTCAATGTCTAAAAACAGGATTTCAGGTCGATGTGTTTTAATGGCTTCAACGCCTTGGACACTACCGGTACAGGTCGCAACTACCTCAATTTGAGGACAATGCTGGGACAATCGCAAAGCCAACAAATTGACAGCATTGGGTTCATCATCAATGATTATGGCGCTTAACATAACAATACGAAGTTAAATGGGAATATCAATACTCACTTTGGTACCGATGGCTTGCCCGTCGGCATTCATTAGGTCTATGATTTCTACCCTTGTGTTGGTTTGATACAATTGATTGATGAGGTCGATGCGCTCCGAGGTCACTTTCAAACCGAAGGATTTTTGCTGGGTCACAGACTTACTTTTAAATTCTGCGGCCTTTTGTCTTCCCACTCCATCATCAATCACTTCAATGTGGAGCAGCGTTTCGTCAGGTTGCTGAATATCAATCGTTACGGTGCCTCCTTGTTCTTTGTGCATTAGTCCGTGCCAGATGGCATTTTCAACGAAGGGCTGAATCAATAAAGGAGGAATTTGAATGGTCTCTATGTCGAGGCCAGAAGCTACGCGGATTTGCGACTGCACTTTTTGCTGAAACCGCATGGCTTCCATTTCAATGTACAGGCGCAGGGTTTCGAGCTCGTTGTAGAGGGTTACTTTCTCCGAGCGCGAGTTTTCGAGCACGAGCCGTATCAGTCGGGAAAATTTGGTCAAGTATTCAGATGCTTTATCGGCTTCATTGCGCGCCGTGTAGTATTGAATCGAATTAAGGCAGTTGAAAATAAAATGCGGATTCATCTGCGCACGCAACGCCGAAATCTCGGTTTGGGCAATCCGTTGCTGGTACTCAGCATCCTGTTTTTCCCTTCGTTGAGACAATAAGCTGTTTCGATACAACAAAATAATAATGAATGCCCCCAAAAATCCTCCCATAATCCAAAACTGACGATTTCTGTTCTGCACCTCATTGGCCTGTTTTTGCAGGGCTAAATCTTTTTCATATTGGGATTTATAAAGATTCAGACGGCTTTCAAACGTTTCATAATACATAGAATCGCGCTGATTGAGCGCAAGTTCTGAAAAATGTAACGCCTCTTTGTAGTTTCCGAGGCCCTTATACGCTTGGGTCGTTATGAAAGATGCCCAGAAAATCTGCTGATTGGAATGGTACCTTCGAGAATAATCCAAAGCCAATTGAGCAAGCCGCAGCGCTTCCGAAAAGCGCCCCCTGCGAAGTTGAAGGCCCGCCATTTCGTTATAAATAGCTGCCTGAGCAAATACGTTGTCTAATTTATAGGCTATTTTTTCCACTTTCTGAAAATGAGCCAGTGCCGAATCCAGCTCATGTTGCATGACGTGCAGATATCCTTGGCTCCAATTGACCAAGCCTATGCCAAAATCAGAATGTGTACGATAATAATCCTGCAAGGCCGATTGATAATAACGCTCGGCGACCCTAAAATTTGACTTACCGCGATACAGGTCACCCATGTTGACCTTGCATCGCACAATCATACTATCGTTTTTCAGTTTTTTAAAAATCACCACCGCTTTATCATAGTATACCTGAGCCGAATCCCATTGCTTAAATTCGGCGTGGCAATCTCCCATAAAACGGTAGGCGTGGGCTTCATGCAACGGCCACCGAGTGAATTGCGCTAAAGTAAGCGCCTGCCGAGAAATGTCCATGACATTGTGGTAGCGTCCGTCAAAAACCAAATAATTGCTCTGTTCGTGAAATGCCAGAATCCGACCTTTGGGCCAATCGTGGGCCTCAGAAAGAGAAAGTGCCTTTTGGGCATACGTAGCCACCGAGTCGACATTTTTGAACTGATAAAGATGCGCCAGCCGACAATAAGACACCACAAGTTGAGTATCTCGGGTGTAGGAAACAGACAATTTTTCCAGCGACCTTATTTGTTTAGTCAGCACGCCTGATTGAGCAAATACGCCCAAACCAGCCAATAACACCAATATACATAAGCAGCTAATTTTCAAAGTATTATATGGATTACAAAAGTATAAGGCAGTTTGCCATTGGAACATTGATAGAACTCCCAATAGGCCTAAAATGACTATGTCAGATTCCTTCTCCGCGAGAATAACATTTTGGCCTAAATTTTACAATCGAAGGTGCGCCAACTGTCTTACTTTAGGAGTGAATGGCCGCTTTTTTGAGTAAACGGTCACTAAATAGGAATTTTCACCACTACTTCTGTGCCGACAGCTATCCCCCAATCGTCTTTTAAATCATTGATTTTCACGCTGGTATTGGTTTGATACAGTTGATTGATGAGTTCGATACGCTCCGTGGTTACTTTCATGCCAAAAGATTTGTGTTTAGTCGCTGATTTGCTCTTGTATTCGGCTGCTTTTTCACGCCCCACACCGTCGTCGGTGATGGCGATACGGAGCACATTTTCCTGCGGTTGTGTCACTTCAATAATCACCTGTCCGCCCGTTTCTTTGTGCATCAATCCGTGCCAGATGGCATTTTCCACAAAGGGCTGCACCAACAACGGCGGAATTTGAATCGTATCGGTATCCACATCAGGAGCAACGTTGATTTCATAGCGTACTTTTTGCTGAAAACGCATGGCCTCCATGTCGATGTAGAGACGCAGCGTTTCGAGTTCGTTGGTCAGCGTCACTTTCTCCGAGCGCGAGTTTTCGAGCACGAGCCGTATTAGTCGAGAGAATTTGGTCAGGTACTCAGACGCCTTATCGGCTTCGTTCTGCGCCGTGTAGTACTGAATTGAGTTGAGGCAATTGAAGATAAAATGCGGGTTCATCTGGGCACGCAGGGCCGATATTTCGGTTTGCGCAATGCGCTGTTGGTACTCCGCTTCACGCTGTTTGCGCAAGGCTTCCTCGGCTTGCAGCCGGCTTTTGAGCGTTTGTTGTTCTAAGCGGTAGCGGTAAATGATGTAAACAACTGTCAGCGCCAACGCAAGTGCCCCCCCCCTAAACCACCAAGTTTGCCAAAAAGGAGGCGTAATGATGATTGTCAGCGAGCGTACCTCCGACCAAACACCGTCATAATTTGCCCCTTTGATCTGCAACTCATATTCTCCCGGCGGTACGTTGGTAAAAGCCGCCAAGGGCGTGTTCCCGCATAGTATCCAATCGTTCGAAAAGTTGACAAGTCGATAGGCATATTGGTTTTTTTGGTGCTGGATATACGAAAGCGCCGAAAACCCTACGGTAAAAAAGCTTTGGTCGTGCCGCAGGGTAATTTCAGCAACGGAATTGAGATTTTTCGGAAGTACTAAGTTATGATTGAATACTTTAATAAAGCTGAATACTACGTGTGGCTTGAGCGTAACATCCTTAATTTCGTGGGGGTAAAATCGAAACCGGTCAAAAAACAGTTCATCGCCTTTTCCTTTGATAAAGGTTCCGTATGAAAACATCTTCAGATCATATTCGGCTCCCAAATATTTGGTCTCTCCCGTATCTGGGTTGTATCGTATGAGTGCATTATCACTTTTCATCCACAGGGTTCCATCATTTGTGATCTGGATATTTACGATCACATCATTTTTGTCTAAAGGCATTTTTTGCCATTGATTGGTGCGCGGGGTATATTTCCAAAGTCCATGCATGGTGGCGGCAATCCAAACTACCCCTCGCTTAGGGTCTTCCACCATTTTATTGATGGCAATATTTGTCTCCACCGTTGTTTTATTAATGTCGTCTTTGATGGTCAGTTTGTTGGTTGTCGGGTCAAACCAACGAATCAGGTTATCATCCCAACTCCCCAACCAAATCATCCCCCGGCTGTCGACCATCACCGACCTCAGTCGCCGTTTTTCAACCAGCGGCTGAATACTGACCATATTCACAAACGTTTTACGGCGGGTATCATATTTAACCAATGAGCCTTGGGTAGTGGAGGTAGTTTGCGTAATAGGTATCCAAACATTCCCGTCTTTGTCTTGGGCAATAGACATAATGTCGTAGAGTTGGTCTGTCCGCAACGAAGAATTTTGGATGGGATCCTGTACTTTCAACATGCGCTTGCGGCGCAAATCCCACTGCCAAATGCTGCCTCCATCTACCTTTCCCACAAACCAAATCACCTGATGGATGCTGTCGGCCAAAGCCATATTGATATGTTGCTCGGGTTTAGAAGAAGCAGGTTGTTGGAGCAGTTCGGTCAATTGTCCGGTTTGTTCGTTATAACTCGCCAACACAAACCCCTGCGGTGTTTGATAGGTGAAATACAAGTGATCTTGGTATTGGCAGAATATTCTAAACCGCTCTTTTCTTATTTTTGGAGGAGCGCCACGCAGTACCTGAATATCAGGACTTAAATAACTAACCGCCGCATCACCAATGGCGATGTGTTTACCGAACCAAACGGTATTGCCCCTTCCCAAAAAAAAGGAATTAATGTTGGACGGAGGAGAAAATGGATCATCAGGAACATGCGGATATTCGTGTATGATTTCGGTCTGCTTATCAAAAACTTTAAGTCCATTATCTGTGTAAATTATAAGCTTATCCTTTTGAAAAGGCTTGATGGTAAACACTTGATTTGCTTTTAACGTAGGCAAATAATACTGCTTCCAGCGAAGTGTATGTGTATCGAAACGGAGCAGTCCCAGATGAAACCATCCTCCCAGCCAAATATATCGGGCATTGGCCTCAGAAACGATTGAATTAATACTTAACTCCTGATGCATCTCTTTGCGGCCCCCAACTTCAGGGTTATAATTCCCGGCCAAATTATACCAGACAAGCTTGTGAAGTGCAGGATCATAATAACCCAGAAACGATTTGCCGTGATTGGTATCTGACGCATGAGCTACCTGCCCCCAAACGCGCCCGAGTGCATCTACCGCCATTGGTTTGATGAGCGCCAAAGCAGCAGTATCCGGCTCGTATCGGTTGGTATAGCCATTGATCACCGGGGGCAGTTTGATGTGCGTAAACCGGTTTGTTTTGGTATCAAACTCAAAAAAAGGAGAACGAATGTTGTTGTCAGTAGCAGGAAATAAGATGTATATTTTTCCGGCAGCATTTGAAGCTTCTCCCCAAAATGCATAGTTTTTAATAAGCGGAGAGGGATATCTTTTGAACTTCTCGGTAATGGTGTCAAAAATAGCCATTCCTCCGTCATTCATAGACCAAACCACACGATTCGACGTCATACTAATATGAAAATAACGCGTAGAGTCGAAGGTTTGGGCATAATGCCCATCGTATCGAATCAGTGATTGATTGTCGGCCACAAACCACAAATATCCTTGGTGGTCCTGCACGCGCATCTCTTTGGAATACGCCTTTTTGACAATATCATTCTCAACCACAAACGGATCAAAACGCAGGTAGGGCTCATTGGTGATGACCCTCTCCGGCGATAGACGTATGATTTCCACCTGTTGGGCATAGGCTGCCCAACTCCACAAAATACTCAAACAATATATTCTGGCAAAAAGAGACAATCCTTTTAGGTTTAATCGCACACTATTGTTCTACCAAGATAGGAAGGATTGCGCTCATCTTCCAAGCATTACGCGCTCAATTGCATGATAATTGGCGTCAACGGCAGAAAAAGCGAGTAAGGGACCCAAAATCATTTTAACACTCCGAATTTTCAGGTTCTGTCATTCACTGACTAAAGCTAACAGCTTACGTCTTCAAAGCTACCACTCGCGCTCATTGAGTGGAATCGACGGCTGATTGAAGCGTAGCTTAACCGTCATTATTCACCCTCGCTTTGAAAAAGAAGAACCGTTGGTTGCTGGATTTATCTATCCAACGACTAAGTATTCTGAATCGTTTTTTAAAAAAACATCATGGAAAATTGTATTATTCTTCGAGATTGTTCAGGATTTATTCACCTTCTACCAGATGAAATTTTACGTTTGGAAGGCGACCGAAACTACACCCATGTGCTGCTGACCGATGGCAGAAAGCTACTCTTTTCAAAAACAATCGGCTATCTTCTGGAGCTTATGCCCGAAGGAACCATGCTGCGCATCAGCAAAAGCCACGCCATCAACCCCACCTACCTGCAAAGCATTTTTTTACGTCGCCGTCAGCGCTATGTCTACCTCACATCGGGCGAAAAGTTTGAAGTTTCCCGCAGAAGGGCGCAGGTAATGCGTAAGCAATCAAAACAGCAATCTCGGGTAACATCCAAGTTAGACTAAGTTCTTTTTTACATCAAAACAATACAATTCATTATGAAAAAGCTATTACTTACATTGTGCTTTACGGGAGTTTTGGTCGTTTTATTGTCCGCCCAAACCGTGACACTATCGGGTACCGCTGCTCCTACCCCAGCGGCGGCCAATGCCACCTACACACTCAATAATTCGGGGAGTTTTCAATACACCCCAATTGAGGTAAAAGACTCCGGTACTGATGCTTATTTTACGGCCGATGCGGTATTTAGTGCCACGGGCCAATACCAGATCTACCGCAATAGTGGTAATTGGAAGGTAGGCCGGGTGATCTGTAATGGTTGCAGTACTCCTACTACAACCATTTATTATACCCTCACCAACAATTCCACCAAGCCTCCCTGCACGGGCACATGGAACAAATTAAGCGGAGGGACCGAGGCGCTCACCCTAACGGGCGACTGCGTCACGTCTGGGCCAAGTTCGGTCAAAGCCGCCGTCGTATTGCCTACCGCCCTTAGTTTACCCCAACTGACTGCTGCCGATATTACCGCCATTGCTTCTCCCCAAAAGGGTATGTTGGTGTATGACCTGACCAACAACTGCGTGAAAATTTACAATGGAATGGACTGGAAATGCCTGACCGACCAATAAACGCTAAACCATTGATACCATGAGACTTTTATATCTTTTGTTGAGTCTTTCAGTGGCCATTGGCAGCCACGCAATTAACTCCGCCCAATCCGGTCTTTGGAGCTCGCCTTCTACGTGGGCAGGCGGAATCGTACCCACTTATACGGATGATGTGACTATCCTCAACGGACATACCGTGACGGTAGATGCCACCTCCGGGGCCCAGCCCTCAGAGGCCCAATTCCTCACCATCCAACAAGGAGCTACCCTTACGTTTGTTAATGTTGCCGGTGGTGGTTTGGGTGCGCAACGCGTACATGTGGAGGGGCATTTGCTGCACAATGCCAAGCAGATGGGTACGCATCAGATGACTTTTGGGCCCAATGCCTCCTTTACCATGTCGGGCGATGCGCTATTACGTTTTACTACCCAGACGGGTTCACCTGTGGCGGGAACGTGGCTGGATATGACTCCTTTAGACAATGCCAACGTAAACATAACGGGCGGCACTTTTGAGTTCAATCAAGCGCATGTAGATCCCACTCAACTGATGATGAAAGCCAAAGGAGATTTGGTATTGGGGATCAATAACACCATCAAATTCACCAATCCGTACGCCACCTTGGCCGACCCTATCACAATCAATGCCGAACTGCCCATCGTGGGCAATCTTGAATCATACCAAAGCCCTTGCAGATTGGCGGGAGGGATGGTCAATGGACAGCTTACACCCGTACAAATAAGGGGAAATCTCACCCACTACGGATATATCTTACCCTGGAGTACGGCCAACGAGATGATTCTTTATGGCAATGTCAATACGTTTTACAGTTCTGCCGAGATAGCCTTTCCCACCCTTCGTTTCGGCAGCCAGGCACTGGCCGCCACTAATGCTCAAATCATCACCGCTACCAACAAAGCATTCTATTCGGTCACGAACCTTTACATCAACAACACCCACCCGGCGGGCGTACTTTTTACGGGTAATTCTACCGCTACCCGAATGAACGTGTCGGGTACCCTAACGTTCAACCAGGGCAAACTTTTCTTAGATCCTGCCATCACCGGCCTTACTTTGGCCAATCCCGTAGCAGGCGCTTCCGAAAATGCGTACATCGTTACGCAGGGCACGGCTAAAGTCTCCAAAACCATGAATATCAGCACGTTTGAATATCCGGTGGGGAGTACTGCGGGCTACGCCCCCATCGTGCTGAGTTTTTCAACCAACTCCAACGTCAATACTTCGGTACAAGTCATTGATGACAATACACAGGGGACGAACGCCCTCAACAGAAAATGGAGAATTACCAAAGAAACGTCAACGTTTGGAACGTACTCTGCCACTTTCAAGTGGCTTCAGCCCTACGAAAACAGTGCTTTCGACCGTACGGATTGCTATGGACACAACATCAGCGGTAACGCCAACCTTACGGGCGGACAAAACGCCGGAGGCGGGCCACTGTATGCCGTAGGGGGAACTTTCCAACTGGGGTCAGTCACACCTACTGATTTTACGGTCAAAAGTACGCCGTTGGTCAGCCCTATTGTATCGGCTCAGAGCGGGCCGTGGGAGCAGGCGGCTACGTGGGTGGGTGGAGTAGTGCCTACGGCTACGGCACCCACCACTATATTAAACGGCCATACCGTCAGCGTTCAATCTACGGCCAATGCCCGAAGCCTCCATGTCAACGGCGGGGCAAGTCTGGTACTGAACCACCCTTCGGAGTTGATTGTCAACAATGGTGCGCTGATTGCTGACGGCAGCATAACCATCAACGGCGGCAGTACGTGGGATAATGCCTCCGTCATCACCGTTCATGGCAATGTATCCATCAATGCCACCGGGGCATTGAACTTAATGGGACAACTCGACAACTGCTGCTTTCCCCTGCGTTACTCCGCCAAAATCATAGCAAGAGGCATCAGTGCAGGCGGAGCGACCAATGTGGTCGCAGGAGTTCCTGTTTTCAATATCGAATCAGGCGCACAACTTACATCTAATCAAGGACAAATCACCGTGTATCGCCACAAGGGTGACCTTACCTACAATACGCCCACGTTTTCGTCGGCGGTAGCCGTGCCTGCCAGTACGGAAGTGTTTTTTACAACACCCCATTTCAATACTACCCAGCCTATCGTGGCCCAATGCGCTTTTTACGACAAAATACTGCTGGACACCTACCTTGACTACGTACGCTTCGGTTCGTCCACGAATCAGGTCATTGTGGCAGGCAAAGTCACCTCTCAGACGGTCAGTACCGGGATAACAGTAAAAGATAACCATGAATTGATTCTATTAAATGACATTGATTTGGGATCAAACCGGCCTATTGGATTGGGCCTCAACAGCAGTGTGCGTTTTGGAAACAGTACCCATACGCCCACGGCTACGCAGCAAATCAACAACCTGCAAGTGACCAACGGAACCGTCTATATGGACAATCCCAACGGCATTGAAGGCAATCTCAGCACCCAAAGTCTGGTCTTTGTAAGAGGAAAAATCAAAGGGAGTGTTTCGGCAAACACCGTTGCGGCCTATGACAATACCCGCTACATTGTAGGTTCGCTGGCACTCAAAAATATCCCTGCTCAAACGAATGCCTTATTCCCGGTAGGTACTGAAAATGACTACCTGCCCATCACGATGAACAGCCCCACGGGGCCGAGTGATATGGAGGCAGGAATCTCGCTCTCCAACAATTTTACGCCTACCCCTACCCCGGGCCTAACGCTCGAATTCCTGCTCCGCAAGAGTGCGTCAAGCCCATTTGGAATTCCTACGGCCACGGTCAGTTGGACCGGTACGTACGAAAAATCGGGTTTTACCCGCAACGGCATCAGGCTCTATTATTTATTGACCGGCGCCGGCTTTCCCTCATGGCAGACCTTTGGTACTGACATTGGCGCCACGGGCAGCAACCCCTATCAGGCTACTTTTCAACTCTTTGCCCCCAACAACGGCGAACGCTTTGCTTTTGGCAACGGTACCGTACCGCTCACGTCGGTCAAGTCGGTGGTGTATTTGCCCAATCTATTGAGCTTGCCGCAGCTCACGACGGGTGACATTGCCCTGATTGCTTTGCCCCAAAAAGGGATGATCGTCTATGACCTCAACGCCAATTGCATGAAATATTACAACGGTACTGTGTGGAAGTGTATTGCCGCACTGTGATAACCCAGACCGATAAGCCCTTAATTTTCAATACTTATACTCGTTTTTTTTGCAAAAAACTATTTATAAAATGAACGCCAAACCCATGAGCTCCTTACGGCCTATTCTTAGCCTTGTGTGCCTTTTTATCTATTTAGCCGCAAGCAGTCCGGCCGCTTATGCACAAGCCGGTGGTGAAATAACCCCCAAAGGTATTGTGTACCCACGCTATACCGATGCCAACCGCCCCACCGGACCGCTCACCATCGGCACTACCATTTACAACACAGGCCAAAACACGCATCAGTATTGGAATGGCAGCAGTTGGACCAATGTAAGCACCCCCGGCAGCGGCCCGTGGATTATAAATAGCAATGACGTATATCTAAATAATAATAATCGTGTAGGAATCAACACTGCTACTCCGACTGCTACATTGGAAGTACAAGGTACGTCTTTCAGTGTTTCCAGAGTTCACACTATCACAAGCGCCCCCGCTACCAACACTTATATTATGCCATACAATGGTACGCTTGCCACCATCACCGATTCCTCGGCCAATATCCTCGACCCTGGAGGCAATGGCAATATAAATGGCACTTCTAATAATGCAAGTCATGTATCTATTCAAGTACTTAATGCTATTGGGTTTAGACTTACATTTGAAAGTTTTGATTTCGGCAATCAAACAAACTCAAGTGACTATCAACTTATTCTTAGTACATCCAGTGATATCAATGATGAATCCTCATATTTGGCCAAACTGAGTTTTTTACAAAATACCTATCCGAATAAGCCATTTAATTTAAATGGAGGTTTTTTTATACTACACTTTAAAGCTTTAGCAGGAGCACCTTCAGTACCGGGTTTTAAATTACGCTATCAAGCACTCTATCCTGTTTCCATTCCCTTTCAACCTTACTCAGAAGCAGTAGGTGGTGGCTTGAAATTCAACACTCAAGTTTTGTCTTTTGAAGGAAATAATTCAAGAGCTACTGGGCAATATTCCACAGCACTTGGCTTTTTTTCTAGATCAACTAACCACTCTTCCACAGCAATAGGGCATCAATCACACGCTTCTGGAAGGTATTCAACAGCAATGGGTGCTGGCGGAAATACTAAAGGGTATGACTATTCTTTTTCCATCGGAGGCGGTATAAGCCCCAATCGGGCGGGCAACGATAAGGAGTCACAAATGAAAATGCACTTTGAGGAAATACGTCTGGAGACCGGCACCAATGGTGATTTTACCATCACTCCTACCCAAATTACCACCAACAACAGCATTTCCGTTTTTGGCAACAACACCGTAAACCTGAATGGCTACGGATTTTTAAACAGGACCGGCCCTACGGGTATCGCCCCTTCCGCTGCATCGGTACCATTTTCGATTTATGCGTCAGGGCGTATCATCGGATCTGAATTCAACGCCTTCTCCGATGCGCGGCATAAGCGGCTCCGCTCGCGCAGTAGGGGCGATACCGATTTGGCGCAACTCAATCGGCTGGCGGTAAGTCGCTATACATTTATTGATACCGTTCAGAAAGGCAATCAGGAGCAGCTGGGGTTTATCGCTCAGGAGGTAGAGCAGGCAGTCCCCGAGGCGGTGTCAAAGATAGTTGATTACATTCCGTCGGTATATGCCATGGCCGAGCGCGTCAGTTATGATTCGGCAGCGCATACCCTCACCGTGCGCACACAGCAGCCTCACGGATTTGCTGCGGCAGAAGATATTAAGGTCATCACGGCGCAGGAAGAACACAAAGTGCGGGTAGGCACGCTCATAGATGCCCACACTTTCAGGCTCAACGGTTGGCAAAAAGCTACTGCGGAGTTGTTTGTTTTCGGCAAATCAGTCAGTGACTTTCGGACGGTGGACTACAACCGCCTCTTTACGATGGGCATCAGTGCCATCCAAGAGCTATCGCGACGAGTAGAGCAGTTGGAAAAAGAAAACGCCCAACTGAAAGCTCAAAACGATGAACTGTCACAAATGAAAAGTGACATTGCTACCCTTAAAAACCTGCTTTTAAAAGCCGAGCTTCCTGAAAAATCGGCAGAGAAATAACCGACAGATTGTGATAGATTTCTTGGCCGGGTAACCCGCTGATAAATCTATCACAATCTTCTCTTTTCCAACTCTGTGTAGTTTTTCCAAAACACAGTCATTCACACCAAAATAGTCGCCACCAACTTCTTAAAACCTGCCACTTACGCCATTGGAGTGGAAATGCATGCGGTGCAAGGCGTAAATTAGTATTGAAAAACAGCAACGGATCATTCCTCTGTTTTAGGGAAGCTGAAGGCCGGTAGTGCTATTTTTCAAAATGTATTCCGGCAATATTTTCAACATTAAAAATTACCAAAAAGAGGGCACGCCTGTTTCCTGCACAACCCTTTATTGGAACTCAACCAGTTAAACTATTCATACAAAACCATGAAAAAACAACTCATTCTGTCTCTAAGCCTTTTTTCTTTGTTGGCTATAATACTTGTCAACTGTAAGAAAAAAGAAGACCCTGCGCCTTCTACGCCAACAACTCCTACAAACCCCGTTACGGCCACCGCCCCTACACTCGACAATGCGGCCAATGCCACCGGCAGCAGCGACATCACCGCCACGAGTGTCAAAGTGAGCAGCAACCTCTCGGCCAACGGCGGGGCGGCCATCAGTCAGCACGGACACGTGTGGTCGGAAACCAACGCGGCCCCAACCACCGCCGATACCAAAACCGAACTCGGTGCTACGAGCGGGCCGTTTCCTTTGAAGTTTACCTCGGAGCTTAAAAGCCTCAAAGCCAACACGACCTATAATGTAAGGGCTTACGCAACCAATGATAAGGGTACGACTTATGGGACGGCTGTACAGGTGAAGACGGGGGCGGTAGCCGTAACAGGTGAAATAAATGGCGTGTGGGTAGAGCGAGCAAAATTCCCGACCAATGCAAGGAGCGATTATAGGCTTGTATCAGCCAATAATAAACTGTATCTATTATGTGGCGGTAGAACATTAGACGAGAATTATAATATAGAAAGGTATTACGATGCTTATGAATATGATCCAGCTACTGACAAATGGACCGAAAAAGCCAAAGCAGCCATTACCCGAAGTGCTATATTTTTTCCACAAGTAAAGCCTTTGGTATCTGCAACAGGAAAAATATTTTTCCCATCGGGGGTAGGGCCAACGCCCTATGATGTAAAAGCAAATATTCACGAATTTGACCCAGTTGCTAATAAATGGACCGTGAAAGGAGCATTGCCAACCGACTTTGACCCGGCGGGTACCGTTTCATTTGTCATCAACGATAAAGCCTATTTCGTAGGCCACAGCAGCAGCAAAGGCTTTGTCAAAGCCGTGTGGGAATACGATATTCCTACGGACAAGTGGCTAAAAAAAGGCGACTTCCCCGGCGAAGCAGGCTCGGATGGGTTTGGTGCAAGCTACAAAGGCAAAGGGCTGGCCATTGGCATGGGGGCAAATATTGCCCCTTTCACTAAAACCAGTTGGTCTTACGACCCTGCCACTGACAAGTGGACTACCATCGGGCAGCCAAACGTTGATTATTTTCAGAATATCGAGAGCATATTAGGATTTGATTCAGATAAAGTTGTTTACTACGGAAACGCCCCAGCCAAGGGATTCATCCGTCCGCAGGTACTTACGTTCGAGCCGTTCAAAAAGAAAGTACCTGCCCAAACAACTGACATTCCGCTTCCTCAATCCTGTAATTCCAATATGGGAATGAAGATTCTTCACGTAGGCCAGCGAACGTTTGCCGTAATGGACGAGGGGGGCACCAAACCGACGGCCTGCGAGAAAGAGACAGCTGGTAAATTGTACGAACTGGTAAAAAAATGACAAGCCTCATCTATTTTCTTCAATCAATTTTCACCTTTATAAACACGTACAACCATGGCAAAAGTAGAAAATGCGGCTATGCTCATTGGTGAGCAAATAGTAAACAACAATCAGGAAAAGTGCAGAAAGGTACGCGTATCAGCAAGGCTCAGGTTTGCTATCGAAGAACTTGGAACCGCTTTCAAAGTACGTATAACCCTCATCGGTACAGATAACGCAAGCGTTGACTCAGACGACGGACGCTCTTCTTTTGGGTGGCTGCCTTTCAGACGAAATTGGGAAACTCCCATCGGAGATTTTGATTTCAGCGGTGGCAACGGCGAGTTGTCTACTTCTTCATTATCCTTATTTGGTTCGATTGTTTATGAAAAAACCCTGATTCCAACCACAACTGAGGTAGATTTTTTAGAAGAGAGACCCTGTCCTCATTCCCCGAACCGTATCCATTTAAAAGTAGAAAAAATTATAAATTTCACTTTTAAACGGTATCCAAATGAAAAAAAGCAATTTTACAGAGGAGCAAATCGTAACGATTTTGCACAGTC
>NZ_QPIW01000060.1 GCF_003339505.1 Runella aurantiaca
TGTATGTCGTCAAGTGAAAGTGGACAGAAGCCGCTAAAAAGGAAGAGAGGTTTTAGGCGGTCGAAACATGCTGACAAATATAATTTTTCCTGCGGCTTAACATCGTCACGTTTTTAATTTTTTTGCGTTCTTCCAACCTTTGCTGCTGACGGCCATAATAGACATCCGCCGGTGTCAGATTATTGAGCGATTCATGATAACGTTGGTGATTATAGTACTCCACCCATTCTGCAATTCTTCCTGCCAATTCATCAGGGGTAAAATAATGCTCCAATAATAGAATATTTTTCATGGACCGATGATACCTTTCAATTTTTCCTTGCGTCATTGGGTGAAATGGTGCACTGCGAACATGTTCAATCCCCTGTTGCTTGAGATAACCTTTCAGATAGTGCGACACATAAGCCGAACCGTTATCCGATAATAAACGAGGTCGTTTTTCATGTGGCAATCCGCTGACATGTAAAGCTTTTTGCAGGGTTCTTTCTACATCAGTAGCCTGCATTCCGGGGCAGATTTCCCACGATAGAATGAATCGTGAATAATCATCGAGCACCGTTGACAGATAATACCATCCCCACTGTTTAACTTTGAAGTACGTAAAATCGGTCTGCCAGAGTTGATTCGGAGCTGTAGTAGGATTAACGAAGTGATCGGCAGCCTCCATCAATCGATAAGCCGGTGTAGTGATTAGACCTTGTTTCTTTAAAAGTCGATAGATGGTTGACTCCGAGACAAACCAACCCTCATTATCAACGATATAGCAAGCCAGCTCCCGACAGGAAAGCGCCGGATGTTCTAAAGCCAGTTCGATAATGCGGCTTTTTTGGGAAGGCGGTAGCTGATTCCAACCACTCTGACGACGCAGCGGTGATAGGGCTAAGCCGTCATACCCATGCGTTAAATATTGCTTGTACCATCCATAAAAGGTAGAACGATTGATTCCTAACTCACGCAGAGTAGTCTTAATACTGTCAGAAGATTGTTCTACTAATGTTATAATCTCCATTTTTTCAGTCTGTGTCATCCGATGGTAGGGCTTAATCGTCTGCTTTAAGGCTTTTTTTTAACAGTCGGTTTTCCAGGCTTAATTCAGCTACTAATTGCTTAAGCGCCTCATTTTCTGACTTCATCGAATGCACTTCCGGAGCTGTCGCTTCTCGAGTCGTATCGCCTGCTAAACGCTTTTTGCCGGCTTCCAGAAACTCCTTACTCCAACGATAATATACATTCGGATTTAAACCCTCACGCCGGCATATCTCAGCTACCGATTGTTCTCCCTGCAAGCCTTCCAGAACGATCCTGATTTTTTCTTCTACGGAGTATTGGCGTCGAGTCTGCCGCTGAATGTCTTTGATGATAGAAAGAACGGGTTTACGTTCTGATGAAGAAGAGGAATT
>NZ_QPIW01000061.1 GCF_003339505.1 Runella aurantiaca
ACCATAGCCGTCAGGCTAAGCCATTAAAATATCTTTGGGCGATGGTCTAATCGTGTTTTTGTCCAGCCTTCTCTTTTCTTTTTTCGCTGTACGAAAGAGAGATTCAAACAAATTAGCTATCCACTCCCTAAATCCCAACAGACCGTTTCTAATACATACCCAAAAGTCGCTTAACTTTTTTTTAGTAATTTATAAGCTTTCCATTGGCTGAGCTCAAAGTCAGATTTGTCTTCGATAAACGTATTAAAAAGACTCTGTATATGCCCGCTGATTAGGATAGCAATAAGTTTTCCATAGAGATAGCATTCAAAACGACCGATACTCATTTTACCAATTTCATCTATCTCAAAAAGGCTTTTCCAAATCTTAAACAGCAATTCTATCTGCCAACGTAGTTTGTAAAAAGTGTAGATTTGGCTGGTTTTAAGCTGTTCTTTGGTTGTATTAGTGATGAAAATATTATAAGCTGCCAACTTTTTCTTAAACTCAGAAGTCTGATAAGGCTTTCTGGATCTTGGTTGATTAGCATCTTTTAACTGATATTTTTTTAATCGCTTTGTTAAGATTTCGTCGGGCATTTTTTGAAGGTGCAGTCTGACAAAAAGCTTTTCCTTACCTTCTCCCATCCAAACCTCTTTCTCAAAAGCATCTGCTTTAACTTCGACAAAAACCTGTTCCCAATCCAATGCCTGATACTTGCCGGCAGTATCTTTTGTAAAAAGGCTTGTACCTACTTTATAACGACTGATAAAATAAGCTTTCTGCCCAGCAATGCCAGCTAAATGCCCGTGCTTATAATAGCCTAAGTCCATCAAATGTAAATCATTCGCTACGCATTCCAATCCCTTTTGATTAAGCCACTCACTGTCATTTTCTTTGCCGTTGCGCAAATCCAAACGTACAATCTTAGCTGAAAGTAAGTCATATTCGGTTTGAATCTTGAGCACACTGCCTGTGCTGTCTCCCGCATTGCCCTGATAAAAACTTGATAAATAGGCAGGTAACTGAAAACTTGTGGCATCTCGTAAAATTACCCGTCCAAAGACACCATCCGGTTTTTGCTCGGATGTGGATGCCCCTAAAACCTTCTCAAATACGGCTTCAAAGCACTTCCTCATTAATTTTACCCCGTAACAATTAAAACGTTCGGCTAAGGATTGCTTGCTGAGTTGAATGCCAAACCTGTCTGAAAGTTCATCTGCTAAGTCAGTTAGACTTGTCTCTTTACCACTCTGTATCAAACAGGTATTTAACTGTAAGAACATCCATGCACTCAAACGCGAGCTGCTGCGCTCAATGAATTTAACTTCTCTACCCAATTGCTCTAAAGCGGATGCCTCAAAAAAAGAGGATAAGTCTGAAAAACACGA
>NZ_QPIW01000062.1 GCF_003339505.1 Runella aurantiaca
TGTCCTCATTCCCCGAACCGTATCCATTTAAAAGTAGAAAAAATTATAAATTTCACTTTTAAACGGTATCCAAATGAAAAAAAGCAATTTTACAGAGGAGCAAATCGTAACGATTTTGCACAGTCAAAGTAAAGGCAAAAAAGTAGAGGACATTTGCCGGGAGAATAATATTTCGCCAGCGACCTTCTATCAATGGAAAGAAAAGTATGGCGGCATGGATGCCCGAGAGTTAAAACGTATGCGCGAATTAGAGGCAGAAAATGCTCGATTAAAGAAATTGTTGGCTGATAAAAGTATTGACTATGACATTCTCAAAGAAGGTTATGAAAAGCTAAAAAAGCTGTAAGCCCTAAAATTCATATGAGCATTCTTAGAGAAGTGCAGCAGGAAAAACATGTAACAACACGACGATGCAGTAGAGTTTTAGGGCAGCGAAGGAATAGCCTGTATTATAAGTACAAAGCCAAAGTTGACAACAAAGAAGTAAGAGAGAAACTCTTGGAACTCAGCAGGCAATATCCCAGTTGGGGCTTTGGATTATTGTTTGACAAAATACGTCTTTTAGGTAATAGATGGAACAGAAAGCGGGTTTACAGGCAGTACAAAAAGCTGAATTTGCACTTGAGAAAGCCTAAGAAACGGCCTAAAATAAAAAGAGCGAATCCCAACATTTTGGCTGCCGGTAAGGTAAATCAGGGATGGTCTTTGGATTTTTTAAGTGATGATGTAGTGGCTGAAAATAAGGCTCGGATCCTCAATGTAATGGATGAATTCAGTCGAAAATGTTTGATGGCAGACGCCAAAAAAGACTATAAAGCCAAACAATTAGTAACAGCGTTGGAAAATCTTGTAGCCACTTATGGTAAGCCTGAATATATCCGATGCGATAATGGTCCGGAACTCGTGAGCAACAAAATGGCTCAATTCTGTAAAAAACAGGGCATTGAGATCCGGTTTACTCAACCCGGAAAACCAATGCAGAATGGTCTTGTAGAAAGGCTCAACGGAACCATCAGAACTGAATGTCTCAATCCAAAAGTGTTCACCACTATCAACCAAATCCAAGCAGAATTGGATGAGTGGTGGCGAATTTACAATTTTGAGAGACCCCACTCAGCTCTCAAGGGCAAGACACCTCAGCAAATATGGTTAAACCAAGAGGAACTCTATTTAAAAATGGCTGCGGCCTAGGGAATGAGGACA
>NZ_QPIW01000063.1 GCF_003339505.1 Runella aurantiaca
TACTAAAGCCGAAGATATTTTGTAACTATCTGATTATAGGATATTTGGATGTCAATCCATCGAATCATTATTTCAATATATTCAGTGCATAAGCGTATAAAATTATCATTTGCGTTTTTGAGACCTCTTCGTAGAATATCACTTCCTTTTCTAAAAAAGCTATTCGTTTGTCGGCCCTTATTATTTGTTTTTATTTTTTGTATATTTTTGTGATGATATTCGCCTACTTTGACACAGATAGCCACCGCTATGCTAACAAAAACTATTAGCTTACTCAATTTTTTGCTGGATTTTAAATGAGTAGACTCTAAGTCAAAACCACGCCCTTTGAATGTTTGAAATAAGACTTCTATGCACCACCTCCTACGGTAAAATTCGCCGAGTTTTTTGGCCGGCAAGTTCCCCATTAAAAATAAAAAATCATTATCCGGCATACGTTTCAGCATTGTGTTACACCATACTCCGTCTATTCTGCAATCTTGAAAATATCGTTCAGTTTGTGTAGATAGAAGTGTATCAATCGAATAACAATCTCCATTTTTCAACGTAACTAAATGGCTTTTAGGAACTCTCATGCAGAATTCTATACCGTTGATTTTAAGATACTTGATCCACTCAATTCCAATAAATTCTCTATCGCCTACAATTACTCCTATTCGTTCTTTTCCTATTACTTTAATCAACTTAGAAAGTAAATCTATGCGGTCTTTGCAATGACTATTGCCTGATTTATTGTCTAATAAAGACCAATACAAGGGGATTCCTACTGAACCATTTTTTGCCACTATCATCAAAATATTGCATTGGTAAATCCCAAAATCCCATTCAGTGCGATCTATGGAAAGGCTTAGTTTTCCTCTGGGCAAAAACAACACTAACAACAGACATACTTGGTCATAATCAAATTCATAGTCTTTGAAAAAGGACTGTATATTGCGTTCTATAGATTCAATTTTTGCCTCTGATTCAATATGAAGAGCTACTTCTCTAAATTGTACTTTTTCGCTATCAATAAGACCCATCAAAAAAGATGAAATGAATTTTTTACGGGCTAAGTTAGTCGCTAATGGGATTTTTTGAAGCAATTTAATAACTTCGTCCCTAATGATTTTTTTCATTCTTAAAGGCTGGTTTGATGCTTGGTCGCTTCAAAATTCAGCCTTTTTGTTTTACATAGCAATTATCTTCGGGTACAGTA
>NZ_QPIW01000064.1 GCF_003339505.1 Runella aurantiaca
CCTGTAAATGTAAAAATTATCAACGTAGCAGTATCCTGAGTAGGTGGGGACAGGAGGAATCCCCTCTGAATTCGGCGGCACCATCCGCCAAGGCTAAATACGACTGAGAGACCGATAGTGAACGAGTACCGTGAGGGAAAGGTGAAAAGTACCGGGAGTACCGGGGTGAAATAGAACCTGAAACCATGCGCTTACAAGCGGGCGGAGCCCTATGGGGTGACGCCGTGCCTTTTGCATAATGAGCCTACGAGTTGTTGTTGCTGGCAAGGTTAAGCATTTAAGATGCGCAGCCGAAGCGAAAGCGAGTCTGAACAGGGCGCTTAGTCAGTAATAGCAGACGCGAAACTTGGTGATCTACCCGTGGTCAGGTTGAAGTGTGGGTAACACTACATGGAGGACCGAACCAGTAAACGTTGAAAAGTTTTTGGATGAACTGCGGGTAGGGGTGAAAGGCCAATCAAACTGAGAAATAGCTCGTACTCCCCGAAATGTTTTTAGGAACAGCGTTGTGGCGAGTCAGTGTCAGGTAGAGCTACCGATAGGATGCGGGGGAGTCAAATCCTACCAAATTCTGACGAACTCCGAATGGGCACTGATATACACAGCAGTGAGGGCCGGGGTGCTAAGGTCACGGTCCGAGAGGGGAACAACCCAGAGCAACCGCTAAGGTCCCAAAGTATATACTAAGTTGAACAAAGGAAGTCCGACTGCCGAGACAGCCAGGATGTTAGCTTGGAAGCAGCTATACATTTAAAGAGTGCGTAACAGCTCACTGGTCGAGCGGGGCGGGCGTCGATAATAAACGGGCATCAAGTATATCACCGAAGCGATGCGATAGTAATATCGGTAGGGGAGCATTCCAACATCAGCGAAGCTGTAGCGTGAGCTATGGTGGAGAGGTTGGAAAAGCAAATGTAGGCATAAGTAACGATAATGTATGTGAGAACCATACACACCGTAAAGCTAAGGATTCCTCAGCTATGTCAATCAACTGAGGGTTAGTCGGGGCCTAAGGGGAAGGCGAAGGCCGCACCTGACGGACAGCAGGTTAATATTCCTGCACCTGATGCAAGTGTGAAGCGCACGGGGTAGAGGAGGATGTACGAAGTGACGGAAGTCTTCGTTGAGCAGAGTCTACGGACGAAGCGAACATCTGAACTGGCCTCCAAGAAAAACCGCTGAAAC
>NZ_QPIW01000066.1 GCF_003339505.1 Runella aurantiaca
AACGCGAACTTTTCAGGGAATATAGGATAATACTGGGTTTTAAAGAGCACAACATAGCATAGAGAGTGAAAGAATAGTATTTTGGAGTTGCTAAACATTCAAAAACTAACCAATTCCTCCCTATGCTGACGGAAATATACTACGAAGTGGACGAGTTTAACAAAAAACACTTAGGAAAAATCGCAGCCTATGCTGCAACCATAGATTGGCACTCTAAACGCCATTTGGGTTGTATGAGTGAAATAATGACCATCTTAATCTATTATCATTATTCTCATTACAAAAACTTTAAGCATTACTACTTGGAGTATGTTAGTAAAGAGCTAAAAAAAGACTTTCCAACGTTGGTAAGTTACGACCGTTTTATTTGGTATATCCCAATGGCATTTCTACCTATGTTTTGCTTTCATTTACATCGTTGTAAATCCTCAATCAGGACAGGTATCTATTTCATTGACAGCACCAAAATAGAGGCTTGTCATCCTAAGCGAGTACATCAACACAAAGTTTTTAAAGGGCTCGCTGACTGGGGGAAAACTTCTACGGGGTGGTTTTACGGTATAAAGATACATCTGATTATCAACAATTTAGGGCAGGTTGTACAAACTTGTTTTACAACAGGAAGTTGTTCAGATACAAATATTGCTACTCTTTTTTACCTTCTCAAAGACCTTTCTGGATGGGTGTTTGGTGACAAGGGCTATTTGATGAATGAGGCCAAAATGGCCTTTGTTGAGTATGACAATGAGGTTGACTTCTTTGCCAAACCCCGAAACAACGCCAAGAAAAAATCAGCTAAGGATACCCCTTTGGAGGCTCAAAAAATGGCAAAAAAAAGACCCCTTATTGAAACCGTAATCGGTATCCAAAAGATGGTAATGGACCTTGAACACACAAGGCACCGAAACCCAATTAATGCTTTTACGCATTCGTTGGCGGCCATGTGTGCCTATTCTTTTTACCAAAGAAAACCCAAAGTTAGTATTGCATCTCCATTGGAATTGAGGCAGTACTGCCCGCCAATAGCTGCGTAGATATTGAAAAGTTCACGTTAA
>NZ_QPIW01000067.1 GCF_003339505.1 Runella aurantiaca
AATTGGATAAACACTCAAAAAATAGTGTAACTTTGGATGGGCAAGTCGCAGTAACCATAGTTTTGTAGTTTAGTCACCACAAAAATACGGCAATCTTCTACTTGCCTTTTTTTATGAGAAAGCCCTGTAACAAGTATTTTTTCATATTTACCCTTTATAGATTAAGTTTTATTTAAAAATGTCTACTAACGTCAGATTGTAAAAAAATCGTTTTTTCACAGTCTGACGTTCAGCCGCTTTGCGAAGGCAGGGCTTTTACCACAAAACTTGATTTGAAAAACTAAAGTTTGATTACCCACAAAACTGTCTTTGGAACACGAATCCCCGCCTTTTGGGAAGGTGCTGTTAGTGGTTCGTTATTTATCATTCGTTAATGTTTTAGCTATCATTATTCTGTTTGTCGTAATGTAGTCTGAGACGTTTACATAGTTTGAATTTTGAATTGTCCGAAATATGTTTTTTTTATGACTTAAAATAAAGGCCGTATTCACTTAGAGCCTTTTTTAATTTCGGTATTGTGCTTGGTCCCATACCGTGCAGATTAACAATTTCTTTTTCACTCCATTTTGCCAAGTCTTCCAGAGTCTTTATATTTTCTCTTTCTAATGCTCGTCTTGCTGGTGCACCTATTAAAGCAAGAAAACTGTCTTTGGGTTTATGTTCTTCTTCACAAATTGGACAGGTCGGACAGTCACTATTTTTATAGAACTGATGTCCTTTTTTACAAGTCTTTAATGTTCCTTTTGCCGCCATATTTTGTTTCTATATTTGCCTGTTACAATGACCGCTAACAGTTTTCGGCTTGGCGATGTGGCGGAATTTTAGCACAAAAATTCAATAGAATTCCTGCTGTTGAAACTTGCACAAATGTTTCATAGAAGCACTTCAGCCGCCATATTGCCAAACTGATGTTGAACAAAACCTTCGGTAGCTATATTACCTCAAAAGGGTTAATTTTAAGGCCAATTTAAACTTAAAATTGAGCATGACAAAAAAAGAATTCTGATGAGCTGAGGGAGAATACGCTCATCAAT
>NZ_QPIW01000007.1 GCF_003339505.1 Runella aurantiaca
ATAGATGAAAAATTTGTAAATGTTGTATTATTCTGTGGTAAGTTAATCAAAAGTTAAAAACCCCAGCAATAGTTAGCTGGGGTTTTTAAAGAAAAACAAAGTCCAAAGTAATTTCCAAGGGAAGCCTGATTAAATCTTAATGCCCCAAACGTCGTTCATCGAACGTCCAAGCAAAGCATTGGCTTCTTTATCATTTTTAAACGATTCTTTCTTTGGATTCCATTGCAGCGGTCGATTGAGTTGGTAGGCAATATTTCCGATGTTGCAAACCGACGCCGTCCGGTGGCCAATTTCCACGTCACAGATGGGTTTGCTCCGTTTACGCATTGCATCAAAGAAATCTTTATAGTGATTTTCGCTCTTATACACGTGTTTTTCAGTTTCTGCGATTACCCGCGTAGCCAATGAGGCAGGCGTAGTTTCTATTTTTTTACGTTGTACCCGAAGTTCACCTTCCGTTCCCGTAAAGAGAATCGCGTTGTTCCAGTCCCATTTTTCGTGGGTCATCACGATGCCATTTTCATAGCGATAGGTCAGAAAAGGATGCTCTTTGCCATCGGGGGCAATCACTTCTACGGGGCCGCTGTTGTCCATGTCAAGTGCCCATTGTACAATGTCAAACATGTGAGCCCCCCAATCGGTCACCATGCCGCCGCCGAATTCTTTGTAATTCCGCCAATTGGGAAATACGTCTTTTGACGTGGGGGGGGCCAATTCTGAATTGAAAGGAACTGCCGCATTGGGCCCCAACCATGCACTCCAATCCAATCCTTCAGGAATGGTTTCGGCGGGCAAATCATAGGGTTTGGGCGGCGGACCAACATTTACCTTAATGCTTTTAACTTCGCCGATGTAACCATTCCGAATCAATTCGGCAGCCTGACGAAACTCTGGCCACGAACGCTGCATACTCCCCGTCTGAAACACACGGTTGTATTTGCGAGCGGCATTGACCATAGCCCGACCTTCTTTTACGGTCAATGCCAGCGGTTTTTCGCAATAAATATCTTTTCCTGCTTCGGCTGCACGTACGGCCATGGCCGCATGCCAGTGGTCAGGAGTAGCAATCACAACTGCATCTACATCTTTTCGAGCCAGCAATTCACGGAAATCATTGTAGACAGGAATCTCAGAATAAGTGCCCGACTGCGGATTTTTTTCGTAGAATGTTTTAATTCGGTCAATCGTCAATTGGGCTTTGGCTTTGTACACTTCGCTCATGGCCACAATCCGGGCTTCATTGGTGCTCAAAAACGAATTTGTCAGTCCACGACCCTGCTTTCCCGTACCGATAAAACCCAGCGAAATAATATCACTTGGCGCAACATACTTCGTTCCGTCGGGGCGAGTTCCTCCTAAAACGTGACGTGGAACAATCATTATTCCTGCCAAAGCAGTGGCAGCTTTGGCGACAAAGTCTCTACGGTTGATGGGGGTTGAGTTTTCTTCTTTCATCTGAAAATTGAGATTGAATATAGATACTCTCCCAAAAGCAGCCTAACCAAAAGTTTATACTTGTGTTAGGCGCTATTCACCGACATTTCCCAAAAGGCATTTCCTGAAAGGCTGTGATGAGTGATTATCAAGGTTATTAATGAACAGGTACTGAAATTTACATTTTGAAATATGTAACCCAAACTACCTTTTAGGAGTCTACCCATTATTCCATCCGCTGAATCATGATTTTTTCAATGATAAGACAAATCATTTTTTGGACAATCTTTTTGAGTGTTGTCGAGGCCGCATACGGACAGAAACGCTATTTTCCGCATTACACCACTGCCGACGGCCTTCCCAGCAACACGGTTTACAAAGTAGTGAAAGATGAACGCGGCTTTTTATGGCTAGCCACCAGCAACGGTATTTGTAGATTTGACGGTCACCACTTCGAAACTTTTTCTCTCAAAGGGTTAGTAAACGATGTTGAATTTATCGATATCTATATCGGTAAACAGGGCAGAATCTGGTTTATTCCTTTCTCAGGTGATGTTTTGCTTTACGACGGCTATACATTTCAAAACGGAAAAGATTTTTTCGGTACGTCTTTCCAATCTGTACAACAAATTTATGAAGATGACTTCGGCCATGTATGGATTGTTAAACAAGCGGCTGATATCTTTCGCTTCCATCTCTCTTCCCGAATACTAACTGTAATCAAAGGGAAAGCATATTCGTATAAAACCATTGTAAACATTTTGTCTCCCCATGAAGTATTTGTCAATGACGGCTATCATTGTTTAGAGTTATTCAGTAGAAAATCTCTTTTTTCATTGCCTGAAAGTTTCAGCCGCAACCGTCCCCGAATCATCTATCATGTAGATTCCCTTCAATACATTTACCCTTCAAACTCTGCCATTTGTTTTTATAATGCAGGGAAAATCAACACCATTCAAGTGCCAGAACTGCCTTATAAAAACACTATTTTTGTCAATTTGCACTCCAAAACAGTATGTGTCGGCACTTCTGATCGGGGATTGTTTTTGTTTAAAATGGAAGGGGATAAACTTTCGTATGTCTCCAACGAATTGCCGGGGCGAAGCATTACTTACACTGCTCCCGACAATGAAGGAAACATCTGGATCGCCACCTACAACGATGGGCTTTATTGTATGTCTCCCCAAGCAGCTTACCAAATTTCCAACATCGGCATCTACAATACCGAGCCTTTGAGCGTTGGAAAACTTGACCGGGAGTTATTGATCGGTCTCAACCGAGGAAATATTGAGATTGTGGTAGATAATATTCCGCGCAAAAGCATTGACTTTGAAAAGTCGTATAGTGTAAAACCCCTTACATCGCGTGTCAAAAATATCCGTATCAGACCGAAGGCTGCTTGGATGTCGTATGAAAATATCCTTTACCACTACAATGGTCGAACATTTAAATCGTACTTTATCAACGGAAATATCAAAGACATTGCCTTCTCTGATTCATTGATTTTTCTGGCCACGCATCATGGCGCTTATATCTCCACTGAAAATCAATTGGCAGAATGTGAAATAAAGCCTCCTTTTACCACATCCAAATACCATTATTTATTATCCAATCATTCCGATAAAAGAAAAATAAATTTGGAGCGTACTACGGCCATTGCTTACGATCCGTTTGAAAAACGCCTTTGGATAGGACAAACCAATGGGTTGATGACATTCAGTCACCGCAAAATAGATTCTACCCTGAAAAATAACGTTGTCAAGCCGCAAATACCGGATATACTGCCGCCGGCTTTGCAAAACTTCAAATACAGAATAACTGCGTTAGCTACTCTGCCAGACGGCAGCTTGGTGATCGGGACCACCGTTGCGGGTATTTTTTTCTACAGGAACCGGCAGCTTTACAGCCTTTCCGTCGAAGAAGGTTTATCCAATAATTTTGTGCAGTCCTTCTTTGTAAGCAACGATAAAACGCTGTGGGCAAGCACGATCAATGGACTGAACAAAATACGCATCGAAAATGTCCTACAAAAAAAATGGCAAATCACGGTTTATAACGTGAGCAACGGATTGGCTACCAATGTAGTGAATGATGTGTTTGTAAAAAATGACTCTATCTGGGTAGCGACAACGGGTGGAGTCACTTTTCTAAAAGACATTTCGAGCAGCGCTAAACTGCCGATTCTCGTACACATTACCAACGTTTGGGCAGATGGCCACCTCACTCTTGTCACGCCACATTTATCCATAGAAAGCAAAGAAGAAATTAGGTTTAACTTTTATGCCATCAGCCGTCAGTGGGCTGGCAATGTACGCTATCGTTTCAGACTCTCGGGGAATATGTTCGGTTCTTCTTCGTCTTATAGTCAATGGAGTAACACCGATGAGCATACTGCTGTCTTCACAAAGTTACTGCCAGGCAGCTATCGGTTCGAGCTGGAAGCTATTTCGAAAGAACGAGGGTTACTCTTAGGAAAAACATCCTTAAATTTCAAAGTTATGATGCCTTGGTATCTCAATCCCATCATACAGGGCTCCCTTATTACTTCTTTTTGTTTTGCTCTACTGACCGTTTTGTTTATGTATTATTATCGCCGGGAGCGTAAAGCAAGGGCATTCAATGAAGAATTTAATGAGTTGGAAAAACAGGCGTTTCGGGCCCAGATGAACCCTCATTTTATTTTTAATTGCCTCAATGCCATTCAGGAGTTTCTGCTCAACAATGAATCTGAACAGGCCCATCGGTATCTTTCACAATTTGCCAAGTTGATTCGTAAATCATTGGATTTTACTAAACACAGCAGTGTCTGTTTAACCGATGAAATCGACTTCTTGAGGCTGTATATCAAATTAGAACAATTACGGTATCTCCAACCCTTCAGGGTTGAGGTGAACATCCATCCAAGTGTGAAAGCCAATGAAATAGAAGTTCCTTCTCTTTTGTTGCAGCCTTTTGTTGAAAACGCCATCAGACACGGGCAACTGGGACGGATGCGGGAAGAGGGGCTTCTTAAAATAGATTTTGAGTTTGCAGAGAAGTATTTATACTGCACAATCGACGACAACGGTGTAGGTTTGGAGTTTTCCCAAAGTGCCAAAACGACCCTTACAAAAGAACATACTTCACAAGGTTTGGACATCGTTAAAAAAAGAATAAAATTAATCAATCAGTTGAGTGACGAAAGCCACAGTATCGACGTCTTTGATAAGAAGCACCTCAATCCTCCATTGCGGGGGACGCGTGTGTTGATGAAGTTATATACCGGTTAACCTGTGAATACTGCCTTGCCTGACCCACGTGAAGTATACCGAGCCGTCATTGTTGAAGACGAAGATCGGAGTCGTAAATTACTAGAGATCATGCTAGGAAAATATTGTCCGCAGGTTAAAATCGTCGGTGTTGCCGATACCTTGGAAACGGCCGTAATAATTATCAGTTCCCTCCAGCCGGATGTGGTATTTTTAGATATTGAACTGCCCGACGGCTCAGGCTTCAAAGTGCTGGACCAGCTGCTCCATCTTTCATTCAGCGTTATTTTTGTAACTGCCTACGAGCATTACGCCCTAAGAGCCCTCAAACGCTCCGCGCTGGATTACCTGCTCAAACCTCTTGATATTGATGATTTGGTAGCCGCTGTAAAAAAGCTACCCCCATTAGGTACCGTTAAAAAACATCTGGAAGGGCAGAATATGATTTTGAACAGCTATATAAACGGAGCACCCCGCGACCAATACATCATGGCCTTGCCCACCCTTGACGGGCTGATTTTTATTCATGACGAAGAAGTGATCGCCTGCCGCAGCGACAGCAATTATACCCATCTGACGTTAACCAATAACCGTAAATTTCTGGTTTCTCGTACCCTCAATGATATTGAGGAGATGTTGTCAGAAGATTTATTTTGCCGGGTACACCATTCCCATATTGTAAATCTCAAACATATTCGCCGCTACTTTAAAGGCAAAGGCGGCTATTTGGAAATGTCTGACGGCTCTACAGTGGAGGTTTCTTTTCGTAAAAAGCATGACTTTTTGGCTCGCTTCGCCTAAACGCACTTCCTGCCTTTTTCTTCACACTTACTCACTCACTGCCCACACTTACTCAGTATGGTTTTAGTGGGTTAGTGTATTCCTATATGTTTGATGCATCAATCAATGCCAAAGATTGGGCTAAAAGTGCATCAGTTACTACTAATTAAGCACCATGAATACTCACTTGCTTCCGCTTTCCAACCTTGGTTTACCAAATCTGATGATACAGACCCCTGATGGCAAACGTCCGGTCCATATTTCAGAAATCGTATTTTTAGAAAGTGCCCGCAATTATACCTTCGCTTATTTAGCAGACGGCACCCGCCTTATTACTTCCAAAACCATTGGACTTTTTGAATTACCCTTTGCCAAGCATGGCTTTATCCGTATCAACAAGAGCATCATTACCCATTTGTCCTACATCACTGAAAGCTGTAAAAACGACGGTTATGCCATCAGGCTCCGCAATGGCCAATGGCACACCTGCTCAAGACGCCGAACCCCAAAAGTGAGAAAAGTCCTTAAACAGTTAAAAACTTTATAATTATTCATCTATGAGAAAGCTATTTCCGTTATTCCTTTTATTTCCTGCTTTGAGTTGGGGGCAAACCAACATGACCATTCAGGATAATACTGCAAGTATTACCATTACACCTGATGGACTTAGAAGTTATCGTCCCATCAATACTGGGCTGTATAATACCGCCATTGGAGAGAAAGTTCTTGAATTGAATACGACAGGTCAGCGAAATACCGCCGTCGGCTATAGCTCTCTGAATAAAGTAAACGGCAATTCAGACAATACGGCGGTGGGGTACAATGCCCTGAAACTTACCAATAATGTCGAAAATACTGCTGTCGGCGCAGAGGCTTTGTCAAAGAATGCGGTCGGAAACGGCAATACAGCTTTAGGTTTCAGGGCCTTAGGGGAAGAATTTGAGGGTTGGCAGAATATTGGCATCGGCACTGGTGCCGGCATGAATCTCTACGGGGGAGGATACAACATTTGTATTGGTGCAGGGGCAATGGGCAGCACTCCTTTCGGAGGAGTAAGTCCCTCCAATTATCCGGAAAACAATGTCGCCGTTGGAGGTTTTTCTTTGGCAAACTGCAAGACAGGGTTCAACAACGTTGCCATCGGTTATCAGGCAGGCGCTTCCGAGACCGGCTCCAATCGACTTTATATCGAAAACTCTGGCACTACCACGCCACTCATAGGAGGTGATTTTGCCAATGATGTTGTAGGAATTAATATGCCCATTGGTGCCCTGGCCGCCAATCCGACCTGGAAACTCAAAGTAGGCGGCGATATCAATGCCACCGGCAGCGTAAGAGCAGCGGGCGTTGTCCTTACTTCTGATCGCCGTTTCAAAAAAGACATCGCTCCCCTGCAAAATGCCCTGACCCGGCTCACTGGCATTCAGGGAGTGACCTATCTGTGGCGGAAAAATGAATTTCCCGACCGGCATTTTACGGACAAAAAACAAACCGGATTTATCGCGCAGGAAATAGAAAAAATATTTCCTGAAATGGTCGATACTGATGCACAGGGGTACAAATCCATCAATTATATCCAATTAACTCCCGTTTTGGTGGAAGCCATCAAAGAATTGTCTGAGCAGGTAAAAACGCTTCAAAATCAGCATAAAAACCTTGAGGCTTCGATAGAAGACATTTTTAAAATACTAAAAGAAAAAGGAGCAAATCATCCGGGTGTAAACTAATGAAAAAACATTTCCTTTGGCTTTCTTGTTTTTTTCAGGCAGTATCACCCTATTTGGACAAAACTGCGGCACTCCCTCTGCTACGGATGCGGATGAACTTTTCTTTGGCAAATTCATCCATAAGCGCCTAAAAGGTAAAAACACCTGGGCCGGTGCCGTAACCGTCAACTATGTCCCTGTAAAGGTGCACATTAATCGCAATGATGACGGCAGCGGCGGGGTGGACCTCTTTGCCCTCAATGCCAAATTTGCCGAATTGAACAGGGCTTTTTTACCCGTAGGATTTCGGAGGTTTGTGCGCCAGCGAAGGTCTCATTAACTGCCACTACCAGCGAAGGCTACACCTATGCGTGGAAAAACAATGCCAGGACACTGCCCAACTAGACTTCTCAAACGTTGGCTGCGGCCCAAACGGAGAATTACTGGGTGGAAATTTCACAGAACGGGTGCAGCAATGAATCTGGACCCGTTGTAGTGACTATCAACCCCAAAGTGCAGGTGAATCTTTCGGGAATTGCAAGTATATATGCAGGTCAGTCGGCCAATCTAAGTGTATCATTGGCCGCCAGAGCCCTTCCCTATCAGCTTACCCTTTCTACCGGTCAGCAGTTTACAAACAGTATGAATAACCCTTTTACGATTACGGTTTCTCCCACAACAACGACAACCTACACGATTACACAGATAAGCAATACACAATGCGGGGCCAGCACTGCGGGTGGAAGTGCCCTGATTACAATCCTGCCAACGCAGTTGCCATGTCCCCAAACGCTTGCCGTCCATACCGCCCACCCAGGGCCTTATCAAGCCTCGGAAACAATAACAACAACGGGTACGATTCAGTATACTTCCGGAAATATATCTTACACCGCAGGCAAGTCAATCACCATCACCTCTCCCGCCACGGGCGGCTTTTGGCAAAGTGGCCCCAATACCGTTTTTGAAGCCAAAATTACAGGATAAAAGACTCAGGCTTCTCCTATTTCCAGTTTTATCACTTTCTTTTCGCTAAAAACACCTTAGAAAAGCCCCCCAATTAATTTCTAGTCACTTTTTCGAATGGCAAAAAACAAAAGCATTTTTTATCTTAATTACTTTTCAAAATCAGTTTCTAACAGTTGTTTTTCATTAAAAATACCATTTCCGTCTGGCTTTCTCTCTCTCATTTTTTTAACGTCATCCACAGAAATGCCTTTTCCTTCTTTCGCAAACGCATTTTGGGTAAATCGAATAATGTCAGTAATGTCCTGATCGCTAATTTCTTTGTTATTAATAAGTGCCGGCATTTCGTTGTTCAATTGGTAGAGTTTTCCATTGACCTGAATCGGCCCGCTGACACCGTGTAAAATAATGGCGGCCAAGCGGCGCATTGAGCCGTCGATGTATTCGGAACCCTTGAGCGGCGGGGCTAAATCCTGAATTCCCTTGCCATCCGCCCCATGACAGGTAGCGCAGATGGTTCGGTACAGTTGTAGGCCTTTGGTTCGGTTGTCTACTGTATTTTTTTCTTTGACAAAAATGGGGTTCATTTCCTTTTTCTGCCGGTTATTGAGGGCTACAGTCAAGCTACTTCTAAGTAATGCATTGGGATTCATGGCATTGAGGTAATTTTCTTCTCTCCCTTCCAGACTGCTGACAATCGCCTCCTGATAGATTTTTTGAGCCGCGTATTTTTTGTCAATTTCGGTGAGAATGGGTAAGAAGGTTGCCTCAGACAATTTGAGCCAAGCATTCAACGACATAGATAAATAGAGGTCTATCACTTCATTGTTTTGCGCCAATAGCTGGGTGCAGGTAGTTTTCATTTTGGCAACATTGGGCATGGAAGCAAAACGCTCCAAAAGTCCTAAAGCATGGGCGATGGTTTCGGGCTGTTTTGATTGATTAACCACATCGCTCAAAGTGGTAAACGAAAGCGCATTTAAGCCTTCAAGTACATATAGCGCGTGAATGGCCGTTGCAAATTCATTGCTGTTTTTAGTTAAATTAATCAACTCTTTGACCACTATAAGGTCTTTCTTTTGAATCAAAATCTGCTGTGAACGGTCTCTTATCCAACCATTTGAATGGCTGAGTAATGCCACCAACTCTTTTGTAGAAGCCTTTGTCAAATCTGGGATTGGGTGGGTTTTGACGGCTTTGCTCGTTATTTTCAAAATACGCCCTGCATTCTGTAAAGTGTCCAATTTCTTAGCGGCAAGCTGCTCGGTCAGGTATTGCGAAATATACGCCTTGTGCTGAATAATACCCCGGTGCATATCGACCACATAGATGGCGCCGTCGGGTCCGTTAAACAAATTGACGGGACGGAAACCTTCGTCGGTAGAAGTAAGAAACTCTTTCCCCTCAATGGCTTGGGTGGCGGTAGTTTGGGTGTTTTTAAACGTCAGAATATTTCGTTTGATGAGGTTGACCTCGGGCACGCACACAAAAGCATTTTGGTTATACGACGCAGGAAAAGCCCCTCCCCGATACACCAACGGCCCACAGGCAGCAGTCACATCTTTCAGTAGTCCTTTTTCGTCCAAAACTCCTTTTTGATACCCCCGATTGACCGACGTTTGTTGAATTGGGAATACCCTATTATTAGTCAGCCGTTGATTTTCAGCTGTTGAAGGTTTAAAGTACCGGTTCCGAATCGCTTTGTTGGGCAACACATAGTCACCCTGCAATTGGGTGCTGTTGTTGTTATAATAAAGCCGTCCAAAATTATCTTTGGTTATCCCCCACTGCCCCCGATACGACGTCGGTTCTTTGATCCATTTCCCATTTTTAAGCTGGTACCTAAAATTGTAATTGGCGTTGTAAATCCAATTGTCAATGTTCATCATCAATCCGTTGGAAGAGTGCTCCACGTTGCCGCCTTCGGCATATACAGGGTCAACCAAGGTTTTTTTGCCGGGTTTATCGTTTTTAATTTCTACAAACCACAGTTTGGGGCCATCAACGTACAGAAGTCCACCGTACACGTGAGCCAGTCCACGGGGCAAAACGAGTTTATCCAAAAAGACTTTGGAATGGTCGGTCACACCGTCTTTATTCCAGTCTTCTAAAATGGTGATTCTACCGTTGGGCACTTCTTCGCCAATGCCTTCGAGATTGGGCATATAGCCAATCATTTCTACCACCCACATTCGGCCTTTGTTGTCAAAGTCCATGCTCACGGGCGCTTTTAAAAATGGTTCGGAGGAAATAACTTTCAGTTCAAATCCATCTTCCACTTTGTAGCCATCGAGCGAAATTTTGGGTACATCAGAGGGGAGAATTCTGAAGCTTACCATGAAGATGGAAAGCGTAAAGATTAAACAAAATGTAATCTTAAATTTAAGGGTGTTAATGGTGAATCTTGGGGTTTTCATTATTGCTCAACTGCTGGTTTTACTTCTTCAAATAAGGTCCTTTTTTATTCCAACCGATTTCTACTTTAGACAAATACCACGTTTTTCCTTTGTCATTATTGCCCTGAAAAAACAGATAATATCGGCCATCTTGGGCTTTAAAAATGTTGGGATGCCCGCTTTCACTTTCATTCCATGCGCCTACCTCGCCGTTTTTTAGGAAAGGCTCTTCTGATAAACGTTTCCAGTGAATGCCATCCCTACTGCGGGCAACGCCGATTTGCTGAGGTTCGTTGTTGTAAGCTCCCGCATAAAACATGTACAAATATTTGCCATTTTGAATACAGGATGCCGCTTCAATGCATTTTTTCTCCCAGGCCAATTCGGGTTTCAACATGGGCATGTTGGGCACTTCGGTCCAACTGTTGCGGTCAAAATTGGCCGTAATGGGTGCCACGGCTACGCCTTGTTGCTGAATTTTGTAATCAGGGTCTCTGGTAGCGTAGTACAGAAAATAGTTGTTTTTGTAAGCAATCACTTCTGCATCAATCGCCCTTCCACAACTCCAATCGCTTATTTTCGGTCTGAAAATGGGGTTTGTGGCATCTCGTTCAAAATCAATGCCATTGGTAGATGAGGCGTGACAGATAGCGTCCAGTTTACCATTTCCATAGGTTTGATAAAACAAATGCAAAACCCCGTCTTTTACCAATGCTCCCGGTGCACAAATGCCTTTTTCTTCTACAGTTCCTTTTTGGCCTTTGATGTTCCCTTTTTTATCCCAATGCACCAAATCATTGCTGGAAGCAATACCAATGTACCATTCTTTGAACTGCTCGCCTGGCACCGAATAATACATCCAGTACTTTCCCTGAAAAAAATCACGTAAGGGTCCTTAGCATACGGTCTGGTGGGAATATCCAAATCTCCGTAATACATTTCGGGTTTTTGAGCAATCAGCATTTCTCCCTTCACCATAAATAGAATGAAAAGCAAAATGTTTAGGAAAACTCTTTTATCGACGAAATTATTAATAACTTGACTGACTTCAAAAAAAGTCACACGGATGACGCGGATTTCTTTGAAAACACGGATTTTCACGGTTCGCCGTTGTGCGGAGCCGTCTGTGCGGCAAAATCCGCGCTGAAACATCCGTGTTCTAATGTTGTCGCTAAATTCCTTATAGCTTCGTTTATTTAATTGAGTTTCATGTCTCATAAAAATGAGCAAAAATTTTATCAGTTCTTTAATTTGCAGGCGAGACACTGCAACGGGAAATGTCTATTTACCCTCTCACTTAGAATACATCCGCAACATCACCACACCATGATGCCGAATGTCAGTTATAAATGAACCGTTAAAGATACCCAAGTCTTTTTGCCGCCAAACATCGCGCAGCATAAACTTGCCTTTCAGGCCCACTTTTGCAAAATCAAAGGTAAACGATTTCGATGTTTCATCACCCCAACGGAAGTAAGATTCGGGCGTTTTGCCAAAATCACCAACGTTAAACAAACCCACCGCATACGAGCCGTCTTCCAACGGCTTGAGCCATATTTGAATACCATCTTTGTTCCAAACAAGCCGAGCCGACTTGCCCAGTGGGTCCTGGTCAATTTCAATGACTTCATCGTTGGTCAACAAATTCAGCGTGAAGGCATCGAGCTGTTCAATAGGACAACCTATCAGCAATGGGGTGGCCAAAAGGCTGAATAAACTCACGTGGCTGTATTGTTCGTCGGGCGTAAGGCGGGTGGGGTGTAGTTGCGTGCCCGTGGTGACATTACCCACAATCATCATGTCGGGGTCGTTCCAATGTCCGGGACCGCCGTAGGGTGCCCACTTATCTAACGTAAACGCCGACACAAAGAGGCTGTTCCAACTGTCGCGAATATCAGGCCCCGTACGGTAGCTGTTGGTCAGCCTTACCCAATCTTTGACGTGGGCAAAGGGGGCAGAATTGGAAATACTGTACAAAATATCACGCCCCGATTGCTTCAAAGCCACCGACATCCGCTCCGCTGATGGAACTTCGATTCGCCAATCGTATTTGAGGTAATCAATGCCCCATTCTGCAAATTGTTTGGCGTCATTGGCTTCAAAACGGTATTTACCCACGTAGCGAAAAGCACGTTTATTGGCGACGATAGAGTCAGTAATTTGGCCATTTTCAAAATCGGAAGAGCCACCGATATAACCCGCATAACTCGTAATCATGGGGGTAGAATAAACGCCAACTTTTAGGCCCAAACCATGAATGTAATCCACCATTTCGGTAAATTTTGGAAACTTATCATTTGGCTGAATGGCGTTAAATTTCCCGCCGCGTTTGCCCTGCCAAGCATCGTCAATGTTGATGTAAGTCCAACCGTGTTGGTTCAGTCCCATTTTCACCATGGCCTCGGCGGAGGCAATTACTTTTTGTTGGTCGATGTTTCTAGCCCAAGAATTCCAGCCGTTCCAGCCAATCGGAGGCGTGAGGGCAATCGTATCGCCAATCTTTATTTTTAGTTCTTTGGTGGCTTCACCGAGGGCATTTTTGGCCTTCAACGTTGCGGTATAAGTCCCTTTTTTCAGCACTTTCCCAGTAATAATACCCGTTTTTTCGTCCAATGAAAGGCCTTTCGGCAAGCCTTTGGCCGAGAAGCTCATGGGGCGGTCGCCTGTGGCGGCGATGGTGTACAAAAAAGGGTTGTTGGGCGTAGCGCCGAACACTTTGGCGGAGTTAATTTTGGGATATTTTGCCGTTGGAGGGGTCAAAATATAGCGTTCATCGGTATTTGGAATGTTTTTGGGAAGGTGTTTATCCAACATCACCAATTGGGCATCAGCCCAATTTGAATAGACCTTGGTTCGTCCCTCGTCATTGACTTTCACCAGTAGGCCCAGCCGCTGTACGCCATCCAACTTAACATTTACGGGTTTGGGGGCATCGCCCAACCGCATTTCTCCGCTGTCAAACAACACTTTACGGTCTGCCACCACATAAAAGGTATGGGGCAAATCTTTGTTGCCTTTGTCGTCAACGCCCACCAACGCCGAAAATTCGGTCGCTTTTCCGTTCAGATAAAAAGCCAAAATACTCGTAGCATTCACCCCTACTCCACGGTTGAAATACCTACCGTTGATGAGCATCGAATCTCCCGCTGCTGTCGTTTTGGGCAAGACCGCTGGTATGCCTTCCGAAAAAGATTTGATGGGTAAATCATCGAGCCAAAGGGCTTGTGTTTTTTGGGCAAAAAGAGGCACTTGTACTGCACAACATATAAGTATTAACCAAACTACTCTGTACATATTTTCAATTCATTTTATTTCACTGCTCTACATTTCTCTAATTCCCAAGTTGGTGAATCGTGCCTTGAATAGATCCGTTTAGAGGCTCGCCTTTGGTATTCTTAATTTTATAATCGACGGTGATTACGTCCACTTTTTCTAAGTTTTCGATGCTCAAAATCAGGCTTTTATCTTTTGACTGCGATTTGCTTACTTTCAATGTTTTTGGGTTATGACGTTCAGAGCCATATTTTTTACTACGTAATAATTGCCAAGTTTTTACTTCAAAATTAGACAAATCAGACGCAGAATTTTGGTCTATTTGAGTATCAAAATCAAGCACTATACTTTTTTCAAGGACTTTCATTTTAATGGGTACAGGCATGGTCTTACCTGTATAGCGTATTCTGTATAGCCCTCCCCCACGCATCATCTGGTTGGTTCCCCATGCCGACATACCGCAAGCATACAGTTGACCATCGGTTGGATTAAACCTACCACGCATCACCCCCGTCAGGAATTTAATGCCGGGCAAATCAATCACCGCGCCTTGTTCTTGCCCATTTACGGTTTCGTTTAAAACATATTGAATCTTGCCGTAGCCATACGAAAGGCTCAAAAGTCCACCATTCAATGCACCCCATTTGTTGCTTTCTACCCAAACCATTTCGGAGGGCGAGCGGTCGTATTTCATATCTACCCACACCAAAGGCTGTTCCATGGCGGCCCTTGATGAGTCTTTGGGTGGATTATAGCCCCACATATTGCCATAAAACTTACCAGCGCCTTTCACCCAGTTTATTCGGTTCATTGGGTTCCAATAGCCTTGTTGGTCGGTCACGATAAAACTGCCATCGGGGTTGATACAAACGCCATTTGCCGCTCTGAAACCTGTGGCAATAATGTCGGTTTTTGAGCCGTCGGCACTTACTTTCAATAAAGTCCCGTGTTGCGGAATAAGTGCCTCACGGGCGTGGCGTCCGCTTTTGGCATAATAAAAATTACCTTCTTTATCGGTTTGCAAACCCATGGCAAATTCATGGAAATGATCCGTAACTTGATGATCATGATTGAAACTTTCGTAAAAATCAGTTTCCATGTCGCCATTCAAATCTCTCAACAATACGAGCTGGTCCCTACACGTGACGTATATTTTTTCATTGACCACTTTTATTCCCAAAGGCTGAAAAAGCCCCGAGCCAATGCGCTGCCAAGTCAATGCACCCTCAGGATTGAGCACGCCTTTAATCAACCATACATCGCCGTCGGTAGCACATACCACGGCAGTATTGGCATCTTTAAAAAAGTCTATCCCGCTCAACTTCATTCGACAAGCCCATGGATTCTCGAAAGGCGGGGTGAGTTGGTCAACGGCAAACGGGCCGTCCTCTTTTCCTCTGGTAGTAAAGGTTTTGAGCACTTCGGGATAATGCGCACGGCCAGTACCCAAGGTGTATTTTGTCAATGATTCTGGCTCTGGCAAATCCTTTTCAGAAAAACTAGAACCTTTTTCGCTAATGGCCAACGTGACTTTAACTGCTTCTTTGGCATTGACATTCATAAAAATCTGTCCATTTTCTTCTACCAGCGTAGCTCCTTTGCCCCGTAAACTCACCTTGGCGGAAGCCGTCGCCACGCGCATTTTCAACATTGAATTGGAGGGTGAGATATTGAGCGTTCTTGTAAAAATGGAGGGTTCGATAACCCCAAATTTCTCTAAAATGGCCGATTCACCTACGGTGTATGAAACGATGATTTGGTCTTCGTAATGATAAAGCCCTTTGTAGTTTGCCCAAGATTTAGGCAACGGCCCAAAAGCCCTTCCATCCCGAGCTACAAACCTTGGGTCGTCAAATTTTCCCGTTGTAGGATTAGCCCAGCCTGGGCTTACCGGAGTTTCAAAATGCAGTTTTCCGATGGTGCGGGGGTAGGTTTCGTGTTTATCATTTAACAAGATAGCGTTCCAATCAATAAATCCTTCGCCCGTGTAGGCACCCGCTATTCGCATGAGGTCATGGTCAAAAATCATCCAAGCTTTTCCTTTAGAAACGCCCCCTGCACCTTTGTCTAAGCGAACTGCGATACCTTTGTACGCAAAATTGTTTTTTGAGTAATCTTCATCTTTGAAAGGCGATGGTCCTGGCGAATGAAACCGTGGGATACCCGTTTTTTCGTCGGCCAATTCGTAGGTGTTTATCAAAAAATTACCGTAATCCATGTCGGCCCAAGGCTGATAAGGCCTTGATGCGGGGCCTCTTGATTTGCCTTTGGGGAGAGAAGAAAGATATTCGGGCGTTACTTTCGGAAGGCTTACGGCTTTGTTTTTTGAAACAAATTCTTGTTGAATATAGTGAATCACGTCGTATTTCTCCTGTGGAGTTAGTGCTACTTGCGGCGGCATAGAACCGTACCCTTTGGTCACAGTTTGATACATCGAATAGGCATCGCCCCCCGCTTTGAATGGCTCTGACCAAAATTTTAATGACATCGGAATTGAACCTTCGTTTTCTTCATTTCCATGACAATTGATGCAGGTAGCATTGTAGATGCGTTCGCCCCGCACAAAGGCTTTATCGTCAAAATCGGCAATAAAACCCGCATGATCTAGGCCCTTTTCAGTAGTTGGCAGGTCCTTTGACGCAAGATTGTATGCGATGTTATTACTCGTTTTGCAATTGATAAGTATCAATAAAAGTACAAGCAAAAGATAAAAATGGCGCATATTCATCATCGTAAAATAGACTGAACAATTAACTAACCACTGAGATTGATTTTTAAGGTTTGAGATAGTCTATTGACTGGAGAAAAGCATCTGCTTTCAAAATCGTTTCTGATAGGAAAGGCTCTTTATTGAAAAAACCATGCCCTTGATTTTCAAATAAAAAAAGGTCGCAACGACTTCCTACTTCTTCTATTTTTTTCTTGAATTTCTGCGCAGTTTCTACAGGAATCAGGTTGTCTTTTGTACCCAAAAAGAAAATAGTGGGTGGAAAACCTTTTTGGATGTTGTGCATTGGCGAAAACTCAACATATCTTTCTCCAATTCGTTCAAATCCATAGCCATCTTTTCCATTGTCAATCACGGGATTAAACAAAACTAGGGCATTAGGTTTTGCACTTATCGCCACATCGTCGGTTGGTTCATTGATAGATTCATTGGTAAAACAAGCCGCAGCCAAATGCCCACCCGCCGAACCGCCCGACCCGACAATTCGATTGGCATCAATACCCAGTTTATGGGCATTTTTTCGCAAATACCGAATCGCTGACTTTGCATCTTTCAAACTTTCAAAAGGAGTAGTGTTGTGTCTTGACTTTACCCTGTAATCTACCAAAACCGTAATTAAATTCTTAGATGCAAAATATAAAGCATGAGGTTCAAATTGTTGGGTAGTACCCCCGTTCCAACCGCCGCCAAAGAAGACCACGATGGTTGGATAAGTTCTATCTATCTGGAAAGACGCTGGATAATAGACTTTTAAGCCTAATTGTACAGTATCAATCTGTTTATAATCTAATTCCACAACCTTGTTTTTTTCTTGCGAAAAACAATTCATTGAAAAATGTACAAGGATAAAGTAAAAAAGGAACCTGATTTTTATAAAATGCCTCATCTTCATACAAAAAAATATTTATTGTAACGTTTATACCGTCATTATAGTAGCGCTTGAAGGCCCTTTAAAACGCCCAATGGTTATTCCTTCACCCAAGTCAACTGCTTCCAATGGCTTGGGCCTTCATTGGTTTGATTTACGCCTTGGGTACTTCGGCCGTCTCGGATATATTTTGTCAACAAATCAGTGAGTTCTTGAACTACTAGAGGTTGTTTGTCTTGCACATTTTTTGTTTCGGCAATATCGTTTGCCATATCATACAGCTGTACCGAAGGTAAAGTTTTTGCTTCTTCGCTATTTTCTTTAGGAAAGCTGTTTCCTCCCGAATGGGAACATAAAACAAGTTTCCAATTTGCTTTTCTGATGGCAAAGAACCCATTAGAAGAATGATGAACCACGGCCTCACGTTTGGCATAACGTGTGTTTTTACCCGTGATTTCACTTAAAAAACTGTAACTATCCTCGGCGGTGTTATCGCTTATGGTCGCATTGGTAAGTTCGGCGGCAGTTCTAAAAAAATCGGTTGTACTCACCAATTGAGCACTTACTTTTCCTTTGTTTAATTTACCACCCCAAGATACGATAAACGGCACCCGATGCCCTCCTTCAAAAATATCGGTTTTTACACCACGGTACATTATAGAAGGATTATGTCCTTTGCTGAGTTGAGCTTTCATGTCGGCAGGATTGGCAAAACCATTGTCCGACGCAAAAACGATGATGGTATTTTCATAGACACCATTTTTTTTCAGGGTTTCAACTACTTGCCTCACCACGTCATCTACCATTAGTACAAAATCACCATAGGGTGAAACGCCGCTTTTACCTACAAATTTACCAATAGGCAAAATAGGCGTATGCGGTGCTGCCAAAGGGAAATAGAGAAAAAAAGGTTTGTCTTTTTTGGCATTTTCGTTGATGTACGCAATCGCTTTCTCCGTAAATTTCCCCAATACTTCTTCCGGCTTGAAATCAGGTGCCGCAAGCCCTGCCCTAAAGAGCCGAATTCCAGTCATCCCCGCAATCGAGTCTTTCGGAATAGAAGTACAAAAACCATTTTCAACGTAAGCATAGGGCGGCATATCCAACGAAGCAGGAATACAAAACGAATAATCGAACCCTCTCGCGTTGGGACCTTCTTTCACTTGCTTTGAATAATCAATTTTGGTTTCGCCAGCCTCTCGGTTATTCCAGTTCCACCCCAAATGCCATTTACCCACAACGCCAGTGGTGTAGCCTTGTTTTTGTAAAAATCCAGCAATGGTTTCCCTTTTTGAATCCATTAAAGGCGGGTCATAGCCGTGCAAAACGCCACTTTTCATGGTAGTTCGCCAGCTATATCTACCCGTCATGATGCCATAACGAGTGGGTGTACAGACCGAAGAGGTAGTATGCGCGTCTGTAAAGCGAACGCCCGATTGCGCAAGTTGGTCAATATTTGGGGTAATGATTTTGCCGTTTGGATTATAGGCCGACACATCACCAATCCCCAAATCGTCGGCAAGGATGTAAACAATGTTTGGTTTTTGCTGTTTTTGGGCAAATAATGCCAAGCTACTCATCAACAAAAAACAGGCGATTTTTAGGGTTTGCATTGGGTTCTGATGTTAATTGAATATTTCTTAGCGACGCCATCGGATGGGGGCCGAGGCATTCACCCCAAAATGATTACCTCGTTACTAGGACAATCTGATAGTATGCCTGAAAGGTGTAAAGCCCGTCAAATAGACCGTCGGGGCATCCATTGCGGGCAGTGCTCCTCTCAGTTGTATACCTTTGTGTTCGGCTTTGCCCGGACCAAATTGAATGGTATCAGCATTGACCGTGTAAGAGGCTGATTCGCCCGTCAATAGGTACGCAGTATCTTTTTTGGGATGTTTTGTAATCCCCGAAAACGTGCCCCCCGCCCTAAAAATCAACTCAAATGACACAGGTACACCTTCCGTTCCAGTCATTTCAATGTCGATTTGCAATCCATTATTGGCCTCGCTTACTTTTACGATTGTTTCCAGTTTTTGAATTTCACTCTGCGGACGGTTTGCCCTCGGCATTTTGTCCCAATCTCCATCAGGCACAATTTTCTCTTTGGCAATCGGCTGATAATAAGGCCCTTCGAGCGAATTTTGCATCACCCAAGTGGTTCCTTCCTGCGTGATTTTTGCCGATTGAAACTGCCCTTTCCCGAAAAAAGACGCCGCTACCCGCATGGCTTGCAACACCGCGTTGCCTTTGTGAAACGTGAGCCAACTTGCGTTGTTGGACAAAATCGTGGCGTCCCAATTTTCCCGTCGAATCCGCACCAAACCCGAATACGGAAAGGCTTTGGCATAACTGGTCGGCAGGGGTTTGTCGGCGGGTAAGGCGCGCCCAAGGGTGGGGTCTTCCAGAAAATAATCCAGATAACCCGCTAATTGATTCTTAGTGCTCGTTTGTTCAATGAGCCGACACATGGCGGCCATTTTGCCGTTGTTGTCCAGCAAAGCCATGTAGCGATAGCAGTAATAATAACGCGACATGTTGCCGATGGTGCCTTTGTCTTGTCGGTTGGAGGCTTCGGTTACCACCTCACCGTTGGGGTGGACGTAATAAAGCGTCATCATCAAATTCTTACGGACTGGCTCCAACAATTCTGGTTTATTCAAGCCTTTCGCAATGATAATGAGTGAACGGTTTACAATGGGTGAATAGCTGTTGGTGCTTTTCTCGTTGTATTGTCCATCGGGGTCAATATCTATGTGCTCAGCCAACCATTGTTCGATACGAGCCACGTAGCGCGGGTCGGGGAAAAGTTCATTTAATTTGGTCAGGGCCGCCGAGACCACCCAACGGTGATTTGGGGTATGAATACCGCCCACGGTCAGGGCTTCGCCCGCTCTTTTCAAAAATGTTTTTATCAATTCGAGCGGCGATTCCGCACCTTTGACGTTTGACAGTTTCAAGTATTTATAGGCAGGAATCATATTTTCCAAAATAAAACCCGTATCGGGTGTAGAATGGAAATTGGTTTCCAAGAGGTCAATCGTTCCGTCAGAATGCTGCATTTTTAGTAGACACTGCGTTGCCGATTCTACCTCTTTTACCAATTCTTTGGATTGATAAAAAGCAGATTCGGGGCAAGACATTAACATACAGGCCGTGGCAATAAAAGCCGCTGTAGAATGTGGATTCGGAATCTCCATGTCATTCATATAGCCACCAGCATATTTATGATTGGCATCGGTGACTTTCAGCGCTTTGTAGTTGGGGAAATTTTGGTCGTAAATTTTAATCCAATCGAGCAACCACGCAGGTTTCGGAGCGGTGTATTTATCAAAGTGTTGAAATCCCAACAATGGCACAGCACAGAGCGTACTGACTCCTGTGGTCACAAAAGTTCTTCTATTCATTCGAAATGGGCGATTTAAGGGCTTAGTTTAATGAGTTGTATAAAACAACAAGTATGGGAGAAAGAGTACAAAAACCTCTCTTCTACTCTTTTATACGTTAATTATTGCGTAGGCCAATTACAGTCTTGATTACCTATTTTTAAAACTCTCTGATTTTAATGCTTCTAAAATGGACTTCGTCGCCGTGGTCCTGCAAAAGAATATGCCCGGCGGGTGCCTGCGCAAAATTCGGGTAGGTGTTGTATTTACTTTTGGCCACTAGATTGCGAAATATCTGCGAATAGCGGTCGTATTCCACCATTTTGAGGTTATTGAGCCAATGTTCGACGTGCCCATCCCTTACTACCAATCGCAATTTATTCCATTTACCCGGCGGATTCATCCGTTTTGCGGTACTACCTTCCGACAAATTTTCGGCCGTGATAAGGTCATACAAAGAAGCCGTGGTACGGTTGCCCCCCACCCCTGCTTTGGCATCAGGATGCTCTTTGTCGTCGAGGATTTGAAACTCTGGTCCTAGGCCCGTACCCGCTCTTTCTTTACGGTCTTCCACCACAAAATATTTTAGCCCGCTGTTGGCCCCCGTCGTGAGTTTAAAATCCATTTCAAGCTCAAAGTTTGAAAATTCTTTGTCGGTAATAATATCACCACTTTTGACCAGCGTATCTTTTTTAGTACCAAACACTTTCAAAACTCCGTCCTGAATAGCCCAGCCTACCGTTGGAAATGTATCGTAATTTGCCAATCGCCAGCCCTCGGTGGTCTTGCCATCCCACAGCAAACGCCACCCCTTCCTTTTTTCATTTTCCGACAACTGGTTGAGCAGATAACTTATTTCGGGTGCTTCTTCGCCCCCTTTAAAAATGACCTCTTTCAAGTTATCCGTTGCAATTCTGATGTTTTTCCATTGAACCGTCAGCCCCACCTGCTCTTCTTTCTTGATTTGATGCACCTGCAACGCAATAAATCCACGAGCGGTTTGAGGGTCGAGAAGGTTGGTACATGGAATACCGTTTATCCAAGTTTTAAGACTATTACCGATGGCCTCAATGTGGTATTTATTCCATTGACCAAGTTTAAAGGCCTTTTGTCCTTTGGGATTTACGGACAAGGGATACAGCCAACCGTTGCGCCCTTCGTCGAAAATTCCTCCCGACCAAGCCCGGTCGCCAGGGTCGATTTCGACCTGATAGCCGTGTACTTTTCCAGCCATAACGGCGGGGTCGCTGATGCTTCTGATTTGAATGCCTGAGTTCAGGCCTGCTTCTACTTTTACGTCAAGTTCCAACACAAAATCACCATAAATCTGCTCGGTACACAGGAAGGAATTGGGTGTATTGAGTTGAGAAACTCCGACAATCGTGTTGTTGATGATTTTGTATTCTGCATTTCCATTCCTTTTTACCCAACCTTTCAAATCTTTTCCGTTAAAAAGGTCTTTCCATTGGGCAAAGGAGTGAAGGGAAAGAAGTATAATTGCGCAAATTAAAAAAAAGGATTTCATTGTGTATTTTGAATAAAAATTGAGTGGTGCAAACCAAAAGAATTAAAAAAAAGAGAAGAAAAATGGCTTCTTCTTCTCTTTTTTGGGGAATAAATTAATTTTTAATAGCCCGGATTCTGGGTCATTTTAGGGAACGACAAATCAATTTCACTTTGCGGTATCGGCCTTAAATTATGAATCGCTGAAATCGACTGTCCTTTTACCCAAGGATTGTATTTCTTGACGCGTTCCACCAATTTTCCAGTACGTTTCAAATCAAACCATCTGCTGTATTCACCCATCAGTTCTCTCGCTCTTTCGTCCAAAATCAAGTCTACGGTGATATTCGCCGCCGTGGCTCTATAAGAGGCGGTTGTCAATGATTTTTGGTTTTCGGGGGCAGCGGCACATTTTGGGTCAGTCCCTTTTTTGGTTCCTAAGGCACGGTCCAATACTCGATTGTAATAAACCTCTGCACCACCCAATTTGCCATTTTTAGCACCTTTGACGATGGCTTCTGCCGCAATCAGATAAGCTTCCGCCGCTCTGAATACACATTCATTAAACGTTCCGAAGGCATCACCGTAAGGAATGCCCGGCTGCCAAAATTTCCACATCAGCGGCGGTTGAATGTTCAAGCCCGAATTGTCAATGGGATAGCCGCCGCCATATTCATCGGCATTTACCACGGCATAGTTTTTCTTTCCTCCCAAGTCCACCCCTCTTTCGGCCAATGTTGTGGCAGGTTTGTTCCAAGGCCTAGCAATCATCACGGTATCGCCCACGTTGAAGTTAATCCTTAAAGCGGGATTGCTCAGCGGTAGCGGTCGGTAATCTTTGACCGCCGCAAGAGCATAGCCAACACTTACAAAATTGTGCGCATAACGGGTGTCATTATCGGTATCAAAAAAGCGATAACCAGCTGGCGTAACTTGATGTATGCCCAGGCAGCGATTATAGTCACTTGTTCTGCCCTTTGTACCGACAAATCCCTCGCCACTTGGCCCAAACTTAGAGTGCAGGTCATTGCCACCAGCTGCATCAGGGCTAAATGCCGCGTCTGTTTTGTTGGTCAATACGTCAGAATTGTATTGAACTGCAAAAATAATTTCGGCATTTTTATCATTTTGAGCGCCCGTGTATTGCGTCAGGGGGTTGTTTGAACGCTTTGGGAATAAATCGCTGTAGTTGGCGGCCAAAGGATAAGTATCAATGACTTTGTCGGCGTATAGAAGTGCCTGATCAAAGTCTGCTGTTGTCCCGCCTAAAGCGTTGTTGAAGTTCCAACCTCTTGTTAAATACACCCTTGACAACAAAAACTGCGCTGCTCCTTTGGTTATGCGACCGTAATTAGTGGCGGTAACGGGCAATTTTGCTTCACAATCCAACAAATCGGTGATGATTTGTTTGTACACATCCGCCGAAGCTACGCGTTGAAAATCTTTGCTTGGCGACGTGATTTCTGTGAGTGGCATCGGAATATCGCCCCATTGCTGCACCGCATAAAACAGACACAAAGCCCGTAAAAACTTCGCTTCTGAAACCCTTGCATCTTTCAATGCAGGCGCCATTGTGGTAATATCATTGGCGCGAGTGATGGCCGAGTTGGTTCTGGCAATCTCTGCATACAGGAGCTGCCAAAGGCGTTGAATATCCGCCAAATTAGCATTAAACTCAGCATTATAGACATCAAACAAACTGGGAACATTCTCTTTTCCAGTGACGGCCGAAGGATTCCAGCCGCTCTGGGCGGTAAAAATATCGGTTCCCTGCAACACCAAGATTCTGTTTTGGTGAATGTTTCTCAAAAGAGGATAACACGCACGAACCAAATCTTCAAAACCCGCTTCGGTTTTAAAATAAACGTCGGTGGTAAGTGTGGTAACGGGCTTTTCAACCAAAAAGTCTTTTTCACAACCCGTAGCAAAAACGCCCATAAAGGCAATTGCCACCGATGTAAGTCGTATTTTATAGTGTGATTTCATTGTTTTTCTGATTAATGTCAAGGTTAGAAACTGATATTTACGCCAAAGGAATAGGTTGCCGACGGCACATCATCCTGGAAAATAGCGGAATTGAATTCGGGATCAAAACCAGTAAAATTGCTAAACACAAATGGATTCAACACTTGCAGATAGAGCCGTGCATTCGACATTTTCACCTTATTCAACGCCCGGTTGCCCAAGGTATAGCCCAAGGTAATATCAGAAATTCTTAAGAAGCTGGCATCTTGGTAAAAAATGGCATTGCGATAAGGATTTGCCGCTACTGTGCCGAAGAAAGTATTGGACGGATTATCGCTTCTCCAATAATCCAAGCCTGCTAATTTGTTGTATCTCGTACTACCAATCTCTCCAAAGGTCCCTGCCAGGGTATTGTTTCTGTATTGTACTCCGTTGCGGTAATAGGTAAAGAAGGAGAAATCAACATTTTTGTACTTAAAACGATTGGTAATACCCAAAATCCAATTGGGAAGCTGCGTACCCAGATACGTCCGATCATCAATGGCATCGGTTGAAGAAATCTGTCCGTCATTGTTTTGATCCACTACCCGCACAGACCCGGGCACTTGCTTGTATTTTGTAGCCAAGTCTTTGTCGGCGGTTTGCCAAATCCCGTTAAATTGAAAATCAAAATTGGCCCGGATCGGATAGCCGACAAAAAGATTATTGCCTTTATCTGCCATCTGACCGTTTCCATACAATTCGAGCAATTTGTTTTGGTTTCTGGTAAACGCAAACGTAGTATTCCAATTAAAATTCTGTTTAGAAATGTTCACCGTATTGAGCGTCAGCTCTACGCCTTTGTTCTCAATTTTACCCACGTTGGCTATTACTTGGGTGAAACCCGTCGTGGTGGGGAGTTTTTGATTCAAAATCAAATCATCGGTCTTTCGGTTGTAAATTTCGAGCGAAGCGGCAATCCGGTTTTTAAAGAATCCAAAGTCAATCCCTAAGTTTAACTCTTTGCTCCGCTCCCATCTCAAATCTTTGTTAGCCAAATTTAAAGGGGCAAATCCATACGCCGCCGCTCCGTCAAAATCATAGCCTGTATTTAGCAAACCAGCCTGTGTACTGTAAGGATTGACGGTTGAGTTGCCTACTTGACCGTAGCTCAGGCGCAGTTTTAGGTTTGAAAACACATTCAGACTATTAATAAATTGCTCATCACCCAATCGCCACGCAAAAGCCACCGATGGGAAAAACGCCCATTTGTTACCTTCGGCAAGTTGTGAAGCGCCGTCTGAACGACCAGTCAGGGTCAGTAAATATTTATCATTGAAAGAATAATTGATTCTTCCCATGTAGGATAAAATAGAGCGCTCGACCAGCGAACTGTTGATTCCTGAAATGGTTGCTGCCGTGTTCAATGCATACCAATCAGAAGCGTACGGCAAGTCCCTTACGGCGATTGAGTAGGCTTCATTTCTTTGATAATAAGCGCTTTGCAGGGCCGTAGCGGTAATTTTGTGCTTACCAAAATCCAAGTTATAATTCAGGATGTTGTCAATGGTATAGTTTCCGATGGTACGGTTGTCGTACTGTGCTCTTGGCTTTGCCCCGATCTGCGATTTTGACCATTGTCCTCTGAAATCACCCAAACGCTGTGAAGTATAAGACGCCGACAGGGAGGAGCGAAACGTCAGTCCTTTGAGTATAGTTACCTCCCCGTAGGCATTGGCCATGGCGTTCATGGTGGTGGTTTGCAGTTTTGACGTTTTGGGGTCAATATCAAGTAAGGGATTTCCTACCTGCTTGTCGTTGATTCCCATCCAAAAAGCATAGCCTTCTATATTCAAATCGCCATTTTCTGACGGATTGGCAAGGTCTGAATAATATACAGTACCCGTAGGTCTGGCCCGATAGGCGTTTCTCAGGGATTCGCCCGAGCCTACATTTTGGTCGCTGTAGGTCAAATAGGTGGTAAAACCTACTTTAAAACGTTCTCCCAACTTACTGTCCAGCCCTGCGTTTAAGTTGTATCTTTTGAATCCTGTATACAACACGTTGCCATCTTCGTTCAAAAAGCCACCCGAGAAGCGATAAGTAGTTTTCTCACTTCCTCCTGAAACGCTGATATTATGACTCATCTGAATACCTGGAGCGGTCACCAAATCCACCCAATCAGTTGTTTTTCCAGCATTAATATTGGCCGTTTCGGCGGCGGTAAACGTAGCCCCCGTTGCGCCTTCCAAGACTCTGTCTGTATAAGTCACTTTATAAAATTCTTCGGTATTCATCAAGCGCGGTATATGAGCCGGCGTTTTGATTCCGACATAGCTATCATAACTTACCCTTGGCTTACCAGAAAGTCCTTTTTTTGTCGTTATGATGATTACTCCGTTGGCCCCGCGAGCCCCGTAAATAGCCGTCGAGGATGCATCTTTCAGCACATCCATCGACTGAATATCGTTGGGATTCAGGTTGTTGATATCACCTCCCATTAAGCCATCAATAACGACCAAAGGCTCGGTAGAGTTGTTGACCGTGTTTTCGCCTCTGATAGTGATGCTATACCCCGCCCCAGGCTTATTGCTTGATTTAGTGACAGTTGCGCCCGCCACTTGCCCCTGAATGGCTCTTGCCGCCACCACGGGATTAGCCCTGACGATGTCTTTTGTTTGTACTGATGCCACGGCGCCCGTCAAATCAGTTTTTTTGATTTCACCATACCCTACCACAACCACCTCATTGAGGGCCATGTCGTCGGCTTTCAATGATACATTCAGCGTGGTTCGGGTACCCACCAAAATTTCCTGTTTTACGTAACCAATAAAACTAAAAATCAATACACTGTTGTCGTCGGCAACTTCCACGCGAAAGCTCCCGTTTTCATCAGTGGCGGTTCCGCGCTGGGTTCCTTTAATGACGACGTTTACCCCCGGCAGGCGCTCGCCTGACTCACTCGTAACTACCCCAGTTACCATTTTTTCAATGGTCTGATTGGCGGGGAGGGAGTTGTTTAACGTTGAAAGTTGAGCCACCAAGTTTGATGGACGCTCCACAACCGATGGCCCCACGGGTGACGGGGTTTCTTGTAATACCGCTTTGGGATTCGCTTTTGAAGAAACAATGACAAAGGTGTCTTTACTCACTTTTTTTAAACGTAAGCCCAAAGGGCGCAGCATCTGCGATAAATTCCGCTCCGCATTGTTATGGCGACTCAACTGCCCCGTAGGGATAGAAATACCGTCAACTATTTTTTCTTCAAAAAGAATGTCGATTCCATGCTGTTTTTTAAACTGCATCAGGGCATCCCTTAACGAAACTTTTCCTGCCGGTGTTTGCGGTTCCAATCGCGGCGCTGCCTGTTGGTTAAAGGCCAATAGTTGGGCCGAAAGCCGTGGTGCGGTGAGTAGCCACAAGACTACTCCTACCAAATAAACGGGAATACGGATAGGTCGAATCATTATCAATAGGGGTTTAATTTTCAATAAGTTAAGGTATAGGTTTGGGTAGCACCCGAAGGAGTTTCGTTGCGAATAATTCTTACTTCCAGCATTTCGGCCATTACCTGTAAAAACGCATCAGCCGTTTCGGCTTTAAACGTCCCGCCGATGGTTCGTTTGGCCAATGTTGAATCTGCAATCACAATTTGGACTCCAAATCGTTCGGTCAGTTGGTAGGCTATTTCCGATACAGAAGTGTTTTCAAACATAAAACGGTGTTCTTTCCAACCCAAATGAGGCGCAAGCGACTGATCGTGGCGCAACGTGAGGCGGCCCTTTGATGAAATTGTAACAACATCGCCTGAGGTAATAATCAGGGGTTTCGTTTCCTTGGTTTTCAGGGAGCGCAACTGTACTTTGCCTTCGTTAAGCACCACCTTACTTCCCCGTGAACGGCTGTAAACCATAAATTCTGTTCCCAAAACCTGTACTTCCAATTGGTCGGGGGTGCGGACAATAAATCGGGCGTGATTGGGTAAATGTTTCACCGAAAACTCTGCTTCGCCCTTCAAAAATACTTCCCTCGACGCTTCCCCAAACCCAAACCGTGGGACTTTAAGGGACGAATTAGCGTTTAGGGTCACGCGACTGTCATCGGACAATTGAAGCGTTAGAAGCTCCCCGTTGGTGGTTTCGTACTGTTGAAAAAGAATCGCGTCCCGAAAAACGTACGTGCATATCCCCGTCAATAGCAATACAGAAGCGGCTATTCCTAAAAAGAAATTGAGGCGACGAGAAAACGGACGTACCGCCGTCGTTTTAGGGCTTTCAGCCTCGGCCTGATTTGACAATTGAAAAAAAGCCGCATCGGTATCCACAATCAATTGCGGGTTTTGTCGCTCCCACTCCTCCAACCACTGAAAATAAAGCTCCTGATGACTCGGCTCTATCAACCATTCTTCAATCAATGATTTCTGCAAAGGGGTTGCTCGACCTTCAAATAAGGCCAAAATGGCAGGTTTAAATATATTCTGGCTCATGCGTGTGGGTAAATTACGACCATTGTGAGAGAAAAAAGAACATAACACCTTTGCTTTGAGCCCATAAATCACTCATTATGAACAAGAAAAGCAGCCCATAATTTCGTAAGGATTGCCGCAACAACGAGAGGACTTTTGTAATGTGTCCTTCCACTGTTTTCGTAGAAAGGTGCAGTTCTTCGGCAATAGCCGCATTTTTCTTGCCTTCAAACCTGCTCATCACAAACACTTTTTGACTCTGAGGAGAGGTAGAACGAAGAACTTCTTCGATTTTTATGTACAATTCATTGTATTGAAGAATTTGTTGAGGCGTAATAGGCGGGGTTTCGGAGTTATCATTTTCTGAATAATCACTGGACTTTTCGTTTCCTAACTCCGTCCGCAAATATGCGTAAGAAGCATGTCGAACAGAAGTAAACAAATAAGCTCTGTAGGAAGACGTAACGGTCCGATGCAATTGTTTTTGCCAAAACTGACTGAACACTTCCATCACCAAGTCTTCGGCCACTTCTTTTGAATACACAAACCGAACGGCATGACTACACAACGGTTGATAGTAACGCTTGAAAAGCAGTTCGTAACCTTTGGCGGTATCCGCTTCAAAGGCACGTTTTATCCACAGTTCTGAGTCAACAATTCCAGCAGAATTGTCCTTTAGCTGAGGGGCAAAACGGTTACTCTCGTCCGGTTGATGATATTCCGGCTCATTTGAGTCCATTGAAGGCAAGGGCATAGGGGTAAGGGGATAACAAACGGGTGTTTATCTACTAAGAGTATAAAAACCTTGGTTTACCCTTGCCTATTTTGTGAATATTTTTAAAATAATTCTTTGTATAATGATAATAAGGCAAAAAACAGGCTTTAAGCCTAGTTGGGCGTGATTCCCGCAGGGGCATTGAAGAAGCCCGTAGGTTTGCGGATACTGTATTGACTAAAATCCTGGTTGGCATCCAAGCCCAGCCCGTTCATGCGTTCTCCCGATTGTTGATTTTCGATGGTTACCTTTTTATCGGTAAATACTTTCTGCGTTTGTGGATTCCATGTCAACTCATCCGAAAACAAACGTTCCTTTTTTTGGGTAACTACCTTGACATTCCCTTTTACTTTGTATAAACCCGTTCGATATTCATAGCGACCAGAATCGGATTCCAAGGTGGTGATGACATCACCCGCAGGGCCGTAAAAATCTACAAAAACTTTTTTGGGGAATACTTTATCTTCGGAGGGGAGCTTTATTTGTTTTGCGGTTCTGACCCGCACTTTCAAAAAACCAAGCTCGCTAAACAGTACTTCAATATTTTCGGCCTCTTCGAGCGGGCCGTTGTAAGCAATAAATTTTTTGGAATTTTTGTCTTCCTCGCAGGCACCAAGAAACACCATTGATAAAATAATGAGAGAGTACTTCATCAACCTTAGCGTATAACGAAAAGTTGACTGCTGTAAAAAACAAATAGGAGATAAAAGTTTATCTCCCATTTGCATCCTTGCAGATGTTGTATTAACCCACCTTAACATCTTGAAGGCAAAATTAAGGTGTTCTAACGTCTTTTCCAAAAACAATTGATTTATAGAGGGATTTTTTTTCATTTTTTTTAGCAAAAAATCGTATGCTTGCATACAAATATGCTGAAAATAAACACCTTATTGTTTTTTTTAACAATTTTTAAATCGCCATTAATCCACCTTGAATTTCTGGAACCACGTATCTTTTAGTGAAATTCCAAGAACTACCCGTCCGTATCGCTCCCGAAAGGTTTGGGAAGAAACGGTTCCTCGCTGCCCCGCCACAAAAGAGATATTGATTAAATTCACGAAGTTCCGTCCTACGGGAAGGGACATTCCCATTGACACACTCATGTCATCCACGGGCTTGGTTCCGATGACCAGCGGAGTCTGGTGATAGATAAAACCTAAACGATAAAAGACCAAATCCCAATACTTTGTTGAGTTGAATTTGGGGACATATTCCATACCAAAGTGAAAACTTTGTCCGTCACGCATGTTTTCATTATTGCCCGATATTCCTTTGTATTGCGACCAATTTTGGCGGTCGTAGTCAAAGCTCAGCAACAGCTTAAAGAATTTTTCATAGCTCAACCCTACGCGCCAGTTGGCGGGAAGATTCACGTTTAGATTGGCCTGCGTTAAGGTATCAGGATTGGTAATAGGCTGACCTGCACTACTCAATACCTCCAGGGTAGTGTTACGAATTGTATTTAAAGAAGAAGCCAGATTATAGGTAGCCCCAAAATTCAAGTAGTGGTCCTCTTTCAGTTTTTGACGGTAAGCAGCCCCTAATTTCAGGTTAACATCGCTAAAATTCAACCGGTCATCCCGACTCACGATGTAATCACGGCTATCGCCGATGCGTAATTGAGAAGTGACACTACGGTTAAAGTTTCCAAAAAGATACGTAAAATCGGCCCCAACGCTCAGATTTTTACCAATTTGAAAGCCGTTTGTCAGGTTAATTTGATTCAGTCCCCCTTTTCCAGAATATACATACTGGGCTTCGTAAATAGAGGTACCGATACGACCGTACGAATTTTGTTGGTAATTCACAAAGCTGTAAGGCTTTAGGCTCAAACCAAGCGACCATTTGGGTGCCACGGGGAACGACAAGGCCAAATACCCGATGTTACCCCCAAAATCACGTTGATTTTGTTTCGTATCCTGAAGGCTTTTGTATTGACCAATCACCCCCACATCAAACATGGTATATCGGTTCCGAACAAGCAAAGCAGGGTTTAAAGAATTGATATAGAGAGGATTAGAAGCACTAACCCCCACATCGCCCATGGCATTGCTTGGCGAATATCCTTTACTTAATAACTCTCCTATTCCGATGGCTGAATAAGGGGCGTTTCCTAACCCCTGAGCATGAACATTTGTTTGCAAAAATAGGACTCCCAGTACCCAACTCCACTGAAGAAGCTTACGCGTTTTGTACATTGACATTGTATAATAAAATTCGATTCAGACCCATCAAAACCAGATTTGGCGCCGCAAAGATGCGATTTTTAAGCCGATTTTCAAAGAAAGGCGCGTCTCCTCCGCACAATAGTACGCGACATTCGCCGTATTCGTTGCGATACCGTTCCACAAAGCCTTCCACTTCCGCGAGCAGTCCATTGATGACTCCACTTTCCATTGCTGTATGTGTACTTTTCCCGACCAACGGCACAGAAACTTTGCTGTGTGTCTCTACCACGTCAATCAAAGGCAATCTCTTAGTAAACGTGTGCATGGCCTGAAATCGCATACGAAAGCCTGGAGAAATTATTCCGCCGTGAAAAACCGCGTCTGCACTTACCCAATCGTAGGTGATGCAGGTTCCCATATCAATGACCAAGCAGTTTTCATTAGGAAATAAAACGGTAGCACCCACGGCCGCCGCCAAACGATCAGCGCCAAGGGTTTGCGGAGTATCGTAATCTTTGCCAATCGGCACGGGAAGCGTGGGAGAAAGCTGTACAACCCGAACACCTTGTTGGCGTAACAAATCAGCATACAGCTGCGTATCCTGACTTGTGGAGGACAAAATGGCGTACGTTGGCAATTCATCCAACAATATTGCGGTTAACTCCTCAAACGGAATTTTATATTGTGCTTTTACAAGTTGCTCATTTTCAAACCAAGCGATTTTGGCAAAGGTATTTCCGAGGTCAATGGCTGCATTCATTGAAATAAACGAGTTGGTATTTTGGAGTTAAAATTTAATAATCTTTGTTACCTTATAACACATAACCTTTTACTTTCACGACGCAAAATTGTTGTTTTGCAGTAAAAAACCGACAGTCACCATGGAAATAGTATCAAAGTGGCTTAATTACACAATTTTGGACAACCCCATCCGAGACTTGCTTTGGTTTGGGGGAATCATTGGTTTAAGTATACTCATCAGACGCGGACTGTCATTTACAATCAGTCGTACCATTTACCGATTTATCAAAAATGAATCGGGGGAAATCCCCTTGGCTGAGTTTGTACGCCTCACCCGCCGTCCCTTTGAATTGCTCATTACGCTAGGCATGATATACCTCGCCTTCAGTCACTTGGCCGTTCCTAAACAATGGGATTGGATGACTTCCAAAAAATTCGGTGGGTTGATGCTCATTCAGAACTTATTTTTCACGCTGTTGGGTGCCGCCATTGGCTGGTTGGGCATTCGTATCATTAAATTTACCGCGTTGATATTTAAGCAAAAAGCCGCCACAACCCCTACCCCAATTGACGACCAACTCGTTCCGTTTTTCAAAGACATTGCCATCATTCTGTGGACTTTGACCAGTTTTTTTGTCATTCTTCACAAAGTGTACGAAGTCAACGTCTGGGCGCTCATTACCAGTCTAGGAATCGGGGGATTGGTCATTGCGTTGGCCGCCCGCGAAACCCTCGAAAACTTAATCGCTTCGGTCGCGATCATGCTTGAACGCCCCTTTGTGATTGGTGATTCCATCGTGTTGGACAAGATTTCGGGCGAGATTGAACAGATTGGGTTTCGTAGTACCCGCGTCCGTTCCGACGATGGAAGTTTGATTACGGTTCCCAACCGACTCATGACCACCCAAGCCCTCGAAAACGTTACCCAACGAAGCTACCGCCGCGCCAAATACTACGTTCGTCTGTCGTTTAACACCCCTCCCGAAACCATTGCACAAATCGTGAAGGACATTCGTCTCCATTTAGAAAGCAATTATCTGACCAATTCAAAAATGCCGATGGTTCGCCTCGAAACCCTCGCCGAAAATTCGTTGGATATTTTGGTAATTTACCACGTCCATAGCTCTATTTGGCGGGTATTTATGGAAACCAGAGAGGAAATTAACTTCAAAATTATTGAAATAGTGCACGAACACGGTGCTACATTTGCGTATCCTAGTCGCAATCTGTTTATCAAAGAATCCGTCGAAAATTAACGCAAAAAGCCTGATATTAAGCCTGCTAAAACCAACATTATATGAAATATTCCATTGTCTTTCTTTTCGTCCTCATTAGCATTTATTCTTTTGGACAATCAATTACCATCAGTCCCAAAAATGTTGAAAAACATATCTCCTACCTTGCTTCCGATGAATTGAAAGGGCGGGGAACGGGCACCAAAGACGAACAAAAAGCCGCGCAATACATTGCAACCTTCTTTAACGATTTAGGCTTACAACCCAAAGGGACCAATGGTTTTGAACAACCCTTCAAGGCCAACCTTGACACAGTACACGTACTAGACGCCCGCAATGTGGTAGGCTATTTGGACAACGGTGCCGAGCGCACCATCGTCATCGGGGCGCATTACGATCACTTGGGTGAAGGCTATCAGCGCGGGTCGCTCGACCAAGATGCCAAAGGAAAAATCCACAATGGTGCCGACGACAACGCCTCAGGCGTGGCAGGAGTGTTGGAATTGGCACGGTATTACGCTAAAAACGGCGTTAAGGAAAGCCACAATTTTCTTTTTATTTGTTTTTCCGCCGAAGAATTGGGGCTGTTAGGTTCAAAATTTTACGCCAATAATCCTACCATCGACCTTACGAAGGTAAATTGTATGCTTAATTTTGACATGATTGGTCGTTTTGACCCCACCAAACCCATTACCGTTGGCGGATGGGGCACTAGCCCAACGTGGGGACAGGTGATTCCGCCAGTGATGCAACGCGAAAAGATGGCGTTTAAAATTGACTCTTCGGGAGCAGGGGCTTCTGACCACACTTCGTTTTATACAAAAAAAATCCCCGTGCTTTTTTTCTTTACGGGCGTACATTCTGACTACCACCGCCCAAGCGACGACATCGCCCTCATCAATTTTGCGGGCGAATCCCAAATTTTGAATGCAGTCACTGGCATCCTCAATGAATTGGATAAACTGCCCGGCCGCCTCGAATACCGCGAAACCGCGATGCCAATGGCCCGCAATGCAAGTTTTAAAGTAACGATGGGGTTGTTGTTGGATTACTCATTCAACGGCCCGGGCATCAAAGTGGACGGCGTTTCTAAAAACCGACCCGGAGAAGCAGCTGGTATCAAAGGCGGCGACCTTATTTTACGACTGGGCAACTATACGCTCAATACCATTTATGATTACATGGGGGCACTCGGAAAATACGAAAAGGGGCAAACTGTGGAAGCGGAAGTGCAACGGGGAGCGGAGAAATTGATGTTGAAAGTAACGTTTTAAACATGAAACCACGCGTAAAAATTTGCTGCATCAGCAGTCTGATGGAAGCCAAATTGGCCATTGAAGCGGGGGCTTCTGCATTGGGTTTAGTGGGAAATATGCCCAGCGGGCCTGGAATAATATCAGACGAGCTGATTGCGCAGATTGCCAAGGCAGTTCCGCCGCCAGTTGCTACTTTTTTGCTCACAAGCGAGACCAATCCCGAGGCCATCATTGCCCACCATCAGCGCGTTCATACGAGTACCATTCAGATTGTGGATGCGCTTTCGGAAGGCACCTATCACCAAATCCGTGAGGCGCTGCCGGGCGTTAAACTCGTGCAGGTTATCCACGTAATTGATGAAAAAACGGTAGAAGAGGCCGTTCAAGTGGCCGAATTTGTGGATGCTATTCTATTGGACAGCGGAAATCCAAACCTACAAATCAAGGAATTGGGAGGAACGGGAAGGGTCCACAATTGGGCCATCAGCCGCAAAATACGCGAAGCCATCCCGATTCCACTCTTTTTAGCAGGAGGTATCAAAGCCGAAAACGTAAAAGAGGCGATTGAAACCGTACAGCCGTTTGGATTAGACCTTTGCAGCAGTGTACGTACCAATGGACAGTTGGACCCCGAAAAATTAGAAGCCTTTTTTGCAGCGATTGGTTAAACAATCAAACTCCACAATTGATGTTCTCAGTGAAAAATATATTCTAGATTATACCCCCTGAATCGCATCAATCATCCACTTGTTATTACTGTTTATTAGCGTAACCACCGCCGCTTTTTGGCCAAACATCCAAAAATTAAATATTGCTTTTGTGGGAGATTGAGAAACAGGTTTCAGTAAAAATTTTTCTTCAAAATCCTGCGCCTGGAGAATCGGATCATACCCGCCTTCGTTGTCTTTTTCCATCTTCCTAAAAAAATTCGTTAAGCGTTTTTGAAAGGAAGGGGTTAAATCTGAGCGCTTTACCACCTGTCGCCATCCCAAATTGACTCCTTTCGTCAGATACCATTTGTAAAAATCATTGACAGCTTGGGCGGCGGTTTGGGTTTGAGCGTTCAGTGAATGTAGGCTGAGCCCAATAAAAATCATTAAAAAGAGGGAGCGTTTCATTTTTTCAAAGTTAGGTTGAGGTTGCTTACAAAAGTAACGATGGAAACATAATTTTTTAGCTAAAAACCGCAAAAATGTGCCACGTAAAATGACATTCCGTTGTCTAAAGCCGAATAATAATTGTCAGTTACATAGTGGCAAATACTTTTTGAGTTGTCTTAGACAAAAAAAGCAGATAAAACGTTATATAAAAGTAGTACCATTTAACTCTGACAAGCTATGAAATCGCGCATCACACTTTTTGTAACCGTATTGGCGCTCAGTACAATCATGAGCAGCTGTTTTTATTCAGGTGGTGGGTATCGAGGCGGATACGACCGAGGTTATTACGGCTCTCGTTACTACGCTCCTCGCCCTTACGTGCGGGTTGTGCCGCCACCGGTAGTGGTTCGCCCTCGGGTATACGTCAATCCGCCGCGTTATTCGCAACGCCCACGTTACGACAGCCGTAATTATGGTCATCGCGGGCGTGGAAGGGGTCGTTGGTAGAACATCGTTTTTTTCATACTTTCGCCGTTTCCAACCGAATTCGTTCTTAAAATTCATACCCATGAAAAAAAGTATTTTGTTGCTGTTGTGTATCAGCTTTTTGCAGTTTGAAGCCTCTGCGGCGGAAGTCAAAGTAGTTACAAACAAAAAAGCGACCGTTGAGGCCGCTTCTGAGCAATCGTCGTACCGAAAACGCAAGCGTAATCGGCAACGTAAAGGTTTTTTGGGGGGCATTTTCCGCAAACGCAACGCTTGCGACTGCCCGAAAAATTAATAGTTTGCAGTAGTCAGTTGGCAGTAATTTCACAAAGAACTGTTGACTGCCTACTGCAAACTGCTTACTTCTTTACGCCATTTCCATTTCTTTTGAATTGCGTTTGCGTTCGTTTTCGTCTAAGTATATTTTCCGAATACGAAGCGTCTGCGGCGTTACTTCCAAATATTCATCCTTTTGGATATATTCCATTGATTCTTCCAATGAGAAGTTGATTTTAGGTGCAATACGTACGTTGTCGTCCGTACCTGAAGCACGCATGTTGGTCAACTTCTTGGTTTCCTGCAAGTTTACTACAATATCTCCAGGGCGGCTGTGCTCACCGATTACCATTCCCATGTATAATTCTTCACCTGGATCCACAAAGAATCTTCCGCGCTCTTGCAAACGGTCTAAGGCATAAGGAGTAGCTACTCCAGTTCCTTTAGAGATAATTGAACCGTTGATACGCCCAGGAATCGTGCCTTTGTGGGGTTCGTAGGCCTTAAAACGGTGCGAAAGTACCGCTTCTCCCTGCGTGGCAGTCAGTACATTAGAACGCAACCCAATCAAACCACGTGAAGGAATATTAAACTCCAAGTGTTGCAAATCACCACGTGGCTCCATCACGAGTAGGTCACCTTTCCGTTGGGTAACAAGTTCAATTACTTTTCCCGCTGATTCTTCAGGAACATCTACCACGAGAATTTCGATAGGCTCAAGACGCTCGCCTTTGTCACCTTCTTTGAAAATCACCTGTGGCTGGCCTACCTGCAATTCGTAACCTTCGCGACGCATGGTTTCAATCAACACCGACAAGTGAAGAATACCACGTCCGAACACCATAAATTTATCCTCGCTACCCATTGATTCAACGCGTAAGGCAAGGTTTTTTTCCATTTCTTTAAACAGACGCTCACGCAAGTGGCGAGAAGTCACAAATTTGCCTTCTTTGCCAAAAAACGGTGAGTTGTTGATGGTAAACAACATGTTCATCGTTGGCTCGTCTACCGAAATACGCGGTAGCGGTTCAGGGTTTTCAAAAAGCGTGATGGTATCACCGATTTCGAAATCTTCCAAACCTGTTACGGCACAAATATCTCCCGATGAAACTTCCGTTACTTTTTGTCTGCCCAAGCCTTCAAAAACTTGCAATTCTTTGATACGGGCGCGTTTTACGCTACCGTCTGACTTGCAAAGGCCCAATTGAGCACCTTCCTTAAACGTACCACGGTGTACGCGACCGATGGCAATACGTCCGACAAAAGAACTATAATCCAATGAAGTAATCTGCATTTGCGGATCGCCTTCGTTGTTGGGTGCTGGTGGAATATGTTCAACGATTACGTCCAACAAATACGAAATATCGGTGGTTGGTTTTTGCCAATCAGGCCCCATCCATCCTTGTTTCGACGAACCGAAAACGGTAGGAAAATCAAGTTGAACGTCGTTGGCTTCAAGGTTAAACATTAGGTCAAATACCGCTTCGTGTACTTCGTCGGGGCGGCAGTTTGGCTTATCTACTTTATTGACAACCAACACTACTTTCAATCCTAATTGTAAGGCTTTACCTAACACGAAACGGGTTTGCGGCATGGGCCCTTCAAAAGCATCTACCAGAATGACGACACCGTCAGCCATTTTAAGTACGCGCTCTACCTCTCCTCCAAAGTCGGAGTGGCCTGGGGTATCAATAATGTTGATTTTTACGTCTTTGTAGCGTACAGATACGTTTTTAGAGACAATGGTGATTCCTCGTTCACGTTCGAGGTCATTGTTGTCCAAAATGAGATCGTCAAACTGCTGATTCTCTCTAAACAGTTTTGAATAGTGGATGAACTTGTCCACCAATGTGGTTTTACCGTGGTCAACGTGCGCAATGATGGCAATGTTGCGGATGCTTTGCATTTGAGTTGTTTGTTAACTGTTGATAGCTAATCGAATAGGTTGAAAGTGTTGTTACTAACGAAAAACTATTCACAATCAGCTTGTCTTCTAAAAGACCCGCAAAGGTACCACTATTTTATGACAAAACACAGATGAATCCAATACTATATGCCAATATTAATGAAATATGGCAGTTTTTTATTAAATTAATACAATTAATTTTTTCTTGTTTTGGGTTAGAAAGCCCAAGAACCGTCAAAGGTACTTTTTTACTTTCGCCAACAATGCCTCTACCTTCACCTTTGGGTCGCCAGCTCCGAGGGTTTCAATGGGGACATAGCCCTGATAATCGGACGGTTTGATGAGATTAATGACCCGTTCAAGATCCGTATCAATTTCTTTTCCTTCCACAAATATCTTCTCTTTCAACTGCCAGTTAACGGCGTATTTGATGGTTCGTTCGATTTCCTTATAAGGGTCGCCGATGCGATAACTGCCCGTATCCAGAATCAGCCCAAACCACTCCGACTTAATCGTTTCAAAAAAGGGAATCACTTGGTCGGCGGTCTGAACGAAATCAAAATGGTTTTGCAGACCAATGATTACGCCATTTTGTTTGCCATACTCAACACAGGTTTCAATGTCTTTCAACATCCAATCGGTTATTTGCTCGCGCGGAATCCCTTCGTTTTTTTGCGTTCCTGCAAAAATCCGCAGTACTGGGGCACCCAATTTTGCGGCTACTTCCACCCAATTTTTTACAAGTTGTACTTCTTTTTTACGTTTTTCTTTGTCCGCAATCGTAAAGTCATTTCTCACGCCTGTGCCGCTGATTTCCAAGCCTTTCCGAAAAGCTTGGCGTTTTACGTGATAAATGGTTTCATTGGAGGGAACGGTAGGATAGCCATCAAAATAATAACCCGTGATATCCAGCCCATCAAAGCCAATGCCCGCGCAGAAGTCAATCAGCTCGTCCAAACTCATCGTTTTATTCATCAGCGGAGCATTGAATGAGTAGGCATTCAGGCTGGTTTTGAGTCGCTTGCTTTTGGCGGGCAAAAGTGAGGCCTCACCCATGCTTGGAATAGACGCGATTGAAGCACTGGCCAGTGCTTTTAGGAATGTTCGGCGGCGTGACTGTGCGTTCATGGTTTTAAGATTAAATTCCTGTTCGAACGTTTTAATTTTATTCTACTTTTGTCAAAACATTAATAGTCATCGAAAATACTCTATGAAAGCATTCCTCCCCCTTTTAATCTTGCTCTTTTGTGCGCATCAAAGCCACGCCCAAACCCCCAATTTCGTCAAAGACAATTATGAGAAATGGGACCGCCAAATCACCATGCGCGACGGCATTAAGCTTTACACCGTCATTTATATTCCAAAAGACAAGAGCCAAAACTATCCCATTCTGATGGAACGCACCCCCTACTCGGCAGGTCCGTACGGCGAGGGTAATTATACAGGAAACGGCCCCGGGCCGAGCAAACTGTTGTCGGAAGAAAAGTACATATTTGTCACCCAAGATGTACGCGGACGCTACATGAGCGAAGGGAAATTTGAGGAAATGACCCCGCATAAATTCACCAAAAAAACGCCGCAGGATACCGACGAAAGTACCGACACCTACGACACCGTAGAATGGTTACTGAATAACATTCCGCAAAACAACGGTCGCGTCGGCATTACAGGCATCTCTTACCCAGGCTTTTATGCTTCGGCGGCCCTGCCCGACGCTCACCCGGGCATCAAAGCCGTTTCTCCGCAAGCCCCCGTTACGGACGAATTTGTGGGCGACGATGCCCGCCACAATGGCGCTTTTTTCTTGCTCGACAATTTTAACTTTTTGAGTTATTTTGATGCCCAACCCGACAAACCCGTTCCGACGTACAACGGCATTTTCAACAACCGCAGCAAAGATGCCTACGATTTCTTCCTGAAATTAGGACCGCTCAAAAATGCCAACGGTGAAAAATACTTCAACAACAAAGGCCGAATCTGGAACGAATACCTCCAGCACGAAACCTACGACGACTACTGGAAATCGCGCAACATTCGCCCAGCCCTCAAAAACATCAAACCCGCTACGCTGGTGGTGGGCGGTTGGTTTGATGCCGAAGATTTATTTGGCGCGTTGCGCACCTACGAAGCCATTGAAAAACAAACTCCTACCAACAAAAACCAACTGGTGATGGGCCCGTGGACGCACGGCGCTTGGTCGCGGCCAGAATGGAACGAGTTTGGAACGCTGAATTTTGGCACCAATACGGCCAAGTTTTTTCAGGAAGAATTGGAACTTAAATTTTTCAATTTTTACCTCAAAGACAAAGGTCAATGGAACGCCGCCGAAGCCACTATGTTTAACACCGCAACCAACGAATGGAAAACCTTTGAAACTTGGCCCCCAAAAGACAGCGAGAAGAAAGAGTTACATTTTCAGGCCAACGGAAAATTATCATGGAATGAAAACACCGAAAAAGACGGTTTTGACGAATACGTAAGCGACCCCGCCAAACCAGTGCCGTACACGGACGGTATTTTTGCCCGACGCAATAATCAATACATGATTGAAGATCAGCGCTTTGCATCGCGTCGCCCCGATGTTCTTACTTATGAAACAGAACCACTTACGGAAGATGTAACCTTGGCGGGGCCGATGACAGCCCACTTTTTTGCTTCTACCACGGGCACCGATGCCGATTTTATCGTCAAACTTATTGATGTGTTGCCCGAAGATGCCCCAAATCCATCGCCCAACCCCAAAAACCTGACCATGGCGGGCTATCAGCGCTTAGTCCGGGCGGAAGTACTGCGCGGCAAATTCCGTAACAGTTTTGAGAAACCAGAACCGTTTGTGCCCAACCAAGTCACCGATGTGAAAGTGCGGATGCCCGATGTGCTTCACACCTTCAAAAAAGGGCACAAAATCATGGTTCAAATTCAGAGTTCATGGTTTCCGTTGGTAGACCGTAACCCTCAGAAGTTTATGTCAATTCCCCAAGCCGACGAAAAAGACTTTCAGAAAGCAACGATTCGCATTTATCACAGCACTCAGCACGATTCACACTTACACGTCGGAACGGTGAAGTAGTTATCGTTCATGCCTAACACGAGACAATGTCTCGTGTTTTTTTGGGTTAAAATGTACAAAAGAAAAATAACAGGTATAATTGTCGGTTTTTGTTCCTACAAATACACCAAAATGTGCAATTTTTGAGTAGATTGACCACAAAGTACCGATTTCTAATAATATATTTAAAAATACATTACGGGATATTACTCCTCTATTCTGTGCCTGTTTGAACCAACAACCTATTATGATAAACTGCTAAACCCGCTATGACCAACGTAAACAACGCTCTCATTAATCACCTAGAAACCAACGTTTTCCCGAGTTATTTCAATGCAAGTCGCTGGTTTGCGGGGAAAGCTCGCTCACAGAAAGATTTCCGTGTTCAACATACGCTGACTTTTGGCGATTTTTTGATTTTGATTGTAGAAGTTTCGTACCATGACGGGCCTTCAGAGTTATATCAATTGCCGTTTACGAGGGTTTCACTCGACATGGATATTCCCGAAAAAGGGATTCTCGAAAAAACCGAAACTGCCCAATGGATAGACGCCATTTATGACGCTCGATTCAGGAAAGAACTGTTCGCCAATATTTTCAACGCAACTACCCTCCCCTCCTCCGCCGACCAATCTTCGTTTCTTGCGTCCCTAAAAGGCAAAGGGCTATCCGATTCAGACACGCCAGAAAACATTGAAAGCCACGTTTTGCCCGTCGATTCGAGCAATTCTGCCATGCTGTTTGGCGGCAAATATTTTTTAAAACTCTACCGAAAACTCTTCGACCAAACCAATCCAGAAGTGGAAATGGTGAGTTTTTTGACCCAACATTCCGACTTTAAAAACATTCCAGCCTACGCAGGCAGCCTTACTTGGCAACGGACTGGGCAGCCCGACATCACCTTGGGAATGATGCAACAAGCCATCCGCGCCGACAAAGATAATTGGATGTTGACGGGCGATTTTCTCAACGATTTTATGTACGGTGTTCCAAACGGCATGTTTGGCATTAAAGAATGGGTATTTGAACAAGTAACCCTGCTTGGAAAACGTACGGGCGAAATGCACTTGGGGCTGTTTGCGCCGGGAGCTGATGATGCCTTCGCGCCCGAAGGGTTTGACGATACCTACCGCGCATTTTTACTGCACCGCCTTACCGACTTACTCGACCGCCGCTACGCGCTGCTGATTGACAATTATCAAAAACTCGACGAGCCTACGCAACGCTTGGCGTGGATTTTTATGGAAGCCCGTGAATTAATCGATGATTTTGCCAAAGAAATGCTCACCCGTCCGCTGGACTCGCTGCGCATTCGGATTCACGGTGATTACCATTTGGGGCAGGTTCTCACCCAAGACGGCGACTTTATCATCATTGATTTTGAGGGAGAACCTGAAGCCACCATTGCCGAGCGTAAAATAAAGCATAGTCCATTTAAGGATGTTGCGGGTATGATACGCAGTTACCATTATGCGGTCAGCGCAAAGTTGTTTGAGAGCCACGAAACCAAAGACATTTCGTCCGAAAAACTCCAAATTGTATCCGACCGTTGGTACAAACTCATGCGCGAAACCTATTTTGAAGCCTACTTGGAAGCATTTGGGTGGCCGCATCCGCTTTTTAATAGCCAACATGAAATAAACTTTTTATTGCTGTTTTTTCTGTTGGAAAAAGCCGTGTATGAATTAGGATATGAAATCAGTTATCGCCCCTCGTGGGTTAAGATACCCCTCAGGGGGATTGTGGAAGTAATCAGGGAAATTGAAAAATTAAAGGAGCCGCCGGTCCGAATCAGCCGTCTAGCCAACCCTAGCTAGGTTCAAAACTTAACTTCCCGAAAGTTCCAAAACTTTCGGGAAGTTAAACCAAGTTGGAGACATCAAAGCGAGTTTACTCAAATTCGATTTTAACTGATACTGGATTTTCCCGATGAAATTGTTCAAATAAATTGCTCCCTCCAAACCACTCCAAACCCTCCTCCCTAGCAAGTTGAGTAGGTTTGGACGACAAATAGGTGTGATAAGAACTAAATTCCCAATCGGCAAAACCTTTTACAAATCCATGATGAATCGGGTTTGCATGTATGTAATGGATTAGTTTGAGGTAATAATCCGTTGTTTCAACAGGCTTTCGCTTAAAGTTAGGAATAAATAAACTGCCCTTTCTGTGCTGCTGTCTGTTAAATGCTTGCGAATAGGCGCTAAACAAACTACCCCATTCTCGACTGATAAAACCTGGCAATGCATTTTCTTTCAGCACAGACTTACTGTACATTTCAACATTTCGAAAAGAAGATACATTACGTGGAATTTTCTGCTGATATGCCGCTTGCAGTTCTTCATTTTTTTAATTCTTACCATAAAATGCAGATGATTCGGCAGTAAGCAAATGTATCAGCAATTGGATTGATAAACTCAGCATAGCGGCGCAAAAAATATAAATAATTCTCCCGTCTTTTAAACAAATTCTCCCAACCATTTGCATGATTATAAATATAATAAAACCCTTCTGGAAGCAACTGAATTTCGTTGTTTTTCATGAACTTGCTTTTGTCCGTTTTGACGAAATCTAAGCCTAGAAGTAACTTCGTGTAAACTTCCCGAAAGTTCTAATCTTTCAGGAAGTTTACTATTTTTGTCCCCATGATTAAACAACCATTTTAATGATTAACATTCAATCCATCGTACAAGCTTCTATTGATACCAAAAATCGTGTCCTTGCCGACCAAACCCTCCTTGCTACCGTTGGCTCCGTTGCCGAAGCCATGACTACGGCCTTTAAAAACGGCAAAAAAGTGCTTTTTTGCGGCAACGGCGGCAGTGCGGCCGACGCCCAACACTTAGCGGCGGAGTTTAGCGGGCGTTTTTATTACGACCGTCCTCCGTTGTATTCGGAAGCGCTCCACGTCAACACTTCGTACGTAACGGCCGTCGGCAATGATTATAGTTACGATGTGATTTATTCAAGAATGATAGAAGCAATGGGGAAAGAAGGCGACGTACTGGTCGGAATTTCAACCTCTGGCAATTCAACCAACGTCGTAAAAGCCCTTGAAGCCGCCAATAAACTCGGCATGATAACGGTAGGGATGACGGGCGAAAGCGGCGGAAAAATGAAAGAAGTAAGTACTTTTTTGGTGAATATTCCTTCCAAAGACACCCCGCGTATTCAGGAATGTCATATCTTGCTTGGCCACATTATGTGCGAGATTGTAGAAGCCAATGTATTTCCGAAATAGTGGCTGGTGAATGGTGGCTGGTGACTCGTTTCACCAACCACTAATCATCAAACGCTAATCACCAAACACTAATCATAAATCATCCATTTATAATGTCTCTTTTACAAAACAAAGTAGCTATCGTAACGGGCGCATCCCGTGGAATCGGCAAAGCCATTGCCACTCGGTTTGCACAGGAGGGTGCGCAGGTAGCATTTACGTACTTATCGAGCGTTGAAAAAGGTCAAGCACTGGAGGAAGAACTCCAACAATTCGGCACCAAAATCAAAGGCTACCGCTCCGATGCGTCTGATTTTAAATCGGCTGAAGACCTCATTACGCAGGTAGTAGCCGACTTCGGAACGGTTGACATTGTGGTAAATAACGCGGGTATCACGCGCGACGGTTTGTTAATGCGTATGACCGAAGAACAATGGGATGAAGTAATTCGCGTTAACTTAAAGTCTGTTTTTAATTTGACCAAAGCCGTAACCCGCGTCATGATGAAAGCCCGCAGCGGTTCTATCATTAATCTTACGTCGGTAGTTGGTTTGACAGGAAATGCTGGACAGGCCAATTACGCCGCGTCAAAAGCAGGTATCATTGGATTTACAAAATCAGTAGCCAAAGAACTTGGTTCCCGAAATATTCGTTCTAACGCCATTGCCCCGGGTTTCATTGAAACCGAAATGACGGGAGAGTTGAACGAAAAAGCGATTGAGGAATGGAAACAAAATATTCCGCTCAAACGCGGCGGTCAGCCCGAAGAAGTAGCCGACTGTGTCGTATTTTTGGCATCAGATTTGTCTAAATACATTACAGGACAAGTATTGCAAGTAGACGGCGGTATGGTCATGTAAGTTGGCGTCGTTAGTCAATCGTCTACCGTCAATGTAAAACACTGTAAATTAAGCTTTAATATAAATTACGGCCGATTATTGATGGCCAAAGACTTTTGACTGACGACCCCACCAGACAAACACCATACAAATGCTTTTAACTGAGATTATCTTTCAAACTTCCCCGTGGTACATTGGATTTTGCTTGTTGTTGGGCGCCGCTTACGCGTTTTTTCTTTACCAACCCAAGCCCGTATGGAGTAAACTTCTCAACACTGGATTGGCCATTTTGCGGGGAGCGCTAGTCAGTATCATTGCCTTTTTATTATTGAATCCGCTCCTGCGCAGCATCCAAACGCTCGTAGATAAGCCCAAAGTAGTTATCGCGATTGATAACTCCGAATCAATGGCAAACGACGGCCCCAAAACGCTCACTGCCTTGGCCACGCTGCGAGAAGCGTTGGCGGATGACGGGCTGGAAGTGGCCGTTCAAACCCTCAACAGTGAAAATTATCAGGATGAACTTCCCAAACTGAAATTTGACCGAACTACCACCAATCTCTCTGATTTATTGAACAATGCCAAATCCAACTATGAAGGACGCAATCTGACCGATGTGGTATTGCTGACCGACGGCATTAGTAATCAGGGACTTGCACCCACCTACGGCAACTTTCCATTTCGGATTCACAGCATTGGCGTGGGTGATACCCTCCCCAAGCGGGATGTAAGTATCAAAGCCGTTTCGGCCAATAAAATTGCGTATTTGGGCAATCAATTCCCGATTCAGGCCGACATTGTAGCAAGTGGGTTTCAGGGACAAACGGCGACCGTCTCGCTGCGCCAAAATGGCAGTACCATCAGCACCCAACGCATTGCATTCGGCCAAAAAGAAGATTTCAAACAGGTTACGTTTCAAACCTCTTCTACCCAAAAAGGTGTGCAGCATTATACCCTTGATGTAGAACCACTTAAGGGTGAATTTACCACCCGCAACAATCACCGCGATGTTTATATTGACATCATCGACGGCAAAGAAAAAGTATTGATGCTTGCTTTGGCCACTCACCCAGACATCAAAGCCATCCGTACAATTCTCGAAAAAAACTTAAATTACGAAGTCGATGTCAAAATTTTTGGGATAAATCCGGCGGCTGAAACCTTTCCCGATAAGAAATATGATTTGATTATCCTCCATCAGTTGCCTGATTTATTTAACATTGGCGGCGACATAGTACAACGTTTCTTGCAACGCGACAACACCCCCGTTTTCTTCATTTTAGGCTCACAATCCAACACATCGAAAGTGAGTCAACTCAATTCTGCCGTTACGGTTGTCTCAAACCCAGGGCAGATTGACAAAGTATCGGGCCGTTTTAATCCCAATTTTAAACTGCTAAACTTAGACGCCGACAAACTCAGCATTTTGGAAAAAATGCCCCCTTTGACGGTTCCTTTTGGAGAATACCGCCTGATGCCTGGCAGCGAAACGATTCTGTTTCAGAACGTTGGCAATCTTCGCACCAACAAACCTTTGTTGATTTTAAACACTGGTGGCGCTCGAAAATCTGCCGTATTGGCGGGCGAAGGAATCTGGCAATGGCGCCTCGAAGAATACGCCCTTACTGACAAGCAAGAAGCCGTGGATGAGTTGCTGCAAAAAGTGATTCAACTGATTTCGGTCAAGGAAGACAAACGTAAGTTCCGCGTCTATCCGTTGGCCAATGAATACAACGTGGGCGATAAAGTGACTTTTGAGACGGAAGTCTACAACGACATTTACGAAAAAATCTACGGCCAAAGCATCCGCCTCGAAATCACGGACGAAAAAGGCAAAGTACAGCCTTACACTTACACCAACGGGGAAGGCAATTCGCGTTTTGAGCTGAGCGGCCTTCGGCAGGGAGTGCATCAATTTAAGGCAACTACGAGTCTAAACAACAAAATCGAAAGCGTAACGGGCCAGTTTATCGTGCGTGATTTGGCGCTAGAGTCCTTAACCAACACCGCTGATTACGGAATGCTGCGCGCACTGGCCCAACAGTCGGGTGGGCAATTTGTGAAAGCAAACCAGATTGAACAACTGAAAGACTATTTACTCAAAAATAAAGCCGTTGACCGCCTCGACAGCACCGAAGATTTATCAGAATTGATTCAAAATAAGTGGTTGTTTTTCTTGTTATTACTTTTGGCGACGTTGGAATGGGGAACACGGAAATATCAGGGAAGTTATTAAGTGATTTGTGCCCCCCTGAAAGGGCCTATTCACCACCTTCGCATAGTCGTTTAGGTGCTTTAAGCACGACAAAAACTCTTTTTTTTTATTTGTCATTCATCATTCTGACTTCATCATTTGTCACTTGCCAAGCCCAATCTGACTCCCTTCGGCCCAATTATCGGGCGTTGCGGTGGCTTCTGGCAGGCGAATCAGTGGCTTATTCGGCGTCTATTTATGGATTAAGTAAAGCATGGTACAAAACGCCCTTTACGAATTTTAGCGTCAAAGACGACTTTCATGAGTGGAAACAATTTGATAAAGTAGGACACTTTTTTACGGCCTATCAGATTTGCCGTCACACGGCGGCGGTTTACAAAAACACGGGGATTACCAACCGTCAAGCGGCTTTGTACGGCGCACTTTCTGGCTTTTTGTTCCTGACCCCCATTGAGCTTTTAGACGGTTTTCAATACCCCACCTACGGGTTTTCGCCCAGCGATATGGTGGCCAATGTCATGGGCCCGTCTTTGTATTTGGGACAGTACGCCCTCTGGGGCGAAGAGCGCATTACCCCAAAATTTTCCTTTTCCCCCACTCCCCTCGCCAAGGTTCGGCCAGAACTTTTAGGGCGCAATTTCAGTGAACAATGGCTCAAGGATTACAACGGGCAAACCTATTGGTTTTCGGTCAATCTGGCCTCTTTTGCACCGCATTCAAAGATTCCTAAGTGGCTCAGTGTATCGCTCGGATACGGGATTCACAACATGGTCGGGGCCGAAGTAGAGAAGAGCCAATCCTTGGGTTATGACCCATATCGGCAGTATTTTCTCTCGCTAGACATCGACTTTCGCCGTATTCCCACCCGCCATAAGGGCCTAAAAACGCTTTTCTTCTTGCTCAACACCCTCAAAGTACCCGCCCCTGCCCTGGAATTTAACCGGAAGCAGGGCTGGAAAGGGCATTGGTTGTATTTTTGAATGAAAATTTCTTATCACTGGATTGCCCAACATCCACCTAAAAGGGGATAAAATCAAAATAACCTCGATTTTAAAGGTCAACGAAAAACAATTTCTCAATCTCGCCTATATACAATGGTAAGATTGGCTTTTTTGTGAGTATTTGGAGAAAAAACATAACTTTACTTTTCTAAAAACCTTTGCAAAAATCATGGCTAAAACCAAGTTGATTCCCCGAACTCCATCGGCCTACGACCCTCCTTTGTTAATCAAAACCCTCTTTGCGCAAGCCGTTCGTTACAATCCCCAACGCGAAATCGTATACCGAGATTTGTTCCGAATGAATTATACCACCTTTGACAAACGCGTACGCCAGCTTGCCAATGTCCTCACCAATGCAGGTGTGCAAGCAGGCGATACCGTAGCCGTGATGGACTGGGACAGCCATCGGTATTTGGAGTGTTTTTTCTGCATTCCCTGCCTAGGAGCTATCTTGCATACCATCAATGTACGCCTTTCGCCAGCGCAGATTCTGTACACCATGAACCACGCCGAAGACAAGGTGGTGATTGTTCATGAAGATTTTGTGCCGATTCTGGAAGCCATCAAAGGGCAACTCACCACTGTTGAAAAATACATTATCATCAGCGACAAGGTGTACACCAACCCTGAGGCCGAAATCATCACCACTACATTTGCCTTAGAAGGCGAATACGAGCGGTTGGTCAATGACGCTAACGACCAATTTGAATTTTCTGATTTTGAGGAAGATTCCATTGCCACAACCTTTTATACGACTGGCACCACGGGCAACCCCAAAGGCGTATACTTCTCGCACCGTCAATTGGTGATGCACACCTTCTGTTTGTTGGCCTATTTTCCAGGCTACCGCGCCCTCCCATTGGACAATCGCGACGTGTACATGCCCATCACGCCGTTGTTTCACGTCCACGGTTGGGGCTTTCCGCTGTTGGCTACCATGCTCAATTTCAAGCAGGTATATCCAGGTCGTTATGAGCCAGAAATGTTGCTAAAACTCTTGTTAAAAGAAAAAGTAACCTTTTCGCATTGTGTGCCAACCATCCTGAATATGCTGGTCAACAGCCCCGTAGCCAAACAAGTAGATTTGAGTAAATGGAACGTGCTGATAGGTGGCTCGGCTCTGACGCGCGGTTTGGCCAAGGCCGCTTTAGAGCTTGGCATCAACGTAACCCAAGGCTACGGAATGTCAGAAACGGCGCCCATTATGTCGGTTGTTCACTTGAATGAAGAACAGGAAAAACTCCCTATCGAAGAGCAACTTGAGTTTAGAACCAAAGCGGGAAAAATTGCTCCGTTTGTGGAGTTGAAACTTATGGACGAAGAGGGCAATTTTCTGCCCCACGACGGCGAAACGGTTGGCGAATTGGTGGCTCGCGGCCCATGGATGACGCAGGGATATTACAAAGAAAAAGAGGCTTCCGAAAAACTGTGGGCGGGCGGATGGCTCCACACCGGCGACGTGGCCACAATCGACCCCGATTATTACGTCACCATTGCCGACCGCGTCAAAGATGTCATTAAAACAGGTGGCGAGTGGGTTTCTTCGTTAGACATTGAGAATCTGCTTTCTCAGATAGAAGGCATTGCCGAATCGGCCGTGGTGGGCTTTCCTGACCCTAAATGGGGCGAACGCCCACACGCCATTCTGGTCATCAAACCCGATTATCAGGAAAAACTAACACCCGAAAGCATCAAATCAACCTTACAAGCCAAAGTGGACAGCGGCGAAATAAACCGTTGGTACGTGCCTGACCAAATCAAATTTGTATCCGAAATCCCTAAAACATCCGTAGGGAAGATTGATAAAAAAAGAATTCGTTCTGAAATGAAAGAAATGATTTTGGGATAAAAATCACAAATAGAATCTTGAAATAACAAGATTCTATTTTTTTTATAATTTTACTTTAACAAACCTTTACAACTATGAAGAAAATTTACTGTGTCTGTTTGCTATGTGGTTGGCTGGTATTGTCCCTTAATAGTCAAGCCCAAAAAACACGTTTTGGAATCGTCACTGGAACCAATTATTCACTGGACAACCGTGTTATGGACAAAATGCACTTAGGTGCTTCAGGGGGAATGTTTGTTGAAGTGCTTTTTAAAAACCATATTTTTCTAAAAGGAGAAGCTACCTACCTAATCAAACAACGTGCTAATTTATCACAAACCGAAAATGGCAAACCTACCCCTTATACCATAGGTGCCTGGCAGTTTCCCGTCAACATTGGTTATCGCTTCCACTTTGGCCAATGGCAACCGTATGTGCAAGGTGGGGCATTTGTCCACTCTGCCCAAAATAGCCTCGGCAAAAATCGCGTAGGTTTGAGTTTAGAAGGCCGTCACCAAGAATATATTAGACCCACCACGGGTGCGGGTATTCAGTGGAAAAAAATAGCTTTAGAATTAGAATGGCAAATAGGAAAAAAAATCAGTAAAGATACATTTCTCAGTACAGGCAATCGAAATATCAACAGTAGCACTTTTATTTCGGGAGGATGTTTTTGGCCTATAGATAATTATAACGTTATGAGTGTTCGTAACGATTGCCTGCTTATGAAATTTCGCTATTATTTTAATTAACCGTTTTTATCATCCATTTTGTTGAACACGGAGTGAACGGATACAACATATTTACACTGATTTTATCAAATTTTATCTTTGTGTGAATGTGTCTAATCCATTCAATCCATTCGGTTCGCGCTGCTATTTTATTTTTTGCGATTTTGCGCAGAAATAAACCCTAAGAATGAAAAAAACACCCACCACCAATACCCTTCTCGGTGCCGCTTTTTTGATGGCTACCTCCGCCGTTGGGCCAGGCTTTTTGACGCAGACCACCGTTTTTACGCAGCAACTACTGGCCAATTTCGGCTTTGTCATTTTGTTATCAATTCTTTTAGATTTAGGCGCTCAACTGAACATCTGGCGCATCATTGCCGTCACCGAAAAACGCGCCCAAGACATTGCCAATGATTTGTTTTTTGGGTTGGGCTACGTTCTTTCGGCCCTGATTGTCATCGGAGGATTTGCGTTCAACATTGGCAACGTGGCTGGAGCAGGGCTCGGTATCGAAGTCATGAGCGGCATAGACGTCAAAATCGGGGCCACACTTAGCGCATTGATTGCCATCGGGCTTTTCATATTGCCAGAAGCGGGAAAAGCCATGGACAATTTTGCCAAATGGTTGGGACTCCTGATGCTTTTGTTGATTGCCTACGTAGTTTTTTCGGCCAACCCTCCCGTTGGCGAAGCCCTCGTCCGAACGGTTTTACCACAACAATTTGACCCCATCGCCACCATTACCCTCGTGGGCGGCACGGTAGGAGGCTACATTACTTTTGCTGGCGGGCATCGGCTTTTGGAAGCAGGCGTTAAAGGTGTTGATGCACTTCCATTGGTCAATCGTAGCGCTACGACGGGTATCTTGGTAACTTCATTTATTCGGTATTTTTTGTTTTTGGCCACGTTGGGCGTTGTCGCGGCGGGACTTACGTTAAACAAAGCCAATCCTCCCGCTTCGGTATTTCAGTTGGCTGCTGGACAGACTGGCTACCGGCTATTTGGGGTTTTGATGTGGAGTGCGGCCATTACATCTGTCATCGGCTCGGCCTATACTTCGGTGTCGTTCCTGCGAACTTTCCATCCGAGCTTAGAAAAAAATAATCGCTATCTCACGATTGGCTTTATCTCCATTTCAACGATTTTGTTTTTATGGATTGGTAAACCCGTACAGATTTTGGTGTTTGTGGGTACGCTGAATGGTTTTATTTTACCCATTGCCTTGGCGGTGATGCTCATTGCCGCGCGCAATAAGCGATTGGTTGGCACGTATCAGCACCCTATTTGGCTACAAATGGCAGGTTGGCTCGTGGTGGCGATGATGAGCGGGATGGCTTTTTATACCCTAACAAAGTAATATCTATCAAACCAACACTCGGAAATCTGTCCTAAAACATGACCCGCATCGGCCTCTTATCTGACACTCATTCTTACCTAGACGAAGCCATTTTTGACTACTTCAAAGACTGCGACGAAATTTGGCACGCTGGCGACGTAGGAACCGTTGAGATTTTGGAAAAACTGGAAAAATTTAAGCCCTTACGCGCTGTGTATGGCAACATCGACGCCAAAGAGATTCAATGGAAAGCCCCCGAACACCAACGGTTTGAACTCGAAGGCTTCCGCATCTGGATGACCCACATCGGCGGCGCGCCGCCCAATTATAACCCCCAAGTCAGGCCCGAATTAAAGCATAACACGCCCGATATTTTCATCTGCGGCCACTCACACATCCTGCGCGTACTGCGCGACCCTAAACTTCAAAACATGCTCTACATCAACCCCGGGGCGGCAGGCAATGAAGGATTTCACAAAATCCGAACCATACTTCGATTCACGCTTGATGACGGAAAAATCCCTCAATTAGAGGCGATTGAGTTGGGAAAGCGGGGCAGGCTGTAAACAAGAAAAGGTCACGTTTCCGCAACCTTTTACTCTACTTGTTCGCTAAATATCACTCCTTCTCCCCATCCAAACCATCCGTAATCATCTTCCGAATCATTTGGTGTGGGCGCAGGCCGTTGGTGCGTTTGGTGCCGTTTCCATTGCCATAATTCATGCTTCGGTCTGCCGAAGAAGACGCTTTTACGGCCAAATTATGAGTATTGAGCATTGAGTTGCGGAATTGGGTAAACTCCTCCTCATTCATCATTTCGCGGGCTATTTCTCCTTTGGCGTAGCCATCGTTAAAAGACGCAATGCGGCTGTCGGTCTGCGCCAAACGCGTTGATTCGATGAGTTCATCCAAGTCATTGCGCATTTTTGTACGCTCCGCCCGCAAATCATCCAAGGTCTGAAACTGTTGAAGCTCATGCTCCAAAATATCTTTTTGCGTTGTTTGCTCGGCCAACTCTCTGTCGGCTTCCTCCAACTGTTTGTTTAATTTACGACGACGACGGCTTAAACGCCACAGTCGTGGGTCAATTTGCAGCCATCGGTACCAAAAATTCTGCAACACAGGCAGCGCCATTCCGAGCGAAACCGCCCCCGCCAAAGCAAACAAAATACCACTCAACACAAACGATGCCAACGCCCAAGGGCTGTTGACAAGGCCCAGATTGAGCTCATCAGAACGCAAAAGTTGTTGCTCAATTTTTTGCAATAAAACTTGTTGTTCCTGCGGCGTAATCGTACTGTTGGGGTCGAGCGGCGTAGCGCCCAATTGAAGATTTTTGACCGATTTATTGATGGCTTCTTTCATTTTATCGGTACGGTAGGCCTCGTATCGAAACCATCCCAAAATCCCCAACGTGATAATGGCAAAACCTGCCAAACCTACTTTAAACCAAGCATAACGCGTACGTGCTTTTTGGGTATGTTCATCCACATACGGCTTCTCAATGAGGCGGTCGTAGGCGGGTTTGAGCAAAATAGAAATCATGGCCAAACCAATGGCAAACGCCCACGCCTCGTTGTTGTTGCGAATGTTGAGGGCGTAGGCCACAATTTCGTGCGAAATAATAAGGTCACCAAACACAAACGCTGCCCCTGCAAAGAAGAAAAAGAAGCCTGCCAAGAGCGAATACTCCGATTGTGTTTGTTTACGCCGCGCCCGCAAGGCTTCGGTTTCGGCATCAACGGCTTCACGTTGCGTCGTCAGTTCTGTTACACGCTTGGTGGCTTTGATTACCCGTTGCACAAACTCTTGCAAACGGTCGTAAGCAGTTTTACGCTTTACGGCCGTTTCTTCAATCTCTTTATCAACCCGTTGGATTTCATTTCGACGGTCCTCAATCCGTTGGGCCAACCAATTATAATGTATCTGGCTTGATAGATAACTTTCGTATGGATTACGATTTTCCGAGCCTTCAATACCGCTATGGTAGCCGTGTTGAAAATCGGGTTCGTCAGTATGGTCTTTTGTTGGTTCCTGCATGGCTTTTTTTTTTAAATCGTGCTACTTATTTTTTACCAAGTGCTTACTGCTGATTTTGGGCGGTTGATTGAATCGCCCTCATTTGTCGGTCTGTCAAACGGTCGCGCAGTTGGCGGGCCAGGTAAAATTCACTTTCAAACAGTTTGATGAGGGCATCGCGTCGGGCGTTGACCCGCGCAAGTTCGGCCTCTACCCGATTCAATTGCGGCACAATCTGCCATTTTTGAATGCGTAATTCATCAATTTCTGCGTTTAAGCGGTTGGTTTCCTCGTCCCAAGTCTCTGTTTTGCTTGTTTTTTCTTTTTTCATGTTGGCACCCGTCAGCCAAATCCGTAAATCATTGCGAAGTACGGTGATATTGCTCAAAAGCAATTTGCCCGCAAAAAGAAACAGAAAAAACACAAAGACAAACAACGCCACCGCTCGCCAAACGGTCTGATTTTGTAATGCCTGTACAAATACAAACATGGCTGCTGCAAAAGGCATACCAACCTCCTCTAACAACCTGCGCCACGACACATTGCTGTCGGTATCGTGAAAAAGTGAAACGCGACCGAACAAGTTAAACATCCCTGCCAGAAACACCCCAACGGCTATCCACTGACTATTGGGATATAAAGGGCGCAATGTATCATCAATCAAAAAGAAATTCCCCACGCACATCGCCATCGAAAACACCAAGCCTACGATGGTTCGCGGCAACTGATGCTCTCCTTCATTTTGGCGGGCATCCAACTCGGCGGCTTTATCTTTCAATTCATTGATTCTGGTTTCTTTTTGTCCAATAAACAAATTTAATTCCTGAATTTTTTCACCATATCGTTCCACATCTAACTCTAAATCAGCGGCTTGATGCACAAAATAACTGCGAATGATGGCTACTTTTTCTTCGGGCTTTGATTCCGAAAGTCCAAAAATGACGCCTTCATCCCGTAGCAAAGTTTCATCTTCCAACCACGATGGCAACTCAATGGGGATTGTAGTTTGCGTGGATTGAGGTGGTGTTAAATCCCACGTATGGGTTGGGGCGGGAGTCTCTTCGGTCATGGCCCGCGTCTGCGGAACAATGGCTGGCAAGGCAGGCACAGAAACATCGGCCGTTACCTTTTTGGTTTCGACTTGTGGCGGCTCTAACTCCGCAAAAGACACCAATTCGGGGTCTTTTCTGAAGTTATCGGGGCTAAAATAGGCTTTGATTCGATCAAAGAGGCTCATAGTAGGTGCATTTGGGCTGTTCAAACGAACGTTTTATAAACTTGAAGTTCAACAAAATTATTGTACTTCTCCCCAAAAATGGGACGAAAGGTGCAATTTATGACGCAGAGTATCATTTTTAATCTTTCAATAAAAAAACTCCACACCAAAAATGTGGAGTTTTTTCTACAAAAAAGTGCAATAGCTATTTTTTCAAAATAGTCAAAATGGCTTCAATTCCATTGCGCAGCTCCGTCTGCCCTGCTTCTACATCCTTTTGAAATTCAGCCAATCGTATAGCTTGCTCATTTTGTTTAGTTTCTACACGATCAAGTTTTGTCTCCATTCGGGATATTTTCGCCTTCAAAAGTGCCATCTCCGAATTGAGGGATGCCATTTTAATGTTTAGACTTGTCATATCTTCGGCAAGTAAGTCCTGCTTATTCAGCATTTCGGCAACAATCTCTTCCAATTGAGCCAATCTCTCACGGTCAGTCATGCGGTTGCTTTATTTTTTTAGAAAGATAATAAAATCTTCTTTAGTTACGCTTTCGTCGCAATTTTCAATTCATCCAGCTGCTTTTGGTCAATGGTTGAGGGAGAATCAATCATAACATCACGGCCTGAGTTGTTTTTGGGGAACGCAATGAAATCCCGAATGGAATCCACCCCGCCAAAAATAGAACACAGGCGGTCAAATCCAAAGGCGATTCCGGCGTGTGGCGGCGCTCCAAATTCAAACGCTTCCATTAAGAACCCGAATTGAGCTTTGGCTTCTTCGGGGGTAAAGCCCAAAATCTCAAACATCTGCATCTGCAACGGCCGCTGGAAAATCCGTACGGAGCCACCTCCTACTTCGGTTCCGTTGATGACCATATCGTAGGCATTGGCCCGAACAGCGCCCAAATCCGTCGTTAACAAAGGAATATCTTCGGGCTTAGGACTGGTAAACGGATGGTGCATGGCATACCAACGATTTTCTTCGGGGCGGCCATCCGCTTCGCCATATTCCAACAACGGAAAATCAACCACCCACAGCACTTTATAATCGTCGGGATTGCGCAAGCCTAAACGGCTACCCATTTCCAAACGGAGTTCATTGAGTTGCTTACGGGTTTTGTTGGCTTCTCCCGCCATGATAAGCATTAAGTCACCCGGCTGCGCGCCGAATGCTTCCGCCCATTGCTTCAAATCTTCTTCACTGTAAAACTTATCAACCGACGATTTGATGGTTCCGTCGGCATTGTAACGCGCATAAATCAATCCTTTTGCGCCAATTTGCGGACGTTTTACCCACTCGGTGAGTTCGTCCATCTGCTTGCGCGTGTATTCTGCACAGCCTTTGGCACAGATTCCAACCACTAATTCAGCAGAGTCAAATAAGCCGAAATTTTTACCTGAAACGAAGTCATTATCGCCTTTCAACTCCACAAACTCCATCCCAAAACGAATGTCGGGTTTGTCGGAGCCGTATTTTTTCATGGCCGTAGCGTAGGTCATGCGTGGTACTTCAGGCAAATCCAGTCCTTTCACGGCTTTAAATAAATGCCGAATCAGCCCTTCAAACATTTGCAGAATGTCTTCCTGCGTTACAAACGACATTTCACAGTCAATCTGCGTAAACTCTGGCTGACGGTCGGCGCGTAAATCTTCGTCGCGGAAACACTTTACAATCTGATAATAACGGTCAAATCCCGACACCATCAACAATTGTTTAAACGTCTGCGGTGACTGCGGCAAGGCATAGAACTCACCCGGATTCATGCGGCTAGGTACCACAAAGTCGCGGGCCCCTTCTGGCGTTGATTTGATTAAAACGGGCGTTTCTACCTCAATAAAATTCTGGGCGTCCATAAAAAGACGCGTTTGCTGGGCTACTTTATGGCGCAATTCTAAGTTTTTACGCACTATGTCACGACGCAAGTCTAGGTAGCGGTATTTCAGGCGGAGTTCATCTCCCCCGTCGGTTTTATCTTCAATCTGAAAAGGCGGCAGCTTGGCCGAGTTCAGGACCGTCAGCCCCGTCAATTTGATTTCAATATCACCCGTTGCCATTTTATCATTTTTGGCAAAGCGCTCAGTGACCACCCCCGTAGCTTGAACCACAAACTCACGGCCTAAATTTCGGGCCTGAGCGATGATTTCTGGGGCAGTTTTACCTTCTTCGAGCATTAGCTGGGTGATACCGTAGCGGTCGCGCAGGTCAATCCAAATCATACCGCCTTTGTCACGTGTACGTTGTACCCAACCGCTGAGGATTACTTCTTTACTGACATCTGAAATACGGAGTTCTCCGCAAGTGTGCGTTCTAAGCATACAAAAGTCTATTTCTTAATTTCTTTAAAAAGTGCCGCAAAAGTACGGAATAAATGGGAGTTCGTTATAAATAGTACAAAGCATACCTCAATTTTTTACAAGTATTTTCCAATTATAATCTTCTTGCCCTAACCGTTTTATCCACTTTTACACCACAATTCCCACTCACTCACCGTTATTTTTGAGTGAAGTGCACATCTCTTTCCTTCTTCTAAACTTGTTTGATAACATTTTCGTTATTTACTTTGAAAAAGAACGGTTTTACCCGAACTGCTCCTTTTTTTAGTCAACTGTAACTAATCATACAATCCCTTGAACCGCGTAATAGACAACCACGGACGTCCTATCAGCTACCTGCGGCTTGCCGTCACGGACCGTTGCAATCTTCGCTGCTTTTATTGCATGCCCGAAGAAGGCATCAAATACGTACCCAAACCACACTTGTTGACGTGGGAAGAAATGGAGCGTACCATTAGGATATTGGTCAATATGGGCGTCGACAAGGTGCGTCTTACGGGAGGCGAGCCGTTTGTACGGCGCGGAATCATGGATTTTCTGGAAGAATTGAATAAAATCGACGGTCTTCGCCAAATAAACATCACAACCAACGGCGTATTGACGGCTCCGCTGATACCTGAATTTCAGCGATTGGGCATTAAATCGGTCAATCTCAGCTTAGACACCCTTGACCGTCAACGCTTTTTTGACATTACCCGTCGGGATGAATTTCAAAATGTATGGCAAACATTTGAAGCATTGCAGGAATACAACATCCCTACAAAATTGAATTCGGTCGTCATGTCGGGAAAAAATACGGACGACATTATTCCCATGGCCGACCTGACGCGTACGCACAATGTCAGCGTTCGTTTTATTGAAGAAATGCCTTTCAACGGCGATGGCGCCCACGAATACCAAGAGTTTTGGAACTACCGAAAGATTTTGGAAGAACTAAAAAAAACGTACCCAGGGATTTATAAACTGCCTGACCCACCTGCTTCGACTTCGTATAATTATCAGATTCCGGGCCACAAAGGTACCATTGGAATCATCGCGGCGTTTAGCCGAACCTTTTGCGGCACGTGTAATAGATTGAGAATCACGCCTCAAGGCCAATTTAAAACCTGTCTGTACGACGACGGAGTATTCAATATCAAAGATTTACTTCGACAAGGATTGGATGACGCTAGTGTAACACAACGTATTTTTGAAGCACTTCAGCACCGGGCCAAAGATGGGTTTGAAGCAGAAGCCCGACGCACGGTAGGTTTAGTATCCGAGTCTATGTCGACAATCGGGGGATAAAAGCCAACTATTCATCATCCACTTTAACGTGTTTCCAGTTTTCGCCAGAACGGATTCGGTTGAGTTGTGTGTGCGTTATCCCAAACTGTTTGGCAATCATCTTCAATCTGCTCTTGTCACTTTTGAGCATTTTTTTAATCATTCTGACTTTGATTTCGGTCAGTTTGTAGTTGCGGGTACGGGCAGGAAGCTTACGATTTATAACGGCCGGGTTTTCACGGTTATGCTCCACCATTTCTGTCTTGGTTACCCACTTCAGATTGTCGGCACGGTTGTTTTGTTTATCAAAATCAAGGTGAATGACGTATTTATGCAATTCACTTTCGCGTTTTAGGAACAATTCAGCCACCAATTTATGCACATATCTATTGATGGTTTTTCCCCCTGTGATACGAATATTGAGCGAACGATACCCCTGAATCACCGAACCTTTTATAATAACCGCTTTTTTCTCTTCGTTTTGAAAACTTCTCAGGCGTCCATAGTTAGAGACATCATACCGAGGTGGGTTCTCTACTCCCTCAAACTCGACAGGCACCCACTTTTCATTCCAATAACTAAGCACTTTTTTGTCGCTCATGGCCCCTATTTTATAGATTGAAGATTTAGTTTACAAAATAAAAAAGTACATTTCATAGGATGTGAGTAGAACAAGTTTCAAAAACTTTTGTTTAGAAAAAAGGAGTAATTATTATAAAAATGAAAAAAACACTCATTATTGGCGCTTCCACCAATCCAGCTCGTTATTCATTTCTAGCTGCCAATCGATTGGTGAATCATGGGCATCCGGTGGTATTGCTTGGATTGAAAGCGGGGCAGATAGCTGGCAATGAGATTTTAACTGGCAAACCCGACCTCAAAGATATTGATACCGTAACGCTCTACATTGGGCCTCAGCACCAAGCCGAATGGTATGATTATACTATAGCACTTCATCCAAAACGAGTAATTTTCAATCCCGGTACAGAAAACCCCGAATTTGAGCAATTATTAACCCAAAACGGAATCATTGCGGAAGAAGCCTGCACGTTGGTACTGCTTTCGATAAACAGTTACTAACAATAATTAAAGAAGGGGCAATGCCCTTCTTTAATTGTGAACGAACATGGGTATACTTTCCGATTCTTCGGCCTCCACCGTTCCGTCGGCATTGATATTTGTCAGGCGTAGGGTTTTCATTTCATTGATCAACAATGGGTCATATTGTACGCTTACCCGCACGTAATTTTCGGTAAAGCCCTGCATGTACCCATTGACTACATCTTCTTCAAACAAAACCGTACGCTCCAAGCCTAATTGACTTTCATAAAATGCCCGGCGTTTTTTATCAGAAAGGATGTGCAACATTTTAGAACGCTCCGCCCGCTGCGACTGAGGCACGACGGGTTTGATGTCAACCGCTAAGGTATTCGGGCGTTCTGAATACGTAAATACGTGCAAATACGAAATATCCAACTCGTTCAGGAATTGATATGTTTCCAGAAAATCATCATTGGTTTCGCCCGGATGCCCTACAATAACATCCACTCCGATACAACAATGCGGCATTAACTCCTTGATTTTGGATACTCTATCAACGTATAATTCGCGGCGATAACGTCGGCGCATCAACCCCAATATTTTATTTGAGCCTGACTGCAACGGAATGTGAAAATGCGGCACAAAGCGTTTTGATTGCGCCACGAAAGCAATAATTTCATCCGTCAACAAGTTAGGTTCAATCGACGAAATCCGAAATCGCTCAATGCCTTCTACCTCATCTAGTGCCTTAACCAAACCTAAAAACGTCTCCACACGTTGACCATTTTGTAGGCCAAAGTCACCGATATTTACGCCCGTCAGCACGATTTCTTTGACACCCCGCGCCGCAATTTCTCGGGCCGATTTAACTACATTTTCAATGGTATCAGACCGGCTTTTCCCCCTCGCCAACGGAATTGTACAATAAGCGCAAGGATAATCACAGCCATCTTGCACTTTGAGAAACGTGCGGGTGCGGTCATTGAGTGAGTAGGCCACGTGATAATCTACCGCGTCTTCAATCGGCGAAGCAAAAACTTTGCCCTGCTGCTGCGAAGGCTCTTTGACGAATCCATCCAATAAATCAATGAGTCGAAATTTTTCAGCGGCACCCAAAACAGCATCCACGCCAGGAATTTCCGAAATTTCTTGGGGTTTGAGTTGAGCATAGCAACCGATGATCGCCACATAACCGTTTGGATTAATCGCTTGTGCTTCGCGTACAATCTTGCGGCATTTCTTATCGGCATTTTCGGTAACTGAACACGTATTTACGATAAATATATCGGGTTGGTCATTGAACGCCACTTTCTTATACCCCCGTTGCTCAAACATCCGTGAAATACCTGACGTCTCTGAATAATTGAGTTTACAGCCTAATGTATAAAATGCTACTTTTTTCATCCTGCAAAATTAGTGATAATCAGGCTGATTGAGAAAATGAGCGATTGAAGTTTTTAGTATTTTCAATAAATAGGCCTAATTTAGGCCATAAACAAAAAGAACCTGGTTCATTTCTTCAAATTGCTTTCATTACTTTTGTCAGTCAAACAAAAAAAATATATGTTTGGTGTGTATTCCCGAAACAGTTAAATTATTCCAAAATCTAATCCTATAGCATGGCAAATATGCGATTTAAGGCCATCGAAACGGCCTACAACCGTTCTACAATCAGCGTACCCGCTCCCAGCGAAAAAGTAGCCGATTACTACGGTTCTTATACATTTAATGACGACGTAATGAAAACGTTGTTGACACCAGAAGCCTATCTTAAAGTATCCAACGCCATTAAATCGGGCTCCCGAATTGACCGTGAGATTGCCGACGAGGTAGCCGCCGCCATGAAAGCCTGGGCCACTTCCAAAGGGGCCACGCATTATACGCATTGGTTTCAGCCCCTTACGGGTGGTACGGCCGAAAAGCACGATGCCTTTTTTGACGTTACGCCGTCGGGCAAAGCCATCGAGAAGTTTAAAGGAAGCGCACTTGTACAGCAAGAACCCGACGCATCCTCTTTTCCAAGCGGCGGCCTGCGTGCTACGTTTGAGGCACGAGGTTACACGGGCTGGGACCCCAGCTCGCCCGCATTCTTAATGGACAACGGGGCCGGTGGTAAAACGCTTTGTATCCCTTCCGTTTTTATTTCTTACACTGGCGAAGCGCTCGACTACAAAACCCCGATTTTGCGCGCCCTACACGTACTCGACAAAGCCGCCACTGCTGTAATGTACTACTTTGACCGCAATGTCGAAAAAGTAACGGCTACGTTGGGGGCTGAGCAGGAGTATTTTTTGGTCGATAAAGCCCTTTTTTACGCTCGGCCTGACTTAGTGATGGCGGGTCGGACAGTATTTGGGCACTCTCCCGCCAAAGGGCAACAGTTGGAAGACCATTACTTCGGGTCGATTCCTCCGCGCGTCAATGCCTTTATGGTTGATTTTGAATATGAAGCTTGGAAACTCGGGATTCCCGTTCGGACGCGTCACAACGAAGTAGCGCCTGGACAATTTGAATGCGCTCCTACTTTCGAAGAACTCAATCTCGCCATTGACCACAACGCGCTGTTGATGGATTTGATGAATAAAGTCGCCGAACGCCACAATTACAAGGTTCTTTTTCACGAAAAACCCTTTGCGGGCATCAATGGAAGCGGCAAGCACAACAACTGGTCAATGATGACCGATACGGGCGTCAACCTATTGGCACCCAGCACCAAACCCAAAGAAACCCTGCGATTCCTGACGTTTTTGATGAACGTCGTCAAAGCCGTCCACGACCACGCAGATTTGCTACGGGCGTCTATTGCTTCAGCAGGCAATGAGTACCGTTTGGGTGCCAATGAAGCGCCACCGGCCATTGTTTCTATTTTTCTCGGAGATGAACTCATTCGGCTGTTGGAAACCCTCGAAAATCGCGGTGAAGTCCAGCTCGAAAAAGGAGACAATGTCTTTTATAAACTAGGGATTACGCGTACTCCACCTTTGATGCGCGACAATACCGACCGGAATCGTACGTCACCGTTTGCGTTTACGGGCAATAAATTTGAGTACCGCGCCGTGGGTGGAAGTGCCAACAGTGCCTCTCCAATGATTGTCCTCAATACCATCGTGGCCAATCAGCTTCAGGAATTCAGAAAGGAACTCGAAGCAAGGCTTGAATTGGGCGAGAAGAAAGAATTAGCCATCGTTGATATTTTAAAAGACTACTACCGCGAATCCAAGCGTATTTTGTTTCAAGGCAATGGCTATTCGGACGACTGGGTGCAGGAAGCAGCCAATCGCGGCCTTACCAACATTGCCTCTACGCCGCTGGCATTGGGCAAATATATTGAACCTTCGGCCGTTCAGGTACTCGAAAAAATGGGCGTTCTGAATGAGCGTGAGGTCCATGCTCGTTACGAAATTGAGCTCGAAAATTATATCAAGAAAGTACAGATTGAATCGCGGGTTATTGGCGATTTGGCGTTGAATCACGTAGTTTCGACGGCTGTCAAATACCAGCATCAGTTGGCTCAAACGGCCAAATCGTTGATGGAACTTGAATTGGTGGAAGAAGCACAACCCCTCAAAGAACTCATCAAAGAAATCTCGCAACGGGTATATATTATCAAACAGGCGGTAGAAGCGATGACCGAAGCCCGTAAAAAAGCCAATAATACGGATGATATTCCCACCCGGGCCGAGCTATACGGTTCAGAAGTAAAAGATTACTTCGAAAAAATTCGCTATGAAGTCGATAAGCTTGAGCTCCTCATTGACGATGAAGACTGGCCTTTGGTCAAATACCGTGAAATGTTGTTCGTAAAATAAACTCATTTCTTGACTTATTTCTAAAAAAAGCCGCTTATTCAGCGGCTTTTTTTAGAAGGGTTAATAAAATGATTGGCTATTTTTGCGCACGCTAATCGATTTTGTTCAGCGCATTTTCAAGACAAATATGGTTTCAGAATTCGGCACTATTTTCTTATTCATCGTTACGGCTATCGTCCTCATCGTCTCCATGCTGATGTTGGCCAAGTTGCTGAGGCCTCATAAACCTAACGTGGAAAAACTCACCACTTATGAGTCGGGAGAAGACCCGATTGGCAACGCCAACGTTCAATTCAACGTGCGTTTTTACGTAGTGGCGCTGGTTTTCCTTTTGTTTGAAGTAGAGCTGGTTTTCCTCTTTCCTTGGGCCGTCGTTTTTGGCCAAGCCACACTCATCCAGCAAACCGATGGGTTGTGGGGGTGGTTTTCATTGGTCGAAATGCTGATTTTTGTAGGAATTCTCGTTCTTGGACTCGCCTATGCCTGGGCAAAAGGCTATCTGGATTGGGTACGGCCACAACCCAAAGTGCCAGTTATAGAAACGAAAGTCCCCGCCAATCTCTACCAAAAAGTCAACGAAAAGTACGGACGCCCCTCCGTAAATGAGAAATAGACGTTAAGATGATTCAATCACCCCAACGTCTATTTCAATAAAGGCTTACGCTCAGATGAGCGTTAGTTATTTAACACCTACTAATTCTACTTCGAAAATCAACGCCTGCCCCGCCAGTGGGTGGTTGGCATCTACCAAAATCTGCGCATCGGTTACTTCAACGACCGTTACTGGTACGGGTTGGGGGTTGCCATCTTGGTGCATATTCAATTGCATTCCTACCTCAAACGGAATATCGTCGGGCAGTTCAGAACGGTTGAATGGAAAAACCAACTCCGCCTGCGAAGGACCATAGGCCTCCTCTACAGGAATATCAATCGTTTTTTTATCTCCAATGGCCATTCCCTGAATTCCGTTATCGAAACCCGGAATCACCATTCCCGAGCCGAGTTCAAACTCCAATGGCTCACGTCCTTCCGACGAATCAAAAACAGTACCGTCGGTCAAGGTCCCTTTGTAATGTACCTTTACGGTATCTCCTGATTTTGCTACACTCATTTTGTTGTTGTTTTGAATGAATTGATTTTATTGACTGATCTAATTTAAGTTGCACTCGCTGAAATCAAATCCTAAAATCAACTTCAACCCAACCTAAAAAAGTTTTACTAATAAGCCCGCGCAAATAACACCCGCCGACTTGATGGACGCCCCGTCAGAATACATTTGCCTTCTTCTTCGGGAGCATTGTATGGTATACAACGAATCGTTGCTTTTGTTTCTTCTTTAATGCGCTCTTCGGTTTCGGGCGTGCCATCCCAGTGCGCCAAAATGAATCCTCCTTTTTCGTCCAAGACTTGTTTAAACTCCCCATAATCATCAACGTGGTGCGTATTGGCGGTTCTAAATGCCAGCGCTTTATCGTAAATATTCTGTTGAATTTCTTCCAACAAGGTCTCGATTCTGTCCACAATTCCTTCCAGCTGAACCGTCATTTTTTCTTTCGTATCGCGACGGGCCACTTCTACCGTACCGTTTTCAAGATCACGCGCACCCATTGCCAATCGCACAGGCACGCCTCTCAACTCATACTCGGCAAACTTCCAGCCAGGTTTGTTAGCGTCAGAATCATCAAATTTTACACTGATGCCTTTTTTGCGAAGACCCGCCGAGATTTCTTTTACTTTTTCGGTAATCTGAGCTAGCTGTTCTTCACTGCGATAAATAGGCACAATCACCACCTGAATTGGGGCCAATTTAGGCGGCAACACCAACCCAGAGTCATCGGAGTGTGCCATCACGAGTGCGCCCATCAGGCGCGTACTTACGCCCCAAGAAGTTCCCCAAACGTACTCCAAGGTACCTGCCTTGCTCTGAAATTTAACGTCAAATGCTTTGGCAAAGTTCTGGCCTAGATAGTGCGAAGTTCCCGCCTGCAATGCCTTGCCATCCTGCATCATGGCCTCAATACAAAGGGTTTCTTCAGCCCCCGCAAACCGCTCATTGGCAGTTTTATAGCCTTTAATGACGGGAATAGCGGCCCATTCTTCCGCAAAACGCGCATACACTTCGAGCATCTGACGCGTTTCGGCCATGGCTTCGTCAGACGTGGAGTGGGCCGTGTGGCCTTCTTGCCACAAAAATTCAGTGGTGCGTAGAAACAAGCGGGTACGCATTTCCCAGCGCACAACGTTGGCCCATTGGTTTATCAACAAAGGCAAATCGCGGTACGATTGAATCCAGTTTTTATAGGTGCTCCAAATAACGGTTTCAGACGTGGGACGCACTATCAATTCTTCCTCCAATTTGGCATCGGGATCTACGATTACGCCGCTTCCATCGGGCGCGTTTTTGAGTCGATAGTGCGTAACCACCGCACACTCCTTGGCAAAGCCCTCCACGTGGCTCGCTTCTTTGCTCAAAAATGATTTTGGAATAAATAAGGGGAAATAAGCGTTCATGTGACCTGTTTCCTTAAACATATCATCCAATGCCCGCTGCATTTTCTCCCAAATTGAAAAGCCGTACGGTTTGATGACCATACATCCTCTTACGGCTGAATTTTCGGCCAAATCAGCCCTTTTCACTAATTCATTGTACCACTCAGAGTAATTTTCACTACGGCTAGGTATCGCGTTTGCCATTGCTTTTATTTTGGTAAATTTTTATTTTAAATTTTCAAACTATTCTTTCTTCAATTGCGTCTACATTTAGAGTACGTACTTTCTCTAACACCTTAATTAATAACCCCTTAAATCCCCCTAAAAATAATTACTAACATAAAAAAGGCGTAAAATCTACACTTAAACTATACTAGTTGTTCGCAATCAGCACTTTGCAGAATTTAGTGTAGCATCTACATTTATAAATATTTGATTATCAGGAGTTTTTAGCACAAATCTTGACTCTGTTTTTTAGAAAAAACTCTTGCAAAGATACTTTTTTATCTTAAATTTGTGACGAAACTGAATCAATATCAGCCAAATTGACGTTTATAGTAAATACAGACCCTGATTTTCTTTTTAAATCGTAGGAACAAAACTTTTAAATAACCATGAAAACCTTTCGTTCACTCACCTTTTGGTCAGCAGTAGGCTTGGTTGGTTTATGGGGGTGTAACTCTAACCAGTACACCACCGCAAACGACGCCGAATATGACGACCTATATGGTAACTCATCCAGTGTGGCAGTAGCAGCAAAGTCGGGAAACCAGGATGAGGAAAAGAGAAGCCTTCGCAACTATAACCCTGACTACCGTACGGGCCAACAACTGCCCAATACCACCTCTGAAGATTATGATTACTACGACGAATCTTATTTGAGTTCGCGGGGTATTCAGCGTAATGTCGGCCCAAATGCTGGCTATAATTCAGGTTTTTCTGATGGATACCAAACGGCAATGAACAATAACTGGGGAAGTTATTGGAACAACCCTTATCGTTACAATTCGTTTGGATGGAACAGCTTTGGCAGTTCGGCCATGATGTTAGGTTTGGGATACGGTTTTGGTTCTTCTTTCGGCAACCCCTATCGTTTTGGCAGTCCTTTTGGCTGGAATTCAGCCTTCGCTTATGGTTATGGTGACCCATTCTTTTCACCCTATTCCTATTATTCTCCGTATTCTGCTTGGGGTGGCTATTCTAGTTTTGGCTGGGGGAATCCGTGGGGCTTTAATTCGTTCTACTCTCCATACAGTTTTTATGGAAGCGGTTTCTATGGCAATAACTTTTACGGGAATAATAACCTCTGGTACAACGGCCCCAACAACAACATACAGATTGTTGACGCGCGCCGCCGTCCAGGCTCTGATTATTACAACCGTGTAGATCGTTCAGCCAATTCGTATAACCGTAATAATGACAACAGTCCTCGTTATACCAACGACGGCCGCCGTCAAAGCTATGACCCATCTTCACGGGCAAACAGTAGCTCCACCGCCACAAGCAGTGATACCTACTACTCACGTCCTCGTGGTGGTGCCGACCGTTCGTACAATGGCTATTCATCAAATTCGGGCAGCCGTACTGGCAGCACCTATAGCGCTCCTTCTACCCAAAGCTCGGGGTACTCTTCGGGTACTCGCGGGGGAGCAACACGCTCGTATGGTGAAAGCAACACGTACAGCAACCAGCGCAGCAGCTCTTACAGCAACAACAACTCTTCCAACTCTAGCAGTTGGAACAACAATAGCAGCAACAGCAGTGGAAGAAGCAGCTACAGCAGCCCAAGTCCTAGCTACAGTAGCCCAAGCTCAAGCAGCAGCAGTTCGAGCTCAAGTAGCAGCGGTTCATCACGCGGACCACGCTAAATGGTTGGAGCAACGGAAAAGTGAACAAAGACTTTTCCAAGAAAGACAGACCGTTTAAAAAATAAATGACAAAATTCGCTTTCATAAAAAACCTCGCTATTTTTGAATGGCGAGGTTTTTTCTTGCTTATAAATGTACTTTTAACAATAAATAAGGCTCCACATATTATTTTAACAGGGAAATCGTTTTAACTCTGCCATGAGAACACGTCACATTTTAGTGGGAATTGTCGTCGGAATGACCACAACTCACGTTTTTTCCCAAAGCCGTCTTTATTCCAATGCGGCTTCTCAATTATCCCAAATTACCCAAAATGGAACCGCTCGCTTTCAGGGTGTTGGTGGCAATCACGCGTCACTTGGGGGAGATGCAAGCAATATTTTTGGGAACCCCGCCGGCATTGCTTTTTTCAATCGCTCAGAGATAAGCCTCAGCCCGACTTTTTATTCTATCAACAACAAAGCCGACTATATTGGCAACACCACGACCGACCAAAAGGTCAATCCGAACCTATCGCAATTTTCGTTGATTCTGGCTGGAAACCCCCAAAGTTATAACCGCGAATGGCGTCGTACTTCTTTCGGAATCAGTTATTCTAGGCAGGTGAACGCTGGCACCCAGTTTTCTTACGGTGGTACCAACAACCGCAGTTCAATGATTGATGACATTGCAGAACTAGCAAACGGCGTTCCAGTTACAACCCTCGAAAATGACTACAACAATGGCCGCCCCTACTCAATTGAATCGGCTTTTTATAATCTTTATCAAATAGATGCCCTTTCGGCCAACGGCCCTTATCGCCGCCCCATTCCTTTATCACGTTCCTCCTTCGAACAAACTGGCAGTATCGAGCTTTCTGGTGGCTCATCGCAATGGACTTTTGCCTATGCGGGAAATTATGCCGATAAGCTTTACATTGGGGTGTCGGGAGGGTTTTCACGCCACACCTATATTCGCCAACAAAACTATGCCGAACGCTTCGTCAACGGTGGGGCATTTCGTGGATTGGATTATCGTGAGGATATAAATATCAACGGAACGGGTGTATTTCTATCAGCGGGGGTTATTTACAAAGCCACCGAATTTTTACAGTTAGGGGCCTCACTCCACAGCCCCACTTGGAGTAATATGCAAATGACATACGAAGAGGAAGTAGGCGTAGACGTCTTAAACAACCGAGTTCCGATTTACGACTCTAATGGTAACCCCGTTACGAACGGACAAGGGCAACAGGCTTTTGACCAACTGCCCACCAATCGGGTAACGATTGAACCTTATGATTTTGAGTACAGTATGCGTACTCCTCTGCGGGCCACGGGTGGCGCAACTTTTTTCTTTGGCAAAAAAGGCTTCCTCACCGCCAGTGCCGAATACGTGGGTTATAAAGGAATGGGCATCAGTACCCCAGATGACAACCAGTTTCGTAGCAATAATCGCCGTTTAATCCAATCTACGTTCAACAACGTCGTTAATCTACGGGCTGGAGGCGAGGCTCGTCTCAATACCTTTAGGGTACGGGCGGGAGTCGGTTATATGCCGAATATTTACAGCCAGAACTACAACGTAGAGGGAAAACTAAACCGCGCCAAGCTTTCATTTTCAGGCGGGTTAGGGTATCGCAACGAACGTTTTTACATTGATTTGGCGGGTACATATCTAATCACGAAGGATGCTTTTGCCCCTTATCAACTCAACGACCCCAACAATTACTTTTCGGCACAGTTGAACGTCAGCAGCATTAATGTAGTAAGTACCATTGGCTTGTTTTTCTAATTCGTACTCTCTTCAAATACAAAAATCCCCGTCAGGCTTCTGACGGGGATTTTTGTTGTAGTGTTATCTAATTTCGTTGAAATATTAATCAAAAATAAGTAACAGATAATCAATCCCTTATCGCGCCTGTGCGCCATGCTTCCACCATTGAACAGCGTAATTTTTTAGAACGAAAAACGCACTCGCTGAAGCATCTGCATAGGGCGTAGCTGATAGCTTGATTCAAGATACGAGAAAGCACTGGTTGAAACCAACGAAAGTTGGGAGGTATTCCAGATATTATTCCAAGCCGTTTCAAAATCAATTTTTCGCTTTTGCCAAGTAAAGCGTATTATCAAATCGCTGAAAAGTGTATGATTGCTTTTAGCCACCAATCTATTGACATAATACTCATTTTTGAAGCCAACGTGCAGATTTCGAGCAGGATATAGACTAAGGTTAAACTGGTGCTGCTGTTGGGAAGTGGGTGGATATGTACGTTTATTGACTTGATTCAAAAAGTCCATTTTTTTGTAACGATACTCCCAATCCGCCCATTTGGCTACTTTGCCATCTAGTCGAAAACCATAGGTCGTATTTTGGTTTCTGACGGTAGCAGCCACGCCATTTATAATCTGCGGCCGCTCTGTTTGCACGAATTGACCTTCGAGGGTGAATTGGGTGCTTAGTTCAGTAAAATATTTACTCACCTGCGCCATAAACACATCATTGATGGCTCGGTTGGACGATTCCAACGCATAGCTTTCGGCGGCACCGTTGGCATTGAGTTGTGTCCTGTAAAGTAAATTGTTGTCTATCAATCGCTTGGAGTAAGAGGCATGTCCAAAAATCGAGGCAACAGGATTGCGATAACTGGCGTTCAGCCTACCTCCGTGCGAAACATTGGCAGGCAATGGCGCGTTGCGGCGTTCGATGTTTCGATACGTACGGAGCAAATACCCGTAAAAAACATTGTCTATTTCGCCAAAAGTATTTTGTCGGTCTATCGTCGTCGAGAGGGTCCAAAAAGGCGTGGCCTCGTAGCTGGTATTGAGACGAGGCTCAAACGTAAACTGTTGCCTCCGTTGTTGCTGTTGTAGGGGCGTATCTCGTATCGAAAAATCGTAAAAATTCAGTGGCGAATTGAGCGTTATGCGCCACTTGTTTCTACGATACTGGGTTTGTAATTTGGCATAAGCGTGTATTTTTCCCCAGTCCAACTGATTTTCAAAAGTGCCACCGACAAGTTCTAATACCTCCTCCCCATCACCCCGCGCTATCTGGCTTTGCAAGCGTTGGTTTTCTACCTGAAAACCAACTTGTGGCGACACCGAAAAGCCTCTCGCAAGCCCCTTCGTGAGGCTAACCATGTTGTGCGTAAAAAAACTACGTAAAGTTACCTCTTGACTTAATCTATTGTAGGGTAAGTTGTTATTAATCAGTCCTAAAAACGGCCCAGGCGTAACGGATAGTGACTGTGGTGCGTTTTGCAAACTCATAAAAGACTGCAACGTAAGTACCTGCTTTTTGATTTTGAAAATATCTTTCAAATGATTGGAAAGGGCATAAAATGGGCTACTCACGCGCTGCGTCAGAGGATTACCATTGAGCAAAAGTAGCCCCGTTTCGCTGTCCCATTGCCGCTTAAACGAAAACTGATTTTTGAAATATTGACCTCTGTCGTTTTTTTGAAGTGCAAAACTCCCTTCTAATGTCCTGAAAGCAAATCCATTACGTTTTTCTTCTAAGATATTAATGGTATCCGTAGGTGTATAATTTATAGTCTGAGTTCGGCCTATTTGTAGCTGGTGGTCGTTTAGGTAAGATAGGTTGACGCGAAACTCGTAGCCTTTCGGGAGTTTTTTTAAGAAATTAATCGTTCCCAAATGCGCTTTGTTGTCAAGCCAGCGCGTGTCAGAAAAAGTCGGTGCTGCCAGTGGCATTACACGCGCCCATACTATCTTGGCAGGCTCTTTTTCAAATGGATTGAGCACATCTTCTATCGTCAGCGTTTTGATCTGACGGCCTATATTCTGCCCGATATTGTTTGTTTGGTAAGAGGCTATCAACTGCTGGCCGCGTGTAAAAAGCATCGGAGTAACGTTGGCCTCCCACAAAAACGGGCTTGCTCCTACGCCCACACGGGCGGTACCGGTAGTGGTTATTTTGTTTTTGAGACGGATGTTGAGGGCAGCATTTTCAGAAAACACCAAACTATCAAGCATACGCACAGGCTGGTGGTTTTCCAAAATCTCTACCCGCGACACGGCATCAGCAGGTAGGTTTTCATTGGCCAAGTTATAACGGCCATCCAATAAATCTAGCCCTTCAATGTAGTATTTGTTGATGGCTTTGCCTTGGTACAAAATTTTACCGTCGGGCTGTACTTCTACACCTGGTAGCCGCCTAATGACATCACCAATGGCGCGGTCTGACTGGGTTTTGAAGGCATTAACCGAGTACGAGAGCGTATCGCCACTACGCGTAATGGGCTTCTCTTTTACTACAACTTCTTTGAGTTTGATTTCCTGCTCCGACAGTTCAAAATTTACTTCTTGCGTTTTATTTAACACGGTGCGTTGTTGCGTGGCATAGCCCAGCCGATACACTTTCAATACTAGCGTATCAGCCATCGACTTGACTGGAATCGAATAAAAGCCCGATTTATCTGCAATTGCAAATGCCAAAATAGCCGACGAGCGCGGCACATGAAGCGTAATATTTGTACTGGCAAGAGGTATTTGATTGGCTTGGGTAATTTTGCCCGTTATAACAACCTGCCCGAAAGCACTGTTCAATACCAATAGCCCCAAAACCCACCAATGCTTCATACTTAAGGTTTTAATTCGAGGGGGTTGTTATCCCAACTGCGGTCGACTCTGGCCTCGCTGGCGGGTTTGGTTACCCCATCTGGTGTAGTGACGGTAGCATTTTTAAAATTACGGCCGGTTCTACGTCTTATGTACTCGTATCTATCTTTTCTAAACTCAGTTCGTAGCGAAAATACCTTTGCTCGGTCAGTTGGCACAGGTGCTGAATTCATATAAACAGGCTTGTACGTTCTTTCTATTTTATCTTCTTGAAAGCTTTGCATTACAAATACGTAATGGTTACGCACGTCGTTGAGTTTTACAATCAATCCTGGCAAACCTTTGAACACGTAAGGGCCGTCAGAAATGGGGATGTCGGTCGTAAACCAAGCCTCATAGTCTCGACCAGCGTAATGGGTGGTTGCTTTGGTGCAAAAATAACCCACTATACTGTCTTGTTGCGCCAGAATTTTCCAATCTAATGTATTTATAGGATAGATAAATCGGTCGGTACTGAGGGATTCGTGAACCATGGTCTCTGCTTTGGTATATTCTTTACAAACAAAATATCTAAAGTTAGTCTTAAATCTATACTCACTATCCATTTGAATATTTTGAGGCAGAACACCTTTATTCACCAAATCTTTAATAGAATCACTCTTGAAGCGACCTTCTGACCCAAATATTGACGACTCTCCTTTGTTCAAGTAAAGAAAGAAAGTCTCAGAGCCAACGCGTTTTCTATTGGTTGAATCGGGCTGATAAACAAGACTATAACTCACCTTATACGCTTTTGGCGGTACAGTTTGAAATACACAAAACAAAGAAAATAATACAATTTGAAAATATACCGTTGGGAGATGATTCATACAAAGCAATTAACTATGACATGGGGAGTTAAAACAACGTAAAGCTAATATTTTTCTATTGGGTTAACCTGTTTTTCTTTTAGCTGACTTTCAGCCTCTGCGCCATTAAAATTCCCTACTCTGAATCCCCCTTGTTCTAATGTTTTTAAAGGATTTTTAAGACTCTCTTTTTTAAGACTCTTGTATTTATCGAAAGAAACATTGAATAATCGATTTGCTTGTGATAACGTTGGTAAGGTTTCCATTACGTATTTTTCTAAACTTTCAAGACTGAAAATGTAATGTTTTTCCGAATCATAGACCTGAACAATAAGCCCAGGTAATCCCCAAAATTTATATGGACCGTCAGAAATTGGTATTTCAGTAGTATACCAAGCTGTATAATTTCGCCCTTCGTAAGTAGTATTAGCTTTTTGACACATATATTTCTGTATTGTTAATGTATCTGGCTGAGGTGACCAAATCAATTCATTTGCCTGAGTGTAGAAATAACTATCTACTCCGATTTTATCAATAACTTGTAATGTTTTATCTGCATATTGTTTCGATACAAAACTCTGAAACCCTGTTTTAGGATATCTGTTGTTCATAACTTCTTGTGGGGTGATTTTTTGTTCTCGAATCAATCTTCTGATGGAATCCTGTTTGAACAAATTTTCGGTGCCATATATTGAACTTCTGGCTTTTTCAATTACTAAAAAAGCTAATTCTGTCTTTGTAATTTTAGAAATGAGTTCTGGAATGTAAGTCACACGGTACGTTACTTTATATTTATCAATAGTTTGACAAAAGGCCACGGAATAAGTTATCCAGATTAAAAACACAATAAATATTCTATCTTTCATAATATTTGGTAGAAAGTATCCAATACATACATCGATAAAAACAATCAATGTATATATTGGATTACGTTGTTATTGTAATTGACTTATGAGCACGGGTCTATCCACCACAGTAAGCGTCCTCTAATTGATACCACATATCCACAACTTCCTCAGCAGTAGGAGTGCCACTCCAAGTACCGCAGACGGTACCGCAACTTAGGCCGAAGCATTCAAACGCAGGATCTTCTGCTGGAACACTCGTGGATTTATTTTCTACCTCAGAGAATACTGTTTGATTACTTTTTTCTTTTTCCTCCCCTACTTCACCCGCATAGCTAAAAGCAAATGTAAGTAACAACGCACCGGTCAACAATACTTTTTTCATAAAATGTAAGGAGTTTATGTTGTTTAAAAATTGATTTTCCCAATGCCTTTCATAGCTCGGCCGCGCATGAGCTGCATTGGTTGGCACAAATCTCTAAAACCTGTTTTTAAAAAACTACCACTTTTAGTTGTATTTTATAAAGAAAGAAATAAATTTTTCGTATTAAAACGGAGGTTCTAATTAATTAGGTACAATACAAAGAGTATAAATACTAAAAAAAACACGTATTTATACGTAGTGACAAGTGTTTGCATTGTAAGTCTAATTAGTTGAAGTGATATAAAAGCAAATAGATTAAGTATATCAAAGTAATGCCAATTAGATCTAAAATTTTAGACTCATGTCAACCTTACAAAACTTAGCCAACTTTAACATTGGAAAGCTTCGCAAGGAGAAAAAGTTCTCGCGTGAAGATATGGCACATCATTTAGACATCAGTCTTGAAGCCTACCGTAAAATAGAAAATGGGACAACCAACATGAATCTCGATAGGCTGGAGCAAATCTGTGAAGTTTTAGAAATCGATATTTTTAAAATACTTGCGCCGCACCCAGAAAAATATAGCCTGAGTGAAGTAAACGACCAAGGCATGGGCACCAACATATATACAGTAAATCACGGACAAGACTAAAATCTTGAAACCAGGACAGGCAAATAGAAGAAAATTTAAAACTACAAACTCTGCTTAATCCCTTACCGCGCCTGTGCGCCATGCTTCCACCATTGGATACCAAATGGGCTGGTATTCTACATAGCGTTGGAGCTCATAGTGGTCTTCCACAAATTGATTGGCCCGACGATTAAAAGTGAAGTTAATTTCGGAAAAATTGGCGCGCTGTGAGTACACCCATACTTCGCGATCCTTGCTGCGCTGCACACGGTCGGGCGGTCCCATCACAATAAAAATCATTCCTTTGTCCGTTTTCCAACCTTCTTTATACGTAGTAAAAAGTCGATTGGCTTCTTCCACGCGGTTATAAAATACGCTTATGGTACGCTTGGCCAAATCGGTGTTGCCATTCATCAACGAAAGCCAATACCGATCCAGCGATTTTTTAGCGTCTTTTGTCCCTAGGAGTTCGTTGATTTCCTGATTCTGACTCATATACATCACAGGCCGAACCAACTCAACAGGGCGGGTCATTTTAGGAAAACGTTTATTACTTACCACCAATCCGATACCCGTGGCGTCGGTGGTGTCTTCGGTCATATAATACAAGCCCTCCTCTTTAAACGTAAGCGGCATACTGGTATTAATGATGAAAGTTGTATCAATGCCCAACGTACGAGGTGCGTTGCGCGGCGTAGTATTCATCGGCGACGAGGCCGCCTCGAAATCATGGTTATAGCGCATGACGTACAGCGGCTTCACGGTCTTTTTGATGTCTTTGATGAGCAATGTGTCGTTTACGTTGACATAATTTTGGAGCATCACGACTTGACCTGTTCGCTCAAACAACGCAAAGCGGTCGCTGAGTTTGGGGGCGTTGAACCGAACTGCCAAATCGTTGAGCACCTTTTTGGTCGTTCCAATTTCCGATATTTCGGCCAACATAACGGCCGTAGCGTGATTTACTGGCCTTTTCACGTCAAACCGAATCATAAATTTGGTGGCACTGAGCTGCACCACATTCTGCTCATTGAGAGGGATATTGCCGTAACCTAGTCGCTCGCGAGACGCAAAATCAGGATACAGCACGTAGTTAAGGGTAAATTTATCCGTAAAATCTTTCCAACGGACGGGGATATTATTGGGTTTGCTCAAATCAACCCGCATAAAAATAGCGACCGAGTTGGTATCCTTGCTCAAAAATTTACTTTTAATGCCTAAGATGGTCACGTCGTCTACCCCACTAGCGGCGGCAGTCGTTTGAGCATCACCTTTGCGTTTTTTGGTTTTAGAAGTTTGCTGTGCCTCACTAAAAGTGCCGACAGCAATTAAAAAAAATAAAATCAGGCCAATGCGATTCATCCTGTGAGTGTGTTAAACCACTTGAATTGATAAAGAAGCGGTATAGGTTTACTTACCTAAAAACGTAAAAATCCACGTAATAGCGTACAATCCGTTTATTTTTTCATCGAACTGATTTTATCTAAATCAGTAGTTTGATAATGTCGGTACACTTTCAGAATAATAGCCAAAGCAACGGCCGATTCGGCGGCAGCAACAACCATTACAAACAAGGCAAAAAGTTGGCCTTCAAGCCGTAAAGGGTCATATTGCGAAAAAGCTACTAAATTGAGATTGACCGCATTTAAAATTAATTCAACGCCAATCAGCACCGCAATGGCATTACGTTTGGTAATCATGACCGCAAGTCCAATGCTGAACAATGCCGCCGCAACGATAAGGAAATAGTGTATCGGAACAATTGGTTGCATGATGCAATGTTAAGAAAAATATTCAAAAAAGAGGCGCTATTTTTGCCTTATTAAAAAACCATCCGTCAATGTCTGAAGTACCTGCCCGCCTCCCCCATTATCAACATTTGTACGAAACCTTACGCCAACAACTCATTAAAGGCGTCTATGAAATCGGGAGTTTGTTGCCTTCTGAAAAAGAACTACAACAAACCTACAATCTAACCCAACCCACTATCCGTCAGGCGCTTTCGATGTTGGCCGAAGAAGGATTTATCAAGAAATACCAAGGAAAAGGAAGCATCGTTCAACCGCTTCCCGTGGGTTTGGGGATGCTTTCGATTCAAGCACATTATCCAAACCCTTTGCATAAAGAACTCAAAGAGGAAGACATCAGAACCGAAATTCTGAAAAAACCTCAATTGATGCCTTTTCCAATCGATTTTTTGTTTGCGCCCATCCATCCAAATGAGCCATTTTATTATTTTGAGCGCTTACGATTGGTCAACAAAGAGGTGATTTTTTTTGAGAGGCTGGCTTTCCCAGCGGCAGAAGTTCCTGATTTTCATAAACAAAAATTAGAAAATCGCTCCCTTTTTGGCGTCTTTCGGAGTCGGTACAATATTATCGTAAAAGGTGGAGAAGAAAAAGTTTGGGCTACTGCCGCTCAAGCTCCCTTAACCGATATAATGCGTGTTGCGGAGCATACCCCCGTGCTTCGTCTCGAAAAATGCATCGAGACCAACCGTCCTCATTTTACCATCTATTCCTCTTTATATGCGTGTACGGATACTTATTTGTTGAAAGGAAGATTTTGATAATCCCTTTGAATCCTGATATATTTGGGAAACAATCATTTAACTTTCCTCTTTGCCATGGGATTATTAACTACGCTAAAACAAAAGGTAATTGCTACCAAAGAACAATTATTTCCGCAAACAGAATTCGATGAAGCAACCCTTCCATGGATTGATCGGGCTGATGCAGACGTAGATGAATTTGTAAAAAAATACCAACCCAAATTTGACGTCTCCTACAATTTGGCCGAAAAGCTGAAGTTCTGGCAAAAAAATGGGTACGTTATTTTAGAACAATCAATCCAGTCTGAATTATTGGATTTATTTTGGTCAGATGTTGAAGAATTAGTAGAGCATCCCGAAAAATACAAAATGTGGGCGCGCATCGACCTTCCAAAGTTTGACCCCGTCCGCGAACGCCACATCAAAGATTTCCCGAAAGAAGACCTTCAGGGAAAATACGTAAAGTTAAATGACTTTCATAACCTATCGGTGGCGGGCAAAAAACTCATGACTCACCCCGCCATTGTTAACTTTTTGGATGCGGTTTTCCAACAAAATACGGTGGTGATGCAAAGCCTAACGTTTATGTATGGCAGTCAGCAGCCTACCCATCAAGATTATCCTTGGGTAACGGCCAAAATTCCCAGTCATTTGGCCGCCGCATGGATTCCACTGGAAGACATCAAAATTGATTCTGGTCCGTTGTACTATTACATCGGCTCACATAAAATGCCTAAGTTCAATTTTGGCAACGGAATTCTGTACAATAACCGCTCAACCAAAACCGCGCTCGAATTTGCGGATTATCTTGACACAAAATGTGCGGAATTAAAGCTTCCCAAAGATACACTGCTTATCAAACGCGGCGATGTCCTGATTTGGCACTCTGCCTTGGCTCATGGTGGTGGCCTGATTACCAATCCTGACCAAACCCGTAAATCATACGTGTGCCACTATTCGACCGAAGAAGCCCTTCCTTTTCACCGTCACCGGTTTGGAGAAACGCCAGTCACTGAATACCACAATGGCGTTGCCATTTATCAAAACCCTGATTTTGGTGATCAAGAAAACATTTTGAAAAAAGGAGAAAAATGGGATTCAAAAAAGTAAATACACCCCTACGAGTTATTCATTGATGTGTCTGACGCGAAAGCGCAACAACATCCATAATACTAAATACAGCATACTCAACAGTAGTCCAAATTCTAGGCTGAGAACCAGCGCAGTGCGGTCTGTGAGGCTTTGCCAGACCGCACTCAAAAGTTCTTTGGGGTTGTGAATAATATCCCAACTGTTCCAACGGCGAATCCGGCCAAGATAAATACCAAAGCCCGCCATCGGTAAGCTGATGGCCAACAAGACGTTGCCAGTGGTATTTGTGAAGGTTTTTTGCCAACAACGATGCATCCAATACAAAGAAACAAGCCCGTTGAAAAGGCTAACTTCTGCGTAATAAAAAAGCATGATGATATCATGCCAAGTCAAATCGCTGCCCATATTGACCGAAATGTGCAGCAAATCGGTAATCATATAAGGGGCATTGGGGAAAAATAACAACCAGATAATACTCCAAAACCCTACCCATTTGGGCAATTTTCCGAATCGTTTTACGGTTACATCCACCAAAAAAGCGACCAATAAAGGAATCCAACTTAAAAATAAATTCCAATCCATCGAAAAATCCACGGCTTCTTTAAATTGGATACGTATCATGTGATATGTAAGCGCCACCATACTTAACAGCAAAAGAAGCAAAAGTGGGTACAGTCCTTCCATCGTAATAATAGGAGGATCTGATACGTAGAAGCGATACTTCCAAAACCTATTGAATAAACGTTTGAGCAAGATTTACGTTGATTTGTTTCCTAAAGAACGTCTAAATCACGGTCACCGTTTATGAATTTACTGAAAAGTTTTAGGATTAAGCAATAAATAGTTACTTATTTCTATTTTATCTATACTTATTACAATTTATTCCAGTAGGGCAGTAATCCTAAAGTCTGAAAAATTGCCTGAACGACGCTTATTCCCAAACTTTCTGCACTTTATCCTGGCCCATTCGGCTAAAACCAGAGAAATCCTATTTCTCATTCAGTTATTTTCCGTAATTTGGCACGGTAAAACAAAAACTTACAAACACTCACCAGAATATATAATATGAACATTCACGAGTACCAAGGAAAAGAAATACTCAAGAAATACGGTGTTCGCATTCAAGACGGTATCGTCGTTGATACCCCAGAGCGCGCCGTAGAAGCCTACCGTTCGATTGCCGAGCGTACGGGCTCAAAATTTGTCGTCGTAAAATCTCAAATCCACGCTGGTGGACGCGGAAAGGGTCAAATTCAAGGTTTGGAGCAACGCGGCGTGCAAGTGGCGAAATCACCCGACCAAGTGCGCGAAATCGCTACCAATCTTTTGGGTAACGTTTTGGTCACTCACCAAACAGGGCCCGAAGGCAAAAAAGTAAATAAGATCTTTTTGGCAGAAGATGCCTACTATCCTGGTGCTTCTGAGCCCAAAGAATACTACATTTCAATTCTACTCGACCGTGCCAAAGGCTGTCCAGTCATTATGGCAAGTACCGAAGGCGGGATGGATATTGAGGAAGTAGCGGAGCATACTCCCGAAAAAATCATCAAAGAATGGGTAGATCCACGCGTAGGTTTGCAAGGATTCCAAGCCCGTAAAATTGCCTTTGCTTTCGGACTATCAGGCAATGCATTCAAAGAAATGGTGAAGTTTATCACTTCTCTTTATACTGCCTATTGGGAGTCTGACGCGTCTATGTTTGAAATCAACCCTGTGTTGAAAACATCAGATGATAAAATCATGGCAATTGATGCCAAGGTGAACTTGGACGACAACGCCCTGATTCGCCATCCTGAGCTCGCCATCATGCGCGATACCAACGAAGAAGATCCGTTGGAAGTAGAAGCAGGCGAAAGCAACCTCAACTACGTAAAACTTGACGGAAACGTGGGTTGTATGGTAAATGGTGCTGGTTTGGCCATGGGTACAATGGATTTAATTAAACTTTCGGGCGGTGAGCCTGCCAACTTCCTCGACGTAGGGGGTGGTGCCAATGCCAAAACGGTAGAAGCGGGTTTCCGTATCATCCTGAAAGATCCTAATGTGAAAGCGATTCTTATCAATATCTTCGGAGGTATTGTACGTTGCGACCGCGTAGCAACGGGGGTTGTGGAAGCCTACAAGGCCATCGGTAACATTCCAGTGCCTATCATTGTGCGTCTACAAGGAACCAACGCCGAAGAAGGTGCACGCATTATCAATGAGTCTGGCCTGAAAGTATATTCAGCCATTGAATTCAAAGAAGCGGCCGCCAAAGTAACCGAAGTACTGAAATCTCTAGGATTATAATCAGGGGATTTATCTATTATAAATACCTAAAGACAGGCCGTTTGCTTCGGCAGGCTGCCTGTCTTTAGGTATTAAAAAGTTCATTTAGCCATCTGACAAACTTTTTACAGACTTCTGAATTAGTTGTCAAATATGTTTTTGTAATTGCCAGTCCCATTGGAGTTCCAGGATCCTCTTGCCAAGCAAGCCATGTATGAATACGAGCCTTGGATTTGTGAATAAGATGATATTTATTGTACGATTCTATTTCCAATTTTTCTAAAACTAGTTCTGTCTCAGCTAAAAGTAAATCATCCTCTGGAATAAGATGTTTAACAAAATCTTCTAGCATCCCAGCGGCATTGTTATCAGGCATTAGCCATATCCCAATATCAGGATTTCGCTCTTCCCCTTTTAAAATTGTCCCATTAGGATTAGGTTCTTGAGGAACACTATATCCCAGTTGTTTAAGTGCATGCTTAAGTGATTCCCAGCGAGTAAGTAGATTTTCATCCGCATCAACAACAACTCCTATGGCTTCAACATTCGGTCTCTTCTATAAAAAATATGACTCAATCTTTCCATACACATTTGGAAACCCTTTGCTGTCATCTATGTAGAAAACGGCGGAGTGCTCTCCCACATAGTTTTTCCAAATATTGGCAATAACATGTAAATCATCGTTGCCTTCAACTACTAGGAACTTTTTAAAGTGTTTCGGATTTAAGCTACTCATCGTGGGTCAACGTGTAAACGGGTGGTATTTTGGATTTCATTTGCATCGTAGACAGTTGCCTCAATATTATTTTCATAATTGTCAAGACGAATCATTACACCTGAATCTTTAGAATATTTACCACCATTGAGAACTTCTGAAAATGCATCTATGCAATCATAACTGTGCGTTGTAGCAAAAACCTGAACATTAAGCCGCTCAGCCAAATGAAAAATAATTTCCCATAATTTTTCCTGAACAGAGTAGTGGAGGCCATTCTCAAACTCATCAATCAGCAAATATCCATTTTCACAGTTGACCATTGCTAAAATAATGGTAAGAATCCGATTGATACCATCGCCCATTGAACGTAATGGGACAGGTTCATCTTCTCCTTCCAACAATACATACGGTTTCAAACCACCTTCAAAATGTAGATTAGAAATTTGAGGCTGTATAATCTTCAGTGCCTCAAAAACTTTTTTTCGCTTTTCAGTTCGAAGAGCCACCTTATCCCAGAGAGTTCCATTATCAGGTGCATTTATAATCCCTGATGATACTAGTCCAAAGGGAAAGCGCAAGAATTCACGACTTAACCTTCTCCTATAAACTTTTTCTGAAAGAATTAATGATATAAAATCGTTTTCATCTTTTTGCCCTAAAAGTTCAACAGTAAAAGCATTCCCTCCAATTTCTTCCTGCGAAGTTGCTATTTGGATTGCTCCATCTTTATTATAAGTAACTTTTACTAATCTGATAGTTAAGGGAGAGATATTATTGACTTCTCCAATCTTAATTGAAAGGGTATCATCAAAATATGAAAATTTTTTTTTGTAGAAAAGCGATGAAATAGCCTGCTCTTGTTTATCAAATTCTATTCCTTCAACTAAATTTTCCCCTCTAAAATTTAAAAATCTATCAACCCATCCAAAAAAATCTAGGTTATCATACGAAAAGAAAAGCACTAATGCCTCAAGTACACTTGTTTTGCCTGTATTATTTTTACCTAAAATCAGATTAACCCGTCCCACCTTATCAATTCTAAGATGTTCAAGACTCCGATAATTACGTATTTCCAATGAATTAAGCATAACATCCTTCAATTTTGTATTTGTTCAAAAGTAATGTTTTTGATTAAACGTACCAAAAATGATATTTTATGATACAATCCACCTTTTTTACCGCAAAAGCAATACTTTCCCCCGCAATACGTGCCCGTTTGGTTCGGTAAGGATAACGTAGGCGTATTCGCCAACGGGCAATACACTCCCATTAAACGTACCATCAAAAGGTTTGGGAGCTTCACCTGTTTCATAAAAAACGGCCTGTCCCCAACGATTGAAAATGGTAATTTGGGCTTGAGGATAAAGCTCCAACCCTTTCAGTTCCCATGTATCGTTTTGACCATCCCCATTTGGCGTAAAAATATCAGGAATATACACGCCTGAAAACACATTAATGGTAATACTGTCTTCAGCCAAGCACCCCATCGGTCCCGTAGCTACGATGTGATAAGTCGTAGTTTGTTCGGGCCTAAACAACGCTTTGGGTGAAACGGGATTATCAATGCCCTCCGTTGGCGTCCATTTGTAGGTATACCCAATGCCCAACTCAGCGTCAAGCGATAAGGAACTTCCCTGAAAAATAATGCGGTCTTCTCCCAAATTGAGCGTTGGGGGGCGCGAAACAATGACTTTTTTCTGTGCTTCCCCGTTCAAACAATCCAAGGCTCCTTGTACAACATAAGTAACGACATGCTCACCAACGCCCACCAATTTTGAATCAAAAGTTCCATTGACCACGCCCGTTCCCGAAAAAATCCCACCCGACGGTATTCCTTTAAGCGGAATCGGGTTTCCAAGTGGCCCACAAAAATCGGGGAGAGAGTCGATTCGCACCGTAATTTTGTCCACTTTTTTTACTTCAACGGCTTTCGCTACGGCCTTACAACCATTTGTATCGGTGATACTTACAGAATAACTCCCCTCCACATTTACTTCAAACGTATTCTGGGAGGCCCCCTTAATGGGTTGCCCATTCATCAACCATTCAAACTTTTTCAAATCAATTCCTGCGGCGGTTAGAGGCAGCGCTGCCCCTGGACAAAACTCATTCCCGGGACTTTCGATTGAAACCACGGGTTCGGGGTGCCGTATCACGGTGATTGGCAACGACGTAGTGGAGCACGAATTGGGTGCGGTCACTTTTACGCTGTACACCCCTGCTTGTGCAATAATAATCGTGTCTTTGATGCCCCCAATGGCTTGCCCATCCCGCATCCATTGGTAGACGTTGGTTCGACCTCGGGTCGAAAAAAGCGTTACGTTTTCTCCCGCACAAAACCCGCCTTTTGAAGCACTAATCTCAGCTTTGGGCGGTGTAGCAGGAATAACGGTCAAATTACCAGATACGGTGGCACATCCGTCAGAGTCCGTGACCCTTACGGAATAAACCCCTGTTTCAATAACATCAAAAGAAGTTGAATTTGCCCTTTCTATTGGTCTGGTTTCACTCAACCATTGATAACTTAACGAACTATTTCCAGTGGCCGTTACGGTTAGTTTTTCGTAGCCATCCACGCAGGGCGTACCCACAAAGCCACCCCGCACGACAGGTCCAACAATTGGTTTTGGAATCAATGAAATAGCAATGGGGTCAGATATGACGGGGTTTGTACACAACACATTGTTTTTAACGGTACAAGTGTAAACTCCAGCCTGATTGTTTCTGATTACCAAAATGGTATCCTTTGCGTTTGGAATATCAGTGTTGTTCAACCTCCACTGCACCACCGTTCCTTTTTCGTAGTTCTTTAGATTAAGCTGGACTAAACTATCCTGACAAACGGTCGTTAGGGCCGCTACGGCAGGTCTTCCTGCTTTTGAAACGCTCACAATTGGCTTGTTGATTGACAAATTACAGTCATTTCTTTGGGCCCTTCCTTGCAGCGCCAACCACCAAAGAAAAAAAATAATGTAACGCTTCGGCATAGCTTAAAAATAACAATGTATCAATGACTTAACTCCATTTCCAAAAGAAGGTTTTTGCAGATTGTACTATTTTTAAAATGCAATTTTTTTGGGAATGGTGAATTTTTCAAAAATTGAGACGGTTGTCTTTATAACTAACGTTTCAATGATAATGACAAAACCTCGCCTTATTTTAGATCAAGATGACGTATTGGCCGATACCCACGGCAAACTCGCTGATATTATCGTGCGTGACTTCGGAACGGGCCTTGCCCGCGAAGAATTCGACAAAATGTCTTTACATAAAATTCTCTCTTCCGACCATCATCAACGCCTCTATGGCCTCATTCATGAGCCGGGCTTTTTCAGTGATATTTCTTTGGTGCCCCATGCGCAGGAAACAGTTTTTGCACTAAGCAAAAAATATGAAATTTTTGTGGCAACGGCGGCGATGGAATTCCCGAATTCGTTTCGAGAAAAATACGATTGGTTAAAGAAACACTTCGATTTTATCCCTTGGTCAAATATTATTTTCTGCGGCGATAAAAGTGTGCTCAGTGGAGACTATTTGGTTGACGACCTTCCCCGTAACCTAAAGACGTTCAAGGGGAAAGGGTTATTGTTTAACGCACCGCATAATTTAGAAGATACCGAATTTGACCGAGTCATGGGCTGGGACGAAATTGCGTCGCGATTGCTCTAAAACGAAAAAAGGGTCGAAATATTCGTCCCTTTTTTCGTTTATTATATAAAGCACAAATGTGTATTATTGCATCATTTCGGCCTTTTGTTTAGGCACTTCCACTCCTACTTTTGACTCTTTCATCTTAATGATTTTAGTCCAGCTCAGGAGTTTAATTACTGGATAAGTTGGGTCAAATTCAAACCATTTTGCTCCAAAATTAACGCGGTTGGGCAGTTTGTGGTGGTTGTTCTGAAACAACTCTCCCATCATCAAAATATCAAAAATAAGGGAGTTTTTAGACTCATCTTTGTTGTCAAAATTCTGGTAGCCGTATTTGTGTCCGCTCCAGTTGACAATCGCACCGTGCACGGGACCCATTAAATAATGAATGGGTAACAACAGGAAAAACGCCCAGTGCATATCCAAATACATGAAAGCGAAGATGTAAAAAGCTGAGTACAAAATCCCCCAACCAAGACGCGACATCCACGAATCACCCAGTTTTTCGAGTTTTTCCCAATAAGGATAATCACGCTCAAAACGAGCCTCAACTTTCATTTTACGGCTCAAAACCGCATTATAAATATCTTTGGTTTTCCACATCATCGTAAATACGTTCTCAGTATGATGCGGAGAGTGCGGATCTTTGTCGGTATCACTGAATGCATGATGCATACGGTGCAAAATGGCATAAGCCCGTGGGCTTAAATACGATGAACCCTGCGAAATGTAGGTTAAGGCATAGAAAAACTTTTCCCAGAATTTGTTCATAGTGAACATCTTATGGGCAGAATAACGATGCAAGAAAAATGTTTGACAAAACAAGGAAAGATACCAGTGTCCAAAAAAAGCGGCCAATACTGCGTACATGAAAATTAACGGGTTATTTTAATGTGAAAACTTGTACAAATCTAAGAAATACTTTCGGCAAAACCAACAGAAAAAAAGGGAATTTTCGCCGTTATTGGTTTACCGTAAGCGCATATTGTACCAAGTTGGCTCCCATACGCAACGCCTGCTGTCTCAGTTCCTCGGGGTCGTTGTAAACACTCTGGTCTTCCCAACCATTTCCTAAGTCGCACTCATAACTATAAAAACATACCAAACGGCCTTCCCAAAAAAGGCCGAACCCTTGCGGAGATTTAGCATCGTGCTCGTGAACTTTGGGCAGACCGTTGGGAAAATTGAATTTTTGATGATATACCAGATGCGTATAAGGAACTTCCACAAACTCTAATTCAGGAAAGACTTTTTTCATCTCCCGCCGAATAAATTTATCAAGGCCATAGTTATCGTCTAAGTGTAAAAAGCCCCCTGAAATCATGTAACGACGCAAATTCCGTGCTTCTGAATCCGAAAAAAGGACGTTGCCATGGCCCGTTAAATGCACAAATGGATAGGAAAATAAATCGGGGCTTCCCGGCTCCACAATGTCTTCGTCGGGGAAGACATTCATGCGCAGGTTTTGATTACAAAATTTAATTAAGTTGGGCAATGATGTTTTGTTAGCGTACCAGTCACCGCCGCCGCCGTATTTTAGTTTTGCAATTTTATACGCGTATTGCGCATGGGCGGAGGGCAAGAAACAGAAAACCGTCAGCAGAGTGGATACAAAAAAAAGGCGAATAAGTGTCATAGTTGCCTTGTCTGAAATGGATAATTTATGGTTTTACGAACTTAACGTAAACGAACGGTTTACGCAAACATATATACCGAATTTATCCATCTCCAGCAAAATCAATACCAAGTTCGGCGCTCGCGCAGTTTGCTAAAGAGCGAAACCACGTTTCGATTGCGTTTGAGAGCCCGCCCTTTGCGGCGTGAAACGGGCAGTTGAATCCCATTTTTGAGTAAAACAAAATCGGAAGTCATCGACACAATGCAATTTCGATTGACCAAATAAGACTTATGAATTCTAATAAACTCGGTATCTTCCAGTACTTTATCAAAATGCTTTAATGTCTTAGCCTCCAAGTAGGTCTTTCCGTCTTTGGCAAAAAAACGGGTATAATTCACCTCTGATTGGAGGTACATAATGCTTTGAATATCAATGGTTCTGACCAATCCACCGATGTGAATACAAAGGCGGTGAATGGGAGTTTCTTCAAGTTGAGGTAGCGAAAAGAGTTGTGGCTGCGACATGGCTAAAGTTGATTTAGAGATTTTCAATGCCCCAAAGGTGGGGTTTGAAGCGGCCCTAATTCAAATAAGAAACAGTGAATCGTACCAATAGCCAAGTGAACCGTAGAGAACTTACAAGCGAAGCGTTAGGATTGGGATATAATATTCACCAAATGAAGCGTTTGGCAAGCCACCAAAGCGGCCGTTTCGGTGCGTAAACGCGTATTACCGAGCGTTACCATCTCAAATCCGTGCTGTTGGGTTAACTGTATTTCGGCCTCCGTAAAATCTCCTTCGGGGCCAATCACAACGGTATAATTCTGTTCAGGACTGGCTTTCTTTAATAAATGCGCGGGGATTTTACCTTCGGGCAAATGCGCAATGAACCTCTGAGTAGTATTGACCGTAGGGATATATTTTCCAAAATCACCCACTTCCCTGATTTGGGGCAAAAAGGCCTGCAACGACTGTTTCATGGCCGAAACGGCGATTTTGTGCAGACGTTCCAACTTCATGTTGCGTCGTTCGGAATGTTTGGTATAAAAAAACGAAACGGTATCAATCCCGATTTCGGTCGCTTTTTCCACAAACCACTCAATTCGGTCCATGTTTTTGGTCGGGGCCAACGCAACTTCAATCCGAAAGGGGCGCGGGTGCTGTACCGTTTGTTGAACCACTTTTAAATTACAACGTTTGGGCGTACTGCTTTGCACAACGGCATCATACCAACTCCCCTGCCCGTCCGTAACCCGCACCGCTTCCCCTTCACGCAAACGCAGTACTTTGGCGGCATGAAAAGCTTCGTCCTCGATTAATGCAGAGAGTTCGGAGAAATTAGGCTGGTAAAAGAGATGCATTAATTTTCAAATTTAACTTTAGGATTTTTCAAACATTTCATTGCTTGGGTAAGGCCGCTGAGCGTGAGCGGAAACATCCGATTGTCGGCCCATTCTCGAATGATACTGATGCTGTGGGTGTATTTCCAGTAATCAGCCACAGTAACGGGATTAAGCCACACAAAATGAGGATATTGCTCTTTAAAACGATTGAGCCAAACCAGCCCCGACTCTTCATTGTAATGCTCTACGCTACCGCGTGGATGCGTAATTTCGTAGGAAGCCATGGAAGCGTCACCCACAAAAATCACTTTGTATTCTTTGTTGTACTTATGCAATACCTCCAAGGTAGGTACGCGTGAACTTCGGCGGGAATTGTCGCGCCAAAGGGTTTCGTAAACGCAGTTATGAAAATAGAAATATTCGATGTGTTTAAACTGGTACTTGGCCGCCGAAAACAATTGCGAGCATTGCTCAATGTGCTCATCCATCGAACCGCCTACGTCCAACAACAGTAATACTTTAACGTTGTTTTTGCGCGACGGATGCATATGAATGTCCAGAATGCCGCCGTTGCGGCTGGTGCCTTCGATGGTGGCATTCATGTCAAGTTCTTCGTCCATGCCTTCGCGGGTCAGGATACGCAGTCTGCGCAGGGCCATTTTCATGTTGCGGGTGTTGAGTTCGAGGTCTTCGTCGTAATTTTTATACTCCCGATTTTCCCAAACTTTGGTGGCCGTACGGTTGCCCGCCGAAGGCCCTTTTACCCGAAATCCCTCTGGGTTATAGCCATTGTTGCCAAAAGGTGAAGTTCCCCCCGTACCAATCCAAGTATTGCCTCCGTCGTGACGTTCATTTTGTTCTTGAAGCAACTGCTGAAACCGCTCAAAAAGCTTTTCTAAGCCGCCCATTCGTTCAATCATCTCTTTTTCTTCGTCGGTCAACTCGCGCGACAACGCATCTTTAAACCATTCGGGCGGCAAATGAGTCTCCAATATTCTTGCTTCGACGGTTTGGGCATTTTTGAAATACTCGGCAAAAAGGCGATCAAACAAATCATAATGCATCTCGTTTTTGATGAGCGCCGTGCGACTAAAATAATAGAACTCCTCCGCACTCATGTCAATCACCTGTCGTTTTAGCCCTTCCAACAGGTTCAAGTACTCCCCGATAGAAACGGGCAGGGCGTGTTTTTTCAGCAGTAAAAAGAAGTCTAAAAACATATTCGCAACCATTAAATCAGAAACCCATCCTATCAAAATCGAGTCATTAATAGGGCTTAAAACCTTTTGCCCGTAGAGCCGCGTACAAATCATTGTCCTGTTCATTTTTGAGCAAAGCACCCAAAAACGGTGGCACTTCGGGCAGTGATTCGAGGTCTTTGAGGTCGTCGGCGGAGACCTTAGCCCACAGAAGCAATTTTATCCAATCCAGTAGCTCGCTCGTGGATGGCTTCTTTTTCAGGGCTTTCACGTCGCGCACGGCAAAAAATGCTTTCATGGCGCGCTCAAGCAACTCTTTGTCCAGTTCGGGATAATGCACGTGTACAATCTGCTGCATAGTATCACGGTCGGGAAAACGAATAAAGTGGAAAAAGCACCGCCGCAAAAACGCATCTGGCAATTCTTTTTCGTTGTTTGAAGTAATGATAACAATCGGGCGCTGTTTGGCCGCGATGGTGCGGTCGAGTTCATAACAGTAAAACTCCATGCGGTCGAGTTCCTGCAACAAGTCATTGGGAAACTCAATATCGGCTTTGTCAATCTCATCAATCAGCAATACCACTTGTTCTTCCGACTCAAATGCCTCCCATAATTTCCCCTTTTTGATGTAGTTTTCGACACTGTACACGCGCTTATCGCCCAATTGCGAATCCCGCAAACGCGACACGGCATCATACTCATAAAGCCCCTGATGCGCATTGGTGGTTGATTTTATATGCCACGTTAAGAGCCGTTTACCCAGTGCTTTGGCTACTTCAAAGGCCAGCATGGTCTTACCCGTACCCGGTTCACCTTTCAGTAAAAGCGGCTTTTGTAAGCTAACTGCGGCATTGACCGCGACCGACAATTCCCGCGTTGCTACGTATTTATCGGTTCCTTCAAATGGGAGATTCATTAGTATAAAAATTGGGGTTTTCGATTGACGATTTTCGACTGCATTAACCATCTAAATATCAACCAATTACTTTCATTAGATTTCTAACTTGGGTTTGTTGTTTCAATCTTTACAAGATACTGCTCCACAAAATAGTTGAAACTTGGATTTTGTGGATATGCGTTTTTCAGAATCTTTGTTTTACAGAATTCTCGCGATAGTTTCTGATAGATTTTAGCATCTTTCCGAGTAGGATTTATAATGTCTTTTTTGCTTTTAGTCAACAATTGATTGAGTTTATGGATGCAATTATTGGATGATGCTTGCGTCTTTTTGTCAGTTGAATAAAGTGGCAACAGCCAACATTCGATTTCATTGACCGATACTGCAAAAAGAATTCTACGTTGATGCGATTCATAAAATTCATCTCCAAAGCCATTTTGAAATAGTCCCACAAATTTGGCGATTACTCGTTCAATAAATTCTTCAGTCGACTCACCATGAATCGGAGGTACATCATAATTTTTCTCGTGGGAGCAGTCAGTATCAATCTGAATAATAAGGTAATCAATTTGAATAAACGCGTCTTTGAAAAACGAAGATTTACAATACTCAAAGACATTGTACCAACCACCAAACCCCTGCAAAGCATCAGTAGCATCCCGCAAAGGTGTTAGCGGACGAACATCAAGGTCAAGGTCATTGAAGAAGCCCACCAAAATATTTTCCAAAACCACATGGTCGGTGACGCCTTCCGCAATCAGTCCAAAAGTAGGCATACATTAAAAGTTTTTAGGAAGCCCACCAATGTATCCTCTCAAAAACTGCTCCGACAGCCGCACAGGTTCCTGACCTTCGGGGGTAGGTTTATGGGTAATGCGTAAGGCTTTGGTATGCCCAAGCTTGTTGCGCGAAATAACAAAAAGACGCTGTTCGTCATCTTTCAAATCAAGCCCATCCAACACGGCAGGGTTGTGGGTAGTCATGATTACCTGTTTATCATGTTCTTTGGCAAGTTGCGTTAATTGCTGCACCAATCGACTCGCCAGCTTGGGATTCATGGCGTTGTCGATGTTGTCAATGGCAAAAAATTTGGGGGTGTAATCGCTGATAAACAATGAGAAGTAAAACAGCAGATACAAAAAGCCTTCGTTGGAACTGTGTTGGTCAAAATACGCCAATCCTTCTTCCAAAAAGCGGTCTTTAATACGGATGCGGCGTTCGGTAAAGCGTAAATCGTTAGGAATTTCAAAACCCTCGAACCAGTCTATCAAGGCCAAGTTTTTTCTTATTTTTTGGAATTGCTCGGGTTTTTCTTCATTTAAAATTGAAATAAGCTTAAACAATCCTTCTCCTCGAATACCTAACGGCATTATTTGTGATTCATCCTCAAAGCGTCGGAGGAAGTAGTTTTCGGGGGAATAAATGAGAAAATCATGAAAATCATTCCAGAACTTCTCCCAAAGTATCTGATTAGTTATATATGTGTCGTTTTTAAATTTAATAATTGATGGATCACTCAATTTTTTCTCATCTATTTGGGCGAATGCAGTTGCAAAACCTTCAATTGAGTCTATTTCTCGTTCCCATTTGGAATAAATTTCATTAGTATTTCTAAGTTTAAAACTTAATTGATGATATGGGGCAATTCTTGTTATATTTATCTTAATATCTTTTTTTAGATTTTTCTTCTCAAATCCACTTCTCATTGACTGGGGCTCACTTCGCCTAATTCCCCGAGAACTCAAAAATTCATTATCCAATTTATTCTCTCCAGCTGCTGAGCCCATCGCAATAGCTTCTAAAATATTGCTTTTCCCGCTGCCGTTTTCACCAATAAACACATTCACTCGCCCCAACTCCAACGTGAGCGACTGAATAGATTTGAAATTTTCAATTGTTACCTGTTGAACCATGTCTTTGCTTTCGCTTCTTTTTCCTGCCGCAAATTACACTTTTTTTATTGTCTCATTGCTTCGTTTGAGCTGCTTAAAAACAACGGGATTAGGAGTATAAAAAAACGGAATTAGACTTATTATAATAAGTTAAAGTAAAATCGCATTAACGGTTATAAAATGTACCTCAATACCGAAGTTCAGAAAAATAACACCTACGACGCCATCGTCATTGGTTCTGGCATCAGCGGTGGCTGGGCCGCCAAAGAATTGACCGAGAAAGGATTACGCACCCTAATGCTCGAACGCGGACGCGACGTAAAACACGTTGTCGATTATCCCACCACGATGTCGGCACCGTGGGAGATGGCCCACCGTGGACGTCTGCCGCTCGAACTCGCTGACCGCGTGCCGATTCAGCGCAAAACGGGCCCTGCCGCCAACGAGTACGGCAATCATTTTTTTGTCAAAGACGACGAACATCCCTATACCCAAATCAAGCCTTTCGACTGGACACGCGGCTATCAGGTAGGCGGAAAATCGCTGATGTGGGCACGGTGGGTACAGCGCTGGAACGAAGACAATTTTGAAGAAAATGCCCGCGAAGGCATCGGGGTTGATTGGCCCATTCGTTACAAAGACCTCGCGCCGTGGTACAGTTACGTCGAGCGTTTTATTGGGGTTTCGGGCAATAAAGACGGCATTAAATCCTTGCCCGACGGCGAGTTTTTGCCACCTTTTGAGCTTAATTGCCTTGAAAAACATTTCCAAAAAACCGTCGCCAATAAATACAACGACCGGCATTTTATCATCAGTCGCACCGCCAATCTGAGCAAGCCTTCGGCAATTCATACGGCCTTGGGTCGCTCGGCCTGTCAGTCGCGCAACTGGTGCAACAGGGGGTGTCCTTATGGGGCCTATTTCAGTACCCAATCCTCCACCCTTCCGGCCGCTGTCAAAACAGGAAAGTTGACATTACGCCCGTTTTCCATTGTCCATTCCATCATTTACGACGAAAAAAAGGGGAAAGCCACGGGAGTACGCGTCATTGACACCAATACCTTAGAAATGACGGAGTTTTATGCCCGAATTATTTTTGTCAATGCCGCTACCATCAACAGCACCGCCATTTTGATGAATTCCACTTCGGGGCGTTTTCCCAACGGTTTGGGCAACGACAGCGGCGCACTGGGCCGTTATTTGATGGACCATAACTACCGAATTCGGGTAAGTGGCATATACGAAGGAGCTGAGTTTAATGATAGCTATTATTTTGGTCGGCGTCCCGCAGGCTCGTACGTCCCACGTTTCAGAAATCTCGGCAACGACCGACAAAAAGACTTCGTACGCGGCTACGCTTATGCCTGCGGAGCTGGGCGACAGGGCTGGGAACGTGGCAACGGAAACGACAGTTTTGGGGCAGATTTTAAAGAAAGCATGACCAAACCTGGCCCTTGGACATTCAGCATGACGGGCATGGGAGAAATGCTCCCGCACGTGGACAACAAAATTGAACTTGACCCTGACAAAAAGGATAAATGGGGAATGCCAACGCTGAAAATTGATTGTCAATGGCACGAAAATGAAGATAAAATGGTGTTGGATGCGCTCAATCAAGCGCAAGAAATGATGCACCATGCGGGCATTAAGGTTACGGCGGCGTTTGATAACCACCAAGCCCCGGGCCTTGCCATCCACGAAATGGGCACCGCCCGCATGGGACGCGACCCAAAAACATCGGTTCTCAACGGCTTCAATCAAGTACACGCCTGCAAGAATGTATTTGTCACTGATGGCGCAAGCATGGCTTCATCGGCCTGCCAAAATCCCTCGCTGACGTACATGGCCCTCACGGCACGCGCCGCTGACTATGCCGTCAAAGAAATGAAGAAAATGAATCTATAAACTTTTTATTTCCTTCGTGGTTTTTATGAAAAACAACGTATGAAACCCACCGTAGAACAACTGCACGACGCTAACTCTTATGAATTGATTGACTCTTTCCACGTGGATGAAATGGGAAAATTTCTGATGCAAGAATTAGGAATGAAACAGCCTGATAACCAACCCACCCAACCCAAATAAAACGCCAAATCGCTGCTTTTTTTCGCAGTGTTTGCTGGCATTGGGGGTGTTGTGGGCTGGTCAATCGGTAAATTCATCCCAAAATCAGAAGGTGGATTAGATACCTTTGCCACCCAATTCGGCCTCGCGTTCCTGTGTTTTTTTATTGTTTTACTCCCCATCCACGAAGCCATCCACGGGTTATTCTTTAAGCTGATTGGTGCCCAAAAAGTAGGTTTTGGGTGGTCAATGAAAAGCCTGATTGTGTACGCTTACGCCCAAAAATTTGTCATGACCCTCCGCGAAAATGCGTTGGTGGCCGCCATGCCCTTTGTGGTCATTACAATTTCGCTCACTGTTCTATGGTTTATTTTTCCGCAATGGCAGTTTTTTTGGGGAAGCGCCCTATTGCTGCATACTTTCGCTTGCATGGGCGATTTTATCCTGATTCGTTATTTTTACAAAAACCGTACCTCTCAGATGTACACTTACGACGATATTGAAGAGAAGAATTATTCGTACTTTTTTCGCAAAAAATCAAGATAACCGTCTGACGGTTAATACATTCCAAAACCAAAGCATCTGACGGTTTGGTTTTCTCAGTAGACTTTCATGGCCTCACCCAGTTTGAACTCTACTGAAACATGTTGGGGTAATGCTTCAAAACGGTAGCCCAAAGCTGAAAAATGTTCAAGAAATCGGGGCAATACATAACTCATGTTACGCCAAGCTTTGAGGCTGTCGTGCATGACCACGATTGAACCCGCTTGCGTGTGTTTCAGCGTTTTTTCCAGGCAATGCTCGGGAGAAAGGTATTTTTCAAAGTCACCCGTTAGTACTTCCCACATCACAATGTGGTAATCATTGAGGAGCGGCTTGGCCTGACTCAATTTAATGCGTCCGTATGGAGGCCGAAACAAGTTTGTTTTTACGGGCAAAATATCTTGACACTGGGCCACGTTTTGCCAATAGGTTGCATCGTCGGTTTTCCAACCGTTGAGGTGATTGTGCGTATGATTGCCAACGCTGTGTCCATTGACAACCAATTGCGAAAAAATATCGGGATATTTCAACACATTATCACCAATGCAAAAAAAGGTGGCTTTGGCATCAAAGTGGTCCAATTGTTCCAATACCCACTCTGTCACATCGGGGATGGGGCCATCATCGAAGGTAAGATAAATGATGTTTTCGTCCGTCGAAATATTCCACACGAAAGGTGTGTAGAAAGCCTTGAGCAGGCGGGGTGATTTGTGAACAAACAATGGAATCATTCGCTGTAAATAGTGAGTTTTGTCCGTCAACTGTACTTTTTAACGCAATCTCCTCCCCTTCCACTCATACTCTTTCTGTTGGGCAGCCAGTCCAAAAAACAACACATAAAAAGGATAAAAAAGTTGCACTAAAGGAATATACCAAACTAAGATACGTTTCTTCAAGAAACTGATAATCAAACCCAAAAATAGAAATTCAGGAAGAAATTTAAGAATTAAAATTGTATTCATTCCAAAATTCCTCATTTCTTCTCCCAATGCTTTGGCCACCAACACAATCGTCAAAGCATTGACAACAAACACAAAAACGGCCACAATCATCGTTGCGGGCCTGCGATTTACGGCCCATTTTCCCGCCCAGCGAATCCGTTGGCGATAAAACGCCCGCCAATTTTCCTGCGGTTGAGTACGAACAATGGCCGCTTCATTTTTCAAAAAATACGCACTTCCAGGATACCGTTGATGGATTTTTTGGAGTAAAAACTCATCATCTCCCGACGCTATCTGGTCCACCCCTTCATACCCCCCAACTTCGTCAAATGCCGCCCGTTGGTACGCAAGATTAGCTCCGTTGCACATCGTTGGATGCCCTGCTTCTAGCAAACAGGCACCCGTACCTATCAAGCTGGCAAATTCAATGGTCTGAAAAATATCAAAACTATTTTTTTCATCCAAAAACGTTACAGGGCCACTGATAAACTTGGCGTTGGTTTGCAGATAGGTCTGAACAATCGTTTCCAACCACTTCGCTCCCACCCGACAGTCACCGTCTGTAGTGACAATCAATTGGCCAGAGGCTACTTTCAATGCCGCAGTTATCGCCCGTTTCTTGGGTGACTTTACCGCAACATCATTTAAAGAAATAAGCTTTAAATCAAAGAATTGGCCTTCTTCAAACGCCCGAACAATCGCTTCAGTGGCGTCGGAGGAAGCATCATTTACGACGACTACTTCAATATGTCGCTTATCCAACGTCTGTTGCTGCAAGTCATTCAACAATACGCCAATGTTCCGTTCTTCGTTGCGTACAGGAATAATGACTGACAATTTAAAATCGTTTGGGACGGGGATTGAATCAGAAGGTCGTTGCGGAATACGTATCCATTGCGCACAGAGCCAAAGGCACGCCACAGCATACAGAAAAAAAATAATAAAGGCGGCATATATCATGCGGCGAAATTACAAAAAACTGGTCATTCCAAGTCTCGCATAAGATTAATCAACTCGGCAAGGCTGTTGACGCCCAATTTAAGATAAATATTTTTCCGGTAGCTTTTGACAGTTTCGTAGCCCACTCCCATCTCTTGGGCAATGGTTTCGGCTTTTTTGCCCGCTATCAATTTCTCAGCAACTTCTCGCTCACGTTTTGTCAATAGCAATTGATTGGTAAAGGCGTCGTCATTTATGATTACTTTTTTATGAAGCTTTGGGTCGAAAAATTTTTGTCCAGACAGCACTTTTTCAATGGCTTCAAGCAACAATTGCGACGGTGAATCCTTCAATACATAGCCTTCAATATTTAACGCTATGGCCGACTCCACTACGTGAGCCTGATTGTACATTGTCACGACGATGATTTTAATATCAGGATAATCTTTTCGCAGTTTGCTAGCAATTTCAATACCGTTTAATTTGGGCAAATTGATGTCAAGTAACAATAAATCAGGCATATTTTTTTGAACCGAAAAAAGCAACGAATTGCCATCAAAGACCTGTTGTACAGAGTGAAAAGAAGAACGGAGTAAACCCGCAATGGCATCATTAAACAATCGGTGATCATCCGCGATCAGAATTTGTGTGGAGTTGGCTGGGAGCGTCATAGGGTACTTCCAAAATAATCGTTGTTCCCTGCTCGCTGCTGTCGGTATGCAGGCGGGCGTGGAGGTAATTAACTCTGGAAAATACGTTCTTTAGCCCAATACCCCAACTCTTCTCTCGATTTTTTTCAAGGGTATCTCCAACCCCATCATCTTCCACAGTGATGGTCAGTATATCTTCATGAAAAAAAAACTGCACCGAGGCAGTTTTTGCCTGAGCATGTTTTTGAATATTATGAATCAATTCGGACAATATTCGGTAAATATTGAGTTCTTTCTCCAACGACAGGCGCCGTTCGGTACCAAATATCAGACACCTAAACTGTGGTTTTTCATTCTCATTGAGTTGTACAATTCGCTCCTGAATCAACAATACCAAGCCTACTTTTTCCAAATCTGGCGGCATCAGGTTGTGCGAAATCTGACGAATTTGATCTCCCGCTTTTGCAGATATCTTCAAGGTATCTACAATTCCGTGCTTTATTTGACTGATTGACTCAGCCCCTACCAATTGAGAGAGTTTGGCATTGACGGTTGCAATAGTGCCGCCTAAATCGTCATGTAAATCTGCTGCGATACGCTGTTGTTCAGAATCTTGAGTTTGAATAATTTGTTGGGATAACTTCTGATTCTGTTCTGACAATTCAAACTTTGCCTGAACCATTGCTCTTTTAAAATTTATCGAACGAAAGACAAGTACTAAGATTAGAAAAATAGACACAAATAAAATGACAATTGCAATATTTGTATTTCTTTGCTCTTCTATCTCTTTTTCCAAAGACAATTTTCTAAGGTCTTCAATCTCATTATTCTTTTTTTCTAATTGGTAGAGTGACTCAATTTTTTTAAATTCATTGCTAAGGTTTTCAGTTTTTAATTTCTCTCTCGTTTCTTGCCACTTCTCAAAGTAGTACAATCCTTTTTTATAATTCAAAAGTCCTTTGTATATTTCATAAAGATGTTTGTAATGAGTAGCATAATCATTTTGATTCCTTTCAGGCAATATTTTCGTGTATAACTGTTCGAACTCAAGCGCCTTATTAAACATATTTTTTTTAATAAAAAAACTACTATACTCTAATAAAACAGCATGATGTACATAATTTGCGTAGCCCCCAAAATCAGGATTATTAACTCCGTAAAATTTATAAAAGAAACGAACAGCCTCTTTTTCATTTCCCAGATGTAAATAACAAATTCCAAGATTTGCATAATTGGTTCCTTCGCTATAATATCCTAAGTTAATATCGCCATGTTTTTTAAACATAGGAATTTGTTTTTCAAAATAAACCAATGCTTTTTTATAATCACCCTGCATCGAATAAATATCTCCTATATGGGCATTTGCTTTATGTATAACTTCCCATATTTTATATTTTTCACCAATTGTAATGGCTTTTTCGAGACAATGTATTGCTTTGATTATTTCTTCTGGTGTTTTTATTTCCCTGTAAACAAGTTTTTCAGCCAAAGCAATAAGTATCCAAGCCTGTTGGTAAGGAATTGACAATCTTTCATACCCTTTTTGAATATCTAATAAAAGCGCATAAGCAGAATCAACTTTTCCCCCAAAAGCAAGTTTCTGAGATTTATATTTCATGGAAAAATAAATACCTTCCTCCCATTTGTTCCTATTGGCAATTTTAAAAAGCGAATCTGTTAAAATAGACTGTTTTGCAAGCATAGGCTTCAAAACAGTATTTAATTGAGACCATTGAACATAAAAAGTATCTAATTTTCTAAATAAAATTGTATCTCTCTGAAAAGATGGAGGTTGACCGTACAATTGTTTTAAATCCTTTTCCAATCTCTTTATTAATACCCCACGTTCATTTTTGGAGAGGAATATTTTGTGCTGGGTAAAAGCTTTTCCTGTACTAAAAAGGATAAGACAACACAGAAAAGCGCACATGCTGTTTAACTTCATCTTACATTCTGGTTATATCTCACGGAATAAATTATTCAAAATTAAGTCTCAATTTATTTTAATTCATCCCCCTTCAGGGGGATTTACAAAGGTTATCAATGCTATTTATATTTGTACATAATTATCTGTAAAAGATTCACCAAATGAAGCAATATACTTATTTACTACTACAATTAAACATATTTTTTTACAATAATCTCGCTTTACATAAACACCTTTGCCTTATGAACTTGATTATAATTCCATTTCACTCTTACACACATTGTTTGCCTTTTTCCTGGAATGAGATACAGCGCATTGAAGGTGATGGTAACTACACACGGTTTATCCTTTCCAATGGTGAAAGGCCTCTGTTTGCCAAAAATATCGGACTTTATGCCCCTTACATCCCTAAAGAGTTTATACGTATCCGTAAAGGCTGCATTGTCAATCAGCATTTTATTACAGCATTCAACCCAGGAACCAAAACAATTTTACTGGCCGACCAAACCATTGTCAAAGCATCCCGAAGAAAATGGAAAGACCTTACCCAAAACTATCACATATTTCTGGCAACTTTATCTTAATTCGTTCCCTATGAAAAGTTTTAAAATTCAATCTGTCATTTTGCTTTTTATCGCACAGGCAGATGCCACAAACGACCTTAAAATCAGCACTTTAAAAAAAACAATACTCACTTTTTTTCTATGTGGCTATGTCTTTCTAGGGATGGCTCAATTACCTACTAACGGTCTTATTGCTTCTTATTCCTTTAACGGAAATGCCAATGATGAATCAGGCAATGGGAATAACGGAACAGTTTATGGAGCAACGCTCGTAGCCAATCGCTTCGGGCAGGCAGATAAAGCCTATTATTTTGACGGAGTCTCCAATTACATCAACTGTGGCAATAATTCGGCGTTGGCTCCCACCTCAGGCCAGCCCATGTCTGTTTCGGTTTGGGTAAAACCTTCTTTCATAACCGTTGATCCTTATACACGCGTTATTTGTAGTAAAGGGGTAGCGTATCAACCAAGTAACGCTAATTTTTATGGAGGAATCAACTACACACAACCCACTAAATTTGTATTCAAGCAAAACAATGCCATCAATCACACCATCACTTCTGGGGAATATAATTTAGACCAATGGTATCATTTGGTCATGGTGTTTCAGGAAGGAGCCAACAATTCTAAATTGTACATTAACGGTCAATTAGTACAGGAGGCGACGGTATCTTACAATGCCAATGTTTCGGCTGCCCCTTTCATAATCGGTAATATTCCTCAACTTGACGCCTCGGACCCCTTTTTCTTTAAAGGCGTGATTGATGATTTGGCAGTGTATAACCGACCGCTTTTACCGGCTGAAGTATCTACCATTTACAATAACTCGGTTAGCGGAAGTAGCATCATTGCTAATTTCCCCTTCAATGGCGATACCAATGATGCTTCGGGAAACGGGGTTAATCCTACCAATGCCGTGAATGTTGCTTATGGAACAGACCGATTTGGTGTTGCAGGCAAATCGTTGTATTTAAATAACCCGACCAATGCCGCAGCCACCTCCTATGTAGAGTTTTCGCCCGTCAACTTTTCGTTTGCCAGTGCTTTTAGCTTCTCAGTTTGGTTTTATAACGAATGGGGCTTTTATAATCCACGAATCCTTGAAATAGGGGTAGATGGGTGCGGCTTAAACTTCGGTTTAAATTCAAATCAAAGAATGTATTTCTACCACAAATGCCAGGGTGGCCCAGATACAACCAATATGCTTACCAACCAATGGTACCATGCTGTGGGTACGTACGACGGTACCGGCACTTTAAAACTCTACCTCAATGGCAAATTGGTCCAGACCTTCAGCAATGTAACGGGCAATGCCGTTTACAATACAAATTTCAATGTGGGCAGAAAACCCACGCCTGTTTATGATGGATTTAAAGGGAAGATTGATGACCTTACGTTTTATAGCAAAGAGCTTACGGCCTCTGAAGTAGCGGGCATTTACGGATATGTGCCTTCTACCGCCAACTACGTAGAGTTCGGCATCAATAACACCCACGACCCAAACGCTATTTTTGAGGCTACCTCTCCCAACAAAGGCGTTCTTTTACCCCGCCTCGATTTTAACGACCGTCCTACCACTAACCTTATCAGCGGGCTGTTAATCTATGTCATTGCCAATGGCCCGCAGGGAAACAATTGTTTTTATTATTGGAACGGCACAAGCTGGGTTAAACTCTAAGGCCTACCAGATATGAAAAGATATCTATCTCCTTTTTAGTATTCTGTATGCAGTAATTATTGCTGACCCTTCTCATGCTCAAGCACTTGTGAAAGTATGGGATAAAACCTTTGGAAGTAGTGGTTCTGATATTTTTTTTACCCTAGTTTCCACCGCAGATATAGGCTATTTACTAGGAGGTCATTTTTTTACAAACAATAAAACAGAGAATAGAAAAGGAGATGACGATTACAAACAGCACTTGTACTGCAAATTGTACGCTTACTGCTGGCAGCATCATGGCTCCATCCAATGCCTGCCCTGCGGGCAGTGTGATTGAATACAGCACTAATAACGGTACATCTTGGTCTAAGACTTTAACCATCACTCCCGCCACCACTTCATCTTCAACATCCAAAATGCCCCCACCAGTACTGGAAGCAAAATATTGATGCACCACAGCGTCAGGGTTACGGCCACCACGCGGGCGGGGGCAATGTTATAAAAGCTAAAAAAGTACAATGAGGATGCTTCTCGAATGCCCAAATCGCCCAAGAAATTGAGAGCAGGAATAAGGGTTTTGGCAAAAAATACCAGAAAAATGCACGCAAGGGCCGTCAAAATGGGCAGCGAAACGTCAAAAATCGAAAGCAACAAACCAAACTGAAGGGTAAATACCCCATAACGAAGTACCGCCCAACGAAAAGCCCGACGAATTTCAACCAAATCGTATTGAGCAATTACGTCAACGTAGGGTTCAACCCACCGAAACCATTTGAAACGCTCCAAGTAACGCTCCGCACTTTTACGTGTGATAATCAACCAAATACCAAAAACCAGGGTAGCCGTTAATGTCCCTAGCAGCGTTAGCTGCGGCCAGTTTTGTAGCGTAGCATGCTGGCCTATGAAAAATCCCCAGCCAAGTGTTCCAAAAAATAATGATGCATAAAATTGCAGACCGTTGGAAAGCAGCGCCGCGCCTACCCCCGTCAGGCGCTGATGACTTTGAAGCGACAGCACCCGCCCTGCGGCATCACCTACGTTGTTGGGCATGATAAACCCTAGCGCCAATCCTGACAGAACCCCTTTCAGGGATTGCAGAAAACTGATGTTCTCAATCTTTTGGGCCAACAATTGCCACTTTCTGCTTTCGCAGGCCCAATTGAGCGGGGTCAACAAAATCACCAAGGCCAATTCTGCAAAATGATTGGTGGTGAGCCGCTCCCTCAGTAATTGAAGGACATCCTGTAAGCTTTGGCCTTTTTCCTGAATTGTCACGTACAGGTAAGAAAGCATGGCACCCAAAAGCAGCCATTTGAAAACCCATCCGATTTTTTTGAGAGAATACCGCCGAGAAAACCACGAAGGGGTGTTACTTTGCATCATGCAACAAAACCTATCAAATCAGCCAACTGAAAAAATCATTTTGGGCGTCGACCCTGGCACCCGCATTGCGGGCTACGCAATCATCCGTATCATCGAACACCGCATTGAATTGTTACAATACGGCGTGTTAAAACTTGACAAATATAACAGCCACGAACTGAAACTGAAGAAAATCTTTGAACGCATCACGCAGCTAATCGAAGAGTTTTTGCCCGACGAAATGGCCATTGAAGACCCTTTTTACGGAAAAAACCCCCAATCCATGCTTAAACTCGGTCGCGCACAGGGGGTTGCGATGGCCGCCGCCCTCAATCGCAGCATTCCGATTGTGGAATATTCGCCCAAAACCGTAAAAATGTCGGTCACAGGTAGCGGTAGTGCCTCCAAAGAGCAGGTGGCTTATATGCTCGAAAGCATTCTCAAACAAAAATTGGAAGCCCAATACCTAGATGCTACCGACGCCGTGGCCATTGCCATCTGTCATCACTACCACGCCAACGCGCTTCCCTCGGCTGCTTCTAAAAAGAAAGGTGCAAAAAAAGGTGGCTGGTCGGCGTTTGTCAGCGAAAACCCCAACCGAATCAAATAATGGAAGCGGGAAATAAGGCAAAAAACCTCATTTCCTTTTAATAAATAGTGGTAAAACCCCGCGAAGTTGTCTTCCTGTAAGTTTGTAAAGAAAGGTCTCTTGACTATTTTTGCAAAATAAGTCTATAAACTCGAACCCTTAGAAAATCTCGTCATTGTTGAAATTTACCGCCAAAATAACGCTCGTCTATGCCCTTTTTATCGCTTTTTGCAGCGCCCAAGCGCAGGAAGTACGTATTCAGGTGTTACAACAAGGCAAAACGTTTAAAGACTCTTCTTTTTATGATATAGTTCCCGTAGGCAATCGCTTCTGGATTGGGGGCAAGTATGGCACATTAAAGTCTAGTGATTCTCTCGGAAATCTAACGGATGTTTCCTACCCAAACCTTCACGTTGATATTTATAAAATTGACCGTTTTGATGCTCAAAATTTAATTGCCTGTGCCGACCAAGGCGTTATTTATAAGCACAATCTTCTGGCCAAGACCTGGGAGGTCATCAAGGTAAAAGGGTACGAAAAAGCCTGTTTTTACAACATGGCGGTGGTAAATGACTCCACGGCTTTTGTATGCGGAGGAAATACCGCCATTGCCCATTCTCAAAAAACCATCCCTTTAGGTTTTATTTTAAAGTCCACCGACCGTGGTCGCACGTGGCGAAAAGTGTACAGCAATGCGTTCAAAATGGTTTGGTGCGTCAAATATAACCCTCATAATCAACAGGTTTATGCGCTCATGTACACCCCCAACCGCACCCACCTGTACGCACTCGAAAATGACCGCTGGCAACGAAAACAAAAAATAGGGAACAGTATATTTCACGAAATACAGTTTGAAAATGCCACTGATTTTGTAGCAATGGGAGGCTGGATTGGCAAGAAAGGGCGCATTTATCGCAATACTCAAAAAAAGGTTATCAACGATGCGGGCTTAATTTGGGGACGGGTTTCCAACCACAAATACGACCTCTATACCGCCTGTGACGGACAAATCGTGGTGGACAATAAAACGGGGAATTATAAGCGATTCGGCATAAAGCTCAACGACCAATTTAGTATATATGAAGCCATTTTCACTTCCGACCATACTGCGTTGGCCATCGGAAGTGCGCAAACGCTTCTACACATCACCGTTGTTGATTCTGATTTGACGGCTAGTCACGCCCAGTGATTGATTGACTGAGATTTTCCTGCATGATGTATTTTTGCAATGCCTGCGCCACCAGCGCCGTTGTGTAAGCATCTGATGTAAAATAAAGCACATTGCGCACCACCGTCCCACCAGAAAAGTAAACACCCCCTTCCCAAAACACCTTATTGTCAACACATTGCCGTTGACTACGCAAAAAATTTACGGCCCTATTCAATGAAGATTGGGGAACATTTAATCCCATGTTTTTGAAATTCAGCAAGGCCAACAACGCATAAGTCGTAGACTGTAACTCGTCGCCATGATTGACCCGACTCCGACTGCGATAGCTTCCTGCCTGCCGTTGCGATTCCGTCAAATGCTGAAGCATCAAGCGCGCAGTGGGGAGCAGGGCGGTATCTCCCGCCGCCAAAGCCCGCGAAACGGCATAATGAAAATGATACCGATTGGGATAATAGTGCCCTGCCCGACTCCAACGTTTTCTGACGGCCTGATGATAAATAAAACGATGAGCGCCCGTTGTACCTTTGCTCAAAGCTAACTCACCTTTTTGGGCCAAATATGTCAGCACATTGGCATTTACGACGGCGTCAACGTCATTGGTTCCGTAGGGGAGATAAGGGAGATACGGCTTTGGATAACAAATACTTTGTTTCAAATAAAATATCTGATTGTGGCCGAAGGTTTTGACAATGCTCCACTTTTTAAAAGCAACCTCCTGCCCTAGCCAAGTCATGTACGCTCCCGAATGTGCACAGCCGTTAAATAAATAATTATACCAATGCCGATTTTTTCGGAGCGTGTCAAGATAGGTATCAAATAATTGAAACGGTGCCAATCGACGTTCCGACGTATTACTGAAATCAACTAACGAGTCAATAGCAGCCAGCTGACTTGTTTCTTCTCCAAAAATTTGACGATGATATAAACCCGCCAAATTTCCCGATGCAGTATCGTCGGCATCATTTTCGACATTGGCCGCATTATTTATGTAGCGCGACCTAAGTTTGAAATGCGTAGGACGCCGCACCCACGGCACAGGGCTAGGTTGGAGGCCTTTCTGCAAATCCCGATTGGGAGGTAGTAGCTTCCAAAAATTGTACCGTTGCTCCGTGGCATAACTTTGAATCTCATGAAACGAAGCGCGCAACATCGGCAGGATTTGTGTCAAAGAAGTGTCGGTTAAGTACATCTCTGACAATAAGTTGTAAATACCCGACGTTGTAAAGCTGTTGGAATCACGGTACTTTTGTCGCGTGCCCAGCATGACAAAACGTTTATGCATTTGCATGTAAGCGGGCCATTCTCCAGCGTACGTTTTTCCCTCAATGGTTTCTTTACACTGTGCATCCGCTAAAAATTGAAGTGCCCCTTTCAAATCATATTGAAGCGTATCAAATGAAATTTTTGACTGGGCCATTGTTTGTAAAGACGTAAAAAGTAGCCAAAACAAGCAAACCCATCTCCAAACCCATTGCGTAAGGAGAAAAGAGCTTAGGTTCAGGCGCTCCAATTTGTGCAACTGTTCAGAACACCCTTTGATAATATTTATTGAAAATCTCATCAGAACGGACAATAGACCCAATTTTATGTTCGTTATTAGACCGGTAAATTAAACGGATTAATCCTTAGGTATAATCAAAAAATCGGGGTTATTTAAGTTTGGCAAAGTTATTGATACAGAACAAATCAATAGAATTTTAGTTGTATTTTGGGCAATAATCGTATTTTTGCCCGATTCTTTACCAAGAAAGAGTATCACTTGTAGCACAATAACGAGCAACGAATATCAAATAACGATTAACTATTTAATCTAAATGGTCAAATTCAGTATGAAAGCGGCGATTTGGGTACTAGCAGCCACGGTGCTGTTTAGTGCTTGTAAGTCAAAACACCCTTCCAGCCTTAATCCAGGCAAAAAAAGTACGGCTACAAACTCCGACTTTGCCTCTAAGAATGGAAAGAAAAGTAAAAAGAAGAAAGGTGCGGCAGATTCGCAGGAATCAGACGGTTTTGTGGTATTACCTTACAAGTCACAAGTTGTAGGACCCAACCTTGTCTTTATTGAAGGCGGTCGTTTTACGATGGGGGCGTTGGAAGAAGATGTGATGAGTACGCACGACAACCGCGAGCGTACTGTGAGTGTGCAGTCATTTTACATGGACGAAACAGAAATTGCCAATTTGCACTATTTGGAGTATTTGCACTATACCCAACGCGATTCGTCGGCAGAAGTATATGCAAAAGCGTTGCCTGATACCACAGTTTGGTACGACCCATTGTCGTTCAATGACTCATACGTAACCTATTATTTCCGTCACCCAGGCTTCCGTATGTACCCTGTAGTAGGGATTTCATGGATTCAAGCCAACGATTATTCTACATGGCGGACCAATTTTGTGAACAGCAACTTGGCTAAACAAGCCAACGGCAAAAGCAAGAAAGGCTCTCCTATCAAGCGTAGCAAGAAAAAAGGACAGGCTGCCGCCGAGTCAGAGGCTTTGATGGCAAGTTCGCCTTCGGCACGACCTGCGGTAGAAAGCGGCTATGTATTGCCTGATTATCGCCTACCAACGGAAGCAGAATGGGAATATGCCTCCAAAGCCATGATTGGTACGCAGTATGCCGATGAAAACCAATCCAATCAGCGGATTTACCCTTGGGATGGCTCATCATTGCGCAATCCTCGCGGCAAAAACAAAGGTCAAATGTTGGCCAACTTTAAACGGGCGCGCGGTGACTACGCGGGTATTGCTGGTAAATCAAACGATGGTGCCATCATTACCGAAGAAATTTACAAGTATCCGCCAAATGATTTTGGTTTGTACAACATGGCTGGAAACGTAAACGAGTGGGTGTATGACGTCTATCGTCCACTTTCGTACATGGACTTCAAAGATTTGAACCCACTGCGTCGCGATGGTTTTCTGGATGACGAAAAACGCTACGATGCCAAAAACAGCAACTCTGTCGTAAATGATAAGTTGCGGGTTTACAAAGGCGGTTCTTGGAATGACGTAGCCTATTGGCTTTCACCAGGTACGCGTCGCTTCTTGTCGCAGGATTCATCTACCGCAACCATCGGTTTCCGTTGCGCAATGATTTCAACGGGAAGAAATAAATAAGCATTCCGTTTTTTGAAATAGAAAGAGGGGCGATTGCAGATGCAGTCGCCCCTCTTTTATTGGGTTATTTTCTCCTAATACGCCGCCGCTATCGTTATGACCGAGACTTCCTTAGCCCCGTTTCGCCGCAATTCAATAATGGCCGATTCCAACGTTGAACCCGTCGTTACGATATCATCAACCAAGGCAATGCGTCGGTTCTGGATTTTTTCGGGCTGCGTGATTTCAAAAATGCCCGACACATTCTCAAATCGTTCGATGCGGGTTTTATGCGTTTGAGTCTCCGTGAATTTGCCCCGTTTCAGAATTTCATCCGACCACGGAATTCCTAAACTTTCAGAAAGACCTGCTGCAAATTGGTCGCTTTGATTATAGCCCCGCTGGGATAATTTTCGGGGATGAAGCGGAATCGGAATCACCCAATCAAAAGAATGACCCTCTCCGGCCTGCAAAAGTTCATACCCGTAGATTTGCCCCAACACCTTTCCTACTTCTGGGCGTTTGCCGTATTTTAGTTGATGAAGCATACGCTGTACTCCGCCTCCTTTTTCAAACTTTAAAAAGGAGTAAACATTTTCCACGGGTACCTTCCCAGCAAATTTTTCCGCTAGAGCGGGAATCTTCACCAAATGCGACTGCGTACGAGGTAGATTTGCCCGACATTTAGTACAAATACACTCCTCATTCCCCACCAACTGAGCCTTACAAGAGCTACAAAGATTTGGATAAAACAAATCAAGTACATCGCGCCAGAAAAGGGCAAATTGCAGTTTTGGGGGCATTTTTTGGGGTTATTATTAGTCAATTCTACTTTTTAACGACTGAATAAAATCGGATTCAGCGGACTATCGGGGACACCTCCCACGGGCGCCGACGCCAGCCATGTTTCCCAATCGGCAGTTTGATAGCTGTTTCGGGGTTGCATCACACGTTGGTCTTTGTCCATGTATATCATCGTCATTACTTTACGGGCAATTGTAGAGACATTGGGTCCTGCGCGATGAAACAACCAACCTGCGTGATAACTCACTTCTCCCAACTCAAACGGACCTTCGTTGAGATTAAATTGCGTCAGACTTTGAGACATCAAAGCTTCACTTTCGTCACTAATTTCAAGGTCACGCCCAATCTCAACGGCTTGGCTTTTTTCGGCAAACGCCAACGGGCCCATTTCCATCGGTGTAGCCTGCAAAGGAATCCAGACGGTTACGGTCTTAGGTGAAGCCAACGGCCAATAAAACTGGTCGGCGTGCCAAGGCGTAATTCCTCCCGTTGGTTCTTTGTAGAGGGCTTGGTCGTGGTATAAACGAACCCCGTCCACCTCCATCAAGTCGGCGGCAATTTGGGCGAGGCGCTTCGAAAACACAAATTCCTTGGCCGTTTCGTCTTCCCGCCAAAGGTTCATGATTTGCAGAAAGGCGCGTTCATACGTGGTGCGCTCCTCCATCGGTTTGGTCAATTTATTAAGTTTAAAGACCAGATCAGTAATAATGTCCCCGTAATACGAAAGGACTTCGGGACTCAACACATTTTTGAGTTTGACGTAGCCAAATTCCTGATAAAATGCAATGGCCTCGGGCGAAACTGAGTAAGGAGTATTTAGTTCTTCCTTCAAAACTGTGGTACCAATTGTTGCGAGCATAAGTATAGATGGTTAGCTGAACTGTTGATACAAAATAACAGAATTTTTAAAATGAGAAAATACGCTTTTTTGATTACAATATATGGTATATTAACTTAAAATAGATTATATAATAACAAACAAGGCAAATATTTGATATTTTTCAAATTACATCCCTAACCACTTGAAGCGATGAAACCACAACTTGAAAAGCTAAGCATCGAAGGTTCTTTTTCTTACTTGGCGCGTGGTTTCAAAATGGCGTTTTTCGACGCACCATGGCATTACCATCCCGAATGTGAACTTACTTTTATTGTAAAAAGCCACGGACAGCGGTTTGTGGGGGATCATATAGGGCCATTTTACGAAGGAGATTTGGTTTTGTTGGGGTCAAACCTCCCCCATTTTTGGCGAAATGATGAGGCCTTTTATCAATCCAATCCCGCGCTGTGGGCAGAATCGGTGGTGATACAGTTCCCGCAAAGTCTGGTTTATGATTTCATCGAAAAAGTACCCGAATTTAAGTCTATTCAAGAATTAATGAAACGGTCGGCGCGGGGCATTAGGTTTAGTAGCGAAACGACCCAGCAAATAGAAAACGATATTCTCCAACTGCCGCATTTGCCCGAAGGTGTCCGCTTTATTTCATTTTTGGGCATTCTTTTGGCTTTAGCGAAGGACAATTCTGCCGAAACATTGGCCAGTACCGCCTACCAAATCGCACCCGACGACGCAGACACCGAGCGTATGAAACGCATCATTGAGTTTACATTGAGGCATTTTCAGGAAGAAATTCGGCTAGAAATCGTGGCCGAAACGGCGCACATGACCGTTCCTGCATTTTGTCGGTATTTCAAAAAAAGAACGCAGAAAACGTATGTTGAATTTCTAAATAGTTTTCGCATCAGTCACGCCAGAAAGCTTCTCGGCAATTCTGATCTTAGTGTAGCGCAGGTTGGGTTAGAGTGCGGCTTTCGAAATTTATCTAACTTTCATCAAATTTTTAAACGTCACACGGGCATTTCTCCGCTCCAGTATAAAAATGAACAGAAAAAACGAATCCGCTAAAAACGATAAATCAGCGTCAATTGCATCTTATTCGGTAAAAATAAGAACACGATTAACGCTGATTTGTATTAAGGCATTTTCAAAACCACTCTACCTTAGACTAGCAGCAACCCGAATTGGGTGTACAACAAGCAGAAACTTGCTCCAAGTCAGACAACTTGATTTTAGGTTTTTCAATGCTTTTTTTCATTACTACTGCCGAACTCGGACATAAACTACTGAACTGTTGGGATTGCGTTATTTCGGCGGGCACGTTTTCACGTTCTACACGCTCATAGCCTTGTTTTTCAAAATAACCATCCGCCGTGGTGGTTATAAGATACAAGTCTTTCACTCCTTTCAGCCTCACTTGTTTGCTCAAATCATTCACCAAACGGCCCCCAATTTTATAGTTACGAAAGTCTTCCTGTACCGCAACTGAGCGCAGCAATCCGACCGTACCATTGACTTCTACTCCAGCTGAGCCGACTAATTTTTCATTGGCGAAGGCCAATAGAAAATCGGGCAATTTCGCGTTTAGGTCTTCAGTAGGCAATCCAACCGATTTCAGAAGCGAAACAACAGATTCATAATCAGCTGGCTGCGCCAAACGAATTTCTATTTCCACCGCGTCTGACGGTTTGGAACCGTCCGACGCGGTTGGTTTTTCGGCATAAACCGTAATACTGTAAATTCCAGTGCCACTTGTTCGGAAAGAGGCGATTTCTTCAGGCAACAAAAATGTACTTAAAATTGAATCCGGCAGAAAAATCTCGCGGTCTTTTTGCAACGTGATGTTTGTAAAACCTGCTTGCTCAATCAGACCAAGATAAGACTCCTTTTGTATGGCCCCCGATACACAGCCCGCGTACATTTCGGCGGCCTGCTGCAAGCCCGCAGGCAGCTGACCAACCAATACAATATCCGAAATACTAAAATGTCCGTTGGGTTTTAAAACACGGTAAATTTCGTTGAACACATTGGCTTTATTGGGCACTAAATTCAGTACGCAATTGCTCACAATCACATCCGCAACCGAATCATTAACAGGCATTTGTTCAATATCACCTTGACGAAATTCCACGTTATTGAATCCCAATTTTTCGGCATTGGCACGGGCCTTGGTGAGCATTGCTTCCGTAAAATCAATCCCGATTACTTTGCCTTCGGGACCCGTTTCGGCGCGCGCTACAAAGGCGTCATTGCCTGCTCCGCTACCTAAGTCAATGACCGTATCACCAGGTTTGATTTGTGCAAATTTTGTGGGCAAACCGCAGCCTAATCCCAAGTCGGCATCGGCTACGTACCCACCCAGCTTGGAATAATCTTCGGCCATGATACCGATAAAATCTTCGTCGGGGCCGCAGGTAGGGCCGCAACCACAGCAGGAAGCAGCGTTTTGGTCTTTTGATTGGTTGGCTACTTCCGTGTATTTTTCACGGACAATTTCTTTAAGTGACTGTTCTGTGTTCATAAGTATTTGATTTTCTATTGTAATATTACGATATATAAGGGTAAAAAATTTTAACAGCAACCTACTTTCGAAAAAAGAGCAAATACGCCACCAAATGCTTCTTCGGCCTCTTCCCACACTTGTTCGTTGATACAGTAACAAACGCGCGGTGGGTCAATGCTTCCCTGAATAATACCAATACGTTTGAGCTCTTTCAAATGCTGCGATACAGTGGCCTGAGAAAGGGGAAGTTCATCTACTAAATCTCCACACACGCAGGCCTTTCTTTGGGCTAACAGCCGCAAAATGGCAACCCGTGCGGGGTGCGCAAAGGCTTTGGCTAAATCGGCCATCCGGTTATCTGCCTCACTGAATACTTCACTTTTGGAAAGTCCCATAATAGTTGTCACATATTTTGCATCGCAATATTACGATGATATATTTTATAAAACAAATATTAAGCTCATTTTTCACTCACCATCAAGGAGTTAAGCCAAGAATCAGAAGCAAATAAAAATTGGACAACTTGGCATTAATTGGAGATTTATATCAACAAAATTGGATTTTGCCAAATTTTTTACTTTACTTGGCATAATCTTTGTTTTAAACAAGGTCAATCCGTTCCTCAGAACTTATGATAAAAAAAATAATTTTGTTACTGGTACTCTCCAGTTTTGGCCAAACTATTGTTGCCCAAACGGCCAAAAAGGACACCACGCAAAAAGCTTCGATGTCGGCTGAGTTGCTTAGTTTTGCCAAAAAGCACTTGTCACTGCGCTACCGCTCAGGAGGTACTTCCAAAAAAGGATTTGATTGTTCAGGATTTGTCCGCTATTGTTTTTCTCAATTTGGTTTTACCTTGCCGCATTCTAGCGCCGCCCAGATTTCTCACGGCACCGAGGTTGACATTGACCAAGCCAAAGCAGGAGATTTAATTTTTTTCAAAGGCCATAATTCAAGCAGCCAACGCGTAGGGCACGTCGGCATGATTGTGGAAGTGGGCACCAACTACGTCAAATTCATTCATTCGGCCTGGAAAGGCGGCGTACGCTACGATTTTCTGAATGCCGATTATTACAAGAAACGATTTGTAGGGATTAGGCGCGTAATTCATGAGTCAAATCGCTAGGCGGGAAATACCTTCACTAATCGCTCCACGGCTCGCTCAAGCGTTTCTTCTTTTTTGGCAAAACAAAAGCGCACAACGCCGTTGTCGGTCGCTTCTTGATAAAAAGCCGATACCGGAATACAAGCCACTTTGTGCTCTTTGGTCAACCAAATGGAAAAATCTTTGTCTGATTTTTCGGACAGATGATCAAAATAATAAAGCTGAAAATAACTGCCGTAACTTGGCAAGGGTTTAAAACGGGTTTGTTCCATGAGTTTGGCGAAATAATTGCGCTTGCCCTCATAAAAACCCGCAATGCTTCGGTATTCTGCCGAATCTTTGAGGTGCTCCGCCAATCCTACCTGCGCGGGCGTAAAACACGAAAAACAATTGAATTGGTGGATTTTACGAAATTCTACGGTAAAAGCGGGCGGCGCTACACAATAACCCATTTTCCAACCTGTGCAATGGTACGCTTTCCCAAACGAAAAACACACAAATGCCCGTTGGCGTAAATCTTCGTAGCGCAACATACTCCGATGCGGCTCCCCGTCATAAATCAAATGCTCGTAGACTTCATCCGACATAATCAGCAAATCGTATTCCTGAACAATCTGACGTAATTGTTCAATATCATCATCACGCAGAATGCTCCCCGTGGGATTGTGGGGCGTATTGAGCGCAATCATACGCGTGCGGGGCGTGATGCGCGCCCGCACTTCGTCCCAATTGATACGGTAAGTCGGAAAATCGAGGGAAATTCGAACGGCAACAGCTCCGTTGACTTCAATATTTGGGATATAACTATCGTATGCGGGTTCAAACACAATGACCTCATCGCCAGGGCGTAATACGGCCGTAAAGGCGGTATAAATCGCGTAAGTACCGCCAGGGGTGATGGTGATTTCGGTGTCGGGATTAACCGAAACTCCGTGCAAATCATGAATTTTGGCGGCGATACTTTCCCGTAGCGGCATCCAGCCCGCCATGGGCGAATACTGGTTGAACCCTTTCTGCATGGCCTCGCTTGTGAGGCGCACGAGTGCTTCGGGCATATCAAAATCAGGAAAACCCTGCGAAAGATTGATGGCTTTATGCTCAGTGGCCAACGCCGACATGACCGTAAAAATCGTCGTACCGACGTTGGGAAGTTTTGACTCCATTTTTAGACCTTCTGTGTAGTGTTAGGTAATTTCGTGTAAAAATATTGTATTCATGTTTAAAAATCGCCCATTTTTGCATTTCTATTGCTTTATTTGTTGTTAGTATTGCCATTATTAGCAACCTTTTCATTTATCGCTCATTTATTCATTCAACGATGGAATCATTATTTACGGCTGAAGCACTCATCAGTTTATTAACCCTGACGTTTTTAGAAATCGTTTTAGGTATTGACAACATTATCTTTATTTCCATTGCGGCCAACAAACTTTCCCGCAAAGACCAACCCAAAGCCCGCAATATAGGCTTGATTCTCGCCATGGTTTTTCGGGTCAGTTTACTTTTTGGAATTTCGTTTATTATTTCACTTTCTGAACCTTTTACCCACGTAGATGCAGGATGGTTTAAGGCCGCATTTTCGGGGCAAAGTGTTATCTTAGTGATTGGAGGAATCTTCCTGCTTTATAAAAGTACGTCAGAGATTCACCACAAACTGGAAGGAGCCAATGATGAAGTACAAAAGCCAAAAGGTAGTGCCAGCAACAAACTTACCAACGTAGTGTTGCAAATCGCCCTTATCAATGTTGTGTTTTCGATTGACTCCATTTTGACGGCCATCGGTCTCACCAACAATATTCCCGTTATGATTGTAGCCGTAATCATCTCGGTCATCATCATGATGCTTTTCTCAGGTCCCGTCGGTGACTTTGTCAACCGTCACCCATCCGTTCAAATGCTCGGGCTGGCCTTCTTGATTGCCATAGGATTTATGCTCATTGCCGAGGGCGCACACTTGGCCGAAGTTTCTATCTTTAACTCCGAAGTGGGTTCTGTCCCTAAAGGCTACCTATATTTTGCCATTGCGTTCTCGCTTTTGGTCGAAGTGCTCAACATCAATATGCGCAAAAGCGCCCAGCCCGTCAAATTGCACGATTATAAGTCGCAAGCTGAGCGCGAAGGTATATTGGGTAAACAGGAGGAATAATTCAATCCACTTTCCTGCAAAAAATCAAAAAAGGCTAATCCGATGATTAGCCTTTTTTGATTGAATTGTTCCTCCCACCAGAATACGGTTTTCTCAAAAATTAATCCGATAAAAGAACACGGGTAAAAAGCCCAGTTGGTACTCCTGCTTTACGTAAGGAGCCTGCGGTACATAGCTCAGACTCAGCAGATTCTGAATCCCGAGCACGTTGACCAAATCAACGGCGATGGTATGCGTAAGACGGTTACGGTTTATTTTATATTCTGTTTTGATGTCGAAGCGATTGTAAGGACTGAATTGCAGCGAGTTGCGGGTCGCATCGGCATAAATCACTTCCTGACTTTGGCGCGAAGCCGTAATATCTGCCGGACCGTACCAACGCCCGCCAGTGGCGGTATATTTGGCACCGATGTTCAACGATTTACGTTTTTTGAAGGTAAATTCTTTAGAAAACAACGCATTGAAAGCGTATTTTCCGTTGAAATCAGTATTTCGCCAAACCCCGTCTGACCCTTGGTATTTGGCGTCAAAAATGGAAGCTGTCACCAGAAAATAATAGTTGTTGCTGAAAAACTTCTCCAGCGTCAGCTCTACGCCGTAGTTGCGCCCTTTGCCCGCATTTTGGAGGGGATTTGGAAAAAATCGTGAGAATCCCGCACCACTGTTTAGGATAGAAAATGACGATTTTTGAATTTCTACGGGCACATCATACAAACGCTGATAATAGACTTCAGCCAACAATCGCAGGTTTTCGGCCAACATTTTACTGTATCCTGCCACAAAATGCCAGCTTTTCATCAAACCCACGTTTTTGGCGGGAAAAGCATTGTCCGCACCGGTATTTGCGGGATTATAAAAGTACAAATAGGTTGGTAATCCTTGACTGTGAAGGCCCGTTGCAAACGTAATCTTCTGACGATTAGGCAATTCCCACGAAAGTCCCGCCCGTGGTTCAATCGGAGAATAACTGTTTTTATTGATAGAACTGTAAAAACTGCTCAATCCGACGTTCAACGCAACATTTTGGGTCAGGTAATGTTTGAACTGAATGTAAGGCTGCAACTGAATAAAACCTTCGGCATCGGCGTTCCAACGTCGGCGCCAAGGTGTCAGTTGATTGGTGGTTTCATTTAAGTTTCGAACATCATCAAAGGCCGTAAAACGTATCATATCGGCATTCACTCCCACTTTCAGCGTGCTCTTAGCCCCCCATTTCTTGTTCAGGGCCGTGGCCAATGAATACTTGGTATCCGAAAATTTATAGTCCAGAATTGGTCGCAGCGAATCAATCACGTATTTTTGGTTCTGCACGAGCGGATTGCCAGCGGCGTCTTTCTGGAGGAATAGAAAATCGTGGTTGGCATCCTGTATATTGTTGGAAACCGCCAGCGTTGCCTTAAAAAACGTGCTTTTATTCAGCGGTTGGTTATACGTAATTCCACCCAGCGCCATCTTGGACGTAAAATACTGGTCACGGTCGTTTTGGCCAAAAATATTACGGTCGCTTACTTCCTGCTCACTCACTAAAATATCAATAGTACTCGTGCCGCCAATCCCCCACAAGGCCACATTCCCGCCGTTTTTGAGCGGAAAATTAAATCGGGCAAAACCGTCAGCGTACGACGGCACTGCCTGCGTACCGATGTCGATGCCTGCTTTGTTGAACAGCCAAAGGTTGGCGTAGCGCCCCGTGACCAAATAGGACGATTTCGATTTTTTGGAAAGAGGGCCTTCGGCGGTGGCTTCGGTTCCCAAAAAACCAAACTGAGCGCCAAATTCGTGTTTTTCATTGTTTCCGTTTCGTAATTTCAGGTCAAAAACCCCCGCGGTGGTGTTGCCAAATTCGGCGGGGAAAGCGCCCGTAAAAAAGTCTGAATTAGCCAGATATTTATTGTTGATAATACTCACCGGCCCACCCGACGTACCCGAAATAGCAAAGTGGTTGGGATTGGGAATGCTGACGCCTTCGAGTCGCCACAACACGCCAGAAGGGGAGTTTCCACGAATCACAATGTCATTGCGCGAATCATCGGCTCCCTGAACCCCCGCAAAATTAGAGGCCATCCGCGCGGGTTCTCCCCTGCTTCCCGCGTAGCGCTCGGTTTCCTCCACCGAAAACTGCCGCGCACTGACCATTGCCATTTCGTTGGCCGCTTCACCGCTTCGTTTGACTTTCACCACCACGGTATTGAGTTCGGTAATCGCCTCCTCCATTTCAAGGTTAAGCACCGTTTCGCGGCCCGCTTCCACCACAATGTTGTTAAGCAAAATTTCTTTGTACCCAACCAGCGTGAAGCGCAACGTTTGCCGACCAACGGCCACATTGGCCACCCGAAAAGCGCCATCTATATCAGTAACAGTTCCCACAGGTTGCGCGGCGTTGTTCATCAAAAGCGCCGTTACACCTATCAACGGAAACTTTGATTCTTTGTCCACAATTTTTCCACGAATCGTTTGGGTAGGCTGGGCAAAACCAACAAGTGAAATGATTGAGCATGTAAAGAGTAAAAGAAGATTTTTCATAAATAATGGTTTAGAGGTATCGCAAGAAGATTTTTAAACCACGCGAAGCCGCAAAAGAAGCAAAGAATTTCTAAACGGCTCCGCATGACTGAATATTTATTTGTTCAACAATTCATCAAATGTTAGAGATAAGTAAAACATTGAACCCACCTGCGGATTCCCCCAACCTGTAATATATTGCTTACCCAAAATGTTGGTGCCACCAATTTTCAGAATTGATTTCATACTCACTATCTTTTTACTGATTTGAGCATCCAGCGTACTGAAAGCAGGAATTACTATTTGGGAATTATTTTGCGGACCACGCGCCAGAACTGGCAATAGCAAATCAGCCCAATTGAACTCATTTTGCCCACGCCAAACCAGATTGAACCCCCAACCGCTACCGCCAAGATTGCGATTGCCGAAGCTCAAATTGTAGCGATATTTGGGCGTATTGAAACCTACTTCCGTGCCGTCGTCCAATACATTTACATTTTTTTCGCTACTAAACAGCTTTACCCCACCTGCATTGAGCGTATTGTTTGACAAATTGGCTCCGAGGGTAAAGTTTTTTGGAAAAGCATAATCCACCCCAATGCCAAATCCTTGGGTTTTTACGTTGCCCGTGTAGTTGGCCGACATTGAAATGACCTGCTGAATGGTAGGAGCCGCGCTGAGTAAAACCCCGCCTTTGAAGTTTTTGAGGGTGCTGTTGTAGTAATAAATATCCAACAATAATCGCTTTGAAATCAGCCCTTTGTAGCCCACCTCATACGTCAGTACCCGTTCTGGTTTAAACTCGGGGAAGGTATATTTTTGTCCCGTCAGAATATTGACGGGGGCCAGATCGCGTAGCTTATAAAAATCCCAAAGCGCGGGCAACCCGCCAATCAACAGCGATACGGGCGTGTTGAGATTGATGTATTGGTTTTGTACACTCGGAATCCGAAAACCTGTTTGATACGATACTCGAATATTATTGGATGGATTGACGGAATACACCGCCGACAAACGCGGACTCCACTGTCCAGCAAAGTTTTCGTTTTTATCATAACGCACTGATCCCGTTAACTTTAACTTGTCAGCAATGTTTTTACTAATCTGTCCGTAGGCCCCGTATTCTCTGATGTTATATTCTTCTCCGTCCGCTTTTTTCAGAAACAATGTTCCCCCCGAGTTTAAATCATACACCCGATAGTTGGCCCCTACAATGATTTCTGCCACTTTGGGGTCAAGCAATTGGTTGAAATTGTACATGGCTTCCAGGTGATACAAATTGGTTTTATCCAAAAACTTGGCCCCGCTTGGAAGTGCTCTCGCCTTCACGGTTTCGATGGCTTGGTTGAACTCCGCCGTGCCGGGCAATAACCTACCCGCATCGGCGGTGTTTCGAGCTACATTGTGCAAAGTTCCCGCCGCACCGTTGACGGTTGCCAGCGCGGTAGCATACGCGACTTGGGGTGTTTGCCCCGCTCTGAGCGCCGCCTGAAAAGCGGGGACAAAGGTTTGGAAGGCACCACCCGCGTAGGTAAGGGCATATTGCGGGTACCAAGCTTTAGCCAATCCTGCCAACCCGTCCAGAGGATTGGGAGAACTTGACTTCCACGCTTCGTTAACGTAAGTCGCCAAAATACCCGCTGCGTAGGTATCGCCCGAATTTTCTTGGGTGGTATAACCTCTCACGAAGAAATTGGAGCCTTTGATTTCAGCTTTGTATTGCCCAATGGTAAAATTCTTTAGCTGATAGCGGTCGGATGAAGTATAAACCGTAGAACCTTGCCCCCAGTTGGCTTGCAAAATTGCCTCAACGCGGTCATTGATTCGATAGTGCAGCGAGCCGTTGAGCTTCAAACTGCGGGTGTTGTAATTCACCAAATCCAGTTCGTTATAACCCGTACGCGAAACCGCCACATTGGGCAACAATACATCGTTCATCAACTGCGTAATAGGAATTCCCGTAGCGGCCGTAAACTGATTGATGCCGCCTACCAACTGCGCCAACGATGGAGGTAACTGCCCCGGGGGCACGCCCAACACGGTTTGGAAAGGTCCCCGCAAACTGGCTAACCCTGCTCCCGAAGAGTTTTCGTCGCCGTAAATGTTTACTCCGTCAAAGCCTGGATTGCTGCGTGCTCCATTGGCAGGAGTCGTGCCACGAAAACTCTGGTCACGGTTATCGTTGGCTTGCCAATCTTCAGCCGTCAGAAATCCAAAATTGACTTTAAAAGCAAAACGATTGTTGAAGGCCTTGGCATAACGAAGCGCAAAATCGTAAAACGGCGTCGTTTTCAGCGTACGATTGTCGGCGCTCATCGTACCCACTTTAGCGTAAGCACTCAATCCTTGGTACAAAAACGGGCTTTTGCTCGTCATCAAAAGGATGCCGTTGATGGCGTTGGGACCGTACAATGCAGAGGCCGCCCCGGGCAACACTTCCACGCTTTCGAGGTCCAGTTCTGAAATACCAACTATGTTTCCCACAGAGAAATTAAGTCCGGGGGCTTGGTTGTCCATGCCATCCGTCATTTGTACAATACGGGTATTGCCGTTGCCCGAAAAGCCGCGCATGTTAGGATTGCTAAACGTGAGCGATTGGGTACTTACATCTATTCCTTTCAAATTTCTTAAAGCGTCGTAAAAGTTAGCGGAAGGTGTTTCACGAATGGTGCGAATGTCCATCTTCTCCACCGTCACGGGCGACTGCAACACGCTCTGTTCCATCCGCGAAGCAGACACGACCACTTCTTGCCCCAGAAGCACTTGTTCTTTCATCAAAATCTTGAGATCCGAGCGGTCGCCTTGAATGGCAACTTCCTGCGTTTCAAAGCCTACCGACGACACCACCAACGTAAATGGAACGGGCGTGTTTGTTGTCAATGAAAAATTACCTTTCGCATCCGAAATAGTTCCAATCACTTTGCCTTTTACCTGCACACTTACCCCCACCAATCCGCCCCCTAAAGTGGCGTCGGTGATAGTTCCCACGATTTTAGTTTGGGCCAACAGTGCTCCTGCACTCACGAGCCAAGCCGCCACGAAGAAGACGGCATGTTGTACTTGTTTTTTCATGGTATTGCGATTTAAGGTTTAAAATTTGATGTGAAATACCTAGTTTAATATCTTCAAATCAATCGCTAACTTACCTACGGTGGGTTTGAGTTTATGTGCGGAGGAAAAGGTGGTGGTGGTTACTTATCCAATTTCCGTAACTGTTGCGTAATCGTATATTTTCGCCATTTTTGAGTAATACGTTCTTGAAATCTGTATTTCGGATGGTTATAAAATTAAAGAAGAATGCATTTCCATGATTCATTTTTAAGACTGACCATAGTTTAGCAGCAGATACAATAATATCCCAGCCACTGCTACTCCTCCAACAACTGCCGCGACCGCACATCCTGGCGATGCCACACCTTCTGTCGAAGAATTTGAGGGCTTAGACTGTGGCATTTTTTTAGGCTTTTTCTGGGCAGTGAGGATTGCTAAAATAACCAATACTCCTCCAATAATAACTATCGGTATGCTCCCAGAAACCAGTCCACCAATCGTTAGTACAGTACCAGCAAACGCTGACAGCACCGAGATTACTCTTGCTCGTTTTTGTTTTTTTGAATCTTTCACAACCAAGGAATCAGCGGCATAAACAACCGCTTTGGGTATCGGAATAGGCGTGGATGTGCTACTTGCCGATTGCGTCTTGGTCGTCGTCAGCCACAATACGCACAGCAGAATGAAGGATAAATATTTCATCATTTTAGGTAGTTTAGGAATGCTTAGGGCTGATTTTTTAGGATTTACTTCTGAAAAACCTTGCCGTCCAAATCATACCATAAAGATGATATACAATGCTGATAGCCATCCAGACCGGCTTATCCATGAGATTTGTAAACAAAATCAAAACGGGCGCGGTAAGCAGAATTCGGATAATTTCGGACATCAACAACCAGCGTTTTGATTCCAAAATTCCGCTCCAATTGATAATTAAATGCCACAGCAAGCCGCTTCCGATAATCTTTTGGAGGGTTGTCCAATCAGACGCAGGATTAATGATGAGCATCATCAAAGCAATGCCAAATATTGCACTCAGAATCAGGTACACTTTGGCATGAGGGAAGGCAACCGTACTAATGCGGTGTTGGTTTTGTAATGTAATCTCCTGTAAAGGCGGCTTGGGAGGCAAATTGGCAGGCCTCCATCCCAAAGGCATAAACCAAATCCTGATTTTATCCCACCAATTGGTGGCCGCTACGGCGTCTTTCCAAAGAATACTGTAATAATGAAAGTTGATTACAATCGGATTCCAAGTTTGCGCCTGCCCATACATACCATAAATCACCTTGTCGGTTTCTTCCTCAAAAGACCCAAACAAGCGATCCCAAATGATGAGAAATTCCCCGTAGTTCTTGTCCAGATATTTAAAATTGACGCCATGATGCACACGATGATGCGAAGGTGTTGTGAAGATAAACTCCACCCAACGCCACAGCTTGGGAATCAGCTCGGTATGATGCAGGAAAGAGATAAAAAGGTGAATTCCCGTCATCATGTAAATATCAAAGGGTCGAAATCCGATGATGGTGAGGGGCCAAAAGAAAAAGAAAGAAAACAGTCGTTGGGTCACACTTGCCCGCAGTGCCACAAAAAAATTCATTTCCTGCGCACTGTGGTGCGGCGAGTGGGCCGCCCAGAGGATATTGATTTCGTGCCCCCAGCGGTGCACCCAGTAAAAGATAAAATCAATGCCCAGCAGCAAAAGTAGAAAATTGGGTACGTTCATCGGGATATTGTCAATCAACCGAAAGTTTTCCCACAAGTATCCGTACAAAACGTACACTCCTGCCGCCACCAATACATTGACGGTCTGGTTGCCCAATGCGGTCCCGAAGTTGGAAATCGCCTCGGCGAAAGTAATGAGTGTTTTTTTGTAGTAAAAACATAAACCAACTTCCACTACGATAAAAAATAATGCAAGAGGGGTGAGCAGCGTATAAATATTCTGCGTAGAAACGGGTAAATCTTCCATTGCTTTGAAGGGTTGAAATGATGAAACATCAATAGAAATATAGACCGAGGCAAAGACTAACCATGCCTAAAACAATGCCTAGCCAAGACCGTTTTTTACCAAGTCGAAGCAGTTCTTTTTCGGCAAAATCGCGGTATTTTGAGGTTAACAATTGGGTTCGTTTCCTTATTCCTCCCATGCCTAATCCAATTGAAAGTAGGCCTCCAGCCATGGCCGCATGAAATAAAAACGGAATGTTGGTCAGTAAGCCAATGATGATTAAAAGCAAACTGAAAGCGCCCAATCCAAGCGACATCCCAGCAAAATTATTCTCAGATTTTGTCGTAATATCAAGGGTATATAGCCCCAGTGAAAATCGAAAAAGTCGTTGTAAAGACATACAAGCAAGGTTGAGTGTGAATGGATTAGAATAGCGACTGCGCTTTGTTAAGACAAAGATGCTGGTTGAATGAACACCCTTTCCTACCCAATTTCTCAACGGCGGGTATCAGTGTATCTTCGGCAGAAAATGGCTAGTTTTCGAGCCCCATCGCGCGCAAAAAATCAGGTTTTACCCGACGCGCAACGTCTACTTCGCTGCCATCCTGCATAAATACGATGCCTCCGTCGCCCCTTACGTACTTGGTAACGAAGTTGAGATTTATGATGTGCGACTTATGAACCTTGAAGAAATTATCGTACTCGCCCAGTTGTTGTTCAAACTCCGCCAATGAGCGCGACGCGACCATTTTCTGATGATTGAAAAAATGGACATTGGCATAACTACCCATCGCCTCTATACGTACTATGTCTGCCACCGGAAAAAGCAAAACGCCTTCGAGTGTAGCGATAGGAATCTTTTTTATTTTTTCTCGCTCATCGCGCATTAGTTTGAGTAGTTTTTGGAGGTCATTATTGGCAATGGGCTGCTGTTCCAGTTCTTTTTCCAGCAACACGGCCTGTTCGGCCATCAAGCGTTCATTTTCAGTCAACCGCTGCATAGCCAGCTCCCGGGCTTCTAGGTTTTCACGGCGGAGCGTATTGATACGATCCATCAACGCAAAAGTGAGCAGTGCCGTTTGGAATATTACGCCAATGTGGTAGCCGTAATAGGTATAAAAATGCTCAAAGGTAAGGACATTGAAGAGGGTACAAACGATGAGCAATATTTCGAAAATGTAAATACCCCAACCTAATAAATAAAATCGGGCAGGGCCGAATCCACGTCTGTAAAGCCACATTCCCGTTGCTAGATAGGACCCAAATATGAGCAAAATCATGATGTTAAAACCCACTTCTGCCTGTTGAATACCGATTAGTTTGGTCAAAACAGCCGTCGTTGCCAAAACCCCGAGCCCCTGAAAAACACGATGTAGTTTAGGCAACACTTCCCGAAGATTCAGGAATTCGACCGAAAATCCGATACTTGTCAAAAGCGTACATAACCGTATCAGGCTGGAATTGACACCATTGTTCATAAAGGGCATATCACGCCAAAGAAAATCAAACAGATAACCTTCCAAAGAAAGCAAGGTCAAGGCGGAAAAAACAACGTGCAGGGTAAAGAGAAAATAGGTTCGTTCCTTCAAGAAAAGGAACATAAAAAAACTAAAAAGCGCCGACAAAGCCAACACACCTAATACGAAGAAATTGATCGACGTTTCTCGATACATTCTTTTCATCAGCGGCCTGATGGTTCCGACCTCAATCTGAGAAATCAACCCATTCATGTCTTTGAGCCCAATGTAGAGTTTTTGGGGCTTACGGCCTAAATTCACGACGATACTATTGAGCTCAAAGTATCGGTTTTCAAAAGGTCGTAAAGCACCCGTTTCCAAAAAAAAGGTGGTATCTTCACTCACCGCATACACATCTACGTAATCAATATCTTGCGCCAACATAATGGCGTAGAGGTTTTCGTCGGTACGGTTTTTCAAATCAAACTTGAACCAGATTCGATAAGGAGAGAAACCCATATTGATGATTTTATCGGGCACCTTCGCATACCGACTGTCCGGAATATTCTCAATATCAAGATGAGAAAGTTTGTTGGTACTATCAATAAAATACCTTGCATGACCACCAATTTCAATCAATTGATGAATGTCAGTGTAGACCACCCCAGCAGATTGTGCTTTACAACAATGGTTACATACGAACCAAATAATGGCGAGGAAATAGTGTTTATTTTTCAAGCGAGCAGTAAGGTAATAATGTGAATATCAGACTACTATTGTATTTATTAGAGCTAATTTCAACCCCAAGGAATTGCTATTTATTAGCAATTTGTACGCTTCTTCACAACTCTGTACCGAAAATAACTGCCTGCTCAATTTAACACAACCCCCATCTTACCTACGGCCCACTTCGGTTTATTAACGGCGGTTTTCCATTCTATAGATTAAGCATTCTAACGTGTAAATTCATTTGGATTTTCATTGATTCGTCAATGCTTGAATAAGTATCAATAATCCTATTGCGCCGACAGTGCCCGCCAAGGTTCTTAAATAGCGGCGTCCTTCACGTTTTCGCTCGTCACGGGTCATGTCTTTGTAAGGTTTCATATTTTGATCTATGCCCCGGCCAAAAAAGTAAAACCCGCCAGCAAGCACCCCGATTGCGAGCAAAAAAACCAGTACCGCTGCCACTCCATAACCCGAACAGGCGATATTACATGATAATACCGCTCCAAGCATCGCCAATCCTACTCCCAATAAAAATAACAGGAAATAACCCACACGATGACCCGCGTTACCATCAGCCGTACTAGCAGAACGACGGGCCATTTTTTGGTACATTTTCTCCCGAAAAGACAGTTTGGTCTCACCTGAGGTACGGTTACTTACGGTTTCAGAGGTAGACGAAAGGCTACTGTACAATGCAGTGGTTCCTTCAGGATGGGCCGTCATGCGTCCCAGAATCCCTCCTGCAATGGTATAGGTCAAGAGGTTAAGACAAAAGAGACAAAAAAAAGTTTGTTTCTGAAACACAAACCGCGCTTGCGAAGTAATATCAACCAAGCGAAGTGCCGCATAACGGCGGACGAAGACTTGAAGAAGAATCAAACCCGCAATCATCCCCATAAGTACCGCAGGGGTGCATCCATTGAGCATAGCACTGCCCACCATGATACCAAGAAGAACATTGGCAATTTCAATTACGATAATCAGAGGAATGGCCTGATGCGGGTGGCGAGAAGCCCAATACGAAAGCTGATTGGTCAATTTCATCCTAAAAATGAGGTTATGGGAGATGCAGTTTTACCAAAAGTACAAAACTACCCCCCATTTCCCCAAACCGTTAAATCATAAAATCCATCGTTTTATGATAAAAAAGACCATTAATTTGGCAAGGACATCGTTTCTCTACGCTGTGCGGTTGGCAAGCGTTTAAAAAACCAATATCCTTGCCCTAATTCAACATAACTTTTTCAAACGTCAGGTCAAAACTTAAAATCCTTCAAACGTCCAACCAAGATACACAATACGTCCAATGGAAGCCGCTCCGTACACTTGCACGGCATTGGCATTCAGCAAATTAGTACCCCCAATTTTTAAATTGCTTTTTAGTTTTGGCAAACGATAATTTACCTGCGCATCTACCGTTCCGAAGGCATCAATGTAGCCTTCATCGATGGGCATAAAATACGTATAACCACTGATGTGGCGATAATTGACGGCGTAAGTCACATTTTTGAATGGCTCTCCATTGAGTCCCACATTCACTTTATGCGTTGGTGTATTAAAGCCCAAAATCAAACCGGGCACATCGTCTTCATTGATATGCGACCATGTATAATTGGCATTTAGATTGAGTTTTTTATTCCAAAAATACTCAACACTTCCCATCAGACCCTGCGTGCGCACTTGGCGGTCGGCATTGGCCCAGGTTTGAATCAAACGGCCTCGGGTACGGTCGGTGGTGGGTTTGGCAAAATCGCCGCTGGCGCTTGGCAGCGGTGCGCCCGTGGGCACTAAGCCATCTTCACGACCATAAAACCGAAGTGTACCAATAAAGTCATTGTACCACGACCGATAATAACTCAAATCAACGTATAACCCTTTGATAAGCTGTGCTTTATAGCCAATTTCCCACGTATTGACCTGCTCAGGAGTAATTTTTTTGATGGTAACGGGTTTTAAGAAATCAGGATTTGCCTGTCCATTTGGCAATGCTGAAACGGCATTTAGTCCTTGGTAGCCATTTTCCACATTTCCAGCCACCAACAGCGTTCCAAAATCAAGGTAGATAAATTGATCTAACTGCGCGGGCTGACGGTAAGCCTGCGCGTAGTTTACCCGAAAATTATGTTGGCGATTTTCTCCCAACGATACCACCGCTGAAATACGGGGAGAAAAACGACTGCCAAAATTACGGAAACGGTCAAAACGGCCTGCCGCCGCCAGTTTCAAGCGATTCTCCCATACGGCATACCGAAGTTGCCCATACGCCCCTCCATCCCAATTGACAATGCGCTCGCGACGTTGAATATCGTTGGTATTGGCAGAAATGGGCGAATTAGGCCCGTCAGAAAACAGCGTTCCTGCTGATTGCAGCAAATGCGTCCGGTACGAGGCCCCCGCTATGACATTGAGCTTGTTTATAGTCCATTCGCGCTGGGCGCTTATATCCCAAAAACGGGCCGTATTGGCAAAAGCTGCCCCCCGTACCGTTTTGGTCCCGTTTACGTCTATCAAACCTACACCGCTAACAATCTGCTCACGAAGCTGATTAAAATGAGGACTTCCTACTGGCAATTGTACCCCCGCCGCCAACTGCGACGCCAATGCTTGCGCGGCTTCGATGCTCTGTCCACCAGCAATGGCCTGCGGTAATGTATAAGCCGATGGAATACCGCCGTTTGGATTGGCGGCAAATACGTTCGGAACCGACACTCCCGCTGCAAGCCCGTTGGTACGAGCCGCCGTAAATACCTGATTCCAAAGCGCATAGTAATTAGATGCAAAGGTAGGGTAGCGGCTTCCGTTGGCTTGGGTTCCTGAAGCCATGGGAGCATTGAGAAGACCGCCCGCGAGGGAGTTTAAATCGTAGGCTTTGCCGCCGTAATCAAAAACGGTATACGCTCTTATAAACCATTTATCGGATTTTAGCTCCATCCGATGCACATCGTACTTCATTCCGCGCTGTGCGTACCGACTTGTACTTTGAAAAATACCATTACTGACCGCCAATTTATATTCATACACCGCCCGAACTTTGGCGTTGATTTGCCAATGGAGCGAAGGATTAATCCGAAAGTTTCCTGCTTTGTAGTTACCGTTATTAAATAATTTAAACGGGTTTCCTGGCGATTCTGACCAATTGGCCATTGCTGCTTCGGAGTAGCCTTGGGTATAAATGCGGTAAGCGGCATTGTTGTTGAGCGCAGTCAAAGCAGGGTTACTGACGGTGGTCCCTACGTCACCGTACCGATTCACGGCATTCCACCCGGCGGGGTTTCCTGTCGCATTATTGACTGGGTCTGAGCCTGCCAAGCCCCCCGAAGTAACGCGTTTGATGGCGGCATCATTGGATGATAAAAATTCGTCGGCCTCAAAATAATTGGCGTTGAATTTTAGGGCCACTTTATTCCCCAACACTTTAGCGTAGCGAATTTGTCCATCAATCATCGAACGGTTCCCGCCGCGCAGTGAAGCCGAAAGTCCTTGATATTTAAAAGGGTCTTTGGAATGCATCAGCAACACCCCGTTGAAGGCATTGGAGCCATAAAGCGCCGAGTTGGCTCCAAACACAATATCTGCACTTTCTAGGTCTAGCTCCCCAATTCCTACCCAGTTTCCGTAATACAACGACGCCGTGGGAGAGGTTACGTCAACGTAATCGGCCAGCTGAATCACGCGTTCGGCCTTTGAACTGTTAAAACCCCGCGTACTGAAGCTGGTAATCAACCAACTTGACTGACTCACATCGACACCTTTGAGCCGCGATAAGGATGAAATAAACTCAGAAGAAGGTTGTTTTTGCAGCTGCGTGCCTAAAATACGCTCAACCGTGACGGGTGTTTCCATGATGGGCTCGGCAGTACGTGAAGCTGAAACAATGACTTCATTGAGGTACAATGTGTCTAATTCAAGCGATTTTTTGGGTGAAGAGATTTGTGAAAATGAAAATTCAGTAATTGTTAAAATAAGTAAAATAGGACTAAAATAACGATTTGTCATCTCTTTTTGAATGGGTTTGTTTGGCTGCAAACTTAGATAGAAAGAATTACTTTCAATAAACATCCCGATAGCTTAGGCAATATTTAACCAATAAGTATATAAATTCATATACCTTTAAATTCCTACATCTCTCCCATTAAGAATGTTTCCATCCTGTTTTGCGCACTATCATATCCATTTTAAAAAAATTTATATACTCTTACGATATTTTACAGCTAAAGTGTTGCATATCTGATTATTTATATAAACTTTTGTAAAACCTTTTGGTATATTTATATATCACTTTACCCTATTTGAAAAATATATTATCATGAAAAACCTAACGAACTCGCTTCCGTTAAGCACAATTTCTGTGCATTTTCGAAGAACAAAAACGCCATTTTACACTAATAGACCTTTCACAATATGCTGAAAGGGATATTTTTTATCCCCTATTTTTTTCTTCTGAGTACCTCTTTCTTAATTGCCCAACCTAAAAAGTGGGCAGCTAACTGGTATTTTGGGTACAATGCTGGAATCAGCTTTAGCAATGGCGCACCACAGCCATTATCAGGGGGAGTTATAAGCACGTGGGAAGGCTGCGCAAATATCAGCGACAACGAAGGAAATTTGTTGTTTTATACCGATGGAAGCACAATCCGGAACAAAAAACACCTGGTCATGCCTGGAGCCGTAGATTTGGGGGGGCACAGTTCCACTACCCAATCGTCGACTATCGTTCCGCTGCCCGAAGAGAACAACATTTACTATGTTTTTTCGATTGATTTTTCGGGAGGCGAGAAAACATTGCAATATGCTATTGTAGATATGCAATTAAATGAAGGATTAGGAGGCCTTGTTTCTAAAAACAATGTCCTCTTAACCAACTCATCAGAAGGATTGACGGTTATTAAACATTGTAATTCTATAGATTATTGGATTTTAGCAAATGAACTGGGTACCAATTCATTCAAAGCATTTAAATTGACAAATGAAGGCCTGAATCGTAAATTCGTTGAAAGTAAAATTGGTGCCCGAAAAGGCCCAGCGGGGCATTTAAAAGCTTCTCCCAATGGCCAAAAAATCGCCGTTGCACTGTTCAGTGATTCGTTTGAACTCTTTGATTTTAACCCAAATACGGGCGTCTTATCAAATCCAATGCTGATACGTCATCCTGAATTTCACCCCACGTATGGGTTGGAGTTTTCGGCCGACAACCGCTATCTCTACATGGCGGGAACCCTTGTGGATGGAAAACAAATCTATCAGTTTGACCTCACGGCTGGTTCGGCTTCGGCTGTACTGCAATCAAAGACATCAATCGGAAAAATCGCGGATTCCTACTTCGGCGCGTTACAACTGGGGCCTGACAATAAAATTTATGTAGCCATCAACGGACACAATCATCTGGCTGTCATCAACAATCCAAACCTCAAAGGCACGGAGTGCGGATTTGTCAGAGATGGGGTTAGTTTAGGTGGCAAAAAAAGCGGAATTGGCCTTCCTAATTTCATTTCTGCGCCTTTCAATGTTCAACCAAGAGTTTTTATATCCCGAACTATAGGAAAAACTTGCAAGGATATTACTTTGAAGGCCGACATCGCTCCCAACGTCGGCAATTGGCATTATCAGTGGTTTTTGGATGGAAAACCAATCCAAAAAGCTACCCAAACCAGCCTTGCACTAACTCAATATGGTAGCTATCAGGTCATTATAAATGAAATAGGCAGTTGCCACAACGATACTATCAGCTCCGAGGAACTTGATGTTGAATTTTTAAATGCAAATCCTGAATTTACCATCGCCAATTGCAACAACGTATTGCTGAAAGCCAACGCCAATGCACCATTTCAATGGGTAGGCAATGATATTCCAAGTGAACAGGAATCGCAAGATACATTGACGATTGCAGGCTATGGCGTTCAAACCTATCGGTTGAAAATGTTTTATTCAGATAACACTTCTTGTTTTGTTCAGAAAGAACTTCGTGTCGTATTTCCGCCTACGCAATCCTACAAACTTGAAAAAAACTCGCTTGTCTCCTGCGACACCGTGACACTTAATGCCCCCATCAGCCCAAATTGGGATACATACCGGTGGAAACTCCTCGACAATTCGACCGTCAGTGCCCACAAAATAACCGTACGCCAAAGCGGGCAATACATTGTTTTCGTAGAAAACAAGCAAACGCAGTGCGTGACCAAAGACACCGTCAATGTTATTATTCACCAATCACCCACCATAAAAAACAATGAAAGTTTTTGCCTTTCGGCGGCCACATTGGAACTTCAGGCAGGGGCAAACGACGAAAGTCTGATGTATGATTGGGCTCCCAATCCCTCCAAAAACGCATCATTGGTCGTTGATAAAGCAGGTAGCTATCATGTTAGGGTTACCACTCCCCAAGGCTGTAGCTCGTCGCGCTCCATCAATGTTGTCGAATTGCAAAAAGTAACCTTGGGCAGCAACATCACCCTTTGCGAAGGCGACCCCATCGAATTATCACCCACCATCACCAATGCCCCAAACCCCGTCTCCTACCGCTGGTCCTCGGGGGAAAATGCCCGAACGATTAAACCCACTAAGTCAGGCACATACACCTTAACTACAAGGCAATCGGTATGCGAAACCGTTGATTCTGTCAAGGTTATTATCCATCCTTTACCCCAAATAAAAGCAAATGAAACCGTATGTTTGGACAAGGAAATTGAAGCGGGTGGACTTGACAAAGATTTAACCTATCACTGGCTACATTCGGCAGAAACTACGCCTGTAATTACCATTTCGGCATTGGGAGTTTACAAGGTAAAAATAACAAATTCACTGGGTTGCACCGCTACCCGAACCATCAGCATCAACGCCTATTGCCCTCCGCACGTCTATGCTCCCGATGCCTTCACTCCCAACGGAGACGGCATCAATGATGTTTTCTCCCTGTTTGTTGCCAGCGGTCAACCCGTTTGCTTGGACATCTATAACCGATGGGGTCAACTTATCAAAAGAAATGAAAACGAAAGCCCGGGCTGGGATGGGCAAGTAGATGGCACACTTTCGCCAGAAGGTTCCTATCCTTATGTATTTCGTTACAAGATTCGCAACGACAATTCGATTCATGAATACCGAGGGGTGGTCATTCTTCAACGATAAATACAAGGTAATATGTAGCGCACAAAAACCCTTCTCTTTCATTTTGATAACTTTCTCCGCATTGTGTTTTTAGATTCTTTACTTTTGTAATTAAACAAACACAAAACGTTTGGCTACTGAGTGACGACAGTTTCACTGATTTCATTCAATAGATATGCAGGTAATCAACATGAAAAACTCAAAACCTCGCCCAAAAAACTTAATAAATTCGTCGGTCATCACCATTATTGTTATTTCAGTTGCCGTATGTATTCTATTGGTTGTTAGGAGCATATACATCCCTTCCTCACCCGCTGATTCCGCGGCCGACACCGCAGCGGTTGAATCAGACAACAAAGATGCAGCCCTAATTGACACCACCGCTTCGATCAAAGCGCCCAATATCACCGCCGAGCGCGCTGCTGAAAGAGCTTTTTATAAGAAAAAGTTTGCCAAAATGGCCGACAATTTCACTTTTGCAAAAGATGACTTTCAGGATAAAGGCTGGTATACACACAAGAATTTTGGCAAAAAAGCCGCTGGACGCAAAACCCTAAAAGCCCACGTCCGCGAAGATGGATTTATCTACTTAGAGTCGCAATTTTACGGGAATGATTGGATTTTTCACAACCATATCAAAGTAAAAGTGGGAAGTCTGTATTTAAGCAGTCCAAAAATTGAATCCTACAATAAAAACAATAAGCAGCAATACGCAGGCGATACCTTTTGGGAAAATGTATACTACCGCGAAACAGGCGACAATGGCATTATTCAAGCCATTGCCGACTCCACTTCCAAACCCGTAAAAGTGCGTTTTGAAGGCCGAAAATTCAACCGCGACATCGTTCTGACCGCCGAAGAAAAGCAGTCTATTAAAGATAGTTACGAACTTTCGGTGGTGCTAAAAAAAATAAATCCGTAGCCCCGTCCTCCTTCTCATCTTCTCAATCCTACCGTTTGGGGCAATTGTATTTTAAGGTATATTTTCAGAATAGACCTTAAAATAAGTAGAACGTCAGAAAATCAGGCGTTTAGTTGGGCATTTTAAGTTTTTCTTCAAACTTCGTCCCACGAATTTTACGTAAAGAAAAAACAAAATGACAACAGCCATGTATCAAAAACCGTCAAGTGCTTTTATCGGTGCCTCTTGGGTGGCATTGGGCGCAGGAATGTTAGGGTATCTCATCGGTCTTTGGAGAGCTGAGATGCTACTTAACGAAAAAGGATATTATTTTACAATTCTTATGTACGGATTATTCTCCGCCGTTTCGGTGCAAAAATGCGTCCGCGACCGTTTGGAGGGTGTCCCCGTCACCGATATTTACTACGGCATCAGTTGGTTTTCCACCATTTTGGCCGTTACGCTTTTGGCCGTCGGGCTTTGGAATGCCACCATGCTGCCCAGCGAAAAGGGCTTCTATGCCTTCGCTTTTTTGCTGAGTATGTTTGGCGCCATCGCCGTGCAGAAAAACACGCGCGACAGTCAGGATTTTAAAAAACAAGGTTAGAAAATGGAGCACTGTGCGAAGTTTTTTTAGCTTCGCACAGTCTTACCGTTGACCCTTTTCATGGACGATTGCGGTAATAGAACAACAAGCTCCACCACTATACCCATGAGAATCGGACATCTTACATTATTGGTCAACGACTACGACGAAGCCATCTTTTTCTATACCCAAAAATTAGGTTTTACCCTCCTTGAAGACATCCAGCTCACACCCGAAAAACGCTGGGTAATCGTTGCCCCTTCTGATGCCCAAGGCGCTGGCTTACTGCTGGCCAAAGCCGCTACCGATGAGCAAAAACAACACATTGGAAACCAAACTGGTGGGCGTGTATTCCTCTTTTTATACACCGATGACTTTTGGCAAACCTACAAAAATATGAAAGCACAAGGGGTTGTATTTTTGGAAGAACCACGCTCGGAGTTGTACGGATGGGTGGTGGTATTTCAGGATTTGTACGGCAATAAATGGGACCTTTTGGAAAGTAAAAGCAATGCTTAAAAAGGCTATTTGTCAAAGTTGTTCTTCATGACATTCTGAGAATAAAGCGAATAACTTCGACCAGAAACATTATTTTTGGCGGAAATTTTAGAATTAAAATGACCGCCACGATTTTTCAAAATACCCCGATTGATACCAACGCCGCTTATTTGCTCACCGACAGCAGGCAGTTGGTTTTTCCACAACAAACGATTTTTTTTGCCATCAACGGCGCCCGCCACGACGGTCATCAATTTGTAGCCGAACTGTACAAAAAAGGCGTTCGCCAATTTGTGATTGAACAAAAAAGCCTCGACGATAAGCTCTTATCCACCATTGAGTCTTTTGAAAACGCCCGAATTTGGAGCGTTGAAAACAGTTTAAAAGCGTTGCAAGACGTGGCAAAACGTCACCGCGCTCAATTCGACATACCAGTCATTGGCATTACGGGCAGCAACGGCAAAACCATCGTCAAAGAATGGCTTGGGCAACTCCTCAGTGCCGATTATCGAACCGTAAAAAGCCCTAAAAGCTATAACTCACAAATCGGCGTGCCGCTCTCGGTATGGCAAATGAATGATACCCATTCCTTGGGGATTTTTGAAGCGGGGATTTCGCAGATTCACGAAATGAAGGCGCTTCAGGAAATCATACAGCCCAGCATTGGCATTTTCACCAACATCGGTTCTGCGCACGACGAAGGTTTTAGAAGTCGGAAACAAAAAGTAACCGAAAAGCTGCGTCTTTTTACCCAATGCCAACAACTCATTTATCGCGCCGATTACACCGATATTGACGAAGAGATTAACCTTATTTTAAAATCTGTTAATCCAAAATGCGAGCTAATCAGCTGGGGTTCAGGCGAAAACTGCTTGATTCAGGCCGAGTGGCACCAAGATACCGAACAAACCTACGTGGTGCTAAAATCAGCCATTGAAACCTACGACAACCAACTTTTTGCCGTTCCTTTTACCGACGAAGCATCGGTCGAAAACGCCATACATTGCTTGATTCTACTGCTTACGCTGGGCATTCCATCGGCCGAAATCAGGCAACGAATAGGTCGTTTACGCCCCATTTCAATGCGTCTCGAGCTGAAGGAAGGGATTAATAATTGCTATTTAATTGATGATACCTACAACAACGACCTTGTAGGATTGACGATTGCGCTCAATTTTTTGAGCCAACAAGAACAGCGTACCCAAAAAGTGGCGATTTTGTCTGATTTGCTGCAAACAGGCCAAAAAGAAGACGAACTGTACACGCAAATCAACACTTTATTGCACGAAAAAGGTGTTCAAAAACTCATTGCTATCGGCGAAGCCTTTGAACGAAATGCCCAATTCATACAGGTGGAAGCCCAATATTTTACCACCACCAATGACTTTCTTGCCAAATTATCTACCCACTCCTTCCGAGATTCGTTGGTACTTATCAAAGGAGCCCGGCCCTTTCAGTTTGAACGGATTGTGCATCGTTTACAGCAAAAAGTACACGGTACTGTATTGGAAATCAACTTAGATGCCCTCACGCATAACCTTAACTTTTACCGAAATCGCGTCGGCAACGACACGCGCATTATGGTCATGGTCAAGGCGTTTGCTTACGGCAGCGGCAGCGCCGAGGTAGCGCAATTATTGCAGTTTCACCGGGTTGATTATTTGGCCGTGGCCTACACCGATGAAGGGGTTCAACTGCGCCAAAATGGCATCGAACTGCCCATTATGGTCATGAATCCATCGCCATCTACGTTTGAAAAACTCATTGAATATCAACTCGAACCTGAGATTTATAGCCACAAAATCTTGGACGAATGGCTAAGTTTTCAGCATTCAGGCCCAACCACGGAAGAGGAAATTAAAGAAGAAACGCAGGAGGTGCTGATTCACATCAAGCTCGATACAGGCATGCACCGGCTGGGTTTTACGGAAGTCGATTTACCGTTGCTCATTCATAAATTACAACAATCTCCGACCTTAAAAGTCGCTTCAGTTTTCAGCCACTTGGCGGGAGCAGATGAAGCCATTCATAATGAATTTACCCGTTTACAGTACGAGCGTTTTGTTTCGGGGGCCGCACTGCTTGAACAGGCGTTGGGTTATCGACCGCTTCGCCATATTCTCAATTCGGCGGGCATCGTGCGGTTTCCCGATTATAAACTGGATATGGTGCGGTTGGGAATCGGACTCTATGGGGTCGAAGTAAATCGGCTAGAACAACGGGCCTTGCAGCAAATCGGCACCTTCAAAACCGTGGTTTCTCAGGTGAAACACCTCCCCGCGGGCGAGACAATCGGCTACAGCCGCAACGGAATATTAGAAAAAGCCTCCTCCATCGCGACCATTGCCATTGGCTACGCCGACGGCTTTGACCGCCGTTTTAGCAAGGGAGTCGGCAAAGTACTTATCAACGGCGCTTTGTGCCCGGTAGTGGGCAATGTGTGCATGGACATGACCATGGTAGACGCAACGGGCGTTACGGTTCAGGAAGGCGATGAAGTCATTATTTTTGGGAATGACCTGCCAATCGTACAATTGGCAGATCAAATCGGGACCATTTCTTACGAACTTTTGACGGGCATCAGTGAGCGAGTCAAACGCGTTTTTTACAAAGAATAACCCAAGATTTATTGTTTGGTAGGGACTTTGGCTTTTGCGTCTTCAAACGTCTTTTTCTTTGTTTCCAAATCCGTCTGAGAAGTTGCTACGTCTTTTACGTTCACTTCTAGGTCTTTACGCAAAGAAGCGAGTTCTTTTTCGGTTTTTTCAATGTCTTTTTTAAGACTTTCGCCTTTGCGCGTCAGTTTGCTAAAGTTCTTTTCAGATTCTTTCATGGCTTCTTCGGCTACCCGGGCGTCGTCGTAGAGAATGGCATCTTCGGCAAATTTTTTCAGAAACGTTTCGGCTTCGGCGTATCCTTTGGTGCCCTGCGTCACGTACGAGCCATTGCCCAAATCGAGGTAAATAAACACCTGAGAGAGCCCCTTTTTGGAACTCACCTGACTCGCCAAATTGATGGGCGAAGATGAAATACTTGAGATACTCGCACTCGGTGCCCGGTACACCCCGCCCCGTGAGCTGCTTACCTTGCCGTACTGTTTGAGGTAGTCTTCCCAATATTTACCAAGATACTTTTCTTCGATTTTTGTCGTTACATATAAGCCTTCAAAACTTGATTTATCAATTTCACGCTTATCAGGCAAAACGGTCTGTGCTTCGCAAGTATACCCCCAAAAAACGCTCAGAGTTGCAATCAAAAAAATCTTTTTCATTTTTTTACCAGTTAAAATTACCAATCTTACAATGTTAGCATTTGACATTACGAACACAATTTAGTCCGCAATGTTACAAATAACAATGACATTTCACCGAATTCTAAAGGTCTATTTTATTAATCGTTAGAAATTTTAGCCTGTCGTCTTTATTTTTACACCACTTATGCCAGTCAGTTCACCTAACCTTATGAAAAGTGAAACAAAAAACACAAATTAGATTCGTAAACAAAGACAAAAACCAATTCTTCCCTACGTTAAAGAAAAGAGTCGATGCCTATTTTCAGGACCGCCAACTCTCAAAAAACGCCAACAGCACGCTGATTATAAAAACAGCCGTTCTGACGGCAATGTATCTACTTCCTTTTATCGTTTTGTTGTGGTTGCAACCTCCCCTTGGCATCAGCCTTGCGCTGTGGTTTATTATGGGGCTGGGATTAGCGGGGCTGGGAATGAGCGTAATGCACGACGCCAACCACGGTGCGTATTCAGAAAACCCCAAAACAAACTACTGGATTGGTAATATTTACCTCAATATGCTGGGTGGTTCTACCTTCAATTGGAACCTGCAACACAATGTGTTACACCACATGTACACCAACGTGGTTCACGTCGATGAGGACATCAATGATAAGTTGGTGCTAAAATTTTCGCCCCACACACCCGTCAAATCCTTCCATCAGCTTCAGTGGGTATATGCCTTTTTTTTCTACGGAATTTTAACGCTGTATTGGGTGTTGGCCAAAGACTATATTCAGTTTATTGGCTTCACCAGAAGCGGCGTAAATAAGGGAACCAAAGCAGAAAATGCCATGACGTTGCTCAGAATCACGCTGGTAAAAGTCATCTATTTTGCCATTATTATCGGCGTACCCACGTTGGTATTTCATTTGCCATTGGGCGAAGTAATCCTTGGATTTTTGGTGATGCACTTTGTAGGCGGCGTGATTCTAACCACGGTATTTCAACTTGCCCACGCGGTAGAAGGAACGAGTCATCCGCTTCCTAACGAAAAAGGCATCATCGAAAACGATTGGGCCATTCACCAGTTGAATACGACCGTCAATTTTTCGCGCCATAACAAATGGCTTTCGTGGTACGTAGGCGGGTTGAATTTTCAGGTAGAGCACCACCTTTTCCCCAAAATTGCGCACGTTCACTACCCAGAATTGGCTCCGATTGTCAAAGAAACCGCCGAAGAATTTGGGATTCCCTATTTAGAAAATCCGTCGTTTGGGGTGGCTTTGCGCTCACACATTGCCAATCTGCACCAACTCGGACGCCTTCCCGACCTCAACGAAGCCATTGGATAGCGTCTTTGCTGGGGCTAAAGCAAATCGTTTTTGAACGCGTATGCCACCAGCCCCGCCGTATTTTTGGTGCCCGTTTTTTCTAGCAACCGCAACCGGTGGCCTTCCACAGTACGGGGGCTCACGAATAGCTTCTCGCTGATTTCTAACGTTGAAAGTCCTTCGCAGAGCAGTTGTAATACTTCCATTTCGCGCGGAGAGATTTGCACTTTGCTGTTAAACAGCGGCGCCGGAGGCGTAGCCCGCGTGATTACTTTTCGGTGCAGGGCTTTGGATACAAAATCGCTGTAATAAAAACCATCGGACATCACGCGGCGAATGGCGTTTTCGACTTCTCCCGGCTCAGAGTCTTTCAGGAGATAGCCGTTGACGCCCTTTTCAAGCAGGTGAATAATGAAACGGTCTTCTTCGTGCATGGAAACGATAATCACCTTGACGTGCGGAAACTGCGACTGAATGTGCTCGGTCGTTTCGACCCCATCCATTACGGGCATCTGAAGGTCCAGCAGGGCAATGTCGGGCGTGACGCGGGCCAGCAAATCCAACAATTCTTTGCCATTGGCGGCCTCCCCAATCAACTCAAAATCACCGATTTGATTCAACATAGCCGTCATCCCTTTTCTGAAAAGGTTATGATCATCTGCTATTACGAGTTTAATCTTTTCCATCCGATTTTTACACTTTGTATTTATCTGCTACCGTCGTCTTATTATGCTTTTTCTACGTCTCGTTTTTTTGCTTTCTCAAACAGCACCAACTGCCTAAGTTCTACCACCGCCCGACAACCTTTTTGGGGGCCAGTTTCGTAGTTAATCTTTCCGTTGATAACCCGCAACCGCCCTTCAATGCTGTCTAGCCCCAACCCCGGCGAAGGACGCGTGTGGGCCTCCTGCAAATTAAACCCGTGGCCGTTGTCTTCCACAACCAAGCCAAAAGTTTCGGGCGGCAACGACAGCTGAACGTGAACGTTGGTTCCGCCTGAATGTTTGAGCGCGTTGTTGATAAGTTCCTGCGCCACCCGGTACAGCATCAGTTCTACTTTCGGCTCCAGACGTATATTTTCGTCTCCCGAGTAGCCAAACGTAATCCGAACCGTATGGCTGCCGATGCTTTTGGCCGCAAATTCCTGCAACGCTGCCGGCAGCCCAAAGCGCTCCAGCGTAGTAGGCACGAGTTCGCGACTGATGCGCCGCACGTGGCTGATGGTTTCGTCGAGGGCTTCTCGTACCTGCTTGGCGAGCCGCTCGGCTTGGTCTTTGGAACCCAGCTGCCCGTATAAAGCATTGAATGTCAACTTTGTAACCGACAACAACGCCCCAATATCATCGTGCAAATCTTGGGCGATGCGGCGGCGCTCGGCTTCGGTTGAGGCCATAGAAACCTCCAGAAGCTTACGTTGAAATTCGGCTTCCATGTCTTTGACGCGCATCTGTTGTTCAATCTGCTTGCGTTGATAATACATCACAAACAGCACAATGAACATTGCCATAATCAGCATGATGCCCGTCCCGATAATAATGACATAGGGATATTCCATATCCGGGCTAGATGACTGTAATATGAGCCGCTCAAAAATACGTAGAAAAACTCGGGACGCTTTATTTTTTTAGTTAACGGCACAAAAAAACCGAGCGAATGACTCGGCACGGTGTGAGATTAAACGTCGGCAAGGTTGCATTATAATTAACAAAACCTCGCCGACGATGAATACTCGTTTCAGCTAAAATTATCAAACGGTTTTCCCGGGCTTCATGTACCAAATGGAAAAGCTGATAAAAATATTAAAAATAATGGCCAATATGGCATCAATCATCCAGTACTGCTGCCGCATTTGAATGGTACTGTTAAAAGTGACTTCCATAAACAAATAAGAAAAAATAGTACCTGCGAAATACAACAATGCACCCGTGCTAAACCAAAAATAAGAATATTTAGTAAGCGTGGGAACTTGCAGATATTGAATAAGTTGATAAAAATAGAGAAGAGTCAAAATAATCACTAAACACCCAATAGTATTATATGAAAAGCGATTAAAGTTTCCCGTTGCAACATCAAAAAGGGATTGATAATCAATCAATGATATGATTACAGAAACTGTTATTCCGAAAATAGCAAATAGTTTGAATGTACTATTCTTAAATAAAATAGTGTATATAATAGTTAAAATAATACCTTGAATTAGATTACACCAGTTATAAATGTACATATTATGGATACTTAACTCACCCATTATATAAGTTAGTGCGTTTTTAAGAAATATTATTATCGCAAAGCTACATATAAGTTTTTGAGTAATATCCAATTTTAACCTTCCATTTATAAGCATTATTATTATTGGAATAACAGCACTAAAATCAGCAGCAACGGCAATTTTAAACATTCTCTTAAAATTTATGGATTACAAAAACCAGGACACGGATAGCCCCCTCCAGCACCGCCATCTCCTGGGGTTCCATCCTTCTCACCCGAAGCACTTTTGATAGCTTTAAACTGAAAATCTCGTCCGTTGCCTTTTTCGTCAATCTTTACGGGCACCAAAAACAGGCGGCGCATCATGGCTGTGCCTGCGGGATCAATTTCTCCGTTGGTTTCGGGAGCTACACCGTAGTAAATACGCAGGCCGTCGCAGCCAGTGTCGAGGAGTTGTTGTAAAATCTCGCGGCTAAAGTATTCTGCCTGTCGGTTTTCATCTGGATTTTTGGGCTCGTGGGCTAAGGGCTGATGTTTTTTTTTGAATTCGCCACGGTACTTGTCGATTTCTGCTTTTGAAAAAAAGCGTCCTGCAATTTTTGGCATGTTGGTAAAAGGGATTAAAAAAGTGAAACAATGCCGCAAGCTAAAGAAGGGGTAATAGATATGCAAACCGTTGGATAATTGAAGAAACTAAATTTGTATTTTTTGAAAAACAGGTATTTCTACGCTAAAATATTTCAGCCTCAGGCACGACATTTGTAACGGGTTTGGTTGAATCGGCATCTCAATGATGCAAGATTTTTTCTCATAGGTTAGGTTAGAAAAAAAAGCCGGAGGCAGTTGCCTCCGGCTTTTTTAGTTTTTTACAAAAAATAACTCATCAAACTTTTGAGATTCAATAATAAACATATTCTTTTGCGCATTAAGTTATTATCAAATCCACCAAAATTAGCCCTAAAATGAGATTTAAAGCATTTTTATCCTTATTAGTATATCTTTATTTGTCATTTTTTTCTAAAACATCATACGCTCAGTTGTTTAATCCAATCCAAACCAGAATGGATGTGGGAGTTGCTTGGAAAGATAAGTCATTAAATATCGGTTTTCTTTATAATCAATACCTCAAACTGGATAGAAAAGGCATTTTCCAAGTAGGTTGGGGAGTGAGAGGTTCTCATCTGAAAACCAATACGTTAGACTACACAACTGCCCCATCAGAACTAACCCGGGGAAAGTCTGGATTGGCCATCAATGCGCCTATAATTATGAAGAATATTGATACACTTCAACTCAAAACATCCATCACCTCCTTTAATTTCAATGTAGGTTTTCAATTATCGTTATTCAACCGATTGGACCTAGGTGCCAACGCCGACATTTTAGGCTTAGCACTTGGCTCTCGCCGTTCCGGCTTTTATTTGGGTTCGTCGGGTTTCAATAAAGTAGATTCTTTAAATCTCCACCGAACGTACCAAGAAGCTCGCCCCACTGGCTTGGCGATTCAACTTCCCCAAGACCATGTAAAAGGCACGCTAAACAGTGAGTTATTTGCCCGTTTGCGTATTACAGAACGAGTTGCAGTCAAGGTGAGTTACCTACTAGCAGTGAGCGAATATAAAACAAACAATATTCTCGTAGACGACAATAGACGTTTTCGATTACGCTCCAAAATGCTCTACGTCGGACTTAGCTTTCCAATCAACCAGTAGGCATTATTTTTCACTAAACTCCAAACTATCGACCTGAATTTCAGCTTATTATATTCTTTTTCTTTCAATTCAAGGAAAATATATTCCCTCCAACATAAAGTCAAAGAGGGAGGATTCTTATCAATAAGTCTTGATAAAATCCTCCCTCTTTAGGTTATATGAATACCAATCAATACGCCTTTAGGCTCAAGTCAAGGCTTTTAATTTGATGGGTAAGTGCGCCGCATGAAATGTAATCAACGCCCGTTTCGGCAACGGCGCGAATCGTATCTTCCCGGATACCACCCGAGGCTTCGGTAGGGTACTTCCCTCCTACCCGCTCTACGGCAGTACGGAGGTTTTCGAGGCTAAAATTATCGAGCATAATGCGCTGAATTCGTCCCACTCGCAGGGCTTCTTCGAGTTCGGCGAGGCTTCGTACTTCAATTTCGATTTGCAGTTTTCGTCCCGTACGAGCCAGATAATCATTGGCTTGCGTAATGGCCGCCTCAATGCCCCCCGCATAGTCCACATGATTGTCTTTGATTAAAATCATGTCATAAAGCGCGTACCGGTGATTGACCGCTCCCCCGATTTTCACGGCCATTTTCTCAAAAATCCGAAAATTAGGGGTGGTTTTACGGGTATCAAGGAGTTTGGTTGGCAATCCATCCAACATATTTACGAGCGAACGTGTATAAGTGGCTATGCCGCTCATACGTTGCATCGTATTGAGTACCAAGCGCTCCGCCTTTAAAATAGCCTGTGCATCGCCGCTAACGGTCAAAACAATATCTCCTTTTTGAATGGCCTGTCCGTCGTGCATCAAAAGTTCCACCTGCAACAACGGATCAACCTCTTCAAAAATGATTTTGGCGACCTCGACTCCCGCCACAATGCCGTCTTCTTTGACCAATAGTCGGGCGCGGCGCTCAGCGTCGCGGGGGATGGTAGAAAGAGAAGTGTGGTCGCCGTCGCCCACATCCTCTGAAATTGCTAAACGAATGTAATCACGAATATCCATGCCGCAAGATAAGTTTTTGTTTAGTATACCCCAAACCCACGCGGTCATCTGATGAATGCCCAACCACCTTGTCAAGCCGCTATCGCTCTTCCTTTGAGTAAAAAGAGGTAAAAATTTCCCCTATGAGTTGTGAAATAAATTCCACAAAAAATCTGCTAAAAAAAGTTTGCTATATTTTTTTGGCAAGAATCACCATTCCCCGAAGTTCTGATTTCAAACGACTAAACTCAATGTCGTCGAGTCGGGAAGGCGCAAGCAGCGAAAATCCCGCTTTTTTGTAACTTTCAATGGCTTTTTGCGAAGAGTCCATCGCCATCAACCAAACTTGCTCAAAGTGGGATTGGCGGGCTTTTTCAAATACCCAACGCATGGTTTTCTGGCCCAACCCCAAGCCCGTATATGATTTTAGGAAATAGATTTTTTCAAGATAAAGACACTGCTGGGGGTTTTGGTCAAGCGGCGCTTTATTCTTGACGAGTTTGAGCAGACCGGCATCTTCCCCGTTGACCCGAATACAAAAATAAGATACATCAGGATTGGCTAAATCAAGGGCGAGTTGTGTTTCATTAAAACATTTATGCAAGTACCAATCTATGCCCTCGGTGTTGTACCACAGATGCGTATAGTGCGGCAAATACGTCTGATAACCAAGGCGTTTTATTCGTAAAATATCCGTTAACGGCTGTACTTCAAAATTAAAATCACTCATCATTTATTCCGATATTTTCCGACGCATGGCTTTTACTTCAGCGTCGCGCTGTTTGGTCTGCAATCGTTTTTCTTTGGACGCGGCCGTGGGTTTGGAGGCTTTGCGCGGCTTGGGCTTTTCAAAACTCTTGCGAATCAGGGCGTCAAACTTCTTCACCACTTTTTCTTTATTGCCCAACTGCGAACGTTCGGTTTGATGATACAGCACCAATACGCCTTCGTTGGTCAATTTGTTGGCAAGTTTTTCCAATAAAACGGCTTTTTCTTCTTCCGACAAAAGCAATGAGTTGGCGACGTCGAAACGCAACTCAACTTTTGTTTCGACTTTATTTACATTCTGCCCGCCTTTTCCTCCGCTGCGTGCGGTTTGAAACAAGAGTTCGGGGTGGAGAATTTCAGGATTTATCATACTTTTATGTAATAACTCTACTTATCTTTGTCTAGAATACGCCTACATTATGAGCAGTGTACAATTTATTACAGACGAAAAGGAAAAAAAAACGGGTGTTTTTTTAACCATGAAACAATATCAAAAATTAATGCATGAATTAGAAGAATTAGCAGAAATCAAAGCATACGACCGAGCTAAAAAAAATGCTGGGCAAAAACGAACTTTCGAACATTTTATCAAAGAATTGGCAACCCCTCAATCGTAAATTTCCCGGCGGTGTCCAATCTCTATTACCTGTACAATAAGTTTTTTGTCAAAAATCTCATAAATCACCCGGTAGTCACCCGTTCGAATTCGATACGCCTCTCTTCCTTTCAGCTTTTTATATCCAAAGGGTCGAGGGTCTTCTCCTACATGCCACAATTGCCTCACGCAGGTTATTCCAATGCTTCTGGTCTATTTTCTTAAATTGTCTTTCTGCATATTGCGTAATTTCTACTTCATATTTCGGCATATACCCTTGTATTTTGCCGAAAGTTCATAAAGAAATTTCAGGGGTGCAAATACAATGCACTCACCTCACCCCAAAAAGCAATCTAACAGCGCCCCTTCGATTCGTTTGATGCGGTGGGTTTTGCGGTCGAGCGGCACCCAAACGCTCATGGCCTTGACCAATAACCGATTATCACTGACCCGATAAATCTCGTAATGCCGGTCCCAAGTGGCGGCGGTGTATTGGCCTACCCACGTTTTGATGAGGAGGGTATCTCCCAGTACGGCCTGCCGCAAATAATCTATTTCATGACGCCGCACCATCCAAACTACCTCATCTTGAAGGGCTTTCGAGGCTACATGCTGCCAATGGCTCATGGCTGCTTCTTGCACGTATTGCAGATAAACGGCGTTATTGACGTGATTAAGTTCGTCAATATCAGCGGCTGAAACAACCATCGTTAGTGCGAAAGCGGCGTTAGGTGACATCGGGGAATCGTAAGTTCGAAATATTAGTTCTTCAATTTTTCTCTTAGCTGCAACATCTCGTCACGATAACGGGCTGCCTCCAAAAAGTTGAGTTCTTTGGCCGCAATTTCCATCTTACGCTGGGTTTCGGCAATCAGTTTTTCAATTTCAGGCTTGCCCAAATATTGAATAACGGGGTCGGCCGCAATACGAATCTCGTCTGGCTCCACATAAAACCGTTTTCCAGCCCCTCTGGAATCCGCCACCGAAGTCTGCTCCATGATGGCTTCTCGGCTCTTGAAGATGGTCTTGGGTGTGATGCCGTGCTCTTCATTATAAGCCAATTGAATGGCCCGACGGCGGTTGGTTTCGTCAATCGCTTTTTGCATCGAGCCCGTCATCCGGTCGGCATACATCAGCACTTTACCGTTTTCGTTCCGCGCCGCGCGGCCAATGGTCTGAATCAACGAACGAATATCACGAAGAAACCCTTCTTTGTCGGCATCCATAATAGCCACCAAAGATACTTCAGGCAGGTCTAGCCCTTCGCGCAGTAGGTTTACGCCGACCAACACATCAAACGCTCCCAAGCGCAAATCCCGCAGGATTTCAACCCGTTCGAGGGTTTTTACCTCGGAGTGAATGTAGCGTCCCTTCACTCCCACGCGTTCCAAATATTTGCTCAATTCTTCAGCCATTCGTTTGGTGAGCGTTGTCACCAATACACGTTCGTTTCGTTTGACTCTCTTATCAATTTCTTCCAACAAATCATCAATTTGGTTGATGCTCGGCCGCACTTCAATCTCGGGGTCAAGCAGTCCCGTTGGTCGAATAATCTGCTCTACCACCACGCCGTCCGTTCGGCGCAATTCGTAATCAGCGGGGGTCGCACTTACAAACACCGACTGTCCGGCCAATTCTTCAAATTCCTGAAAAGTAAGTGGACGATTGTCTAACGCGCTTGGCAATCGAAATCCAAAGTCGACCAAAGATTCTTTGCGCGAGCGGTCGCCGCCCCACATGGCCCTGATTTGGGGCATGGTCACGTGGCTTTCGTCCACCACGAGCAGAAAATCTTCTGGGAAATAATCAATCAAACAAAAAGGGCGTTCGCCAGGCTTACGACGGTCAAAGTAGCGCGAATAGTTTTCGATGCCCGAGCAGTACCCAAGTTCGCGCATCATTTCCATATCAAACTCCGTACGCTCCCTGATGCGCTGGGCCTCCATGTGTCGGCCTTCCAACTCAAAATAGCGCACTTGAGCCACCAAATCATCCTGAATTTCGTGAATGGCGTTCAACAGCACCTCTCGACCCGTCACAAATAAATTGGCGGGAAAAATAGCCACCATTTTTTCGGACGAAATTTTCTTGCCGTTGGTGGGATTAATGCGTTGAATTTCCTCAATCTCATCACCAAAGAATATAACGCGATACGCAAAATCAGCGTAGCTGGGATAAATATCAACGGTATCTCCTTTAACCCTAAAATTTCCCCGGGCAAACTCTGCCTCGGTGCGGCTGTAAAGAATTTCAACCAATCGAAACAAAAACTGATTTCGACTCATGATTTCACCCACCCCAACGCGCAATATACTTTTTCGGTATTCTTCGGGATTACCTGCGCCATAAATACACGACACCGACGCCACCACAAGCACATCACGCCGCCCCGACATCAAAGACGAAACCGTAGAGAGACGTAACTTATCAATCTCCTGATTGATAGCCATGTCTTTCTCGATGTAGGTATTAGTGGTTGAAATGTACGCTTCTGGCTGGTAGTAGTCGTAGTAACTGATAAAGTATTCGACGGCATTATCGGGAAAAAACTGTTTGAATTCTCCGTACAGCTGAGCAGCAAGGGTTTTATTGTGGCTCAACACCAAGGTCGGTCGGTCCAATTGGGCTACCACATTGGCTACGGTAAAGGTTTTTCCCGAACCCGTTACCCCCAACAGGGTTTGGGCCCGCTCTCCCTCGCGTATTCCTTCTACTAATTTGGCAATGGCCTGCGGTTGGTCTCCCGTGGGTTGATAATCAGAAATGAGTCTAAATGACATAAGAAGGCTGTTAAGTCCATAATTAGCAACAAACTAACTTATTTTAAAAGTTCGCTCTAATTACTTCCTCCCCATAAAAAAACATGGCCTCACTCCAAAGAAGTGAGGCTAATGCCAAATTACCCTACTCTATTATATTATACAACGAATTAAACAAGGATAATGCCAAACTATATAAATGGCGAAAAAATATGTCCTACAATTATTTTTTACAAAAAGAAAAAACAATACAACTACCCTCAAAGCACTCTATAATAATCAATTACAGTTTAAAACAATATACTAACACTATACCTGCTCAAAATATTCATGCTTTTTATTTCATCAATTACGTGAGAATAAGACCTCCAATGCAAGTCCCGCGCTTATTTCACGGTATTTTTTTCGGGTCTGAACCACTTTTTGAGCGTATATTTAGTTTATAGGTTAGTACTCTTTTCAACTCATGTAAAAAAGGCACAAGATGTCAAAAACTGTTTTAATTACGGGAGGCACCGGAATGATTGGAAGCCGCCTTACCACACTTTTACTGGAAAAGGGGTATGAAGTCTCTTACCTAAGTCGCAAAAAAGAACCGGTCACCCATGTGAAGGTGTATAAATGGGACGTTGCCAAAGGAATAATTGAGGAAGAGGCCTTGGCCAAAGCTGATTATTTGATTCACTTGGCGGGAGCAGGAATTGCCGACCAACGTTGGACGCCCGCGCGGCAACAAGAAATCATCACGAGTCGTACCCAAAGCATTGAGCTCATTGCCCGTCATTTGCAAGGACGTCCCTATAAGTTAAAAGCCTTTGTATCTTCTTCAGCAACGGGTTTTTACGGGGCAAATACTGGCGATATTCGTTTAACGGAAGAAACCCACTCTGGCACAGATTTTTTATCTCATGTAACTCGGTCGTGGGAAAACGCCTCTGAGCTCATCCATAATGTAGGCATCAGAACCACTAAATTGCGGGTGGGTGTAGTGTTGAGTACGCAAGGAGGCGCATTGCCAAAAATCGCCGCCCCCATTCGCTGGGGAGTCGGCTCACCGCTTGGTAGCGGCAAGCAATGGGTTTCATGGATTCACATTGAGGATTTATGTAAAATGTACATTGAAGCCCTAGAGAATGAAAAATGGAGCGGTATTTACAATGCAGTAGCCCCAACTCCTGTGACGAATGAAGACTTAACAAGTCAAATAGCCGCAGTATTGAAACGCCCCCTATGGCTTCCAAACGTTCCTTCTTTCGCTTTAAAAATTTTGTTTGGCCAAATGGCAGATGTAGTACTCGGAAGCAATTACGTAGTTAACGATAGAATTGCAAAAACAACCGATTTTACCTACTCATTTGAATCCGTTTCAGCGGCCCTGCAAGACTTGCTTAAATCCTAAAAAGGCAAAGAACTATAGTACAGTTTTGAAATGTTTTTTTAACTTTGACAAATAAATTTTACCCTATTTCAAGTAAAATTGCAGTTTTACATCCAATGATTGAGCATTTACTGACTAGATATTCTACCCGCTTCGTATCACGACATTTGATATTAGCCATTGATATAGCAGTCGTTATTGTGGCTTTTTTTATTGCCTGTACCCTCCGATTCAACCTCGAAATATCTGCCGTAAACTGGTCGCTCTATAAATACTACCTGTTGGTTTTGCTGGCCAACAGAATCATTTTTTTCTTCTATTTTCGGTCGTACACGGGTATTGTTCGCCACACCAGCATTGCTGATACGTCCCTGATTTTTAAGGCCATTACAATAAGTAGTCTGTTGACCCTGATAATCTCGGTGGCCTTGTCTCGCACTACCGACAATAATCTTTTTTACATTCCAATTTCCATCCTTAGCATTGAGTATTTCATCTCATTGTTTTTGATGATTGCGAGTCGTTTATTGGTAAAAAATATTTATAAAACACTGATTGTCAATGCCCCAGGAGAAAAAGTAAACGTTCTGATTTATGGTGCGGGAGAGCTGGGAATTTTAATCAAAAACACCCTACTCCGCAACCGCCACAAAAAATATAACATCCTCGGATTCATTGATGACAATCCGTCATTAAGCTTTAAATCACTTGAGGGAGTCGTGGTTTATTCCGAATCAGACGCCGTCAATCAGTTCATCGAAGGCCATAATCCAGAAGATATTGAAGTGATTTTGGCCATCAACGACATTAAACCACAGCGTAAAAACCAAATCATTGAGCGTTTTTTAAAGCAGGACATCATCGTCAAAGTAGCCCCCTCTATTTATGACAAACTGGGTGATTATCAACTAAAAACGGAAGAAATTCGGAATATCCGCATCGAAGATTTGCTCGAACGCGATCCGATTCAGATTGATAACCAAAACATAAGTCGCCAATTGGCTGGAAGAGTGGCGTTGGTAACGGGCGCGGCGGGCTCTATTGGGAGTGAAATCATTCGTCAACTGATTCGTTTTCAGCCCAAAACCCTCATTTTACTCGACCAATCCGAATCGGGGCTTTATGATTTGGATAATGAATTGAAGCAACAATTTAGAAAATATTTAGGCGACGGAACAAGGGTTATTTTACAAGTAGCTGACGCAACGGATGAAATCCGGATGCGGCATATTTTTAGTCAGTATCATCCTCATTTTGTTTTTCACGCGGCCGCTTACAAGCACGTTCCGCTGATGGAAGACCATCCATACGAGGCGATTAAAGTAAATGTTTTCGGAACAAAAATTCTGGCAGATTTGGCCGTCGAAACGGGCGTCAATAAATTTGTTATGATTTCGACCGACAAGGCGGTAAACCCCACCAATGTTATGGGCGCAACCAAACGTTTGGCCGAATTATACGTTCAAAGTCTCAACAATCGTTTCCCCAACAGTACGCGTTTTATCACCACCCGTTTTGGAAATGTACTCGGCTCCAACGGTTCGGTGGTTCCGCTGTTTCAGAAACAAATTCAGGCAGGCGGGCCAATTACCGTCACCCACCCCGATGTTATCCGCTATTTTATGACCATCCCCGAAGCCTGTCAATTGGTGTTGGAAGCGGGAAGCATGGGCAAAGGCGGCGAAATTTTCGTATTTGACATGGGAGAACCCGTTAGAATTGCCGACTTAGCCCAAAAAATGATTAAGCTCTCCGGTTTACGCCTTGAGAAAGACATCCAAATCACGTATACTGGCCTGCGGCCTGGCGAGAAACTTTACGAAGAGCTACTGAGCGACAAAGAGCGCACCGTTGCCACCTACCACCCCAAAATTCAGATTGCAAAGGTATATTCTTCCCCTTTTACCGAAATTACGGCCTCACTCCAAGACCTACGAAAAGCGCTCAGAGAAGGCGACAAAGCCCTGATGGTTACGCACTTAAAAACAATTGTGCCAGAATTCATCAGCAACAACTCGATGTACGAAGAATTGGATGGATTAGAACTCAGTTAAACAACGAGCAATGAAAGTCTTTTCCGTAAATCAAATACGTGCATGGGATGCATTTACCAATGCTCACGAGCCCATTCATTCCATTGATTTAATGGAACGTGCCTCCGTTGCGTTTATAAAGTGGTTTTGTGCCCACTTTGATGATCAGCGCCCGGTCAATATCATCTGTGGAATGGGCAATAATGGAGGAGATGGTTTGGCCATCGCCCGAATATTGATTCAAAAATGTTACGCTGTTAGGGTCTACATTGTAAAACATACCGAAAGGGGCACACCCGATTTTGCCCAAAATCTGCAACGACTTCATCCACAAACCACCATTCAATGGATTGAACAGGAGGCAGAAATTCCAACCTTTTCCCCCAACTCTTTTGTCATTGATGCGCTGTTGGGTTCGGGCCTGTCCCGACCCGCCACGGGACTCATCGCCAAAGTCATTCAGCAAGTCAATGATTCGGAAGCAACGACTATTTCTGTCGACATCGCTAGTGGTCTTTTTGCCGATACTCCCAATGCCCCCTCAGACGTCATCATCAAGCCTGCCTACACGGTTGCTTTTCAGTGCCCAAAATTGGCTTTTTTTCAGCCTCAATGCGCCGAGTACGTCGGCGAATGGCATCTTGTTTCGATTGGCCTTTCAGAAAGCTACGAAGCCCAAACGCCAACGCCTTATTTTTACACAACGGCCGCTACCCTTTCGCCCCTTATTAAAGCCCGTAAAAAGTATTCGCACAAAGGTTCTTTTGGGCACGCTTTGTTGATTGGCGGGAGTTACGGCAAAATGGGCTCGATTGTTCTGTCAGCAAAGGCCTGTCTCCGCTCGGGGGCTGGACTCCTGACGGTACAGGCACCGCGTTGTGGTTACGACATTCTTCAAACAAGCCTCCCCGAAGCCATGGTCCTACCCGACTGGCATTGGATGGTCAATACAACGGTTCCTGATATTGAACCTTATTCCGCCATCGGAATTGGCCCAGGATTGGGGCAGGACCCACAAACACTCTTGATGTTACAGGGGCTTTTAAGTTCCCTTTCTTCGCCCATTGTTTTGGACGCAGACGCCCTTAATTTGCTCAGCAAACACCCTGATTTACTGCATTTTATACCAAAAAATTCCATCTTAACCCCACATCCCAAGGAGTTTCAAAGGTTGCTGAATGAGCAATGGAAAGATGATTTTGAAAAAATAGCCCTGTTGCGCGCATTTGCCCAAAAACATCAACTCATCGTCTGTCTGAAAGGCGCTCATACCGCAGTAGCATTGCCCAATGGAAGCGTTCATTTTAATTCGACTGGCAACCCAGGCATGGCAACGGGTGGCAGCGGGGATGTATTGACGGGAATTATTACGGGCTTACTCGCTCAAGGAATGCCTCCCGCCGATGCGGCTATTTTTGGCGTATTTCAGCACGGCAATGCAGGCGACCGCGCCGCACAAAAATGCACGCAACCCGCGCTTATTGCGTCTGATATTATTAATGAGATGGGGTGGTAACCAAGAAAATCGGAGTTAACCCCTGCTAAAAGTTCAATCTAATAAATCGGGCCTACGGGTGCGGGTGCGCTCCAGAGATTGTTGAAAACGCCAATCTGAAATTTTGGCCTCATGGCCCGAAAGAAGAATGTCGGGGACTTTCCAACCCTCAAATTCGGCAGGGCGGGTATATACCGGTGGGGCCAGTAAATTATCCTGAAATGAATCCGTTAGGGCCGAAGTTTCGTCATTTAATACCCCTGGAATAAGCCGAATAATGGAATCAGCAACGACGCAGGCGGCAAGCTCTCCTCCCGATAGTACATAGTCGCCAATGCTGATTTCTTTGGTAATGAAGTGTTCACGAAGACGCTCATCGACGCCTTTGTAATGTCCACACAAAATGATAAGGTTCTGGGTCATCGACAGCCGATTGGCCATTTTTTGCTCATAGCGTTCCCCGTCGGGAGTCATGTAAATGACTTCGTCGTACGTGCGTTCTGCCTGTAACTGACGGATACATTTGGCAATCGGTTCAATCATCAACACCATGCCTGCCCCCCCGCCAAAGGCATAATCATCCACCTGACGCTGTTTGTTGGTTGAATAATCGCGCAGGTCGTGTACGTGTACCTGTGCGTGGTTGGCGTCTTGGGCGCGTTTTAGGATAGAATGAGCAAAAAAGCTATCCAACAAACGCGGCAAACAAGTGATGATATCAATGCGCATAATTATTCTTGTTCGTCTTCCTGTCCGTCTTCGGGCGTGGTGGTTTCTTCGGTGTATACTTCCAACAATCCTTCGGGCAACGCTACATGCAGGTTTTTTTGTTCACGATCCACTCTCAAAACAATGTCATCATTGACAGGAATCAGTACTTCATTTCCGTTATAACTCATCGCGATCAAGTCCTGGGTTGACATCGTATATACCGTCGTGACGGTTCCGAGCGCGCCCAATTTTTCATCCACCACTTTAAATCCAATGATTTCGTGGTAATAGAATTGGCTTCCGTCCAACTCATCCAAGGTCTCTTCGGGCAGAAACAACGCGCAGTTAATCAGCGGCATAGCGGCTTCGATGGAATTAATATCCTCAAACTTCACGATGGCCTTACTGCCCTTCTGAACGTTGATGTTTTTGATAAAATAAGGGACAAGCTGTCCTTTTATTTCTACAAACACCGAATCCAGTTCGTCGTAATCTTCTGGAAAATCAACATCCAGAAAAATGACCACCTCACCGCGCGTGCCGTGGGTACGGGTGATGTGTCCTAATTGAAAACAATCGTTGTACTGCATAATTTTGTATTAAAAAAAATGGTATGAACCTATCAAAAGAGGCTCATACCATTTATGAAAGCTTTCACAATTATTCAGCAGCTTCTTCGGCAGGGGCAGCAGCTTCTTCAGCGGCAGGTTCTGCAGCAGGAGCTTCTTCCACTACGTTTTTCTTAGCAATAGCAGCAGCGCGAGCTTCATTTACTTTACGTTCAGCTTCCAATTGAGCTGATTTTGTAACTGCTTGTTTTTTGTCTAAGCCATCTTTTTTGGCTTCAACTCTTCCAAGCTTCTCTTGTTTCCAAGCTTCGAAACGTTCGTCAGCTACTTCCTGGGTAATAGCGCCTTTGATTACACCTACTTGCAAGTGTTTACGCATCAATACACCTTCGTGGCTCAGAATAGAACGGGTTGTGTCAGTAGGCTGAGCACCGTTAAGGAGCCATTTTACCGCTTTGTCCACGTTCAAAACAATCTTAGTTGGATTCGAGATTGGATTGTATGTACCCAATTTCTCAATAAAGCGACCATCACGTGGTGCTTTAGCATCAGCTACAACGATATCATACATAGCTGCTTTTTTGCGTCCACGACGCGCTAAACGAATTCTTACCATGGTATTTGCATTGGTTTACTTATGAAGGATCACGTCCTTCGGATGAAACGTGGCGCAAAAGTACGGTTTTTTTATAAAAAATAAAATAGGCACTTCCCATAAAATCAGAAAAATCAGCACACACCTGTCTCAATATCACAGGCTTCGCCCGCAGCAACGGGGGCCTGAATCGGCGCTTTTAGGGCGATTTCGGGCAGGGCTTCCAAAAACAGCTCGGTAGGCTGCGCCCCCGAAACGGCATATTTATCGTTGATGATGTAATACGGCACCCCACTTACCCCCATCAATCGATTTTGATACAATTGCTTATCGAGTTCTTCGGTCCCTACGTTGCCCACCAATACCTCACGCACTTTTTCGGCATCCAAGCCAATACCCGTGGCAAGTTGTAGGACCGTTTCAGTCTGGGTCAAATCTACTGTATCTTCAAAATAGGCCTTAAAAAATGTTTCGACCATTTCCAATTGTTTGCCTTGTTGTTGGGCGTAGCCAATCAAACGGTGCAACGTATGGGTATTGGGAGATACCGTTTGATTTTCTAAATCAAAACGCAAGCCTTCAGCCGCTGCCACACCCGAAACCTGTTGAATAATTTGATTGTAACGGTCTTCGCTACCAAACTTTGCGACCAAACGCTCTTTGGTGTTTTCGCCTTCGGCAGGGGTATCGGGCGAAAGTTGAAAGGGTAAATAACGGAGTTCAAAAGTGTAGTCGTCTTTCAGTTGCTCAACGGCTTTTTCGAGGCGACGCTTTCCAATATAGCACCAAGGACATACTACATCAGATACAATGTCTATTTTAAGATGCGGTTTCATTCGGCAATTTTTGTGTTTATTTAATTACCTTCAAAACCCTCTCACGTTGATTATCGTTCATTTTTAAGAAATAGGCCCCATTTGCCAATGGTGGAAAAGTAATTTTTGCCGTGGCCTCATTTGCCAAAACCAACTGTTGATACACCACCCGACCCGCCGCATCTAGCAGCTGAACCGACACGTTTTTTCCCGCATAAAGCGCCCCCCAATAAATGTTTACTTCAGAGGAAGCACCCAACGGATTGGGATAAATATGAGCATCAACGGGCTTTATCCAATCCGCAATAGCCGTGACAGGGTATCTTTCTTTGGCCACCTGAACCGCGCTTTCAAAAGTGGGTATGCCGTACCCAAATTGGGGCGTCGGAGCACTGAAACGATCTCCTGCTCGGCGAATACAATCTACCACTTGCATGGCCGTTAGATACGGTTGCGATTGCCAAAAAGCCGTGACTAACCCCGCAATCAGCGGCGCAGAATACGAAGTACCGTTGCCCGCTGTGACGGTTCCGCTCTGGTTTGATAGCGTCGTGGCCTGACCTCGGGCGCTGACATCGGGCTTAACGCGGCCATCGGCCGATGGCCCCAACGAACTGAAAGCTGCCAAACCTTTTAAGCTGTTAACGGCCCCAATCGCCAGCACCGAATCACCGTCGGAGGGCGCGCCGATGTATTTCCAAGGGCTGCTGCCCTCATTGCCAGCCGATGCCACCACCACCATGCCAACGCCTGCGGCCCAATCTGCCGCTCTCGTTACGAGCGCATTCCGACCATTCATATCGGCATAGGTGTAATTATCGGCGGGGTTATCAAATTCAGTATAGCCCAACGAAGTATTAATAACATCTACGCCCAAACTATCGGCGTATTCGGCCGCAAAAAGCCAATTAGCTTCTTCCAGATGCGATTCTGAGGCAGCATCTTCTGAGCGTAGCAACACATACGACGCACTGTAAGCAGGCCCAATCAATGACCCCGGCAAATAGCTCGCCATGATACTAAATACGTTGTTACCGTGCGAATCATCCTCGTACACGCTCGTTTCTTTGGCAACAAAGTCGTAAGTAGCCACTACCCTTTTGTCATCAAAAATCGGCTTCAGGGCAGGGTTTGTATTTGAATTTCTGAAGCCGCCATCCAGAATCGCCACCAACATTCCAGCACCACTGTACCCTCGGTCGTGCATGGTATGGACACCCAACATTTCTATTTGATTTTGAGAAGAACCATAGTCCAGACTTTCTTGTCCAAATTTTTGATGGGTGGTGGTGGTTTGATTCTCCGCCGAAAGACGGGCATTTATCAGTGCTCTACCAAACTCCAAGCCACTCACAAAAGGCAATGCACGGATGGCCGTAAGCTGCGCGGCATTGGCCTCGACCAGTACGGCATTCAACCAACGCGAGGTATACCAAATTTTGGCACCGGTTTGCCGAATTTGAGCTACGTAAGAAGCACTAACGGGCAAATCGCGGGTGCTAACGGGTATATTCTGCCGTAGACGCCGTTCAATGGCGCGTTGGCTCAAAAAAGCTTCGGGTTTGGTTAACGTAAACGTAGTCCCTGTTTTGTCTTTCAATAATACAAGGTACTTGGCCTGCTGCGCTTGTGCCGCCGACATCAACAGGTAAGCCGCCATTAGTAACCCATAAAAAAAGGCCGTTGGCGGTGCAAACTCCCCCAATCCACCCTTACTGCGTTGTAAACTAAAATTCATAGCTGTTCCTGATTACCATTTGGATGAAAACTCTTTACATCATTACGTACAAAACCGCTCTTTTGTTTTATTCTTTGCCCGCAGTTTTAAACCGAAAATATTGCCGGGTACCAAAGTCAATTTTTGCCTTTCCGACACAAGCCGGCGAAGACGAGCAAAATTGCAATTGAATCCGTTCACGATATACCAATCCAACCTCGGCAGCGTATACCTCCACGCGTTTGTCCTGATTTACCAAGGTCGAATCATTTTGCTGAATAACCGTAGCCGTCTGGTCAAAAGTCGTGGTTCCTGAGGTATAAGGTTTATTGATGTTTTTCAGTTCGTAATTATCCTCCCCCGCATTGTTGTAAAGATTGCCGTTCCATACGTTCATTTCAGCGGGAGGAAACAACATCTTTACGTAATCTTTGCCGTTTTCGTTGCGCACGGCATGGTCGGTCAACAACCGCAACGTAATCGTAGAATCAGCTTGCCAACGTTGACCCTCGGCACCACGACGAAAACGAGCAATCCGATAGGCCGCTTGTCCCGTGGGGTCGGTATAGCGTTCGGCCACGACTTCTTTCAATTGATACTGCCGTACGGACACGCTCCCGTCGAGCGCGTATGCTTCTTCACTGACGTCGTATTCAACAAAACGGCCCAATTCAGATGGGAAAAACGCAGCACCCGTTGGCTGATTCAGGCAATCATCACATTTCTGACGTGTACATCCTGCCAGAAACACAAATAACATAAAATAGCTACCAGCGTATTTCAGAAGCACATTATTGGACCTAAAAAATGTAAAATATGACAAAATATACATATAATGGGTTATTATTGCTTTACTAAAAACCTAAAATTAGAATTAAATTAGAATTGAAAAAAATCGGAACAAATATAGCGTCTTAATGCTTTTTAGTTCAACAGCATACTGGATAATCGATAAAAGGTAAAATCAATTATTGCAAATGCCTATTTTTTTCACTACCCACTCGTACCATGAATTCACAATACATTAAGCAAATAGTTGAGCAATTGGTTTTGGCAACTGGCCAACCCGTAGTGGCTCAAAAAGCCAAAGTAGATTTAGTGGAACAGTCCAACACCTATACTGCCAGAGACATTGACCGTTTTATTGAAGCACTTAGCAACTCGGCGCGTTTAAGTGATTTAACCATCATCGTCAACAGTTGCCCCGTTGACCAATTTGACGAATTAATCAACAGCTCGGCGTATCCAGTTCTCTATTTTGAACAACTAAACTTAGGACTCACACCCATCATTGGCGGGAGCGATTCTCAAGGCAAAAAAATAGCTTGGTCGCCAGTGATTACCTATGAGCCCTCCGAGCAAATAAGCTGTAAAAACCCGCTCCTGTTCAGGAATCACCCCGACCCCAGCAAAAACGGGCAGGTAGTTTACATTACCACCTTTCCGATGCAGCCGTTGGTCAGCGACGACAGCTCATTGCGCCAAGCCGAAAAAGAAGTTTTATCACCGCTTCAACGCCTCACCCGCCTACTTCGAAACGAACGAAAAGACATTGGCTATATTTATTTTTACGCAGTTGTAGTAGGGCTTATCAGCCTCATTCTGCCGTTGGGCGTGCAGGCCATTTTCAGTTTGGTTTCGAGTGGTTCTATCTTTAGTTCTGTATATGTACTGATGGGTTTGGTGGTGTTGGGATTGATAGGCAGCGGTATTATGCAAATCATTCAGGTAACGCTGGTAGAAACCCTCCAAATGCGCATCTTTGCCAAAGCGGCTTTTGAATTTACCTACCGTGTTCCTCGCCTCAATTCTGAAGGACTCTCACAGGATAACCCGACGGAATTAATGAACCGTTTTTTCGACGTACTGACGGTTCAGAAGGCGCTGCCCAAATTTTTAATTGACCTCACTGGCGCAGTACTTCAGATTATTTTCGGGCTCTTGTTGTTGTCGTTTTATCACCCTTTCTTTATCGCTTTCAGCTTCTTTGTTATTTTTGTCTTCTTTACCATTGTTCGTCTCAATGGTCGTAAAGGACTGGAAACCAGCATCAAAGAATCCAAATATAAATACCGCGTAGTGGCTTGGCTGGAAGGAATGGCTGGAACGCTGTTCTCCTTCAAAACAGCAGGCGCCACCAATCTACCCATTCAACGAATGGACGGGTTAGTAACCAACTACCTCACTTACCGGACCAAACACTTCAAAATCCTTCAAGGGTTTTATTATTACGCGCTGATTTTCAAAGTGTTGGTTATTGGTGGTTTGTTGGTATTAGGAACCTACCTGTTGGTTAACCGTCAAATTTCACTTGGACAGTTTGTGGCCTCCGAAATCGTGATTGTGTTGCTGACGGGAGCGGTTGAAAAGCTCTTTTTAAGCATTGACGTGGTCTTTGATTTGCTAACTGCGGTGGATAAACTCGGCTACGTTAGTGATCTTCCTCTTGAAAAAGATGGCGGTCTTACCTTCAAAACGCCCAAGGAAGAAATGGCCTTGAAAGCCCGCAATCTGAGCTATACCTACGCTGGTTCAGCCAAAGCGGCGCTGAAAAATATCAATCTGGATGTCAAAGCCGGGGAGCGAATTTGCATCACGGGTCAGAATGGTTCTGGTAAGCATACCCTACTCAAAGTCCTTTCTGGAATCCTGAATAGCTACGAAGGCAGTGTGATGTACAACGGCATTTCCTTGCGTGATTTAGACATGAATCTCCTCCGTACCCACGTAAGTATGAATTTCCCTAATCAAGAGATTTTTGACGGAACCATTCTCGAAAACCTCACCATGGGTCGGGGAGGAATCACGCTTGAACAATTGCAGGCAGTGCTCGACAAATTGCATTTAACCGATGAAATTTCATCCCTTCCAGAGGGACTCAGTACGCCCATTATTTCGGGCGGACGGCGCTTTTCCCTTAGTTTTGTCACCAAAATTGCCTTGGCACGTTGTTTGTTAACCCAACCGAAACTGATGCTTTATACCGACGCTCTCCGAGAAATTGAACGCAACGAACGCCTCCGTATCATTGATTTACTGACCGATTCTTCCAATAGTTGGACATTGTTGGTCTTGTCAAACGAACCTGAGTTTATGGGAGCCTGCGACCGGGTCATTGTGATGAACGAAGGAGAAATCATTGCCGAAGGCCCTTACAAGAATGTACTCAAACACCTCTCTTTGCCGGAAAAATAAGTGGTTTGATTTATAAACAGAACACGATGCTGAACTTATCAAAGCAACGGGTCAATATACCCGCCATAGAAAAAGAAGTAAATTCACTCAACACCCTCCATTCACCCAAAACGGCACGAATCGTTTACCGATGGATTTTGGGCATTGTCATTGCCTTACTATTGGTCATGTTTTTGCCATGGCAACAAAACATCAACGGAAAAGGCTATGTAACGGCCCTCACGCCGCAAGACCGACCTCAAAATGTACAAAATGCCGTAGCTGGACAAATAGCCCTCTGGAATGTGAGGGAGGGCGATTACGTCAAAAAGGGAGACACTATTTTGGTCATAACAGAAATAAAAGACGACTATTTTGACCCGCAGGTTCTGACACGTACCCAAGAACAGATTCAGGCAAAAACCGACGGAATCGCTGCGTATAAAGCCAAAATAGAAGCAACCGACAACCAAATTACGGCCCTACGCCAAGGATTGCAGTTTAGCTTAGAAAAGGCCCGCAATAAAGTCATTCAATCCCAATTGAAAGTCCGCAGCGACAGCGCCGACATGGTGGCCGTTAATCGCAATTTTCAAATTGCCAAAGAGCGCCTCGACCGGGCAGAGGTAATGTACAAAGAAGGAACCATTTCGTTGGTTGACCTCGAAACCCGACGCCTCAAGCTCCAAGAAGACCAAGCCAAAATGGTGGCCCAAACCCAAAAACTCAGTATTGCCCGCAATGAATTAATCAACGCCCGTATTGAGTTGAGCTCGGTAGAAGCCGATTACCGCAAAGACATTGCCAAGGCATTTTCGGACCGCAGTACGGCACTTTCGAGCGTGGCCGATGGCGAGTCGGAGCTTTCAAAACTTCAGAATAAGTACGAAAATATCCGCATCCGGCGCGACCAGTACGTGGTTCGCTCACCCCAAGACGGCTACATCATAAAGACCCTCAAAGCGGGACTCGGCGAAACCATCAAAGAAGGCGAGTCGATTGTGACCCTCCAACCTCGGCAACCCGAATTGGCGGTGGAACTGTACGTCAAAGCCATGGATTTATCATTGATTGCTCCCGGCCGCCACGTACGCTTAGAGTTTGACGGTTGGCCCGCGTTGCAATTTTCAGGTTGGCCGGGTACTTCAGTGGGTACTTTTGGTGGGTCAGTGGCCGTTGTAGACCGGGTAAACAGCAAAAACGGTCAATATCGTCTATTAATCAAAACCAATCAGCGAGGAAATGAAAACGAAAAATGGCCCGAGCAACTCCGCATTGGTTCGGGTGTAAACGGCTTTGTCATGCTTCAAGATGTGCCTATTTGGTGGGAAATCTGGCGTCAACTCAATGGCTTCCCGCCTGATTATCTGGCCGATATTTTACCCGAAGAGGGCGAAAAAGAAGCAAAAAAATAGTTAGTTCTTAAGTGAACAAACAAACCGATGTTTATGAAAAAAACAATCATTCTGCTAATCGTAATGAATACCGCTGTATGGGCGCAAACCGACACGGCAAAGGTATTTTCGTACCGCGATTTTTACGATTTAGTTCTCAAAAACCACCCCGTGTTGCGCCAAGCTAACTCCCTCTCGGGGCAAGCTAGGGCGGAGTTGTTGATGGCAAAAGGAGGGTTCGACCCTAAATTGGACATTAATTTTGACCGTAAATATTTTGAGAATAAAGCCTATTTCAACTTTTGGGATAACCAACTGAAAGTACCTCTGTACTGGGGGGGAATGGATGTCAAGGCGGGTTTTGAACGAAACGTGGGGGATGTGCTCGGAACCGACATCCGCACCCCACTCGACGGCCTCACCTATGTAGGGATAAACGTACCCATCCTGCAACGGTTTGTCATTGACGAACGCCGCGCCACGCTCCAAAATGCCCGCATTTTTCAGAATATCGCCGAAGCTGAACGCGTCAAAATGATTAACAAATTAATCCTTACCGTAGCAAAAGAATATTGGGAATGGTATTTTAGTTATCGTAACCAGTTACTTATCAAAGAGTTTTATGAGCTGGCAGCGCAACGCTTCCAGCTCGTAAGCAAACGTGTAATGCAAGGCGACCTTCCTGCCATTGATACCGCCGATGCCCAAGTAACGCTACTCGACCGGCGTGTGATGTTTGAACAAGCCACGGTCGAACTTCAAAATGCCCGCCTCAGGCTTTCAAACCACCTCTGGGACACCAACGGCTCCCCGCTAGAATTGCCCGAAACAGCCGTACCACAATTAAGCGCGGGCCAAGTGATTGATGCCACAACCCTCGCCAATCTACTCGAAACCGCCCGACTTCGCCACCCTGAAATTCAGAAGCTTGATTTAAAAGCGCAACAACTCACCATTGACGAACGTCTGGGCCGCGAAATGCTAAAACCCCGCTTTGACGTCGGCTTATCTTCTCTCAATTACGCTCACCGTTTTATTACAGGTTCCAAAATTCCCGATACGGGGGCATTTCCAGCTTTTTATAAAATAAACGTTGATTTTTCATTGCCTTTGCTGTTTCGGAAAGAGCGAGGAAAACTCGAAATTATTCGCGTAAAACAGTTCCAGAACACACTGGAAATCCAGCAGTTGCGTCGAGAAATCAATAACGAAGTTCAGGCGGCCTACAACGACGTAAAGAATTTGGAAGGGCAAATTATCCAGCAACAAATCGCGGTGCAACGCCAAGCGCAAGTGCTGCGCGCAGAAGAACAACGCTTCAGCATCGGCGAGAGCCAGTTGTTTTTGGTGAACCAACGCGAATCCAAGCTTAACGAGCTGAAAGTCAAGCTTGAATCTATGAAAACAAAGTACGAAAAAGCCAAAGCAACGCTATCATTCGCGGCAGGAACAATTGAATAAGGAAAAAGTGTAAGGGTGAAAGAGGTTGCGAAATAGAATATTGGGCCTAATAATTATAAGCCAAAAATGTCAGGAGTTTAGTTTTGAAAAAACTTTACAGTACTTTCAGCCAAATATTTTCGGACTTCTTTACCCGTTTTCCATTATCCATTTTTCCGTTATCCGTCCCTTAAAAAGGATACCCAATTCCGATATTAAATACGGGATAATTGGGGCTGGAACGGCGAAACGAAAATTTAGGAAGCAGGTATCGCTCATCGATGGTGGTGGTTTGTCCAAGGGCATTGGTCACCACAAATCGCCGGCTGGGATCATAGACCTTGATTCCCATGTCGAGACGAAAGATAAAATACGAAAGGTCGTACCGCAGTCCAACGCCCGTTCCGACGGCAAACTCTTTGTAAAAACGATTGAATTGAAACACCCCGTTTAAGGTATTTTGATTGGGACTCGTGCCCTTGTCGAGCCGCATACGCCACACATTTCCCACATCCAAAAACAGCGCGTAGTTTACATCGCCCACAAACCGAAATAAGTGGCCCCGTAGTTCTACATTTGCCTCCATGAGTACGTCCCCGAGTTGTTCAAAGCGGTACTCATAACCACTGTACTGCGTCACGCCAGGCTGAAGGGTGGTCGTTTCTCCATTCCGAAAAATCGGGCTACCCGTTTGTAAGTCAACGTTTGGATAGGCAGAACCCAGCCCTAAGCGCCGGGGAGGCCACGCGCGCAGGCTGTTGCTCCCGCCGCCCGTCAGCGATTTTTCATAGGGAGCCACCCGACGGTCATTGTAGTTGAAAATCAACCCCGAATTGACACGGTACACCAACGTACTTTTGGAACCTAGGGGGTTATACTTTCGGTATTCTACGTTGGTTTTCAGGAACTTGTACAATTCAAATCCATCCAATCCCAACGATACTTTTTGCGGCTCCAAGAGACTTAAAGCCGTTCCTCCCGACTCGGCAAACAGGCGCAGATAATGCGCACGTCGGTTTTGCCCGATGATGTTATTGTTAAAAACGTAGGAGAAATTGACACTCGAAATCACCGCCGACTGAAAGCTGAATTTGAGCGGATTACCGCCGTATTGATACAGAGAATCCAACAATTCACCAAATTCACGGCTTTGTTTACTCTGCAAAATACTCAAATCTACGGCAGTCAGACTCAGGTATTCAAATTCGCTTTTTTTCCAATTATACCGCAAACTCGCCTGAAAACCACTCCGGATAAAATCGGGGTCAGACCCGAGAAAATCGCGGTTGGTATAATTATATCCCAGACTGACAATGGTACGCGGGGTTTTGCGGTTAAAGCCAGCGGCCATTTTGCCAGGGAATAAAAATCGGGGAAAAATCAACGCCGTATTGACCCCCATTTCTAAGGTACGTACCAAATTGGCATTATTGTTTAGGCCAAAATTGGCATCCAATGCTCCGCGAAGCGATACCTCAAAGTTTTCAAGTCGTCCAAAAATATTACGCACCCGAAAAGTGCCGTTCAGAAATGGCCCCGGCAAATTCTGCACTACATTCACCCCACCTTCTCCCGTTACCTGATATTTATCGTGCGGAATCACCCGAATAAGCGTTTTTATATTACCATTGGTGGTATCGGTATCAATATTGATAAACTGAAACTGATCCAAAACACTCAATTGACGCGAGGTCTCATCCCAATCTTTTTGTCGGTAAATATTTCCCGGACGAATCAGAATCTTTTCGTTGAGCACCCGGGGAGCATAATAATGTTTCGGCGTAAAAGAATACTGAATGCCCCTATAAACTACGGTGTCGCGCATTACAGAAGGCGCCTCTCCCGGCAGGCTCTCCACCCTAAATCCCACGGGATTGAACGTGTATCGTGTATGTTTGTCGTGATTACGGGGATAATTTATCTGTAATCCCTTCACGTCTACGATGTGAAAAAGCGAATCGGTGGCTAGATTATGACCCGTCGTATCCACCAAAAATCCGCCGTTGCGTTTGCCAGTGGCACTTTGTACAGGCCGCAGGTAGTTGCGGTCAAATCCAAAATAACCGTTGTTGCGCATCAATTGCTCCACTCGGGTTATTTCACTTACCACGTCACTGTACTTAAAATTGTTGCCAGATTTAAGGTAAGAAGCAGTTTTGGTAGCCGACAATAAACTGTCAATTTCAGCATCTTTGTGCGTCAAAATATCCACATTTCTAAGCACGTGCGGCAGCCCTTCGGCAATGCTGTATGTGGTGCGAATTCGACCGAAAAGGGTGTCGGTCATAAAGTCAACGTTGGCATCACGGTAGCCTTCATTGACCAAATATCCTTTGATTTTAACGGCATTATTGCGGGCATTTTTTTCGGAAAAATAAACAGGGGCCTCCCCAAACGTGCGCATTCCCCAGTTCCCCTCTTCAATCCGAAGGCGGTATTTATTCACCACGCGATTGTATTTGCGGCGCAGCGCCGACAGTTTGCGGGAGTCGTCGGCGTAGCGGGTAAACTGACGTTCATAGTAGCGACTCAGGGTATCAAATTTAATACGTTGCGTATCGCGGTCGTATCGTTTGTCCAACGCCTGATAAATCCAAAGGGAGACTGTCGCACCCGGAATTCCGAGAAATCTTTTGTTGGGACGTTGCGGCAAAAGTGGATCCAAGGCTTCGGTTTTCACCACCGAGTTGCCTTTGAAAAGTTGATTTCCCAGCAAATATTCGTCTTTTTTAGGGGTGCTTTTGTTGGAGCAAGCCGCCAAAAAGAAACATAAACCGACAAAAAAAACACCGTTAAAAACAGAGGAGCAACCAACAACTGGCCTCGGTTTGTGATACTGAATCGTATCTTTGCAGCTTGAAAATTCGGCCATACGTCCCGCAGAAGGGTAAAATCTTTTCAGAACTGTAAAAATGGCTTTATGACGCATTCAGAATCCCTTTTGAAAATTGATATATCACGCAAATGTTATCCAAAAATCTCACAAAATACCTTCACTCACTGCAATTAAAGAAATTCAGACTGGAACACAACGCTTTTTTGGTAGAAGGTGCCAAAAGTGTATTGGAACTCTTAACCGCTGATTTTCAGACCGAACTGGTGGTGGTTACCGAGCAATTTTACAAAGAAAATACGCAAAAATTAGAGAAACAACCTTTTCGTCTCGAAATCGCCACCGCCGACGAACTCGCCCGGGCGGGTACACTCCAAACCAATGATGCGGCCTTGGCCGTTGTAAAAACGAAAGACAATGATTTTTTGTATGCCGAAAAAGGAGAATACGTGCTCATCCTCGACGACATCCGGGACCCTGGCAACCTCGGCACTATCATCCGCATTGCCGATTGGTACGGCATCACCAAAATCGTTTGTTCACAAACCACCACCGACTGGTACAATCCCAAAGTCATTGCCGCAAGCAAAGGTTCTTTTACGCGCGTGAGAGGGTATTATGCGGAGTTAACTGCGTATTTGGAGAAGGTAAGGAATATGGAACACGGAACACAGATTTACGGAACTTTTTTAGAAGGCAAAAACATCCACCAAACCACATTTGGCGATACGGGCTACATCGTGATGGGCAACGAGTCCAACGGCATCGGGCCGACGGTCGAACAATTCGTCATCCACAAAATTACGATTCCGCGCTTTGGCGGCGCAGAATCGTTGAATGTCGGCATTGCCGCGGCGGTAGTGCTGGATAATTGGCGGAGGGGTTAAGCCATTGTTTAGGGGCAAAAGCTACATCACAATATTTGCCAAAATTTACTTTGATAGTGCAGTTTTTGAATTTTAAACACAAAAAAATAAATATACCCAAAAGTTATTTTTCAGTAAGTGTAATCTTAGCGTATATTGCGTAACAATTACGTTTTGTTACTATTCTACCCCTACAATGAAGCTTATTGAAAAAATAGTCAGGGTTCTTCTGGGGATCATTTTGGGCCTCTGCTTGCTGGTTATATCCCCGCTATTTATACCTTATTTTTTAATCAAAGGATACCACTTCGCCAAAAAAACATACCTTACGTACAAGCTTTCGCAGCAACAAAAGAAGGAAAACCTCGAAACACGCAAGTTGTAGCTTCATTGCACCCGTACGCCGAATTATTTATTTTTTTAAGCACTTTCACTGGTTTGACAAAGGTCCTCATTAAGCGCTTCGCCTTGAGGATTCAGTATATTTCAATGCTGAATTCCTTCAACATAAAGAATAACTATAGCCCCTGTCAACCGCATGAAATACCTCCTTTTTTTTAGCTTTTTTATTCAGATTTCGATGGCTCAAACCTTCAATGAAATCCGACTCATCATCCGTTCTGACGATATTGGCTTTTGCCACACGGCCAACGAAGCCTGCATAAAAGTGTATACCGACGGTATCAGCCGTTCGGTAGAAATTTTGGCTACCGCACCGTGGTTTATGGAGGCCGTCAAAATGCTCAAAACCCAACCCAACTACGACGTGGGCGTACATCTCTGCCTCACCAGTGAATGGGAAAACCTCAAATGGCGGCCTCTGACCCATGCCCCAAGCCTCACCGACGCCGATGGTTATTTCCCCCAGTTTATTTGGGAAAACAAAACCCTGAAAAACAGCGCTTACCTACTCCAAAAACCCATCAACATCGCGGAAGTAGAGCGTGAATTTAGGGCGCAAATTGAGTTGGTCAAAAAATACCTGCCGTGGGCCAGTCACCTCTCCGCGCACATGGGTTGCACAAACGCCAACGCCGAGGTGAAAGCACTCACCGAGCGGCTTTCGGCGGAGTATAAATTACCGATTCAGATGCCGCAGGGCACACTACCCATCAAAGGGTTTGGGGGCGCGACCAAATCGCCCGAGCAAAAAGAGCAAGACTTAGTGGCCATTTTGAAAGCACTTACACCAGGCACTCATTTTTTGGTTGAGCATCCCGGCTACGACAGCGGCGACATGAAAGGCGTGGGCCATACGGGCTACGAAAACGTGGCCTACGACCGCGAGGGCGTTACGCGGGCGTTCACAAGCGCCGCCGTCAAAAAGGTAATTGCGGAGCGCAACATCAAGCTCATCAGTATCAAAGAAGCCCTGAAATAAACATAGTTAGTTCTGCCTCAAACAAAACTCATTTGTCTGAGGCAGAACTAAATACAATCTCGTTTTAAATTTGAATTAGGCCTGGTTGACCGCTGGCACTGCATTTTTACCATATCTTCCGTTGATCCAATTGCGAGCAGGTACTTCCACGAAGCGGTACGTCAGGTACGAAACCAACAAGGTAAAGGCAATAAATATCACGCAAATTATCCAGCCCGTTAGCATATCCATTTGGGGGGGCGGCCCAGCAGGTGCGTTGGGATTCGGAGGGTTCAAAAAACCCATAATTGTGACTATCGTATATGCGATGGGTTGATGCACCAGATAAATCGAAAATGACCAATCCCCGATTCGTTGCATGGGTTTTGTCCCGAAAAATGCATTCATGTTTTGACTGCCGTAGGCCGCCGAAAGTAAAATGAGTGGAAAAAACGCCACCGAAAACACATCAGGGACGGCAAAATGCAAACACAAACCCAACCCCAGGGTTAGCAAAATCAGGGTATAACCATTGGCCATCAGCCGTTTAGCAGCCCCTTCAACGTAAAATTGATAAACCATCATCCCTAATACAAACCCAAACAAACACCGCAGGAAACCGTATTGATACGATACATTAATGCTTAAATCGGCTGGATTGACGGCCACAAAAGGAATAGAAGCGGGAACTGTGACAATGTGGACTATCAAAAATGTAATGACCCAATACCCCGCAAAGCAGGTAGCCACCACTAAACTCCTCCCCACGGATTTGAGCCCCCTGAAAGGCTTGACCAAAAAAGGAAACAGCATATACATCCACCATTCGGTGCTGATAGACCATGAGGCGTTGTTCCACGTAAACCATTCATTAACGTTCATGCTGTGCAGCAGCAATAAATGGCTCGGAATAGCCAACCAATCGTTGCTGATAACGCTCATCGGACTGGTATCTACCCCTCCTGCCAACAAAAAGAGCCCATAAAGCAAAATACAATAGAGCAAAGTGAACAAATGCAAGGGATACACTCGTGCAAAACGGGCTATTGTGAACCATTTAAAATCACCTCTTTGTACCGACTCATTGAACCATTTTCCATAAACATGATACATGACAAATCCGCTCAATACAAAGAAAAAATCCACCATCAGATACATTCGGTTGATTAGAAACGAGTCATCGAATTTGAGAAGGATATTTCCACCACCAAGAAATAAATCAACGTGAAAAATGACGGTGAGCAAAGCGGCAATGCCGCGCAAAGGCGTGAGGTTGGCAAGGTAGGTTGTAGAGGTTTTCATGCATTCCTTGGTTAATAATTAGGATATGAATTAGTATAATCAATTCTTTTGATATAGGTAGAGAGCTTTAGGAGTGGGTGACTGAACGTCTTTTTTCATCAAATGCCCAGGGCTTAAACCAAATATTACCATGTCTTCCTCCGTCCAAACAGCGGTGTGCTTTGCGTAAGAAAAACCCCCTAAAGTAATTGGGTCATTACTCCATGTATCGGTTACTGGATCATATATCCCACCATCATTTAATACCGTATTGCCATTTCCTATCCCACCAAAAATTATCATTTTTGAGCCCGTCCATATCGCCGTATGATACCCTCGGGGGGACGGCTTGTTGACAGAATTTGCGGTAGCCCAGGTATCTGTCTGGGGGGTGTATATATAACATGCATTAGAATAAGGCCCAATTCCGCCACCAAAAACAATCATTTTTGCGCCTGTCCATACGGCAGTATGCCCAAATAATCCTGTTGGAGCATTGCTCATTTGAAACCATAAATTATTGAATGGGTTATAAATTCCTCCTGAGGCATAGGTATTGTCTAAATAATTATTAGCACCTCCCCAGACAATTACATTTGAGCCAGTCCAAACGCACGAATGCCACTCCCTTGGTGAGGGTGCATTGACTGTACTTATTGAAGACCAAGCGTTTAAAGAAGGATTGTATAGTTTACCATCACCGATTGTCTCATAGTTGTAGTTCTCTCCTCCCCAAATCATCATTTTATCACCCGTCCAAACAGGACTGAATCGTCGTCTTGCGGAGGGAGCATTGACAGACGCCATCGTACTCCAAGTATTTGTATTTGGTGAATAAATGGCACCATCATTCACCAATCCTCCCGAAGATATACCTCCCCAAACGAGTATATCTGTTCCTGTCCAAATAGAAGTAGCATGATACCCCCTGGCAGTCGGGGCGTTCGTACTGCTTATTGGTGTCCAAGAATCTGTGTTCACGTTGTATAATTTCCCGTTGCCAACATAACTGCTTGAAAGTGTTTCATAGCCCCCCCATATAAACATGCCGCTTCCCGTCCAAACACCAACGTGACCTTCACGAGCCGAAGGGGCATTGAGCGCATTTAATTGCCTAACCCAGCCATAAGACCCGGTGGACAATTGGTTAAATGACGAGGTGGTGATGCCTTTGAGCGAATAACCCGCATTTTGTAAAGCTATATTGGTTTTAGTCTCACTGAATAGGACAGTTCCCGAAGGAATCACTTCGGGTGCTACCCAAGTCGTTCCGTTGTGATATTGCAACTTACCCGTAATGGCATTAAAAACCATCATGCCCGATTGGGCTACGGCAGGCAGTACAGTCACAACGGGTATCGTGATAGCGTGGTTGGTGCCACCACTTGGCGGAAACCCCTGATTCATTTTGTTTTGTACATTCACCATCGCACCATTGGCCGGGGTGGGCTCAATGGTGATGGATTGGGAAAGGGATTTTTCCTTCGCCAAAATCAAACAAGAAATAAGTAAAAAAGCCTTTTTCATCCTTAACAGGGGTTTATTTTCTAAAAAAATACACTGGCAAACCAACCTCCAAATGCCTGCCACCAACCCGACATCTGATAGTTCCAAACAAGGTGTAACGCTACCAAACCACCCAAAATGACCGCAAACGGCTTAATCGAACGACCCTTAACATAGTCTAACACTAGGAAGACGACTGCTACCAATTCGGTAAAATACATGGTATAAATAATGGCAACGGGAAAAGGAATGCCGCCGTAAATAATCATAGCCCGGCCAATGCCCGGCCCAATCATCAGGAGAGATGTGCCAATCATATAGCGCATGTGGTAAGCCGACCGATGCCGATACACCATGGCCAGCGCATAAAATGAGCCAAAAACCACAATATTAGGAATATCAAGCGCAAGCCCTCCGATAACGACCTCTTTGGCCATTTGTGAAATGTTACGCAGGTACTGGACTTTCGTTACCCAAAAGATAGAAAACAAAACTAACGGTAATAGCACATACGAGACCTTCCCGAGTTGGCGATGCCATTCTGGCTTTTTGTATTTAATCAACAACGGCTGCACAATGAGCATTCCAAACCACGCCATGAGCATAGCTCCGTGGAAATGATGCGCGGTAGAAAGGCCTTCAAAAGTGGGAAATTTGACGGTGTAGGTCTGGTGAAAACCCACCAGTACACACAATAAAATACCCACAAAAAAGTAGCTGATGTTTTTGTACGACGTTTCCATGAGGTAAAGTGGTTTAAAAAATTCAGTATGAATAAGGTATATCGGTCATCTGATTTTGACCTCTACCCCTTTGTTTTCAAGATTGATTTGCTTATTGATGGCTTTGATGTTTTGCTGAATGCTTTTGCCCAATTCTGGGCTTAACTGCTTGGTAAGTTCACTGATAGCCGACAGGATAGCAATGTCCGTCACCAAATCTTTACTGATAAGTTCCGCTTTTATAACCTCCGAAAAATGTGGATTCAATAAGACAAAATCCTTTCTTTTGGGGATAACGGGACCTTGCAAGGGCGGCAAGTCTTTGCTGTAATATAATTCGATACAGTACCGCGGGTTTTCTTTAGGAAAACAGATAACAGTTTGCATGGTTGTAGTATTTTAATTGTTGAAAATAACTTGATTGTAAACCTATTGACACCCACCGATATACGCCGTAAAAACAGTACCCTTGTCTGCTCTGAAGCCGGGCTTTAACTCAATGCCTTTTTCGGCGAGGTATTCTACTCGGGTAGTTATAGGAGGAGTTGGTGCCAAGATTTTATTGGCCGCGGTGATGCTATTGGCTACGTTGAGAGGGTAAGGCGGGGTAGAAGTGAAATCATCGGCAGGGCTCATAAAATCATAACTCGATGCCCCCAACACCCGCACAAACTTGGGCGAACCCATGCTGATTGTATAACCACTTGTAGTAACACATTCGGCCTTAAAAAAGATAGCCGTGCTGAGGGGAATGGTATTGGGAACCAAATAATCAAAATTGATTCCTGTATGTATTAAAGTCGGCGTTTCGCCCTCGGGATAGGCATACCACTTTACTGTTCCTGCACAACCTTCGGAAGTGAGTTTTACATATTTGTCTTGGCAGGGATAATTCGGCGAAACGGTGAAGTTGCGTACTGAGAGGCTGGCAACCCAAAAATCTCCTACTCCATGATTTCCTGATACATCTCCATTGTTTGAACCCGTCACACCTGCGATTACATAACCGCTACCAGTTTGTATAATGGAAAAGGCAAAATCGTTACTTGTTCCTCCCAATGCTTTTTGCCATTCAATTGTACCCACATTGCTCAATTTAACAACCCAATAATCCAAATTTCCATGATTCCCTGATACATCCCCATTATTAGACCACGTAGATCCAACTACGATATACCCCCCATCCCACGTTTGAACGATTGCTCTGGCCTTATCTTCTGCAGTTCCTCCCAAAGCTTTTTGCCATTCAATTGTACCCGCATTACTCAATTTAACGATCCAACAATCATAGTTTCCGTGATTTCCTGATACATCCCCGTCATTTGATTTTGCATTACCCGCCACGATATACCCCCCGTCCGTCGTTTGAGCAATTGAGTAGGCAACTTCGAGATTACTTCCTCCCAATGCTTTTTGCCATTCAATTGTACCGACATTACTCAACTTAACTACCCAAAAATCACCAAATCCATGATGGCCTGCTACATCCCCATCATTAGAGCCAGAATAACCAGCTACGATATACCCCCCGTCAGTCGTTTGAACGATTGAATTGACAGCTTCAGAACCGGTTCCTCCCAATGCTTTTTGCCATTCAATTGTACCTACATTGTTCAATTTAACGACCCAACAATCATAATATCCATGATAATCTGGTAAATCTCCTTCAATCCAATTTGCATAACCCGCGACTATATACCCACCATCCGTCGTTTGAACAATTGAGTTGGCCACATCGTCGCCCGTTCCTCCCAAAGTTTTTTGCCACTCGATTAGACCCACATTGCTTAATTTAACTACCCAATAATCCTCCGCTCCAAGAGTACTATGATTACCTGAAACATCCCCATCATTTGAATTTGACGAACCCGCAACTATATACCCCCCGTCGGTCGTTTGAGCGATTGAGTAAGCCAGATCGTCACGAGTTCCCCCTAGTGATTTTTGCCATTCAATTGTACCTATATTGCTCAATTTAACTACCCAATAATCATAACCTCCATGATTGCCTGATACATCCTCGTCATTTGAGTCGGTATAGCCTGCTACTATATAGCCCCCATCACTGGTTTTCTGTACAGAAAAGGCTCTGTCATCTTTTGTCCCTCCCAATGACTTTTGCCAAGAGACGTTGATGATAGCTTGCGCAACAAGCCAATGCGATACCAGTAAAAAAACGATAGATAAAAGTGCTTTTTTCATGAATTGGAGTAGGGTTATCGTGTATTTAAACGAAGTAATTAGGAAATACCAACGGGCCGAAAATTAGTGAATATAACCGAGGGGCTATTGGTAAAAAAACGACATCTTTTGTATGTCAATCACAATCTGTGAAAGAAAACGCCTCACTGAAAGCACCGTCGTAAGTAATGGCAGCGGCGTAGCCTTTGGCATTGGTTTTGAGGTCGGTTCGCTTTGATTCAAATGATTGTTTTTGGCCATTTTCATCCATAAAATACCCTTTCAAGGTAAGCGGCACATTGATTTTCCAAGGGCTATAATTCTCAAAGAAATTCAGAGAAATACCTTTGAGAAGCTGAAAAGGATGTTTAGCATCATCGTAGGTATAGTCAGTTTCGGCCATAATCAAGGTTCCTGCTGAAACCTTCTCTTTTGATACATTTCCTTTGGCGTCATATTCGTAAGCAAAAGTGATTTTGCCAACAGCATCCGGAGATTCATTCGTTTTTTCAATCAGCTGTTTATTGGCATTGTATTTAAGGGTCGTTATTTGCGACACCTCGTTTTTGGCACAGCCACACCTAACTTCAATTTTAGTGAGCAGCCCGTTTTCATACGTAAAAATCAGGGGTTGAGAAGCCAATTGCGTCCCCTTTTCATCTACATAGGTCTGGTTACCGCTTTTGAGTTGGCCATTGGCTTCGTATACAAAGGTGGTAGTCTGCGTTAAGATTTGGCCTTGGGTTTGTTTAAAGCGAGCCGATAGCACCCGCCCTTCGTTGTCAAAGCTGTTGATTTTAATTTCATTCCCCATCAAGTCGGTAAAATTACTGAGTTGGCATACTTTGGTGGAGGTTGAATTGGGGGTAGGAGCCTCGTTTTTTTGGCAGGAAAGAATCGCCAAAACTTGAATGATTGCAAAAAAATAGTTTAGCGTTTTCATGTGTATTAATGCGCGATTTTAGTAGCACTTAACTGAATCAAAAATAGTGAGCGATTCTATTCATTTTTGATACGTTGTATAACTGGAAGAAGTGAGTGTATAAGTGGCAAGGCACCTGAAAACGAGGCAATAAAACAAACAAAACCACCCCGAAAGGTGGTTTTATAGACAATCGAAATAGAGGAGAAGCTACTGAACAGCGATGTTAAAAGAAGAACCATCGTTGTGAAAAACAGTCAGTATAGCGCTTTGTAATCCCGTGTAATTGGAAACAAAGCCGGTAAAAAACAGCCCGGGCGGGGTCGTAGGAGGCAGAAACCTTTTTTTCGTTTGCATGGAGACAGCCGCCTGCCCCGGCCTTAATTTTCTTAATACCTCCACCGTCAGGATATACTCCCTGATATTGACCTCAGTGTCAATGCACTTAAAGGTAATTTTGGTTTTGTTGGTCAACGACCCCGCCGTCCCTGTATGAGTGACCCTGTAATCTATGCGTTCGTTCAAAACCATCAGCCTTTTCACCAGTGGATCTACATTTTCTTCAATACAATTGACCACACCAAACGAATCAGGTAGATTGACCACATCAGGAGCAGGATTGAAAAAGGTAAACGGCCCTTCAAAATCCCACCAACACCAGTCAATGGCTTGTTTTTTGAACGAATCCAACATGATTTTCATAAACCTTTCGATGCTGCCATCATTGGGAATGGTCGGAATATGGCGGTGAAGCCCCCATTCTCCGCACCAAATCGGCAAATCGCCGTGACGTCTTGACCAATCTTTGGCGTCTTTGATTCGTCGATCAATAAACTCGACCGTTGCCATGCCAAAGCCTGTTCCGTTGCGCATGTCTTTGTCGTAATTGGCATGTTTAAACAATCCCTCATGAAAGCCATTATCTTGGGTTTTACATTCATTATGAGGTATATAGGGAGGCAAAGGCAATTTGAAAGGAAACGAAAAGCCACTGGCCTGATAGCAAAATGCACTCACAAATCCCTGATTAGTAAAAGGTTTTGGCTCATACGAGTGAAAGGTATAGAGTATGTTGGGCAACCCCAAAGGCACAAATGCCGTCAGCCCTTTGTCGGCATACCCAATGTCATTCCATTCATTTCCACCCACCACCATCCAACGATTAGCGTGCTGCGGGATGGACCGAATGGCGTTGATAATGGTGAAATAATGTTGACGTAAAGTTGTGTTGTCAATCTTTTCATCAGGTTCATTGAAGATTTCAAAAAGAACATCATCAGAAGCACTCAGTACGGCAGGGCGTTGAGCAATTTGCTGCCACATCGACAACACCCGCGCTACATCAATGGTAGGAGCATGGTGATAACTGATAACCAGCTTCAGGCCGTATCGTTGGCAAGCCGCAATCATATTTTCCAACACAATCCAATAGCGATGATTGGGGTCAATAAGTGAGGTATTGAGTTCGGCCCAGCAATGAAACGTAATGGGCAAGCGGACGGTGTCAAACCCCAATTTTTTAATAAGGGCCACATGGGCGGTTGCTTCGGCAATCCGGGGCGCTGAAATTTGGTCACGCCCAAGCACTCCCGCATCCATATAGTCGATACCGTTATGGTGTACAACGGGCTTGTCAAACGTACCGCGCCATTGCCAACAATAGCGCGAATAATTGATTCCTTTGCCAAGTTTCATTGGGGTAAGTTTAGGGTTATTTACAAAAAAATCAGTCCCGCCCCCGCAAGGGCTATCAACACAAAAAGTAACCAGGAAAGGAAACGTTCTCGGCGATTGGGCAAGAGTGGTCGTTTCATAAAAATCAGTGGTTTGATAATCCTAATTTTGCTGATTTTCTGACTTGACTTAGCCACAACTGTATAACCGGGACACTTGCCTGTATAAGTGGGTTAAAACCCAATTACCTCCAAAAATTCTTTCTTTTTGCGCTTCGATACGTCCAGTTCGGTGCCGTCGGAGAGCAATACACTGCCGCCTTCGCCCCGTAAATACTCCCGGATGTGTGCCAAATTGATCAATGTGGAGTGGTGAATTCTAAAAAATTGCAGATTTTCCAACAAAGCTTCGTAATCGCCCAAATTGCGCGACGAGACAATTTTCTGGTTGTTTTCGAGGTAAATCGTGGTGTAGTTACCCTCCGAGACCAGATACAGAATCTCTTTGATGGGCAAAAAGGAAATGCCCCGCAGCGAAGGCACGGGGATTTTATCAAATTGGGCATTCAGTTTTTGAAAAGCCGAACGTTCCGTTTTCCGTTTGCTTTTTATTTTTTGCACCAATCGGCCCGCAGTGTCTTCCAACTCTTTGACACTAAAGGGCTTCAGTAAAAAATCCACCGCACTTTGTCGAACCGCCTGAATGGCGTATTCGCTGTGAGCCGTGGTAATAACGACCTCAAAGGTGCGGTCCGGAAAAGCCGACAGGAAGTCAAAACCATCCATTTCGGGCATTTCCACGTCCAAAAAAATCACATCGGGGGCAAGCCTTTCTATGTGCTTGGCCGCTTCCGGAGCCGAATCAAAAGTTTGAATTACTTTAATCTCATCAGACGCCTTTTGAATTTTGAGATGAAGTGCTTCAAGGCTGACGATTTCGTCGTCAATCAACACTGCCGTTATCATGTTGTTGCAAGGTTTGAAGGGTAAGTAAAGGTAAACGCAATTCGACAATGGTGCCGGTATCATTCTCAAACTGAATGTCTTTGATTTTCAACGAAGTTTTGTCGGGATAGAGGTCGTTCAGCTTGCGAATGCGCTCTTCGGTGAGCGCCGTTCCCAACGACTGTGCTTGGTATTTTTTGAAAGCGTTGACTTTGGCTGATGCCTTTCGGCCGATGCCGTTATCAATGATGTTGCCAATAAGTAGCCCTTCGCCCATTTTTAGATGGATGTACAATTCTCCTGATTCTCCTTTTTTGTGGCGCAGGCCGTGCAGAATGGCATTTTCGACCAAAGGCTGAAACAGCGTAGATGGAATAAGGTATTGCCGTTGATTGAGCCGAGGGTCGATGGTGATTTCATAGTTAAACTTACCGTTACTGCGCTCCTGCTCCAACTGAATATACAACTCCAACGCTTCTAATTCTTCCGCAATAGGAATGAATTCCTGTCGTGAGTTCTCTAAAATCATCCTGATCAGTCGCGAAAATTTTTGCAAAAAATCACTGGCCTGACTCGTTTTATTGAGCATAATGTAGGCGTCAATCGTGTTCATGCAGTTAAAGATAAAATGGGGGTTCATCTGCGACCGCAACGCCATGATTTCAGCTTCGGCTTTCACGCGTTTGATTTCTTCCCTGTATTTTACTTCGGCCCGTATTTGACTGATTCTGAGCCGATAAAACATATACCCCATCCCCATAAGTGTAAATACCAGCAAAGCCCTGAACCAAAGCGTACGCCAAAAAGGGGCGTGAATCACCACCTTCAGCGTGCGCGTCTCCGAGCTTATTTTCCCCGCCTCATCGGTAGCCCTGACCGCAAACCCATACGTACCCTCTCGGAGGTTGGCATAGCGTACCGTCGTTGGATTGGAGGTCGTAATCCACTCGGCATCTACTCCCTCCAACTGATAACGTAGTTTCACTTTTTGCGGAAATCCGTATTCGATTCCTGACAAATCAAGGGCAAAAGAATTCTGGTCCGGTTGCAGCTCTATTTCAGACGTTTCACCGATGTAGGTATTGGTGACCAGCGGTTTTTCATGGGCGTACAGGCCCGTAATTTGTACCTTCGGCCTCACACTATACTTGTTGTTTGCTTGTTGATCAATGACCGTTACCCCGTTGTTGCCACCAAACACGGCCCGCCCGTCGGGCAATAGAAAGTTACCGTACCAGTCATACTCTTTAGAATTGGCCCCTTCGCGGGACGTAAAGTTCAGATACTCATTCTTGACATGATCAAAGTGGGCAATTCCCCGATTGGTGACCAACCAATGATTGCCGTTGGGCTCGGGAACAAGATTCGTGACGGCATTGTCGGGCAGGCCGTCTTTTTCGGTCAACAATCGATAACCCAAGGTGCGTTTATTGACCAGTGCCAATCCCTGATTGGAGCAAAACCACAAACTGTCGGACGGCATAGCCGCCGCAAACCAATGAACCCTAAACGGAAAATCTAAACGCCGATGAGCAACCTTCCAAGTACCTGATTGTTTGGACAATACCACCACCCCCGACCACCAATTGACCGACAAAAACACCTGCTTCGTAGATGCATCATAGTACATAGGGTGGCAGCCTACAAACTTTTCATTGGCAAAGGCGGCGACAGCATTGATGTAAAACGTTCCATTTGTTTCGACGATTTCCAACAAACCATTGCTTGAAAACAAATAATGCCCCGGCGACGTTTCTACCATAACGACTGCTCCCCCGATTACACTCTTATGGGCTTTAAAAGGCAGTTGAATTGATTTCTTCTGAACGGGGTCAAAAACTTCTACGCCATTTCCGTTTATAAACCAAATCCGTTCTTTTGTATCGCACAGCAACGTAAATTTTCCATCATAGCGATTCATAAACCGCCCCTGTGCGTCCAATTCAACGACCCCGCCGCTTTGTAGATTCAGATAAGAATGGTCACGCCAACGCACCAGACTTGCCACATGGTTATCGGGCAAACCCAAGGTCGTAACTTGATCGGCCGTAAGCCAATGCGCCGACTGAATACGGTTAAGATTGGTGTAATCTACCCCAAACCCAGCCTGTGCCACAAAAAGATTACCTTCGGCATCCAGATAAATAGTTTCAGCCATATTGGCCGCCAAGCCGTCGGGTTTGGAAGGAGAATGATACAGTCGTTGTACAAACTTTTTTTGGGAAAGGTCAAATACATACAACCCCACATTGGAACCAAACAGCAATTGATTTTTGTAACGTACGCCGCGTGTCAAATAAGAAACAGGCTGCCCTTCAAAAGCAGTTATCTTTTCAACTGCTCCGCTGCGGGTATTCAAACGAGTGAGTCCGGTGTATTGGCCCGTTTGCCAAAGAATAGAGTCATTTTCAACGACGATGTATTCACCAATATTGGTTTGGGCAGGCTGTTTTGTACCGTCAAAAAAATATTCAACTTTGGTAACCTGCGTGTTTTTTAAAGAGATTTTCGTAATACCTACGTTGTTTTTACCACCGCTGTAAAAAGCTTTCAATTCCTTAAATGGGGGGGTATGCGAACGGGGAAGCGTGATATTTACCTCATTGGTAACAAACGTAAACATTTTTGAATCAGGATTATAGACATACAATCCCGCCTTTTTGATACCCGACAGGCTTACCCATAACCTGCCCAGGTGATCAACATGATAAGGAAATGCCACCGATTTAGCCTCTCCCGTTGGCGATTTGATGAGGGTAAATCGGTCTGTTCGGCGCTCGTAGAAATTCAGTCCTTCGTCGGTTCCTACCCACAAATTACCTTTGGCATCTTCAACAATGTTTTTGATGTCCCCCCCTCTAATGTTTGAATTGGAGGGTTTATAAACCCGGCATCTTACACCGTCGAAGCGATTGAGGCCGTTGAGCGTGCCCATCCACAAAAAACCCCGCGAATCGCGGTGCATAAAAAAAACATTGTTGTTGGAAAGTCCTTCTTCACGCGTCAGGTGATGAAACGACAATTGCAAGGGAGTTTGGCCCAAAGCCCCCATGTTACCCAGCAAAAGGAAAAGTAAATACTTGGGCATGGAGGTGGCGGTTTATCCCAAAAATAAACGAAAAAACCGCACTTTAACCAATCAATTTAGTAAACGGTATGCGCTCACGCAGATTTTAATTATCCACGTCTTTAATAACGGGCCGGTTGTCATTCATGCGTTTCTCATACGTGATGTTGAACTTTCCCAAATTTGGTCGATATGTCCTTTTGCGCGCCAATTCATATCGGTAAATCGTTTGTCCCAATTGATACAAAAACGGATGACCGACACTTTCGTATTCATACTTATTATCGTTCAGAATGCCGTCGCTGTTGACATACACCGTTGCCGACAGCATGTATTCTACCTTGTTTTTAAAATCTATTACGTACGACGCATCCGTCAAAAAACCGTATGCCCAACCCACTTTATTGAAAACCCTCACCCCTTCCGGCAGTTGGTGATGAGTGCTATCCTGAAAAAAGAATTTGACGTAACTATCGTAGTATTGCGTTCCGTCATATTTTGGATAATTGGTTTCGCCCGGAAACTGAGAAAGGTATTGATACAGAAAGCCGTAATCTTCTTTTGTCAGATTGAACCGCTGTTTGGCCGGTACCGACAGCGGAAACATCACCGATTGCAACATCTGTTGAAAAGCCTCCAGCGGTAATTTATTGCGCGTTGTAAAATCAATCGGCTCGTTGATAAGACTGTCTTTTGCGTTCATGTATCCCTTCCCTACTTTTGCGATTCGGCTAAAATCAAACGGGTCAGAGTTATACGCTGCGGGTTGGGCCACGATCAATGAGCCATCTTCATTGATAAAACGGATGGGATTGGTATGGCGATTTTCGTCGGGGGTCATACGCACAAAACGGTGCGTGATGCGCGTATCGGGGTATCCTTTGGCGTGTAATGCGCGGTTGATAGCCTGCTGCCCCACAAACTCATACATGCGGCTGTACGCATCATTGTCGCTGACCAGAAAAGCTTTTTTGATAAAATGAGCAATGGAAGGGTATCCGTTTTCAGAAGTCTCATCTTTCCATTCCCGGGTCTGGCCGCCAAAGGCACTGTCAAACTGCATCGCCGTAAACTTATTGACGCCCGGCTTGTTGATTTGATTCAGCTTTTCCAAGGACAACAGCGCCAACGGTAACTTGACGGTAGAGGCAGGATTGAAATAAAAGGTGCTGTCCAAATTAAAATAGAAATGCTTAAAAGAGGGCTTGTTGTTTTTATCCCGATCAATCTGTGTATAAATAACCTGAAGGCGGTATTTTTCGGGATGTCTGATCACTTCCTGAAAAATGGCATGTGGGTTTTCGGTCATCAGTTGCGCCATCAAAACATGGGTTTTGGGCTGAGAATGAGCAACCGAATTCGATAAAAAAATGAATAATAATACGATGCAGTGAAGAGATAATTTGTGCATAACTATCAAGAAAAATTATTCCTGCAATTTTGGAATTAAATTCCAAAATTGCAGGAATAATTTCAGGCCGACACCATGTACTTGCTCAACAAATGGTGGGTGAAGACACCCACCACAGCATAAAGACACCTACCGCAGCACAAAGACACACGCCACAGCACAAAAAACTACCGTGCTACTTCAATTTTATACTTTTTGCCTTTCATTTTCTCTTCCTTGATTTTCTCCAACAGCGCTTTATATTTGGTACGTTTTACGGCGGCGAAGGAGATATAATCTTTCACTTCAATCAGCCCCAAATCTCCTTTTTCGAGTTCGCCTTTTTGGGAGAAAAAACCGACAATATCCACTTTGTTTAGCTTATTTTTCTTACCTCCGCTGACATAAATCGTCACAAATTCGGGCGGGCTGGGCAACGGGTAAGTGTCCAAAAGCTGAATTTCAATCATGTTGTTTTCCACGTATTGCGGGCGCACTTCGTCCTTTTGGAAAATCAAGTACGAATTGCCCGTGGCGTGCATTCGGGCCGTTCGGCCATTGCGGTGAATGAACTCGTGCTCATGGATGGGCAAATGATAATGGATGACGTGCTTCATTTCGGGAATATCCAGCCCACGCGCCGCCAAATCGGTGGTTACTAAATAATTAACGCTACCGTTTCTAAACTGAATCAATGCGCGTTCGCGCGCATCTTGGTCCATGCCGCCGTGGTAAAAAGCCGCCTCAACACCCCGTTCCTTCAACAATTCGCAGGTTCGCTCCACGGCATCGCGATGGTTGCAGAAAATCAACGCCGACTCAGAATGTAGCGAACAAATCAGCCGAAACAACGTATCGGCCTTGTCTTTATCTTCCGAAATCACGGCCTTCATCACCAAAGCCTGCGGGCCTTCTTCCTCGGGTGTAAAATTGACAATGTTGGGCGTGACCAATCCCACAAACCCAGGAATTTTGATACCTGCAGTCGCCGATACCAGCACCCGTTTGGTGAGATTTCGCAATCCATCCATGATAAAAGCCATTTGCTCCTGAAAGCCCATTTCCAAAGACTTATCAAATTCATCCAAAATCAGCGTCTGAATATCGTCCAATGAAAACGAGTTGCGCGTCAGGTGGTCGGCAATGCGGCCCGGCGTACCAATCAAGACCGCTGGAGGCTCACTAAAATTCTGGATTTCGGTCGCCATCGCGTGCCCTCCATAACACACATTTACTTTAAAACCCGTGGCCATTTTTTTCCAGACCTGCTCAATTTGCATCGCCAACTCACGCGAAGGAGTAAGAATCAAACACTGTACCGTCTGTTTTTCGGGTTGAAGTAATTGTACCAGTGGCAATAGAAAAGCTAAGGTTTTGCCAGAGCCAGTTGGAGATATCAATAACGTGTTATTATTGTTCAAAATAGCTTTTTGAGCCGCTTGTTGCATCGGATTTAATGCTTCAACACCTACGTTGGAAAGTATCGTTGAAATGGGTTGATTGTTGTTCATGCCGCAAAGGTACGGCCTTCTGACGGGATTTGAGAATTTGAACAGAGCCGTGGTAATAAATCTGACAATTATGTTTCTACAATTCCGAAGACACGTTCAGGGGCTTGCCTATCCGTTTCATAAAAAGCAGTGGGCGTCAGGTTTGTAAAATCCTTGTAATCTTTTACCAAATGTTGATAATCATAATATCCACAGGCAAGCGCAATCGTCAACCAATCCCAATCAGGATGCTTGTTTTTAGTTCGAAAAGATTTTTCAAAACGATTAATTCTATCAAACATTTTAGGGCTTACCCCAATGCGCTCTTCAAATTTTCGAAAAAACTGTCGCCTACTCAAGCATGATTGGTCCGCCAATTTATCTATACTTAATCCATGATTGGGTTGCAAAATCAATGTTCCTACTTTATCAATCGGACGCCAGTCTTGGGGTGATTTCTTTATGATATGCTCAAGAAATTTTTCGATATGTTCAAGCATCTCTTTCAGACTATCTGTGCTGTTGAGTTGTTGGCATACGTGTCGAACTTCCTTTCCCCACACCGCCTCGGCATCAATAAACGTGTTGGTTAATTCGTACGAAGGAATACCCGTAAGTAGATACAAAGCAGAAGGTTGTAGAATTACTTTGACCGCCCAAAAATCATGGCTTCCATACCGATAAATTGGCACATTATGAATGCCATTGATAATGCATTGTGGATAAGCAATAATGTGAGGGAGCGTGGCAAAACTGAATTTTTGGGCATCACGCACATAAAAAGTAATACAATGCTCAGCACGCGGGACATGATACTTAGGAGGAGGCACAACATTGTTTTCGAACACAAACCGAAAGACCTCATACTTTCTGACAAATTCAGAAAGGCCAGGTTTAGAGGGGATATCCTGAAGTATCATTGTTTTGCAAAAAAAGCATTGTGATTCAGCTTATTAACAAATTTACCCTTTTATCTCAAAACAAATAGCAGCAGGGTACCCAAATTTATCTAACGGTTTTCTAAAAAATAAAAATACGCTGTCAGGGCAATTTCCTAACAGCGTTGGAGCAAAAATCTTAATAAAAAACTATCATTTCAATCCATATTTCTCAACTATGGCTTGGCGTTGCTCGTGAAATTCAACAATTCCGTAGCGAGTATCAAGCTCTTCCAACTGAGCCAACACTTCTTTTGAGTTTGGGGCAAGCCCTTTTTTCATTGCATTGGGCATAATTTTAAAAAATAGTTCTTCTAAGTAATTCTCAAAGTCTTGGCCAAAAAACATATCCATAAACCGAGCGGGCTGATTGCTCGCATTCCAAAATGTGTGAACAATTCCGTGGGGTCTAAACAATATTCCCCCTGCCTTTACCTCATACACTTCACTGCCCACAAGTACATGTATTGTGCCCTCCTGCACAAACATCATTTCGTCTAATTCCTTATGCACATGAGGCGAAGGCCCCATCGTCTTCGCAGCGATGGCCCCTTCTATACTCGAAATCTGTTTGTTGGTCTGGCCACTTTTAACCATCGTCCGGATATTTATACCTGCCGGTCCGGGAGTTAAAATTGCTCCTGCCGGTAGATGAAATGGCTTAAGTACTGGCCGGTCTGTAAGTTTTGCGTCATGATGTGCCAAAGCATTGCCAGAATTTATTGTTACCCCTGCAATTATGGTTGATGAAAGGAATGTGCGGCGTTCCATGATTGAAGTGATTTAGCAGTGAAATTGTTATCCATTTTGTTCCAACAAAACTGCAACTACCTCTCCAATATTTAGTGGTAAAAAAGTGCCATATTTCAATCGAATTGTTCACAAATTCACGATGATTTCGGGACGTTTGGCGTATTCTTTGATCATAAGATTAGGGGTAACGTTGGCAAATTGCTTGAAATCTTTAACCAAATGATAGTAATCTGTATAACCAAAATGAACCGCCACAGTGAGCCAGTCCAAACCGGGATGCCTTTCTTTGTACTGAAAAGCCTGATAAAAACGGCTAATGCGGCTGTACAGTTTGGGACCAATCCCCATACGTTCACTGAATTTACGTTCAAACTGTCGGGCGCTTAGATTTGCCTGATTGGCAAGCCAATCCAACGAAAAAGGAGTAGGATTGGCCAGTAGCAATTGACCAATCTTATCAATAGGATGTTTTTCCCTTTGAATACACCTAAGTTTACGGAGCAGGTACTCTTCAGCGTGTGAAATCATCTGAGGATAACTATCAGCATTGGCAATCCGGTCGTTGACCGACCGCAACTCCTTATCAACAATTAATTCTGCATCGCAAAACATGGCAGTAAGCTCAGGATTGGCAAAACCCAACAGCCGAAACATGGCTCCCGGCTGAAATACAACCATTAGCATCAGGAAATCTGGTTCAGTAAATGTACGAAAATTGAGCCGGGATACTTGCTGACCAAACAAAGCATTATGGGCTATTTTTGAAGTTTTACCCGTTATTGGATCATGTGATTGTATATATCCTCTCGCAAAAAACACAAGCGCTTGCTCAACACGCGTTGGATAAGGTTTAACACTAAATTCTTCTGGCATCGAACCTACGTTACACAATAGATAATTCTGCACAAAAGGTTGTAAAGCCAAGCAGGGCACTATTTCTTGATAGATCATAGCCTTACGTCGTAACGGCGAAGTACAAATCTAATTACATTTTTCCAGTATTTTCAGTAATTCAACGGGCTGATCCCGCATGGCATAATGCCCCCCTTCTAAGGTCAAAACCTGCCAGCCCCGTTGTTTTGCCTTTTTAGCAAAAGGCGCAAACCCTGCTTTTTGAACATCCGCGTTTTGAGTCATTAAGATATACGAAGTGGAGATTTTTTTAACAGTAGGATTGGCAATAACCAGCGGTTCCGTAAAGGTTTTCAGAGGCTGTGGCACATCCGTTGGCGGAGTCGGTTTGGTCGGTCCAAAAAAGTAATTCACAAAGCCGTCTTTGGTAAAAGGCTTTGTCGTGGCATCTCCATTAGGTCCAAGGGAAATGTAAACACTTTCCCCATTGTCAGGTACAAAAGCATCAAGATAAATCAACTTGCTGATACGTTCGGGGACTTGTTCGGCCACGCCCGAAATCACCATCCCGCCGTAACTGTGGCCCACCAAAATGACATTGTGCAGGTCTTCAAATCGGAAAACGTTAACAATATCATCAATATGTGTTTTTAAACTAATGGCAGGATTGGCCAAATGAACCCGTTCTCCTAAACCTGTCATCGTAGGGCGATATACAACGTCTCCCCGTGCAGTCAGTATTGAATCTATTGTTTTGTATTCCCAACCACCGCCCCAGGCTCCGTGGACGAACAATATCGTGCGTGGCTCCTGTTTTTTAACTCCCTGTCCGTACACGTATCCGATTCCGAGTAGAAAAAATAAAAAAAAGGCACTTGTTTTCATTGTCTTGATGGTTTAATGTCAAAACAAATGTACCCGGTTCATGCAGGTACCGACAAGTACAAAAACGACATCTTTTACCAATACACCTCAAATCATCTGTCCAATGAACACAAAAAAAGCAAGCCTTCCGACTTGCCTTTTTTGATTTATACCGCTTTAAAGATACCGTCCATTTTTTGACTGATGACTTCCAGTCGCTTTCGGTCGCCGCCGGGTACTTCTGCCGAGGCCCAACCCGAATAACCAATTTTGGCGAGGGCTTGGTTGACCACAGGCCAATTGCAATCTCCTTCCAACAACTCCACGTTAAAACCTTTCCAGAGGCCTTCGTCCTGTTGTTTTTTACGGCTGAATTCCTTGATGTCAATCTTCATGATGCGTTTGCCGAGCGCTTCAATCCAATGCTCAGGCCAGCCGTAACGGAGGATGTTGCCCACGTCAAAGTACCAGCCTACCAGCGGGTGATTGATTTCGTCTACGTAACGCGCCGCTTCAACGGGACTAATGAGGAAGTTGTTCCATACGTTTTCGAGCGCGATTTTGATGCCCGTTTTTTCAGCAATCGGAATCAATTTACGAATCTCGGCCTGCGAACGCTCATAGGCATCTTTGTAGCTGGTGCCTTCATTGACTACGCCAGGAACGAGCAACACCGTAGTGCCGCCGTACATTTTACAGTCATAAAGGGATTTTTCCATTGCCTTCGAGCACACCTCCCGCACTTTAGGGTCGGCACTCGACAACGGCGATTTCCAATGCGCAGAATTGACTACTCCCGGCAGCTCCAGACCCGTTTTGTCGCGGGCGTCCAATATTTCTTTGGGGTCGATATCGTTGGGGGAATCCAGCTCAACACCGTCAAAACCAAGGTCTTTCAGGAGTTTAAATTTGTCGAGCACGGAAAGCTTTTCGGTTACCATTCCGTATTTCAAGCTCTTCTTAATCAGCGGTGGTGCCACGGGAGAAGCCTGCACAAACGTATCGACGCCTATTACTGCCGCCGAAGCCGCCACGGCGGTATTTTTGATAAATGTTCTTCTTTGCATGAGAGAGGTTTTGGTTTATCCGAAAATAAAATGTCCGTTAATTGTTAACAGTAATCATTCATCCTGTACGGATAAGTTTTTACAGATAACAACTAACGGACAGTATTTTAAAACTTATATGAAAGGCGTAAATCCAGGGCGAGCCACCTCTATTTTTGGAATAGGTGTCTCGAAGTTGACCGAATCAGGGCCGAGTTTCTCGGTTGATTTCATGGCATCTTCCCACGTAATTTTCTTGCCAGTATACGCTGCCATGCGACCCATGATGGCAATCATGGTGCTGTTGGCCATCCACTCACCGTTGTTAATGGGCTTGCTGTTACGGATAGAAGCAAACAATTCGTTGTGCTCGGTTTGGTACATATCATTTTGTACGCCCGAATATTCCCACGGATTTTGTCCTTCAATTTTGTGCGTTGGACGCGAGCAATTGGCCATCGCACGGCCTTTGGTTCCGAAGGTCTCCACTAAATAGCTACGCTCCGTATTTTCCTGCTGACGCGAGAAATGGAACCCTTTGGCCCCGTTGGGATAATCGTAAGTGATGGCAAAGTGGTCAAAAATATGACCGAACAGCGGGTCAACCCGCACCTGACGACCACCCGTTCCGACGGCGCTCACGGGCAAAACATCACCCATTGCCCACGACATCATGTCGATGCTGTGAACGGCCTGCTCTACGATGTGGTCACCTGCTAACCATGTGTAATACATCCAGTTACGCAACTGAAACTCCATATCTGACCAACCAGTCTGACGCGGAAAATTCCAGGCACCACCTGTATAATAGGTATTGTAAATGCTCATTACTTCGCCAATCGAACCATCGTTGATTTTGCCAAATACGGCACGTTTTGGTTCGTGGAAACGCCAGCAAAAGCCCGAAACAAGCGATAGGTTTTTCTCTTTGGCGACTTTGGCCAATTCCATGACCTTACGAATACCGGGCGCGTCAACGGCTACCGGTTTTTCACAAAAAATATGTTTACCCGCGTTGATGGCCGCTTCAAGGTGCAACGGACGGAAGAAAGGAGGAGTTGCCAATAAAACAACGTCAACGCCCGAATCAATCACTTTTTGATAGGCATCAAACCCCACGAATTTACGCTCATTGTCCACCTTTACTTTATCTCCGTGTACTTTGCGCAATCCTTCCAAACACGTATCGAAGCGTTCAGGGAAAATATCGCCGAGGGCGTGTAAAACTACGTTGGAGTCTGCTTTGAGGGCTTGCATCGCTGCGCCAGAGCCACGGCCGCCACAACCGATAAGACCCACTTTGAGGGTGTCACTGTTGATGCCCGCAAAAGCACGATTTGGAACAATAATGGATGGAAATGCAGTGCTTGCAAGGGCCGCTCCTGCTAATTTTAACACATCGCGACGTGAGGTGTTCATATAAGTGTGTGTTTAAATGGTTTAGAAAATAGTAAATATACAAAACAATGATTTACCGACGATATCCGCCTTACCTATTATTTCAAGGTTTGTACGCTGATTCAAAAATGCTACATTTTTTTTAATAAATAGTAATTAAATAGTAAATTATTTTAAATAATGACGCTAAATCCTCCATTTTGTTGGGAATTGGATTTTTTGGCCTTAACTGGAAAATGCCCATGAATCTTTAAATGCCAAACGATGAAACCTAGTACGGGCTATTGCAAAACTGAAATCACTTCTTATTTTTGGTCAAAAAACCGACACTCATGTACGTAAAGCGCCATCTCAATTTTGTCATTATTTATTTTTACACTTGGAGAATGATTTTAGCTTCGTTGCTTACGGGAAGTTTGGCTATTTTCGTTTACCAATACTTGGGTTGGAAGTGGGTTGCGATTCCTTGGCTACCCATGTCATTGATTGGTACGGCCACTGCTTTTTATGTAGGTTTCAAAAACAATCAAGCTTACGGCCGCAACTGGGAGGCACGTATCATTTGGGGCGGCATTACCAATTCAAGTCGGGCGTTTGGAGCTACGCTCAGGGCCTATGTTAACAACGATTTTACGGAGCATCCTGTACCACAAACCAAGATAAACCAAGAAATACGCACGCTTATTTATCGTCATATCGGCTGGCTCCATGTGCTCAAAAACGCAATGGCCCAACGTACTGCGTGGGAACATGAAGACATTGCCAGCAAACGCCAACGCAAAGCACTGGCCAAAGACCCAGAATCCATTGAAGAGCACTTAGCTCGCTGTTTGTCACCTGAAGAAATTGAGTGGCTAAAAACCAAGAAAAACGGAGCAACACAACTATTGGATAGGCAATCACAGCATTTGGTCAGGTTGCGGCGCGAGGGTATGATAGACCATTTTCGTCACATAGAACTACAAAAATTCATTACTGATTTCTATACTGAGCAAGGTCGATCGGAACGCATCAAAAACACGCCTTTTCCGCGCCAATATGCCACCACGAGTTTGATTTACATCTTTATCTTTATTGTTTTGCTGCCTTTTGGGATGATTGGAGAGTTTGTTAAACTGGGTGAAACCATGCTATGGCTCCTGATTCCGTTCAACTTGGTGGTTACGTGGGTATTTATGCTGATGGAATACACCGGCGACGTGAGTGAAAATCCTTTTGAGGGGTTACTCAACGACATTCCGCTGCGTAGCATCGTTCGTACGATTGAAATTGACCTACGAGATATGCTGGGCGAAGATAATTTACCCGAAAAAATACAACCTGAATTTGGGATTTTGTTGTAAGGTTAACCCCTTACGTCTCCACCACCCCAAAGGCTCGTTCGGGTGAGTGACCATCCTGTAGAAAAAAAGCGTTGGGCGTCAAATTGGTAAATTCTTTAAAATCTCGCACCAAATGTTGGTAGTCATAGTAGCCTAAGTCGATGGCAACACTCAGCCAATCCTTGGAAGGTTGGGCGTTTTTAAGTTTCATGGCATTCTCAAAACGGGCAATTCGGGCATACAACTTGGGACTAACCCCCTCACGTTGAATAAATTGACGATAAAACTGCCGCTGACACAAGCAAGCTTGGTCGGCAAGCCAATCCAAAGAAGCAGTCGAAGGGTTTTGTAGAATATAACGGCTCACTTTATCAATCGGCCGTTCATTCTTTTTTACTTTTTTGATTAAATGCAATAAGAAACTTTCTACAATTTCAATCATTTCGGTGTAATGACCCGCGTAACTCAATCGCTCATTGACTAAGCGTATTTCGGTAGAAAACACCTGCTCAGCATCCAAAAACGTATTGGTCAATTCATTGGCAGGAATGCCCGTAAGACGAAACAAGGCTCCGGGCTGAAATTGCACTTGAAATACCATAAAATCCCGCCCTACGTGGCGGTTTGTAACGATAGAATGTTGCCCATACAGGCGCGACCGCGTACTTTCCACCAATTTGCCATCAAATCCATATTCCACTTTTTCGGGGTCTTTCGGAAAAAAAGACAAGCAATTTTCGGCACGAGGCCAATACGATTTTACGGGTAAAACCGCCATCGAGCGCGGAAATTCACAGCCTACAATCTGAAACTGCCTCACGTATTCACGCAAGGCAGGGCTTGGAAGTCGATAATCGTAGATGGCCACCATCATCTGAGCAATTTGGGTTTATTTTATCGTTAATCCCGGGCCTAAAACAGTCATTCCGTGTGCTTTATGAATCTCTTCTGCTTGCTCTTTCGTCGGTGGGGCTTTCAACTCATTCATTGACAGGAAAAACTCCTCCATTTTACCCGCAGGTTGAACGTAATAAATGATTTTGCTTTTTTCAGAGAGTTGTATCCACGTATGAGGAACGTTACGCGGACCAAAAACAGTATCCCCTGCATTCGCCGTGAACTGCTTATCGCCTACCTGAAACAAAAACTTCCCTTCAATGATAGAAAAAATCTCGTCCTGATCATGATGTACGTGCAAAGAAGGCCCCACTTTATCGTTGCCAATATACTCAAAAACAGCCAATTGACCATTGGTATCTTTGCCCGAAATTTTAAGGTCATTTGGGTTAATTCCTTTGTAAGGCGTATGAACACCAAAGCGGGCGTCACCCGCTTTGACCACAAACGGAGGGGTGTTCGTTGTGACCGTTTTCTGGGCTAAAAGAGATGGAGTGGCTACGCCAGCCGTGGCAACGGCCAAGAAGTTTCTGCGTTTCATGTTTGTTTGCTTTTAGGTTGTTTATGATGCAAAACTCCCCATTCATACGCAGAAATTGGTGGGAAAAAATGGACATTTTTGGATTTTAATCCCCGCAATTGCGTTTCAGCTTATGTGTGAAGTCAAAACGATTAGGCATTCTTTATTTGACACCGCAAACATCATAAGTGTTGCCCTAAGTCACAGACAACGACCCGCCACATATCTCCTTTAATAATCAGGTATTTATACCCTGCAAAACAAGTATAAATACGCTTGTTTTTTTTGCATTTTATTCTTCAATTTTGTATAAAAATCAAATGTTTTTACGCATGTCACCCTTCCTAAATTCTAATGGTTATGTTCAACTCATTCTATTTTTCGACAGGAATCATTTTATTGATTCTGGGGGTTTCCAACAATGTTGATTTTAAGCCCAAATCAAGCGCTTCTTCGGAGATTGTCATTTGTAAAACAGACGATCTTGAATCTTTACCCGCAACTAGTTTTACCAATAATGCAACCAATCCGATGGCAGTGATGGTTAGGAAAAATGTTTATTCCCTGACTGCCGCCGAAATTGCTTCCATTAAAACTGGGATAGCGGCCATGAAAGCCCTGCCCACAACCAACAAAACCAGTTGGGCCTACCAAGCCGCAATTCACGGCACTACCCTTACCAACAATCTACCCTCCTGGAACTCATGCCAGCACCGCACCCAGTTCTTTCTGTCATGGCATCGTATGTATCTGTATTTTTTTGAACGAATCTTACGGGCAAAATCTGGAAATCCCAACCTCACCCTGCCCTACTGGAATTACCAAACCAACGCCGTACTGCATCCAGCCTATCGAAACAGCGCCGCCAGCAATACCTTGTATAACAGCACCAGAAATGCCTCTATCAATAGCGGCGGAGCGTTGCCCGCAAGTATTTCGACCTCCATCAACAACGCCCTCAACAATATTCCATTTTTTGATTTTAACAGTGACCTTGAAGGCCCTCACGGTTCTGTACACGTAGCAATAGGTGGTAATATGGGAAGTGTGAATCGAGCCGCGCTAGACCCCGTTTTTTGGTTGCACCATACCAACATCGACCGGCTGTGGGAAGCTTGGCTAAGAAAATGCGGCGGACGACAAAACCCCACCTCAGGTGCTTGGGCAACGCAAAACTTTACATTTTTTGATGAAAACGGAACCGCCGTCACCATGTCGGGTAGTCAGATTGTCAAAACTGCGACCCAATTAAATTATCGATACGATTTTCCATTTATGTTGCCCTGTAATTTTGTCATTGCTAACCTTGAGCGTTGGAGATGGATTACATTTAGACCCTTGCGCATTGAAGGCATCACAAAAATCGAAAACAATCGCGCAAAGATTTCTTTCGCCCGGTCCAATGCCGCTACCTTTGATAAGATGATTAGGGACAATAAAATGGACAAAATATTGGTATCAACCACCGATATTTCTGACAAACTTTTTGTGGAATTGGAAGACATAAAAGTAGACAAGCTCCCCGAAGGTACGGTTGAAATTTACCTCAATTTACCAGCCAACGAAGTCCCCACCTCTAAAAGCAAATCCTTTGCGGGTACGCTTGACTTGTTTACGGCTACGGCCCATGAAGGCCACGGAGAAAAGCACCCCATAATGATCAACGTAACCACTGCCGTAAACGCCCTAAAACTTAAACCAAGTGATTTAAAAAAGGCCGAATTGACAGTGGTTGTAAGGGGAAATTCAGTAAAGGGTAGTGAAATAAAAACCAACGGAAACGTACAGATAGGGGCAATTAATTTCGTTATTCAGAAAGCACAAAAATAATTGGCTTCATGAATTTCAAAGCTCATTTTTCAATCGTCTTGGCTGCGTTTTCGGTTTTAACAATCGAAAACGCGGCTATTTCGGCCTGTAAGCCACCCCAAAACACTTCCGTGATTGCCGAAAGCAGCAGAGGAATCGAACTCTCAAACAAGCAAATTAGGAGTCAAGCGGTATTAAAACGACTAAAGCCTTTTCAAACTGCTACGGCAAAAAGCTACACTCTTTTATTGGAGAAAATCAAATTAGATCAATTGCCTGAAGGAGTCTATGAAGTCTATATGAGCAACGACCCAGCAGAAGTAACCCGTACGATTCCAGAAAACACCGCCTTTGTAAACACCTTGGACTTGTATAATTTGCAGAGTTCTAGCGATAAAACTATGCCAGTAAATGTTACAAAAAATGTAAAACTGTGGTTGGAAAACGGCAAAGAAACCGCCGATATTTACGTAGTGGTAGTATTTAAGGGAAATGTTTTACCAGACAATACACCTGTTCAGAATGCGGGAAAACTCACCATCGGTAAAATACGTCTTTTGGAAAACAGATAACCATTGAGCGTATCACTACTATTCTAGATATTTGTAGCCGTAATGTTTTAATCTACTAAAACATTACGGCTACAAACTTATGAAGGGTTATTCTTTATCCCATTCATCCGTATTTTTAATCCCCAACTTCTTGGGACTGAATACGGGATCTATGCCTGCTTTTCGCTGTTGTTCATAATCTTTAAAGGCTTTGAAAGCGGGTTTTCTGAGTAGTAAAATAGCAATAATATTGAGCCACGCCATCATTCCTACGCCAATATCACCCAAGGTCCAAGCCAAAGCAGCGGTTTTGATAGAACCATAAAAAGTGGCGGCCATAATCATCACTCGGAGCCCGTTTACCAACCATTTATTATCCCCTTTGGAAGACAAATAGCTTAAATTGGTTTCGGCAATATAGTAATACGCCATGATGGTCGTAAAAGCAAAAAACAATAATGAAATCGCCACAAATCCACCACCCAACGCTGGGAAATGGGTATTGACCGCTGCTTGCGTATATTCTGAACCGATGGCTAAGCCCGGCACATTTTCCACCAAAAAACCACCCGCAGGATTTACAACGTTGTATTTGCCAGTAAACAAAATCATGAGCGCCGTGGCGGTACACACAAAAAGCGTATCCACATATACCGAAAACGCCTGCACCAACCCCTGCTTGGCAGGATGGCTAATTTCAGCCGCTGCCGCCGCGTGCGGTGCCGTACCTTGCCCTGCTTCGTTGGAATAAATGCCTCTTTTTACCCCCCACGCTACAGCCATGCCGAAAATACCCGCCAAGGCTGGCTCCATGTCAAAAGCGGAGCGCAAAATCAGGCTAAACATCGCGGGTACTTTGGTGATATTGAGGCCGATGATAGTTAAAGCCATCAGGATATAACCTCCCGCCATAAACGGCACCACGATTTCGGCCACTTGTCCGATGCGCTTCACACCGCCAAAAATGATGAGTCCCAGCAAAATAGTTATGATACCGCCCGTTATTTCTACTGGTATATCAAAAGCGATTTTGGCACTCAACGCAATGCTGTTGCTCTGCACACCCGGCAAAAATAAAGCCGTACTCAGAATCGTGGCCACCGCAAAAAGGGTAGCATACCACTGAATTCCCAATCCTTTTTCGATGTAAAAAGCTGGTCCTCCACGGTATTGACCATCTTTGACCTGCTTATAAATTTGTCCAAGTGTGGCTTCGATAAAAGCCGAGGATGCGCCTAAGAAAGCAATGGCCCACATCCAAAAAACAGCCCCCGGCCCTCCCATGGCGATGGCCGTAGCCACCCCAGCGATGTTTCCAGTGCCTATCCTACCCGAAATCGCAATGGCAAACGCCTGAAACGACGAAACGCCTTTGGCTGATGCTTTGCCACCAAACAGCAAAGCCACCATTTCTTTTACGTAACGAACCTGTAAAAAACGGGTGGCAATCGAAAAGTAAATGCCCGCCCCGAGGCAAAGTAAAATCAGGGCATTACTCCAAATAATGTCATTGACAGCGGTAATCATTTTTTCCATGAAATTCCTGTGAGATTAGTTGTTAGGTTTAGCTTATACAGAAGAGAATTTTAAGGTATGGAGTGAATCTTGTATTCAAAGAAAAGGATATTAAATGAAAAGCGTGATAATCTGTCCAAAAAAAGATTGATTACAGTAGAAAAGTTGTATTTCACCTATTTTAAGTACAACCCATTCTGCGAACCCAGTTTTTGATTATGCCTGTATTTACCCCAACATTTATACGCTTCGTTTTTCTTTTTTTCGCGGCCTTATTGACGCAATCAGCAACCGCCCAAGTCACTTTTTATGTGGCTCCCAACGGCAACGATGCTAACAACGGTATGTTACAAAAACCGTTCAAAACGCTCTCCAAAGCGCTCTTGTCGGCCCAAGGGGCAAAAGGACAAAAAGTAACCATTCAATTGAGAAAAGGGACTTACTATTTGGATAAAACACTGGTAATTAACGCCGTCGATGCCTTATTTGAATCACTGGAGATAACAGGTTATAAAAATGAGCCCGTTTTTATTGATGGGGGGCAACCCTTACAACTTGCTTGGAAACCTTCCCAAAACGGCATTTATCAGGCGGTTGTAGCGCCAAATATTGCATTTGAACAACTATATATCAACGGTCAGCAGCAGCCGTTGGCCCGTTATCCTAACTACGATGCTACGGCCCGGGTTTTTCACGGGACCGCCGCCGATGCGATTTCACCCGAACGCGTCAAAACTTGGAAAAATCCGACTTGCGGGTACGTTCACGCCCTGCACTCGGGCGAATGGGGCGGGTTTCACTACCTCATTACGGGCAAAGACGAAAAAGGAGAATTGAAACTGGAGGGAGGTTGGCAAAACAACCGCCCCGCCCCAATGCACAAACAGTACCGTTTCGTCGAAAATATCAGGGAAGAACTGGATGCACCTGGAGAATGGTTTTTTGACAAAACAACCCGTGTTCTTTATTTCTACCCTCCCCAAAACATCAATCTTAGCACCGCTTTGGTGGAAGTAACCACGCTCAAAAATCTCCTCGAACTGAGGGGCACGACCTACAAGCCCGTCCGTAATGTGCAGCTCAAAGATCTGCACTTTGTGCATACCGAGCGCAGTTTTATGGAAACCAAAGAACCGCTGGTGCGCAGCGACTGGACTTTTTATCGGGGCGGGGCAGTACTTTTTGACGGCACCGAAAACTGCAAAATCAGTGATTGTACATTCTCTAATTTGGGCGGGAATGCCATTGTGGTAAGCAATTACAACAAACACACCACCATCAGCGGTTGTCACATTCACCACATCGGCGCGAGCGCGGTGGCGTTTGTCGGCGACCCAAAAGCGGCACGTTCGCCGTCGTTTCGGTACGAGCTTTCGATTCCGTACCAAAAATTGGACAAAACGTCTGGCCCACAAACCAACAATTTTCCGCAGGAATGTACAGTCACGGATAACCTGATTCATGACATGGGTCAACTGGAAAAACAGGCCACAGGGGTTCAAATTGAGCTATCAGCCTCCATAACAGTGAGTCACAACAGCATTTACAACACCCCACGCGCGGGTATCAACATCGGCGATGGAGCATGGGGTGGGCATATTTTGGAGTATAACGACGTATTTAACACGGTCTTGGAAACGGGCGACCACGGTGCTTTTAATTCTTGGGGGCGTGACCGATTCTGGTACGCCAACCGCAGCTACATGGACAGCCTCGTGGCGGCGCATCCCGAACTGATTTTGTTAGATGCTCAAAAACAGACCATTATCCGTCACAATCGTTTTCGTTGCGACCACGGTTGGGACATTGATTTGGACGACGGTTCCTCGAATTATCACATTTACAATAACGTTTGTCTCAACGGCGGGCTCAAACTTCGGGAGGGTTTTTACCGCAAAGTAGAAAACAATATCATGGTCAATAATTCCTTTCATCCGCACGTGTGGTTTAAAAACAGCGGCGATGAGTTCAGGCATAACATTGTCATGAAAAAATACTTCCCCATTCAGATCAAAGACTGGGGCGTGAACATAGACCAAAATTTATTCCCAGATTCGGCATCGCTGGCATTGGCCCGTAAAAACAACACGGATGCCAAAAGTACCGCAGGAAACCCCGCATTTATCAACGCTTCGGCGGGAGATTATCGGGTAAGCGCCTACTCTCCTGCCCTGCTCATCGGCTTTAAAAATTTTTCAATGACAGATTTTGGAGTACAAAAACCTGAGTTAAAGAAACTTGCTTTGCAACCAGTCATTCCAGCGCTTATCAATGCGCAATCGCTCGACGGCAAAACCTCAACCATCTCATTTTTGGGAGGTACGCTCAAAAACATTGAAGGGTTAGGCGACCGCTCGGCCTACGGATTGCCCGACGAGACGGGTATTCTTGTGACCTCAACTGGGCAAAAAAGTCTTTTGACCCAATCCGGTTTATTAGAAAAAGACGTAATACGCACCGCTGATGGCAAAAACGTCAAGAACATCCGCGAGTTTCTGGATATTTACCAAGAAGTCAATTGGCACGGCAAAATAAACATCGAAATTATTCGAAATCAGCAGCCTATGAAGATGGTATTGCTTCTAAAATAAAAACTGCCATCGACAAGCGAGGATGGCAGTTTCGATCAATACAAACTAAATCTATTTGGGTCACTGACGGAAAATATCTCCCGTTTGGTGTTATCTGTGAAAATGTTCTACCATTTTTTAGGAGCCTCCTTCGACCACTTCCCGACAACTATTTATTGTCTAGTTAAATGAATAAACCACTTTCTCAGAGACATAGATTATATGAACTTATGTATGTTTAGATTAAGAATATCAAACTATTTTACGACGAAATAAAATTAGTACAATACCCAAATTTTTGTTTCAGAATGAAATTAAATTTGGATTAAAATTCAAGAATATAAAATAGGCAACCCAATTTTTCAGTTAGCGCGCGGTACTTAATCCAAAAAATCATTCTTTAATTCGACGATTCATTGGATGATTTTTCAGTAACTTACGTTTTCCCAAAAATGTACAACTCCCAATGACGTCAATAGCTGATTTGAATTCTACTGAAAAACAAAGCCTTCATCCCCGAAATCCCCACCGTTTTCGTTACGATTTTCCCGCACTTATCAAAAGTTGCCCCGCATTGGCCCCTTTTGTTACGCGCAATAAATACCAAGATGAGTCGGTTGATTTTGCCAATCCCGAGGCGGTCAAAATGCTCAACAAAGCCATTCTTATTCATTTTTACGGTATTCAACACTGGGACATTCCCGCCAATTATCTTCGGCCTCCCATCCCTGGTCGGGCCGATTATATTCATTATTTGGCCGATTTATTGGGTTCGGTCAATGATAACGTTATCCCAATCGGCAAGGAAATTACGGGGCTTGACATCGGCGTGGGGGCCAATTGTGTCTATCCCATTATCGGACACCAAAGTTACGGTTGGCGTTTTGTCGGGTCGGATATTGACCCCAAAGCAATTCAGAATGCCAAACGAATTGTGACGGCCAATCCCGTGCTTACGCCCTTTGTTGAATGTCGTCTGCAAACAACTCCCACCGCCATTTTTAAGGGCGTTGTGCAAGCCAACGAAAAATTTGATTTTACGATGTGCAACCCTCCTTTTCATGCTTCATTGGCCGAGGCCACCGCAGGTACACAGCGCAAATGGCAAAACCTAGGACGGACAAGTGCCTCCCAAAAAGAAACCCTGAATTTTGGCGGGCAAAACGCCGAATTATGGTGTGAAGGTGGCGAAAAAGCATTTGTGACCAAAATGATTGAGCAAAGCGCCCAAATCGCCAACCAGTGTTTTTGGTTTACTTCATTGGTTTCCAAAAAAACGACATTACCCTTTTTATACAAAGCCCTAAAAAAGGCAAAAGCCTTTGAAATACAGACGATTGAAATGGCTCAAGGACAAAAAGTCAGTCGTATGGTAGCATGGACTTTTCTCGGAACCCACCAACAAAAAGTTTGGCGGCAGGAACGTTGGCGGTAAAACAGAAGCAGCTATTTTTATAACCCTACAAATTCAGCATTTAGCTTCAATCGCCGTTCGGGGTTAAGATTGCTTTCCTTAATCAACATATTGGGCGTGACTCCCGCAAAACGTTTGAAATCTTTTACCAAATGCTGGTAATCGGTATAACCCGTATTTACCGCGATACTCAGCCAATCTAAGTCTTGTCGGGTATCTTTTAATTCATACGCCTGATAAAACCGACAAATGCGAGCGAAATACTTGGGTGTTACGCCTACTTGCCGCTCAAAGCGTTTTTCAAATTGCCGAAAACTCAAACACGCATCATTGGCCGTTTGGGAAAGGCTAAATCCTTGCGGATTTGCCAAAATGACGCTTCCAATGCGGTCAATCGGCTCAAATCCGACCTTGACACGGGCGACTTTCTTCGTAAAATATCGGTCAAGAATGCGAGGGAGTTCGTCATAAACAGTTGCATTGGCCAATTGGTCTTCTACATCGTCTATTTCTCGCCCCAAAATCGCCTGCGCTTCTACGTATTGATGCAAGAGTTCGTACATGGGTATACGCAGGAGTTTATGAATGGCTCCGGGGTGAAACCGAACATGAACCATCATGTATTCGGAAGGTAAATGCAGATTTTGGCGGGTAGCAGGTAATCCAAAAATGCACGTTCTAGGACGTACCTTAAATTCACCCGTCTCTACGGTTTCGGCGGTTTTGGTGCCTCGAATAACAAACGTCATCCCCTCTTCGGGATTGACAGGATAGGCTTTAATCGGTGTGGGAATGTCTTTCCCAAATTTCATGTGCAACACCAAATACTCTTTGATGTATTGACGAAGGTCTGGGGCAGGAATGATACGTTGGCAAATCATGGCAAGTACTTTTGTCGAACTATTCCCTTAATACCTACTCATAAAGCAATCTTTAATACTTGCTTAAATATAGACAATAGTTTGATTATCAATTTATTTTGGCAAATAATAATGTTCGGAGATAGCCGTAATTTTCCAATCCTTGCCTACTTTTTCGAGCAGCACTACACGGTGCGCTTTGATTGCCTTGCCGTCGGGGGCGGTGTAGGTTGTTTGGTAGTTGGCAGCGGCAATCGTCCCCGCCGTTTTGATGCGGAAGTCGGCGTTGCTCACACTCAGGGGCATGGCAGGCGGGAAAGCGTCGTCGCCGGCAAAATCAGCACCCGTACGTGAAGTGTAGGTACCGTCGGGTAGGTTTACGCTCACAATCGTGTGTTTGTTATCGGTGGCATCAAAAGACCAATATTTCCGCACCTCGTTGGGCTGATGCGCTTTGAGCGCTTTGGCTTCTGCAAGTAGCGTGGCTTTGATGGTATCTTCTTCCGTTTGGGCATATACGCATCCTGACGCAAGCAAAAGAACAAAGAATAAATTTTTCATTTTTGAACAGGTTATTGTAAAAAATAAGATTGAACAAAAATGGAGGTTTAAAAGAGGCTTTTAGTGGTAAAAAATCGTTGAATTTAACGGCGCTACGAACAACACAAACTATTCATTCTTCAAAATCGACGGCCTTATTTTCAGGAACATCCAAGCCACGATGACCTGTAAGGCCAGACCCGCAGCAGCTCTGTATATCAAATCATCTGCACCTAATTTCTTAATTAATGGCAGCGAATAGGCGCTGTTTAATGGAACTTGAAAATCAGGCACAAAGTAGAGCAATGTAATCACAAAAAGGTAAAGCACAAACAACAAATAGCTGGTCACCAAGTATTTAGAAACTTCTTTTGGTCTGCGCCAATACATAGCAATCATTAGAAAAATAGGAGAAAAAGCCGCAAAAACGAACATAATGCCAAACAATAAGTTGGGGGGAGTTTGCCGATAGGCCAGCCAATCCTTTGCTCCCACGGTTTCCCATAATGGATACGCCAAGCTACCTTCAATGCTCGTTGTGCCCATATTGTAGAAGTTCAACACGACAACAAGCAGGAATATCCATTTGGCTACAGGTTTAACGTCTTGGAGATACTTATGCAGAAATGAAATAAGGATGGCCACTTGTAGGGCAGAAGGGATAATTTGGAAATAAAGCGTTTGGGACAACAGCTGTTGGTTTTGCGTCGCATTATAGCCCGTGATCGCCCATTGGTTATAGATAGGCATCATCACCCATAGGGTAGTTGCTACGGAAATCACGCCTAAGACTACACTGATATAAACAGCCCATTTGGGAAAAATAGGGGGCGCCAGCCAAATCATTGAAATCGCCGAAAACAGCATTAAAACGGCTGGCACGTACCCAACCCAAATCATCAAGCCGTTGTAGGTCTTTGTATAAAGCAGAAAGTTTTCATGGACATTGGCAAATTGAGGATTCACGATGAATTGTAACATTAATACAATGCCAAAGTGGCGCAGCGTAAGAATGCTATAGATGAGCAAAGCCCATTTTGTGGCAGTTGTATTGTAGTTGACAGGCATAGAAAACTGCTTTTTTTAAATTCTTGATAATGAAAATTAGCAACTAAACTTCACTTCTGAACCGTACTGTCATGCCGAATTGAAACAAACGGCGTCAAAGCTACCAACACAAAACCCAAAATAGAAAACCACTCCCTGCTTTGAAAATTCTTGATTACCTGCGGGTGCATTTCATTGATTTTTGCCACTTGCTCGGCGGTAAGGTGCTGAAAATCCAAGGTTTCGATGTAGCGATTGATTGGAATCTGTTGGTTGCCAGTCAGCATTACATCAGCTATAAATAGCCCCAAAGCGGCTAAAATCAACCAAAATATTGGCGTTCGCCATTTGTTGATAAACAAGAGCAATGCAATAATATACCCAAACAGAATGATGGGCCCAAAAACTTCCATGCGCACTCGCATAAAACCGTCGGTAATTTGCCAAGATTTGGCCCAATCTACCGAATTCATCAAATCGCCTTTGGCATTGATAATACCAAAAACCAAAGGGTTTATCATGCCCGAAAAATGCAAACCTGCGTAAATACCCGAGATAAGAACAAGCAAATACAACGCAACGGGGCGAATGGAGTTGATAAATGGCATCATTGGGCAGAAAATTGGATTGAATTGATAATTTCACAAATCTACTTAACCCTTTAAGAGGAGACTTAGTAAAAAAACGACATTTTATCAGTAAATCACGGCTTTCTCAAAATCAAAACCGCTCGGAACTTCGCCCGTAAATTGCTTAAAATCACGCAATAAGTGATTGTGGTCGAAGTAACCGCAGTCATGGGCAACGTGCATCCAACTCAACTGAGGAGCCTTTTGTTTCAGTTTCATTGCCTGATTGAAGCGCGCAATGCGGCTATAAAATTTGGGTGATACGCCAGTCCGCTCCAAAAACTTCCGTTCAAATTGACGACTGCTCAAACAAGCCTCCTGCGCCAATTGATCTAAAGAAAAATGGTAAAAATTGGATTGCTCCAATACAGCATCAATGGCGTGTTTTTCTACCCTGTAATTAACGATTTTTCGAAGTAAAAAAGCCTCCGTAATGCTCACCATTTGCCCAAACGTAGCCGCGTTTTCAATTCTTTCCCGTATTTCCTTGATTTCGTTTCCTAATACCAAATTGATTTCTTCATAACTACCCGCAAATAATGTCATCGGAATACCAAACAACCTAAAAAAGCCAGACGGTTGAAGCAAGACTTTAAACATCAGATAGTTGTTGGGAATTACTAAATTGTGACGAACCGTCACCTGCCCAGTAATGATATTATCGGGAATCGTTTGAGTTGATTTATCCAAATAGTTTACGTGTAATCTATCTTTTGGGTAAAAATAGAGACAGGATTCGGGAATAGGCGCGATGGGAATGCTAATCGCAGGGGCTTTGTGCTGTAAGTGCAAATACCAGTACGCTTTTACAAAAGGCCGTAGGGCCGGATGTGGTGGTAAAATTTGAAGCATAGCAAGGCAGGGTCTATTTCTTAAAAATACACCCAAAGTCCCTGATATTCAAAGAAGAAAAGCATAATTTATTAAACGGTATCGGAAACAAACAATGCTCTTGTGGTATTCAATCTCTTGTTAAAATCTAAAAAACAAAAAATTGACGGTCTTTGATGTAAAAATCAGGCTGTGCTCCAGGTATGTAGCCCATTTATTCAACGGTAATATCACCCCAAATCATTGTCCGGAGCTTTTCTAACAAGGCAGGATTTGCCAAAAGCAAATACACGACAACTGCTAAATTGAAAATATAATACCCGAAGCCAATCAGATAAGGCTTATACATTTTACGATTGAAGAATTCTATCCCAAACAATAACACCCACAAACCCAACTGTACAGGCAAACCGGGAACAGAGACACGAGCCAAAGCAGGATTGATAAAGGGAATAATGCTCATAATCATAAAACGGGAATGATAAGCCGTTTTTTTGCGGTAGTAAATGGCTAAACCATAAAACACCATAAACACAGGAAAATCGAACAGATTAGCCGCAAAAACAGGGATATTCTTTTCACGGCTATGTGTTTGATTGATAATCAACACAAACGAAAATACCATCAACGCTACCAACAAATAAGACACCTTACCCAACTGACGGTGTAGTTCTACTTTTTTGTTTACTACCAGAAAAGGCTGAATGATAAGCAACAACAACCACAGCACAACCATTGTAGCATGGAAGTGTGTAACGGTCGTAATCGTAATTGGCACATTACCAATTGGGCTTATAACATTTTGAAAATCAGGAAATTCACTAAAGTAACTTTGATAAAAACAGGCAATCACTACCACAAAAAAGGTAGCGAAGAAATAGGGCAGAAAGCAGTAGGTTTTGTCCATTGAATTTGATTTTTTATGCTCAGGCTTTAAGACCATACTTTTCTAAAATTGCGTTGCGTTTTTCGGGAAATACCGTCAAGTCAAATCGCTTATCCAAGTCAGCCCTTCGTTGCAGGCCTTCTGACGAATGAATACTTAATCCTTTGGCTTTGAGTTCGGGCATAATTTTAAAAAACAGTTCTTCAAAAAAATCATCGAAGTTTTGACCACAAAAGAAATCGGTGAAATGGACCGAAAATAGAATCGACCGAGTTTTTATTCCACTTTCAATGGTGAGCCTACAATTTTTGAATTATTTACGACCATCGCTTTTTGTATGTTTTCTGGTGTACGTTCTTTGAGGTTGCCTATTTGCCTAAACATTTCTTCAATATTGCCTGCTGGTTGATAGGTGCTTAGTTTACGTCCTGTTGTGTTTTGGCCAAGATGTACAAAGGCATGGGGCGTTCCTCTTGGAATAAAGAGCGTATCGCCTGCTTTGAGTTTTATTTTTTCATCTCCTATCTGAAAAAGGTAATCACTTTCTATCACGGTTACTATCTCGTCTTGGTCTTGATGAATATGCAGGGCGGGGCCAGCATTTCCTTTTGTGTGTATCTCAAAAATAGCTAATTGCCCATCCGTATCTTTGCCCGACACTTTGAGGTCGTTTCGACTGCCGCCGCCCAAATTTTCGTTAAATCTGGTTTTGTTGGTTTCTACTACAAATGCTTTGTCGGTGCGTTCTTTGAAAGGAATATTCAAAAACGGCACAGCAGCCATTGAGAAAAATGTACGTCTTTGCTTGAAAATTGTTGGTTTAAATGTTTTTGAAATCTTGCTCAAATTGTACTTGCGTGGCGTATAAGCCTTTGCCAGCGGCCCTCACGCAGCACCCATACCTCTGTAAATCGGCGTTGGTGGGCTTTTCCGGCATCGGCCCGGTTGGCATCAGCTGTAGGCGTTACTTCCTCTTTACCTGCTACAATAGCCAACTTATCGCCTTCCATCGCAAAATGTTCGATGGTTTTTTCAAACTTACCGTATTTGATAATGCCAGCCTTTACACGTTCAATCATCTTTTGTTTGCCAATCATCTGCCCAAATGGGTTGGTAATAACCATATCGTCAGGGTAAAATTTACGCATAGCCACCGTATCTTGAGTCAGAATCAGCCTTTCTTGGTAATTTATGAGGCTATCTATTTGGCGCAGTACTTGTTTTTTGTAGACTTCTGCTGGCTCTACTTTTATAATCGTAGCATGTCGCCCTATCATAACCCATTGGTTGTTAGCGTATTTCCAAATATTAGTAAATCGACGGGTAACGGTCTTGCCTGTATGTTGTTGATGTAGCTGCGGTTTTGTGATTTCTTCCCCCATCACCAAGGCAATGTTATCGTTAAAGGTAATTTTTTCAATATTTCGCACAAACGAAGCATAGGCCAAATTGCCAGTACGTAGCTGCATTTTTGTACCTTCTACCGTACCTACTCGGTTGGCAGGAGTATTTACGACCATCTCATTCGACCAAATTTTTCCAAACAAAACAGCCGAATCGCCACGCATAGTGGCTTCTCGCTCAATGTTTTCAAGGCGGCGAAGTTCGGCTTCACGAGGGTCAGTTTGAGCGCATAGAGTGATAATTGATAAAAGAAAAACGAAGAGTGAAATGGTTAGTTTTTTCATTGTTTTGAATTGATTACAGATAAAAAATTAAGATTTCTTCTGTTTTTATTTCGCAGGAAACCCCGCATCCGACCAAGCCTTGAATGTCTCTAGTGCTGCCAAAGACAAAACCGCATCTTTGGGCATGTCTTTTTTGACATAGACCCTTTCATAAATCTTTGGAAGGTAATATTTGTCGAAGGTGGCTGCATAATCTTGGGGATTGTAATGCCAATTCAAATAATTGCTTCGACCAGTGGCGTGGCAGGTAGCACAGTGCGTATCAAACCAAGGCTTCATAATGGTATGCCCAAACGCCACTTTTTGAGGCAATACCTCATCAGAATCATGCTTACAAGATGCCAATAGTGCAACTGCCAGCAGAGCAATTGCACCATTGAAACAAAGCCATTTTATCATTGCATCATCATCATTTCATCCAAACTCACCACAATATTGTCGCCCTCTTGCTTGATACTGTATTTCATGGGATAATAACCTGCATTCGCAAATTTTGTGGGAATAGGCGTACTTTTCGTGATATTGGGGCTACTTTGAAGCAACGCAAGCGTAACCATAGGCTCATAAAACGTTACTTTGCCATCATACGACCCCATGATAAAGGTTTCGGTAAATTTTCCGCCGTTTAATTCTGTTGAGGTAGGATTTGCCCAGTGAGCACCCATTGTTGGAACACCCCCAGGAAGCTTAATGTAAGGCTTGGGCATGTAACCATCGGCGGGTATGTTATCAAATTTAGCCGCTGTATTAGGCATATAGGGCGGAATGGCCTCTCGTTCGGCCAAGGGTTGCATATAAAAATGAATGTCAAAGTGAGCTACGTCATAGATCCCCGGCGGCTCATGTCCTGTATGCGAAAACGATAAAAAAATGTGGTCAAAGGGCGTTTTTCCTACGGCTTCTGTCGGCAGTTTCAAAACCAAAGCGGTGAGTGCCGTGTGAGATAGGTTGTCTAATGCCCCTTTTGTGAATGTCATCCCAATAGAGGTGGGCAAGTTGTTTTCTGAAAATGTCACCCAGCTATACGCCTTTCCATTTCCGAGCGTTTGTTCTGCACCTTTGTAGGTTTGAGGTGTTGTCACCTCGTCTTTTTTACAACTTCCCAACATCATCAGTAAAGTTGCACAGGCAAAAAATAGTTTTTTCATTTTATGCGATTGTTTTAGTTTATCAAAATCAGGCAGCCTTAATGTTGTTTGGACCCCTTAATTCTTTGACGGTAATCTCGCTTCCTTTTCGACACGACAAACGTTGCTAAACTTCTTCCTTTGTCTTCATGGCAACTTTGGGATTATACCGCCAATTCAAAAGTTATATTTTTGATGCTTACAACTTATCGGGGCTAATAGGCTGAGGAACAATATTTTCGATAGGCTTGCAGCTTTTCAAATAAGCAAAAATGGCCACCAAATCCTCTTTCTTGGCATGGACATAGTCTCGCCAAGGCATGGGCGGCAGCAGAGGCCGAGCCGTGCGAATGCCTTTGCTTTTGCCCTCGGTAATAGCAATGAGAAACTGTTCTTCCGACCATGAGCCAATACCCGTAGCTTCGGGCGTAAGATTGGCAGAAAACGATGCCCCCCAAGGCCCCACGGCGATGGTGGTCATGGGGTGAAACAACACCCAATCTTGGGTTTTCACCACTTTGCCCATTGGGATTTTGGCAGGGTGTCCACTGAGTCCTAAATCAGGGTCAGGAATTGGCCCCTGCGGAGTCATTTTCTTGGGAGCGTGGCAGTGGGCACAGCCCATCATTTCGACTAAGTATTTTCCTTTTTCGATTTGAGCTTGGGTGTATGCAGTTTTACTTTTCAGGCTTTGTAAGCCCCCTCTGGACAGGCCGCGCAGGGCTTGCGGGCGAGTAAAAGAAAACAGCACAACAACACTAAAAACCACAAGAGCGAGGATGGAGATTTGTTTTTTCATTTGAAAATTAAAGCTGATTGATTAAAAGACAAATTTGGAGACCTATTGACAAAAAGTGTTAAAAAAAAGACATACTTTCTGCTTATAATTAGGTACCACAAACGTAGCCGTAAGCCCTATTTCAAAGAAGAAAAATGGGGTGAATAACATTCTTTGGGGTGAATGTCAAAGCTGAATACGTAGAACTACCTGAAAGAAAAGTATAAAAAATGTCGGCAGTCTAATGACACCTACATTTTGGAGATTAAATTTTAATAAGGCCTGTCCAGATTAAGTCACCCGCTCCGCCACCGAAGCCGTGCAGAAAGCCATTTTGCAGAGAATTGTCTAGACCTCAGGCACTCAAAATTACCTGCTTGGCATAGCCTCGCGATACGGGCAGAGGCTCTGCCACTTGCCACAAATGAAGTTTATACCCCTGGGCATTGCCCGATACTCGATATACTTTTTGAAGATTAACCATGTATGACCGATGGCAACGGCGTATATGCGACGCTCTAATTTGGGATTCGATACGACCTAAACTACTACGAAGGAGTTCTTTCCTGATTTTTTGTTCTTCCTGAAAAACCACCGTTACGTAATTATCGTCAGCCTCAATATAACATAAGTGTTGGGGCAAGATGGTAAGTTTATCTTTTCCATTTTCAGCTACGAGGGTCAAAATGGACTCTTCAACTGACATTTTAGATACAATCTCACTAGACGCTGGGTAGGCAAGTGCCTCTTCAACACCTACTTGCGCTGGGTGGCCATCGTTCCACTTGAATCTATAATATCGGAAACCTACAAAAGCTCCTGCAAGAAAAAAGCTGATAACTCCCATATAAAACAGTATAGAAACAAAACCTCCAACCGTAGCGGAGATTTTACCAGAGTTTGGCAGAACAGAATTGGCAAAATTTCCGATGGCAAAAATTAAGATTAATCCCATTATAAATATAATCTCACTTGCTGCCGTCCATCTCTTTTCGTGATATACATTTAGAAAAACACGGTCCAAGACCTCAATCATAAAATGTACGCACAAAGGCGCAATCAGTGTGTAGCCTAAAATAAGACGTATTCTAAAGGAAGGGTCGGTGATTGTCGATAACTGAAAGGGCTCAAAAATGCATAAAAAGAGAAAAATAAAAATTGATACACCTATAACCACAGGGGTATTATGCCAACTAGGAGTGTAGGCAATATGAGGCTGCAAAAGCCAATTATTGAGTTTTTGAAGCATTTTTGAGGGTAAGAGTGTATTCTTATGCCTTCAAATGTATTTTTTAAGGAGTGAAATACCAAATGTAGTAAACCTGAATTGATTAAGCGGTCAATGATAGGCTTTTAGCTTAAACATCATGTCGATTCAAAAGATATTCTTACACCGCCGTAAAACTCATTCCAGCGGCTTCATCAGCCAATCGACGGGCATTTTCTTTGCCCAAATATTTGTCAATTAAATAATGCGCTATGTACAAAACGGGCGTTGTCAACAACGCAATACAGCCTTTGTAAATGTAATTAATGCTTCCTACCTGTAAAATCTGCGTTAAAGACCAGTTACCGAAAAGGTAAAAGGCAATAAAAATCACGACGAAGCTATCTACCAGTTGCGAAAACAGCGTCGAGCCCGTAGCTCTCAACCAGATGTATTTGCTGCCAGTACGCCGGCGCAACCACGAAAAAATGGTTACATCCAACACCTGCCCGATTAAAAAAGCGACAATCGAACCAAGCATAATGCCGAGACCTTGCCGAAAAATCGCGTTGAAAGCACCGTCAATGTTCATGGCGTTTCCGTGACTGTCCTTACTGTTAATCTCCAACCAAAATTGGGCGGGAGGCAATGACGTAGTAGCATAAATGACGACGTACATGTAGGCGATAAAAATGGCCGTCAGGTACGAAATACGGCGAACGCCTTTTTTTCCAAAATACTCGTTGATAATGTCGGAGGTAATAAACACAATCGGCCAGTTGACCACCCCCGCCGACATGTTAAAATCCAGCGTAGTACCAAACAGCGGCAACTGAGCGGGTGAAGTGCCAAGTAGGGCTTCAACGGAGAATATTTTGACGCCGATAATCTCCGCAATCAGCGCATTGGTCAAAAAAAGACCACACAAAGCGAGGAACAGAAACTGCTTTTTCTGTTCAAAAGGTGTAGAGGTGGGCATGGGTAGGCGGGATGCGATATGGGTTTTATTCGTTGATATAATTCAATTGTTTCCAAACGTCTTCCATCGTATTAACCGGCAATTGACAGGTTTTGTTAAAGCAAACGTACACTGTTGTCTGCTCTTGTTTGGCAATGCGTTCCTGCAAAAGTGGCAAATCCGAAACCGTTTTTGTACCCACCAGTATTTTGTTTGGCACAAAACGCTCTTCTAATTGTTTACGGAAATGCTCCATTTCTTCTCCAACGATGGCTATTTCGGCCGTAGGCTGCGCCCTTAATGCGTACAATGCCGCCCAATTGGTGCCCCATTGTACGTCGGTCAGGAGCGCATTCCGCATTTTTGCCAACATCCAATCCGATAATTTTACGTAGTCGGCGTAGTCAAACAATGTTCCTAAGGCAAACAGATTATGGGCCATGAGCGAATTGGAGGCGGGCATCACGTTGTCAAAAACCTCTTTTTTCCGTGCAATCAATTCTTCGGCGTTACTATCCGTAAAATAAAAGAGTTCATCTTCAGCGTCGTACATATTCTCGGCGGCGTAGGCCATCAAATGCAACGCTTCGTCGAGCCATTCTTCTTCAAAAGTAGCTTGATACAGACCCAAATAGCCATTAATGACCGCCGCATAATCTTCCAAAAAACCGACAATACTCGCTTTGCCATTTTTATAACTATGCCAGAGTTGGTGGTTTGGCGCGGTCATTTTTTCTTTCAAAAAATGCGCATTTTTTAAGGCTAATTTTTTAAACTTTTCTTCGCCAAACGCCCGGTAAGCATCGGTTAGGCCTTTCAACATCAACCCATTCCACGAAGCAAGAATTTTATCATCCAACCCGGGCCGAATGCGGTTTTCCCGCGCTTTGAAGAGTTTTTGAAGGGCGTTTTGGTACGCTACTCCTTCGGCTTCTTTCTGTGGAAAAGGGGTTACTAAATGCAAATGATTGTAGCCATGCTCCCAGTTCCCCGAGGCTCTGATATTGTACAATTTAGAAAACCATCCAAAATCTTCCCCTAAGATTTCTTTCAATTCGGCCTGCGTCCAGATGTAAAATTTCCCCTCAATTCCTTCGCTATCGGCATCAAGCGCCGAATAGAATCCGCCCTCTATACTCGTCATTTCGCGGGCCAGCCAATCAATGGTTTCGTACACACGGCTTTTGTATAAATCACTCTTGGTCAGGGTATATGCTTCCGAAAAAATGCTTACCAACTGACCATTATCGTAAAGCATTTTTTCAAAGTGCGGAATAAACCACTCATCATCTACCGAATAACGCGCCCAACCACCCCCTACATGGTCATAAATCCCCCCCAATGCAATACGGTTGAGCGACAATTCAATGTGCCGCAGTGCTTCTGGATTGTGAGAAACGGCATAGTATCGCAACAAGAATTTATAAATGGAAGGCATGGGGAATTTGGGGGCCCGATCCATCCCGCCTTTTTCGGTATCAAAATGGCCCTTAATTTTCTCAAACATTTCGTCCAAGTCGTTCCGCATTTGGACGGAGGAAAATGATTGCGCCGAAGCAAGCCCTTCTCCTATCTGGGTGTCTACGTGGAGGTTATATTTTTCAGATTCTTTGACCAGCATATTGTCCGTAAAACCAGCAGCCGATTTTACCAAATCTTCGTGATGATTCACAAACGCATTTTTAACACTGCCTAGCAATTGCACCCAATTTTGGGCGGGCAAATACGTAACCCCGTAAAACGGCTTGGCGTCGGGCAGCAAAAAAACGTTTAGTGGCCAACCGCCCCTCGCCCCCATGGCATGAATAGCGTCCATGTAAATGGCATCAACATCGGGGCGCTCTTCGCGGTCTACTTTTATACACACAAAATCGGCGTTCATTACACCCGCAACCTGCTCTTTTTCAAAGCTTTCTCGCTCCATCACGTGGCACCAATGGCAAGCCGAATAGCCAATGCTTACGAGGATGGGCTTATTTTCGGTACGGGCCTTGGTCAATGCTTCTTCTCCCCACGGATACCAATCTACAGGATTGTGGGCGTGTTGAAGCAAATAAGGCGAGGTTTCGTTTATGAGGCGATTTGACATGGCTGATTGTGTGGGTTAGTAAAATGATACATTTGGAATATGAGGAAAATATAAAGGTCGATCACAACGGTTTTTCCATCATAAAATCTTCCATCAGAAAGCCATCGCCGATGTCAATGGTCTCATTTCCCACGATGTTAAAACCCATTTTTTCGTAAAAACCAACGGCTTTGTTGTAACGATTTACGTTGAGCAACAGGGCTTTATTCTGGTTTTCGGTAGCAATTTCTCCGACGCGGTCAATGAGCAACGCCCCCACTCCTTTTCCCTGACTGGCGGGCAATAAGTAAATCTTATGAATTTTTGTTTTAGGTAACCCACTATAATTCAACTCATAAGAAACATATCCGAGGTATTCGTCACCTTCTTGGGCCAAAATAAAGACGTGCCCTTTCTCATCTATCTGGCTCGTCAGCGACGGAATGCTGTACATCCAGTCGAGCATATAAGCGATTTGTTTTTCGGAAAGAATAGCCCCAAAAGTAGCAGGCCAAGTTTCGTAAGCAATGCGCTTGATTTCGGGCAAATGCACTTTAGAAGCGGTAATTAGTTCAATCATTCTTGGTTGTTGGGCTTTTTTCTAAAACAGTTTTTGGTTTTCAAAGTTCCCCAAAAAGATGAGAGACTTCTCTACCTTGCAAACAACGCTAAAATTGAAAAATATCCACGCTAATTTTCTTATTCGTTCGTTATTTTTGCAGAATCCGCCCTTGAGGTACGCAGTAAATAGTTTTCCTTGACCGGTTATCCCTAACGCTATGCGCTTTCGTCTATTTTTCCAGTCCTTACCTAAACAACATTTAGCACTTCATTCTTGTGGTCTTTTTATTGCTTTAATGATGACTTCATGTGCGGTTTTCAGAACGTCGGAAGCCCCTTCGAGAAGTACAAACTCACGACCCGCAACAAAGGCTCCCGCGTCCAAACGTCCGTTGGCGGCTAAGCCCAAAGGTGCTTATGCCAATTACGTTCGCAATGTAGTAAATACGGCCCGCACCTTCACTGGAACGCCCTACCGCAGCGGAGGCAACGACCGTCGCGGCATAGACTGCTCAGGATTGGTTGCCAGTGTTTATACCGAAGTGGGGCTTAAAGTTCCCCGCATCTCGTGGCAACAGGCCGAATTTGGCACCGAAGTAGAAGAAGTACACGACATCAAAGCGGGCGACTGGATTTTTTACGTACCAGATGCGGGCAAAGCGGGCTACGTATCGCACGTGGGCATCGTGACCGAAGTAAGGGGTAAAAACGAAATCATGTTCATCCACGCCTCTTCGTCCAAGGGCGTTCGGGAAGACAATCTCTATTCTAAATACTTCAAAAACAGATTTGTAAAGGCAATTCGGCCTTTTTGAAAAATCATTCTACGTCCGCCACTAGTCGAAAACCAATGGTATTGTTGGTAAATGTATCTGGATTTAATGTTTTCAAGTCTTCTCCAAAAATAGGTCCTCCCCTGTAGGTAACGCGACAGAAAATACTGCCGTACATAAATGACCCGCCACGATGCGACCGAACGGTACCAGGGGTTTGTTTATCAGGTCCACGTGGATTGGTCTGTGCGGCATTTGTATAAGGAGCATACCAATCTCTGCACCATTCCCATACATTTCCACTCATATCATACAGTCCCAAACTATTAGGGTTGAGTTTTCCAACATTCTGCGGACCGCTTCTGGAATTTCCATCGTACCACCCTACACTTGTAAGTACACTGCTCCCAGCATAACTCGTGGTTCTTGGCGACTTTCCGCCTCGGGCGGCATATTCCCATTCGGCCTCGGTTGGCAGTCGATAAGGCTTGCCAGTTTTATCGCTCAGCCATTCACAATAATCAACCGCATCTTTCCATGTCACACTCCTGACAGGATTATCCTCCGAATCTGCGTCAAAACCTACTGGTTTAGCATGCCCTGTATCTTCGCAAAAATCACGGTATTGCTTAACCGTGACTTCGTACTTAGATATATAGAAGCTATTTAATGTTACCGCATGCATTGGCAGTTCATCATCCATCTTTAACATACTCTGTTTATATGTCTCTATTTCTCGGTCAGTAGAGATTCTGCCCATTGTAAAACTTCCTCCTTCTACAAGCACCATCAAGGGGTCTAGAGAAGGTTCTTCCCACTTACATCCCATCCAAAATAGGAACGAAAAGCACAAAATAATTTTTTTCATAATATTTCAGCAGCTAATAATTTCAATCAAAAACGATACTGTAACGCTACCCCCCAATTGTCCGAAGTAGGCTCTATGCGCAACGCTGATGATCTTGCCTTGGGCTTTTTAAGCAGCAAAATTGTTTCTGCAATGATTGCTCCAGCGGCTACTCCCAAACAAACATTGTATATCTTGGTTTTGCCTTGAGCATCTTTTACTTCTTGGTAGGCTTTCTTCCAATTGGCATACTCAGCACGCCCTGTACCTAGCGCATAATATGCTTCCAATTTGGAATTATATTGGCTTCTGAGCATAAAAGCATACACCCCCGCTCCTATTCCCACCGCACCAACGGCAATTTTAGGGACTAAATTTTGGTTAGGGGCAGTGGGCAATTTTACTTCTTGAATAGGCTTGGTTTCTTTTTTTGCTACCTCTGGTCTGGTGATGGGCTCGGCAGGTTTGTTATCTACCGACTTTTGTGTTTCTACTGGTTCTTTCGGTGTAGTTTTGGGTTCCTGCTTCGCTACTTTTGCAGCCTCCGCTTTTTTGTCAGTATCGGCTTTCAGTTCTTTTTCAGTCGTGTTGATAAGATTTGCCAATACCGCTTTGGTTTGGATATCGGCGTAAGGCATGGCTTCTTCGTAGCTTTTCTTTGCCTCAATAAATTGATTTTTAGCAAATTGCTGGTTGCCTCTTTGCTGAAGATGCTCGGTGATTAGTCGCCGTGTGATGGGGTCACCGCTGTTTATTTCCAGAATTTTTTTCAGATACGCCAACCCTTCCAAGCCGTTGCCGCGAGCCAATGTATTTTTGGCATCGGTCTGAAAAGCTGCCGCCATACGACAGAATTTGATTTGCTCTTTTACGTATGCATCACTCCCAAAAGAAGGCACGTTGAGACAGGCCTCATATTTCTTCTGGGCCGCTTCATAGTCTCCTCTTTTAAACAAATCATCCCCCTCTTTTCGGTTTAATTCAGCGATTCGAACGTTTTCTGACTCTTTTTCTACCTTCGGTGGCGTTTTTTTCGGAACCGTTTGGGTGTTTGCTTTCTTAAGCGCATCATTTGCTTTTTTGAGTTGGCTTTTGCAGTAGGCATCATTGTCCCGAATCCGGAGGGCCCGCTCGTAATTATCCTTTGCGCATTGATAATCCTGTTTTACAAAACAGGCATCTCCCCGCTTTTTATAGTCATCAAAAGTGACTTTTTGGGCAAAAGACGCTCCTGAAAGCAGGAAAAGCGTCAGAAACAGAAGGAGTGATTTCATGGGCGTTCGGAGGAGCTAAATGAGAATTTTCCACGACGAAAGGAATTACTTCCGCTCATTGTTACGCCAATTTAACGCTTATTCTCCTCACCCACAACGATGATTTACTTAACGGTAAACGCCTACGCGCCTAAGAAGGTTACTCTAACAACGCCCCCAATTGTTTACCAGCGATATACCCTGTCGTCCAAGCCGCCTGAAAATTATACCCACCCGTAATGCCGTCAATGTCCAATATTTCTCCCGCAAAAAACAGCCCCCGTACCTTGCGACTTTCGAGCGTTTTGGGGTTTACGTCCGACAACGCCACGCCGCCGCAGGTGACAAATTCTTCTTTGAACGTAGTTTTGCCGCGTACATCCAGTTGAAAATTGGTTAAATGCTCCACCAATCGGTTCATATTCTTGGCGGGCAAATCCGCCCACCGCATGGTATCGGGGATGTTGGCCAGTTCAACCAACTGCTTCCAAAGCCGTTGGGGCAATCCAAAAGGCGCTTGGGTTGGCACAAACTTGGCCCGCCAACCCGAATCGCGCTGCAAATCGGTGAGCTGCTGCAAAATTTCGTTTGGCTTTTTATTGGTAAAATTAACCAACGACACAAATTGATAGTTTTTGTCCGACAACTCACGCGCCCCCCACGCCGACAGCCGTAGCACGGCGGGGCCGCTCACGCCCCAGTGCGTAAAAAGTAACGGCCCCGTTTCTACCAATTTGCTACCCGCCAATTTCACGCCCACGCCACTGACCGAAACACCCATCAGGTCTTTGAAAGGAATAACAGGAATATTAAACGTGAACAATGAAGGTACGGGAGTCACAATTTCAACCCCCAACTCACTCAGCCAATCATAGCCACTCAACTGCGGATGCCCGCCTGAAGTAACCAGCACCCGGTCGGCGTGGAGTACCTCGCCCGATTGCAGCACCACCTCAATGCCCGTCGGAACAGGCTTCAATTGAGTCACCCCTGCCCCCGTCCTAATTTTTACCCCTGCATGATGGGCCGCTTTCATCAAACAGTCTACAATCGTGTCGGAGGTGTTGGTGGCGGGAAACATCCGTCCATCTGGCTCGGTTTTGAGCGGCACGCCGCGCCCTTCAAACCACTTGATAGTGTGTTGATTGTTGAAGGTTTCAAACAAAGAACGCAAAAATTTAGCCCCGCGCGGGTAGCCTTTCAATAACTCAGGCAAGGTCGCTACGGCATTGGTCACGTTGCAGCGGCCGCCCCCCGAGATGCGTACCTTATTGAGTAATGTTCTGTTTTTTTCCAGAAGAATAACGTTGGCGTCTTTGAAAGTTTCAGCCGCTGTAATGGCGCCCATAAAGCCCGCCGCTCCGCCGCCTATGACAATGAGTTGAAGTTGTTGCACATTCAAAAATTTGGTATTTAGCTGCAAATGTCCAAAAATCTTTGCGCATCTGGATGCTAAACGCGAGGTTTTATCCCGTTCTTTGCAATAATTATCAAAAACTCTAACATCGGAATGCACCGCAAAGGATTACGCTTGGGGAATACCCTTTTTTTACTTTTCTTTTTTATTGTTATCGGTCTTGTGCTACACTATCGCGGTCGGACCAAACCGCTCGTGGCCTTTTGGAATGATGTAAAGAGTGTATTTGTTTACGATAAAAACCCACCAGAACGCGGCAAAAATCCTTATAAAGTCCCCGAATCAAGCGATGTGGCCGTTGATGACCGCACCGACGACGATGTAGCTTCTGACGACCGTACGTTGTTGGAAAAAGAGGGGATTGACAAATCTTCAAACACCACAACCGACGAAGAAACCGAAGAGGAAAGTACGTCTTCAGCTACCAACGTCGAATACGCGAAGGTGAAGGATTTTAACTTTCCTGCCATCGGCTCCAATGACCAAATCATTCGCCATCATAAGATTACGCTGCGTTATCGCGAGCAATACGAACAGGCCGACTGGGTCGCTTATAAATTGACCGGCGACGAAGCCCGCGCTTACCTCTCCCGCGACGGCAACAAGTTCGTTCCAGACCCACTTGTACCTACGGGTTCGGCCATCACATCAGATTATACCCGTACGGGTTATGATCGTGGTCACTTGGCTCCCGCTGGTGATTTCAACATCAATCCTTCTGACAAGCAGGAAACCTTTTACATGAGCAATATTAGCCCACAAGTGCCTGACTTTAATCGTGGTATCTGGAACGACTTGGAACAAAAATTTCGTCAATGGGCCCAACGTGACGGCGAATTATACATTGTAACGGGCCCCGTACTTAAACCAGGCCTGCCCACCATTGGGAATAGAAATGAGATTGCGGTGCCCGAAATGTACTATAAAATTGCCCTGTGCCTCACCGACGACCAACCTCGGATGATTGGTTTTGTGCTCAAAAATGAGTTTTCGAGCGAAAACCTCAAAACGTTTGTGGTTAGTGTGGATGAAATTGAACGATTGACGGGTATTGACTTTTTCACCCGTTTACCCGATGCACTTGAGAAGAAATTAGAAAGTGCCAATACCACCAAAGGATGGTTTTCGGCCCGCAACTAAACCACTAATCATTGATTCGTAGCACCACCACGCCGCTGTGTTTTTTGATTTTAGCGAGGTAATCAGCCAAAGGCTCGACCGAGAATGTTACTTTTTTTAGGTCAGAAGAAGCGTGTAGAAAATACGCCCGGGCCCCTTTTCGTACCACAAAACCTTCATGGTTAAAATCCAATCCCGCAATGCCAGAGGTTATACCAATAATATCCCCATCCCGTAATTTAGACTCTATCGCAGCGACCTTGTTTTTAGGAATATAAAACCACGGTATTTGGGATAATTGCTTCTCGACATTTTGTATTTCAGCCACCGTTTTTTCATCGTTCAAGGCGGGATAAAACCCTCGATGAGTGGTCATAAACTGAATTGTGGGCTGTATTTTCAACCCGCCCAATGACTCCGTAACGTCCACAAGCCATCCTTGGGCCACGGCCTGATGTTTCCATTCGAGAAAATAATGAAGCCGTGAGCTATATCCCGTAATTTTTCCGTTGCGGTAGCGCAATTTTTGGAGGAAATTTTGGTATTTATCATACCTGCCCGACGCTTTTTGGGTCAGCATCAGGGCCAGCACTGATTCCACAAAAGTGTAACAATCAAAGGTTTGCAAATCACACACGAGGGCTTCAGGCGTTTTTTCAAGGGTATGCGCAACGTAGGGTTTTCCCAAGAAGCTTTCTGCGATGTGCAAAGCGCTCTCGGCATGGGTCGCTTTGGGAGGCAAGCGCATTTTTTCGGCAAACACCGCCTCTGTTTGGGCATAAAGCGACTTTACAAAAAGGCCAATAAGCAAAAAAATAATTGCAGGGGTCTTTGTCATAATCGGGTTCTGTCAAGCTGAAACCTTAAAAGTAAGCGGCATCTCGAACTAGTTTGAATGGCCAAGAGGGTATGCCTGACTAAAATAAAAAAAGTACAAAATTCACTCGTTCTAACAACCAGCAATTTACAATTTGAAAAAATATCCTGAACCTTACACCCATGAAAATAGTTTAAAATAGTGAAAGAATCAGCAACCTTTAAGCGATTTTTAACGTATAGTGACTTGACTTTATTAGGTATTTTTGTTATGTTTAAGTAAAATTTTTGTTAAGTCTGATGAAATCTATCTCAACCATAATTCTGGCTTTTTTGCTCCTTTCCGAAGTGGCATGGGGTCAGCAGCGTCGTGCTAAAACAAACCTTGAAGACGAGGAGGAAGAATATTCTACCATAACAACCTACGGAGTTACGACCAATACCAACTCTGGCCTGTTGGGTGGATTGGTGGTTCGACATTCAACCCGAATGGATAAAGACCTGTTTGGAAGAGCGCAGTACCGTTATTTAGCCCTTGAATTGGTCAACGTACGACACCCAAAAGAACTCGCTCAATCAAGCAACACGGGCGCACGATTTACGCCCGGCAAACAAAATTATCTTTTTGCGTTGCGTCCGCAATATGGCCGTGAAATCATCCTTTCCAACCGCAACAATGAAGAAGGGATTTCCATCAACGGGATATTGGCCGTCGGCGCTTCATTGGGGATATTGAAACCGTATTTTATTCAGTACCAAGTACGCCCCGGCGTGGTTCGTACCGAAGCTTATGACCCGATTAAACACACCGATTTGGGCAATATTTTGGGCGCTGGCAACATTATGCAAGGCATCGGACAATCGAAAATCGTGCCGGGCGTCAATGCCAAAATCGCGTTCAGTTTTGAATTGAGTGCCTTTCGGAGCAATCTCACTGGTTTGGAGATTGGCTTCCTGACCGAACTCTTCAGCAAAGCCCCCGTGATTATACCTTTTGCCGAAAATCGTAGTTTGTTCACTTCTGGTTACGTAACTTTGTTTTTCGGTAACAAGAAATAGCCTTCGCTAACAGTTAGTTATTTGTCAATCGCTGAAAAAATCTTTACAAATAACTGTTAGCTGGCAACAATTAACTTCAGAAATGATAGAACTTCCCGTTATAACTTCAGAGCGCAAAAAACGCCCAGATTGGTTAAGAGTAAAATTGCCCGTTGGGCCTGAATACAAAAAAGTCAGGACCATCGTAGATACCAACAAACTCCACACGATTTGTGAAAGCGGCAATTGCCCAAACATGGGCGAATGCTGGGGAGAAGGAACCGCAACTTTTATGATATTGGGCAATGTCTGCACCCGTAGTTGCAGTTTCTGCGCCGTAGCCACTGGCCGCCCCAACGAATACGACGTCGATGAGCCGCGCCGCGTGGCCGAAGCCATCAAAACCATGGGGGTTAAACACGCCGTCATTACATCCGTAAACCGTGATGAACTTAAAGACCGTGGGGCCGAAATTTGGCACCAAACGGTGGTTTTGACCAAAGAATTGAGTCCTTCTACCACAATTGAAACCTTGATTCCTGATACAAAAAGCAACTGGGCAGCCCTACAACGAATGATTTCTGCGGGTCAGGAAGTGGTTTCTCACAACGTAGAAACAGTAGCTCGACTTTACCGCGCCGTACGACCGCAAGCCAAATACGAACGCAGTTTGGAGCAAATCCGTCGAACCAAAGACTTTGGCAAACGTACTAAATCGGGAATTATGCTCGGCTTGGGCGAAACTCAGGACGAAATGTTTCAGGCCATGGACGATTTGGTGGCGCACGGACTTGATATTTTGACCCTGGGTCAGTATCTGCAACCCACCCAAATGCACCATGAGGTGATTGAGTGGATTCATCCCGAAATCTTTGCAATGTATCGCGAAGAAGGACTCAAACGCGGCCTCAAGTACGTCGAATCAGGACCATTGGTCCGATCAAGCTATCACTCAGAACGCCACGTAAATGTGCCGATTTAATATCATTTAAACTGCTCATAAGGTTTCTGATAACGCCCATCCGCATACTGGCCTTAGAAGGTCATTACGCATAAGTTTTCCATGCAGAAATACGACTTCATCATAGCAGGCGGCGGATTGGCAGGGCTGAGTTTGGCTTATTACATGAACCAAACCGTGTTGCGCGAAAAATCCATTCTTATTATTGACCAAGACACCAAGACCAAAAATGACCGGACTTGGTGTTTTTGGGAAAAAGATAATCAAAGTCCATTTGATGGAATAGTGCACCGCAAATGGCAAAAGGTGTTTTTTCACGGCACCAATTTCTCTTCGTCGCTCGACTTAGGCGATTACTCCTACAAATGGCTGCGCGGAATTGACTTTTATGATTTTGTCAAAGTAGACTTGGCTGGTAATCCAAACATTAAGTTTGTTAACGAGCGCATCGAACGCCTCAAAGACACACCTGACGGTGGCTTTATCATTACCGACAAAGACCAATATTTGGGCGAATACGTTTTTGACAGTATCAAACCTCTTCGGCTGGATTTGGACGATTGCCATAACATGCTTCAGCACTTCAAAGGTTGGGAAATCATCACCGACAAACCCGTGTTTGACCCCGAATGTCCCACGATGATGGACTATCGGGTAGAACAAAAAGGCATTGGGGTACGATTTATGTACGTATTGCCCGAAAGTCCTACGCGGGCCATGATTGAGTACACGGTTTTTTCAGACAGCCTCCTCTCTCCCACCGAATACGATTTTGAGCTTCACCAATACATCCGGGATTTTCTCAAAATTGAAAATTTCAGCATAGAACATGAAGAATTCGGCGTGATTCCCATGACTGACGAGCCAACACCTCAACACATTGGCCAACACGTAGTTCGGATCGGAACGGCGGGAGGGTACGTGAAGGCATCAACTGGGTATGCTTTCCAACGTACCCAACGCTTTACGCAGGAGTTGGTGCGTAATCTCGTTACGGTGGGCAAGCCGCTGCACGAGCCCAAGAAGTTTCGACAGCGATTTAAAGAACTGCTCGACAGCACTTTGCTGAATGTATTACTCAAAAACCGTGCTTCAGGAAAAGATGTTTTTACGGCTCTTTACAAAAAAAACCCCACGCCCCGCCTCTTTGCCTTTTTGGACGAAGACACTACCCTCCTAGAAGACCTCAAGATTATGTCAACCGTACCGCTGTGGGCTTTTACGAAAGGGGTTTTTGATGCTTTGCGAAAACGAATCTAGCTGGCATCAGCCGCTGCATCAACCCACAAATGACCGTTGGAATGCAGTTTCAGGGCCGTTGCAGGCAGGCTTTCGTTGATGGGTTCTTCCAATACCCGTTTAATAATATCTTTTTTTCGAGGGCCATTTGCCAAAACAATGGCGGTTTTGGCCTCCAAAAAATGCTTTAAACCTACCGTTATGCCTTGGGTAAGTGGTGTTTCTGACTGGAAGTATTTTTGCCCTACAGAAGCCGTTACCTCTTCCAACTCCGACACGTGCGCGTAGGATTCAAAAGAACTTCCCGGTTCGTTCAAGCCCAAATGCCCGTTCAAACCAATGCCGACCATGATGATGTCCAGTCCTCCTTTGCTCGCAATAAAGTCATTGACACGTTGGCATTCTGCTTCTAAATCCGATGCTAAGCCATCAAAAAACGAAACTCGTTCGGGTCTGATTCCCAAAGGTTTAATCAGCGGGGCATCAATGTAAGAACGGCAACTCCCGGCATTATCGGGGGCAATGCCTACCCACTCATCCAAGGCCACAAACGTTACTTGATCAAAATCGTCAGGCTGCGCGTTGGCCACAATTTTTTGAAACGTCAATAAGGGAGTCTCGCCCGAAGCAACACAGATAGTGGCAGTAGGGTGGTTGCGAACATACGCCAATATAAAGTCAGCCGCGTGGGTAGAAAGCGCTTCGTAGGTAGGAAAAACGTGATAATTCATCAGAAAATTGGTTGTTGCTTTTCCTATTATTAGAAACAAATCCGCGCTTTCTACTCATTTTTGCCTAAAAATCTGTGCCTTCATGTGCATTCGGGTTCTCAAACCCGAACGAAGTGTTCTGGGCCAACCATCAATAATCAGGTTGCTACTCGCAATTTCAATTCTTCAATCAATTCTTGCACATTCCTTTCGGAAAACAACTTTATTTTTCCTCTCTCGTGAAAAGAACGGCTCAAATCAAATAGCATAATTACCTCATTTTGAGGACGTTCTTCGTGACGTTTATATTTTTGACTTTTGTACATTTGCGCCCTTGGAGAGTTGAGAAGAATAGACACTTGAAACTCCACACCCGCATAAACGACGGATAAATCAATACCGTCAAAATAATCCTGATGCAACGAATAACGTACACGTTCAAATCGGTCTGAAGTCAAACAAAGCACGTAAAAGTGAAAATCCCTCACCAAGGATGGATAGCTCCGCAACATTCGGGCTTTTACCGAATCAGCCACAAATGTCTTTGCAGTGCCCCTGATGTACACCTGAACACAGTCACCATCGACGGGGGTAAAATGTTGTTTTAGGTAATAATTCCACAACTCCGTTTCATCAGGCAAACGTGATTTGAAGAAAACGAATTTATAAAAAGACAGTGCAAAGGGCGGTAGCCGGGCTTTTTCTACCGCATGGTCTTTGGGCAGGTTTTCGCCAGAATAGTGCAAATTGGCCACTTGGTCTTCTAGCTCTTTTGTTGTCCATTTTTTTTGTTTGATAAGAAGCACCTCCTCTCCTTCAAATCGCACATCAATAGTGCTTTTATCATCAAACAGTTCAGAATTGCCGTACTTTTTATATGACATTTACCAAAGGGTTATTTTAACCCAAAGACCAAACGCAGGATTTTTACTCGTTTAATAATCAACCAATATAAGCCAACACTTAGCACCAATGACAAAGTGCTTATTACCCAAAAACCTCCCCAAACGCCTAAGTCAAGTTTGAGTAAGTAATAGCCCACAGCAACGATAACGGTCTGGTGCAAAACATAAAATGGATAAACGCCTTCGTTGAGTTTTGGCAAAATAGGATGCGGGCGGTTGAGGTAGTGATGTCCGTATGCAATGGAAGCCAAGACCGAAAACCACGTCAAGCAAAACGAATTTATATCCCAAAGCAAATCACACCACCAAACATCGTCCCACGCTGGATGATAAAACCGAATCGCGATGTATAAGCTGTACATAATAACGGTGGTACTCAGCGTAGCCCAAGCATAAATACGGCGTTGGTTGAGCATCATTTGCCAAAATACGGGGCGACTTACCAGGATATATCCACCCCAAAACAGCAAGAGATTGAAGGTAAAATAGGCCCAATCGTCGATGAGGGCGTGCGTCTCATCGGGATAAAAATTTTGCAGTATCACCTGACTGATACAAATGACCAAAGCGTACCAAAGCGCCCCCCCCTTACGGGCGACTAGGCGTTCTGTCCAGTCCATGAACTTTAAACCGCTGCCTGCTTTCAGCCAACGAAACACGGGAATGCTAACCAGCGAAAACAAAAATAGATACGCCACAAACCACAGGTGATGCCAACTAAAACTGCCTTTGGGGTAAGGAATAAAATCAAAAACCGTTCGATAAAAATCACCGTAGCCGTTGAATTGAACACCGTTAAATAGGCGTTCGTAATAAATCTGTGGGGGCACGATGACAAACATCCCGAACACCAGCGGCACAAATAACCGCGTAACACGCTCACGGGCATAGCCATTGTAAGTTCGTTTTTTGAGGGCAAAGTACGTTCCTGCGCCAGAAATGAAAAACAGAAGCGGCATACGCCAATAATGCAGCCAAATCATAATCCACCGCATGACTTCACTTTTTTCGGCGCTTTTGATGTGCCAATCCCAAGGCACATAAATCATTCCGACGTGATAATAAAGCAAAATAACAATGCAAATCACCCGCAACCAGTCGAGGTCATAGCGGCGAGTAGCGGAGATAGATGAAGGCGGAGCAGGGGCTGTATGTACGTTTTTCATGGTTGTTGTTTTATTTGATGCAAAACAACAACCTTACTGGGAATTAAGCCCTATCTGCCGACAAAGTCGAAGTTCGTGCTTATCGGCAAGCACAAAAAATACCCTCCTGATGCAATAGAGGGCATTTTTAAAATCAACGCTCAATCAACTGCTTATGCAGTCATTCATTACTAACTTAGAAACCAATTACTTTTTTGTAAAATACATGACCTCTTCGGCCGCATTAGTATTAGAACCGATGTAAAGCCAAAGTTCATTTCCCTCAATTTTAAAGTAGGAAGCCTTTTGAAGATGCTGATAATACGTCTCCTCGGCTTTCATGCTTTCGGGCGGGCCCGCCATTTCGGTGGTCACCAAATGCTCTTTGTTGACCACGAGCCCTTTTTCTTCATCCAAATTAAAAGCTCCGCCGTACCAATTAACAAAACTGCGTCCGCTTATCTGATAGCTAGTATCAGATTGTTTTTTAAATTTCAAGGTTAAGGTATTTTTTAGCTTTGCAGGCAAAGGATTGGCAGCGTAATCTTTCAAGACCCAGTCGGTTCCATTCAACCAACTGAAGTCCGCCTTCATCCTTGCCATTTGCACGTCCTTAGGCACTTCAATGACAGCGGAAGATTTTTTGCAGCCACTTATCGTTATTAAAAACGCCAGACAAGAAATTAAAAAGAAAGTTTTCATGGGTGCATCGATGGCTAACAACTACGTACAAGACATCTTTTAAACCGATTTGGTTGTAATCTACCCTCATTTTTTATGTTTTACAAGCAAATTTTAACAGTTCATTTACAACAAATTACCATTGTATTTCAACAAAAACTCCGTTTAACGAAACCGAAATTATTATCCTAAAAGAAACAAAATGGCTGTTTTCTATCTTTACAAAATACCTATCTTTAGGTTTTATTACTCAACGCCTATATGAAATTAAAAGTACAAAAAACCACTCTTGCCACCATTAAGCCTTTTCGCTCTTTATTCCTTCAAGAAAACAATTTTCAAATCAGATACAATGCCTGTCATGAACGAGGATGGACTGATTCGTACCGATTTACGCTTGGGCAACACACCGTTGGCTATGGCTCTCTCAAAGGCCAAGAGATTCCCGATAGAGATACCATTTTTGAGTTTTACCTCATTCCCGCATATCGTAAATACGCCGCCGCGTTTTTAGAAGAATTGATTAAAATTTCTAAGGCCATTTACCTTGAATACCAGAGCAATGACGCGCTACTTAGCTCGATAGCCTTCGAGTTTGCGCGGGATGTTAATGCACAAGTCATCCTTTTTAAAGACCATTTTGTGACCGACCTCCAACCTCCCGAAGTGCAGTTTCGCCTTCGCAAGGATGACGACCCGCACGTAGAATGTTCGGGAACTTACGTGTTGGAGTACCAACAAAAAGTGGTAGCTACGGGTGGAATCATGCTACATTATAATGTTCCTTTTGCCGATGTATTTATGGAAGTTACAGAAAATCAACGAGAAAAGGGTCTGGGCAGCTATCTGATTCAAGAACTGAAAAGAGAGTGTTATCAACAGGGAAGAGTTCCGGCAGCTCGTTGTGCACTCGCCAACAAAGCGTCAAAAGCGGCGCTGCTCAAAGCGGGTTTTAAAGTAGCAGGATTTATGCTTTTGGGGACTATAAAAAATTAATTATTTGCCCGAAACTGCGCGGGTGTTTTGCCCGTAATGCGTTTAAACGCCGTATGGAACGCCGACGTAGAATTATACCCAACACGCTCCGCAATCTCGTCGATTTTGAGGTGAGAAAGTGCTTTGTCAGCCAATAGCATTTTGGCCTCATCTACGCGGTACGTCGCCATCAAATCAAAAAAAGATTGATTAAGCCGGTCGTTGAGCACTTGCGAAAGATGATGCTGCGAAACCGAGAGCCGTTGGGCCAGTTTAGGAAGGGTAATGTCGTTTTCGAGGTAGGGTTTTTCTTCCTTTAAATAGGTTTGCAATTTTTGCAGAATTGTTTCACCATAATCGTCAGAAAGAGAGGACTTTTCGTACTTTTTTTTGATTTCAGCGCCCGCAGATTCCACCTTGAACAGCACCGAATGATTGATCAATAAATAACTCGTGAGGTAAATGTAAAAAGTGGTTAAACTCCCCAGAATATAATCTCCTAAATCTTGTTTAAAGTTGAGTTTTACCACCACAAAAACAATCGGGAACAAGAAAATAAGCAAGTTAAAGTTCCGTAGTTGGGTCAAAGGCACAACTCGGTGAAGGGTAAAAAAAGGCGTATCGTTTTTTTTAAAAGCCCCGTAAATTTCTTTTAATGACAGAGCCATGTAAACGGCCATGCTCACCAATGTCAAATCATTCACATGGTCGCGCAAATAGAGTGGATCTTCGGGAAGCCAATATGTAAACGTGCGGAAAGGCAACTCTGGGTGCCACGCGCTGATGTATGAATTGTATTTATAATCTAATGACTGGAACTGCCAAAATACCGAATAAACGCACCAAAACGCGAAGGGAATCAGATGCCAACGCCAACCTTTGGGCAAGTGGCCGTGCAGGCGGGTATATCCGAAAAAGTAGGGCAAAAGCGCCAGTAAAAAGTTGGTTGGCTCCGCAAAATTATCTGCCCACAGAAATTGAAACTGATAATTGGAATAACATAAAAATACCTCAAGAATCGCCGCCGAAAAAGCCAACATTGTCCAGCCCATCATTCGGTTTGACACGCTCTTGGCGCGGGTTCCAGTCAGAAAAAGCCCTCCCAACAAGACGCCCTGCACAACGCCTAATAAAATCACAATGGCAAAAAAATCAATGCGAATAGGCACAGGCATAGGTGCAGAGGAATTAAGGGAAGAAACAGAAAAACCGTAAAATGTTAAACCGAAAAAGTGAAACTTACACAGTGTGACTTTCTTACTTTATCATTTTACATTTACCATTTTTCGGTTTTTCTGTTAAGTAGTTCATCAACGCTATCTCCAGCGTTTATACTGGTTTATCAAGCCATTGGTACTGCTATCGTGAGCGTCAATGGGCCAGTCATTTTGGAGTTCTGGATAAATTTGGTTGGCAAGCTGTTTGCCCAATTCTACCCCCCATTGGTCAAAACTGAAGATATTCCAGATAATACCCTGCACAAATATCTTGTGCTCATACATCGCAATCAGGCTTCCCAATACGCGCGGTGTGATTTTCTTTGCCAAGATTGAATTGGTCGGACGGTTTCCTTCAAAGACTTTAAAAGGAGCTAAAAACGCAATTTCGTCTTCCGATTTTCCTGCTTTGCGGAGTTCTTCGGCAGCTTCCTCGTAGGTCTTGCCGTTCATCAGGGCTTCGGTTTGGGCAAAGAAGTTGGATAGCAACATTTTGTGGTGCTCACCAATAGGATTGTGGCTTAGCGCAGGCGCAATAAAATCGGCAGGAATCAGCTTGGTTCCTTGGTGAATCAATTGATAGAAAGCATGTTGGCCGTTGGTACCCGGTTCCCCCCAAATGATGGGCCCCGTCTGATAGTTCACTTTCTCTCCGCCCCGCGTCACATTCTTACCGTTTGATTCCATATCTCCCTGTTGGAAGTAAGCAGCAAAACGGTGTAAATATTGGTCGTAAGGCAAAATCGCTTGAGTATCGGCATCAAAGAAATTATTATACCAAATCCCTAACAAAGCCAACACAACTGGGATATTTTTTTCAAAACGGGCCGACCGAAAATGGTTGTCCATATCGTGAGCCCCCGCCAGAAGCTGTTCGAAATTTTGGAAACCGATATAACAAGCAATCGACAATCCAATGGCCGACCACAACGAATAACGTCCGCCGACCCAATCCCAAAAACCAAACATGTTTTCGGGGTCAATGCCGAATTTCTCCACTTCTGCACGGTTGGTTGAAATAGCCACGAAGTGTTTTGCCACATGGGTACTTTCCTTGGCCGTTTCCAAAAACCAGCGGCGCGCCGAGTGCGCATTGGCCATGGTTTCCTGCGTGGTAAACGTCTTGGAAGCAATCATGAACAGTGTTGTTTCGGGATTCAAACCCGACAGTGTTTCTGCAATGTGCGTTCCGTCTACATTGGAAACATAATGCACATTCAATCCTTTTTTACCGTATGATTTCAGTGCTTCCGTCACCATTACGGGGCCTAAATCGGAGCCACCGATGCCGATATTGACTAAATCAGTGATTTTTTTACCCGAAAAACCTTTCCATTCGCCACCGCGTACTTTTTCCGAAAACCCTTTCATTTTCTCCAACACTTCGTTCACATCCGGCATTACGTCTTTGCCATCCACGAGTACGGGGGTATTGGAACGATTTCGGAGGGCCACGTGCAGCACGGAGCGCTTTTCGGTCGCGTTGATTTTATCGCCCGTAAACATCTTCTCAATGGCCTCGCTCAATTGGCATTCCCGCGCCAAATCGCACAAATAGGCCAACGTCCGTCCATTGATTCGGTTCTTAGAATAGTCAATTACGATGTCGCCCAAACGAATAGAGAACTTTTTAAAGCGGTTGGGGTCTTCGGCAAAAAGTTCTTTTAAATGCTTCTTGCTGATGCTCTTGTGATGAGTTTTGAGCTTGCGATAAGCAGCCGTTTGGTCAAAAGGAATGGCTTGTAACATCTGATTGGTGATTTTTTATGAATATGCAAAAGTAGGATTTTCGACGGCTTCCCGCACATTTTGGTCACATAAAGTGTATTTTGAAGCAAAACACTTTGATTTTTTACGTTATCAAGGGCAATTTCTCAGGATAGGTTGCCTGTGTAGGCGGTTTTGAGAAATCGCCAGTACAAAGACTTAATATTTTATTGAATAATACCTAAACCCACCCAACACAACGGCAAAGACTTAATAAAAGTCTTAGAATCAGCATTGGCGAAGTAACAAAGCTGCCTATTTGATGCTACATTTGCCTTCGCCCACGTTTTAAAAACTTCTCAAAAACAGCAAACAATCATGCTCACTTCGTTTCTCACTGCCGAATGGCGCAAATTGGCAATGGTCAATTATAGCGTCTCCCCCGATTTGCTGCAACCTTTCGTCCCCAAACATACCGAACTAGATTTGTTTGAAGGCGAATGTTTTGTGAGTTTGATTGGCTTCTTATTCGATAAAGTGAGCCTTTTGGGCGTTCCGATACCCTTTCATACCACCTTTGAGGAAGTCAATTTGCGGTTTTACGTCAAACACCGCACAAAAGAGGGTCAATGGAAACGGGGCGTTACGTTTGTGAAGGAAATTGTCCCAAAATACGCCGTCAGTTGGGTAGCCAACGTCGTATATAATGAGCCTTATGTCACTCTGCCCATGCGTCACGAATGGCAAACCGCCAATGAGCAACTAAGGGTAAGTTACGAATGGAAACAAAAGGAATGGAACCGTCTGGAACTTCTAGCCGACGCTACGTCCATTCCGCTTGCGGCAGGAAGTTTGGAAGAATTTATCACCGAGCATTATTGGGGATATACAAAATATGACAACTTCACCACGTACGAGTACGGCGTTGAGCATCCGCGTTGGGAAGTCTATCCCGTCAAAACGCATATTGTCGATGTGAATTTTGAGGCAGTGTACGGGCATGATTTTGGGTTTCTTTCCCATCAATCTCCCCATTCTGCGCTGTTGGCCGAAGGTTCAGCCATCGTCGTTAAGTCAGCACAAAAACTGTAACTACTTAGCTTCTATTTACTAGTCCACTTTAGGGCATTTTTTGCAGTGCTTACCCTTCTTTTTGTAGGCTTTACAGCATTTTTTCAGGTCGCAGGCAAACGCACAGCCTATGAATGAGTTCTTCGTAAAAAACTTTTCTTCGGTTTCAACAAGTGAGCAAGCAGATACTTCTGAGAGGTTCATTGTGGTTTTGATGTTTCTAATACTAACGCAAAAGTAGTTTATTTAGATTAAATACAAACAAGAAAATTATCATTTTTTTTCTCACGTACATTAGTTTTGGCTCAAAATTAGCGAGAAAGATGCCTTTTAAAATGACAAAAATCATCAAAAAATGGGCTTAAAGCTGTTTTTTATGCGCATCTCTACCGTTCTTTGTAAAACGCAAAATCACTTATAAAACTCATGAGAATCAATCATTTATTCAGCGCTTTTTTGCTTATATCATTACAAACTTTCGCGCAGTCGGGGGAAGAGAAACACCTCAAGAACGTAAAACAACTCACTTTTGGTGGCGACAACGCCGAGGCTTATTTTAGCTTCAACGACCAATTCGTCAGCTTTCAATCCAATAACCCCAAGTGGGGCTTGCAGTGCGACCAGATTTTTTATTTGGACGTCAACAAAGGCTTAACTAATCCCGACGAGCGCCCGACATTTATCAGCACGGGCAAAGGACGCACCACTTGCTCGTATTTCATGCCCGGCGACAAACACATTCTTTTTGCCAGTACGCACGTCGGTAACGATTCGTGCCCGCCTCCCGCCAAAGCCTACCTCAACAAGTATTTGTGGGCCATTTATGACACTTATGACATTTTCGTATCCGACCTTAAAGGGAAGATTGTAAAGCAATTGACCACCGAAAAAGGCTACGATGCAGAAGCCACGATTTCACCCAAAGGCGACAAAATCGTGTTTACTTCCACCCGCGACGGCGACCTTGACCTGTACATCATGGACATTGATGGCAAAAACGTAAAACGTATCACCCACCAATTGGGCTACGATGGCGGTGCTTTTTTCTCTCCCGACGGCAAAAAATTGGTATTTCGGGCCTCCCGCCCCAAAACCGAAGAGGAAGTGGCCGAATATAAAAAATTGCTTTCGTTGGGCTTGGTTGCCCCCACTGACATGGAAATTTATACCTGCAACGTTGACGGCACTGATTTACGCCAAATCACTAAGTTGGGCAAAGCCAACTGGGCGCCGTATTTTACGCCCAAAGGCGACAAAATTATATTTTCGTCAAATCACCACTCACAGCGTGGATATGATTTTCAATTATATGTCATTAATCTTGACGGAACAGGGTTGGAACGAGTGACCAACAACAGCATTTTCAACGCTTTCCCGATGTTTTCACACGACGGTAAAAAGCTCATTTTTAGCTCCAACCGCAACAACGCCCCCGGCTCTCGCGATACAAATTTGTACATTGCCGATTGGGTTGACTAGGCACAATTACCCGTTTGACGGTTAGATAATACAGTAACAAAACCGTCTGACGGTTGGATAATACAGTAACAAAACCGTCTGACGGGTAGATAATACAGCAACAAAACCGTCCGACGGTTGGATAATTCAGTAACAAAACCGTCCGACGGTTAGATAATAAAGTAGCAAAACCGTCTGACGGTTAGATAATACAGCAACAAAACCGTTTGACGGGTAACAAAACATACACTTTTTATACCGATGAAAACTTCAAAAGCAGTACTCAAAAATGTGTGGCCTTACCAAAAAGATGCCATGAATCTGCCCGTTCAAAATCTAGAAACTGCGATTCCCTATTACGAAACCCTCATGGGATTTAAGGTTGTGTCACGTCACGAACACCCCTTTAAGGGAGCAACGCTGGCAAGAGATACCATCCAAATCGGCCTTGCCGAAAACGGAGGTGACCCCACGCAAGACGGCTGTTTTTTTGAAGTAAACGACGTCGAAGCTATTTTTGAAGAGCTAAAAGCCAACGGCTATGAAAAAGAAGAGGCTGATTTTCAAGTTCAGAAATACGGGGTCAGCTACAAAGTCTTTTTTGTGGTTGCTCCCGACGGGTTATGTTACTGTTTTGGCCAAAAAATCGACCTGTAATTCATAAATAAGGCCTAACCAAAAAATTTTTCTAGTGGCTTAATTTACTTCAAACAAAGTGCTTTCAAATCTCCCACATCACCCAAAAAAACGTTGTAATCGACTGGGCCACGAATACCGTCGGTGTAACCGCTTTTGGAATGTTGCCAAAAATGAATGACGGCATCGTCGTAACGATTGAGGGTCCAGCCCGAATAATCAGCAATCCAGAGTGGATAGCCCACAAAGTTTTCTTTGATGTATCGGCGATAAAAATCGGCGTTGGTGTAGATGATTGGCCGCACTCCGTAGTAATTTTCGGCCAACGTAAGCCATGTTTTTAGATTTGCAATGACCTGCTCTTGGGATAATGCATTGGTACCCAGTTCAAAATCAAGCACAGGAGGCAAATCTCCTTTTTTGAGTTTGACCGAGCGCTTGAAATTCTCAAACTGCGATTCGGGCGTTCGCCAAGGGATATAAAAATGATACGCTCCACGATACAGCCCTACGCCGTCTGCCTGCTTCCAGTTATTTTTAAAGTCTTTATCGGTCAACGAAGCGCCTTCTGTGGCTTTGATAAAAACAAACTGCAGACGCAATTCTTCAAAACGCATCTGTCGCAGTTCTGGCCAATTGATGCGTCCGTTGTGTTTAGAAACGTCAATTCCGTGAATCGAATATTTGAACGGCAACCGAATTCCAATTTTTGAAACGTGCCGCCATTCGTTGGTATTCAGACGATTAACATACCAAATACCTCCTCCGACAAGCAACACAAGTGCCACAATAGCCCCCCAACCAATGGGAGGCAATGCACGTTTTTTGGGAGAAGATGGGGTGGAAACTCGACGCGCCATAAGTAGGCAAATTTTAGAAGAAAAAATCAGTCTTTAACAGGAATAGCCGCTACCTCTGCATCTGGATTATTGAGTTTTGACTCATCCAAAGTTGACAAAGGTACTTCATTAAAAACCCGATTTCGGGTGGGAAGTTGGGTCAGGAAGACCATCACAAGTGCACCCGCAACTCCTAAATGCAACAGCTCTCCCGTGATAAAATAAGCCACCAATGAAAAAAAAGTTGCCCCTTCAAAAAAGGCATATTTAAAAACCAACGCACTCTGATATTTGCGAAGCTTATCCGACAATAAATCATTAATTCTTAACGCTTTAATTGTTTTTTTGGCCAATAATATTCCCATTAGTGGAAGTATAACCGCCGCACAAGGCACCAAATAACCAAATAATTGCCCGAGTGTCACTTCATTGGGCATTGACTTCGATTGGGTACTGCGTAAAAAAAAGAAAACGGTTCCTGTCCCTACCTGCGCCACCAACATCACACCATACACAAGCAATAAAAGTTTAAAGTATTGCTTGCTCGTCAGGATTTTTTGATCCATAAAAAAACAATTTTGGGCTGCAAAATAACGATTTTTACGCAAAAACTGGTTTTCAATTTATTAAATGGAGCTAGCCCTCGGGCTTCCATCGCCATAAATAACGGCAAGCCATGGTTCGATACGGGCGCCAATTATCAGCAATTATATGAAGTTGCTTATGCAATACACGACCCGTTTCGGTCAAATTATACGCCCGCACCATCTTCTGCCGAATCACCAAATCATCAACGGGGAATACGTCGGGGCGGTCCATCACAAACATCAACAACATCTCCACTGTCCAACGCCCAACCCCTTTAATCGGCGTGAGATAAGCCACGATTTCGTCGTCGTTTAGGCGGTTAAGGTGTTCGTAATCAATCCCTTTTTCAGTAGCAAAAACCGCGACATTTTGCAGATAATTGATTTTTTGAAACGAAAGGCCCGCGCTGCGCAGCTCTTCGTTTGATTTTTGCAGCAGCAGTTCGGGGTGCGGATACAAATCCTCAAATAGCGCCCTAAAACGGGCAAAGATAGAATCGGCGGCCTTGACCGAAATTTGTTGCGAAACAATGCTTTCCAGCAATGCTAGATAAACATCGTTGTTCCAATCCGTTTTTTTGAACGTAGGCGTAGATTCAATAATGGTGGCCAATGTGGCATCTTTTGATGCGAGGTAAGATTCCGGAAGCATTGAAAAGGCTGTTTTTTGCGAAAGTTACAAAAAAACGGGCAGCCTTTCGGCCGCCCATTCTACAGGTAATAAAAAACAAACAGGGAATGACTATAAACCGCACGCCCCCGCCAATGCACGTTTGGCGTATACCTTCGCCAAATGTTTACGATAGGCCTGCGAAGCAAAATGGTCTTCATTGATGTGCATATCTCCTTCGGCAGCGGCTGATGCCGCCGCTTCGATGTTTTCGAGCGTCGCTGGTTTTCCAATCAACGCCGAGGCAACACCTTCGTCCAAAAAGGCCGCATCAGAAACCCCCGTAAAAGCCACGTTGGCCGCAGAAATGACACCCCCTTCTACCGATACCGACGCAGCGCAACCCACAATGGCAAACCGCGAGGCTGGTTGCATAAATTTACGATAAGCCGAAGCGCTTCCCGCCGCAGGCTTCGGCAGATGAATCTCCGTCACAATCTCGCCCGTATCGAGTGCGGTACTAAAAAATCCAGTAAAAAACTCAGCTGCGGGAATAATACGCTCACCTTCTGCGCCCTGCACTTTGATTTGGGCCTCTAAAGCCAGCAAAACAGCGGGCCAATCTGCCGAAGGGTCCGCATGAGCAATGCTACCTCCGAGCGTTCCCATGTTGCGAACTTGCGTATCTCCAATCAATTCTCCTGCCTCAATCATGGCCGTCAAGCCCTTGAGGTGCGGATTGGTGATAATATCGGCGTGGGTACTTGCGGCCCCGATGACGATGGCATTTCCTGTATCTTCAATAAATCGTAGCTCCGCAATACGGGCAATGTCAATGAGCAAAGCGGGGCTATTGAGGCGCAATTTCATGGCAGGAATCAGGCTGTGGCCGCCTGCCAGTAACTTAGCGTCAGGGTTTTCAGCAAGGAGGCGAATAGCCTCCCCTACTGAACTGGCGCGTGTATAGTCAACAGATGATGGAATCATTTTTAAAAGAGTGAATTAGTGAAACAAAAAATTAGGCTGGTTGCATTGCTTTCCAAACACGCTCGGGGGTCATGGGCATCCGCACATCTTTGACTTTATGGCCAGCAGACCACAACGCGTCAATCACGGCATTCACCACGGCGGGCGTAGAACCGATGCAGCCTGCTTCGCCTGCGCCTTTCACCCCCAACGGATTATGTGGACAAGGCGTCACCTGACGGTCCAACTCAAACATTGGAAGATCGTCGGCGCGTGGCATGGTATAATCCATGTAGCTACCGTTGGTAATTTGCCCATTTTCGTCAAATTCAACGCCTTCAAACAAAGCCTGACCAATTCCCTGCGCCAATCCACCGTGAATTTGTCCGTCTACAATCATAGGGTTAATCACGTTACCTACGTCATCGACGGCAATAAAGCGTTTCACTCTGGTAAAGCCCGTTTCTTTGTCGATTTCAACCACCGCAATGTGGCATCCAAACGGATACGTAAAGTTGGTGGGGTCATAGAAACTACTAAAATCCAAGCCCGGTTCTAAATTGGCAGGATACACGTGCGGAACGTACGCCGTCAAGGCAATATCGCCGAAACTCAACGATTTGTCGGTTCCTTTTACGGTAAACTTCCCATCTTTAAACTCAATATCATCGGCCGAACATTCCAATTTATGGGCGGCGATTTTGGCACCTTTCTCAATGATTTTATCCAAACTTTTCACAATGGCGCTTCCTCCCACCGCCAACGAGCGCGAGCCGTAGGTTCCCATTCCGAAAGCCACTGTATCTGAGTCACCGTGGATAATATCAACGTCTTCCATCGGAATACCCAGGCGGTCAGCCACTACTTGCGCGAAGGTCGTTTCGTGACCTTGTCCGTGGGAATGCGCGCCCGTAAACACGCTGATTTTTCCCGTAGGTTGAACCCTTACTTGCCCCACTTCGTACAAACCAGCGCGAGCGCCCAATGAACCAACCACCGCCGACGGCGCAATACCGCAGGCCTCGATGTAGGTAGAGAAGCCTACCCCCAGAATTTTATTGGTCTTGGCCGCCTCCGCTTGTTCTTTTCTAAAATTCTCATAACCAAGCATTTCTAGGCCTCTCTCCAACACACTGTGGTAATTGCCACTGTCGTATTGCAACGCAACATTGGTCTGATAGCCCGGTTGAGTTACCCCGTCAAAGGCGGGAATAAAGTTTTTGAGGCGCAGTTCGGCCGGGTCTACTCCCATTTCCAACGCCGCCAAATCGACCAAGCGCTCCAGCAAGAAAGTAGCTTCCGGACGTCCCGCTCCGCGATACGCATCTACAGCCGTGGTGTGGGTAAAAACGCAGGTCATGTCCAAGTGAATCTTGGGCGTGGTGTACAAGCCTTGCAACAGCGTTCCGTGCAAATACGTAGGAACTGCCGTACCAAAGGTAGAAAGATAGGCTCCCAAGTTTGCAAAGGTTTTGATACGCAAACCAACAATATTTCCTTGGGCATCAAAGCCCATTTCAGCGTGCGTTACGTGGTCGCGTCCGTGGGCGTCGGTCTGAAATGCTTCCGAGCGTGTTTCGGTCCATTTTACGGGGCGACCAATTTTTTTGGAGGCCAACGTCACCAATGCTTCTTCGGTATAATGGTATATTTTACTTCCAAAACCACCGCCCACGTCAGGCCCCACCACGCGAACCTTGTGCTCAGGCAATCCCAACACAAACGCGCACATCAGCAGACGAATCAAATGGGGGTTTTGGGTGGAGGTATAAAGGGTATATTTATCGTAAACATTGTCGTATTGACCAATATAGCTGCGCGGCTCCATGGCGTTGGGCGAAAGGCGCTGATTAACAAAGTCCAACGATGTAACGTGGTGAGCACTTGCCATTGCCTCATCGACTTCCGCTTTGGGATTTCCAATTTCCCAGTCAAAACAAATATTATTCGGAACATCGTCATGCACCAGCGGAGCCCCAGGCAGTACTGCCTTGGAGGCGTCGGTAATGGCCGACAAAACTTCGTAATCAATGATGATGGCTTCGGCCGCATCCTGCGCCAATTCGCGGGTTTCGGCCACAACCATCGCCACGGCATCGCCTACGTGCCGCACTTTATCTTTTACCAACAACGGATGCGGCGGCTCCTTCATAATGTCGCCATTTTTGAAATTTACCTGCCACCCACAAGGCACACCATAGTGGCCTACCTCCTCGCCCGTCATGATGGTCACCACGCCTTGCATGGCCTCGGCGGCTGAATAGTCAATGCTTCTGATGCGGGCGTGGGCATAAGGGCTTCGCAGAATGTACGCGTAAGTCATACCCGGCAGCACGATGTCGTCGGTATAACGACCTTTTCCGGTAATAAAACGCTTGTCTTCAACGCGTTTTACGGATTTACCAATGAATTTATTGCTCATTTTCTTTTTTCTGGAGAGTGATGGAAATGTTTTAAATCGGATTCAGCCACCTGTTTTAAACCGCAACCGCCGATTTTTGCGCCGCGTACTGTATGGCCCGTACGATGTTGTGATAACCCGTGCAACGACAGATATTTCCCTCCAGCCCTTCGCGGATTTCTTGCTCTGAAGGGTCGGGATTGTGGCTGAGCAAGTCGGCCGCGCACATAATCATTCCTGGGGTGCAGAAGCCGCACTGCAATCCATGCTCTTCTTTGAATCCTTCCTGCAACGGGTGAAGTTCGCCATCGGGCGCGAGTCCTTCAATCGTGGTGATGCTACTGCCATCGGCTTGAGCCGCCAACAACGAGCAGGATTTGATGGCTTTGCCATCCAAATGAATGGTGCAGGCACCGCAGCTACTTGTATCACAGCCCACGTGCGTCCCCGTCAAGCCGAGGGTATCACGTAGGTAATGTACCAGCAACAAACGCCCCTCTACCTCGTGGGTGTGCGTTTTTCCGTTTACGGTTAATGAGATTTTTGGCATAATGTAGGTAAAGTAAAAGTTAGGTGCTTGCGCACAGATTCAATTGGTTTTTAGGGTATTATCGAATAAATATTAAAACGAAACAAAGTCAAAAACACAGGAGAAAAAGCCAGTTTATACTTCTGCTTTTGCCGCCAATTCATCTTCAAAATTCTGAAAGAATTGCTTCGTAAGGGTATTGGCTACGCCGCTCATCACGCGGTTGCCAGTGCGGGCCAACAGTCCCGACATATGGGCCTTACCCGCAAAAGACAGCTCGGTCTCATGCTCAGAAACCGCTTTCAGGTGCATTTTAATGTGGGCTGATACGTTACCAATTTTACTATTTTGATGGACATTCAGGGTAAAGCTTTCGGCGGCAACGGGGTGAAGCACTTCTGCCTTCCCCTCAAATTTCCCTGAAACAGGGCCAATTTTCACTTCAGCAATGGCTTTGTATACATTTTCACTTTCCAATTCTAACCGCGATATACCCGGCGTAACTTTCGCCAGCGTATCAGGATTCATGAGCATCTCCCAGATTTTCTGCGTTGAAGCGGGAAGAATATAACTACCGTTTAGTTCCATTTAATGTAAGATTTAAATTTAGGGTAATGCCATTTAACTCGCCCAATAAATTTATAAAATTTATTGATAAAATAATATTCAAATGTAAAAACACCCCTTGATAAGGCTTTAAACTATAATCTTAAAAAATAGAACTATTCTATCAACTACGAGAACGAAGGAGGCGGTTTGGTTTATCGAAGCGTTGAGTGGTGATTAGAAGACAATAAACTGTCGACGGTAGTTGGCGGGAGTTGTTCCAACCGCTTTTTTGAATACTTTCAGAAAATAGTTGAGGTTGTTGTACCCACACGCAAAACAAATATCGGCAATGCTGTACTGCGTATTTCGCAGCAGCTTGATTGACAACTGGATACGTTGCTGATTGATGTATTCTACGGGCGTAATACCATATTGCTGTTTGAAACAACGGAAAAAATTAGGCTCGCTCATGCAGGCTTTGTCGGCCAACTCTCGGACGGTTAGATTTTTATGAATATTGTCTTGAACATATTTGACGGCAAAAGCCAAACGATTTGTATTGGCCAATTGCGGCAAGTGGTTGGTCAATACATTACGGGCTTTGGTCTGCATCAAACGCACGATAAGCTCTTGCAGCACCAGATTAGCAAAAAAATCCTTTGCTTCGTTGTTTTCTGTAAAGATGTAAATCAAACGATGAATGAGCAGGTGAATGGAATTCTCATTGGTGAAGTAAAAATTCTCGTTCGTAAATTGCCATCCTTGTTGATTATCCACCAAGGGAGCCTTTTCGTTAAGCGTTTCAACAATTTGTTTTATCTTGGAAGGAGAAATGGCCAGCGCCAAACACTGGGTGGGATTATCAAAATGGGCTTCGGGAAAATCAATGCGCATGGTTTGGTCGGCGGGCACAATGACAGATTCGCCAGGCAGGAAATCAAACGAGGGTGAATTGTCGAGGTGCATCACTTTTTTACCCCGAATCATGCTTGCCAATACAGGATTGCTGAAAGTCAACTCCACATTTTTGGCAATTTGATGCGTTTCATAAATGTTGAGCTCGGCATTTTCGAGGGTATAGGCGGTGCGATTTTCAACAACAAGCTCTAACTTGCGCGACTGAAGATGATGGGATAAATTAAAAGAGTTCATAAATAAAATATCCTGTTTAAAACACTTTTCGACTGCGCCAGCTGATTAATAGTACAAATCCTTACAATTTTATGATTATTTCCACAAATAAACAACACCAACCTTTTTACAATAAATTCGTATGTCCTTAAATTTATCGGTTTATACTTTTCGCCAGTATTCATTTCCTGCATTCTGTTCAAAGCTGAGCGGTGTGGCCTGTATTTTATTTTCACTTACCAGTCTAGCCCAACAAAAAGATTCGCTAAAAACCCTGTCGCTCGCGCCCGTCACCGTCACCACGACGCGCCTGGAGACCAACGAAAAACGCCTGCCTGCTGCCCTCACGGTTTTGGATGGTAGCCGAATTCAGATTGGACAACCCCAACTTTCTTTGTTTGAATCGTTGGGTGGTGTGGCGGGCCTTTTTGCCCAAAATCCCGACAATTTCAATCAAGATTTGCGGATTTCTATTCGTGGATTCGGCGCCCGGGCGGCTTTTGGGATTCGTGGTATTCGACTGGTGGTGGATGGAATTCCTGAATCTACCCCCGACGGGCAAGCCGACGTCGACAACTTGGACATGGGCGCCATGCGTCGATTGGAAGTAATGCGTGGGCCTTCATCGGGATTGTTTGGAAACGCGGCCGGAGGAATCATCAGCCTACAAACCGACAACGCCGCCGATATGCCATTGGTGGAAGGACAAGCCACCGTAGGCTCCTACGGCTTTAGAAGTTTTCGTATAAAAACGGGGGGACAAAAAGGGAAATTCCAATACGTTTTTATCGGAACGCACAATCAATCAGATGGTTATCGGGGTAATAGTCGCATGGAGAGTAGTATTTTCAACTTGAAACTCCGTTATGATTTTGATTCTCTGACGCGCCTTTCGATATTGGCCAACTACGGCACCAGCCCCGAAGCAGACGATCCGGGCGGACTTACCTTGGCGCAGGTAAACGAAAATCGTCGTCAAGCGCATCCCAATAACCTTCGTTTTCTGGCGTCAGAATCCGTGAATCAGGGGCGTATCGGCATTATTTTCGAAAAGCGGATGGGCAAGAGTTTGATTTTTGCGCGTGTTTTTGGCACCAAACGTGACTTTGCCAACTACCTAGCGTTTCAGGCCGCAGGTGCAGGAACCATCAATCGTACGTTTGCGGGAGCAAGCTGGCAGTACCAATACACCCAACAATTTGGGGAGTTGAACTATCGTTTTCGACTAGGAACGGATTTTGAAACGCAGGCCGATACCCGTCGCCGGTTTGATAACCTAACGGGCACACGCGGAAAACTGACGTTTGACCAAGTCGAATCTTTCAAAAACATTGCTGCCTACATTACCCAAGAACTTTCTTTTCGCAAAGCAACCCTCCTCACTGGCTTACGCTCGGATGCCATTCGGATGAAAGCCGAAGATGCCTTCTTGAGCGACGGCGACCAATCGGGCAAACGGCAATACAGCCGCCTCAATCCTACCCTAGGGGTTTCATACGAACTTTCTTCGAAGGTGAATGTATACACCAATTTGGGCACGAGCTTTGAAACACCCACGCTCAGCGAACTCTCCAACAATCCATCGGGAACGGGTGGGCTGAACCCCGAATTAACGCCCCAACGCGCCACCAATTATGAAATCGGAGCCAAAACCTTTCTGAGCCCTCGCGTGCGGGTGGATGTGGCCTTGTTCAACATCAATGTAAAAGATGAATTGGTGCCTTATCAAATCACTGGGCAGCCGGGACGCGTTTTTTACCGCAATGCGGGAAGCTCCCGCCGGCAGGGAATTGAGCTTAGTTTTAACACGGTTTTGGCCAAAGGATTGTCCTTGTTTTCAAACTATACCTACTCTGATTTCAAGTATAAAACCTATAAAACCACGGCGGGTGAATTTGACGGGAATACCCTCCCTGGCATTCCAAAACACGCCGCCCAAGCCGAATTAAGGTACTTCCGGCCGTCGGGTTTGTTTGCTATCGCGCAAATACGCCACGCTTCTGATCTCTACGCCGACGACGCCAACGCCGTGACTGCCAATGGATATACCAACCTGAACCTAAGAATTGGGGGGACTTTTCGCGCCGGGCGCTTAGGAATTGAGCCTTTTGTGGGGGTAAACAACTTACTGAATACCATTTATTTTCAAAACGTTCAAATCAATGCCGCCAACGGTCGCTATTTTGAACCCGCGCAAGGGCGCTTCTGGTTTGGGGGGGCAAAAATAAATATTCAAAAAAATCGTAGCTAAATTGTTAAACTTTTGAGGAAATAAACTGTCTAACTTTCGGAATTAAGATTCCAATTTTCGACGCTTTTTTGGGCGAGTTTGTCGCATCAGAGGCTCAAAAAATTACGATTAATGTACATTTGTTGGATTCAACTATTTTGCTATCTTGCAAAAGTTTTAAACAAAATAGGTAAAATCCTGTTATCCTTGTAAAGCGTTACAATTGGAACTTTTTAATGGGTTAGCTTTGTTATTTAATTGTTATGACAAATGAAGTTATAACACAATTTCGAAACAGAAACTTACGTTAAGTAAAATATTTTTAAAATGGCTGTATGGGTTGGACAGGCCTCGACTTTTAGTTGAGGCCTGTTTTTTTTGCAAACACTCAACCTATTTCCCACTTAAACATCTTAAAATCAGGCATTTATGCTACAATAATAAAACAACGATATTACTCTTATTTACTATTTTTTGTTAGCTGCTTGATTTTAAAATCTTTTTCGAAAGTATACTTCTCGGTATATTTTCCCTCGTTGACATCTTCCATAAAAAGCGTCAGCGTATCATTTTTAAGGCTAGCTTCTACCTGATAGTTTCCCTCGGCGTTGTCGTAATACACCTCTTTGGCATTCAGAATTTTATGATTTTTGTCATACAAACACAGCCAAACGGTGTTTTCGTTGTCGTATTCCCGGGCTATGAGCAGCATTCTCGCGTTGGTTGCCGTAACGATTTCGTCCAAAAGATGATACTTGTACTCTTCGTTAAGGTTTTCATCAATGGCTTCCACAAAATAAGTAGCGATTTCTTTCTGCGTCAATATGGGTAATTTGTTCAACCGACCTTTTTCAATCAAATCATTGAAAGTCAAAGCGAAAGGCTTCATCCTCGGTTGTACCTCGGCCGTCTTTTCTACGACCGAAGTTTGTGTTATCTTCGGGGCCATAGCATTTTTTTTATTGGTTTGTTCTGGCTCGGTTTTACACCCCAATGCAATAAAAAGCAGAAAAATCAACGGCAAATAAAGGTGAGTCATTTTTAAATTCATGGCTGTACAAAATGGGATAATAAGTAGGTTAAACACTTCAGTTTTAACTGATTTTTCCAGCTTCCAGCAGCGTTGATTGAATCGCTCTTTCGCCTTTGATGTTAGGCTGCGGCTCCGCCAGTTTTGAGATTGTCAGGCGTTTCGTCGACTTATCAAAACGCCAAACAGCAAATTCGACCTCCTTTTGGGCGTTTTCTAGCATGATTACGTTGGATGCTTCCAGAGGTTCGGAAACACAATCGCCCGAATAACATACCGAAAATTTTTGGTATGCTGGAAACCCTTCAATCCGACCATCTGCGGTAAACGTGACGACTAGTTGTTTTTGGGTAGCGGCATCGACGATGGCATACGTCCCAGCAACAGTTGCGTTATTCAAACCATATTCAAATCCTTCAAAAACGGAGGTTTTTCGAAAAGACGCAGGTTGACTTTGGCCCGTAAACTCCTGTTCTAAAGCCACAAACGAAGTATCAGACGACAGAATCAACACCAAATCTTTGAGCGTTCCTTGGTGTTGATACGCATTTTTTACAAAGCAGGTATCCTGTTTGATTTCGTACTTTAACGGATACTCTTCCACGCCATTTCGAACCAAAACACTGTCGGGACGGTCGAAGACCAATTCGGTACAATAAAAGGGAATCGCGCTCAAGAGCGTATCGGAAGCATGTGCGAGGTATGATTCGTTCAAAAATGTACCTTTCAACACAATTTGACTGTCGTTTTTAACCCAACAGGCTTTCAGTCCAATGGCAATCGCCAACGAAATTAAGGTGTACTTTATCTTTTTCATAGCTGTTAAATTGTAATCAAGAGCAAAGATATACTTCTCTAAGGCATAGAGACTTACAATCTTAGTTATCGGTAATACAACGATACCAACTGCCTTTTTGACACATCAAAAGTCAGAAAAAAGTAAAAGGAACTCAATTTATCGTAGCTCAGGCGTAGAAAAAAGAAGCTGAATAGAAGCAGAAAAGCCCTAAACCGTTTGGGATACTAAGCCCTCTCAGGCTTTTTTAAGCTTTAGGGTCTCTAACAAGCCATTTCCAAAAATTAAAAGTAAGATAATCGGCATCAGGATGGCTCCTGTTTTAAAGCCCGCTCCTGTCATGGCATAAGAGCCCGAAGAAAATTTCATTATCGTATTGATTAACAACCCAATCGAGCAAACCGTAAGGATACCTAAAACAATTAGGGCCGTTTGTTTGCCCGCTTTGGGCATAAACGCAACAACGAGTGTGCTAACAAAAGCAGAAATGCCAACTGTTGCCAAGGCCCGGGGGAACGTTCTGATCATATCGTATTTAAAAACCAAAACCCCCAATTTCCCCAGTAGGTTGGGATGGGCCAAAAGCCACGCGTCAACGACCACTAAAACAAGGATTATAAAGTAAAAGGAAGGATTTTGTTTCATTTTTTTGGCGACAGGTATATATTCGGGGTAAAGATAATTCATTTTACACAAGAACATTGCCTTCCCACAACCCGAGTAGTGCGCTGTTTTGGGTCTCTTGCCAAAATTCTAGCCTTTTTTTGCAGTACCTACGTAGGAAAATCGCTTTTTTGCCAAATTTGAGTAGAGGTATAAGCGTTGATTTCCCACTTTTGTTTCGCAGAAAACCGACCGCAAAGAGTATTTGAAACCCTGTTGGCTCTTTGCTCAAAGAATCAAAAAGTGATATGAAGAAAAACATACTGATTCCCAACCTAAAGCCCTCAGAGTTTGATGATTATTTGTTTGCAGGCTGGAGAGCACCTATTTCGGGATTTTATGACCGATTTCACGTTTCACGCATCGAGGATTATAAAAATCATTTAACGCTTCCGTTGTTGCCTCATCGCCGTTCGGTTTGTTTTTTTATATTTCTGACCAAAGGAAAAGTCATCCGTAGCAAAGGGCTGAGCAATTACGAAATTATCCCCGATTCTTTCTTTTTTCTCGCTGCCGACCAAATCACCTCCTTGGAATATGTCAGTCCCGATGCAGAAGGTTTTTACTGTCATTTCTTGCCTGAAATCTTCAATCACTCAGCCCTCAAAATTGATTTTGAATATGACTTCCCTTTTTTTCAAATTACGGGCGAACCTCTCCTGAAGGTAAGCGACAAAGAACGCGTCATGCAGTTGTTACATATTCTAGAAAACGAAAATTACAAAAACCGAGAAGACCGTTTTGGGGTGATTCCTTTGTATTTACATGCGCTATTGTCTGAATTAAAACTCCAACTAGAACCCACCGGACAAAAAATTAAAAATGCGTCGGCGCATCTTACGCAACGCTACAAAAATGCACTGTCAGAATTCATTTATGACAAAAAAACTGTGGCAGAATTTGCTGATTATTTGGCCGTTACGCCCAATCATCTTCACAAATGCATAAAAACCACTACTGGAAAATCTGCTCATCATCTACTTGAAGACATGCGTATCTTAGAGGCAAAGGTATTACTAAAACAAACCAATCTGACCATTGGCGAAATCGCCTTCAAAATCGGCCGATTTGAACCGAGCGATTTTAGTAGATTCTTCAGAATCAATACTGGAATAACGCCTTCGGCGTATAGGCAAGGCTAAGTGAATGACGAAAGCGAGACAATTTTAAAATTCAGAATAACTACCTACAACTTCGCACTTCGTCATTCAAACAGTCACTTGTTCGAGAAATGATTGTTTTTGCATACTATTCAACGTTTCTTGCCTACCGTGTAAGCTAAAAAAAGCGCAACTTTGTATTGTGTTATTTTGATATATTTTTGTAACATTTCAACCCAATGCAATAAATGCCTTCCTCGTTACGCTCTTCGTGGTATGCCGTTTTTGTGCTTACGCTGGCCAATATTTCTTCATTCATTGACCGGCAAATTTTGAGTTTATTGGTCAAGCCCATCAAGCGTGACCTGCACCTCTCTGATACCGAAATGAGTCTGTTGATGGGTTTGAGTTTTGCCATTTTTTATACACTATTCGGGATGTTTATCGGTCGACTCGCCGATAGGGGGAGCCGTCGGAATATCATTGTGGTAGGGATTACGGTCTGGTCGGTCATGACGGCGCTGTGTGCGGGCATTGGTAATTACGTTCAATTTTTTTTAGCCCGGATGGGTGTCGGCGTGGGGGAATCAACCCTATCCCCCTCCGCTTTTTCGCTGATTGCCGACCTGTTTCCCAAAAATCGTTTGGCCACAGCGATGAGCATTTTTTCAATGGGCGTATTTCTGGGGTCGGGTTTAGCGATGCTCATCGGCTCTGGAATTGTGGCTAAATTGCCCGCTGAAGGTATGGTTTTGGTACCTGTTTTTGGAGAGATATATCCTTGGCAATTGATTTTTCTGTACGTTGGCTTACCCGGATTGGCCATTGCTTTATTGCTTCTTACTATCAAAGAACCAGCACGAACAAATACCTTAATGATTAAAAATCAAAAGGTTAAACTTTCTTTTTCAGAATCCTTAAAAATTATTTTTAAACATAAAAAAGCCTACTTACTGATTTGCTTTGCTACTTCTTGCCAGGCATTGATCAATTACGGATGCAATGCCTGGATACCCACATTTGTCATTCGCACCTACGGTTGGGAGGCTCCAAGAGCGGGGGCTTTTTACGGTGCGGTGGTGGTAGTTGCTTCGCTGTTGGGCGTTCTGTTTGGCGGTTGGTATGCCGACAAGCTCACCAAACAGGGCATCACCGACGGTCGATTGCGCGTGGGTGTTTTAGGGATTTCAATGGCATTTTTTGCCTTTTTTATTCCACTATTGCCCAAAGCCGAATGGGCGTTGTTGGCTATTTCTATTCCCGTTTTTGGATTAGCTGCACCCTTTGGGGCGGCTACGGCGGCCATTCAGGAAATCATGCCCAACCAAGTAAGGGCGTTGGCTTCGTCGATTTTCCTCTTTATTCTCAACCTAATCGGCATTGGCTTAGGGCCGTTGTTGGTGGCATTTTTTACCGATTTTGTCTTTAAAGATGAGTCAATGATTCGATATTCTATTCTGTATTTATACTTAATTGGTGGTGGTATAGGTCTATTGTTCAGCTGGTTATCATTAAAACCTTACCGCCTTGCAATGCAAGAGTATAAATAAAGACAGGTTTTTAATTTTTACGTGATTCAACCTCTAAACACCATGTTACAAACCGAAATAAAAGACGAACTTTTATTCGTAAAAATCAACCGTCCCAAAAAGCGAAATGCCATCAATGATGAACTGCTTTTAAGCATTGAAGCTGTTTTTTCCACGATACCAGCGGGTATCAAGTGCGCAATCATTTACGGGGAAGGGAGCCATTTCAGCGCGGGTCTTGACCTTTCAGCTTTGCGTGAAAGAAACATCGTGGAGGGATTGCATCATTCTCGTATGTGGCATCGGGTCATGGAACGAATTCAGTTTGGTACGGTGCCCGTTATTGCAGTCCTGCACGGTGCTTGTGTAGGGGGTGGATTGGAAATTGCCGCATCTTGTCATATTCGAGTGGCTGAAAAAAGCACTTTTTATGCCCTTCCAGAAGGCCAAAGAGGGATTTTTGTGGGTGGCGGAGCATCAGTGCGCTTACCCAAACTCATCGGTATGGCTCGCATGACCGACATGATGCTTACGGGCCGCGTACTTACGGCAGAGGAAGGATTCACGTACGGGCTTTCGCAATACTTGACTGAAGAAAGAAAAGGATTGGAAAAGGCCGTAGAGTTAGCAAAAAAGATTGCCTCAAATGCCGAAATAACCAACTATGCCCTGATGCACATTTTGCCCAAAATCGTTGATTCGGGGCAAACGGAAGGGCTAATGATGGAATCGCTGATTGCGGCAATCTCATCGGCAAGCCCGGAGGCGCAAAGGCGGTTACAGGATTTTTTGGAAGGGCGAGCCCAAAAAGTGATTTAAGAAATGACATACAGACGGTTAAGTTATGTTTAAAGATACGCTATTTGGGCCGACGACGACCGAAAAAATGACGCAAGCGGATGGCGCTGTTTTTTTGAAATTAAAACACCCGTTGGCTGAGTTTCCCGAAAAATTAACCCAAAAACTCATTTACTGGGCGGAAAAAGCGCCTAAAAAACTATTTTTAGCGCGTCGACACCCTAGAAATGGCCAATGGGAGGGCATGACTTACGCGGAAACTTTGCAAAAAGTACGCGCCATTGCACAATACTTGCTCGACCTGCATTTTTTGGAAGGCGAAACCATCGTTATCCTTTCCGAAAACAGTATCGAACATGCACTTTTAGCCCTAGCTGCGGTTCATATTGGCATTCCGTATTCGCCAATCTCACCGCCCTATTCGTTGATTTCCAATGATTTTGGAAAACTAAAACATTGTTTGGAAACAATGACACCCAAGGTCATTTTTGCCCAAAACGGAAGAGTATACGCTCAAGCCCTTACGTTGGCCAAGCAGCTTTTTCCTGAGGCTAAAATTGTCACTAGTGAGGAAAATAATGAGATAGATTTTGCAGAGTTGTTGGCCACAGTGCCTACAAAATCCGTTGAGGTAGCACACGCAAAAGTAAAGGCAGACACCATTTCAAAAATACTATTCACCTCAGGTTCAACAGGTTTACCAAAGGGTGTTATCAACACCCATCGCATGTGGTGCGCCAACTTGCAGCAGATTACGCAGGTATTTCCGTTCATGCTGTCGGAGCCGCCCGTGTTTGTGGATTGGCTGCCGTGGAACCATACCTTTGGCGGAAATCATAATTTCGGCTTGACACTCTACCACGGCGGCACGCTCTACATCGACGAGGGCAAACCAACGCCAAAGGGGGTCGAAACCACCGTCCAAAATTTGCGTGACATCTCGCCCACCGCTTATTTCAACGTTCCCCGAGGCTTTGAAATGTTGATTCCCTATTTTGAAAAAGAACCCGAATTACGAGATACATTTTTTAAAAAACTACACATTCTTTTTTATGCAGGAGCGAGCTTGGCACAACCCGTCTGGAATCGTCTGGAGGAGTTGGCCTTGGCAACCATTGGGCAAAAAGTACCAATCATTACGGGGTTGGGCTGTACGGAATCAGGGCCATCGGCCATGTTTGCGAGTTGGCACGGGGCCTATTCAGGGTTGCTAGGAGTTCCTGTGGCGGGCATGGAAGTAAAATTGGTGCCCAATGGCGACAAAATGGAGGCCCGCTATAAAGCACCGAATGTTACCCCCGGCTATTGGCGGAATCCAGAAGCGACATTCAACGCTTTTGATGAAGAAGGTTACTACAAAACAGGGGATGCCGTGAAGTTTGTGGATGAAAACGAGCCTGATAAAGGTTTGTTATTTGACGGTCGCATCGCCGAAGATTTCAAATTATCGACGGGTACATGGGTAAACGTGGGCATTCTGAAGGCAAAAGTATTGGCGGAGGGCTCGCCCATTGTGCATAATGTAGTCCTTGCGGGGCTTGACCGTGATTATGTCAGTGCCATTTTATTTTTAAATTCAGATGCCTGCCGAAAACTAGCCCGTTTAGGGAGTGAAATTTCCAACGAAGTGGCATTTTTACACGAATCAGTACAACATTTTATTGATGAAATGTTGCAACGCTTAAAAGCACAAGCCACGGGCAGTGCTACATGGGTGGCCAAAGCGGTGATTGCAATTGAGCCGCCTTCGATTGATTTGGGTGAAATCACCGACAAAGGTTCATTGAACCAGCGAGCGGTTTTGAAATACAGAGCTCATTTGGTAGAGAAATTATATGAGGAATGAATCTTTACTGGTGAATTTTACACGTCTGGAACACCCTCAAAAACAGACAACCTTAGCAAAACATTCCACTAATAATCAAGCACTTAACAAAAAAACCAAACAAAACTATCCATATAACAGCGATAACCATTACGTTGATTTTCAAAACTGATAACGATAAACCAATAACGATACCATGAAACCTCCTTTCAGAGCCGACCACGTGGGCAGTCTACTGCGTACCCCCGAAGTAAAAGAAACTCGCCACAAATGGAAAAAAGGCGAAATCTCAGCCGAAGAGCTGCGCGTTGTTGAAAATACGGCTATTGCCGAAACGGTAAAAAAATTAGAATCTACGGGGATGAAATCGATCACCGACGGTGAATTTCGTCGGGATTATTTCCACCTTGATTTTTTGAAAGAATTAGCAGGCGTCACCGTCACGGGCGGTATCGATGCCAATCCAAACGCCAAAGCAGCAGAGGACGGATTTACACCCCCAAAATTAAGTGTTACGGGCAAGCTAAAACACATCAAAGACATACAAGTGTCTGATTTTGAGTATTTAAAATCGGTCGTAACCCAAACACCAAAAGTGTCGATTCCATCGCCAACGATGGTCCATTTTAGAGGTGGGCGCAAATCCATTGACATCAATTCGTATCCCGACATGGACGAATTTTTCCACGACCTATCGGTGGCCTATCGGCAGGAAATTGACCATTTGTACAAAGCCGGACTTCGATACCTACAATTAGACGATACCAATTTGGCTTATCTCTGCGACCCCAAGATGCGAGCCGCTGCCGCCGAGCGGGGCGAAGACCCCAACGAATTGCCCCGTACCTACGCCGCGCTGATTAATTCAGTTATTGATGGCCGTCCCGATGATTTGACGGTGGGGATTCACCTGTGTCGAGGCAATTATCGTAGTACGTGGTTTGCCGAAGGAGGCTATGAGCCAGTAGCGGAGATTTTATTCAATAGTATTAGCGTAGACGCTTATTTTTTGGAATACGACGACGAACGTTCGGGCGATTTTGCGCCGTTGCGCTTTGTACCTAAAAATAAAAATGTGGTTTTGGGGATTATTTCATCAAAAGTACCCACATTGGAAAGCATGGATGATTTGGCGAAACGCATCGACGAAGCCGCAAAGTATATGCCTTTGGAGCAAATGTGTGTGAGTCCACAGTGCGGATTTTCGTCTACCCACCACGGCAACGACTTGAGCCACGATGACCAATGGCGCAAAATGGAGTTGGTGGTGAATACGGCCATTAAAGTATGGGGCGAAGCTTAAACATAATAGATAACTAACCTGATGAAAAAACTACTTTTCTTTCTCCTGATTCCGTGCCTGAACTTTGCCCAAAATGTATCAAAAATAGACTCAGGAGCCATCAATGGCGCAAAATATCGCATTCTTTTTCCCGAAAACTGGAAAGGAAAATTGGTTATGTATGCGCATGGGTATGAGTTTATGGGCTCCCAGCCCCGCCAAAGCCAAAATCCTGAATGGCCCAAACGTATGAAACCCTTTTTAGAGCGAGGCTTTGCCGTGGCCGCCTCCGATTATCAGCTCCAAGGGTTAGCTTTGGCCCAAGGAGTAGATGATACAGAATCCTTGCGCCAGTATTTTGTAAAAACGTACGGCCAACCAGATTCGGTGTTTATTGCAGGACATTCCATGGGCGGAGGCATTACGTTGGCAACGTTGGAAAACTTTGGGCAAAACTACCACGGAGGCTTGCCTATGTGCCCGTTGGCGGGAAGAATCTACCTTCAAACCCGCAAGGAATTTGACATGTTTGCCACGTTCAACGGCTTGTTTCCAGGTATCGCGGCCTCACTTCATGACATCTTTGATCGGTCAAAGTCAACAGCACCAGTGCCAATGTTTGTGGCTTTTCAAAAGGCTAACGTGATGAAAAAAGCCATTTATGCCAAAGATTCTTTATTGGCCGTCGAATTTGCAAAGCATTTTGACCTGAAACCCGACGATCTGGCGTTTTCGCTGGCATTTGGGGAAGGTGTCCTGCGGGATATTGCGCAAAAAGCTGGAGGTAATCCCTACGACAACACCAATACCGTTTACGGGCGTTTTCCCAACAGTTTATTAGTGAACCAAACTGCGGAGCGATTGTCGGCTACCGTACCTCAAAGTACTCTGTTTGATAAGTACGACCGCACGGGCATCATTGACAAGCCAGCCCTAGCTTTGCATACCATTTATGATCAGTTGATTCCTGCTGATTTGGCCATTGTGAGTTATGAAAACCTACTTCAGAAGCAAGGCAAACAAGTATATTTTACGGTAAAATATACCAATGGCCAAGGACACTGTAACTTCACCGATCAACAAACGGCCCGTGTCTTTGATGAACTCAGAAGTTGGGTCAAAACGGGAGTGAAAGCAAAGGCGGGATTTGTGGAATGAATCGAATGACAAATTAAAAAAATGATAGACATTCAAAAAATCACGGCCATAGACGTACACACGCACGCCGAAGTGTCGTGTTGCCAGCCACACGACGACTACCGGTCGGAGTTTGATGTGGCTTTTGCCAAATATTTTAAGTCAGACAAACGGCCCACGATTCAAGAAACAGCCGATTTCTACCGGGAAAATAACCTGGCCTTTGTGATGTTTACGGTAGACTCTGAGCACAATGTAGGCAAACGCCGTATCCCCAACATTGAAGTGGCGGAAGCAGCCCTCAAAAACGATGATGTGATGATTGCTTTTGCCAGTATTGACCCCCACAAAGGACGGATGGGCGCCCGTGAAGCCCGCGACCTGATTGAAAACTACGGCGTAAAAGGATTTAAGTTTCACCCAACTGTTCAGGGATTTTACCCACAGGACAAAATGGCGTATCACCTCTACGAAGTCATTGCAGAATACAACCTCCCGATGCTATTCCACAGCGGGCATTCGGGCTTTGGTGCAGGCGTACGTGGTGGTGGCGGGTTGCGGTTAGAATATTCCAACCCCATCCACCTCGACGACGTCGCCATTGATTTTCCCGATTGTCCCATTATCATCGCCCACCCCAGTTGGCCGTGGCAAGACGAAGCTCTTTCTGTGGCAATGCACAAGCCCAACGTGTACATTGATTTGAGTGGCTGGTCGCCCAAATATTTTCCCAAACAATTGGTACAATACGCCAATACGATGTTGAAAAACAGGGTGTTGTTCGGAACTGATTTTCCGCTGATTACCCCCGAACGTTGGATGAAAGACTTTGAGGAAGCGGGCTTTAAAGAAGAAGTAAAACCGTTGATTTTGAAAGAGAATGCCATTAAGATGTTAAAATTAACCTGATTCCCCTCCCCAACTGATTTACTTTTAGGGTTACATCTGGCATTCTTGTTTTCATTGCCCCAACTTTTATGGAATAAAATCCATAAAAGTTGGTTTTTTTGTAAAAAATAGAGACTTGGATAAATATAGGTACCCAATCAAAAGCCGGACAAAAAGTCTATATTCTTAGTATACCTTTAGTTTAAGAATAAATGCGGGCAATCGTCTCTTCGGCATAGCCACCGCTGGAAGTCATTCCTTTTCCGCCAATGCCCGTAATGATACGAATATGTTCGTCAATGTCGTGTTCGTAAATTTCGTCGGAGGTTTGGCTATAAAACCCTGCCCAACTCATTTGCATTTTTTCAACGGGGAAACTTACAATGCGCTTGGCCTCGTCAATGATCAACTGATTGATGTAATCGTTGATATGATAGCCCAAATCGTCCACGTTTTGCGCCCCTGCGTATTCGTGTGAGTCTCCTACCACCACTGAGCCATCCAACGCCTGCTTGAACAGCACGTGAATCCCCCACTTTTTAAGTTCCTCATAATGGGCGGGCGTAGTGAGGTTGGCGTACGAAGGAAGTTGCTGAAAAGACTCATAACGCCGAATGGTCAATCCCGTCAGAATATTCCCCTTCATGTTCAGTTCAGGAAAAGCAACGGTCTGAAGCATCTGCAATTTACTGACTATCAATCCACTCTGGGCAAACAGTTCGGGATATAGCATCCGAAACTCGTGTCCGTTACAAATGAGCACTTTGCTGGCTTCAAACGTCTTTTGATTCGTAAGCCGCACGGTGGCTTTCCCGTTTGAGGATTGGCATTCCACAACGGTAGCATTGTTGATGTACGTAACCCCCTCTTGTTCGGAACAATAAGCCAAAAACTGCTTCATCAATTTCGGAGAGTCAACGGTCAATTCACCCGGAAAGAAAACCGCCCCCACGGGATATTCCTTTTGTAAATAGGGATATTTCTCTAGGCAACTCTCCCGGCTCAACAACTCGCAAGGGTAGTCGATTTTCTGATAATAATCGTACAGCTCATTGGCCAATTGCCACTCATCGGCGTCAGAAGCGATGTAGACCGAGCCGTTTTTGCGAACGGTTAAATCGGTTTTAGCTTGAAGTTCTTGGTACAATTCCAAGCTGCGTCGGCCGTAATGAAACCATCTTCCAGCCAACCCAGAGGGAACCGCTTGTCCAAAATTTCGGACGGTTGCACCTACTGGAAAATTATCCTTTTCTAAGAGTAATACTGATTTATTTTGTCGGGCGGCATGGTATGCATGGAAAGTCCCCATGATTCCACCCCCAACCACAATTAGATCAAAATGAGTACGCATTAGTCTTTTACCGTCAAGCGGCCCTGTTTAATTTCTTCCAAAACATTAATAATTTCGTCAATCGAGTCAATCAAGGCATCGTGTGGATGGCTCATGAGCTGTTCGACGGTGTGCGTGCCATTCGTTACGCCTAAGTTAAGGAAAACTCCTGCGGCATGACCTGATTGCAAATCAGAAGGCGTATCGCCGGCATTAATTACTTGTTTAGGGTCTGTAACTCCTAAAAGATGCATGGCTTTTTGAATCATCAACGGTGCAGGACGACCATGCTCTACTTCATCACTGGCAATGGATGCTTGAATAACGGTGGATTCATCGCCAAGGCGATTTTCATCCAAACCTTCAAGCCAGCCCAAACGACCCAATATAATATCGGTCACAACCCGGTAAAAACCCGTTGTCAAGGCGATTTTAATGTTATTTTGTTTAAGGTAGCTAAACAGCTTCAGGCAGCCGTCGGTCGGAGAAACGGGCTGAGTCTGATAGTGTGCTTCCAGTACCTCTTTAAAAATAGCGTACGACTTATCAACCTGTGTTTCTACGTCGGGATGAGACTCCCCGAGCTGGGCTCTCCAAAACAATTGAAATACATAACGCTTCGATAATCCCTGTGCCGCCAAAATTGCTTCATCAGAAGCTTCGAGTCCCGACATACGCGCTGCTTTTGCAAAGCAGGCCTCCACCTCATGCTGGTCGGCTACAGTCGTTCCAGCCATGTCCAAAACGACTAATTTTATCTGTTGTTGCTCCATTTATTTGTATGCATTTGAATAACACAAAAGTAATACTTCGTAAACAAAGTTAATAAATTTCGAATTAAAGTTTAGTTTAAGTATACAATTTATTTAATATTAATTCCATAATAATTTGGTAATAATTAGATAATATATACGAATTAAACCGCAAATTTCGCCCTACTAAAGCCGAAGATATTTTGTAACTATCTGATTATAGGATATTTGGATGTCAATCCATCGAATCATTATTTCAATATATTCAGTGCATAAGCGTATAAAATTATCATTTGCGTTTTTGAGACCT
>NZ_QPIW01000008.1 GCF_003339505.1 Runella aurantiaca
TGAGTGGTGGCGAATTTACAATTTTGAGAGACCCCACTCAGCTCTCAAGGGCAAGACACCTCAGCAAATATGGTTAAACCAAGAGGAACTCTATTTAAAAATGGCTGCGGCCTAGGGAATGAGGACAGCCAACTCTATTCTCCAAGTTAGGGCTAATTTGGAGAATAGTAGATTAAAATATATAAATGAACGGTGTTTCGCACAGCCCAATAACTACTAAATGGAATAGGTTTTTGGCACTCACCGTTTTACGAACACTCTCTCTATAGAAAGGTCGAAGTCACCCTTCAGAAGACTTTGACCAACGAGAGAAGGAATTACAGGTGGTATTGCAGGAAGTAAAGGAGAAGAGATGCTGGAATAGGGTAATTAAATCTATAATTTTTTCAATAAAAGAAGTGAGTTGTGGATTTTGTGGCAATTTATTGCCCAAAAGGAGCTAAAAGAGGGATTTTTGTTTACGGGACGGAAATAAATAAAACAACAAAAGCCGACCTCTTTCGAAGTCGGCTTGGTGGTTGGAAACCTTATCATTAAACTTTAATCTCAACATCAACGCCACTTGGCAATTCGAGTTTTATATGAATCAGGGGTTAACTTTTTGAAAGTTTTTAGTATTCAGAATAATCTTATCCGCATTTTTTTCTTCTTCTTGTATTCGAGCTTCTTGAAAAGCGGCTTCATCCTTGAGATATTCGGGGTATTTCTTGATGTATTCTCGTTTCAAGGCGATATACGCTTTCACTGTACTGAGATTTGGATAGTCTTTAAAATAGAACTGGTTTAAGATTTCAGACCTTTTCTCATTAAAAGCAAGTTGTTTCATTCCAGCCTCAAATTGTTCCAGACTTATTCTTAAGACCACCTTATCAGGTTTTTTAAAGTTTTTGGGATTCGCCTTAGGATCTTTAGGCTCCCAAGAAAAGTTTTTTTCTACTCCGTATTTTCGGGCAATCTTCATTAAAGTTTCATATTCAACTATTATTGAATCTCGTTGCGTTTGTGAAAATTTCTTATTTTTTGCCTGAGTCAATTCAGATTTTGTTTGTGTTTGTCCAACCGTTATTGCCAGCAGTAGTAGTAAGATAGCTATCAAAAGTTTTATAGTGGTATTCATGTTTCACTAAGTTTTTGGGATTCGATACGCTAAATTGGCTCTTTTTTTATTAGATTGAATAGCTTGTAACCAGAATTTAATTACAATTTATTCTTGAATTCAAGGTTTATAATAGCTTTTGTAGGAGCGAATAAAACGGATAAATAACCACCTTGAGCGGTACTTAAAGGAGTTTGTCAGGACGTAGAGTTACGCAATGATACGACGAGTGTCGAAGATAAAGAAGGAGTAGGGCAAAACCAACGAAAACTTATCAAACGGTTTTGGGGGTGGGAAGAGGCTCATTTTACCCCTAAAACAACAAAAGCCGACTTCTTTCGAAGCCGGCTTGGTGGTTGGAAACCTTATCATTAAACTTTAATCTCAACATCAACGCCACTTGGCAATTCGAGTTTCATCAAAGCATCTACGGTTTTGGCGCTTGAAGAGTGAATGTCAATCAGGCGCTTGTAGGTGCAAAGTTGGAACTGCTCACGTGATTTTTTGTTCACGTGGGGTGAGCGAAGTACCGTGTAGATTTGCTTTTCTGTAGGCAATGGAATCGGGCCGCTAACCACAGCACCCGTTGATTTCACCGCCTTTACAATGCGGTCCGCCGATTTGTCCACCAAGTTGTGGTCAAATGACTTCAGTTTGATACGAATTTTTTGATTCATTGTGATAAGGTGGCTCTGATTGTTTTGATAACATCCCGTCGAAAGAGCCATTAACTCCGACAGGAAATATTTTTAGGTTGGCAGTAAACAGAATATAATCTTAAGAACTGCTGACTGTAGACTGTTTACTGCTAACCGATTTACTATCCTTTTGATTTTGCAATCACGACTTCGGCCAAGTTGTTTGGCAGGAACTCGTAGTGGGAGAAGGTCAAGTTGGCAGTAGCACGACCCGACGACATGGTGCGTAGGTCGGTTACGTAACCAAACAACTCCGACAAAGGTACATCAGCTTTGATTACTTGTGAACCAGCGCGTGAGTCCATGCCTTTCATGATACCGCGACGACGGTTTAAGTCACCCGTGATTGGACCCGTGTATTCTTCAGGCGTCAATACTTCAACCGCCATGATGGGTTCCAACAATTTTGGACCGGCTAGACGAGCGGCTTCTTTAAAGCCCAATTTCGCGGCCAATTCAAACGAAAGTGAATCGGAGTCAACATCGTGGTAAGAACCGTGGAAAAGACGCACTTTCATGCTCTCCAACTGGTAGCCGGCCAAAGGACCGTTTACCATTGCTGCTTCAAAACCTTTTTGAACGGGTTGGATAAATTCGCGTGGAATAGCACCCCCAACGACTTCGTTTACAAATTGTAAACCTTTCTTCACTTCCTGACCTTCTTCGTGGTCATCGCGTGGCCCGATTTCGAAAACGATATCGGCAAATTTACCACGACCACCCGTTTGTTTCTTATAAACTTCACGGTGTTCAACACTCTTCGTGATGGCTTCTTTGTAAGCTACCTGCGGCGCACCTTGGTTTACTTCCACCTTGAACTCACGACGCATACGGTCGATGATGATTTCTAAGTGAAGCTCACCCATTCCTTTGATGATGGTCTGACCAGTCTCTTCGTTTGATTCAACCTGGAGGGTTGGATCTTCTTCGATGAGTTTACCGATGGCTTTCGAGAAGTTATCCTGATCTGCTGTTTTCTTAGGCTCAATGGCATACCCGATAACTGGCTCAGGGAAAACCATTGATTCCAGAATGATAGGATGTTTTTCATCAGAAAGGGTATCTCCCGTTTTGATGTCTTTAAAACCTACTACTGCACCAATGTCACCTGCTTCCAAACGTTCAATAGAGTTTTGCTTATTAGCGTGCATTTGGAAAATACGAGAAATACGTTCTTTGTTTTCTGAACGGTTGTTCAATACATAAGAACCTGCTTCTAATACACCTGAATAAGCACGAATAAAGCACAAACGACCTACGTAAGGGTCAGTAGCGATTTTGAACGCTAAAGCTGAGAAAGGCTCCGTTACACTTGGTTTACGAGAGATTTCAGCGCCAGTGTCAGGGTTTGTTCCTTTGATGCTTTCTTTGTCCAACGGTGAAGGCAACAACGCCATCACGTAGTCTAGCATGGTTTGAACACCTTTGTTTTTGAAAGATGAACCACAAAGCATAGGGACAACTTTCATGGCAATGACAGCTTCACGCAAAGCGGCTAATATTTCGTCTTCGGTGATTGATGTTGGATCCTCGAAGTATTTTTCCATCAAGGTATCATCAAATTCAGCCACGGCTTCGAGCAATTTCTCCCGCCATTCGGTTGCTTCTTCGAGCATGTCGTCTGGAATAGGCACTTCTTGGAAGGTCATTCCTTTATCGTGCTCGTTCCATACCATTCCGCGGAAGTTCACCAAGTCAACTACCCCTTTGAAGTTATCTTCAGAACCGATTGGCAATTGCAAAGGCACTGCGTAGCTACCCAGCATTTCCTTTACTTGCTTACAGACGTTCAAAAAGTCAGCTCCTGAACGGTCCATTTTATTAACGAAGCCCAAACGTGCTACGTTGTAGTTGTTGGCCAAACGCCAGTTGGTTTCAGATTGAGGTTCAACACCATCAACGGCACTGAACAAAAATACAAGACCATCCAATACGCGAAGTGAGCGGTTTACTTCTACTGTAAAGTCAACGTGGCCCGGCGTGTCAATAATGTTGATGTGGTATTTGTTATCTCTATACTGCCAATCTACTGTGGTAGCAGCTGAAGTAATTGTGATACCGCGCTCTTGCTCTTGCGCCATCCAGTCCATCGTTGCAGCACCGTCGTGTACCTCACCGATTTTGTGGCTTACCCCTGCGTAATATAGAATTCGCTCCGTTGTGGTGGTTTTCCCAGCATCAATGTGAGCAGCAATCCCAATGTTTCTTGTGAATTTTAAATCACGTGCCATGGTTTTTGTGATTGTTATTAAATCTGTTAAGTCTAAGTTCCTTGATTTGTGATGATATGCAGAACGCTTTTGGCCTCAATATTAGGCATATACGCACAAATTACGGTACCATTCTGAAAATCAGAGCGCAAAATTAGAAGTTTTACATCGGAAAAGCAAACTTAGATTTATACAAATTTGCAAATTGAAGGCACAGTTTTTGGTAGCTAAGCAAAAGTTTGGGATTTTTAGCCAAAAAGGTGCGGGGTTAGTTGCTCACAACCCAATAGCAGGTAGTCCAATAGTCTATTTCAAATACCCTAATAATGTATACTCAAACACTTGGTTGGGCCGTGGTTTCTTTTCTCGAAAGCGTATAACTTTCAGGAAGTGGAGTTCTTAAAAAATATACCATCACCCTTTTACGTAAGCTAGTTTTTCTGCTACCTTCCCATTTCGAACTTTGAAGATATCCACTCCTCTCAGATGCCAAGGCTTTCCTTCTTTCGTTTTGCGGTAGATCCATCTGACCACACAACGGTCACCGTGGGCAAATGTCTCCTCTGCTTCAAAAAAAGCATCTGGATTATTAGCAAAAAACTTTCCCCAATACGCCCTTACAGCCTCAGCCCCTACTAAACGGGTACCATCTGGTTGCGGATTTGTATTCTCAAAAATACAGTCTTCTGTCATCGCATTCATCACCGCATCAACATCATGACGATTAAACGCGGCATTGAACCTTTCCACTGCGGCAAGTGTGAGGTTTGTCGTACTATTTTCTGTTTCAGTTATCATCCCTTTTTGTGTTTCCTTTTTGCTAAAACTGGTTTTACATGAAGTAAAGAGGAAGGATGCCAAGATAAGAAGTGTCAAAATTTTATTCATTTTATGGATAGTTAAAATGTTAAAGAACTTAACAATCACCACTGATTCATGGCTAAATATCCTGAAAAGAGCACCTATACAAAACTAAAAATAATAATGATGGTTTCCAAATATGAAACCAAGATAACTATTTGATAATCAAGTAAATTTTGTTGTTTATTTAGTTTGATGAAATCAAATTTGAAACCTTTCAGTCGTGAGTAGTATACGTTAGGGATATTTTCAGCAGGATGTCAGAAAAAAGAAGCCTCTTTGGAGGTTTGGATTTGGAAGTTGTGGCCCGTAGAACTCAAGGAATAGACTTAGCACTGGAAAAGAAAATGAAGGTTTTAATCAAACAAGTTAGGGAAGGTTTGGTATTATTTTTGTTCGTCTATACCCGACAAGAATGATTGTTTACCCTATGATTTTATTGAATTAATGAAAGACTATTCTTTTTTGGGCCGTTTAGGAAGGGCTGTATGGATTTTGGCTTTGTTATTGTTAAATAGACACACTGCCTGCGGACAGGCCGAAAATCGCTGGGAGGTAGGAGGAGGCTTGGGAGCGGTTGGGTATTTAGGAGATTTAAATCAACAAGATCTCGTGTCGAAAGAGTTTAATCTCAGCTACCATGGATTTATTCGTAAATACATAAACACAAGTAATTTTGCCCTCCGTTATAATTTTCAAGTCGGTAAATTCAGCGGTCGAGACAGTAATTATCCTAATCGTGCATCCCGAAATCTGAGTATCGACACCCGATTTGTTGAAAATGCTTTTTTGATAGAATGGGATTACTTTGACATTAATCCTATTTATTATCGCCAATATTATGGCTATCAACCCGTCTATACGCCTTATTTTTTTGCTGGCCCGACGGTGGTTTATACCAATCCCCGTCCCGATTTTACACAGACCTACTCGCCTTATGCGACCATTTTGGAAGGAATTGAGCACGATAAAAATGCCCGATACGCACACTGGCATTTGGCATTTGCATTTGGAGGAGGGATGAAATTTGACCTGTCGCCGAGCGTCAATTTGGGGATAGAAGCCTCTTTTAGAATTGCCACGAGCGACTACGTCGATGGGATAAGCAAGGCAGGAAATCCAAATAGAAATGATGGCTATCAATTGGTTACCATCACAGGAACGTATCGGCTCGGAATTCAGCGGAAAAGCATACGACGAAAATGGCGTTGATGGGTCTTTAGTTATGCTATTTTGTTGTTATACTTGCTGGATAATTATCCTTTTGTGTACTTCCATTTTTATACCTACAAACTATGCCTTCTTTATTCACGCGTATTGTTAATGGTGAGATACCCTGCCATAAAATTGCCGAAACCGAAGACTTTTTGGCATTTCTTGATGTTTTTCCCTGCGCTCCGGGCCATACACTCGTGATTCCAAAACAAGAAATAGATTACATTTTTGATTTGGAAGATAGACTGTATGAAGGTTTAATGAAATTTTCGAAGCAAGTCGCTGCCGCTGTTGAGCAAGCCGTGCCTTGTAAGCGCATCGGTGTGGCCGTTATAGGATTAGAAGTACCTCATGCCCACGTCCACCTGATTCCGCTCAATAGCATGGCGGATATGAATTTCAATAATAAACTCAAAATGAGTCAGGATGAGTTGGCGGAGATTGCTGCGAAAATACGAGAGAAGTTGTAGGGTATTGATACTGGGAGTTTTTTGCAAAACCTCAAGGAGTTTTGATGGTTGGACAGGTTATTTGTATGAACGAACATACCGATCACTCTTACACCCCGTCTCACCGACCAGTATCTCTGCGGCTTATTTCCGCTTGAATGCTCTTTAGGTTTTTTGAATACCTGGAACCAATGATCAAAGCAAAAATTAGCAACCCAACAGTCAGGAAAAAACCTCCTTTGTGCGTAGCCGACCAAATAGCGATACCAACCAAAAAACCGATGAACAAAGCAGTTGGGATTTTTTGCGATTTTATTTTTTTTTCTTCTGACCCTAATTCTTCAAGTGTCATTTTAGAGTAGTCTTTATTGCTGAGCAATTTTCCCATTTTGTTGTTAATGTCAATGTTTCTACGTTCCAACTTGTCATTAGACGCAATATTACTATGTTGTTTTGGATTGATAATCATCTGGTTGCCATATGGCAGCATCGCAACAGAATGATTCAGATTTAAGTTTACAAGTATCCTTAAATCTTGCGTTTTCTGCAAGAAAAATCAGGTTATTTTACAAAGTACTCTATTTTCTGAGAGTGCTGTCAGATTCTCAAATCTGACAGGTGAGGTTTCTCAAAACCGAACAATACGAGGTTTTGAGAAACCTCACCTGTCGGTTATAAGTAACCGACAGCACAGGCAAGATTCTGATGTCGTAGAAAAAATTACGTTTTAAGTCCTCTTATTTACAATCTGCGTACACAAAAGTTCGGCTGTTGGTCGCTACTCCCGAACCATCTGAAAATCGGGTAAATGATTGTTCCGTCAACGGGAAGCCGTTTTCATTGTAGGTGTACGTATACGTAGTCTCACTGAAGGCTTTCCCTGCCACATAGTCAATGCGTTTGCCCGCATTGCCGCTTGCGCCTGTTGTAAAAAGCGGGAATTTGATGTAGTCGGCATAGTAGTTCAGTACGCTGAATGACCAGCCTTTAAAAGAATCGTAAACGGATTTTCGGTTATCGTAGTTGCTCAATTCAATACGATATATTTCTTGGCCAGTTTGAGTATCTGTTGTGATTGTTTCCGTAATATTTCCCTTGGAATCTCTTTTAATCATCGTTTGTTTTCCCATCGTATCCGTCACCTTGGTGATTCGTTGGTTGGCGTCTGTTTCAAAGGAAAGGGTATAATTAACATAAGCAGGTTCAATGGTCTTGTCTACCGTGAGGCGGGTTAATGCCCCGTTGGGAGCGTATGCCAAGGTTTCTTCGACCGCTCCGTCGATTACTTTCACCAAACGATTGTTTTCGTAGGTATATCGAGCCGTACTTACGGGCTTCAACTGCCCGTCGGCGTTGTTTTTGATAGATACATTCACCCCCTCCGGCGACCCCGAGGCGCCGTATAGGTATTCCAGTTTATAGGTATTGTTGACGCCAGTTTCACTACTGATATTGCAAACTGGGGTCGGTACGGGGATGGGAGCAGGCGCTTGATTCTTGCCGCAGGCGAAAACAGTAAATAGCGATAATAGGGTAAGTCTCTTCATTGAGCGGATAATTGGCGATGCTGCTAGGTAGTGCATTGGATGAATAACATAAGTAACAACGCTGCCGAGGCGGGTTTTCGTTTTCAGGAAAAAAAATATACACCAACGTTCAGTCGGTGTATATTGATGTAAAACGTAAAAGCGAAGGCTAAACTATTTAGAAACAGTTATATTTTTATAATGGAAAACTCTACGCGTCGGTTTTGTTTGCGACTTTCTTCGCTGGTATTCGGGGCTACGGGGCGGGTGGGGCCGTAGCCTTTGGTTTGGATGCGTGTTGCGTTGATATTTTTAGTGGTCAAGTACCGTTTTACCTCTTCCACCCGGTCTTTAGACAATTGGACGTTGGCTTCAAAATTACCCACGTTGTCGGTATGGCCTTCGAGCAGAATTTCCATGCTGCTGTTTTCGGTCATCATTTGCGCAATGCGGTCTAGTTCGGGCAAAGATGAGGGTAGAAGGTCAAACTTACTTTGGGCAAAACGTATGGTGTTGAGGGTTATTTTTTGGCCAATTTCGATGGGGGTCAAAACGATTTCGCGACGGATTTCGCGGTATTGTTTTTCTTTCGTCAAATCCACTATTGTACCTGCTGCTTGGTAGCCTTTCCGCTGCGCCGTGAGACCGTACTGTTTTTGGGTATCCAACACAATTTTAAAATCACCCACGGCGGGGTCATAGTCAATGCGCTGGGGCGGTTGTTTTTGGTCCAAATCTTCCACAATCACTTCGGCGGCCACGGTCTGTTTGGTCTTTTGGTCAATCACGCTGCCCTGAAGCATAACCGTGGGGATAGGCCGCACAGATTCGGGTAGTTTTATCCGAAAAATGTCAAATTCACCCAGCGAGTTTTCGGAAGAACAGAAATATGCATACGCTCCCGAGGCAGGAATGGTAAAATGAGCTTCGTAATCAGAAGTGTTGAAAGCAGGCCCCAAATTTTCAGGCTCCGACCATTGGGTCCAACTATCGTCTAGCCGACGGCTTACGTAAATATCCATCTCTCCGTAACCACTGCGGCCGTTGGAGGTAAAGTATAAACTCTTATTATCGGTAGCCAAAAAGGGCGTAAATTCGTCATCGGCGGTATTAATACTGGCACCCATATTGGTAGGGGCTGACCACGTCCCGTTGGTTTGCAGAAAAGAAACATAGAGGTCGGCACCGCCTTTGGTATTGGCATCTTGCAAAGACAAGACCATCACTTTTCCGTTGGGACTGATATAAAAACCCGAAAAGGGATGTTCATTTACATAGCTTTGAAGGCGCACTTCCTGCGGGAAAGTCCAGCCGTTTCGATTTTTACGGCTGACTGATACCCCCTTGGACAGCGTACCGTCGGGGCGGTAAATATTCATCAGTAAAGCTGTGCGGTCGTCGGGAGAAATATAACAAATGGAATTTTCCCGAATGTTGTTGACGGGAGTGCCCATGTTACGGGCCTTTTGCCATACACCGTCTTTTTCTTCCGCAAACCATACATCATAATCTTCGCTGTTTTTTAGATTTTCGGGATGGTCAAAGCGGGTAAAATAAATGGTTTTGCCGTCAGGAGAAATAACGGGAGCAACCTCGTTTGCTTTAGAGTTGACATTGGCTCCGAGGTTTTCTTTTTTCAGTTCTTTTGGAACATTTTTTGCCAAATTAATGGATGCTTCAATGGGGGTTTCAGAGGCTGAAATGGCAACGGCATCAATTTCATTCCAATCTTTAACGCGCTTCGTATCGAGCACTATTTTCAGCGAAGCCACCTTGTATTCGGTGAGTTTGGGGAGCCAAACCCGCAACATCCCCGCGTTGCGTTGGGTAGTTTCAGGTTTGCTGGTGTAGATATTGTATTCTTTGTTTTGGGAATCGTAGGCAAAAATAGTGGTGATGCATCCTGCTCCGAAATTCTCTGCAATGGCAATTTGCCGAATGGAAAGCGGTGTTTCAAAACCTACTTTTATCCATTCCATGCCATTGTCGGGTTGTTCGGGCCGCCAGGCAGTAGCACCCGTTTCGCCTTGGGGCAGTTTATTGGGTTTTCCCAACACCTGAACGGCGCGGTATTGTTGGCCGTTGCCAGCCGTATATTCAGAGGAAACGCCGACTATTTTCGAGGCCCATTGTTCGTTTTGGGCAGATGCCCAAAAGGCCGTAATTATTAAGAGAAAACACTGAATCAGAATACGCATAGCAACACTTTTTTTTCAGTCTTGCATTATTCGTGCCAATCGCCCCCTTATTCAGTTTAATTTTCACAAAGCGAATAAGGGTAAAAAGGCTGATTGGTAGGTTTTTTAGGATTATAAAAGTTCAGCAGAAGGATCCCAGTAGACGTTTTTGAAATTCTTGATTTTGTCATTTTCTACCCCGATTCCTTCTCGTTCCAAAAGCTCCTGCATGGCCGTTGGTGACCCAAAAAAATGCTTCCCCGAGAGAATGCCATTTCGATTTACGACTCGGTGTGCGGGGACGTCGGGCATTCCGTGGCAGGCGTTCATGGCCCAGCCTACCATTCGAGCACTCAATTTAGAACCCAAAAACTTTGCAATACTGCCATACGACGTCACGCGTCCCACGGGTATCTGTCGAACTACGTCGTAGACATCATCAAAGAAGTTTTTAGATTCCAACGGTTTAATTATCCGATTTTGAAGATGTAAGGTTACTGGTTCTCAATTTTATTGACCAATTCTTCGTACCATGCACTGCCGTACTTGGTGATGAGTGGGTCTTTCAGAAACTTATAAATCGGCACGCCTAACTCGCGTCCGTTGTGGCAGGCGGGGTTGCAAATATGCCAGCGGTCGTAGTTGAGCGCGTCAAAATGGTCATATTTAGTAACCCGAATGGGATAAAGATAACAGGAAATGGGTTTCCGAAAGTTAATTTTTCCGTCCAGAAAAGCCTGTTCAATACCGCATTTTAGAATTCCTTTTTTGTCGTATATCGCGTAGGCGCATTCTTTGCCATTGACCGTGGTCGTAACATAGTCGCCATCTAAATCTTGTTCGTAAAGACCGTTTTTTTCAATGGCTTCAATGCCTTTTTTGTTTAAATAGGGCTTTACGTGAGGATAAACTTCTTCAAGTAGCGCCAATTCATCCTGCTCAAGGGGAGCGCCCAAGTCACCTTCCACACAGCAAGCACCTTTGCATTTGGACAATTCACAAACGAAAAAATGGTCAGCTATATCGTCGCTGATAACGGTATTATCAATTACTATCATTGTTTTTTAATCTTGAGTTGTTGCCCGAGTTTCACTCCTGTATCTGGCAACCCGTTCCATTCTTTGATTTGATCTACTTTGACTCCGTATTTTTGAGAAATGCTAAACATTGTTTCGCCTTGGGCTACGGTATGATTCGTAAACTCTTCAGCTTTAGGTTGTTGAGTGAGCGTGTCGCCTACGGGGCGAATGGTTAGTTTTTGGCCGCGCAGCAGCTTTGCATCCTGCGGGAGATTATTCCAGTATAAAATATCGTTGACGGTCACGTCATACATCTTTGAGATACTGTAAAAAGTTTGGCCCGGTTCTACTACGTGTTTAATGACTTTTCCGCTTGCTGCTGGTGCTGAAGGTGGCGTCGACGTTTTTGGTTTAGGCGTTTCGGTTTTGGTCGTTACAATAGGCGCTTCTTTCACCGTTTCTTTAGGTGTAGTAGGAGGAGTTGTATTCTTAACTACTGGTTGCTGTTTTGCGGTTGTCTGCGGTGCGGGTTGGGTAGCGGCGGTTTTGTTGGCTGGTTTGTTGGTCGAAGTTTGTCTCACCGGTTCATCGTCGTTGATAATCACCACCCTGTCGTCATCATTTGGGTTAAAAGAAGGTGCTCTTTTATTGGGCTTGGTGGGTTGTGCCGTTGTTGAGGTGCCTTGCTTAGGCAGACTGGCGGCATCCGTTACTTCGACCCCACCCAATGTTGATTCGTTGGCCGTAGACTTGGTAGGGGGTGGGGTATCGGCCATCTTGGGCGTGTAAACTTTACGCTCAGATGGATTTTGCGGTATTTTGTTGGAAGCAGTCGGAGTTGCACTTTCTCGGGTATTCTCCTGCGCGGCAGGACGAGGCTGTGATTTTCCACTGCCCGGAACCCACTCATCCTGCGGCATATCTACGACTTCAACTGGGGTGTTGCGGGGCCGTTTTTTTGTTAGCCAAAGCACTCGGCCTGTTTGTGGGCGTTGATTACGATTGTCGATGCGGTTGTTTTTGACAATGTATTTTAATCGAATTCCGTACACTTGCGAAACTTTCCAAAGCGACTCGCCTTCCCGAACGGTGTGGAAAGGAACAACGGCACGTTTGCCTTTTTTGGCTAAGTAATAAACGTCTCCTGGAACAATGGGGTCACGCTCCGACATTTCGTTGTACCGTAAAAAACTGCTGAAACTAATTTTTGCCTTTCTGGCCAACGATTCCACATTGTCATTGCCTCCCGCCATAATGCCCGGCAAGCCATTTATTTCATACAACAATAAGTCATTGCTGTAGCCTTCGGCGCGGACTAAGACTGGGAAACCAATGTCTTTTTGGGCGAAATTATCGCGCTGGTTAGGCTTTTGAACCGCCGAGAGGCGAGTACGGGTGGCAGAAAGCTGCTCGCTGTTTGCAGGAACAATCAGTGTATAATCTCGGTCAGTCGGAATTTCGTTGGCATTGAGCCAGCGGTTTTCGTTGCGCAAAGTGGCTTCGTCGATGCTTAGCTCCGAGGCAATATCCCGTAAGGTTCGGCCTTTGGCCTGCGTATATTCGAGCAATACCGTTTGAATAGGAGATTGATAACGGTCAATGGCGGATTCAACCGCGATTTTATGCGCAAAAAAACGCAAAATATAACGGTCTGATTTACCGTCTAATGTAACTTCCTTGGCATACGACCATTCGCTGGGAATGTTTTTGCTGATTCCTCCTGCGCCCAAATAATAAGAGTACAATGAAGCAACCCAGTTGTTGAACTGTGTATTGCTTTTTTTGAGGTAGCGCGCCGCTGCCCGGGTAGAAGCGGTAATGTTTTTGCGCTCATCAATCATGTCGTCAACGCGTAGACCGTAATCAACGGCGGTTTCTTTTTTGAATTGCCAAAATCCAACGGCATTGGAGGCGGAAACGGCATCGGGTTGAAGGCCACTTTCCTGCAAGGCCAAAAATTTAAAATCGGTGGGAATATTTTCGTCAATCAAAATCCCTTCAATGAGGGGAAAATACATCACGCAACGGTCGAGCTTGGACTCCCAATACTTGCGGTTGCCGAGGAGCGCTTTCACGTCTGATTGGATGATGGCTCGGGCATCATCGTCAATCTTAACGTTCATTCCAGCAAAGCCTACGCTGGATGGAACCGTAGGAACGGCAGGTGCCTGCGCCAAGATGGCGGAGATGGCAAAGAAAGAAATGAAGGTGATGAGGGTTAAGGTACGTTTCATTGCTTTGGAATCGCTAAAAGTTAATGTTTCCACACGATTAATAGTCCGTCTCGAACTGGCAGCAGCACATTGCTCACCCGCGGGTCATTGTGGAGTTTCTGATTAAAGTCTAAAAGGGCCTGAGTATCCTTATCTATTCGCTTGTCCGACTGAACAATTTTTCCGCTCCAAAGGACATTGTCGGCGATGATGACTCCGCCCGGACGGACTTTGTCAAACACCAAATCGTAGTACAAACCGTAATTGAGTTTATCCGCATCGATAAAGACGAGGTCAAAGGTCTCGTTCAAGGTGGGTATAAGCGTAGCGGCATTGGCAATGCGGAAATCAATTTTGTGTCCGAGGGGAGATTGGTCAAAAAAAGACCGTACAAACGATTCTAGTTCTTCGTTGACGTCAATGGTCGTCAAAATGCCATCTTCGGTCAATCCCTCGGCCAAACATAAGGCTGAATACCCCGTATAGGTGCCGATTTCCAAGATTCGACGCGGTCGAAGCATGGTCGAAAACAACGACAAAAGACGGCCCTGCAAATGTCCCGAAAGCATTCGAGATTGAAGTACTTTCGCGTGGGTTTCCCGGTTGAGTTGCGCCAGTAAGGGGCTTTCGGCTGACGTATGGGCCAGCGCGTATGCTTCTATGGCTGCAGGAATAAAATCCATTCAGTGAGTGTTATTTCAACAAATATAAACGAAAAAACGGCTAAAAAGATATACTTGGGCCGTTTTTATCGCTTAAAATGCTTCTTTACAGTTACTTATTTGGAATATATTTTATCGTTGATTCTCTCGTTCGTTACTCACTTTCTGGAACAAAGGTCAGGGTGCTCCACTGACTTTCGTCAAACATTTCTTGGGCAATATCTTGCAATTGCGGAGCCGTTACCGCATCAATCTCGGCAAATATTTCCTGTAATGAATCTACCTTGCCCGTATCCAGAATGCTCTTGGCCATCATCAGCATGAAGCTCTGATTACCTTCTTCCGACATGGCGAGTTGGCCCATCAACTGCTCTTTCAAATTGCGCAACTGAATTGTTGAAAGCGGTTTTTCGCGTAGCAGGCGAAGTTCCCGATTTACGAGTTGCATGGCACGCTCCAGGTTGGTAGGCTCCGTACCAAAGAAAACACCCAGAAAACCCGTATCCAAAAATGGCGCATAATTGGCCTCAATGGAATAAACCAACCCGTATTTCTCGCGCAAAGTCATGTTGAAGCGGGAGTTCATGCCTGGCCCACCAAGCAAGTTGACAAGCATAAAAAACGGCAAGCGCTTCTCATCCATCAGCGCGTAGGCTGGGCGACCCATGGCCACCTGCGCCTGCGTCATGCCACGGGGCGTTTGGATGATTTGAGGTACATAAATTTCGGGCGACGTACGTACTCGCTGCGTGGTGCAATGAGGCAAGTCGTAGAGGTATTTCTCGGCCTGTTTTACGGCTTTCTTAAAGGGTAAATTGCTCACCAACGAAACCACAATGCGCTCAGTATCAAGGTTGGCTGCGATAAAAGATTGCAAATCATTGCGCCCAAAAGAGCGTACCGTTTCCGACGTTCCAAGGATATTTTTACCCAGTTGGTGATTTTGAAAAACTACTTCATCAAATTCATCCTGAATGGCATCTTCGGGCGAATCGTGATACATCGCCATTTCTTCCAATATCACTCCCCGCTCTTTCTCGATTTGTTTTTCGGGAAAAATAGAATGAAACGAAATATCAGAAAGCAACTCAATCGCTTTGTCGCTGTGCGATGCGAGCAGCGAGGCGTGAAAGCAGATTTTTTCCTTGGTCGTGTAGGCATTCAGCTCCCCGCCAACGGTTTCGAGACGATTAATGATGTGGTATGATTTACGTTTTTGGGTGCCTTTGAAGGCCATGTGTTCCCAAAAATGCGCTAAACCTTGCTGATACGGCAGCTCATCGCGGCTACCGATGTCGAGCATGATGCCCCAGTGGGCAATCTGAGTATGAGGTACTTGTTTGTGTACGACACGGATGCCATTGGGCAGCGTGTGTAAGTTATATTCTTCCATTCGTAAGTTTTGTCACTATACAAAGATAACAGTTTTTGGTGGATAGAGGTTTCAGACGTCTATATTCCCACTATTTTTGCGTTCATAAAGGTCTATTTTAATCTGTCAATTTGTAATGATTTCTCCGCGTAAAGTATCAATGGAAGAGCTTAATCGCCTTTCTGCCGATGAATACCTGCTTGCTCCAAAACATTCCTTTGTCTTTGTGCTGGATGATATTCGCAGTTTAAACAATGTCGGTTCGGTGTTTCGAACCTCTGATGCCTTCCGGGCGGAGAAAATCTACCTTTGTGGATTGACGGGTACGCCTCCTCACCGCGATATTACCAAAACGGCCTTGGGGGCAGATACAACGGTGGTGTGGGAACATGTGCTAGATGTGTTGGACTTAGTGGCACGATTGAAGGCAGAAGGCTATAAGGTGGTGGCGCTAGAACAAGCGGAAGGAAGTACAAAATTGCAGGATTTTACGCCCGAATTGAAGCAAAAATATGCATTTGTGCTCGGCAATGAGGTTTTTGGGGTAAATGAAGAAGTGGTAAGCCAAGCCGATATTTGTTTGGAAATTCCCCAATTCGGCACTAAACACTCCCTCAACGTATCGGTGAGTGCGGGAATCGTGGCGTGGGATTATGTCTCAAAAATGCTAAAATCTTAACATAAAAATAACCTGAAATTTTTGTTTTAACGGAAATTTAGTTATGTATTTGTAGATTTTTTACTTTACAATAAAACACAATCTCGAAATCCCCATGAAATCAGAAAAGAAAAAAGCCTCAAGCGAAATTGCCCAAAAAATTGCTGCCGTCGTTGTGGGGGAAACTGTTTCTAAAAAAATAGCTAAAGCGGTCAAAAAAGCAGCTGAAAAACTGGCTAAGAAATTAGATAAAATTAAGAAAAAGGAGGCGAAAGCAAAAGAAGAAGAGGCAAAAGATGCAGCAAAAAAAACAAAAAAAGCCGCCGAAAAACTAGCAAAAGAAGCTGAAAAAGCTGCTAAAAAAGCAGATAAAGGCAAGAAATCAGATAAAGATAAAAAAGCCGATAAAGATAAGAAGTCTGATAAGGACAAGAAGGCTGATAAGGATAAAAAAGATAAAAAAAAGGATGAAGGTGACAAAAAAGATAATTCATCAAAAAAAACGCATCATGAAGTAAAAGAGGTGGCGGTACCCGAAGCGGTTGAAACTCCTGTTGAAGTGAAACCAGCGCCTATGCCAAAAGCACCCGTTAAAAAAGCCCCAGCAATTCCAGTCAAGCGAGCATACGTTCGCAAGCCAAAACCTGAGCCGACAGACACAGCAACTCCTCCTGATACCACTGGCGCTTAATTTATTCCTCCTTTTTTGGCCTCATCGTAGGCTTAAATATCGGTTTAGGCTTGGGTTTTACCCCGTCTAAATCGATATTTTTAGTTTCAGTGGTTTCTGATTCTGAAATTTCGGGCGCTACGCTCTCCTCCACGGATGGAACCGTAGGTTTAACAAACACGGGCTTAGGTTTGGGTGGAGCAACGTCGTTTGCTGGTGTAATGTCTACTATTGCCTGCGCTTGTGAACCCTCGACTACTGGTTTTTTGGGCTTAAAAACAGGTTTTGGCCTTGCCTCGGGCGTACCGCTGACCTCTTCTTTTGGTTCATTATTCGCAGCTTTTTCAATAGCCGACTCCTGATTTTCTACGGTAGTAGTAACTGGTTTTTTGGGCGTAAAAACAGGTTTAGGTCTGGCAATAGGCTCACCGTTTTCGATGGATGGCGCATTTTCAGCAATAGCTGCGGAATCGTCAACAACAGGTTTTTTGGGTTTAAAAACGGGCTTTGGTTTGGGCGCTACTTCGTTGTTTTCAGTAGAAGATGAGCTTTCGATAACTGGCTTTTTAGGTGCAAAAACAGGTTTTGGCTTCGGCGTTACTTCACTGTTTTCGGCAGACGATGAGCTTTCGATAACGGGCTTTTTGGGTGCAAAAACGGGTTTTGGTTTCGGCGTTACTTCGCTGTTTTCCGTACTTTCAACGTCTACTTGTGGACTTTCAGAAACTGGTTTTTTGGGCGCAAAAACGGGTTTTGGTTTCGGCGTTACTTCACTGTTTGCCGTACTTTCCACCTCTACCTGTGGACTTCCAATAACGGGCTTTTTGGGCGCGAAAGCAGGTTTAGGTTTTGCCGTTGGGGTAGCGATTGCTTCAGTGGGCAGGGGAGAGGCTTTTTGTTTTTTTAACTCTTCTTTTTCCAGCAAGAATTGTTCATAAAGCGATTTTTTCTCGGCCGCCAGTTCGGGAGTAAGGTTTGAATAGTGATAGTTCATGTCCCGCACGTCAAATTCGCTGTAATCAAACGTTTTGGTCATGGTCAGGCACTCCGTAGGGCAAACCGTGGTGCAAAGTCCGCAGTAACAGCACTTGGCCATGTCGATGTCAAATACCGCTGCATAAAGACGAATGGGGGAGCCGTCAGAGGCTTTTCCTACTTCCTCAGTGGCCTTAATCGGCTCAATATCAATGCAATCTACTGGGCAGACTTTGGCGCATTTATCACAAACGATGCAGTCATCCATCTCGTTGTGGAGACGGTACCGGCCATTGTCGGGGATGGGCATGGTTTCAAAGGGATATTGAAGCGTCACCATTCCAGTTTGTTCCTGAAAATAGTCATTTTCGCGGATGCTGTGATTTCCGCGTCGCTTGCGTGCATCCCATAAGTGTTTGAGCGTGAGCTTCATCCCCGCAAGGGTGGTGCGGATGCCTTCGTTGATATGTTGGAAGTAGGCGTTCACTTTTATTTTGTTAGCCTTCAAATAATAGTCAGATTTCTAATGTCAGTCGGGGTGGTTTATTTTCCAAATCGCTTAAACCACTCCAACAGCCGCTCTACGTCGGCGCGCAAAAAAAGCTGGGTGCCCTCGTTCATGGTTGCCGCTGAGCCGCACGCCACGCCCCAGCGTAGCATTTCGGGATACGACAGGCCCTGCGTGAGTGCCCATGTCATGCCCGCCACCATGCTGTCGCCTGCACCGACGGTACTGCGTTTCTGCACGGGTGGGGCGGGGATGTGTTCGCAGAGGTCTTTGGTCACTAAAATCGCCCCTTTGGGCCCCATTGAGACAATGACCACTTCGCATTTGCCGTCGCCGATGAGACTGCGGGCGGCATCATCCACGTCGTCCATTTGGAGGTTGGTGGTTCCGACCAATGCTTCCAGTTCGCCGATGTTGGGTTTTAATAAAAACACGCCTTCGTCGCACGCGGCACGGAGCGGCTCACCCGAAGTGTCGAGGACGAGCCGAGCACCGATTTTTTTGGAAATAGCCGCTACTTTTTCATAAAAATTGACGTCCATTTTGGGCGGCAAACTGCCGCTGGCTACTACATAATTGGCCCCAGAATGTTCTAAAGCATCCAAAATCGCCTGTGTTTCGGCTTCCGTGAGTGCGGCTCCCGGCATTCCAAAGCGGTATTGGGCGTTGGTAGATGTTTCGGCAACAACGAAATTTTCCCGAGTCCATTCGTTGGTTTCGATGATTTGGGCGTCAATTTGCTCTTGTTTTACCAAATCCGCCAACAATTGCCCCGACGCACCGCCCGCCGTAAAGATGGCTAACGATTTACCGCCCAGCCGTCGTATGGCTTTAGACACATTGATGCCGCCGCCGCCCGCATCAAAACGAGGTGGATCACATCGAAGTTTTTGTTCGGGTATCAGCCGGTCAATGACCGTACTTTTGTCGATGGCAGGGTTGACGGTGAGGGTAGTTATGTTCATTTTTTTAGCTGATTCCATTCATCAATTTGTTTCAAAACATCCAAGCGTCCCTGCTTCGACACCGATGAGGTTATAAAAAGTAGCGGTAGTTCGTCCCACGTTTCTAGTAACTTCTTTTTATAATCAGACAGGTGATTTTGCAGTTGAGTGGCTGTTAGTTTATCTGTTTTGGTAAAAATAAGGGCAAAAGGTACGCCATTGCTACCGAGTTTTTCCATGAACTCCAAGTCCACTTTTTGGGGTTCAATGCGGCTGTCGATGAGCACAAAGGTACAAATCAGATTTTCGCGTTGGAACAAATAATTATTAATCATTTCGCCCCATGCTTTGCGGTCAGTTTGGGAAACCTTGGCGTAGCCATACCCGGGCAAATCAACCAAATACCACGAGTCGTTGATTAGAAAGTGGTTGATTACTTGGGTTTTGCCAGGCTTGGAGGAGGTTTTAGCAAGGTCGCGTCGTTCGGTGAGGGCGTTGATTAACGATGATTTGCCCACGTTAGAACGTCCAATGAACGCATACTCCGGACGGTCTGGTTTGGGACATTGCTCGTTGTTGGCCGAGCTTTTGACGAAAACGGACGTTTTGATTTTCATGCTACAAAATTACGAAGAAACTGGGCGGTATTGCTCAAATTTCGTAAAACTCAATCGGTAAATCATCGGGGTCGGCAATAAAAAAGAATTTCTTTTGGGTCAGCTCATCCACCCGAATGGCTTCACAAGCCACGTTTTTTTGTTCTAAATAGGCGTGAGTTTGGTCAATATCCAAGACACTAAACGCCAAATGCCGCAACCCCGTCGCTTCGGGCCGTGATGGACGAGCGGGTGGATTTGGAAACGAAAACAGCTCAATCTGATACAAGCCATTGACTGCCAAATCCAGTTTGTACGAATCGCGCGCTTCGCGATAGGTTTCGGCCACGACCGTGAGGCCGAGGATTTGGGTATAAAAATGTTTTGAACGCGTATAATCACGACAAATAATGGCGACGTGATGGATGGCCTGAAGGGATAGCATAGTGTAATACAGATAATCGGGTGAGCGTGTAAAGTAAACCACTTTTGGTTAACGCTCAAAAATTGGAGTGGAAAATGCAGAAAGGAAGAGGGGAAAACGGAAAACAATATGCAGTAATGGCAGTGCATTTGGTGTTGATAAACGAAGTAGACAGCTGATTCAGCGACTTCGTATAGACTTGATGTGTATCCAATGACCCGCTTTTTTCAGGCCGTCGCTTTCGTCTTTTTCATAGCGGATCCAGACGGGAGTGGTAGGTTTGGCAAATTCAGCCGGAACTTCTGCTCGAAAAGTGAGCGTATCTACCAGTACGAACCATCCGCCGCAGGCACCGCAAAACGTGAAGTCACGGCCTGTAATCACAGCGGCCTGTTCAGGGGCTATCGGTTGGCAAGCGGCCATAAAAAGAAAGAATAAGAAAATGAGTGAGCGCATTGTCTTTAAAATGAATGACAGTTGTGCCTTAAAGACGCATAGAAATAAAAAATGGTTGGAAAACAGCCCGGTCGACTGCAAAAACAAGGGGGGCGGTTTTGGTTGGTTTCCGGAAAAAGACTTAAACTTTTCGGAGAAAGGCGTAGTTTTGACGTAATAAAAATAACATATCATTTACCTCCATGCCCAAACGCATTATTTATTGGTTTCGAAACGATTTGCGCCTGCACGATAACGAAGGCTTTTTAAAAGCTATTCAGGACGCCGACGAAGTGATTCCGATGTACGTTTTTGATACGCGTCAGTTTGAACAGATAGACCCGCTCGGTATTCCTAAAACAGGTACTTTTCGGGCGAAATTTTTGCTTGAATCGGTCCAAAATCTGCGCGATAATCTTCGCAAAAAAGGTGCGAATCTGGTCATCAAGCTGGGTAAGCCCGAAGTAGTCATCAGCGAATTCGCGCGCGATATGGACGTGACGGCCATCTATACCGCAAAAGAAGCAACGCAGGAAGAAACCGATGTGGAAACCTCCCTCTCAAAAAAACTCAAGGTGGATAATATTGATTTTGAGGTTTTTTGGGGAGCTACGCTCTATCACCCACGTGATTTGCCTTTTTGGGTATCTCGTTTGCCCACGGTGTTTACTGAATTTAGAAAAGCAGTGGAAGGACAATCCGTGATTCGTTCGATTTTTCATGAACCCGTGGCGCTGCGTATCCCCGAAGGATTGGAGTTTGGTAAGATGCCCGAAATCTACGAGTTGATTTTGTTTTCGCAGCTCCCCGAAGTCAATCAACGGGCGGCGTTGGCGTTTAAAGGAGGAGAAACGGAAGCTCTTCATCGTCTTCATCATTACCTGTGGGAAACTGGCCTGATAAAATCCTATAAAGAAACCCGAAATGGCCTTTTGGGGGCAGATTACTCATCAAAATTTTCACCTTGGCTGGCCTTGGGGTGTTTGTCGCCCCGCCAGATTTATGAGGAAATAAAGAAGTATGAAGCCAAAAATGGGGCGAATGACTCGACCTATTGGCTCATTTTTGAGTTAATTTGGCGAGATTATTTCCGATTTGTGGCGTTAAGGTACGGCACTCGACTTTTTAAAACTTCAGGAATTCAATACAATCTCGAATTACAGTGGAATCATCGTCGTGAGCTGTTTGATAAATGGGTTAACGGTCAAACGGGTGTTCCGTTTATCGACGCCAACATGCGTGAACTGCAACGAACGGGATTCATGTCAAATCGTGGACGGCAAAATGTGGCGAGTTTTTTGGCCAAAGATTTAATGGTCGATTGGACGTGGGGAGCGGCTTATTTTGAAAGTCAACTGATTGACTATGATGTGTGTAGTAATTGGGGGAACTGGAATTATGTGGCGGGGGTGGGCAATGACCCGCGCGAAAATCGTTATTTTAATATCCTGACGCAGGCTTCTAAATACGACGTCAAAGGGGAGTACGTAAAAACTTGGTTGCCCGAATTGGCCGCTGTGCCCACCGAATCAGTTCATAAAGTGTGGACTTTGACGCCCGAAGCGCAGAGCCAGTACAATGTCAAACTGGGAGAAAAATATCCGCTACCGATTGTGGAGACTGATAAGTGGTTGCGGAAATAAAAAAAAACGTCGGCGAGCAGTTCCACTGTTGGTTCCAAACCTCGCCGACGTTGTAGATTCTCTACACACTCAAAATTACCTCTTCAATCAAGTCACACGCCTCGTGGATTTGGGCTTCGGTGATGACGAGGGGAGGCGCAAAACGAATTTTATTGCCGTGGGTCTGCTTGCACAGCAGGCCTTTTTCTTTTAATTGAAGGCAGATTTGCCACGCCAGCGGGCTTTCTTCGTCGGTATTGATCACCACCGCGTTTAGAAGACCTTTGCCGCGAACTTCCTGAATCAAGTCTGTTTTATGTTGTAACTCCCGCATCCTTTCGCGGAAAACTTCGCCTAATAGCTCGGCATTTTCGGCTAAATGTTCGTCTTTAAGTACCGAGAGGGCCGCTACTGTCACCGCTGCTGCGAGTGGATTACCGCCGTAGGTCGAGCCGTGCTGACCAGGTTTGATGGTCAACATGATTTCATCGCTTGCCAGTACGCAGGAAACCGGGTACAAACCGCCCGAAAGCGCTTTTCCCAAAATTAAGATGTCGGGTTTTACGTCTTCGTGGTCGCAGGCGAGGCGTTTCCCCGTGCGGCCAAGTCCCGTTTGCACCTCATCGGCAATAAAAAGTATATTGTATTTTGTACAAAGTTCACGCACACCACGCAAATAGCCTTCGTCGGGCACCACCACGCCCGCTTCGCCCTGAATCGGCTCCACCATAAAACCCGCAATGTTGGAGTCAGCTTGAAAGGTTTGTTCCAACGCCGCCAAATCATTGTACGGGATGATAATGTAGCCCGGCAAAAAAGGACCATAATCGTCAGTACTGTCGGAGTCGGTAGAGGATGAAATCGCGGCCATGGTACGGCCCCAAAAGTTGCCCGCGGCATACACGGTTTTGGCTTCATTTTGAGGAATGCCTTTGACCAGATAACCCCATTTACGGGTGAGTTTGAGGGCAGTTTCTCCACCTTCTGCGCCCGAATTCATCATCAGGACCTTATCGTAACCAAAATAATCGCAAAGAAATTTTTCACATTCGCCCAGCACAGAGTTGTAAAACGCCCGCGAGGTGAGCGTGAGTTTTTGGGCTTGCGTCACGAGGGCTTCCACAATACGCGGATGGCAGTGCCCCTGATTGACAGCGCTGTAGGCCGACAAAAAATCGAAATACCGCTTGCCGTCGATGTCCCACACAAAAATACCTTCTCCGCGCTCAATCACAACTGGAACAGGTTTATAATTGTGCGCCCCGTAGCGCTTTTCGAGGCCAATTAAATAGTCTGATTGAGTGATTTCTGCCGTCATGGGATTGGATTGATTTTGTATTTTTGACAATTTTCAAATTTGTCAAAAGTAAAATATAACTTATTTTCAATCAGAAATAGGTCATATTTATTTAAAACAGTAAAAATTAAAAGCAATTTTTATAAAACATTGCGGCTTTTTTTCTTGTTTTGACACTTGAATATTTTCAAAAAACCACTTACCAAAAACCTGACGAGTAAAACGTCAATCAACAAATCTACAACCATGCTCAAATACCTGACATTTCTGTCTTCTTTTATGGCGTTGACGGCCATTGCGCAAGACCGAAGACCTACCACACCCACAACCCCGACTTCTCCTGCTTCTCCGCCTCCCGCTGCGGCTCCCGCACCCGCCAAGCCCGGTCCTAAAGCCTATAAAGAAGTAATCACGGACAAAAGCAAAACCACGAAGGGGCTATTTGTTGTCCATAAAATTGACGAAAAATACTTTTTTGAATTGCCTGATTCCCTGTTGGGCAAAGAAATGATGGCCGTAACGCGCTTGTCGCAGTCGAGTACTACGCCTGGTTCGGTGGGCTTGCCAGCCTACGGAGGTGAGCTTCTTAACCGCCAAGTAGTGCGGTTTGAGAAGGGGCCTGAAAACAAACTCTTCATGCGTGCTGTGGCGTATATTAACGTAAGTGAAGATGCTAACTCGCCCATTTACAAGGCAGTACGCAACTCCAACGTTGACCCGATTGCGATGGCGTTTGACATCAAGGCTGTTCGCAAAGATACCTCAGTGGTGATTGAAGTAACGGATTTTTTCAAAGGTGAAAATGCCGTAATTTCTATGTCGCCCGTGGTGAAGCAGGCGTACAAACTAACCACCATTCAGACCGACCGTACCTACATTCAGAGCATCAAGTCGTTTCCGCTCAATACAGAGATAAAAGTGGTGAAAACCTACGGCGCTATTCCTGCCATGCCTACCCCTCCTTCGCCCGTGCCAAGCCCGATTCCTTCGGTCAATTTGCCCGCTTCTTCCATTGCGGGAGCCGTCACGATGGAGTTGAATACGTCGTTTATTGCGCTTCCTGCCGTGCCGATGAAGCAGCGTTTGTTTGACATTCGGGTCGGTTATTTTGCCAACGGCTACCGCGTATACGGTGAAAATTCGCAGCGTACCGAAGACAAAACGTTTGTGGTGCGGTGGCGTTTGGAACCCAAAAACAAAGAAGACGAAGCGCGTCAGCGTCGAGGAGAATTGATTGAGCCTAAAAAGCCAATTATTTATTATATTGACTCTGCCACGCCCGAAAAATGGCGAAAATACCTTAAAATGGGCGTCGATGACTGGAACGTAGCGTTTGAAAAAGCAGGCTGGAAAAACGCGATTCAGGGCGTAATATTGAACGAAAAAGACACGACTATCAGCTTAGAAGATGCCCGCAACTCGGCCATTCGTTATTTTGCTTCCGATATAGAAAATGCCTACGGGCCCAACGTTCATGACCCGCGTACGGGCGAAATCTTGGAAAGCCACATCGGTTGGTACCACAACGTCATGAAACTCCTGAAAAAATGGTACATGACCCAAGCCGCCGCCGCTGACCCACGCGCCCGCAAAAATAAATTTGATGATGAGTTGATGGGCCAATTGATTCGGTTTGTGTCGTCGCACGAAGTAGGACATACGCTTGGTCTGCGCCACAACTACGGCGCTTCGACCGCGACGCCCGTAGAAAAACTGCGTGACAAAGAGTTTACGAGTAAAAACGGACACACTTCTTCCATCATGGACTACGCCCGTTTTAACTACGTAGCCCAGCCCGAAGACGGCGTGACGGATTTTTTCCCCCGCATTGGTGATTACGATATTTGGGCCATTGAATGGGCCTACAAGCCTATTTATGATACCAAAACGCCCGAAGAAGACAAGGTTGTTTTGAACAAATGGTACAAAGAAAAAGCCCAATCGAATCGCCGTTTGTGGTTTTTGACCGAAACCAACCCCTATGACCCGCGCGCCCAAAACGAAGATGTGGGCGACAACGCCATGCTTTCCAGTGATTATGGTATCAAAAACCTGAAACGCATTGTGCCAAACTTAGTGACATGGACCTCCGAAGAAGCCGAAGACTACGAAATGCTTGAAGAAGGCTACAACGAAGTGGTGACACAATACCGTCGTTATCTGGGCCACGTGACCAAGTACGTGGGTGGAGTCTACGAAACGCCAAAAACCATGGACCAAGAAGGGGTAATTTATGAAGTTACGCCTAAAAAACTTCAGAAAGACGCGGTCACGTTTCTGAACCAGCAATTGTTTGCCACGCCAACGTGGTTGTTGGATGCCAACATCATGCGCCGTATTCGTCCAGATATGGGCGTAGATTTTGTATCAAAAATTCAGGAAGCAACTTTAACAAGCCTCTTTGCGGCTGACCGCCTACAACGCATCATCGAAGCTACCGAAAAAACGACGGGTGCTTACACGTTAGACGAATTGTTTACCGACGTTCGTTCGGGCATTTGGACGGAACTCAAAACGCGTAAAGCCGCTGATACCCATCGCCGAAACCTCCAGAAAATTTTTGTAGAGCGGATGGTTTCAACGCTCAACTTGCCAAGTGTGCCGGCTTTTGGTGGAACAGGTACGGCAAAAGTATTCGGGGCTGTTTTGCCACCTTCGGCCGACCCACGCAAAGGAGATATTCAGACCATGGTGCGGGCGCATTTGACGCTGCTCCGTAGCGAGATTCAGGCGGCCATTCCTGCCACCACCGATAAAATGACCAAATACCATCTTCAAGATTGTCTTTTCCGCATCACGAAGGCATTAGACCCTAAATAATCGTCGTTAACGTTGCTTTTTGGAAGGTTTTTTCTTCCAAAAAGCAACGATTTTTTATAACCCATGGAAGAGCCCTTAGACGAATACGACCGACTCATTTTACAGCAACTCGAACGAGATGCGCGTAAGGCCTATTCGGCCATTGCCGACGACTTGGGTATTTCTAACACAATGGTGCACCAGCGGGTGGGGAAGCTCAAACGCATCGGTATCCTGAAAAGCACCACCGTGGTACTCGACGAGCGTAAATTGGGGTTTGAATGGGGGGCTTTTACGGGTATTATGCTCAAAGAAGATTCCGATTCGGAAAAAATCATTGAAGCGCTCAAGCAAATCCCCGAAGTGACGGAGTGTTATTATATTACGGGTAAATACACGTTGTACATCCGGATTGTGGCGCGCAGCAATGAGCACATGCGGCGCGTACTGTACGAGAAAATTGACCACATTCCGGGGGTGCTGAAAACCGAATCATTGATTGATTTCGGGGCCGCTTTCAAACGAAATGTCCCCATTGAGGAGTGAGCTTTTTACCATTTACTAAACCTTACCTCTGTGCAAAGTACTTGGATTGGAGTAGACATCGGCACCACCAATGTCAAAGCCGTGGCCTTTGACGAAAACGGGAGCGTGGTGGCCCACGCCACAGGAACTTGTGTGACGTACCATCCCCGAAATCGTTTTGTTGAGCAAAATCCTGACGAGATATACCGGCTTTTTGTCCACGTACTTCGGCAGGTAACGGAGCAATTGCGGCACAAAAATGCCACAGTAGAAGCCGTAAGTTTGTGCTCGGCCATGCACAGCGTCATTCCACTGGATGCCCACAATCATCGCCTTACGCGGTCGGTGCTTTGGGCAGACAATCGTAGTGAAGCCCAAGCCGACGCCCTTAAACAAGCCGACATTTTTCCCAAATTATATTCGCATACGGGTATTCCAGCCCATCCCTACGCCCCCTTAACAAAGATGGTTTGGTTTCGCCAAACCCAGCCCCAACTTTTTAAGCGTATTCAACGGTTTGTATCCCAAAAGGAATACATTTGGTTTAACCTTTTTGGGAAGTTTCAAATTGACTATTCGATGGCTTCGGGTACGTCGCTTTTGAACAACCGCCGCTTGAAATGGAGTGAAATGGCGCTGGCTTATACGGGCATCAAGGCCACACAATTGTCGGAGGCGGTGCCCACGTATCATATCGAAAAACTGACGAATCCTTCGCTTTGCCGTAAACTTGGATTGCGCTCTGGAACTCCCTTTGTCATCGGTGCAGGCGATGCATGCCTAGCCAATTTGGGTTCGGGGGCTTTGGCCAAAGGCGTTTCTACTCTGACCATCGGTACCAGCGGAGCCATCCGTCAAACGGCGGCCACGCCAGCCCGTGATGAGAAAAGACGACTTTTTACGTACGTGCTTGACGAGACCCATTTTGTATCGGGCGGACCGACCAATAACGGCGGTAATGTGTTGGAGTGGCTTTCAAAACACCTCTTGCTAAAAGACCCGAGCGAGCTGCTTGCTTTGGCCGAAAATGCTCCTCCTGGAGCCGAAGACTTACTTTTTGTGCCTTACCTTTTGGGGGAAAGAGCGCCCGTTTGGGATGCCCACGCCCGGGGAAGCTATCGGAATTTAAGTTGGCAACATACCCAAGCCCATTTGGTGCGCGCCACGATTGAAGGCATTGTCCTGAACTTGAACCAAACGCGCCAAATCATCGACAATCAACTTTCTAAAACCCAGATACTCCACGCCAATGGGGGCTTTACGCAATCCAAATTTTGGGTGCAATTGTTGGCCGATATTTTTGGGATAGCGGTAAAAGTAAACCAAAGCGGCGAAAGCGGATGTTTGGGGGCTATTATGTTGGCAATGAAAGCATTAGAAAAAATAGAAAGCCTTGAAAAAGGCGTTCAGAACTGTGTTCATTTTGCCGAGACTTACCATCCTGACCCCTCTAATCGACTGATTTATCGGAAAGTAAACAAAAGTTTCGGGAAGCTAATTGCCCAGACAAAAGCTTGAAAAATTAGGAATTTATTGACAGGATAAGACTTTCGTCATACGATTGGCGCGGTATTTGAGAGAACCAAATGAAATTCAAAACCGTTACTAATCAGTACTTAATCATTTCTCAAAACCATGAAAAAAGCAGTGTTAGTTACCCTATCGGCGGCACTTTTGGTAAGTCTGATGGCGCTAAAGCCCCCAACTCCCCCCGCAGAAGAAGCCAAAATAAAATGGGTAACCTTAGAAGAAGCCTATAAACTTAACCAAAAACAACCCCGAAAAGTGTTTATTGATCTTTACACGGATTGGTGTGGCTGGTGCAAGGTAATGGATAAAAATACCTTCAAAAACACCGAAGTAATCGACTTCGTCAACAAGAAATACTACGCTGTAAAGTTCAATCCCGAGAAAGACGCTGATGTGATGTTGGGCAAAGTTTCGTTTAAAAACATGCTCAACGGCAAAGTCACGGGATATCCTACGACTGTATTTATGAATGAAAAAATGGCGCTTATTCAGCCAGTTTCGGGCTACTTGGAGCCGCGTATGTTTCATCAGGTGCTGGCGTATTTTGGGGATAATAACCACGAAAAAGAGCCTTTCGACCAATTTAAAGAAAAAACGTATCCTGGAAAATACATGGCGAAAGCCCAGTAATTATCGTAGAGTATCACTGTTTTCTGTCGTATTTTTCTTGGCATGGGGTGGAGAGTTTCTTTCTTTAAAAGAAGATTTTTGAAGAAAAACGAACCTGTCCACCTTTGCAAATGTTTAGAGATTTTACCAACGCTATGAATATGGAACTTCCTATATATCAGCTTGATGCATTTACCAGTCATGTTTTTGGGGGCAACCCCGCCGCCGTTGTACCGCTTACGTCTTGGCTACCTGATGAAACATTGCAGGCTATTGCTGCTGAAAATAACCTCGCCGAAACCGCTTTTTATGTTCCAACTGACCATGGATTTCACATTCGTTGGTTTACGCCTACCGTCGAAGTAGACCTGTGCGGCCACGCTACCCTTGCTACTGCTTACGTTTTGTTTTCGATTGAGAATTACGCCCAGGAGCAAATCCACTTTGATTCTCGAAGTGGTGTTCTGACGGTTCGACAGGAAGAAGATTGGCTTATTCTGGATTTTCCAGTTGATACACTTCATAAACAACTCGTGTCACCTCCCGCTTTGTTGGAAGCCTTGGGGGATATTACCCCCATAGAAATAATCCGGGGAAAAACCGACTTTATGGCCGTATTGGAGAATGAAGAGCAGGTGCGAAACCTCGAACCTGACGTAATTGTGCTCTCTACTTTACCCGTCAGAGGTGTGATTATTACCGCCAAAGGCCAAGAAGTTGATTTTGTCTCCCGCTTTTTTGCGCCGCAGTCTGGCATCGCCGAAGACCCCGTAACTGGCTCCGCCCATACTACTCTCACACCTTATTGGGCCGAAAAACTCGGAAAAACGGAGTTCAGCGCCTTGCAGGTTTCAAAGCGGGGAGGAGTGCTGAAGACAAAGCTGATTGGAGAGCGGGTCGAGATAGCAGGTCAGGTACGATTATACTTGAAAGGCACGATTGTGATTGGCTAAGTCCCGCCTTATTACTTCTTCTAATCTACATTTTGTACTGACAAATGAAGCCAGCGATTTCGCTGACCATAAATAATGCCTGTTAGTAACCTAGATAGGTATATACGATTAGAATAAGCAAAATCCTTTTTGTTTGTTTCAGAATGAATGGGCTATTTGAAAGCGTCGAATTAGCTCTTTTAAGACATACTTCCTCAGTAGGTATATTCTCAATAAAATATACCGATTTAACAACAGAAAATACTAAAACATATCTTATATTCGCATTTCTACAACAAAATGAGGATAAAACAACTCGCTTTTCGGAATAGTGCTTGGAACCCTATATCTGAAACCCCAGCTTTTGCTGCTTCGCAAGCCCAATTGGTGTTGGCTTTTGGTGAGAGGAAGTGTTTAGAAGACCTTCAACCTTATGACTATTTGAGGGGGCTATTTCCTGCCGCAGAAATCGTCATTAACTCTACATCGGGAGAAATATACCAAAACTCGGTACACGAAGGGACCATCATTGTCACTGCGATTGAATTTGATAAAACACTTGTCAAAACGACCAAAATTGACATCGAAAACCATTTTCAAAGTGCTGAGTCGGGAAAAAAAATAGCGCAAAATTTATTGGCCGATGACCTGACGGCGATATTTGTCATTTCTGACGGCGGTCGGGTCAACGGCAGCGAGTTGATTGCGGCGCTCAACGAACATACCGGCGATAAAATCCTCATTTCGGGTGGCTTGGCGGGCGACGAAGCCCGTTTTGAAAAAACACTCGTAGGGTTGAACGAAAACCCTAAAGAGGGGAAAATCGTAGGAATTGGCTTTTACGGAACGCAATTGACCGTAGGCCACGGAACCATGGGTGGATGGGATGTATTCGGCCCAGAGAGAGAAGTGACTGATTCTGAGTATAATGTCCTCTATAAAATCGGCGACAAAAAAGCCCTTGACCTCTATAAAGAATACTTGGGTAAATACGCCGATGAATTGCCCGGAGCGGCCTTGTTGTTCCCGCTTTCGATGAGAGCGACCGCCGATGCGAAGCCCATCGTTCGGACCATTCTTTCCATTGACGAGACCAACCGAAGCATGACTTTTGCGGGTGAGCTGCCCAAAGGCGCCTTGGTGCGGTTTATGAAAGCAAATTTTGACCGTTTGATTGATGCCTCTGCCAGTGCTGCCCAAAACTCAATGAGCCTTTTTGATAGCCCGCCTGAACTGGCCATTTTGGTGAGTTGCGTGGGGCGCAAATTAGTGCTAGGCTCCCGCACCGAAGAAGAAGTGGAAGCCGCTAGGGAGATATTCGGAGAACAACCGGTCATGACGGGTTTTTATTCCTACGGGGAGATTTCGCCCCTAAACCCCAATGCTCGTTGTGAACTACATAATCAAACCATGACGATCACTACTTTTTCCGAAAAATGAGCGCTATTGATACCACAAAATTCCACCGCTTACTGAAAAAGCAAATCAATAAGTTTTTGACCGAAGATTGTTTGAAACACGAGCACTTTGGTCATTTTATCAAAGCGGTTAATGATTCCTACCTCAATTTTGATCGTGATAAAGAACTACTCGAACATTCGGCACAGCTGAATGACAAAGAGTACGCAGAAATAAACCATAAGCTGAAAGAAGAGATTTCGCAACGTAAAATATCGGTCGAAAAACTGATTGAGGCGATTCACTCGCTAGAAATTCAGGAAGGGATTCAACCAAGGGCCTTTGATTCCAATAATCTGCTGGGATTGGTTGATTTTCTTCAAGTACAAATTGAGAACCGTAAACTGATTGAAGCAGAGCTGCGCCAGGCCAAAGAAGCGGCGGAGAGTGCCACCGACGCCAAATCGGAGTTTCTTTCGATGATGAGCCACGAAATTCGTACCCCTTTGAACAGCATCGTGGGCCTTACGTATTTGATGCAACAGGAAGATGTGTCGCCGGTCATGGCCGAAAATCTCAAAATTCTTCAATTCTCGACCGATAATCTTTACGTACTCATCAACGATATTCTGGATTTTAGCAAGATTGAGGCGGGCAAAGTGGAACTGGAGAAGGTTCCGTTTGATATTAAGCAGCTGATTTCCAATATTAAAAAAGCCAACCAAGTTAAGGCCGAAGAAAAAGGTAACAAAATCAAATTGATGATTGACGATGACGTGCCCGATGTGGTTATCGGCGATTCGCTTCGGCTCGGTCAGATTATTTCAAACTTGGTGTCCAATGCCGTCAAGTTTACGGCCAACGGCAGTATCACTGTAGAGTTGTCTTTTGTAAAGAAAGTTGGAAATAAGGCCGTGATGGACATTTCGGTCATTGATACGGGCATCGGCATTGCCGAAAATAAGCAGGCGTCCATTTTTGAGAAATTTACCCAAGCAAATTCCGAAACAACCCGCCAATTCGGGGGCACTGGGCTGGGGCTGGTCATTACCAAAAAGCTGCTATATCTTCATAACAGCGATATTCAGATTGAGAGCCAATTAGGAAAAGGCTCGAAGTTTTTCTTTACGATAGAGCTAGAAATCGGAACTGCGCTCAAGAATAAAGCCGTTGAAGCAAACAATGAACTTCTGAACGAAAGTACCCTGAAAGGCGTAAAAATTCTGTTGGTGGAAGATTATCCCATGAATGTAAAAGTGGCCACTAAATTTCTGGAAAGGTGGCAGATTGTATTGGATGTAGCCGAAAACGGCCAAATAGCCGTTGATAAATACGCTGCTGGCAAGTACGACGTGATTTTGATGGATATTCAAATGCCACAAATGGACGGGTATACTGCCACGCAGAAAATCAGAGAAATGGACATGGATATTCCCATCATAGCCCTAACGGCCTCGGCCACGTTGAGCAATCAAGACCGGGCATTTTTGGTAGGAATGAACGACTACGTCACAAAACCTTTCAATCCCAAAGAGTTATTTCAGAAAATAGCGAAGTATAGTTGCCGAATCTAACATAACTTACTGATTATAAAACCATCCATGAAAAGCGCATCGAATTTCGGTGCGCTTTTCATGGTTTAAGGGCGCCTGCATGGGTAGTACTTATTCAATGATTTTGCGTAAGCAGGTATGTATAGGATAGTATTTAAGACACTTTTTAGAAATATTTGAATATAGTTTTGGCTCTTATTGAGAAGTAAGTCAATTGCTTTCAGCGCCTATAACAACCCACAAATACGAAATAAATAAACCTTTCAACCACCAATTCAAATGATAAAAAAACACAGTTTCAATTATTTACACCTAGGATTAATCCTTTCCGTATTGGTTTGGTCAAGTTGTAAAGTATCGACCACAGGTCAAGGAAAGAAAGCGGAAGGTCGCGCTGACGGGTTTGTTCAGATATTTGACGGAAAAACGTTGAACGGTTGGGAAGGTGACCCTACCTATTGGCGCGTTGAAAACGGAAATTTAGTGGGAGAAATCACCCCGACAACTTTGCTTAAAACCAATTCTTTCATCATCTGGAAAGGTGGTGAGCCTGCCGATTTTGAATTGAAGGGTGAATTTAACATCACCAAAACGGGTAATTCAGGCATCAACTACCGCAGCGACCGCCTAACGGATATCCCTTTTGCCTTGCGCGGGTATCAGGCTGACATCGACGGTAATAACCGCTATACTGGCCAAAATTATGAAGAGCGTAAAAGAACAACGCTTGCCTATCGCGGACAAAAAACGTCTATTAATTCACAAACGGGTACTTTCACTCCCGAAGCCGTACGCGCTAAAGTAAAAAGCAACGCATGGACCGATTTGAGCGTGACGGGTTCGCTTGGAAGTACAGATTCGTTGAAAACGTTGATTAAAAGTGAAGACTGGAATGAGTTCCACCTGATTGTCAAAGGAAACCGTCTACAACATTATATAAATGGCGTTTTAATGAGCGAGGTCGTGGACAATGATGCAGTAAATGGTAAGTCAAAGGGACTTCTAGGGGTACAAGTACACGTGGGTCCTCCCATGAAAGTACAGTATCGCAATCTTCGTTTAAAGCAACTCTAGTATCCCATGAATAAAATTGGATTTAATGTGCTGGCTTGGTCGGCTGGAATGTCAGAAGAATTATTCCCCATTATTGAGCGATTAAAAAAAGTTGGTTACGACGGGGTGGAGTTTTTTGTAGGCTCTCCCGAAGAAAGTGCGTATAAGCAGGTAGGTGATTTTACCCGTGGCTTGGGTTTGGAAACAACCACCGTTACCGTTGTAAGTCCTGACATGAATCCCATAAGCGACTCGGCCACGGTGCGTGCCAAGGGACTTGACCGCCTCAAATGGGCGATTGACCGTTCGCATGATTTGAATTCACGCGTTTTGTGCGGGCCTTTTCACTCAGCTCACGCCCATTTTGCGGCGCATGAGCCGTATGAGCAAGAATATGGCTGGGCGGCCGAAGTGCTGCACGCAGCAGGCGAACACGCCGCACAAGCCGATGTGGTGCTGGCGCTGGAAGCCCTCAACCGTTTTGAGTGCTATTTGTGCAACACCATGTCGCAGTTAGGTAAGTTGGTTGCGTTGGCCGATCATTCACACGTACGGGCCATGTTTGACACGCACCACGCCAATGTAGAAGAAAAGAAATATGGTCAGGCGCTCCAAACCATTTCGCCCGTGTTGAGCCATGTCCACATCAGCGAAAACGACCGAGGTACGCCCGGCGACGGACACATCCCTTGGGACGATGCCTTTGCGGGATTGGCGGCGATTAATTACAAAGGTTGGCTTACGATTGAGGCGTTTTCTCGCAATGACCCTGGTTTTGCCAATGCCATCAACGTGTGGAGAGAATACAACGATCCTTGGCACATCGCCGAGCATGGTCTGAAGTTTATTCAACAAATGTGTATCAAACACAATCTGTGATTTTGATGAGCCTCTGACCCTTATTTCTACACTTTTATGAAAAACAGAAAGCATTTAATACTGTTGTTCAGTATTGTTTTTTTTGCTGTCGGCTTTACTCGCGCTCAAAAAACAGCATTTCAGGATGAGGTAAACAAATATCGCATTGTTTACAAAGGCGAAAAAGGCCCCGGACGCGGAAAAAACATCGTTTTTATTACGTCTGACCACGAGTACCGGAGCGAAGAATCTTTGCCAGCACTGGCCCGAATTTTGGCCAAGCGCTACGGATTTACATGCACGGTGGTTTTTGGCCTCGACGATAACGGCTTTATTCTGCCAGGCAGTTCCAATCTAAAAGGACTGGATGTATTGGATAAAGCGGATTTGATGGTGCTCTTTACCCGCTTCTCCAACTTCGGGGACGAAGAAATGCAACATTTCGATAAATACATCCGGCGCGGCGGTCCTATTGTTGCTTTTCGTACCGCCACGCACGCTTTTAGTAATAAAGGAAATGCCAAATGGGGGCATTATTCGTGGGATTATAAAGGCGAAAAAAGTGAGTGGAAAGATGGTTTTGGTGAGTTAGTATTGGGTGAAACTTGGGTTTCGCACTATGGCACCAACCACAAACAGGCCTCGAAACTGATTCTTGAAGAAGCGCAAAAAGAACACCCAATTTTGCGGGGCGTGAAAGACATGCTGGCGCAATCGGGCGGCTATACGGCTTATCCGAAAAACGCCACGGTGATTGCACGCGGACAAGTCCTGAACGGCATGACGGCCGATGCGGAGCCAGACAAAACCAAAGAGCTGCTACCTGTGGCGTGGGTACGTACTTATTCCATCGACTCAGGGCCGTCGGGGCGGGTTTTTGCCACTACCCACGGTGCTTCGGAAGATTTATTGAGCGAAGGTTTTCGGCGTATGGCCCTAAATGCTGCTTTTTGGTCGCTGGGCATGGAAAAACAAATCAAAGCCAACAATAATATTGATTTTGTGGGGCCGTACAAGCCAACCACGTTCAATTTCAATGGGTATAAAGCCAACGTCAAGCCTGCCGATTTGGCGGGCTGGGAGTCGTTGATTATGCCCGGCGAAGTCGTAAAGAAGAAATAAAATCACATCATTTAGTTACTAAAAGTATTACAACGAATATGTCAGAAAAACTTCCTTTTCGCTTTGGTTCAGAGGTGTATACCTGGTTTATGAGCGGCAATGGCACTACGCACCAGGGGCGCTTGGGCCACATGATTGAAATCATTGCTCAGGCGGGCTTCACGGGGATTCAGCCCATTTTTACGTGGATGGGCGAGCTAGTTGACCCCGACCGCTTGGAAGCTAAATTGAAAGAACAGGGTATCGAATTGGCTGCCGTAGCCTTGGCGCTGGAATGGAACGGAACTGAAGAAACCCACAACGAACGTCTGATTGCCAACAATGCCATCAGTTTGTTGGAGCGTTTTCCGGGAGCAATGCTCAACACTGTCCAAATCCCTACGGGGCGGCATGATTTGGAGGCGCGTCGTCGCAGTTTGGTCAATATCGTAAATACGGTTTCGGCCCGAGCCAGAGAGAAAGGTGTGCCTTGTAGTTTTCACCCAAATTCTCCGCATACCTCTATTATTCGCACCGAAGAAGATTATAAAGTGGTACTGGAGTCGTTGGATACGACCGTGACGGGCTGGACGCCCGACGTGGGCCACATCATCAACGGCGGTATGGACCCGCTCGAAAAGATGAAAGAGTATGCATCCTTAATCAATCACGTGCATTACAAAGACTGGGATGGCAATCCTGAATTTGCGTTGATGGGCAAAGGAAAAGTGGATTTGTTATCCATTACCCAATGGTTGAAAGATACCAATTACGGCGGTTGGATTATCTGTGAAGACGAGGGCGTTGAGGCGCTGGAAGATCCCGACTTTGTGACTTTACACGATGGACGTTGGATTCAGAATGAATTAATTCCGGGTTTAAAATAGCCAATTTGTTATGCCTTTTGTTCAGACCAACGGAATCAATTTTTACTACGCAGAACGCGGCCCAAGTTCGGCCGAGCCGCTTCTGCTCATCATGGGAATCACAGCCCCGGGTGGTGTGTGGGAGCCCCATGCGTCGTATTGGCAAAATGATTTTCGGTGCATTATTGGTGATAATCGAGGTGTGGGCCAGTCGGATAAACCGGCGGGACCGTATTCTACGGAGCAGATGGCCGATGATTATGCGGGGCTGTTGGATGCCCTTCAACTGGAAAATGTTCGCGTTGTGGGTTGCTCCATGGGGAGCACCATTGCGCAGCAGTTGGCAATTCGCCACCCTAAAAAAGTGCGCTCGTTGGTGTTGATGTGTCCTTGGGCGCGTTGCGACAATGCCGCCAAAGCGATTTTTCAGCACATGACGCACTGTAAAGCACGATTTAGGCCCGAAGAATTCAGCTTGTACATTCAACAATTGATTTATTCCAAAGCCTCTTGGGACAACGAGCAAACAGCGGCTGACTTGGAAGCAGGCCGCAATCAAGCCGCAATCGACCCGTTTCCTCAGCCCCTTCACGGATTGGAAGGACAGGCGGCGGCGTGTATCGCGCACAACGCCTTGGCGGAGCTCCCCAGCCTAACCCAGCCAGCGCTCATCATTGGGGGCAAGGAAGATATTTTTACGCCCGTATGGATGGCCAACGAAGTGGCGGGTGCCATCCCGAACTCCGATTTATTTCTGTACGAAAAGGCAGGCCATATTTTTCATTTTGAGCAATTGGAAGACTTTAATCCAAGGGTCAAAAATTGGTTGTTGGCCCACTGATGGGATAAATAAAAGCATAATTTTTAAGCAAAAAATACATTAAAAATAGGTTTTAAGGGGCTTTTGCCTTTTTTGACCGACGATGTGACTGACAATTGATTTTTATGGACGGTAAAGAAATAACAACTCAGCCCTGGACGAATAAACTATCGAATGCGGCACAATTGGGAGGGATTGAGACGTCCATCATCGACAATGGTCTGGGTAGAGGAACGCGCATTGCGTGGATAAATACGGGTACGGGACTGCGCTACAAAGTCGTTATTGACCGCGCCATGGACATCGCTGATGCATTCTATAATCAGCATAGTTTGGCGTGGTTGAGTCATGCAGGGGTCATGCCACCGCAACCCTTTTCAGGCAAGGGAATTGACTGGATTCGAACCTTTGGCGGTGGATTGATAACAACCTGTGGGCTGTCGCACGTGGGTGGGCCTGAGTCGGATGAATACGGTGAACGAGGATTACACGGCTTGGTGAGCAACATTCCCGCCGAAATAGAGTCCATCATCCAGCCCGACCCAGTGGCGGGCAAAATGGAGATGAGTATTACGGGAATTATCAAGCAAACGCAGGTCTTTGGGCCTATTTTGGAACTACGGAGAACCATTTCGGGAACCCTCGGCGAAGCGAAAATTCGCATCCATGATGAAGTGATAAACCGAGCCAATACCACCACCCCGCACATGATGCTGTACCATTGTAATTTGGGCTGGCCACTGGTAGACGAAGGTGCCGAAATTGTATGGGAAGGCGCATGGCAATCTCGCGATGGTAACCCCAATAATCCGATTTTCAGAGAAGGAAATGATTTCAAAACCTGCCCTGCCCCACTGGAAACGCACAATGGAGGCGGAGAAGAAGCCGCCTTTATTGACATTGACGCCGATGCTGAGGGTAGGTGCCATTGTGGAATACGTAACGCTGCCCTAGGCATTGAATTAGGGATACGTTTTCAGAAAAATCAACTGCCTTGGATGACCAATTGGCAACATTGGGGCAAAGGCGAATACGTGACGGGTATCGAGCCGGGCACCAACCCGCCCATCGGACAGGCAACGGCCAGAGCACAAAATACGCTCATTCAGTTGGCTCCCGGCGAACGCCGCACGTATGATTTGGAAATAGAGGTTTTGAGATTATAACCTGTCCCTGCAAATAAAATAATAACGAACAACAATCAACTATTAAATTGTGCACGAGCACTTTATACAGAAAATGGCAAATGTAAGTTTAGCAGCAAAAGCCTTAGAACAAGGAAAAGGGGTTTTACGCTTAGCCCCTACATGGGTACCACGCTCATTTTGCGTACCCGGACGAAGAATCAAATTACACCCTGACGATTATTACGTGTTGGGTGGCGTGCGCGGCGGTATCGACGAGCGTTGGCTGTCGTCAACCACGCCGGCTAAAAACGGTCCGTTGACGGGCGAGCACGAAGGCTTGAGCAAAGTGGTTTTTCAGGATGGAGATACAACCGAACAACTATTACTAAAAGATGTTATCGACGAGCTGAAAGGCGAAATCATCGGTGACCGCCTGTGGGATGAGTACAAAAGCTGGCCGATGTATTCTAAATTTTTTGATAACATGGGGCCCCTGCCTCACCACATTCACCATAACGACGAAAAGGCGGCTTTGGTAGGGCAAAATGGAAAACCCGAAGCCTATTATTTCCCTCCCCAACTCAACAACCACGGTGGTGATTTCCCCTATACCTTCTTCGGAATTACTCCGGGTACAACCAAAGAACAAATCAAGCAATGCTTGATGGACTTCAACAAAGGTGACAACAAAATTACCAATTTTTCGTCAGCTTATAAATTAGAACCAGGCACAGGCTGGGACGTGCCCCCAGGTATTTTGCACGCTCCAGGTAGCTTGTGCACCTACGAGCCACAAAAAGCATCCGATATTTTTGCAATGTATCAAAGCCTTGTCAATGAGGCAATTGTGCCAGAAGAATTACTTTGGAATGGCACGCCACAAGACAAGATAGGTGATTATGACGAGTTGGTTTCGGTGATTGACTGGGAAGCCAATGTTGATCCCAATTTTGCCGCCAACCACTTTATGATGCCTAAGCCCGTACGGCCGTTGGAAGATATGCAAGCCCAAGGATACGTAGAAAACTGGATTTGTTATAAATCCACCGCATACAGTGCCAAAGAACTCACCGTCATGCCCGGCGCCACCGTGACCATCAAAGACGCGGCCGCGTATGGCATCATTGTGATGCAAGGCCACGGTAAATTTGGCGTGTGGGACATCGAAACTCCGGCGTTGATTCGGTACGGACAATTGACCAACGATGAGTTCTTTGTGAGCGAAGCGGCGGCCAAAGAAGGGGTTGTTATCAGCAATCCATCGGCTACCGACCCAATCGTGATTCTGAAACACTTCGGTCCCAACAATCCTGATTTGGTACTTTAATACAAACCTAACCTCAGCAAGGTTTTGAGCCTCCAAACCTTGCCGAGGTTGACAGATATTCAGATAACACTTAACTATTAACCTTTAATACTTTTATCAACATGCCCGAAAATAATTATCCTAAACTCCACAATGCCACTTGGCCGGGTATTGTCGGAAAAGGCCCCGATTCAGAACCGCCGATTGCACTTGATACCATGCTGGAAATGACCGCTGCGGCGGAAGTGGGCGGCGTTAAATTTGACGGAGTTGACCTTGGACTTTTTGATCCTCATTACGACCTTGATATTTCGGACGATGGCATCAAACGGTTGGCCGATAAAGTAGCTGGACACGGCCTCGAAATCGGTAGTTTGGTGGCTCCTATTTGGGGTGGCCCCGCCATGGGGAGCAAAGAACAACGTGCCGAATTTGTAGAAATGGTGCGTAAAAGCTGTCATATCGGCCAAAAACTGCGCGAAATGGGCATTCGTCCCAACGGTATTGTGCGGATTGACTCGGCAAGCGGTACACACGCGTGGGCAGCTGACCCCGTTGGCAACTCCAAATTAATCGTCGAAACCTTTCAGGAAGCCTGTGATGTAGCCGCAGAATACGGCGAAAGACTCGCGGCTGAAGGTGAAATCTGCTGGGGCGGAATGCACAGCTGGAAATACATGCTCGAAACCCTCGAAGCCGTAGACCGCCCGAATATGGGCTTCCAAGCAGATATGTCGCACACTACGTTGTATCTGTTGGGCTACAATGCCCCCGAACACCGCATCCTTCCCGAAGATTTTCAGTGGGGCGACCGCGAAACGTTCTTAGACGGATTGAAGAAATTGACCGCAGCGCTTCGTCCTTGGACGATTGATTTCCACGTTGCTCAAAACGACGGAACCGTTCACGGAACAGGCTCACACGATAAAACGGGTCGCCACTGCTTGGCCACTGACCCCAACGGAAAGCTGGACGTAGTGCATGACGCAGGACTTTGGCTGCGCGACGAAAGCGGTGAACTCACCAAGGCCTTCAAGCACATTTGCTGGGATGGCTGTATGTTTGCCAACGAGGTGATGACCAAGCAACAAACTTGGAATGACATTCTGGCTACGATGATCAATGTGCGTAAGGCACACGGCTGGTACGAAGCATAAAAGATTTACAGACTTGGAAAGTTTTTGAAACTTTCCAAGTCTTCTTTCGAAACGTAGCTTTGTAATTTGTTAACCCTTAACAATTTAAAGAAAAATGGCACAAAAAAAACAAATACGCATTGGATTGGTAGGAACGGGTTTGATGGGCCGTACTCACTCCAACGGATATAACCGCATTGGCAATTTTTTCCCTGAATTAGAATATCATCCTGTATTGAAGGCCGTTTGCTCACGCAATGCCGAAAAAGTACAGGCATTTGCCGAGCAGTGGGGCTTCGAATCTTACGAAACGGATTGGAAAGCACTCGTGGCCCGTGATGATATTGACGCCATCGACATCTGTACGCCCAACGACAGCCACGCCGAAATCGCCTTGGCCGCTGCCGCTGCGGGTAAGATGATTCTGTGCGAAAAACCACTGGCGCGCACGCTGGCCGAAGGCGAAACGATGGTGGAAGCCGCCGAAAAAGCGGGCGTGAAAACCACCGTTTGGTACAACTACCGTCGCATACCCGCCGTGACGTTGGCGAAGCAAATCGTGGATTCGGGTAAGCTGGGCAAGATATTTCACTACCGCGCCAACTTCCTCCAAGACTGGACCATCAACGCCGACCTGCCGCAGGGCGGAACGGGCCTGTGGCGCATGGATGTGGATTCGGCGGGTTCGGGTGTAACGGGCGACTTATTGGCGCACTGTATTGATACAGCCATGTGGCTTAATGGTGCCATCACCGACGTATCGGCCATGACCGAGACCTTCGTAAAAGAGCGTATGCACCAATTGACGGGTAAAGTGCAGCCCGTGGGTATCGACGATGCCTGCCTTTTCCATTGCCATTTTGCCAACGGTTCCCTGGGCCTTTTTGAGTCTACGCGCTATGCTCGTGGCCACAAAGCCCTTTATACCTTTGAAATCAACGGCGAGCACGCTTCGATTCGCTGGGATTTGCACGACCTGAACCGCCTCGAGTATTTTGACCATAGCGATGAATCCATCGTACGCGGCTGGCGTTCCATCCATGTAACCGACGGCGACCAACCGTACATGAACCGTTGGTGGATTCCGGGTTGCGGCATCGGCTACGAGCACAGCTTTATCCATCAGGTGGCAGATTTCCTCAAAAGCCTCGAAACCGGCGAGCCTTGCGGCCCCACGTTCAGAGACGCGCTCCAAACCCAAAAAGTATGTGAAGCCGTTATTGATTCAGCCAATTCACGAAGCTGGAAAGATACCGGTGCGGAAGCGATTGGATAATTTTCATTGCCTTTTTATACACGAAGCGCGGGGCATTGCCTCGCGCTTTTTTGCTTTATTTATGCAATTGACAAGTTTTTTGGGAGCATGATTAAAAATGTACAAATTAGACTTGTTGTAATGGTGATTATTAGCTCGTTAGAACGGTAAAAGTTCTACAGACCTGCACAGATACCAATCGCTGATTCATACAAAAGTACTTTGTGGGTTCCGAAACCTCAATAGCATGTTCATCGTAGATCCGTTCCGAGGATTTTTTGCGATTAGCGTCCTTCTTCCATTCAGTCAACTTACCTTTTACAGGCTTCTTTTCAGGTATGTTAACTTTCAGCCAATCATAGCCATTTATACCTTGGCCTTAATCAACCCTTATCTGTAAATCGTTAAACCAAGGCTTATCAGCTGGATGGGTGTAATCATGCAACTTTCCTACCCAGTATTTACTCAAAAAATGAATGTAGGATCAAGACCAAAAGTTGTGGAGCAACTTGGATTAAGCATATAATTGGGTTAGCCGATACAGGAAGAATTCTACGTTTCTTACTCCTCTAACCTGTGCCCGAAAGGCTTTGATTTTGGCGTTGAAGGATTCGGCGGAAGCGTTAGTACTTCTATTATCAAAGTAATTAAGAATCGTCTCATAATGATTTTGGATGGACCTCGCCACCGTGTTGAAGGCTTTAAATCCTGACTGACGTACTTTCTCATGCCACTTGGCCAGTCGGGCCAATCCATACAGTTTATCGTTGGTATTCTCGAAAATATGGCTCAAAGCCATCGTTAACTCATAGGCTTTTTTCAAGTCAGGATAGCGCTCAAAAAGCAATTCGGCCCTTTGTTTTTGATTTTCTGTCCAATCCTTGGACTTCTTATAAAGTACGTACCGACTGCGAGCAAGCAGTTGTCTAATCGTATCTCCATTGGTCAGTACTTCTGGCTGATAGTCTGTTTGTGTGATTTTAGCTTGCTCTAAGGCCTCATTTTCAGCCTCTATTGCCTGCCATCGGTGTTGGATACGAAGTTCTTGCAGGGCATCCATCGCCAGTTTTTGAACATGAAAGCGGTCTGTGACTCTGGCCGCTTTAGGAAAACACCGTTTGGCAATCAGTTCCATATTACCCGCCATATCCAACGTTATCTCTTTTACTTTTTTGCGCTGACTTTCAGGGATTTTCCGAAGAATTTCAATAACTGTTTCCGCTTTGGTTCCTGCCACGGCAGCTACTATACTGCCTTTCCCACCCTTAGCGGCCTTATTAGTCAGAATCGTATAAAGCTCTCCATGCGATAGGCTTGTCTCATCAATGGATAAATGGCTACCCAAATTTTGAGGGTGTAGAAGCCATTGTTTGGCATGGAACTTTTGATCCCATTGCTTAAACCCACTTTGAAAATCTCTGTACTGACGCAATAAATTTTTACCGTTGACTCCGTAAAAACGCCCAATGGTTTGCGTATCATTCGGTGTCGTATCGATAAATCTGTTTTAAAAAAGCCGCGAACTCACCAGTCATTCGCGTCCCTTTCCCTACCTGTGTCCAGTCCCGTTGTTCTACTTTTCCTGTAGTAGTATTCAGCCAACGGCGGCGCTTTATATGAAGAAATACGCGTTTATCTCGAATGGGAAAGTCTTGAATGGTAATCTCAGGCAGAAAACCTTTCGATAATAAGTTCTTCCCGGATAGCTCTGATTCTTCATAATTCTTCTCTTGGAGATAAATATGAAGCACATTCGATACAGGTGCAACTTTGAGTAATTCGTAGTAGGATAAGATAAAATCAGGTAAGAGGTACTCTACTAAAGGCAGAAAACTTTCCAAAACAGATAGGGTTGATTAAAACACAAACCTAAAAAAATCCAACGCTCTCCACAAATTTTGGAATTGATCCTGTTTCAGTATAGTTTCAGTGAACAATCAAAAAAGGCTTGCAAGTATCTGTTAAACAGTAACTTACAAGCCTTTAAGAGTACCCAGGGCCGGAGTCGAACCGGCACGGGTGTGACCCCATTGGTGTTTGAGACCAACGCGTCTACCGATTCCGCCACCTGGGCATCTGATTGGAAACGGGACTGCAAAAGTAGCGTCTACAGATTAATATGCAAGTTTTTGGGTGATTTTTTTTGATAAAAATATCGTCACTCATAGCGTAATGCTTCTATAGGGTCTAAGCGTGAGGCTTTTATGGCTGGATAAATTCCTGAAATAATTCCGACAATGATGCAGACCAATATGCCCATAAACATCCAAAACCACGGAACAATAAAACTCGCATTTGCACTGATTAGCTTAGCAATCAAGTTTCCGATGCCGATTCCGAGGATTAAGCCGCCGATTCCGCCCAAAATACACACCACAATGGCTTCAATCAAAAATTGAATCCGTATGAGGCGCGGTGTAGCTCCCAACGATTTCCGAATCCCGATTTCGCGTGTACGCTCTGTTACTGATACCAGCATGATGTTCATTAAAGCAATGGCGGCACCCAATAACGTGATGATGCCGATACCAAATCCTCCCATGCGTAAATAGCCTGAAATATCGGCAAAATTCTTGGCCATGGCATCAGCGCTTTCTATTTCAAACGAATCAGCTTTGCCAATACGGTCTTTTCGAATACGGCGCATAATACCCCGCGCTTCTTCAATGATGAGCTCTTGTGCTTCGCCGCTGTTAACGGAGGTGGTGATGTCGAAGGTGAGCTGCTGATTGGCGGCCAGTGCCCTTCCGTTTTCCAGAGGTATTAACAGTGTGCGATCATCGCCGCCGCCGGTGAGCGAACCTTTTTTGTCAAGAACGCCCACAACGCGGTATTGATTGCCCCGAACAACCACCTCCTGATTGATAGGGTCAATTTTACCTTCAAATAGTTTCTGCGCAATTTCTGAACCGAGAATAACTACATTGAGACCGTTGTCTAAGTCGGTTTGCGAGAGGTTACGCCCGCCGATTAACTTATAGCCTTTGATGGTCAAATAATTTTCATCAATGCCTATAATGCGCGTGTTAGGATTGGTTTTTTGGGAGCGGAACTTTACCTGTGCCGCTCCGCCAACGTTTGAAGAAATGGAAACGGTGGCGTTATAGGTGTCTCTGATTTCACGCTTATATTGCTGAGCCTGACGGTAATTGATAGGTGGAAAGTCTTTTTCACTGCGGCCAGCTGAACGTCGGCGGAAAGGCCGAGGCCCCATGATGTCGAAGGTATTGGCCCCTAAATCTGCAAAACTGTTGTTGACGGAGCTTTGCATGCCATCAATAGCGGTCAAAATGCCTACCAAAGAGGTGATTCCAATGGCGATGATAAGGGCAGTCAGCACGGTTCGAAGCATGTTGGATTGAATCGAACGGAGGCCTTCGCGGATGTTTTCGAGGAGGTTCATTTTTTATAAGTCAAAAGTAGCAACGAGCACTAAAAAGCCAGCGGCAAAAAATATTTTCATGCAGGCTTCCGAATTACGGCTGCTCTCCACTTTTCTGCACGTTTTTTGTAGTATATTCGTTTATACAAAAGTCAACATCAAAAAGTAAATCCACAAACCGATGAAACGGTGCATCCTACCACTTATCATTTTTTTTGGCTTAGTTCAGGGAGCATGGGCTTCTAAAGTCTTTATTCCGATGGATGAAGCCCAAAAAAATCACTTGAAAGCTTACGGATTGGCCTATTGGGTACTCCGTTCGTACGATACAGAAATCGATTGGCTGCTCAATTACCGGGGCGGGAGTTTTATGCTGGATTGGAATCAGCGCGTAGTCAATGAGTTGGTCATCAGGGGGATAAGTTACGATGTTATCTCTGATGCACAAAGTGCGGCTATTTTAAACGAAGTGGCGCAGCCCGATGCAAATATGGACAACGTAAAACTCCATAAAGCACCCAAAGTGGCGGTCTATTCCCCCAAAACAAAACAACCTTGGGACGATGCCGTAACGCTCGTGATGACCTACGCCGAAATTCCCTACGAAATTGTGTACGATGACGATGTAATGCAGGGTAAACTAGCCGAATATGATTGGCTTCACCTGCACCACGAAGATTTTACGGGCCAATACGGAAAGTTTTTTCATTTCAGGGATTATCCTTGGTACCGTGCCCAAAAACGCGAAGCTGAAGATATTGCGGCCAAATGGGGCTTTTCAAAAGTGTCTAAACTCAAATTGGCTGTGGCCAAAAAAGTGCAAGAGTACGTGGCGGGTGGAGGGTATATGTTTGCCATGTGCAATGCCACTGATACATACGATGTGGCCTTAGCGGCCCAAAATACGGACATCGCCGATGTGCTTTACGACGGAGATGGGACTGACCCTGGAGCGCAGAAAAAACTGGATTTTACGCAAACATTTGCCTTCCAGAACTTTCAAGTGGTGACGAATCCGTACGAAATTGAATTTTCGACCGTCGACAGTCAACCCAATGACCGGGGCTTGACCGAGGCCAATGATTATTTTACGTTGTTTCAATTTTCGGCAAAGTGGGACCCCGTACCTACCATGCTGACCCAAAACCACCAGCAAATTATTAAAGGGTTTATGGGGCAGACAACGGCCTTTAAAAAGCAATTTATCAAGCCAGAGGTCATTATTTTGGCGGAAAATCGCGCGGCAAGTGAGGCCAGATACATTCACAGTACATTTGGCAAAGGTTTTTTCACCTTTTATGGCGGTCATGACCCCGAAGATTATCGTCACGAAATTAATGAGGAGCCGACTGACTTGAACCTTCATCCCAACTCGGCGGGCTACCGGTTGATCCTGAATAATATTCTGTTTCCAGCGGCCAAGAAGAAAAAACTGAAAACTTAGTAGGCAGTTTGCAGTAACCAGTTTATAGTAGGCAGTTTACCGTTATCAAAATTAAATTTTGCTGTAAGTTGCCTACCGTTTTTTTACTGTTTACTGCCAACTGCGGACTGCCTACTTTCTACCAAAAGCCATGCGCATTTTGATTTCTGTGAGTTTGCGCTTGGTGTCCAACGGAAAATCGCTTTTCATCATCCAATCATAATAAGCGGGTTCTTGCGTGAGCACGTCCACCACGCGTTTTCCGCTGTGTTTTCCGAAATTGATGATCTCTTCTCCTTTGGCATTAAAGGCCATGCGGTTGGCAAAATCAACGATTTTAGACGCCGTCAGATTGTGGAGGGCTTCCATATCGTTCTGAATCGGCTCATATAATTCGCCATTTTCATTTTTAATCTTAACGCCTTCGTAGCGGTCGATTTGTGCGCATAGTACCTCAAATGTGGCCATGGTATCGGCATAAGCGCTGTGGGCGTTTTGCAAATCCTTGTCACAATAAAATTTGTAGGCCGCCGCCAGATTGCGTGGCTCCATCATGTGGAAAATCCGTTGGGCATCCACGAGTTTCCGGTTCTTGATGTCAAAGTCTACGTCGGCCCGCAGAAATTCCTCCACCAGCATCGGCACATCAAAACGGTTGGAGTTGAACCCAGCCAAATCGCAGCCTGTCAGAAATTGTGCGAGTGTTTTGGCAAAGTTCTTGAACGTAGGGCAATCCTTTACATCTTCATCATAAATGCCATGAATCAGACTCGATTCAATTGGAATCGGGATACCCGGATTCACGCGAAAGGTCTTGCTTTCTATCTCACCGTTGAGCAAGGCTTTGACCACGCTGATTTCTACAATGCGGTCTTTTTGGATGTTGATACCAGTGGTTTCTAAGTCGAAAACCGCCAGAGGCTTTTTGAGTTTGAGGTTGTGTGCCATTCAAGAATTGGAATTGAACCGCAAAATTAGCATTTATTCCACTGGAATGCCCTCTTTTTCTGAGTAAGACGAAATATTGAACGTAATTCTGTCAAAGATTTCGATGTCTTTGTGTTCATAAATGACCTTGACTACAATCACTCTTTATCCATTAACCACCGAGAAACGGAGGAGTACAGAGTAAGTAAATTGCCTCCGTGTCTCTCCCTTTCTCAGTGGTTAAAAAAAACTGCCTCAAAACTTGGTTTTTATTTTTCTTTTACTCACATTTATAGTGTACTATTTATCTAGTACACTAATAAAAATAATATAGCCATGATACAATTCAATCATGTTCATTTTGGATACGGGTCTCAAAAGTTGTTTACAGAGCTCTCTTTGAACCTCGAAGCGGGGCATATTTACGGGCTTTTGGGCGAGAACGGTGCTGGCAAAACCACGCTTTTAAAAATGATTGCTGGTTTGGTCTTTCCTAAAGGCGGGACGGTGATTACGCTCGCCCACGAGCCGCGCAAACGGCAGCCTTCGCTGATGCAGCAGTTGTATTTTGTGGCCGAAGATGCGTTTGTGCCCGACACTACAGCCCGCCGGTTGGCGGATACCTACGGGGTATTCTATCCCTTATTTGACGATGCACAGTTTTTTAATTATCTCCAACAATTTGGGGTGAATCCCGACCAAAAACTGGAAAAGGTGTCTTTTGGGCAACGAAAAAAAGCCCTCATCAGCTTTGCCTTGGCCACTAATGTGCCGCTGCTGTTGATGGACGAGCCGACCAACGGCTTAGACATCCCGTCAAAAAGCACCTTTCGGAAGTTGGTGGCTGGGGCGGCTTCCGATGAGCGCTGTATTATTATTTCTACTCATCAAGTGCGTGATTTAGAAAGTTTGATTGATACGGTATTGGTGTTGCACAATGGCAAAATTAAGTACCGAGAAGACCTCAATGTACTCGCCGAAGAGAGTACTTCTCAGCCTGATTTAGAAGCATTGTTTCAGGATATAATTCAAAAATAATAGCCATGAACAACACATTTGACATTCGTCGTTTTGGGTGGTATGCCCGCAAAGAATTCCGTGAAAATTGGAAAGCGTATGCGTTGGGATTAGTAGCAGTGTTGGCTGTACTTGGGTATTTTATTTATCAGGAATGGGGGTATTTGCACAGCCCCTTTTTCGACAAAGGCGATTATAAAGTAAATATATTTCGTTCTTTGGCAATCATGATTGGGTTGATGACTTGGGTTGCCGGGAGTTATACGTTAAAAGCCTTTTCTGAACAAAATCGGGCGCTTGCGACTTTGACATTACCCGTTTCTTCCTTTGAGCAACTATTATATGCTTGGACAATGACTGTACCCTTTTCGATAGGTGTCTGTTATGTTCTTTGGAAAATTGCCTGGTCAATTGCATTGCCTTATTTTCTGAAGGATACCCCAGGCTTGGCGTTTGAAAAGGATTCTGTGTTTTTGGTCACAAATCCTTACTTTTCAGTTTTCTATTTAGGTGGTTCAGCTGCCTTTATGTGGGGTGCAGTTAGCCTTGGGCGGTTAAATTTCCTGAAAACATTGGGCATGTTAATTGGTATCATCCTTTTGATATTTGAGTGGGGGCAAGGCATGTTTTTTAAAGCCATTTTTCCAAATGCTTACGGGTTTCGCACCTCTGGTCCAGTTCCTTGGGTGAGACCTATCTTAACGATAGAGTCGACGAAAGGTATTTTTACCAACGACATTCATTCTTCATTTGAGGTTATACATCAATTTTGGTGGATACTGTGTGTGCCCTTATTGCTCTACGTTATCACCTTCCTGAAAATCAAAGAAAAAGAAGTTTAACAGCCATGAACAACACATTTGACATTCGGCGTTTTGGGTGGTATGCCCGTGTAGAATTCCGTGAAAATTGGAAATCGTATGCGCTTTTTCCGCTTATTATTTTAGTTATACAATTGGGGGCTATTTATCAGTTATGTGGGCCTTTACGTGATTATGCTTACTATAAACAACTCACAGGATATATGTTGCGTCCATATCCGTCGCTCTTACTTTCGGCTGGTATAACACTTTGGTTAGTAGGTAGTTTTAGCTTTCGATACCTTGCTACTCCTCAGAAATCTTTGTTTGCACTTACCTTGCCTGTTTCCGCATTTGAGCGTTTTTGCTTTGCATGGATTATTACCGTCCCTGTCAGCTTATTGTTGGTGTATTTATTTTGGCATTTCAGTTGGGGAATAGCGACTCCTATTATCAAAGTGGTATATCCAAAAGCATTTGTGGAATACAATAAATATTATGGCGTAGGTATTTATAGCTCGGTTTTTATTTTTGTTTATACCGCAGCTTTTATGCTTGGGGCAGTGGTTTTCGGACGATTTAGTTTACTTAAAACCTTGAGTTTCGTACTTGGAATAGGCGTGGTATTGTATTTTATAAAACTTAATTTACTACAGATACTTATTCCCGATACAACGAAAATGTTTTTTTCACTGGCTCCTTATTGGGGTACATTTTTAAATATTGAGACTGCTTCTGGGTTAAATCTTTGGCCCCGGTCTACGATGCAACTTCCGTATTTTGTTTGGTGGGTATACTGTTTGCCGATGGTCTTGTGGGTAATTACGTTTTTGAAACTCAAAGAAAAAGAAATTTAAGTATCATGAATTTTCATAATCAAACTGCCATCTATTTGCAAATCGCCGAGTACATAGGTGAGCAAATACTGGTGCAAAACTGGAAGCCTGATGATAAAGTGCCTTCAATCAGGGAGTTGGCGGTGCAGTTGGAGGTAAACCCCAATACTGTTCAGCGTACCTATGATTTTCTACAAACCCGTGAAGTGATTTATACGAAGCGTGGACTTGGTTACTTCGTCACGCCAGCCGCCGAACAGAACTATTTGGATTGGCGACGAGAGACTTTTATTCAAAACGAATTGCCGATTTTTTTCAAGCAGATGCGCTTGCTCAGAATGGATTTTGACGAACTCGAAAAAAGATACGAAGCTCTTTTGGCACAGTAATCTAAAACGCTGAAAACATGAAACTTTCCAACGGAATTCTCATCACTGCCCTCGTCGTTACGATTCTTTTACAGGTATTGCTTGTCTTTGGGTATGGTGAAGCGTATAAACTTGAATTGCTGAATCAATCTCGTATTCAGCCCTTTGGAGGTAATTTTGCCAACAATTTTTTTACAACAATTGTGACAGACAGAGTTGAATTTACGCTCCAAAACCACCCAACGCAGCAGGGATACAAAGTACGGTACAGCGACGAGGATGATATGAAGCTTATTGAATTCAGAGCGCAGAATGACACACTCTATATTACCAATCTGAAACGGACGATGAATGTGTCGTTTGACTTGTATTTTGTAAAAACTCCCAATATTATTTGCCGAAACAGTTCTGTAGTAATGAAGTCTGTTACTGCTGATACGTTAGATATAATGATTCGATCGCTAAGCTTTCTTTTTATGGAAGGATGCAACATACAGCAGCTTAAAGCAGAAGCACGAAATAAATCTAGCATTATGATTAAAGCTAGATCAACAATCAAGAATCTGGACCTAACGTTGAAAGATGAAGCAAAACTTTTTGAAGAAGAATCCCAGATTAGCAATGTCAACTACGGCGAAATTGGCGATAAAACGCATGTCAGCTTTAACGCAAGACCCTATAAATTGCGGAAATAAAAATTGATTTTACTTCACCTATTTTATAATGAAATTATCTAATATTCTGTTTGCAATTTTCTGCTCTGGCACATTGGCTGTGCAGGTACTGGTCAACTTAGGATTCAAAAAAGGCTACGAAGAACACCTTTTATTTGTCAAAAATCAGGTGTTTCCCATCAACGATTTTCCTCTTGAAAACATCAAAGTTGTCATTGCTAAAGGGGTTCGTTTTACGTTGTATCTCGCTAAAAATCAGCAAGGGTTCAAACAGGATGTTCGGCCTGAAGGGGTTACTTTTAAGGCCCAAGGGGATACACTTTTTATTTCTTCAAAAGACGGGAAATACCATGAGCGAAACTATTTTGAAACCTACTTTCACGATATACCAAACCTTATTCTTTTGAATGCCAACGCAAATATTATTGCCAATACTGAGGAAGAGTTAAACACGCGCATTGAAAAAAACAGTCAACTTTTGATAGAACAAAGCAGTTTTAGAAAAATCAATGCCGAAGTAAAGGATAAATCTACGCTGATTTTCAACGCTGATGCTACGGTAGATTTACTTGAAATGAAACTGAACGACAGCGCTGTTTTACGGGACAATAATGCCAAAATAACCAAGATTGTCCCAATCTACATTTCCGATAAAGCATCCTTGTCTCTTTCTGGAAAAGTGCTAAGAGCCTTGCATTCTCTGCCGTCCAACGCCTTTTGATTTACGCAAAGGCGCAGGGGCGCAAAGAACTAACCTGTACGGCCTTTTCCCCTTAGCGCCTTTGCGTGATTACTATATAATTTGCTGAAAAATTAGTACATTTCCTTCAAACTAAACCCTTTGACGGAAATGACCTTCGATTACATCATCATCGGTGCGGGCTCGGCGGGATGCGTGCTGGCCAATCGCCTTTCCGAAGACCCCGACAATCACGTATTGTTGCTGGAAGCGGGCGGGCCCGACAAAAAAATGGAAATCCATATTCCAGCCGCTTACTCTAAGCTGAACCGTACGAACGTGGATTGGGGCTTTGAGACGGAACCCCAGCCGCAGGTGTTGAACCGTAAGATGTACCTTCCAAGGGGCAAAACGCTGGGAGGAAGCAGTTCTACCAATGCCATGGCCTACGTGCGCGGCAACCGCGCTGATTATGACGAATGGGCTGCCTTAGGGAATCAAGGGTGGGACTATGACTCGGTGTTGCCTTATTTTAAAAAATCAGAACATAACGACCAAATTGATAATCAATATCATGGCAAAGGTGGCCCACTCAATGTGACCTACGCGCAGGTGTTTCGTACGCCCGTAGCCGATGCGTTTGTGAAAGCTTGTGTTGAAAAAGGTATTCCCGAAAATCATGATTGCAACGGGGCCGAACAAACAGGGGCGGGGTTGCTTCAGTTTACCATCAAAGAGCAAAAACGATGTAGTACGGCAGTGGCGTTTCTGCGGCCCATTTTGCACCGCCCTAACCTCAAAATCATTACGCAAGCGCATACCCTGCGGATTTTGATTGAAAACGACCGCGCAGTAGGGGTTGAATTTTTGACTGCCAAAAACACGACCGAAAAAGCCTATGCCGATAAAGAGGTTATTCTCTCGGCGGGGGCTTTTCAATCGCCGCAACTGTTGATGCTTTCTGGGATAGGCGAAAGCGAAGCCTTGATGCGCCACGGGATTGAAGTGAAAAAGAACCTGCCAGGCGTGGGCAAAAACCTTCAGGATCATTTGTTTACGGGCGTGAGTGCGCTTTCGACCGTGCCGACTGCCAACGATGCCCTCAAGCCCCTAAACCAAATCAAAGGTTTAATCAACTATTTGTTGTTTAAAAAAGGGCCGTTGACCATCAGTCCACTTGAAGCGGCTGCATTTATGAAAATCAATGATGGCACGGACCCTGTCGACTTACAACTTCATTTTGCCCCCGTCCACTTTGGAAACGACGGAAAAGCTGATTTTTACAACCCTGATACTTTTCCGCACGTAAGCGGCTATACGGTGTTGCCAACACTCCTAAAACCCAAAAGTATAGGATACGTAGGGCTTCGTTCGGCCAATCCCCTTGATGCACCGCTCATTGATCCACGGTTTTTGACCGCTGAAGAAGACTTGCATACGCTGTTAAAAGGAACCAAAAAAGCGTTGGAAATTATGGAAGCCACGGCCTTTGCGGGGTGTCGGAAAGAAATCATTCTGCCGCTTTATCGTAGTTCAGATGATGAATTGATATTACACATCAAAACCGTTTTGGAAACAGTATACCATCCCGTAGGAACTTGCAAAATGGGGTCGGACGAAATGGCTGTGGTAGACCCTCAGTTGCGGGTCAAAGGAATTGAAGGGCTTCGCGTGGCTGATGCGTCTATTATGCCACGCATCATTGCGGGAAATACCAACGCGACTTGCATCATGATTGGGGAAAAAGCCGCCGATATGATTTTGGGAACAAATGCGGTAAAAGGACGAACAATTATTGGTGAATTGAGGGATTAATGATTGAGACTTTCGCCAACTCGTTGTTTGCAATACTCCTAAAAACAGAAAAACCGCAAAGTTCTTTTGCGGTTTTTCTGTTTGATATTTTATAGCTTTCGGTTGAGAATGAAGGCTATGCGACGACTGCTTCGCGGGCCAATTCAACCAAATCTTTATCGTTTACTTCTTTTTTGATGTCTGCCACGTCAAGGAAACGCTTGTACAGCTCGTCCAATACGGGTTTTTCAAAGACAAAGCCCAACAATTCCAAACGGTGCTTGAGGGCATGACGGCCGCTGCGAGCGGTCAACACAATCATTGATTTGTCGACACCGACGTCGGTGGGACTCATGATTTCGTAGTTGAGCGTATGTTTCAGAAAACCATCTTGGTGAATACCCGACGAGTGCGCAAACGCATTACGTCCTACAATCGCTTTGTTTGCCTGCACGGGCATCCGCATCATTTTGGATACCATTTGGCTGGTAGGGTACAGCAATTGGGTGTTGATGCCCGTTTCGTAGCCCAATTCCTTGTGCACTTTAAGCGCCATAACTACTTCTTCGAGTGAAGTGTTGCCGGCGCGTTCCCCGATACCGTTCATGGTTACTTCCACCTGACGGGCCCCGTTCATCACACCTGCGAGGGTGTTGGCGGTGGCTAGACCAAGGTCATTGTGGCAGTGAATAGAGATGGTTGCCTGATGGGCGTTGGACGCGTGCTCAAAAATATATTTGATGCGCTCACCGTACTGGTGAGGCAAACAATACCCCGTTGTATCAGGAATATTGACTACCGTAGCACCTGCTTTGATGACCGATTCTACCAGATGAGCCAAAAACGCCAAATCGGCGCGGCCTGCATCTTCGCAGTAGAATTCTACGTCTTCTACGTAGCTCTTGGCGTGCTTTACGGCGGCAATTGCCTGCTCTACGATTTTTTCGCGGGTACTGTTAAATTTATGTTGAATGTGAATATCCGACGAGCCGAGTCCGGTGTGGATACGTTTGTACTTTGCGTAGGCGAGCGCTTCCCCAGCGGCATCAATATCACCTTTTACGGCGCGGGATAGGGCACAAATAACGGGTCCGCGAACGGCCTTTGAAATTTCTACGACTGAGCGAAAATCACCGGGGCTCGAAATCGGAAAACCCGCTTCGATTACGTCAACACCCAGCTTTTCGAGTTCCTTGGCGACAACAATCTTTTCATCGGTGGTCAATTGGCAGCCCGGCACTTGCTCGCCGTCGCGCAATGTAGTGTCGAAAATTTGAACTCTCTGGCTCATTGTTAGTAAAGAGGGATTGATTATTGAGTTGTACTTTTTGGGTTAAACTTCGCCAAAATTAATGTAATTTCATAAAAAACCCTTTCTCCTCCGAGAAAGGGTTTGTATTTCACAAAATACCCCCTTCTCACACCGTTTTGGTGAGTGGAAGTCGGTTGAGTGAAATAGTATATTTTATGATCATTTTGTGTTGCGAATTTTCGCTGAACGCGTATTTCTTCTACAAAAGTAGCGGAATAATTTTTTCATCCAAAAAGTTTTTGAAAAAATCTCCACTTGATTTATGGAAAAAAATACCCAAAAGTGCTGTTTTACTTTTCGATAGATTTATGATAAATAATTAGCTTTGCAGAGCACATGAAAAAAATCAGATGAAAAGTCATTTTTTGGGAATCCTTTATTTTGTGTTATGTATGCAAACTTCTTTTGCCCAAACAGCTGATTTTAATTGGCAAGGCCACCGTGGTAGTCGGGGGCTGATGCCCGAAAATACCATCCCTGCGTTTTTGAAAGCCCTTGATTTAAAGGTGAATACGCTTGAGTTAGATGTTGTTGTTTCCAAAGACCGCCAAGTAGTGGTCTCGCATGACCCGTACTTTCACCCCGATTTTTCTATTGATCCCTACGGAAAGCCCGTCCCGAAAGGGGAGAAAATAAATCTGTACGAGTTGAGCTATGATGAAATAAAGCGGTACGATGTGGGAAGCAACGGTAACCCGAATTTTCCGCAACAAACGAAGCTGAAAGTGTACAAGCCACTCCTACGCGAGATGATCGAGGCCGTTGAAACCTACCGAATCAAAAATAACCTGCCGCTGTTTTGGTATAATATTGAAATCAAAAGTGAAGAAAAAGAATACGATAAATCGCAGCCTCAACCAGCCGTTTTTTCGGATTTAGTGTACCACGAAATTATTAAATTGTTGCCCGCTGACCGAGTGATTTTGCAAAGTTTTGATTTCAATGTATTGAAGCATTGGAAGAAACAAATTGATGCCGGAGTTTATCAAAAAGTAACATTGGCCGCTTTGGTGAGCAATTTGAGGGGAATTGAAAAGAATTTGGAGGATCTGGGCTTTACGCCCGATGTATACAGTCCTTATTTTCAATTATTAAGCAAGGAAAAAGTACAGCAACTTCATGCGCTTGGTATGAAAGTAATTCCCTGGACCGTGAATACAACCGAAGAAATGAAGCGGATAAAAGCCATGGGCGTGGATGGAATTATTACGGATTATCCTGACCGGATTCCACACTGACAAACGGGATATATTTTGGGATGAGTTGCTGAAAAAGTGATTCATTCAGTTCTTTTCTTTATGTTTGACACAACAAATCAGATTGTTACGTGCCACTTCTGAACGATATACTCCTTTTTTTTATGAAACGCCGTGCCGAACGCATCGAGCATTTCAAAGCACATCCTATTGAAGTCCAACATCAGGTTTTTCATGAACTCATTGAAGCCGCGCGTTATACAGACTGGGGGATTAAATACCGTTATGATAGTATTCAAAATATCAAACAGTACCAAGAACGGGTCCCGATTTCGACGTATGAGGATTTTTATCCGTCCATCGAGCGGGTGTTGCGCGGCGAACAGAACGTGCTTTGGCCGTCGGATGTAGAGTGGTTTTCCAAATCATCGGGCACGACCAATTCACGGAGTAAATATCTGCCAATTACGCCAGAATCGCTGGAAGACTGCCACTACCGAGGAGGCAAAGATGTGATGACATTGTATGCCCAAAATCGCCCTAATTCCCTCGTATTTGAAGGAAAAGGGCTTTCTATTGGGGGGAGCTTACACGCAAATCCGTTCCACGAAGATGGCGGTATGGTGGGAGATGTGTCGGCAGTGATTATGCGCAATTTGCCCACTTGGGCCGAGTACCTGCGCACACCGCCTATTGAAGTGGCATTGATGGATAAATGGGAGGAAAAACTGGTAAAAATGGCCGACCTCTGTGCGCAAGAAAACGTAACCAGTATATTGGGCGTTCCTACTTGGACGATTGTGTTGCTGGATCGGATTATGGAAGAGCGGGGCGCAAAAAACATGTTGGAGGTTTGGCCCAATTTTGAGGTTTTTATCCACGGAGCAGTGGCCTTTCAGCCGTATCGGGAGTTGTTTATGAAGAAATATTTCCCGAGCGACAAGGTGACGTATATGGAAACCTACAACGCGTCGGAAGGTTTTTTTGCGCTTCAAGATGATTTGGCCCACCCGGGCGAAATGCTGCTGATGCTTGATTACGGGATTTTTTATGAATTTGTACCCGTAGAAGAATGGGACAAACCGCATCCGCGTGCTTTGACACTCGAAGAGGTAGAATTGGATAAAAATTACGCTTTGATTATCTCTACCAACAGCGGATTATGGCGGTATCAGATTGGAGACACCATTAAATTTACCTCTAAAAGCCCGTTCAGAATCAAAATAAGCGGTCGTACCAAGCATTTTATCAATGCCTTTGGGGAGGAACTCATCATCGAAAATGCGGATTCGGCCATCACGTACGCTTGTGAGCAAACAGGAGCGGTCATCAATGATTACACCGCTGGACCTGTGTATATGAACGACGGAACGAAAGGGCGTCATGAGTGGATTATCGAATTCAGTCGGATGCCTTCCGACTGGGAGGGTTTTTGTGCATTGCTGGATTCTCGTCTTCGTGAATCAAATTCAGATTATGATGCCAAACGCTACATGGATTTGGCGTTATTGACACCTTTGGTTCACAGTGTACCGTCGGGGACGTTCTATCAATGGATGGGAAAACGCGGTAAATTAGGGGGGCAAAACAAAGTGCCGCGCCTGAGCAATTCCCGCGAATATCTCGAAGGGATTCTGGAAATGATTTATGAAACCCCGTAGGGGCGGGGCCGCATTTCAACCGAAAAATGTAAAACCGCGAGATACCGAAAAATGTAAAATTAAAATAAGGGGTAGGGGGGCGTTTGCCGCCCAGTACAGAAACAAAAAAAGGCATAGCTGAAACGAAAAATAACCGCTTATGTAAATGTTTCAACAAAACGCTTAGATTTGGACAAACTTTGCATCCGTTAACTAAAATGTAAACATTACCATGTCAAAAACCACAATAATTGTCGTCGTTGTTATTCTTCTTTTTGGTGCATACGGTTGTAGTACCTACAATGGCCTCGTGGGTAAGGATGAAACCGTCAACAGCGCCTGGGCTAAAGTTCAGACGCAATATCAACGTCGTGCTGATTTGATTCCTAACTTGGTCAATACCGTAAAAGGAGCCGCAGATTTTGAAAAAAGCACCCTTTCGGCCGTGATGGAAGCCCGCTCAAAGGCTACTTCCATCAACTTGACTGCTGATCAGCTTACGCCCGAAAATATTCAGAAATTTCAGGCTGCACAAGACCAATTGAGTGGAACGCTGTCGCGCCTTTTGGCCGTTTCAGAAAATTATCCTAACCTGAAAGCAAATCAAAACTTTTTGGATTTGCAGGCGCAGTTGGAAGGCACAGAAAACCGCATCAGCATCGCCCGTAATGATTTTAATGATGTAGTGAAAGAATACAACCAATCGGTGCGTACTTTCCCCGCTGCGCTGTTTGCGGGCATGTTTGGATTCCAGCAAAAAGGCTATTTTGAGGCATCTCAGTCCTCGCAAACAGCCCCAACGGTAAAATTCTAACTGGTAGGCAGTAATGAGTATTAAGTATATTTTTTCTACTTAATACTCATTACTATTTACTCAATACTTAATCATGCAAAACCTCCCTTTTTCCAAAACTGACCAAGAGCGAATTGTCGCGGCTATCCGTAATGCTGAAATGGCAACTTCGGGAGAAGTGCGTGTTCATATTGAGCAAACTTGTCCCGAAACCGACGTGATGGAACGGGCTAAGCAGGTTTTTGCGCAATTGGGAATGCACCAAACGGCGTTGAAAAACGGGGTTTTATTCTATCTAGCTTTTGGTGATCGCAAATTTGCCGTATTGGGAGACAAAGAAATCGACGAACGCGTTCCTGCGGGATTTTGGGATGCTATCCGTGACCAAATGCGTGCCCATTTTGTAAAAGAGGCTTTTTCGGAAGGGCTCAGTACGGGAATAGAACAAGCGGGACAACAGCTTAAAAAGTACTTTCCCCGCCAGGATAACGACACCAATGAGCTTTCAGATGATATTTCTTTTGGATAAACTTCAGGGCATTTCTTGAATTAAGAAATGATTAAATCCCTAACCCTTAGCTCCCTAACGTTAATTACCCCAATGCGTCAACTCCTTTTTATTCTATATTTTTCGTTTTTAGCCGTCGGACTTTGGGCACAGGATATTCCTGAACCCATGTCTCCAAAGCGATTGGTCAATGATTATGTCGGTATGCTCAACGGGACCGAGCTTAATACCCTTGAACAAAAACTTCGGACTTATAATGACTCAACTTCTACCCAAATTACGGTGGTGGTGGTGAAAACTACGGGCGATTATCCCGCTGGCGATTATGCCTTTGAATTGGGCCGCCGTTGGGGGGTAGGACAAAAAGATAAAGATAACGGCTTGGTGTTGCTATGGGCTACGCAGGACCGCAAGATTTTTATTGCTACGGGGCGTGGCATGGAAGGGGCTATTCCAGACGTGATTGCCAAACGAATCATTCGGGAAGTAATTACGCCTGAATTTAAGGCTGAAATGTACTATCGCGGCCTCGACCGTGGCACCGACGAAATTATTAAATACGCTACTGGTGAGTTCAAAGCCGACCCCTCTGACGGCGAAGATGGATTTCCGTTGGGGGTGATTATCTTCTTGATTATTGTTTTTGTCATTATCATCATTATCTTCTCTCGTTCCAATCGCGGTGGTGGTGGAATGGGTAACCGTGGCGGCGGCTGGATTCCGTATACTACTTACTCAGGCTGGGGAAGCTCCTCAGGAAATTGGGGTGGTGGTAGCAGTGGCGGCGGTAGCAGCTTTGGCGGATTTGGCGGCGGTGATTTCGGCGGCGGTGGTGCTGGCGGAGATTATTAATCCGTTGAATGGAAAAATAGGCGCGAAATTTGATACATATTTAGAAAAACAGTAAAATTGACCAGTCGTGTAAAAATTAATTTTACCGCCCCAAAGCTGTTTTTCTTAACTTCCTTTTTTCTTTTTCGGTGCCAAACTATATGAAAGTACGTCCTTCTGCTTTGATTATTGAGAACAACCACGTTTTATTATTGCGCTACAATTACAGTGGCAACGATGTTTTTGCGTTACCAGGCGGAAATCCCGACCCAGGCGAAACTTTAACGCAAGCCGTTGAAAGAGAGCTGAGTGAAGAGCTTGGCATTGAAACCGAAATCGGAGAAATGCTCATGGCTGGAGAAGTGTTGCTATCACCCGCCAAAGAAGATGTGCTTCATTGTATTTTTCAGGCGCAAATCGTAGGAGGAATTCCCACTCTTAATCCTGCCCAAACAACGGCCCTTGAAGTGGTGTGGCAACCCGTTGCTGCTTTGGCGCAGCTTAATCTTTATCCTAATGTTGGTTCTTCCATCGCTTCCATGACGGGTGGGTACGTTGGAAAAATAGATCAGTCTTTTTTCGGATAAGCGTAAGAACCTGCAATCATCCCGACCAAACTGGCCGATGCTCCGTAGAGCAGGGCAGGAAAAGTAGTGTGCCACACAAACTCACACACAATCCAAACGCTCAATCCCAGAATCATCGAGGCCAAACTTCCAGCGGCGCTGGCTCGTTTCCAGTGCAATCCAAACGTTAGCGGTACAAAGAGCGAAACCAAGCTGAAAGCGGAGGATTCACTCACCAATTCGAAAATATCCTGCCTTGATTGGGCCATCCAAATACAGGCAAGTGTCACCAAAACTACGCCGATTCGCATCGTGGTTAGGAGCTGCCGGTCGTTAAGTTTGGGGAAATAGGGTTTAACAATATTTTCTCCCAATACCGCCGCTGGGGCTAGAATGGCCCCGCTGCTTGTGCTCAACAAGGCTGAAATCAACGCCCCGAAGAATAAAATCTGTATCCAAAGCGGAGTGTGTTTTAGTACCATATTAGGAATAATCAAGGCGGTATTTTCCTGCATCAATTCAGGATATAAGGTTTTGGCCGCCAAGGCAATAAATAGCGGTAACAAGGCTACCGTCAGGTACATACATCCCGCCAATATTGAGGATTTTACGGCCGTATCGGCATCTTTAGAGGCCATCACGCGTTGAAAAATATCTTGCTGCGGAATAGAGCCAAGGCCGATGGTAATCCAAGCGGCCAAATATTCGGCGTAGCTTTGAAATGTTACTTGTTTGGGTGTAAACCGAAAAAAATCGGCTGGTTGTTGGCTCGTTACGGGCGCAATTCCCCCCGTTTTGGTAAATAATATAACGGCCAAAATAATAAGCCCTAAAATGAGAATGATGTTGTGTAAAAAATCCGTGATTGATACCGACCACATTCCGCCCATGAAGGTATAAACCATGACCAAGAGTGCTCCCACCCAAATACCAGTGCTCAAAGGCAAACCAAAAATCACCTGACCTACGATGCCCATTGCCACAAACTGGGCGGCAATCCAACCAAAATAAGAAGGAATAATCATAACGGCCGATACAATCTCGGAAGTGCGCCCAAAACGCACCAGAAAGAAATCGCAAAAGGTGATGATGTTCCAGCGATAAAATGTTCGGGCAAAGAAAACCCCGACCAGCACCAAACACAAAGCCGCCCCAAACGGCTCTTCCATAACAGCCAGAAAACCTCCTTCCAAAAACTCAGAAGGAGCACCCATCATGGTTTCGGAACCAAACCACGTGGCAAATGTGACCATCGTTGCCATCACTAAGGGGAGCTTACGGCCTGCAAGTACAAAGTCTTCGGTGGTATGAATACGGCGAGAAGCCCATACGCCTACTGCTATATTGAGGGAGAGATAAAGACAAATAGCAAAAACGAGCATGTAAAGAATGGGTTTGGAAGTTGCCAAAAATAAAGGGTTTTACGAACTTTGGCAAAGTTCATTTGTAGATTACGCTTTTTGATAAACCCTTTCTCGTAATTAGTTCTTCAATTAATCAAAAAATCAATATGCATCGCGAATTAGACGGTTGGCACAGTCCAGCACTTAATAAACACATGGAAATTGCCACGTATGGGCATTATGGGTTTGCTCTTTTGATGATTCCTACGGCAGCATCAGATTACCTTGAATACGAGCGCTGTCGGCTCATCGACAGCATCAGCAAATCCATCAATGAAGGAAAAGTGAAGGTGTTTTCGGTCAATAGCATCAATACCGAAAGCTGGATGAACCCGCACATGAATGGCCGTGATAAAGGTATTCGTCACCAGCAGTTCAATGAATACATTTACGACGAAGTAATTCCGCACATCAAAAGTAAAGTTGGGCCTGATACTCCGATTATTGCGGCGGGGGCATCTTTTGGAGCTCTTCATTCGGCCAATCTTTATTTTCGTCGGCCCGACCTCCTCAATGGGGTGATTGCGATGAGTGGTTGTTATGACCTGACCGCCTATACCAAAGGGCATTACGACGACAATGTGTATTTTAATTCACCCGTGCATTATTTACGCAATCTCAAAGACGAGGCGTATTTGTCAAAATACCGCTCTGACGGGCACATTCATATCGTAACGGGCTCGGGGAGTTATGAGGATCCAGATTCGTCGCGTTATTTATCAGACATTCTTCATTCAAAAGGCATCAATCATGAATTGGATGTGTGGGGACAGGATATTCCGCACGATTGGCCTTCGTGGCAAAAAATGCTGCCATACTATTTAGAGACAAGATTTTGAGCTAACTTTAGGGAGTGAAAACACTCAATCGCTGCGTTCCTTAAAATAAATGCAACATCCCGATTTCATCGTGCGTAATTTATTCTACTCTGATAAACTCTATAGCATCTAATGAAAAGGGCATTGGTATTGATTGGTCTTTTGGTTTTTATCAAAGCCCGGGTGCTGGGGCAGCAAGTGGACTGTGGCAACATCGGTTTTGAATCAGGGACTACTTTGGGGTGGGAATTGACCAACGGCGTTGTACGAATTGCTAACGCAAAACTTGCTTACCAAAACGAAATGACGGGTTCGATAAGTGCAAGACACTACGTTACGAGCATCAGCGACGGATTTGACCCTAAGATTACCAACGAAAAAATTCCGATGGTGGCCCCGGGAAGCACGCATTCCATCCGTATCGGCACCAACTATTCTATGGGTGGCGGCTCGTTTGACCGCATCAAAACGTCGTTTCTCGTCACCCCCGAAAATACACTTTTTCAATATCAGTTTGCCCTTGTGCTGCAAAATGATAATCGACACGTTGACGCCCAAAAATCAGGATTCGACATTAATATCACTGACAGTAACGGAGAGCCTCTGTCTTGTAATTCTTTTGGGGTTCAGTTGCAAAACGCAGGTACAAGCGAAGGATTCAAAACCCAAGGCGACATTGAATATAAAAACTGGACAACGGGGGCCATTGATTTGCGCAATTATATAGGGCGAATCATTAAGATTGAAGTAACCGCCCACGGCTGCACAGGTAGGGAGCATTTTGGATATGCCTATTTTGATGCTCAATGTGTAAAATCAGAGGTAAAAGTAAACACGCTTTGCCCTGATGCACAGGGATACATGACGTTGAATGCACCCGATGGATTTGGGAGCTATCTCTGGAGTAATGGCGAAAAGACGGCGAATGCGCGGGTAAAAGCCAATTTGGGAGAAGTGTATACCGTCAAAATTTCCCCGTTGGATAAACTCGACGAAAGCTGCCAATTGCAACTGGATTACAAGATAAAATACTACCAAGCCGATACCACCATCTCCCGAACGATTTGTGAGGGTGAAGAAGTCAAGGTAGATGGTGAAAGCTTTAGAACGACTGGCCTTCACGTAAAAAAAATTCTACGGACCAATGTATGTGACAGTACTGTGCGGCTGAATCTGACGGTGATTCCTGCGGCTAATCATACCCAAACCGTGACCATTTGTCTTGGGCAAAGCCTAAAAGTAGGGGATTCTGTATACACAAAACCGGGTACGTATCTGACGGCGGTGGCGCGGCCTTCGGGCTGCGACAGCATGGTGACTACCCGCTTGAATGTTGAAGAAATGCAATTTCAAATTGTAGGAAATCAGTCTATTACCCAAGGAGATAGTACACGGCTGGAAGTACAGGTAGAGCCGGCAGGCGCATTCAGTGTCCAATGGAGTCCACCGTTGGGGCTGGCGTGTGCTAGTTGCCCCGCTACATGGGTACATCCTTTGAAATCTACTCAATATACGGTGGCGGTCAAGAATGCAAGTCAGGCGTGTCAGCAATCCGAAAAAGTCAATGTATTTGTGTTGCCCTGTAATATTTACATTCCTGATATTTTTTCTCCTAACAATGACCAACAAAACGACGTTTTTTACGTGTACGGTAACTCCTGTGTTAAACAAATAAAAGAAATGGCGATTTATAACCGTTGGGGCGAAATCGTTTTTCGAAATGAAAATTTTACCTTCGCCGACCCCAAGCAGGGGTGGGATGGACGTTATTTGGGTGAAATTGCGGAAGGGGGAGTTTACGTTTATAAAATCGCCGTTGCCTTCATAAACGGTGAAACCAGCCACTATACAGGCTCAGTTTTGTTGGTGCGATGACCTCTTCTCACCTTCCTTCTCTGATGGGGTTACGCGCTTTTGCGGCTTTGTTGGTTTATATTCATCACTATAATCCGTTTCCTGAATCCTCTTTTTTATATCAGTTGGCGCGTGAAGGCTACGTGGGCGTGACGGTATTTTTTGTGCTAAGTGGTTTTCTAATTACGTGGAATTACGCCGACAAGTTAAGTTATACTGCCGAACGAAAACGCTTTTATCTGCTGCGCTTTGCGCGAATTATGCCTTTATATTGGCTGTTGTTGACGGGGCTTTATGGGATTCAGTGGTTTACAAAAGGAAATGAAACGGCTTCTTTTTTTGCGCTATTTTCTAATTTTTTACTCTTCAAAGGGCTGATGCCATCGTTGATTTTTAGCGGTATTCCCCAAAGTTGGTCGTTGACGGTTGAACTATGTTTTTACCTCCTTGCGCCGTGGTGGATTTCTCTAGTGGCTAGGCGTCGGTGGTGGGTGTTGGCTTTGTTGTATTCTTCCTTTATTTTGGGGTTGTTTGTGTTATACAAAAATCACCTATTGTTTGGGAGTTTCTATACGATTTTTGGTCGTTTCTTTGAATTTGGCGTTGGGATTTATGCGGCGCTGTGGCTACGAAAAAATCAGAACCCACTGGCCTTTCGGTTCAAAACCATCGTGGCAGTTGGGGGAGCAATTGGGGTGATAATCGGTTACGTTTTAGCGGTTTACTATGGGCAATTCTCGGTTATTTATACCGAATGGCTTCTGTATAATCTCTTGCTACCGGTTGCTATTGGCTTTGGATTAGCGGGGATTTCTACCGAAAAAACTTTCATTAACCGCGTATTATCCCATTCATTGGCTCAGACTTTGGGCAAATCTTCCTACGCATTTTATTTGATTCATCTCGGGCCGGTCGCAGTAGTCCTACAACGCTATGTTTCCAATAACGCCTTGGTGCTGTTCATTTTGTTGTGGATTGTGGCGTATGGACTGTACCGATGGGTAGAAAGGCCTCTGTACTCCTTGATTATTCAGGCAAAGGTGCTGAGACGCTAAACTTTGCGCCTTTGCCTGAATAAAAGCATTACCGCACCAACACCAACTTACCCGACGTTTTCACGCCTTCGCCCAAAGTAAGTTCTTGACCGTCTTTTTTGACCGTAACTCGGTAAACATAAGTGCCCATCGCCAATCCTGTGGTGGTGTTCCAAATCCATTCGTTGACTCCCACACGGGGCGTAAGACTTACTTCTTTGACAATGCGGCCCGATATATCAGCAACGACAATGCTGGCTTCGGTAGGAGCTTCTTTTCCTGAAATCGTAAATGCAAAACGTAGAAAATCTTGAAAAGGGTTGGGGTTGGCCTCAACACTTATAATCCGTTGTTCATTGATGACCCTAAACGTAATTTGATACAGTCCCGTACGGTTGTTGGTCGCATCAGCGCCCTGTACTTGCAACGTATACAACCCGTCGGGAAGTGAGCCGGGGCGGTATTCGATACGTACCACATTTTGGTTGTCGGCAGGGGTGAATTTGAGGGAGGGATTTGTAAAACTGATGCGCTGAAACGTACTTTGACCCGGGCGCTGGAGAAACAAATCAATGCCGACCGTGTCGCGCTTAAACAAAAACCTATTTTCGTCTTTGAGCTGTACCATAATTACAGGGTTGGCCGACACCACTTCTCCGTCCTTGATGCGCTGGTCGTCGAAGGCCACATCGAGTACAGGCGCCAATCGGTCTGCAATTACAGTGTAAGGAAGATTAACGACGTTGTTGGCATAACTTTGTTCCGGCTGCCGGCGCGGGTTAAAATTGACCAGTAAACGGTTATCACCGCCACGGCCCAAGGTCGGGAGCGATAACGTAAAAGAGGTTTCTTGATTAGGGGCGAGTTTAGCCAGTTTTTTTTCGGTGATTTGCGGTGTTCCGCTGGGGCCGAAAATCGTTTGCTGTACCACCACGGAATCTTGAAAAGCCACGTTGGAGACGTTTTTGAAAGCTACATTCACCGTCAATATTTCTCCTTCTTGTCGCTCAATTACACCGCTAAGATTAGAAGTAGCGCTTCCTTCCGCCACGGGCGTATACGTGACGAGCCAATGGCGAAGTTGGGCAGGAGTAGTAATGCCAACGTCGGGATTTGTTAAACGCAACCTTAACCGTAGGAAAGGATAACGGTGAGCGTCGATGGTTGTTAAGTCCAATGACTTATTGGCCGATTGATTGACAAGTAAAGGTGTTTCTTTTCCGTTCAAATCCACACCCAGCACCGTTAGGGTTGATTGTTGGGTATTGAGAATGGATTGTTGGTTGGTAAGTGAGGCCCAACTACTGGCTGGACCAATGAGCGAGGACGTGATTTGTCCCGTTGATTTGGTGCTTTTTAACGTAAAGGCATCCAAGGTCAGTGTCTTAATGCTTGGCGCTATTTCGTTGGGATCGGTGGCCAATTCCAGAACGGGTTTGTTGGCTCCCTTTTGAAAGATGAGCAGATTGGGGCTACGCAAAATAGTTTCGTTGACACCCAAGGCTTTCAATTTAGCAATTTCGGTGGCAGGCCATTTATCAAATTGTACAGCACCGACGGACATAAAAACAATCCAATCACCGTTGGGAACGGCATCTATCCATTTGCTGAACAGTTGATTATTAATGATTTCGGGCTGACGAAGCGTGTTCATAACGTAAGGCGGGTTGCCGCAATTTCGGGTTGGCATGACCGAATACGCCTGAAGATTGTCGCGGTGCAGGGCTGTTACGACAATGTTTGCTTCGGCATTAGCTCCTTGAAATGTGCTACAATTACTTTGGGCCACAAATAAAATATTGCTGATAGTCAACTGATTCACCTGATGCCCTTGATTAAACGCACCTACCGAACTCCCTGCCACCACCGCCTTTATGGGCACTGCAATAGGAGCGTAGTTCCAAGTGGGTTGTGTGGTCAGGGAAAGGTTGATGTCGAGTGGGGTGGCTTTGGTAAATTGCGCTGCCTGTCGTTGGGTCCAGCCTTCGCCTGCGTTTTGGATATAAGTGAAAGAACTTTCACTCCATACGTTGTTGGTTCCAGCGGGGCGGTCGGCGTAGCGGATGCGCCAAAAATAAGTGAGGCTGTCGCGGGTAAGTAACGTCACTTTCCAACTAGGCAGGAGGGTTGCCGTGACATTTTGTGAGCGTTTAAAAGGGCTATCAAAACGAGCGGTGGTATCAAGTTCAATGGTATAATTTCGGTTGGTATTGTCGATGTGTTGTGCCAACAACTGTACCGTCGGTATTCCGTTTTCTGTCGAAGAAACAATGGCATATTCTGCGGGCATCAGTGGGTACGCGCCCGCCACGGGCAGGGCGATTTCGACGGCTGCCGTATTATTCGGCTTGTTCATTTCGACAAGTGTATTGGTAGGGTCCAACGTCACTTCAAAACGATTGAGTCCATTTTGGTTACGGTCTGTCGGGATGAAAAACAGCAAGGTGTCCTGATAGGCTACGGAGGGAAAAGTGGCTTCAAATATTTGCACGGCTCCGTCGCGTGCGGTACGGGTGAGGCGCACGGGGAGCTTTTCGTTGCGGTAAAGTCCCAAATTTGAAACCACCACCCGTACTTCCAATGAATCGCTCAAAGGCCCTATTGCCGTGCCATTTTTACTTTTAACGCTGATTCCCTGACTTATTACGGCATAATCAGGTAGTGTTGTTGGAAACAATACTACGGCGGGGTCGCCTTGCAAGGTCATTTGTTGCGCATCTGCCTGATAAATGGGGTCATTGGGGAGTTTGGCTAATGTTTTGCGCATGATTTGTTGCTGAACTTCCCCAAACGGACGACTCAGATTGGTGCTGTCGCCGAGAAGGATTTCGTAAAAAGTGCTGGCAAAGTCACGGAGTGAATGCACAAATGCATAGTTGGAATGGGCCAGAAATAGAATGGCGCCCCGGTCTTTGGTACCTACCCAATCAATGGGAAAAGTATTGGAACCGAAGGTGAAATTACCCAATACACAGCCGTTGGCATAGACCAGAGGATAGCGGCCTTTGTTCCTGAAACCTAATACATCATCCGATACATGGCCAATGTTGATATCGGTTACCGATAGGCTAGAATGGCCGAAAAGTGTAATGATGCCTGCCCCTTCGTTGACTTCATTGGCAATACCGACGTACTCAACCGCTTCGTCTGTTTTTTTGGTGATGGTCGTGACGCGGGCCCCCAAGTATTGGCGTTGCGCTTTTTGCTTAAAGCCATTCATGATTTGCAAAAATTGCCCTTGCTCAAACAACGAAGTGCCGCCGCTGAGGTGAAGTACATTTTTACGCCAAAGAGCGTTCATGGGCGTAGCTTCATGTTCCCGTACTTTTTCCAGATAATTCAGTACGGTTTGTGGGCTGTCAGTCCAAAGTCGTCCCGTGGGAACTGCGGCAAGTAGTTGGGGGTGCCCCTTGAGTCCGTGCGAAAAAAGATTATCGGAACCCGGCCACCCAAAAGTCGGCACCATATCTGTTTGGTGGCGGGTAGATCGTGTTCGGTTAAAATCGACCTGTTCGGTGCGGCCAATAATGAATAAAAAGTGAGGGCTGCCTTTGTCGGTCATGAACTGGACAAATCGGCGGATAGCCAACGGGCTGAATTCGCCGTAGTTGAATTGATTCACTAAGAAATCCATATCCACGGTCAGGGTGTCATAACGCCCGCCCGCGGTGGAGGCCCGATAGCCGCCAAATTGCTTGGCCGCACTTGCCAGATTGCGATGCGTGACGATGAGATAATTGGCTTTGGTAGCGTCTATGTTCCGAAAACCAACGCGTTGAATACTTGGTACGGTGAGAACCGTGCGCGTGGCAAAAAGCGTTTTGGCGGTGTTTGTCCCGCGAACAACGGCCTTTAGGGTAGCATTTTCAAGTGTGGTGCCGATGCGAGCGATGTTCTTTTTATCCGTAATGTCAAACAACCGAACGTCGTTGGCAGTGTTGGGGATTTCAAGATAAGATTTGCCAACGGTACTTGGGTTAAGGTAAAAATATTTCTGGGTTTTATTCTGTAAATCAAAGCGTTGTGGATAGCGTAAGCGATAATACGTGATGCTGTATACATCTTCTGCTTGCTCAGGGAAAGTCCCGCGTGAAGTGGTGGAAATAGAAATTCGGTTACTGTCGAGCGATACATCCGAAAACGCAATTTCTCTTTGCACCAAGAGTGCATTTTGGTGGTTGAACCGGACGGTATCCACCAACCGATTGGCTACGGGGCTGCTCCCCACCTTAATTTCCACAAAATGCAGGCGATGGTCGCGCCCCATCAAATGAAGTTCGAGCTGGGGTTTAAAACTGGTACGAACGGGATTTTCTAGTTGAATTCGTTTGGATACGACCGCGTTTCTGTAAAGTTCAGGCCCTGACCAGCCTTCGCCAAAATCATAATAGGAATGTTGAGCGCCCTGCGATGTCCCCAACGGATACATCAGCCCTTCCGACATACCTACGTAGTTGTAGCTTGCAATGTTAGAAATCAACAAATCTTCGCGGTGAAATGCCTCTGGCGTCAGGCTAGAGGTATTTTGTTCCTGGTACGAAGCCATACGCTTTCCAGGTTGCTCATCCAAACGCCAAGTAATAAAATAAGCCGTGGTGTCGGTGTACAGATTGTAGATTTTGTGGGGTTGGGCACTGTGCGGAATGTACAGCAACGAGTCTTGGGTTCCGTCGTTTGTTTCTCCGTAAAACTCCACATAATCAGTTTCATCCCATTTTCCATCGGCCTCTCCCTGTACCAAAATGGCCTGCTCTTCACCCCGGAAAAACAATTGGAGTGCTGCTGGGTTTGTCGTTCCTACGGGGAATCCCGCTTGGCGTAATTCGGCCGTTGAAATTTTATAAACCCCTTTTTGCGCAATCGGAATCTTAAAATATGTTTGCTGATAATTGATCCATTCGTTGCCGTAGGTGGTTTGGGCGTGGGTGGATAAAACGAAATGGGTGAAAAAGAATACGCTGATAACAGCCGCTAACCTAACTCGCATCTGATTGTATGTTACGGATTTACCTCTGCCGGTAGAAACGGATGCAATTTACTCCGGAAATAGTAAAAATCCTGAAAGAGAAGAGGTGGATTTTGGAGATGTTAACGAAAGGTAAAGAGGACAGGAGTGAAGATACATATTCTGACTCTGGAGAAGTCTAGCTAAGCCATAAAAATAATTTGTTATGCTTGCAGAGTATTTTTTGCAAAAAAAATGTTTGTTTTGTAGTGAATAATTCCAAATTGAGAAACAACCTTAAACCATGAACGCATATATTGTAGCCGGATACCGCTCGGCGGTGGGCAAAGCCCCCAAAGGTACTTTCCGTTTTACACGCCCCGATGACCTCGGAGCCGAAGTAATCAAACACATGATGGCACAATTGCCAGCATTGGACCCAGCCCGCGTGGACGACCTCATCGTGGGCAATGCCGTGCCAGAAGCGGAGCAGGGAATGCAGATTGCCCGGTATATTTCGTTATTGGCCTTGCCCAAAAGCGTGCCAGGTTTTACCATCAACCGTTATTGTGGCTCTGGAGTAGAAGCCATCGCCCTTGCGGCGGCTAAAATTCACGCTGGTTTTGCCGATTGTATCGTGGCGGGTGGGGTAGAGTCTATGTCGATGGTGCCTACAACGGGTTGGAAAATGGCGCTTAACTACGAAATCGCCAAAGAACACGCCGATTACTACATTGGCATGGGACTGACGGCGGAGCAGGTGGCCAATCAATTTAAAATCAGTCGAGAGGATCAAGATGCTTTTGCGTTGGCATCGCACCAAAAAGCACTTGCCGCGCAGGCCACAGGCAAATTTGATAGTCAGATTGTGCCAATTACCGTCAAAGAGACTTATTTTGACGCCAACACCGGCAAAAAGAAAAATAAAGAATACGTGGTCACCCAAGATGAAGGGCCTCGTGCAGATACTACCTTGGAAGCACTGGCTCGCTTGAAGCCCGTTTTTGCGGCGGGGGGAAGCGTTACGGCAGGGAATTCGTCCCAAACCTCCGACGGAGCGGCTTTTGTGGTCGTGATGTCAGAAAAGATGGTCAATGAACTGAATCTCAAACCAGTGGCCCGTATGATGTCGTACGCATCGGCAGGCGTGGAGCCGCGTATTATGGGCATTGGGCCGGTAGCGGCGATTCCTATTGCGCTCAAACAGGCTGGATTGCAGTTGGCAGATATTGATCAAATTGAATTAAACGAAGCCTTTGCGGCACAATCATTGGCGGTCATTCGGGAGTTGGGCATTGACCCAACCAAGTTAAATCCAAATGGCGGCGCCATTGCGTTGGGGCACGCGTTGGGTTCAACGGGTGCGCGGTTGTCGGTGCAGTTGTTCAATGAAATGCGCCTCCGCAATCAAAAATACGGCATGGTCACGGCCTGCGTGGGCGGTGGGCAAGGCGTAGCAGGAATATATGAATTCCTGAATTAATGTGTTCAGCCTTGGAAAGTTTTAGAGGGATTATTAATTTCTCGGCCTAAAACTTTCCAAGGCTAACCTTGTGATTTATTAGTCCTTTACCGCAATCACGGAGATTTCTACGTTGACGTCTTTTGGTAAACGTGCCACTTCGACGGTTTCACGGGCGGGGTATTGGTCCGTAAAAAACTGCCCGTATACTTCGTTGACTTTAGCGAAGTTGTTCATATCCTTCAAAAAAATACCCGTCTTAACGACATTTGGGAAGTCGAGTCCCGCTTCATTCAAAATCGCTTTGATGTTGAGCATTACCTGACGAGCTTCGTCTTCAATCGTTCCGTTGACCAATGCGCCCGTGGCAGGGTCAATGGGGATTTGACCAGAAACATACAGCGTGTCTCCAACCATTACAGCCTGAGAATAAGGGCCAATCGGCGCGGGAGCAGCGTTGGTAAAGATTATTTTTTTGGACATGACTTTTGGGTTTGAAATGAAAGACAATAGATGTTAGACGTCCAATTCACGCAAATACATCTGAATGGTATTTTCTAGCCCATAATAAAGGGCGTCGCAGATGAGCGCGTGGCCGATGGAGACTTCGTCCAAATGCGGAATTTGTTCTTTTAAATAACGTAAATTTTCGAGGCTCAAATCGTGGCCTGCATTCAATCCCAGTCCCACTTCCTGTGCTACTTTGGCGGCTTTTACGTAAGGAAATACGGCTTTTTCGCTATTTTCTGGGTACTCCGTGGCGTATGGCTCGGTGTATAGTTCTACGCGGTCAGCGCCGCAAATTTTGGCACCTTCTACCATTACCTCAATAGGGTCTACAAACACAGAAACCCGAATGCCAGCACCTTTAAAAATCTGTACCAAGTCAGTAAGGCGGTCGCGGTGCGTGATGGTGTCCCAACCTGCGTTGGAGGTAATGGCCCCTAGCGCGTCAGGGACGAGCGTTACTTGGGCGGGGCGAGTGGCGAGTACGAGTTCTATAAATTTAAGCTCGGTAGGATTCCCTTCAATGTTGAACTCGGTCGTTACCACTTGTTTCAAATCCAGTACGTCTTGATAACGAATGTGGCGTTCGTCGGGACGTGGGTGTACTGTAATGCCTTGGGCACCAAATGCTTCGCAATCGAGGGCGGTTTTGACAACGTTGGGATTGTTGCCTCCGCGTGAGTTGCGCAGAGTGGCTATTTTGTTGATATTTACGCTGAGGCGAGTCATTTTTGATCGAATAGTTTAGTGCCGTTGGGCGTTGAAATGAGGGAATAAAGTCGTATTTTAAAGTATGCTTACGCCCGTTATTCTAACTTTCAACGCATCATAATGGTTTCAAAAGTATTCGGAAATAGTCTTTTACACAATTTTTGGGACAGAATCTTGTTATTCTCACTTTTTGTCTATATTTCGACAAATTATTACCACGTTAAACACTTTATCAATCTTGAAAGAAACCTATCAAAAATGGTATTCGCCCACGTTGGGCCGGGATATTGAAATGCTCGTGATAGGGCATTGGGGGTATCCCATTCTCCTGTTCCCGACGTCGATGGGCAGGTACTACCAAAACAAGGAGTTTGGGCTAACTGATTCGGTACGAGGGTTTGTTGACGCAGGGAAAATAAAACTGTACCTAATCGACGGAATCGACGAAGATAGTTGGTACGCCAAGCATTTACCGCCAGCGGTACGGGCGCATAATCATGCCGTCTATGACCGTTTTCTGAACGACGAGCTAGTGCCTTCCATTCGTCGTGAAGCCAACGTGGACAAAATCGCGGTAGCAGGATGCAGCTTTGGGGGCTATCATGCGCTCAATTTTGCTTTCAAACACCCCGATAAAGTGGCTTATATGATTAGCATGAGCGGAGCTTTTGACATCCGCAGTTTTGTGGACGGCCACCACGATGATACCGTTTACTTCAATAATCCTGTCGATTTTATCCACAACGAAGAAGCATGGAAATTCAATCACATGAAAATTGTGCTGGGTACTTCAGAATGGGATATTTGCCTTGATGCCAACATCCAGATGTCTAATCTGCTGAAAAACAAAGGGATTCCGCACTGGTTGGATATTCGAGGCTGGGACAAACACGATTGGCCACTTTGGAACAGGATGTTTCCCGAATACGTGTCTCAAATGGGGCTGTAAATAGGGAGACTAGTAACGGTGAAAATGGGTCTATGTACAAAGAAACATGAAAGAGTTTTAGTTGTTTTTTACAAAAGTTAAGTATACAATATGCATATGAAATCCTTGGGTTGTGTGAGTATACTTATGTCTATGTTGCTATTTTGCACCCCTTTGATTTCGCAAAATAAGCTTATCGACAAAGGTGATTCGGCTAAAAATAAGGTTGTAAAACACAAAATTAAGGAACAAAATAGAGCAGCCGTCGACGAATCGAACTCTAAATTACTTCCTTTAAACCAACAAAACGGAGGAGGCGGGGATCTCAATGATTTAGTAAAAGCTGTTTGGTCAGGTATTGCAGCATTGATTTTACTTCCTCTCAGTTATTTAACTAAGCGGTATTTTGATAAGTTTTATGAAAAAAAGAGGATAATTGATGAATTAAGAGATATTTACCGACATTTTGATCGTAACAGCGAGGTCATAACTAAAATAATCCAAACGATTGAGACCGTCAATGGTAAACTATCGCCGATTCACATTCAAAAACTCAAGGTAATAGAAACATCAACGCTGCTTTTTCAAACCGATACCTTACGAAATATTGATTCACGATATGTTCATTTTTTATCACGGCTGAAAATAGGACTTAGAAATGCAAACATAGAAGCAGATGGCGTTATTGCCTTTCTGGAAGGAGAGAGTTATAACGTTGCGACAATGAAAGAATACCTGACACTTTTGCAAAACAGGTCCATTGACCACCAAGTTCAAATCAAAGAGATTTTGGATACTTTGGGAGGGGAAATTCCCGCTAAAGAGGCACGTATTAGAGAACTTAGCATCATTTATCACCCGCTGATTAGTGGGTGAGGGCAACCTAACACTTAACATTAATTGGGCTTCATCTTGAGCATCAAGTTTTAGAAATAGATAAAACCCAAAACGAATAAAAACACAAGTCGTCATCTAAAAATCACACTAACCGCGCCGGGGCATCCGGTGATTCATTTATGAAAAAAATAGGAATACTTCATGGAATGGAAAATACATTCCCCCAAGCTTTTGTTGAACGGGTCAACCAATTGGATGGTAAAAATATTGTAGCAGAGCCAGTACTTATCGACCGAGTCGTGCAGGGTGAAGCCACCGACTACGCCGTCATTATCGACCGTATTTCGCAGGATGTGCCTTTTTATCGGGCGTTTCTTAAAAATGCCGCGCTTTGCGGCACCGCAGTCATCAACAATCCGTTTTGGTGGAGCGCCGATGAGAAGTTTTTCAACAATGCGCTGGCCGTAAAACTGGGTGTACCTGTGCCAAATACGGTATTGATGCCTTCCAAAGAACGTCCGACCGATACATCAGAAACTTCATTTCGTAACCTGAAAATGCCGATGGCCTGGGGAGAAATGTTTGAATACGTGGGTTTTCCAGCCTACATGAAACCCCACGCGGGCGGAGGGTGGAAAAGCGTCTATAAAATCCATGATATGGATGATTTGTGGAACAAACACGCCGAAACCGAACAGTTGGTCATGCTGTTGCAAAGTGAAGTAACCTTTGAAGATTATTATCGTTGTTATTGTTTGGGTGGTAAATACGTCCACATCATGCCGTATGAGCCTCGCAATCCGCACCACCTTCGCTACGCTACACAGCCCAAAACCACGGGTGAGGCGCATAAAAAACTCATTGCAACGATTACGGATTATGTATTGCGTCTCAACAAAGCCCTCGGGTATGATTTTAATACCGTAGAATTTGCCGTACATGATGGCATTCCGTACGCCATTGATTTTTGTAATCCTGCGCCCGATGCCGATATTCATTCCGTAGGACAAGAAAACTTTGATTGGATTGTAGAAAACGCCGCTAAAATGGCCATCGAAAAAGCAAAAGCCCACAAAGAAGGTAAAACCAACCTTACTTGGGGGAGTTTTGTGCGTACTTCGGCCATGAACTTGCCGATTACAAATTTGGCCAAGGGCGACGTAGAACCCACCGAGGAGGCTCCCAAAAAAGCTGCCCCTAAAAAGGCAAAAGACGAAGAACCAACTAAAAAAGCGCCGAAAAAGAAATAAGGCCACAGTAGGCAGTTTACAGCAGGCGGTAGGCACTTCACTGACTTATCGCCTACTGCTTACAGCCTACTGCGCACTATAAACTACCCAGAACACATGCCCCTTTTTACACTCGGAATTGAGGAAGAATTTCAGACAATAGACCCTGAAACCCGTGGGCTGCGCTCCCACATGTCGAAGATTGTAGAGGATGGTAAAATCATTCTTAAAGAGCGCGTTACGGCCGAAATGCACCAGTCGGTCGTTGAAGTTGGGACCAATATTTGTACCAATATTCAGGAAGCGCGTCAGGAGGTGACGTACTTGCGGAAGATGATTATTGACTTGGCCGCGCAGCAAAATCTCAAGATTGCGGCGGCGGGTACGCACCCTTTTTCCGATTGGCAGGACGAGCTGATTACGCCCAATCCGCGCTACGATAAGCTCATCGAAGAAATGCGTGACGTGGCTCGCGGCAACTTAATTTTTGGGTTGCACGTTCACATCGGCATTCCTGACCGGGATACAGGCGTCAAACTTATCAATTCACTGACGTACTTTTTGCCGCATATTTACGCGCTTTCTACCAATTCACCTTTTTGGTGCGGACGAAATACGGGTTTTAAATCGTATCGTTCAAAAGTATTTGACAAGTTTCCCCGCACGGGTATTCCCGAATATTTTGAAACTGCGCACGATTACGATGATTATGTAAACCTGCTCGTTAAAACGGGATGCATCGACAACGGCAAAAAGATTTGGTGGGACCTGCGTCTACATCCTTTCTATAATACCATCGAATACCGCGTCTGCGATATTCCGATGCGGGCCGATGAAACCATCTGTTTGGCGGCGCTTATGCAGGCGTTGGTGGTGAAGATTTATAAGTTGATGAGCAAAAACCTCAACTTTCAGCATTACCGCAAAATCCTCATTAACGAAAACAAGTGGCGCGCAGCTCGGTACGGGATTCACGGCAAACTCATTGATTTTGGCCGCAAAGAAGAAGTTCCTTATTATAACTTAGCGCAAGAGTTGCTTGAATTTGTGGATGACGTAGTCGACGACCTCGGTAGTCGCAAAGAAGTAGAATATATTCACAAAATTCTGGAAATGGGCACTGGAGCCGACCGTCAGTTGGCGGTATGGGAAGCCACGCAAGATTTTACCAAGGTGGTGGATTATATTGTGCAAGAAACTGCGTATGGATTATAAGGCAGGAATTGGCCTTCAGAATGAGAGAATAAAAAGTTTTCGGCCCTTTGGGTTCTTTTTTAAAAAAGAATCCGAAGGGCCGAAAACTTTATAAGCTGGTCAAAAAAGCCATTGTGTCTACTCCGTCGGCGTAGTCATACAAAGACGGTTTTTGGGCTTCCCCCAACGGAAGACTTGACGGAAAGTGGCCTTCTTTGGATACAATGCACTGGATTTTTTCGGAATGAGCTTCCAACTTTGATTTTAGGTCGTTGGCATCGGTGTAGTATTCAAAAAACAGCACCGAGATAGGAGAGACCAACGAGTCGGTTTCACGTAGCATCAAAAAACCATTGTCGAGATGCGGCTCCCGGTTGACGAGATACACCGATTTGTTGTATTCGTAATTATTGAAATACTTATGATGGTTTCTGAAAAAGTCGAGCTGTGGCTCGATGGCTTCATAAAATTTAGAAAAATCATAGCCTGCTGGAACAAAGATTTTGGAGACGTTGCGGCAGCCGAGTCCAAAATAGGAGTAAACATCCCGTCCCAATCCCATCAATTCTTCGTTTGTTTCTTCGCCCGTCAAAATTCCGACCGATGTGCGGTTGCGGCGAATAAGGTGCGGTTTCTTAGAAAAATAGTATTCAAAATAGCGGGCGGTGTTGTCGCTGCCCGTGGCAATGTAGGCATCGGCGGCATTTAAACGTTCGGCAAGGGTGATGCGTTGAGCAAAGGTGGGTTCGATTTTAGTCAATTTTTCAATCAAAAACATCATCAAGACGCGGTCGTCGGTGCTGAGTTTGGCCATAAGGTGATGGCCGCTGAGGAGTACGCTCAGTAAATCATGAAAACCAACGGCAGGAATATTTCCAGCCATGACCACCCCGATTTTTTTAGGGATAAAATCAGGCTGCCCAGACTGTAATTGATAGGTGCTGAGCCAAGTCCGTAATTTTTCTTCGTTGAGGTATTCCTCTCCGATGGCCTTCAGTGCATGGGTGACAAAGTCAGGAATAAACCAATGATTTTGCGAATATGCCTTAAAGACTACGTCTTCTATGGCGTTGGAGGTGAGGATTTTGCCCAGCTCAACAAAGGGTGCTATGTGTTCGGTGCTATTATTCATTGAAATATTTATGGGAAAAGTACAAAAAATCAAAGAATTATGATTTTTATGACCCAACCGAAACTTTAAATAATTAAATTTGTTTTTTGATTACAAGTGCAAATATCCCAAAACTAAACGATACAGTGCAATTATGGCAATCATGATTACTGACGAATGCATCAACTGCGGTGCATGCGAGCCGGAATGTCCGAATACTGCAATATACGAAGGTGGCGTAGAATGGACATACGCAGGTGGTACTCATTTGGAAGAAGTTGACTATGGTGATGGTACCGTTGTGGACGCCAAAGTAAAACAAGCGCCCGTTTCAAACGAATTTTATTACATTGTTACTGATAAGTGTACTGAATGTATGGGTTTTCATGAGGAGCCGCAATGCGCCGCTGTTTGTCCCGTAGATTGTTGTGTGGCCGATCCAGAAAATGTAGAAGATGAAGAAACATTGCTTGCCAAGAAAGCGTGGATGCACGGTGAATAACCCAATGTCTTTTAAATAAGAGGAAAGTTCCTTCAATCTAAGCCCCTGAGAAATCTCAGGGGCTTTTTTTGTGCGCTTTATGCCGATTTTGATTTAATGTTTTAAGTGTATTTTGTATGGCCAAGTTGAAATAAAATATAATTATTCAAATGTTTTGTTTACATATTGTTGAAGTAGTGAGCAAATAATATTTTGAGATTATTTAATAATGCAGAATAAAACTAAAAGTTGTATTTTTTTAATATTAAATTAAATTTATCAATAATATTAAGTATAAAACTATGGAAATATTAAATTTTTATGAAAAATTACTTAAAAAACGAACCAAAAATTTGGATTTTTATAAAAATAAGTCAAAGTTTGTATCGGAAAACAAAACCACTCAATACCCACCTTAAACAAAATAATATTATGAAAAAATTTAATTTACTTGTTTTATGTTTGTTTGCAACCTTTTTGGCTTTTCCTAAGGGAAATGCAGGTGGAAAAACAGATGGTAAAAAAGAAGAAAGTAAATCAGAAGCTAAAGTAGAAACCAAAACAGAAGGAGAAGAAGAGAAGAAAGGCACTTTTACTTTTTCGGGTTATATTGATTCTTACTACATCGGCAATTTCAACAAGCCAGCTTCACGTTCAAACTTGGGTGCGTATTATGCCCGGGCATTTGATCAAAAATCAGGGCAGTTCTCTTTGGGTTTGGTGCAAACCAAAATGCAATACAGCAACGACAAGTCGGATGTGGTGGTAGATTTGGCATTTGGACCAAACGCTGACCTCGGAAACTACGGTAACGTACTGGGCGCGTTGGGTAGCAACACAAACACGGCTTTAGCCATTAAGCAAGCTTACTTTAACTGGAAAGCTTCAAGCAAGTTTACGCTCACGGCGGGTCAGTTTGGTACCCACATCGGTTATGAAGTAATTGATGCGCCCGTTAACTTCAACTATTCATTGTCAAACCTTTTCAATAACGGTCCATTCTACCACATTGGAGTAAAAGCCAACTATGCTTTTTCTGATAAAGTATCGTTGATGTTGGGTCTTGTCAACAACGTTGATAACTTGAATGATAATAACCGCAAAAAAGGCCTTATCTCTCAATTGTTTATCAACCCTGCCAAAGGCTGGAACGTATATCTTAACTTTATCAACAGCAACGAAGCCAGCCCTGATGCCAACGGAAACACCCCTGATGCGCACTACAGAGTGTTGGATTTGACCACTTCTTATCAGGCTACTGATAAACTTTTGGTTGGATTGAATGCTGCTTACGGTTCACAAAAAGGTGATTATCAAGGCGCAGGTGGCCCAACCACAGCCCAAACTTGGGGTGGTGCGGCTGGTTACTTCAACGTTGCGGCCAGTGATGTATTCAGCATCGGAGCGCGTTACGAATATTTTGACAACAGCAGCGGTGTTCGTGCCCTGCTTAACAAAAAAGGAGAAGGTACTTCCGTAAATTCATTGACTTTGACCGGCAACTTCACTTTGGCCGATGGTCACTTGCTCATCAAACCTGAGTTCCGTTTGGATGCTTACAAGAAAGTAAGCGGCACTAGCGAAACAAAAAATCAGCAGTTTGAAGATGAAAACGGTGATTTTACCAAGAGTTCACAATCAACCCTTGGATTGGCTTTCATCTATAAGTTTTAGTACACTCGGTAAACCGTAACAGGTAGTCAGTATAGATTGTCCGTCAATCTGCTGACTACCCGCTACCAATTCCTACTTAATAAAACGTACAACCAAAACCAGTCAAGTAACTTTATGAAAAAGTACATCCCACTCGTAATTTTGTTGGGCGTGAGCCTTTTGGGGATTCTGATGCCTGCCATCCCTACCCAAATTGTGACCGAAGGTCTCAACTCAGGTGACATCGCCTGGATGCTCGTTGCCACGGCGTTCGTTCTCCTAATGACTCCCGGCTTAGCGTATTTCTACGGAGGTATGGTAAACCACAAAAACGTGATTTCGACCATGTTGCAGAGCTTTATTGCCATGGGCGTAATCAGTATTGTTTGGGTAGTTGTTGGTTTTAGCCTTGCATTCGGTGATTCAATCGGAGGTTGGGTTGGAAATCCGCTGACATTCTTTATGTTCAAAGGTGTATTGGATGGCAAGCCTTGGTCATTGGCTCCTACCATTCCATTGGCATTGTTTGCATTTTTCCAGTTGAAATTCGCCGTTATTACTCCTGCGCTCGTTACGGGTTCATTGGCTGAGCGTATCAAGTTTCGTTCTTACATCCTTTTCATGGTGCTTTTTAGTATTTTCGTTTATGCACCTTTGGCGCACTGGACTTGGCACCCTGATGGTTTCCTTTTCAAATTAGGCGTATTAGATTTTGCGGGTGGTACGGTTGTTCACATGTCGGCTGGTTGGGCTGCTTTGGCGGGTGCTTTGTACTTGAAGCGTCGTCGTTCACACGTAGAAGCTAATTTCTTACCTCCAGCCAATATTCCTTATGTATTGTTAGGTACAGGTTTGCTTTGGTTCGGATGGTTTGGTTTCAACGCTGGTTCAGCGGTAGGGTCGGGTCCATTGGCCGTTTCAGCATTGGCTGCTACCAATACTGCTGCTGCTGCTGCTGGTTTGGCTTGGGTTCTTTTTGATACTGCCAAAGGCAAAAAACCTTCTGCGTTAGGATTTTCAATTGGTGCGGTAGTAGGTCTGGTGGCTATTACACCTGCTTGCGGTTTCGTAACCATTCCTCAGTCTATCTTTATCGGTGCTATTTCTTCAATGGTATCAAACTATTTGGCACACCTTCGTACCAAAACTACCTTGGATGACACGCTTGACGTATTCCCATGCCACGGTGTAGGCGGTATGATGGGTATGTTGATGACGGGTATTTTTGCTTCTAAGGGTGTAAACTCGGCCGTTGTTGATGAAGGTTTGGCGTATGGCACGTTTACGTTGTTCAAAAATCACTTGATCGCTTTGGTATTGGTTTCCGTCTTTGCGTTCGTGATGTCGTACATCATCCTGAAAGTTACTGACCTTATTGAGCCGCTTCGCGTATCTGAAGAAGACGAAAAAGTTGGTTTGGATATCAGCCAGCACGATGAGTTTTTAGTTGAAGCTTAGTAATTCTCGCGGTTCATATCATTTAAAAATGATACCGAACTGGAGATGAATAAATATACCAACAAGACCACAGAGGGTTAGCCCTATTGACTGTGGTTTTGTTGTACTCGTTGAAGCTATCGGCTCTGCTGGTAGCTTCATTTTTTTTGCTTAAAAGCTGAAATTTTGTTCTTAAAAGCTTTCTGGCACTCTTCTTTTCTTTTTTGGTATAACATTTTTTTTATCCTTATCGGGTGAAAAAAAATGGGCTTTTTGGGTGGTATTTTTCCCATTGGTTCGTTTGGCATTCCAAAAGGTTCATCTTCCTACATTCTTTTCTGAATTGGCCTAAATATTGATTTCTGAGAAAACAACAACGAACTGAAATTTTGGCGTCGTTCTTAAATAATCTCTCAAACAAATTCAATTATCTATGGTCACGTTTTACAAAAACTCGCGCTTTGTAGTCATGCTGGCAGGATTGCTGCTTGCTGTCTCAACGTTGTTTGCTCAACAGCAAACCCTCGAAAACAACCAAATTTGTATGGACCCCATTGTTGGTAGTGGGGCGTTTATCAATGCTGGCAACACAGGCTTGTGCGTTGGTTGTACTGCAGCAGATGGAGCCAACATCATTGATGGCAACTTAACCAACTTTGCTACGTTAACCACAGGCATTAGCTTGCTAGGCTCTGGTTCGGCAGTTTCGGTCAAAGATTCTCTCCAGTATTATCCTGCAGGTAATACGGTTGGTTTTGTGGTGGGAAGTGGCAGTACCCTTTTGGGCGTAAATCTCCTCAACAACATCCAAATCAGAACCTACCGCAACGGAACCCTCGTAGAAACGGCTACGTTCAACAGCGGTTCTGGACTTTTAAGGGCAACGGCCTTAGGAGGAACCACGGGGAGACAAATCTTGAGCTTTACAACAACTGGGGACTTTGATGAAGTTCAACTTTTTGCAGCGAGCGGCCTTTTAGGTTTACTTTCTTCTTTGGATGTATACTACGCATTTGAAGGTCCAGCTTCTTGTCCCCTAGACTGTGTCAATGCATTGGTAGGCGCTGACGCTTCTGGCACAACTACTGGTTCTTCGGGAGTATGTCTTGGCGGAGGTGTATCAAGTCCTGGCAACGCCATTGATGCTGATACCACAAATGCCGCCCAGATTAGTACTATTATTGGTGTGGCTTGTTCACGTTATTTGCAAGTAGCATTAGCTAGTACTATCGCCGCTGGCCCTGGAGATGTGTATGCTGGTTTTGTGGTACAACAAGGGGCAGGCCTTTTGGATGCCAATGTATTGGGTGCTATTACCATCACCACGTATTTGGGTGGTTCGGGTCCACTTCAGACTATTTCAGGTGGGTCTTTACTTACGGCTTCTTTATTGGGTGGTACGCGTGTACAACTTGGCTTTAAAGTAACGCAGCCATTTGACAGAATCAGAATTACCGCTGGCGGCTTAGCATCGGTAGCCTATGACCTGAATGTTTACTATGCCTTTACAAAAACAGACAGCGATGCTGATGGTATGTTGGATTGTATGGACAAATGCGCAGGAAATGACTTGCTAGACACCGACGGCGACGGTATTCCTAACTTCTGCGACGAAAACATGGCTGATTTGAACGTGTTAAAAACCGTAAACAACGACAGTGTAGCCGCAGGTACTGATGTTACATTTAGCGTAACGGTAAATCGCCAAGCGGATGCAACGGGATTTGAAGCACCTACTGGCTTAAAAATCAAAGATTTACTTCCGGTGGGCCTTACCTACGTAAGCCATACGGCTCCAACGGGAACTTTTTATGACCCAATCACTGGAATTTGGAATGTGGGTAGTGCATTGAGCGGAGCTACAACGAGCCTTGTGTTGAGCATTACGGCGAGTGCGGATTCAAGCGGTGTATTATCTAATATTGCAGAAGTACTTTCGGTCAATGAAGGTGACCCAGATTCAACCCCAGGCAACGGCACTGCTGGTGCTGGAGACGACGACATCGCGAGTGCCTGCGTATCTGTACCTGTCTTTTTGTGCCCTGGTTCGTCCATTTCATTGTCGGCACCATCAGGTTCTACTGCTTATCAGTGGTATCGTAATGGTACTTTGATTGGCGGAGCTACTGATTCTACTTATGTTGTTACAGAGTCTGGTAGCTATACTTTCACCAGCTCATCGGTTGGAGTATGTGTTTCGGGTAACTGTTGCCCAGTGGTTGTTATTTACAGAACATTGGTGGCCAATGCAGGGGCAGATCCCGCTCCAGTTTGCGAAGGCACTGCTGTAGAGTTGACTGGTACAGGTGCGGGTGTAGGAGGTACTTACCTTTGGAGCACAGGAGCAACTACGGCTACTATCTCAGTAACCCCAACGACTACCACCACTTACTACCTGACCGTTACTTCGGTTGATGGATGCGTGGATACCGATACCGTAGTGGTGACTGTAAATCCAAAACCTTTGCTTGGTTCAGTAATCGCATTGTGTAACAACGCAGGTACAACTGACAATCCTACTGACGATACCTTCACCTTTACGATTAACCCCGAAGGTGGTAGCAATACAACGTATACTGTTAGCGGAGCTGTGTCAGCTGGTCCGTTCAACTACGGCACGCCTCAAGTTTTCGGACCTTTCCTTGCTAGCTCAGGTAACAAAGTAATTACCGTTACCGATGCAAATACATGCTCGACAACAGTAACGGTGGTAGCGCCAGTAGGTGGCTGTTCAAACTGTCCTCCAACGCCAGTCTGCGTACCTGTAACGGTGAAAAAGCTTCAATAGCTTAAAAAAAAGCTGTTTGATACAACAAGAACAGCACTATTTACTTTCTAAGTACGAAATAGCCTTCTATCCCAAGAAGGCTATTTTTTTTATACCAATAAAATTATTTTATTTGTAATATAATCCATAAGTCAGTGTTCACTCGTATATAATGTCGAGCATTGTTTTGTTTCTAACATAATCATCCCTACTGATGATTTACAGTCTACATTTTTTTGCCATTTTTATTAGCCTAATTTGTATGTGCCTGTGTATCAGGGCAAACACGGGTGTTCATTTGCGTTATTTGGGCGGCTTGTTTTTACTTGTTTCAATCACTGAATTTTTACAGTTTGTTGTTCCAAGACAACTTGAGGCGTCGTCATTTTTATTGGTTGTTCCTGACACCATGCGGTTAGTCATTCCGGTGGCGGTGGTTGGGTATGTTCGGGCGTCGCTCGGATTCCAGAACCATCTTTATTCTAAGTGGCTTTTGATTCCTGCGTTTTTACATTTAAAGGTGTTTTCTTATTTATACGCAGCGGGTGAGGTATCGGTTTCCGATTTTAGCGATGGGGCATTTCAGATGAGTGCTTCGGTGGCAGTGGGACTTTTTAGCGCCTTTCTTGGGTTATTTCTTTTTCAATTTTTGTCGAAAAAATATGCCCGTTTGTCTCATTCCGTGAACCCAACCACTTCAATATGGTTGAAAAGTGTTGTAGGGTTCTTATTATTTCAATCCGTAATGGTACTTTCAGGGGTGGGAATTCGGTATTTTTGGGGAGAGACATCAGCGCAGTTTAAGATTTATGAATTGTTTGGGCAAATTAGCCTTCTTATTTGGTGTTTAGGCATGATTTTTTTGATGATAAAATCACCTTTTGTGCTTGAAGAGTTTGTACCCAAAGTGCACGTATCTTATTGGGAGGAGCATACGGTTAGCCCTGAAACGAGAATAGAAAACCAGAACCATAACGAGCAAATTTCCTCTAAAAAGGAAATGCCGGCGGATATAAGAATAAAATATGTTGAAAAAATTCGGGAAGAGCTGGAGCTAAACGAGTTGTTTCTTGATTCTAAGCTGACTCTTGGCAGTTTAGCGAAGAAAATAAACATTAGTCCTCATCAACTTTCTTATATCATCAACAGTGAGTGGAAGATGAATTTCAATGAATTTGTTAATTCATATAGAATAAACAAAGCGCAAACGCTCTTAAAAGATATAGACTATCAAAGTGCTACCATCTTTGCCATTGGAATAGACTCTGGGTTTAATTCTGAATCATCCTTCTATACAGCATTCAAAAAAGCGACGGGACATTCTCCAAAACGATACAGAGAAGCATTAAAATTGACTTCAGAATTATAATTCAGGAGTGTTTTAGTGAAAAAAGAGCCTTTATTTGTTCGACATAATTTATCTGACTTGAACAATAGATAGGTTATACGATAAAATTGATTTATTAAATTCGTATTCCAATTTTATGGAGATCAAATTAAGTCTTAAACCATCTAAACAGTGGATGGCACAAGTTGCCGAGCAGTTTGGCGTAGAGGCAGAATCTCCCACTGAATTTTACCATAAAGACGGCAATTCGTTTTTTAAATTAGACGCCATGCTCTTTGATAGAGAGGTGTCGGTGTTACTTGGAGAGTTATGCTGGTATAAACCGCTTAATACACTAAAGGAGTCGCTTGGTACAAATGATTATTGGACCCTTACGTTTGTACAATCGGAGGATGCGCACACGCATTATTTGTTGGATGACAAAATGAGGCAGAAAACGCAGATGCAAAAATCAATGGTATTGTACAGTTCTAAAATGACGGTAGATACGCATTGGCCTGTGGGGAAACACTCCCGGTTTGTGGCAATCAGTTTTCATCGCGATTGGCTGTACGATAAACTTGGGATTAATGCTGTAGGTCAGGAAAGCTACTCGCCTTTTATCAAGCTGTTGACTTCTGAAGCAGGAGTTTATTTGCAGGGGGCTTCTTTTTTTGACCAGACGGTTACGCTGGACAAACTTTTTGATGACACAGCTTCATTTACCAGAAGACTCGTAGCTCAGGCTCAATGCTACAAATTAATTGCCGATTTTATTGCTCAGGTAGGCCGTAATGAGTCTAATTTTCAGCAAAATAGAATCAACCAACATGATTTGAAGCAAATTGAAGAAATCGAAAGCCGCTACTTTACCGTTAACCAGTCGCTGCCAAGTCTGGAGTTTTTAGCGAGTCAGGCAAACATGAGTTTATCAAAATTTAAAAAATGTTTTAAGCAGGTGTATGGTTTGCCTCCGTATGAGTACCATCTTAATCAAAAATTGGAATTAGCTAAAAACCAACTTTTACAAAATAAATGGACGATTTCGGAGATTGCATCCAATTTGGGATATACCAGCGCGGCCAACTTTGACAAAGCATTTAAGAAAAAGTTCATGGTGAGTCCAACAAAAATGTTAAAAAAAAATAATTCAATTTAATATCCACTTCTTTCTACATTAACTAATATAATATGGTTTGGGTAATGATTCAAAGGTTCGAAGACCTTCAAGCTGATGAAAAAAATCTTCGCAGGCTTACAGGATTGAGAAAAAATGAGTTTAAGACGCTCTACAATCCTTTCCATGAAGTGTGGCAGTCTTATTTTTCGGAGTATACGTTTGACGGTAGCCCGCGTTTGCGGCGTCAAATTTCTACCCGAAAAAACAGCCTTTTTAGCGATACACAAGATGCATTGCTTTTTGTGCTGATTTATCTAAGAGGTGGTGTTCCTCAGGAACAATTGGCGGCCAGTTTTGGCATGGACCAACCCAAGGTCAGCAAATATCTTTCGCTTACTCAACGGATATTGCTCAAGGCGATTGAAAAAAATCCGAGCATCATTTCTCGACGCAAGCAAAAGAAATTGTGGGAGGCAATTGCGGCCAGAATGAACAACCAGGTAGCCGAGCCTGCCTACTGATTGAGATAGCGCTCGTCTGATTTAAGATTATTTAATAAACGCCGAACTTTGTTGCGCGATAGTGTTCAAGAATAGCTATTTTTGAACACTATCGCGCTTTTTGTGCTAAAATAAACCGTTTATGTCTTCCAAAAACGCAATTACTACTTCATTATTTGACCTGTTTAAAGTGGGGCCTGGGCCGTCGAGTTCGCATACGATAGGACCTATGAAGGCAGCGTATCTTTTTTTACAACAACTGATACAACTACCTACCGAACAGGCGCAACGCGGCAAACTGCTCCAAATCAACCTCTATGGCTCATTGAGTGCTACGGGCAAAGGCCACGGCACCGACCGCGCCATTGTGGGAGGCTTATTGGGCTGGCAACCTCATACTTGCGACCCAAAACAGCTGAGTGGACTCATGAAAAAGAAAGAAGACACGTACGAAATTCAGTTTCAGGGAACGAATGTGCCGGTGTCGGAAAGTAGTATTGTTTATCACAAAGGGAAAACCTCATTTCCACACCCCAATACCATGATTCTGAGACTTTTGGATGAGGCTGGGCAAACGGTCATAGAAGGGGAGTTTTATTCGGTAGGCGGAGGGTTTATCCAACAGAAAGGCTATGAACCCGAAGGAACAACGCATCGTTTGCCAGCGTATCCGTATTCGACCATGGAGGAGTTGCAGGCGCATTTACGCGCGGGGAATCTCACCCTTTCGCAGCTGATGATTGAAAATGAAAAGTCATTGACGTGCCTTTCTGAGAAAGAAATTGTTCGAAAAATCGACCAAATTCTGGATTTTATGCACAAAGCCGTCAAGCGTGGAGTGCGGGCTAAGGGTATTTTGCCCGGGTCGATTCGTCTCCAGCGAAAAGCGCCGTTGCTTTATGAACGGGCAAAACAACACGCTTCGACCACCGATAGTTTTTTGATTTTTCTGAATTCCTATTGTTTGGCAGCCTCCGAAGAAAATGCGGCTGGTAGTATTGTCGTTACGGCACCCACATCGGGGGCGTCGGGGGTTTTTCCGGGCCTTACCTACTTGATGAAATACCACTTTCACTACTCACCCCAAAAAATGCGCGATGGAATGCTGGCGGCGGGAGCCATTGGTTTTTTGGTAAAACACAACGCCAGTATTTCAGGGGCTGAAATGGGCTGTATGGGCGAAATCGGAACGGCCTCGGCCATGGGTGCGGCCATGCTCACTTACGCTGCTGGTGGGAGCATTGAGCATGTAGAAGCGGCGGCTGAAATTGGGATTGAGCACCACCTCGGTATGACCTGTGATCCCATCGGTGGCTATGTTCAGATTCCGTGCATTGAGCGCAATGCCATGGGCGCGGCCAAGGCTTACAATGCGTACCTTTTGGCCATGACCATCGACCCTGGAATGCAAAAAATCTCCTTCGACAGCGTCATAAAAGTAATGAGAGCCACGGGCCGTGATATGTCTAAGAAATACAAAGAAACCTCAGAAGCGGGTTTGGCCTTGAGCGTGACCGAGTGCTGATGCAGGGGGCAGTTGCAGTTGTTGTCAATGAATGGGGAGCAATGTTAATCTACAGTTGAATAATCTTGAGTTTGAGAGAACTAATTTGCTACTGCCTACTGTGAACTGCCCACTGCCTACTGAACATTACGTTGATAAATACCCTTCCACTGGGTAGAATGGTATCGCTTGCCGAGTTCAGGAAGACGCTTGAAGAGGCGTGGCATTAGATTCTCTTTGTCGATGACGTAGGTAGGAGGGTCGGCGGTAAAATTGTCAAAAATACTGATGACACTTTCGTAGCTGTCCAAATTTTCAAAGTCATTGCGGGCCAATTCCCAATTAATATAGGCTGTAGCGGGGTAATTGTCGCGGTATTCGCCTTCGTCTTCCCCGATGACAAGCACTTTCTGCTGACGAATAGGAGCGGGTAGCAGCGCACTTTTAATTTTCAGGTTGTCTAAGCGCGCCGAACTGTTGAGGGTAATGGGATGAGTGAGAAAAGAGGCCTGATACCGAAAAAACAAAATAGTCAGAAACACAACCATAAAAAGAACCTCCGCCAACCAGCGGCGTTTCATCAGTATAAAGAAATTGACGGAAAAAAACGCCAACGGCGGGAGGAAAGTAATGAATTGCATGGGCGCAATGAACGGCATCAACCCGATAGAAAGTAAAGCGGCAATTACCCACAAACCCATTATTTGTTGGCACCGACCCTGATAATTGATAAAGCGGGGATAGCTTATGGTTTGAAAAAAACCAAGTCCGCCCACCAAAAAAGTGCCTCCCATGGTGCCGATAACTCCCAAAAAATCCTGTAAATTATACCGCCGCGCTTCAAAAGCCGACGTGAGGAGGTTTTGACTTAAATCGTCGAGCGCACCGCGAAAGAAGAAGAAAAGTGCCGAAAGTGCAACTGGGAAAATATACCCGAAGAGCGCCAACGTATGTTGCCTAAAATTAGCCCCTGTGTAGAGAAGCATTGAGAAAAAAGCCCACAATAAAAATAGGCCCATGGGCAAATAAAACAGGGTGGCTACGCTCAGGTAAAAACCCAGTTCAAATACTTCGTCAGTGACACCTTCGCGCTGCATTTGACGGATAAGCGTGCCAAAGGCCAATAAAATAAACGTAGTGGCCATCAAAACGGGTGACAATATACTGCAATCAAACGAGACGTTGATAAATAGCAGGTACAATACGCCAGGAACGTAATTACGCTCCGTGAAAAGCTGACGTTGATTGGAGATATAATTGAAATAAATGGCCTGCAAAAGAATCAGAATATTGGCAATGCTGCGGTGCGCAGCGGGAGAGCGACCAAAAAGCTCATCGATGCCCCAATAGGCTGCCGCCGAGAGAGGACTGAGATTGTCCCATACGTCGCGGTAAAGCATGAATCCTTGACCCATTTTTTCCCCAACCAGCATCCATTGAAGTTCAGAAACCAACAGATCAGGAGCATTTATATAAAACGGAAATTGAAACATCACCAAAACGATGATGAGGCTCAAAATCTGATAAGGAGCATTAACTCTGAAAAAACTTAGCATCGCAGTAGGCAGTTTACAGTCTACAGTAGGCAGTTTGCAGTCTACTACAATACACTCAATATCTAAGTGAGTGGTTGCAGACTGCCTACTGTGAACTGCTTACTTTTATTCCCATTCAATCGTAGCGGGAGGTTTTGACGAAATATCATACACCACGCGGTTGACACCTTTAACTCGGTTAATGATTTCGTTGGAAACATCTGCCAAAAAATCGTAAGGTAAATGTGCCCAGTCGGCAGTCATCCCATCGACCGATGTCACGGCCCGTAGTGCCACTACGCGCTCATAGGTGCGCTCATCCCCCATTACTCCTACACTTTGGATAGGAAGCAACATGGCGCCCGCTTGCCATACTTGATCGTATAAGCCACGGGTTTTGAGACCGTTGATGAAAATGGCGTCAACATCCTGTAAAATGGCCACTTTTTCGGCGGTAATATCACCCAAAATCCGAATAGCAAGCCCTGGGCCAGGAAAAGGATGGCGCTTCAAAATAGCTTCTGGAAGCTCCAAAGTACGGCCTACGGCCCTTACTTCGTCTTTAAAAAGCGTATTGAGTGGCTCCACGATTTTTAGCTTCATATAATCGGGCAACCCGCCTACATTGTGGTGCGATTTGATGGTTGCCGACGGTCCTTTGACCGAAACCGACTCAATCACATCGGGATAAATCGTGCCTTGACCGAGCCATTTTACATCTTCAATCAAATGGGCTTCTTGGTCAAAAATATCAATGAAGGCCTTACCGATGGCCTTGCGTTTGGCTTCGGGATCGGTGAGGCCCGCTAGTACGCCATAAAAATGCGCTTTGGCATCTACTCCTTTGATATTCAGGCCCATATCTAAGTAAGAGTGCAGTACGCTTTCGTATTCGTCTTTGCGTAACAGACCGTTATCTACAAAAATACAGTACAGATTTTTGCCAATTGCGTGGTGGACCAACGACGCCGCCACCGTCGAGTCAACACCGCCTGAAAGGGCCATCACCACTTTGTCATTGCCAAGCCGGGCTTTGAGGTCGGCGATGGTGCTTTCCACAAACGAGGCCGCTGTCCAATCTTGCGCACAGCCGCAAATGTCTACCACAAAGTTTTTGAGAATATTTTTTCCTTCTACGGAGTGCGTCACTTCGGGGTGGAACTGAATTCCGTAGGTTTGCTCGCCCTCGATATGAAAAGCCGCCACCTTGACGGAATCGGTTTCGCCGATGATTTTGAACGATTCGGGAACCGAAACGATGGTATCACCATGTGACATCCACACTTGGGTAATCGGGGAGACCGTATCCAACAGCGCTGAATGTGAATGGTGCGTGAGCATGGCCCGGCCATACTCGCGGTGTTTGGAGGCTTTGACTTCGCCGCCCAGCGTGTGGGCGAGCAGTTGCGCTCCGTAGCACACCCCCAATAAAGGTACTTTGCCCCTGAATAAGCTCATATCTACCCGTGGCGAGCCTTCGTCTCGCACAGAATAGGGGCTTCCCGAAAGGATAACTCCCTTGATATCAGGCGTAATTTCGGGGATTTTATTGAAGGGATGGATTTCGCAGTAAATATTAAGTTCGCGGACGCGTCGAGCGATGAGTTGGGTAAATTGCGAACCGAAATCAAGAATCAGAATTTGTTCGGACATAGACGTGTTTCTAAGGTGCAAAGGTAAAAAAAAGGATGTACAATGCCTTATGGGTTGAAATTTCTTTGTATTTTCGCTAAAAATAGACCCGTTATGGTGCCTGCAATCTCATCTTCTTTTACCGCTGAGGAATACCTCGCCTTCGAACGGTCAAGTCAGCATCGGCATGAATTTATTTACAATACCCTCATTGAAATGGCTGGAGCTACCAAAATTCACAATTATATTACTACAGCCTTAGTAGGTTTGCTTTGGAATCTACTGAGAGGAACTGATTTTGAAGTCTTAGGCAGTGATATGCGCGTTTTTAATCCTCAGAACGGTAGCTATTTTTACCCAGATATTGTGATAAGCGACGGCGAAGCAAAAACAATAGAAAATGATAACTTGATGAATCCGATTTTGGTGATTGAAGTGGCTTCGCCTTCCACGGCGGTGTTTGACAAAACCGACAAATTCATTGCGTATCGCAGCATTGAAACGCTGAAAGAATATGTACTGGTCTCTACAGAACTGCCTCAAATGGAAGTATTTCGCAAAAATGACAAAGGCGAATGGAGTGTAGAAACCGTACATGGATTAGACAAAACGGCTCACTTTCAGTCGGTTGATGTATCAGTTTTACTGAAAGATGTTTTTGAAAAAGTATTTTAAACTCCGCCCCTGCCCGGCACATTAAACTGCTCCACCAGCCAATCGCGCTTTTGCTTCGTAACGGGCACTTGAGCCCCGTCTGACATCAATAAATAGCCGCCTTCCTGTTTCACGATTTTTCGTAAAAAATGCGGATTGATGAGGTGTGAATGATGCACCCGCACAAACCCGTTGGGCTCCAATGCCTGTTCTATTTCTTTGAGCGTACGACAAATAACGAGTTTTCGACCGTCGGTCAGGTGAAAATGCGTGTAACTCGTGTCGGCCATGCACCGAACAATCTGACTTATTTCGATGATTTCGTGGCCTTCGTTGGTCGGAAGCGCCATGCGTTGTGGCGGTGTTTTTGGGGCCAGATGTTCGTGTAGTGTCTGTATCTGAGGGAGTTGTAGCTGCTTGATTTTCTTCTGTTGCCAGCTGACAAGTGCATCTTTCAGTTCGCTTTCTTCGATGGGTTTGAGTAGGTAATTCAACGCGCTGACTCGAAACGCCCGCAGGGCGTATTGGTCGTAAGCCGTGGTGAAAATAACGTCAAAGTGAAATTCATCAAACTGTTGCAGCAAGTCAAAACCATTGAGGCGTGGCATTTCAATATCCAAAAACAAAATATCAAACGACGTAACGCGCATAAACTCCACTGCCGCTTCGGGTTGGTTAAACTTCGCCAAAATTTGCACGCCCATGTTGAGGCGTTTGAGTTTCATTTCCAGCACTTCGGTGGCGGGTTTTTCGTCGTCAATCAAAATGGCGCGTATCATGCTTTAGGTTTCGTTAGTAGGTTCATCCAATAAATTGTATACAATTCGAACCAACGTTCCAGTTTCTTTTTCGCGCTGTAAATCATTGACTTCGATGGAAAGTTGATTCGGATAATTTCGGTTAAAGAGCGCAATGCGCTGCTGCGTAATGTCCATGCCGTACGATTTTCGTTTTACCGACGAGCGGCTCCGCATCTCCGCCGATTTTTTTCGGCCAATTCCGTTGTCTTCGATTTCAAACTCCACACGGTGTGCGTCTGCTAGTCGGACGCGTATACGGAGATTTTTAGGGAGTTTATCGGAAGGCATCAGGCCGTGCCAAATGGCATTCTCCACAAACGGCTGCAACAACAACGGCGGAATGATGAGACGTTGGGTATCCACGCTGTCGGCTACCTCGATTGAATACGTAAAACCCTCGCCCAAACGTGTGGCTTCAATGTCCAGATAATACCGCAGTGCGGTCAGTTCTTCTTCAAGCAGAATCGACTCTTCGCGCGAGTGGTTGAGAATCATCCGCAGCAGTTTGGAAAATTTGGCTAAATACCCCGTCGCTTTATGTTCGTCGTTGGATAAAATCAAATATTCCAATGAATTGAGGCTATTGAACAAAAAATGCGGATTCATTTGGCTGCGTAGGGCCAGCATTTCGGTTTCAGCCATGCGTTTTTCGTAAAATGACTTATTTTGAAGCTCTTCATAATAAGCGAGTTGACTCTCGGTTTTTTCTTTTTCCAGCAAACGGTAACGGTGAGCGAGGGCCAACGAAAGCACGATGATTTCGGCTACCACGGCAAACGACAACGTTAATAAATCATCCACATTGGCAGGAAGTTTGACGCCCTTCAGAATCACTTCGCCCGCCCTGAGCCACGCCAAAATTCCAAACAAGCCCAACATAGAGTTGGCCCAAATCACGAACGGAACCATCGGCGAGCGCACACTCCGACTCATCCAAATGAGCGTGAATATATAAATTGGCAGGGCAATGAATCGACCAACCCAAAACGAAAATTGCTGAAAACCGCCGTCGTTGGTCAATAACATAACCGTGATGTAGACAAACCCATAGCCCCCCAGTAAAATCGCCAAGCGGCGGAACCACCGCCGCATGAGCGGATGGGTTTTGGCGAGGTCGAGTAGTTCGGTCATAAACAACAAATACGCCCCGATGCCCCACCAAAGCAGCGATTCCATCAGATGGCTTTTGAGCAGGGGCCATTCGCCGAGGCTTTGACCAATAGGCGTATAGGCGCGGGTTTTGAGCAGTGAAAACAAAAAGCCGCACAGGTTATAGGCCCAATAGTAGGCGTAAATTCGTTGGCGATATTTGAGATACAACAATCCTACAAACAACACAGCAAGTGCCAACGCGCCCTGAATCCAGCTTCGGTATTGAAATTCGGGCAGGTTGCGGCGGTATTCATTCAAGGTCTTTTTCAGGTAAAAGGATTCTTTTTCGAGCTGTAAGCGAAACGATGGTTTCGGTGATTGGATGCCCGTCCAAAAAGGCAAAATCCCCGCGTAGTTGGAAAGTTGGGCCAGTAGGTCAAAGGTCGCGCCTTTGGGGAAAATCAAAGGAATGTAGCGGTCATCTGCGGGGAGCGCCCATTGGGAGGAAGGCGTCATGTAGCCACTCCTGAGTGCGCTTATTTGGCCATTGTAGGCTACGTAAAAAACAACGATTTGGTTGGCTGAATGTACATTGATATAGATGGTTTGGGCCGTATCGGTATCGTTATGGACCCGAAAATGCAGCCAATGGGTTCGGTCGGTGTAGGTGGGAGACTGGGGCGTTAGGGGTTGCCAGTTGGAAAACTGATTGGTAAAAAACTGTGGTGAAATCTGTCGTTTTTCGCGCAAGGGAGTAGTGGTAAACACGGCCTTTTCAAAGAGCATTCGATGCTCTTTGAATTCACTCAAACGTAGGGTGTCAGGCTGGGCTTTGGCGTGAAACACAATCAAAATGCCAACCAGAAATAAAAGGCGGCCAACCATTAGCAGGCGGTATTTTAGTTTTTTCAAAGAAAACAAATTTTTTGTCAATTCGGGCGCTTCATCTGACGGGTTGGGCATTTGAGTGTATCAAAAAGGAATCTGACTTTATAGGCTCGTCTTTGCGGTTTCAGCGGTGGGTTATTGACTCAAATTACCGCTTCATTGACCCAAATCCTTGATGGGTGAAATGGCGTTCCGACGTTTTGGTTAAAAGTGGCAAATTTGGGCGCATAAATCAAGTCATTTTTACTTATTCAACGGTTAAAATAAAGATGATAAAAGTATTCCACCACTTCTATTTCAGGCGTATTTGCTTTACTATCATGGTTGCGATTTTTTTTGACGCTTCTATTTTTGCCCAAATACGGGTCGAAAATCCCAAACGTACCACCGAACGCAGCGTAGAAGGCCGCGTCAATAGCCGCATTGACCAAGGTATCAACAAAGGATTGGATAAGGTGGAAGAGGGAATTGGCAATATTTTTAAAAAGAAAGACAAGAAACAGAAATCAGAAGCTGGAAATGAGGAGCGGGATAACAACGAAAACCAGCAGGAGGCCTCGGAGGGAAATCAAACTTCAACAAACAGCTCAAAACCAAATACGCCAATCTCAAAGACGACCGAACCCAAAAACCTAAAAGCCTATTCTAAATTTGATTTTGTATCGGGCGAAAAAGTCGTCGCTATCGAAGATTTTAGTCAGGATGCCGTGGGTGATTTTCCCGCCAAGTGGAATACCAACGCCAGCGGAGAAGTGGTGACGCTGGACGGTCAAAGCGCCAAATTTTTACAATTTGCCAATAATGGCCTTTTCTATCCCGAATTCGTCAAAGAACTTCCGGAAAACTTCACAATGGAGTTTGATATGGTGGTATCAGAAGATATGAGCAACAACATGACGGGGCTGAAAGTGGTTTTTCCCGAAATAAAAGAACGCAAGTTGACCTTCGACCAAGATTTTGGTACTGCACCTCAGGCCGGCGTTGATATTCACCCTACATCAAGTCAGGAAGGAGGCAGCACCAGCGTATGGGTGTTTGACAAAACCAACGAGAAAATTTTAGAAAATACCAATCCGCTTGCGTGGAAAGCCAATGACATCAACCGAGTTTCTATTTGGAAACAAAAGACGCGCTTGCGGATTTACGTCAACGAAAACAAGATTTGGGATATTCCGAAAGCGTTTGATAATACGCTCAAATACTCAATGCTTTTTGCTACCCATATTTTTGAAGGTACGGCCTACTTAGCCAACCTCCGCGTGGCCGTCGGTGCGCCCGATACCCGCTCCAAGCTCATCACCGAAGGCAAATTCAGTACCACAGGTATTTTGTTTGATGTCAATTCTGATAAAATAAAGCCCGAATCGTACGGCGTTTTGAAGGAACTGGGGACGGTATTGAAAGAAAACGCGACGGTAAAAGTGCGCATCATCGGTCATACAGATTCCGACGGCGATGATGCCAAGAACCTTGATTTGTCGAAACGTCGCGCGGCCTCCGTTAAAAATGCGCTTCAATCAGAATTTGGCGTTGAAGCTACCCGTATGGAAACCGACGGCAAGGGCGAAACCCAACCCGCCGCGCCCAACACAACATCAGAAGGAAAAGCCAATAACCGCCGTGTAGAATTTATCAAACTTTAAACATTGAATGTTATGAAAAAAATAATCGTTTTCGTTTGCCTTCTTGCCGCGCTCTCCTGCCGAAAAAGCAACGTATTGGACCCCGCCCAGAATTGCGGCAAAGAATTGGAGCAATACACAACGGCCCTTGAAGAATTTTCAAAAGACCCTACCAACAAAGCCAAGTGCGAAGCGGTAAAAAAAACGCTGACTGGTATCATTAACTCTTGCAGTATTTATACGGCTGCCCAACGAAAAATTTATGAAGATCAGCTCAAAGACACTACCTGCGATTAATGCTTTTCAAGAATAATGATGAAAAACCAAGGGACTGTTTTTAACCCAAAAATGACGCTCGTGTTGTTTTTTGCCTTTTTTTCGAAGGTGTGCATCGCCCAAGTGACGTTGGCCTATTGTACGCTCAACGGAGGCTGTAAGTTTTATCAGACGCCGTTGAGTTATAAGCAAGTAGATCTCATGATGAACTATCTCGGGGTCTTTGAAGAAAAAAAAGGAATCGTTGTGTTTTTTAAAAATAAATCGGGTGAAAATATATACTACGCTGATAATAAGCGCTCCGTGAGGGAGTTGGACACTTATTTTGGCGGGAAAGGAGAGCCAGTTGTTGCGAAAGACGCGGTCAGGTCTCCGTTTGGAGACGCAACCATTCAACCCAACGATGGGGATTGGAAGGTGAGTGCCAAGCCTCCTGTTGTGAAGAATTGCCCTGCAGGCCTAGACGAACAAGCGAGCAAGTTAAACCTTGTCAAAAGCGGAAAAAAGGTATTCAAAAGGCCTTTTCAAATGCAAGAATTGCTTCCGCCGGGCTCGGTTGGACTAAATACGGAGCCAAATGCGTACCGTGGATTGATTCTTGTAGAAAACCAGCCGACTTTTAAAACCATTTATGAGGTTAAAGTCAAAAATCCGAACTTCATGGAAGCGGAATTAAATTATTCGATTGCTATCCCTAGCCAGCCTACATGTATTGTTAAAATAGACTTTACTTATACCCGGCAATAGGTTGATATTGATAGGGTTGAAGAGGTAAAAATTGTTATTGTAAATCAAAAAAAAAATGAGATTTTACTCAATTATCAGCTTATTGATGTTTTTTTCTGCCCATATACAAGCTCAAAACTGCTTGTTGACCCATCAAGACAAATACGACCAATTGCTGCCTTTGGCCACGATTCAAAAGCACTACAAAGGCGATATGAGCAAAGCCAAAAAAGAATACAGGGTCAATAAAACCCCAAAATACCGCAACCACGACACCTATGCGTACAGCTGGTCCAGCGACCGCACCCGCACCATGAAACTCATGGGAAAAGACATGACCGTGCCCGTCAGCAACCGCATCGGCCTGACGTGGGTGGGTGATGATATGTTTAAGATTGCAAAAAAGAAATCTGAACTCGAAAGTTTTCGCCATTTCTACCGCAATCTTACCCAAAAGGAACTCGACGAGGCATTTGGCCAAGCGGAAAAACAGGTGCAAAACAAAACCAACGCCACTAAAGAACAAAAAGCCGCCGGTATGGGCATAGCCAAAGACATGGCCGCCGCCACCAAGTTTGAAAACGTAGCGGGCGTGGGAGAGGCAGCCGTTTGGGAATTGGGCGACAATGAGTTGATTGTACTTTTCAAAGGTTACACGTTTCAAGTCATTGCAGATGTGAGCAAAGACAAAGACACCAACCTTGAACTAGCCAAAAAATTGGCCGCCGAAGTATTGGCAAAATGCAAGTGAATTTCCTTAAAACGTTATCCAAAACCCATACATAATGAAAACGAATCCCAAATTTATTCTTTTGCTGTTGGCAATTGTATACTTGTTTAGTGCTTGTAAATCAGGCTCTTCAAGTGAAGATGAGCCGACGCCGTCAGGTACGAATTCTTTTACGGCGACCGTCGATGGTAAAAGTTGGAAAGCGACAAAAACGAGCGGAGGCGTGGCCGTGGTTGGGGGGCTGCTGACCATCGTTGGAAAAATAGACGATGCCACCGAAATTTCCATTCAGATGATTGGGAAGGATATTCAAACGGGGGTAGATTATCAATTTGAGATTCCCGCAAACGAAACTAATAAAAATGCCAATTTGATTTATAAACGGCAGAATAGCCCGCTGTTAGCCAAAAGTGGAAAAATACGTTTTACGACCTTTACGAATAAGAAAATTGAAGGACAATTTGAGGCCCAAGTAAGCGATTTTATTAATGCAACCGCAGAGATACAATCCGGGACGTTCACTATCAATTTGTAGTCTAAGTCTATGAAAAAGTGTTCATGTTGCTGATAATGATTACTTTTTTCCTGTTTAAAGTACGTATTTATCATGTTTTATACGTCCTATCTCTGTAAAACCTGTTAATTTTGGGGTTTTAAGGATCTTAAATCATGAAAAAGGATATTTCTTTTACGCCCGTAACGGGCATTTATGTGACCATTGCTCGCCGCATCAATGAGCTTGATCAGCCAGAGTGGAATGTGTACCTCATCAATCGGAATCCAACGCTGATAACCAACGTGTTTGTCACTTCTCGGGGCTATTCTGGAGATGATGTAAAAAAGAAAGAAGAGCAGCAGAAGACCTCCACCCTAAGGCATTATTTTACCGAAATTGAAGCGGGTCAATCCGTGGTCGTTGAGCCGATTATGCCCGATGTATTTCACCTCAACAATGAGTACTGGGTGAGTTATTACGTTGATAATCAGATTTTTGATAAAAAATTTATTTTCGTTCCTGAGAGCATTGTGGAAGAAAATTTAGTACCCATTGAAGAGTTAGGTTTAGACGGAGTATTGCACGAGTAATAAAATATTTTCTGCCGCCCCGACATCCTGTCGGCGGCGGCATTGTCAAACTAACCATTGCCCAACCAAGGCGCTGAGTCTTTCAATTTCAGATAAAACGTGCTCCCCGCACCGAGGGACGATTGAACGCTGATGGTTCCCCCCAATTCTTCAGCGATGCGTTTCACAATACTCAACCCTAAGCCGTTTGAGGTTTCTACGCCCGTTGGTTTTGTGCTTAATTCGTTATAACGTTCAAATAATCTGCTTTGGTCATGTTCAGAAATTCCAACCCCAAAATCTTTGACTTCAAAGATCAGTTCTTGATGGTGCTGGTAGGTGCTGATGTAGACCTCAGAATCAGCGTGTGAGAATTTAATGGCATTTGATACGAGATTTTGTAAAGCTCTTTCTAGCAGATTTTTGTCCGATAAAATTGTCTCTTTTTCTTGTAAAGCTCTGATTTTTAGGGTAATGTTTTTTTGTTCTGCTTCGGCCTTAAATCGTTCGTGAAGGTTTTTTAGGAGGTCGGCGATGTCAACATCCTGAAGATTTAAAACGTCGATTTCCCCTTTGTCGATGGTTAGAATCTTTTGAATCGTGCTTAGACCAAACGTTGATATTTTCAGAATCATTTCTTTGACTTCGGTCAAATCTGTATTTTTAGAGTTTTCGTTGAGGGTGTTTGCCCACATCCTGATGGCAGTGAAAGGGCTGCTCAAATCGTGCGAAACGATGGCCATCAACTGATTTTTTTTGGTATTCAGCTCGTTAAGTTTTTGATTCTGAGCAATAATCAGTTTGTTTTTGCGGAGATTTTTTAGGTAAGCAGTCAGTGATACTCCGGCTACAATCAATAAGGCGGCCAAGCCGATTCCGTACGCAGCTTGTTTATTTTTCTGGGCTTCCAATTGTGAATTGAGTAGCTGATTTTGTCTTTCTCTTTCTTCGGCATTATGTTGTTCTTGCAGTTCAGCTATTTTTTCATTGGTCTGTTTATTAATCAGTTGGGCTTTCAGGTCGTTGCTTTTGCGGAGGTACTCATAGGCTTTTACAAATTGTTTTTGATTGGCATACGTACCTGAAATCTGCTCGATGGTTTGTTGTTCAAAAGTTTCTGATTTTAAGCTTTGGGCCAGTGCCAATGCCTCATTCAAATAAAAAATACATTCATCGTAGCGTTTCAGCCCGTCGAGGGAGCCAGCCTTATTCACCAAATTGTACCACAAATCTGTTTTGTTTTCTTTCTTTTGGAGGTATCGTAGGTTTTGTTCGGTCAGCTTCAGAGCTTCGGTGTATTTTTGTTGATTGACCAGCAACGAACTCAGGTTGATTCTCAAATTTATCAGTCCTTTTTCGTCTTTGAGTTTTTCTTTGATGGTGAGCGATGCCTGATACGCCAAAATAGCACTGTCTTTTTTATCTTCTTTTCGGTAGATAATCCCTAAATTATTATAGAAAGAGCTCAGTTTTTTTTGGTCGAGCGCGCTTTTGTCAGCCAGAGTCGTAAAACTCAGTAGCAATGGTTTGGCTTTGTCCAATTGATTGGTAAGCATATAAATATAGACCAGATCAGACGTCGCCGACATTTGATCCGAAACGTTTTCATACACTTTTGTTTTTTTTAAAAATTCAAAATAGTACTTGATGGCTTCGCTAGGGTTGTTGTCATAATCATGGTACAAGCCTTTGAATCTTAGGGCATAAGCTTCGGCTCTTGGATAGTTAAGTGCCTTTGAGGCTTCCAGAAGTTGATTAGACCATACCAACATGGAGTCTTTTTTCTCAGCATCCGTGTAGGGCCAGCTCAGAATCCACTCATCTACTCGCGACGTGGTCAATTGAGCCGAAGCCTCAAAATAAATTAGTCCTAAAAAAATGATAATGAGGTAGTTATATTTCATTCAATAGTCCGTTTTGAATTGCAAATTTTACCAAACCTACGGTATTATTGACGCCCAGTTTGACAAGGATGTTTCGGCGATGTGTATCGACGGTGCCGGTACTGAGAAACAGTTTTTCGCCGATTTCGGCGCTGCTGTATTCGTGGCATATCAAGGTTAAAATTTCAATTTCTCGTTTGCTCAATAGCTCAACTACCCGGACGGAAGGCTGCGTAACGGTGTTTTTTTCTTCGTCTTTTGGGAGACTTTCTTCCAAGAAATACGTGTCGCCCGCCGCCACGCATTTGATGGCCGTGAGCAATTGCGCCACCGAGGCATCTTTGAGTATATAACCACTGGCCCCTAATTTTTCAATACGGTGCATGATGCGGCTCCCACGCATCATGGTCAGATACAGTACGGGTACTTTTGGGTATATTTTTTTGATTTGAGCCAGTAGTTCTTCCGCAGTAATGTCGGGCACTTGGAGGTCGAGCAGCAGTACATCGGCTTGTAATTGTGGTAGCGTTTCTATCAGCATTTTGCCCGTTGAAAACGAGGCTTCTAACCGCAGAATAGGCTGTTGACCGAGGAGCTTTTCTAAGCCTTTCAGAAATATCTCGTGGTCGTCGAGCAATACAACGCGGATAGGTTGTGCCTGAATGTCCATCAAGTTTTCTTGTTTAAATGCGATTTTAGGCTAAACATAGGCAAAAAATACTCATTTACAGTATGTTTTAGCAAAAAAAAGCAGCGGAACTTTGCCTCCATAAAACCCTTGGTCTATAACCTCTCAAAACCCTAAAAAAGGCATTTTTAAGGTGTCATGATTGCTTTAGTGATGGCCAGGCTACCCAATGCCCGCTGATTTGACTGTATAAAAACAAGTGTAGGCAAGGCGTTAGAGCACTTTAGGGCCCAGCCATCAAAATAAAAATATTAGTAAACCTAAAATAAGCAATCTATGAAAACAATAGCTCAATTTTGGTTGATTCCCTTGGTATTTGGAATGATGCACATTGCAAATGCCCAATCCATCACCCTCGACCCAACCAGTACGAGCACGGTGAAATCTACGAGAAATAGCAACTATTTTGATATTGACAAAACGGGTAGTAATAGCCTGTCGGGTTTGCGGTTTTCTCAAAATCAAATGCAGCAAGGTGGACTGTTTTTTAGCGATGATTATAACGTGTTCAATCTTTCAAACAATAGCAACATAGCAGGGATTATTTGGAACCGAACAAGCAGTAGGGCGGGTATTGGTACTTTTAGCCCAGATGGAAAACTTCACGTCTTAACCAACAGCACCGCTGAAATACCGCACCTCACACTGCAAGAGAATAGCAATACCGACGGGGCAAGAATACAATTTGCCAATTTTGGTCTTACTGCCCGCTGGACTTTGTACGGCTCTAATGCCAACACGCCTACTTTCAACATCTTTCATTCTGATTTTGGTAACGTGGCAGAATTTAAAAATAATGGCAATACCGAACTCAATGGATTCACAAAATTGGGTATTGAGGCCCCAAAAATCAAGATGAAAAAGTTTACGGGTACGACCCCCGACGCCAACACGCACACAATTGCTTTGGACGGCATAGACTTCAGCAAAATCCTTTCGTATGAAGTACTGGTAGAAGCCGACGATTTGGCAGGAACTATCCCACTTAAATTTAAGTACAAACCCAGCAATGACCACCCCGCAGGCTACAATTATCGAGCGGTTTTAAGATTGACTAACCTTGGCACTAATCCAACGCCTTTTATCTTTTTCTCAGATTTAGGGGGGCAAATTAAGCAAAAGCCGTTTAGCATCTTGGTTACTTTTGAAGAATAATCATTTACTTTTTAACATCTTATAAACATGATAAATCGCACAAACAATTGCCGAATCCAACTATTGATGTTTGCTATCCTCGCGTTGCTGTCGGTGGCTTGTCAAAAAAATGAACCTGAGCCACCTTTAGCAGATCAGATACTGGGGAGTTATACCGTAACTTCGTATAAGTCAGGAAATGCATCTGTTAATTTACCTGCTACCACTACCACAGGTATCACGGTTACGGCCAAAATAACCAGCACCAAAGTGAGTGATGATGTGGCTTCCTTTACGTTTATTTTTACCCAAACCAAATCGGGCATAGCGTCGAGCTCAAATAGCAAACTCAATGATGTTTCTTTAAAAAAAGGCAGCAACGGAGCCATTGAAGGGAGTATTGGCATGGATGGTATTTCTTGGCAAAACAACCAACTGACGCTCACCTTTGGCGATGCTGACCCTGCCGAGGTACTGACCATTTACGGAAAGAAAGACTAAACTTGGGTGGTAGAATACTTTTTGTTGGTAACCAAAAATCACTTTTTTAATTGATTAAAGGCATGAAAACACTATACAAAATTCTGCTATTGAGCGTATTGTCGGTGAGCTCCTTTGCCCAATCGGTCATTCAAAACAATACCACAAGCATCTCAATCACTCCTGATGGGGTACGCACCAACCACCCGCCCAGCAATGACCCCACCAACACAGCATTGGGGTTAGATGCGCTCAAGCTAAACGTGAGCAAGTCAAACAATACGGCGTTTGGCGCGAATACGCTGAAAAACAATTCGGTAGGGTCTGATCAATCTTTTTATAGTGTTGGCAATTCGGCTTTCGGAACTGACGCTTTAATGAATAATACTACCGGATTTCAGAATTCCGCATTTGGCAGTTTTACTATGAGAAATAATATTTCAGGAGGGTATAATTCTGCTTTTGGCACCGGTAGTTTGTTCGCTAATACCGGTGGATCTAATAATACAGCCATGGGTTGGGAAGCATTGAGTGGCAACAGTAATGGTTCTGCAAATACAGCTATTGGTTTTGCCGCTTTAAATTCTAATTCTACAGGCCAATCTAATGTAGCCGTAGGAAACGAAGCCATGAGAAACCATTTTTTGGGAAATGATAACGTAGCTATTGGCGATAAAGCCCTGTACCACAACAGAGCAGGTTCAAGATCTACGGCGGTGGGTTCGGGAGCACTTTACTTTGCCCACAATAACGTTCTGCCGGCTGATAATGACAATGTGGCCGTGGGATACAGAGCCATGTATGGCAGCAATGCTCCCGTCAATAATACGGGTAAATTCAACACGGCGATTGGCGACTTAACTTTAGAAGATTTTACATCTGGGTCGAACAATGCTGCATTGGGATACAATGCCCTGACCAATACTACGGCAGGCAATTTTAATTCGGCCCTCGGCAACAATACCTTATTGAATAACGTCGCCAACAGTCGCAGCACAGCCGTAGGCTATGGAGCTATGGAACGGGCTGACAACCGTAGCACGGGCCGCGATACCTACAATACCGCCGTGGGCGTGTTTGCACTGCGCGGAAGCGGCACCACTGCCAACAACACGGGTATCAACAACACCGCCGTAGGGGATTTGGCCTTATCTGACAATACGAGTGGCTCTGGCAATGTGGTCGTAGGGAAAGATGCATTGAAAAATAATACAGGAGGAAGTAATAATACCATCATCGGCTTCGAAGCGGGGTTGACCAATACATCGGGCAATAACAATATATACATTGGCTACCGGGCAAATTCTACCAATAGTAGTAATAAGCTTGTCATCGAAAACTCTAATTCTGATCAACCCCTCATAATAGGAGATTTTACCAATGATAAATTAGGTATCAATCGTACTTATTCGGACTTGATCGGTCGAGGGGAAGTCTTTCAGGTAACCGGCGAAGCCTTCAAAACGTTGGGAACGGGCAACTGGATTATCCCTTCCGACAGACGACTTAAAGAGAATATTAGTTATCTTGACAGTCAGGAAATATTGGATAAAGTGTTGAAAATGAAAGGTGTTACTTTTTATTGGAAAGATAAAAGCAAAGGACAAGAAGAGGTGTACGGTTTTATTGCGCAAGAACTTCAAACGGTCTTTCCGAGCAATGTAAAAACCGACAACGCTGGTTATTTGTCGGCGTCGTACGGTAGTTATGACCCTATGTTGGTAGAATCTATTAAAGCTCTAAAACAACTCATTGATGTGCAAAAAGAACTAGCAGAACAGCAAAGCCAACAGATACGGCGATTGGAGCAGGAGCTTAGTTCTCTCAAAAAAAACATAGAAATAGTCACTGCTGACGAAAAAAGTCGAAAATAATCAGCTTGAAACGGTTGTGCCTAGCATGGCCTAATTTCGCGCAATTTTATCAAATTCTTTCGACAAATTGGTGGCTACTATCTCTATATCGTATAAAGTTTCCACCATTTTTCGGGCATTTTGGCAAAGCGTATCTGCGTATTGGGGCTGTTGCAGCAATTTTATTAACCCTTCATAAACGCCCTCAACGGTCAGCGGCACTTCGTGGGCGGCTTGGTACTGCGCCACGGTGCCGTCAAAACCAATCCGGTCAGAAACTAAGGCCGGAACCCCCGCCGTCATGGCTTCCAAAGCGGCAATCGAAAAGCCCTCAGAATAAGAGGGAAGCGCAAAAATGGTGGCATCGGCCAAAGCCGCTTTTTTAGTTTCGCCCGTCAGCATTCCCACCATGACCATTTTGTTTTGTAGTTGGTTTTCTTGAATAAACCGCTCGGTTTCGGCTTGGTAGCCATCGTCTGGACCAGCTAAAATGAGCAAGGTGTCGTCGTAGTTTTGGGTGTATTTTTGAAAGGCAGGGAGCAATAAATCCAGGCCTTTTTTGATGTTGAGCCGCCCCATAAACAATACAAGCTTCTTGTCGGCTGGAAGGTTGTATTTTGTTCGAAATGTGCCTTTCGGGGGTAAATTAGCCAGCTCTGCCAACTGCATCCCGTTGGGAATGATGGCCACGTTGGGGTGTTGAAATCCCAAATATTGTTTTAGGTCGTTGAGTTCGTCGTGGTTGTTGATTTGAATGAGGTTGGCCCTTTTCAGAAAGCGTTTTTGGAAGAGGAAGGAGAAAATTTTCTTTTTCCAAAAACCATGATTGAGTGCCCATTTGTCGAGCAAACCGTGAATCGTAATGGCTTTAGGGGTATTGTTTTTAAACAGAAAAGGCGCCACACTCCCAAAATGCCAAATTCCGTGGCAATGCACCACGTCGTACTCATGAATGTGGGTTTTGAGAAAATCCCATAGCTCTAATGAAAATTCAGGAAAAAAACGACTGATGGGCTGCGTGCGCTTACACACAATAACCCGAGCGCCTTCGGGAGCAGGGTAAATTTTGTCGCCAGGTGAGGCGGGACTCAGAATATCTACTTGGTGTCCTTGCTTCAAAACGACGGAGGTATGGTCATAAATAATGCGGGCCGGACCGCCGATTGCCCACGTGTAAGCGCAAATATTTAAAATTCTCATGGCGCAAAGATACAAAACCAATGATTTTATGGCATAATCTTTGACCAACCAATTAACGAACCCGCATTTATATTTGATTTCCCGCAATGAGACATATTTTTTTATTTTTCTCGGCTTTGCTTACGTTTTCTTGTATTGCCCAAAACGTAACGCTTTATGGCGTGGCGCCAAGCTATTCCCAAATGGGAAGAATTTCAGGTAAGTGGAGTTATAATCTGAATGCAACGTCGGCAATCAACATGATTAGTCAGACCGTTGAAAATAAAAACTTCCCCGCTGGGCACACTCACTTTATCCTTCAGGCAATGTCGGTTTATCAACTTAACAAGAAATGGTCGTTGGGTGGTGGGTATGCGTTTGGACGTCATAATATTTTTGGGCTACGGGAAAATGAAAATCGACTCATTGCTCAGGTTTCTTACCAACACAAATTAGGTAATTTTATAATTACCCATCGTGGGCGTTATGAGTGGAGGCAACCTGTTAATTTACAGATACATATCAGGTCTCAGGCGGATATTGGACGTTACCAATTTTGGGTAACATATCCACTTTATGATGCCAGCAGAACCAAAAAAGGCTTTTACCTAACGGCCTCCAATGAAGCCTTTTTATACTTTAAAGGAGCGACTAATGGTCCCGTAAGTTCGCGTAACGGTTCGTTACTTTCTGAAAACTGGATGCACCTCGGGGGCGGATATAATGCTGGCAAAACCCGCGCAGAATTGGGGTATTGCTTTCAGGCGCTGGTTCGTAACAAAGTACAGGACTATCGACTTTTTAATTTATTACAAATCAATATCTACCATACTATCAACTGGGACGACGTACAGTATTGGTGGTATCTGTAACTTAATTGCGGCATATTCATGTATTTTTGAGAGTATTTATGATTGATATTTGGATTTTCGGTACGAAACTTGCCCTATATTTCGTATATTTTTTTACATTTGCAGTATCTTTGGATACAATATAATTTTTCTGATTGAAAAAACTAACCGCCATCGGCTTGCTTTTACTGCTGCTCTACAACATGTTTGGGCTGACGGTTGCGGTATTGGTTTTTGAGGACGACTACCAGACGGCGTCGCCAGTGATGAAAAATGACCAATGGCAAACGGTTAAAATGCATTTGCCAACCCTTCCTTATAATAATTCATGGGAGAACTCAGAAGGTCAGGAAGGCTTGATTCGTAAAGGGGATGATTTTTATAACGTAACCCATCAGCGCCATGAAAACGATACGCTGTACGTAACCTTAAAATCAAACCAACACGCCCGTGATCGCTTTTTTGAACTAGCGGAGATGATTCAGGAAATTACGGATCAAACCGCCGACTCGCCCGAAAGTCCGCTAAGCAAAGCTGTTAAATTATTGAGTGATTTAGTAAAAGTATATCTTCCTAATACATCCACGGAATGGCCAGACGCGCTGATGGCAAATTTGCTCCCACGCTCTTTGTACGCCACTCCCAACCAAGCGCTTCTGCAATCGGTTCAATTGCTCCATTCGCCGCCACCCGAGCGAGGTTAGTTATCGTATTGGTAGTGTGTTGCCCTCTGGGAAAACTACATCTTGCCAAAAATGAATTATTAATCCAATGGAGAGAAACCAATGAAAACGGTGTTCTTTGCGGTGTTGTTATCAACCACCGCGATACTTACTTGCAGTGATACCTCTGCTCAATCAGAAAGACCCGCCGCACTTCGTTATTTCAACGAATGTCGTGTGTCAGAAACCGTGAATTGTGCCAAACGTCCAACCAAGGTGTCGGTCAAAGACCTTCCTTCGGTAGGCTGTGCCATTCCGCTTGGGCAATTGGCAAAACTGATTGAAGCTAACCAAACGGCAGCGAAGTAAGCAGACAGATTACATTTTTGTAATCATACAAACACCAGTCGTCACTTCTCGAAATGGGTTAATTACGGAATCTCTCCGTAGACAAATGAATCTATTAATAACCTATTATCGCATTAAAATTATGAAACGTATATTCTACACGTTAGCTTCTTTGTTGTTTGTTACCGAAAGTTTTTCGCAGGGCTGTGTCGCTGTAAGGCATATGAGCTGTACTGCTGCCAACTCACTGTCGTCGGCTGAATATTTCAAACAAAAGAATGGCCAATGGCAAATCAGCACGGGCTATCGTTATTTTCGTTCATTCCGTCACTATAAAGGAGATGTGGAACAGCATGAGCGTTTGGAACAAAATACCGAAGTAATCAACCTTTCGCACGCCCTCGATTTGGGTATTAGCTACCAACCCAACGCGCGGCTGTCATTTGCCGTAAATTTACCCATTCAATACAACGACCGCTCGTCTTTGTATGAGCATTATGGCAATTCCGTTAGTGCCAATCCTGACCAAAAACGCTTTCATACCTATTCAAAAGGTATTGGAGACATGCGCATATCGGCTACGTATTGGATGAGAAACCCGTATAAATTACCCAAATTCAATTTTGCATTAGGCGCGGGAGTTAAACTTCCAACGGGCAATTCGGGCGTAACGGGTGATTTTCATAAGCTTAACAAAGAAAAGCAGGATTATGTAATCAATAAACCTGTCGACCAGTCGATTCAGTTGGGAGATGGCGGTGTGGGCTACAGTCTTGAATTACAGGGTTATGGCCAGATTACTAAATCACTGACGGCGTATTTTAATGGTTATTATCTGTTCAATCCCAAAGAAACCAACAACGTACTGCGCAGCCCAGAGGCAACCACCATTGATTTAGTAACGGGGTATTTTTCCGTTGCTGACCAGTTTGCGGGACGTATCGGCCTGAGCCAAAGCCTCGGAAGAGGGCTTTCGGTGATGCTCGGCGGACGCGTAGAAGGAGTGCCTTCTTCGGATGTGTTTGGAGGAAGTAAAGGCTTCCGCCGTCCCGGGTATATTGTTTCTGTAGAGCCGGGTGTAGCGTACATGAAAGGCAAGTTTTCGGCGGCGGTGACCGTCCCTTACGCTCTTTATCGTAATCGTATCAAAAGCTATTCCGACAAACTTGACCCGCTGGGTGTACGTCATGGTGATGCCGCCTTCGCAGATTATTCGGTATCAGTGAACATAAGCCGTTGGTTTTAAATAAATAATCTATCGACGGGTCGCTCGTTAAGGGCGGGATTTTAATAAAACTAACTTGTAACACAAGATGAAAAAAAGAACTTTACTTAACGTTCTTTTGGCCGCAACTCTCACTACTCTGTGGAGCGGAGAGTTGCGCGCTCAAATGCCGAACGATGCCATTTATATGCCGAAAGGAACTGTCTGCATCGGGACAATGTATACCCACAGCAGTTGGAATCAATACTGGGAAAATACCCTCAAACGTGAAAACCTCAACATCGGTACGCACACCACCCAGAGCGTAATGGTAATGCCAGCCATTGGCATCACCGACCGCTTTAATGTTATTTTGAGCCTGCCTTACGTATGGACCAAAACGAGCGCGGGCAACTTGATGGGGCAGAAAGGGATTCAAGATTTGGGCGCATGGCTGAAAGTGAAAGCAGTGGATGTAAAAGGTTTCTCTATCAATGGATTAGCGGGTCTGATGATTCCTTTAGGTAACTATGTTCCTGACTTTCTGCCGATGTCGATTGGCTTGCAATGCCGGGTGGTATCGGGCCGAATTTTGGCTAATTATACCCATCCTAAAACGGGGATTTACGTTACTGCCCACGGAACTTACATGTGGCGTAGCAATATCAACGTAGACCGCGATGCCTATCAGGCCGACGACCGGGTGTATAATACCAACGAAGTAAAAGTGCCCAACGCATACGACATGGGCGCGAGGATTGGGATATTAAAACAAAAATGGCAGACAGAAATCTGGGCTGAGCGAAATTCTTGCGTCAACGGGGATAATATTCGCCGCAATGACATGCCTTTTCCGACCAATAACATGCAGGCAACGATGGTGGGCTGGTACGGTAAATTTCAACCGAAAGCGCTGGGAGTTAATGCCCGCGTAGGGTACGTAACCAATGGCCTCAATATGGGTCAAAGCACAAGCTACATGGTAGGAGTACTTTATCAGTTTGGGGTAAAGAAATCATAATTGAATTTAATCAAGAGAATGAAAAAGTTTTTAAATATTCTAAAATACAGCGGTTTAGCTTTTGCCATGGTCGTAGGAATGGCCGCGTGTGATAAAACACTTGAAGAGCCGCAACGCGTGGGGTATTCGCCCGCAAACGTGGATGATAAAGCGGGTTCGTGGAAAACCTATCTCCTTACCTCGTCGGAGGAAATCAATGTTCCAACTCCTACTTCCGTTACCTCTCCAGAGTACGTGGCAGAATTGGCGGCGTTGAAAGGACTATCGAACACCCTCACCAAAGAGCAACAAGAGGCCGTGGTCTACTGGGGTGCGGGTGCGGTGTATCGTTGGAATGAAATTGCGCGGGAATTGGCCGCGCGCTACAACATTCCACCAGCTTCCAACGCCGATGGGAAATACCCCGTTCCAGATGCGGCCAATCCCTTGGCGGATCCTAAGTTTCCGTTTGCTACCCCGCCTTATACGGCGCGGGCATTGGCTTATCTGTCGGTGGCCCAATACGATGCGCTGGTTTCGGCTTGGAATTACAAATACAAGTACAAACGGGCCGCTCCGTCAAAAGTAGATGCCACGCTTCGGGTGGCGTTGCCAGTTTCGGCGTTGCCTTCGTATCCTTCAGAAGATGCGGTGGTTGCAGCGGCTTCGGTGACGATACTGAAAGCGATGTTTCCGGGTGAAGTGCCTTATTTGGAAGCAAAAATGAAAGAGCATTTGGACGCCCGCCAATGGGCGGGGATGAACGTACAAAGTGACCTGACAGCAGGTACGGCTTTGGGTGGTGCCGTAGCCGCAAAGGTAATGGGCCGCGCCCGAACCGACGGAATGAGCGCTGCCAACAACCAAGCGCTTACGGCAGGGATGATTGAGGCGGCCAAAAGTCGCGGTATCAAAGAACCGTGGCTGAGCCAAGAAGTTCCGATTCGTCCGCCGATGTTGCCCAACTACGGGGCCGTACAAACTTGGAATTTTGATAAAGCAACGTTGGCTCAAATTCGCCCCGCCATTCCTTATGTGGTGGGCTCGGCGGAGTGGCAGAAAGATTTTGATGAATTGAGTAAAATCAACAAAAGCCAAACCCGTGAACAGGCCCGCATTGCCAACTACTGGGCCGACGGCGCGGGAAGCTATACGCCTCCGGGCCACTGGCACCGCGCTGCCGCCAACGCTGCCCACGAAGCACGGTTTAGTGAAGTGCGGATGGCGCGCACGCTGGCGCTGTTGGGAACCGCCGAAATGGACGCTGGCATTGCCTGTTGGGATGCGAAGTTTTATTACTATACGCCTCGCCCTCAGCAGTTTGGTTTGAAGACTTCGGTAGGCTTGCCCAATTTTCCATCGTATACCTCTGGTCACTCTACGTTTTCGGCGGCAGCCGCTACGGTCTTGGGGTATATCTTTCCTGAGCAGGCCGAGAAATTCAAAGCGCAGGCCGACGAAGCCTCTGTGTCGCGGATTTATGGCTTGATTCACTTCCGAGTAGATTGTGAAATGGGCTTAAAACACGGGAATGTCATTGGAACTTACGCCATCGCACGCGGCAAGGCCGATGGGTCGGGCTTGTAGCTTCTAGATTTTCCAAGGTTTTCAGTCTTGGACTGTCTTAGCATTCATTAAAAACGGCTTTGTAAGATTCGCAAGGCATTTACTATTTGTCAATGAAACGATTTAGCGCATTATTTTTTGTACTTATTCTCTCTTGTGCTACCAGTTTTGCGCAGGAAGGTCCTAAACAGGAAGTGGCCCAGCAGATTACCAACTGGCACAATGGATTAGTAAAAGCCGATTTGGAGGGAGTGATGGCCCAATACGCCAGCGATGCAGTGTTTTTTCCAACGTTTATCAATGTTGCCCGCACGGCCGATGAACGGAAAGCATTTTTACAAACATTGATTGCCAAAAAGCCCGTGGCCGTACTTAACAATGACCAGCGTGTCCGAATTTTCGGTGATGTGGCGACGTGTTCTGGTTCATGGGTTTTTGACGTAAATAATGCCGAAGGACAACACGAAAAAAAGCCTGTCCGTTACTTGTTCGTTTTTGAAAAACGCGGAGGAAAATGGCTTATCATTGAGCAACACGTATCCGCATTTCCCGAAAAAAGCAAAGCATAATTACACCTGACGGGTCTGGAAATGACCTTGAAAGGCCTGTCAGGTTAAAAATTAATTCAATTGAAAAGACTCCTTTCCATACTGCTTGCCAGCCTTTTGCTCTACAACATGGTCGGCTATTCCGTCGTCTATTGGTTAGGGGGCAATGTGGCATTGGATGCGCCGCAGAATGAGTCAAAAATGCCGTTACCTCAGGAATATATTACCGTAAAAGTGCCCGTTTCGTTGCCGTATCAAACCAACTGGACGGCTCCGCAACCAGTACAGGGGAAATTGCAGGTAGGCAATGAATTTTATGAAATGGTCGAGCAAATCATGCTCAACGATACGCTCTATATCACCTGCAAGCCCGACCGCGACGCCCGCGCCAATTTTTTCGCGCTGGCCGAACACATCAACAAGCACATTCACGACCATGCCACTGATGGTCCCAAACCTTCCAAAAGCATGGCAAATCAGGTGTTGAAAGAGTATGTTTCGTTTCAACAGTTGCACGTCTTTTATGTAGTAGAATGGCTAACCGATGCCGCACCATTGCAGAAAAATAAATTATCCCTTCTTTTTCGGGCCCATTGTGTGGTTTCACCGCCTCCCGAATTAGCTTGATTTTTACGGTTAAAAAAACAATGATTTATTCCTGCTTAACGGTGGGAGTGTGAATCGTGTATTTTTTATTGTCTTAAAAATCAATGCTTTAATCATGCCACATATTCCACTTCCCGAGCATTTGCCTGGTATTACTGGCTTGCTCGAATACCGCCTAGACACTGCGTTGCCGATTCGTGATTTGACGCAGATTTTACTGCGTGGCGAATCTACGCTGACCCAGGGAGAACGCGAACTGATTGCGACGATTGTGTCGTCGCGCAACTGCACCAACTTTTGCGAAGCGGCTCACACCAAAGCCGCCGATATGCTTTTGGGCGAGCCAGAAACAGCCCGATTGGTCAAATTGGATTTTGAAACGGCCCCCGTTAGCGACAAAATGAAGGCGTTGCTCAATATTGCCGCCCTTACCCAAAAAAGCGGAAAATCCGTTACGCCTGAGGCCATCGAACGCGCTCACCAAGCTGGAGCAACTGACCTCGAAATCCATGATACCGTGCTGATTGCAGCCTTGTTTTGTCTGTACAACAAGTACGTGGATGGACTCGCGACCGTAGCCCCGACCGACCCCGCTTATTATGAAACTTTGGGCGAGCGAATCGTGGGGCGAGGGTATATGCGACCGCCAGGGGGGCATCAGACACCTAAACCCTCCGAAGAGATTTAGGAAAAGAGCCAGCCAATACAATTTCCAAGATTACTTATTTTAAATTTTACACAACCAGTTTGTGTATCAGAGAATACCCTGTACATGAACGAATTAATCCCTTTTTGGTAAAAGGGTACCCATTCCTGAAATGAAAAAACAACTCTACCTTTTTATATTCTTTACCTATATTTTAGCCATGAATTCCCCCGTTCTGGCACAGCAAACGCGCTTGATGGGAACCATTACAGACCCCGAAACCCACCAACCTTTGGTGGGTGCTTCGGTGGCGGTGAAAGGGAAAATTACGGGTACGGTAACCAACGGAAACGGGAAATTTGAGCTTAACACGAGCGTTCCATCCACGCTGGTGATTTCAATGATTGGCTACGAACGCCAAGAAATAAACGTGCAGTCTGCGGAACCGCTCACCATTGGGTTGAAAGAAAGCACGGCTGACCTGAATCAGGTAGTGGTTTCGGCCTCACGGATTGAGGAGAGTAGCCTACGCACGCCCGTTACCATTGAAAAAATGGATGCTCGTGCCATTCAACAAGCTCCAGCGGCCACCATGTTTGAATCACTCAACAGCCTCAAAGGAGTAGACATGGTAACGAGCGGACTGACGCTACGACAAGTGAATACGCGAGGATTTAACAGCATTGGCAACAGTCGTTTTTTACAACTGACGGATGGTGTCGATAACCAATCGGCGGGATTAGGGTTTCCAGCGGGTAGCTTTTTTGGCGTGTCGGATTTAGATGTTGAGTCTATTGAATTGATTCCAGGGGCGGCATCTGCATTGTACGGACCTGCCGCTTTTAATGGGTTGCTCATGACCAAAACCAAAAGCCCGTTTGATTATCAGGGATTGATTGTGCAACAAAAAATAGGCATTAATCACGTCAACGATCCCAATGGTGGCGGAGCCAAGCCTTTTTCAGAAACCGCCGTTCGGTACGCAAAAGCCTTCAATAATCGTTTTGCGTTTAAATTAAATGCATCTTATATCAAAGGAACGGATTGGTACGCCACGGATTATACTGACATTGACCCTAATACTCCTTCGGAAAAACGAGGCGCAGCCAACCCGGGTAAAAATAGCCTGAATATCTATGGCGATGAAGTCGCTTCCACATTGCCGGGCATCGGCCGGGTATCGCGTACAGGCTATTACGAAAAAGACGTAACCACTTATGATGTATATAGTTTTAAGGCTAATTCAGCGGTACATTACCGCATTTCTGACAAATTGGAGGCTATTTATCAAATCAATTTTAATCAAGGAACGGCCAACTACACTAGCAGCAGCCGCAATATGTTGCGGGATTTTCGTTTTACGCAGCAGCGCGTGGAACTGAAAGGCGCTAACTTTTTTGTACGGGCCTACGCGGTCGCTGAAAACTCGCAAAATGCCTATAATACGCGTTCTTTGGGACAATTTATCAACCGTACTTGGGTGAAGGATTTGAGCGGGAATGTAGTGCCTACTGGTAAAGCGGATGCCACTTGGTTTGAGCGCTACGGCGCAGCTTACAACGGAAAAATAAACGGAATAGCACCCCAAAACCATGACATAGCGCGGACGTTTGCCGACGATGGTAGGGTGTTGCCGGGTACAGCTGCTTTTGAAACCGCCAAAGACAAATACAGTCATTTGTACGGATTGGAAGGGGCTGGTGTGTTGAGTTTGTGCAAAATGTACCACGTCGAAGGTCTCTATGATTTTACACCTCATTTTTCGTGGTTAAGTGTGCAGGCGGGTGGTAATATTCGCTATTATGATATGAATACGAACGGTACTTTATTTGACGACAAAATCAATAAAGTACGGGTAAAAGAATACGGTGCTTTTGTACAAGCGTCCAAAACGTTGTTTGAGGAGAAGTTGAAACTGATGGTATCTGGTCGTTTTGACAAAAACCAAAATTTTGCGGGCAATTTCACCCCCCGGGCCTCAGCGGTGTATTCCCCGACCAAGAATCACCATATTCGGGTAAGCTACCAAACGGGTTTTCGCAACCCGACCGTTGTGGATCAATACATCAAGTTGAATGTTGGGCCGTTGATTTTATTGGGTGGCGCACCTTCTAATTCCGTAGGACTCAACGCTTATGAAAACTCATTCACGGCGGCTTCGGTAGGTGCATTCGGCGCGGCGTTTGGTCAGGAGACTGCCACTGGAACACCTTTCCCTCAGGCGGTTGCGAAGCACAAAGACAAGTTAGTCAAATCGAATGTGCCTTACATTCGTCCTGAGCAATTGCAGGCGTTTGAAATTGGGTATAAAGGCGTATTGAACAACCAATTGTTGTTTGATGTAAGTTATTACCACGGCAAATACACTAATTTTTTAATTAACCAAGTGGTGATTCGTCCCAATACCGCCAACGTCCTTTTGGCCGATGGTACGGTCAATCCTGCGGCTGCGCAGGAGATTTTGAGCACCACAACGCGCCAAACATTTCAGCTTTATACCAACGCCGCCGACAAGGTTTCGACCAACGGAGCAAGTGGTGGCATAACGGCTTTGCTAGCCAAGGGCTATCGTTTGGGGGCCAACGCTACGTGGGCGCAGTTCAATATTTTGGACGCCAACCCCAACAACGTACCAGCGTTCAACACGCCGAAATGGAAAACCAACGTGACATTTAGCAACGCCCGTTTGACCGATAAAGTGGGTTTCAGCATTGCGTGGCATTGGCAGGACGCCTTTTTGTGGTACGGAACATTTACCGAAAACCGCCCAGGATTGGTGCCTGCTTATAGTTTGATTGATGCTCAGGTGTCGTACAAACTCCCCAAACTGAAATCAATCGTGAAAGTGGGAGCGTCGAATCTGGGCAACAACTACGTAGTACAGGCGTTTGGTTCGCCAGCGGTGGGCGGATTATATTATGTAAGTTTGACATTTGACGAGTTGCTGAGATGATGAAAGTCGATAAAATAAATCCGTTGGTAGGTCACTTAACAGACAGACCTTCGGTTCCGCAAAATTTAGCGTTTGCGTTGTGCATGATTAGCTATTTATTTGGCGGAACGGTAGCGACGCTCATGTCAGTGTATTTGCCCGTGGCCGTGCCCGAATTGCTCGGCGGTACTGTATCTGAAGCGCGCTTGGGCGAAGTGGGCGCTTACATTGGTGCCGCCTTTCTGTACGGCTGGGGGGGGGGCGGGCTTACGTTTGGGGTGGTTAGTGACCGCATCGGGCGGGTAAAATCATTAGCGCTAGTCACGGGATTGTACGGAATAGCTACTCTGCTCACGGTGTTTGTTCCAAATTGGTATGCGCTCATTGCCTGCCGATTTGCCGCTGGGATGGGCATTGGTGGGGTGTTGCTGATTTCGACGGTGTATTTGTCCGAAATCTGGCCCGTCCGTACACGTCCTATTGCGCTGGGAATTTTGGCCGTTGCATTTCCGATCGGTATCGTGACCACGGGCGGATTAAATGTGTTTTTTGCGAATTGGCGAGATGCTTTTTGGTTGGGAATTATACCCATCGGAACCGCTTTGGCCATGACACAATGGTTGCCAGAGTCTGCTGCGTGGGCGAGCAGTCGCCAAACCTATCATAAACAAACCTCCGAATTGTGGGACGCCCACAATCGACCCAATCTCATCATCGGAACCCTCATATTTGGTTCGGTACTCATTGGGTTGTGGGGGATTTTTTCGTGGATACCTACGTGGGTGCAATCGCTACTTCCAGCGGGTCAAAACGGCCAACAAGAACGTGGTATTACGATGATGCTCCTTGGCTCGGGTGGAATTGTGGGTGGCGTACTTTCGGGGTTTTTGATAAAGAGTCTTGGTGTTCGCAAAACGCTCATTATTACGTTTTTGGGCTGTGCTTCGGTTTCGTTTATATTGTTTTTGACCAACAGGAGTTTCAGTCCGATTGTCTATGTCGAAATGGCGTGTCTGTCGTTGTTTTTCGGCATTAGTCAAGGGGCACTTTCTGGCTACATTCCCCAATTGTTTCCGACGGTCATCCGGGCAACGGCCGCAGGTTTCTGCTTCAATATCGGGCGTTTTTTTACGGCTACTTCGGTGTTTTTTGTGGGGGCTATGGTGGCTTTTTTCGGCGGACTCAGCAACGCGCTACTGACCTTTTCAGTCGCTTTTTTGGTGTCGTTGGCGGGGGCTTTTTTCAGTAGAGAAACAAATAATCAATGAATAGGCCATGCATTCCAAATATACCATGAGAGAGGGAAATGATTGGGGAAGGGCGGGATTGAATGTTATGATATTGTTTGTTGATTATAAATTATTGATAATGAATTCATAAATAATAGGTTGATGATTGTACAAACAGGCTTGTTGCTTAATGGGCCTGTTTTTCTTCAACCTAAGCTATAAAACTTGTATAATCATGCCACATATTTCATTACCTGAAGGTTTTCCGGGCATCCGCAGTTTGGCGGCCTATCGTCCCGATACTGGGGTCGCGCTGTACGCATTGGCCGAGGCACTTTTGCGCGGCGATTCGTCGCTGAGTCAAGCGGATGCCGAATTAATTGCGGCCTTTACATCTTCGCAAAATGACTGCACTTTTTGTACATGTAGCCACGCGGCGGCGGCCCGTTATTTGTTGGGTACCGATAAAGAAATCGTGGATGCGGTCATTGCAGACTATCAAACGGCTCCGGTTTCTGAAAAAATGAAGATGCTCTTGGCCATTGCTCAGTGTGTGCAGCAGGATGCGCGAACGGTATCGGATGAAATTGTAGCCAATGCCCGTTTGGCAGGAGCAACCGACCGCGAAATTCACGATGCCGTGCTGATTGCGGCTACTTTTTGCATGTTCAATCGCTACGTGGATGGTTTGGCAACACTGACACCCACCGACCCAAGCGCGTATGAACCTATGGGCGAGCGCATGGCTACGTTGGGTTATGTCCCTCCTAAACATCCCTAGTCCTTTAACTAAAACGATAATCATAAACCAATTATGCCACATATTCAATTGCCCGAAAATGCGCCAGGAATCCTTGGCCCGATGAAATTCAGCCCCCAAACGGCGGAGCCAATGAATGCACTGGCTAATGCCCTTCTGCAAACCGACGAGGGTCTGAGTCGGGGGGAGCGCGAATTGATTGCGACTTATGTATCGTCGCAAAATGAATGTGTATTTTGCCAAACAATACACGGTGCGGTGGCGAGCGCTTACCTCGGTGATGAAGATTGGTCGTTTGTAAAAGCCGTAAAGGAGGATTATGAACAAACGCCGTTGACCGATAAAATGAAAGCGCTTTTGGCCATTGCGGGGAGTGTGCAGAAGGGCGGAAAAAATGTAACGACTGAGCAGGTGGAAGCAGCCCGTCACGAGGGCGCTACCGATAAAGATATTCACGATACGGTGCTGATTGCGGCGGCTTTTTGCATGTTCAATCGCTACGTAGATGGTTTGGCGACGGTTGCCCCGTCTGACCCTAACATTTACCGCTATCGTGCCGCTAGAATTACGCAAAAAGGATACTCGGCAGAAGGGGAGTATACCCCCCAAGCCACTTAGTAAGCATAGGTTGAAGTGAATATGAATCCTCCGACAACTTTGTCGGAGGATTTTACAAAATTACAAAAACCATAAAGTGATGACATGTTAATAAGTTGATTATCTGTAAAATACACTTTATCTAACACATGAAAAATTTATTTTATATCGGCATTGCGAGTCTCCTTTTGTTTGAAATTGCAAACGTGTATTTCATCATGCCCATGCCGGGCAGTCAACGTTTGAATAGCATTGATGTGGCCTATTTTTTGCATTCTTGGCGGTGGGTTTTTCGGGGTGTATTGGGTTGCTTGATACTCCTTGGGGGGCTGCCAGCCTTTCGGGCGGGACGATGGGGACTGTTTTGGGCGGGGTTGGCCTTATTGGCTGTTTCAGTCGTGACCTATGCCGCCAATTTTGAAATGGCCGCCGATTCCATGTTTTATCAACCATCCGTTTTGACTTTTAAAAATGCCGCCGAAAACAAGGTTGATAAGGAACGTATAGTAATTGGCGTTGAAATCAACGGTCAGACGCGGGCCTATCCGATTCAGTACATTGGCTACCATCATCAGGTGCGGGATACATTAGGCGGTAAATCCATCATTGTTACGTATTGCACGGTTTGCCGCACGGGGCGGGTGTTTGAGTCTGTGGTAAATGGTCAGCCCGAGACGTTTCGACTCGTAGGGATGGACCATTTTAATGCCATGTTTGAGGACAAAACCACGGGGAGTTGGTGGCGGCAGGCCAACGGCGAAGCCATTGCGGGGACATTGAAAGGGCAAACGTTGCCGGAGTTGGAGATTACGCAAATTTCGCTTGCCCAATGGCTGGCGTTGTACCCCAACAGTTTGGTCATGCAGCCAGATACGAAGTTTCAAGAAGAATATGATTCATTGAGCAACTATGAATCGGGTAAGCGGAAAGGAAAACTTACGAAGCGAGATTCGGCCTCTTGGCAGGAAAAATCTTGGGTGGTGGGCGTAGAGGTGAGCAGTGGTGTAAAAGCCTACGATTGGAATCAGTTGCAAAAGAAACGGATCATCAACGACATGGTCGGTTTTTTGCCCATTACCGTTGTGTTGGCCTCTGATAATAAGAGTTTTACGGCTTTCCGCCGCGCTACCCCAGGGCAGGTGCTGACGGTCAAAAATGATTCTTTGTTTGATGATGGAGGCAGTGCTTACAACTTGCTCGGTAAATCTTATACCCCAAATAAACCCGATTTATTGAAAGTTAACGCTTATCAGGAATATTGGCACAGTTGGCAGACTTTTCATCCTGATACCAAGCAGTTTAAATAAACTTCTGCGGTAATTTGATTTATGCAATCACACACTATTTATCAGTATTTTATTGAAATTTTAACCATGAGAAAAATTTATACCTTCCTCTTTTTAATCTTATACAGTGAATTATTAATTGCCCAAAAATTAAAATCTGATACAACTCAACACCTCAATGAAGTGGAAGTCATTGGGGTGCGGGAGCGGATTCAAATCGAACGCCTGCCCGATGTCCACGGGACGTATCTGACGGCGGGAAAAAAGAATGAAGTCGTTCAACTAGGCGGAGTCAATGCCAACATTGCCGAGCGAAATGCAAGGCAGATTTTTGCCAAAATTCCGGGTATTTTCGTTTACGACATGGACGGATCTGGCAATCAAATCAACGTATCAACTCGGGGCCTTGACCCGCATCGCAGTTGGGAATTTAACATACGTTACAACGGTGTGTTGGGCAATACCGACATGTACGGTTATCCAGCCAGCCATTACAACCCGCCCGCTGAGTCGTTTGAGCGCGTGGAGATTGTGCGTGGTACGGGTTCGTTGCAGTACGGCGCCCAGTTTGGGGGGATGATTAATTACGTTAACAAACAGGCCGATACTACCAAACGGTTTAGCTTTGAAAGTGTCAATTCGGTGGGGTCGTTTGGGTTGTTGAGTTCGTACAATGCAGTTGGGGGTCGAGTGGGTAAGTTGACGTATTATGCGTATTATCACCGTCGTAATTCAAATGGCTATCGTCAAAACAGCCGCTCGGAAGCAGCGTCGCAATTTGTGAAGCTGCAATATGACTTTTCGTCTAAACTGTCGCTGAAAGCTGAATTTGGGCATACCGATTATGTGTATCAAATTCCTGGTCCGCTCACCGACAGCATGTTTTACGACAACCCTCGGATGTCGACGCGGGCCCGAAATTATTACGAGCCCGATATTTACCTGCCTTCTGTTACGCTTCATTGGCAAATGGGGCCTCGCACACTGCTGAAATGGACCAATTCGATGGTCTTGGGTTTTAGAAACAGCGCCATGATTGACGCTTTTGCGACGGTTAAAGATGCCATTGAGCCATCAACGGGTCAGTACAAAAACCGTCAGGTGGATATTGACAAATTCAACAGTTTTACGTCGGAGTTGCGGCTTTCGCACCAGTACCAAACGGGGAGAATAAGGGGCGTGCTCGTGGGCGGTATTCAGTTGATGAACAATGATTTGAATCGAAAACAGATGGGCAAAGGAAGCACTGGCAGCGACTATGATTTGACCCTAATTGTACCAAACGATTGGGGGCGTGACATGCACTTTCGTACCAAAAATGTAGCACTGTTTGTGGAAAATGTACTGTATATTACTCCTAAATTGTCCATTTCACCAGGTTTTCGGTTAGAAAACGGTCAAACAGATTTTACGGGGTACATCCGTTATTTAAAGCCCGAAGTTGTTCCCAACCGTATTCCGCACCAGTTTCCGCTGTTTGGCATAAGTGCTCAGTTCCGTATCGACAAAGACAACCGCTTTTATGGTGGGTGGTCGCAAGCCTATCGTCCCGTGATTTTGAAGGATATTATTCCCGCTTCAGTCCTCGAACGGGCCGATAAAAACCTAAAAGATGCCGAGGGCTACAATGCTGAAATCGGTTTGAGTGGCCGCAAAGGAAAAATTCACTACGATTTGAGTGCTTTTTTTGTCCAATACAACAATCGCTTGGGCAGCCTGATTCTGAATGACCCCGACGGAACTGCCTATGTTTTTCGTACGAATATCGGAGATAGTCGCACCAAAGGCGTCGAGGTGTATGTAGAATATGAATTTATTCGCCGCAACAAAACCCGGCTTTCGGCTTTTACATCTACGGCCTATATGGATGCTCGTTATGTATCGGGCAGCGTGACCAATGGCAAAGAGAATCAATCCATAAAGGGCAATAAGGTGGAATCGGTTCCTGAATGGACGAGCCGAAATGGGATAGAATTTACGTGCCATTGGCTAAGTGCAACGCTGCTGTACAGCAACGTAAGTAAAAGCTTTGCCGATGCCTTCAACACCGTGGCCGCCACGGCCAACGGCGCCAAAGGCGTGGTGCCAAGTTACCGTTTGGTCGATCTAAATACTACTTTCCATTTAACAAACAGATATACTTTTCGGCTGTCGGTCAATAACTTAATGAACAAAAGTTATTTTACAAAACGCCCCACATTTTACCCTGGCCCTGGGATCTGGCCATCGGATGGAAGGAGTATTGTCGCAACGGTTGGGGTCAATATTTAAGACAGCATAAACTTAAAAAATATCGCTCAGTCCTCTGGTTATTTTGGCATATAAATTGAGCTGGAATTTTATTTTGGCATAGTAATTGAAGAGGAACACTATGTTAAAAGGGCTTAAAAACTCATCTGCGTACAGGTCGTTTAATTCTAAATTTCTATGAAAAAGCTTTTATATTTTATTGTCAGCCTCGTTTTTTTTGCGGGGTGTACGGGTACGGAAATAGAGCCGTCTAAACCCAATGAGGTGTCCAATTATTCAGCAGATTTTCTGCGCGAGTGGTTTAAGTTGGAATGCCGAATCGTGAAAGAAACGCCTGGTTTTCTGCCTCCACAAGCCTCACGAGCTTTCGGTTACGTGGGCATTACGGCCTACGAAGCGGCTTACAGTGGCATCCCGAATGCCAAGCCATTGGCGGGTCAACTCAACCGGTTGATTCCCGCAGATATGCCCGTAGCGATACCACTCAATGTACGCTACCACTGGGGAATTGTGGTCAATGCCGCCGTAGCCGACATGATGCGGTTTATGTTTGACAAAAACCTAAGCCCCGCCAATCTCGCCAAAATCGACGAAATGGAAGCCAAATATTTGGCCCAATATGCGGGAACTACCTCTAAAATCCTGAGCGACGAGTCGGTGAAACATGGGAAAGCCGTGGCTCAGGCCATTTACGAATATTCCAAATCGGATGGTGGCCATGATTCGTATCTTAATCCTTTTTCGAGGCCTTTTACCCCCGTGAAAGGCATTGATAAATGGGAACCAACCGACGCCAAAAACCTTACCCCGTTGAGTCCTTATTGGTACAAATGTCGCCCCGTTTTGGCTTCAAATATGACGTATGGCACTCCGCCCAAGCCGATTCCGTTTTCGTTTGATACCCAATCGGATTTTTTCAAACAGGCATTTCACGTTTATACGCAGGTAACAAAGAATACGCCCGACCAAATCGAAATCGCCAAATTTTGGGCCGATGATCCTTTTGCGACTTGTACACCTACTGGGCATACGTTCAATATCATGACGCAGTTGTTGGAAGAAACCAACTCAACCCTTGAACGAGCCGTAGTGGGCTATGCCATGCTGGGCATTGGTGAAATCGACGCCTTTATTGCCTGTTGGAAAGCCAAATACGACTATTCACTGATACGCCCCGTTACGTATATTCAGCGGTACATTGACCCCAATTTTAAGACCGTGATCGGAACGCCTGCTTTTCCTGCTTATACCTCTGGGCACGCCACCGAAATTGGTGTGGGAGAGCGCATTTTTACGAAACTTTTTACCAGTGGTGATGGTACTTACGCCCTGACAGACCGCTCACAAGTACAACACGGTTTTGCCCCCCGTAAATTCTCAAACTTTGCCGAAATGGCCGAAGAATGCGCCAACTCGCGCCTTTATGGAGGTATTCACTATGATATGGACAACATAAACGGCTTGAAAATGGGTCGGGGAATTGGCGATAATGTCGTTAAATCCATCCAATGGCCTTCAGTAACTAAGTAACGCGCAATTCTACCTGTCTCTATGAAAATTAAACTTTTTTATTGGGTAATAATCGGTTGTATAGGCCTCTTGAGTTGTGAAAAAAAGGATGGTGGTCAATTCGAAAAGGACGTACAATTAATGGCGAATTTGGAGTGCGAAGCTCGCCAATTGAAGGAAGAACGCTTCAATGCCGCCAACGATATTCGGCTCATGGAAGATTCATTGGCCAAGCATCACCTGCCGCTTTCGCCCGCACAAAGCCAGCGCATTGATTCGGTCAAGACGGCCTACACGCTGCGGACGGGTCAATTGGCCGAAAAGATTACGAAAACAATGGATAGCCTGTTTGCCGTAAGTTATAAAACAATTGAGCAGCGGCAGGCCTTTGATGCTGCCACCGAAAAAAAACTCCAAGAAGTGTGTAAATAGGTGTTTTGAGAAGGAAACAACGGATAGGAAACTTGTTGTCGATAGCAATTTTGTGCCGAGTAACGCGTTAATAGGTCATTTTTAGAAAGATTTTATGAACAAGTTACAGATGAAAAAAATTAGTCTTTTTATCCTCGGAATTGCATTGACGGGGCTTTTTCAACAATGCGCCGTTAGTCGACAAATATCGGAAGCCAAAACCCTGGGCGACTGTAAATACGCCATTGCATCGGCCGACAACATCACGTTGGCGGGCATCGACGTTCGTCAATTCAGAAATATGCAGGATTTTGATTTGGCCAAGTCGCCAAGGCTGGCCTTAGCGTTGTTGAGTCAGGATGTGCCGCTCAATCTTCGGTTGAATTTGGATGTGACCAATCCGACCAAACAGCAGGCGGGCATCAATCAATTTGAATACAAAGTGTTTCTTTCTGAAAATGAGGTGTTTACTGGTTTCTGGGACCAGCGCATTGATGTGCAGCCCAACGGCGGCACCACCCGTGTTCCCATGCAGCTCAGCACCAACGCCTACCGCCTCTTGACCGACGCCAAAGCGCGTGATGCGTTTGTGAACATGGTCGAAAACTTATCTGGCAAGGCGGGTTCACAGCCCTCCAAGCTGACCATCAAACTCCGGCCAACGCTTGGCATCGGTAATTCACAAATCAATTATCCGGGCTACATTACGATTGAAAAAGAAGTAACGGCCAAAATGCTCGCAGGAGAGTAACGGCTGAATATTAAATGACCGCTCGGCAGACCGCGCATCGGCGCAAAGAAAGTAAGCTTTTTCTTTGCGCCGTTGTTGTTTTACGCAAATAACTCATGTTTGGTACACCATTTTTGAATCAGTCCGATAAAACGTTTGAAATAATCTTCACTAATAAACAAGTTGCCCCAATCATCAAACCTTTGACACTGAACGCCTAAATAGAAAAACCAGAGGCTCACCGCCAAATAGGGAATCAGGCGTTTTTCTTCGTCAGAAATCTTTACAATGGTTTCGTAGCCTTCCAAAAACCGTTGGAGTTTTCTTTGGTATTCGTCGGCATCAAATTCAGTATTGAACAATTGCACATTGAAATACGCCAAATCAAGGACTTGCCAACCGTTTCCGCAAAAATCAAAGTCAAAAAAGGTAACCTCGCCGTTGGGCGTAACGTGCATATTGTCAAACCAAATGTCCAGATGAACAGCACCTTCTCTGACTTCTTTCAAATTAATCTCCTTCAATTTTTCCACCAATTCATGGGTGGATTTTTCCAAAAAAAACATGGTTTCAGAACCTGCGCCAAAAAAAGTTTGAGCGTGTTGGAGTGGCGCTACGAGTAGGGTTTCAACGTTGTAAGTGACTCGCTCCAAAGCTAAATTTTGCGTAACTTGGTGAAAGCGAGCCATCGCAACACCAATATTATAACTCATGTCGGCAGTGAAGTTTCGTATTTTTTCACCTTCGGCAAAAGAGAACAAGACCCCAAACCGCAGACCTTCAGGTGCCATTATTTCCTGTATAAAACTGCCCGTTGCATCGGAAATGGGGTAGGAGACGGGCACGCCGTTTTCGTTCAGCAGTTTGAGCAGACGGATTTCTTCTTCAATCTCGGTTTTTGTGCGCCAATTGTAGCTGTAAAGCCTGAAAATCTGCTTGTTACTGCCATCTTTCAACAGGTACGAATGATTGATGCCCGTTTTCAGAATCCGGCATTGAACAGCATCATTGAACAGGTAGCGTGTCTGCAAAAACACACCTAAATGCGAGGCAGAGAGCCTTGAGTCATAGACGGGGAGAGAATTCATGAAATTGAAATTTGGAGTAAAAAGAGAAGAAAATGCCAATTAGAGGAAAATTGGGGGCCAAAGATGCACTATTTTTCTTTTATTTCGGTCAATGACTAATTGATTTCCTGTTTCTTTGCAGCCTAAAACAATCCGTTACAGCTATGTTACAAAACGATTTATCCTCATTTGACGCTATTCTCCAACAGGTCCTCGAACAGGGTATTGATTTCCTGAAAACCATTGACCAACGCCCCACTTCTGCGCCCCACACTGTGCCGTTGGTAGCCGATTTGGAAGAAGACGGAAAGGGGACGTCGGCAGTTTTGGCCGAATTTAACCAACGTTTTGACCCGCTCATCGTGGCTTCTTCGGGGCCGCGCTCGTGGGGATTTGTGACGGGTGGCGCTACGCCCGCCGCCGTGGCAGGCGACTGGTTGGCAGGGGTGTACGACCAAAATCCACAGGCTATTCAGGGGCAAGGTGACTTGTCGGCGCTGATTGAAGTGGAAACCATTCAGTTGTTGCTGTCGCTTTTTGACTTACCGGAGACTTTCACCGGTGGCTTTGTGACGGGGGCGACCATGTCCAATTTTACCGCGTTGGCCGTGGCGCGTCAGTGGGCAGGCAAGCAGCAGGGGCGCGATATTGCCAAAGAAGGCGTTGGAAAAGGCGTAAAAATAATGAGTGCCACGCCGCATTCTTCGGCCGTTAAGTCGTTGGCGATGTTAGGGTTAGGAAGTCAGAATTTTATCAAAATCAATACGTTGGTGGGCAATCGGGAAGCGATGGATGTTGCGGATTTGGAAACAAAAATAGAAGCGCTTTCAGGCGAGCCTTTTATCCTGATTTCGAGTGGCGGCACGGTCAATACCGTTGATTTTGACGATTTTGAAGCCATTGCTCGATTAAAAGAAAAACATAATTTTTGGTGGCACATCGACGCGGCCTTTGGTGGTTTTGCGGCTTGCTCGCCCCAATACAAGCACTTACTCAATGGCTGGGAAGGTACCGATAGCATTACCGTTGATTGCCACAAGTGGCTGAATGTACCTTACGAAAGTGCCTTCTTTTTGGTGAAAAAAGAACACAGTATTTTGCAGGTAGAAACTTTCCAAAACTCCAATGCACCTTACCTCGGCAACCCGCTCGAAAATTTCAGTTTTCTTAATTTTTTGCCCGAAAACTCGCGCCGACTGCGCGCCTTGCCCGCGTGGTTTACATTGAAGGCGTACGGCAAAAAAGGTTATCAGGAGATTGTCGAAAATAGCATTCAGATGGCGCAGTTGTTGGGCCGTTTTGTTCAGCAAAGCACTGATTTTGAATTGCTTGCACCAACGCGCCTGAACAACGTGTGTTTTACCCTAAAGGGTGGAGAAAATCAGGATAAAGTAGATTCGTTTCTAACTCAACTCAACCAACGCGGCCGAGTATTTATGACCCCAACAGTCTATAACGGCAAAAAAGGCATCCGGGCGGCGTTTGTCAATTGGCGTACAACTGAAAAAGATATTCAAATTGCGATTGCCGAAATGAACGCGGTATTAGCTACCTCGGTGTAGATGGTGCGTCGGGTTGAATGACTGTGCGTCAGGTTGCTCACAACCTGACGTATGAAAAAAAATGGTTCGGGTTGTGAGCAACCCGAACCACATGGGTATTTACTTTTTCGGTTTTGTACTTTTCTGTTTTACATTTTTCTGTTTTGCCTTTTTAAGCTCTTCATCATCTTCGGCCCGGCGTTTTTGCATGGTTTCGGTGCGGTCCAATTCTTCCGATTCAGCAAAGGCTTTCCAGTCAAATTTTTCATCAAATGGATCTAGCGCTTTTTGCGGGTCAAACAGGCGTTTATCAATCGCCACAGCATTGAAAGGCGTGTAATCGGGCGTATTGGTAAATAGGTCGATGAGGTTCGTCGCACTTGCATCGTATTGGTTGAGGTACGGCATTTTGAGGATATTCCAGAAGGTTTTGAACACGCTGCCAAAGCTATAGTGCTCGTGTCCAACGTAGTTTTTCTTGACCCAAGGCGAAATCGTCAGCAACAAACTGCGGTGGGCGTCGATGTGGTCCACGCCGCCCTGCGGGTCATCTTCCAGCACCACGATGAGCATTTTTTTCCAATAAGGGGTTTTGCTCAAAAACTCTACCACGCGTCCGAGGGCCAGGTCGTTGTCGGCCATGTAGCTTTGTGTAAACGGATAACCTGCTTTGGCGCGTTCGCGGGTGCCGTGGTCGTTGGGCAGCATAAGCGTGAGCACCGAAGGTAGTTTTCCGTTGGTGCCGCCCCATTTTTCGTTAAATTCCTTCATGAATACATCGGCCCGGAACTGGTCTGGAATGGCCATATTGTAGGTCGGATATATCTTAGAAGAGCGGTCGTAAAGCGGCGCGGGCAAGGGGTAATTGATGGTGTACAGCTCGCCGATGTACTTCATGGTACTGTCAGAATAAGCAGCGGCCATTTCGACGCCGAAACCGAAGTTAAAAAACTCCTTTTTGTTGCGTTCGAGGTGGTCCCAAATTGAGCCAGCCTCGGTATAATCTTCGGGGTAAATGCTCCCTGCCGAGCCGTAAAAAGACCAATTTCCGGGTGCCTTGGAGGTATCAATCAAGTCGCGTTTTCCGCCGTAAGCGGCAGAGGTACCCGTTTCTACCCATTCGTTGGGATATACGCCCACCATCCAGCGGTGGCCGTCGGCTGAGACGTCGGCGTCGCAGTAAAAATTGTCAGACATCGCAAAACGCTTCGCCAATGCCGCATGATTGGGCATCACGTCTACATTTTCCAACGTTTGGGTTTTGTTGCGGTTAGAAAACGTCGCTTTCAGACCATAACGCGCTAATGAAGCCTCTCCTTTGCCGTTGGTATGTTGTCCAAATACTTCGTCGTAGGTGCGGTTTTCCTTAGAAATAAACACGATATGCTCAATGTTGGAAAGCGCATTTTTGGTGACGGGTTTTTGTTCAAACTTAAAATTATTGGAAATCACTTTTTGGGTCAGTGCGGCGAGTTGAGCGTCGGCGGGAATATCAATGACCGATACCGTTCCTTTCATTAAGCTACCCACGTAGCTACCTTCGGGGCCGGGTTTAAAATTCGGCCCGCCGTTTGGCCCGCTGCCGAATCCTTTGGCATTGGTGACAATCAACTGCCGTCCGTCGGGCGATACTTTCAGCTTGGACGGAAACCAACCCGTGGGGATATGCCCCAATACTTTCAGGCTTGGAATATCAATCACGGCCACGGCGTTGATACCCGCTTCGGCCACGTAGAGGCGCTTTTGGTCGGGCGAGGTAGCCACGCCAAACGGAATCAATCCCCGCAGCTTGCCCAAACGCGGGTCGGGTTGCAACGGAATGGTATACACCACGGTATCTTTCTGAATATCAATGACCGATACGCAGTCGTTGTTACCATTGCTGACAAACACATATTTGTCAGTAGCGGCCACTGAGTTGGGGCTGCTGCCGCCCACGGCGGGAAAATCTTCAATCATTTGACCCACCAGAAAGCCCGTTTTGGTCTTGTTTTTTACTTTCCAGCTCGTGCCGTTGGGCGAATAACTCCATACCGAAAAGGCCTCGGGTGCGTTGGGACTCCCCAGCGCGGGGATGCCTTTGGCGGCGTTGCCTTCTTCCATTTCCTTGCTGCCATATTTGGTAGCAGGCCACGGATGCGCGGTTTTTTTAAGGTTTTTGGGGTCTAAATCGGTAAAAGGTTTGTATTCAAAAACGCCCACGTTGGCCACGTAGATGCGTTGCTCGTCGGGCGAAAAACTGATGCCGAAGGGATAGCGTCCCGTGGGAATATTGTCGGCTACGCGCTGGGTTTCGGTGTTGACCACCACCATTCTAAACCCGATTTGGTCAACCACATAGAGACGTTTGCCGTCGTTGGAAAGAACGAGGTCGCCGAGGTAGCCATGCTCGTAGTTTTTGGCGGCGCAGTTGATGGAACCCTTGCCTTTGCCCGTGTTCAGGTCAAACAAAAAGATTTTGTTGGTTTGCCCACCCGCTACGTAGAGCGTTTGGTTATCGGGGCTGATGGCCAAACCCATGAAGCAGGCTTCCAAAATACCGTCGTCCGTTTTGAACCCTTCGGGTACTTGTAAGACGGTCGGATTGGCGCTGCGTACGTTTTTGATGATTGAAACGGAAAAAGGGTTAGTGCCTGAGTTGGCCGTGACGGCGATGTTTCCATCCTTGCTCAACACCAATCCGTAGGGGTGAGGGGCGGTCATGATTTGTTTGCCCAAGGGCGTGATGAGGCGTCCATTGGGTAAAATGCTCACGCCGTTTTTGTCAACTTTGGCGTATTCACTGCCCGCTGGAGCAGAAATTTGCCAAGCCTGTGACCAACTGAGTTGGCTGACGGCAAGGCACAAAAAGGAAAGGAAGAAAATGCGTAGCATAAGAAATTGATTTTTAAATTGCCATCAAATTGCCATGCCATAAATGGCATGGATAAGAAAATCAGTTTTGAATTGCCATGCCATTTATGGCATGGAATAAAGAATAATAGCCCTTTGATATTACCATTTAAATTCAGCCGTGAGCCACAGACTGCGGCCGTAGCCGTTGATGCCTGAGCCGTGAGTGCGGTAATCTGCGTCAAAAAGATTCTGAACGGCGGCGGTAAAGCTGATTTTTTTCAGCGTATAGCCCGCATTTAGATTGAATACATTCCAAGCTGGCGTCCCGCCTTTTGCGATTCGATTGTCGTCTTTGTCGCCTTGAGCGAGGCGTTCTTGCGCGCCTGCAAACCAAAATTCGGGACGAATCCAAGCGTTGTTTTTTGAGAAATTCAACCCTACTCGGCCATTGACGGGCGGAATACGACGCATGGGCTCGTTCTTGGTTTCACTTTGTCCGAAGCAATAAGAAACGTTGCCGTACAGTTGAAGCGACGTAAGCAAACTGGCTTGGAGTTTGGCGTCAAAACCGTTGATGTAAGCTTTTTCGACGTTCTCTTTGCGGTAAACATTGATGCCGTTGACCTGCTCATTAGGCACCCTTACCCGCGTGATGAGGTTTTGGAGTTGGGTAGAATAATAGCCCATTTGGAGGCCAATGGTTTTGGTTGCTATTTTTAGTCCTAGTTCATAAGTGGTTGACTTTTCGGGTTTTAAGTTGTTTGTGGGAACTTCGTAACGAAAATCTACGATGCCCAGCGTGCCCAAATCGTCGATGTTGGGAGCGCGGAAACCCGTGCTGATATTGAGGTAAGGTGCAATGGATTTTCCAAGGTTGTAGGACAGATTGTAATTGTACACAAATGCGGCGGGGGTCAGGCGACTGTCGCCGATAGTGGCGTCGGGAATGTCAATCACAAATCCGTTGTAGCGAATACCAAATGTCGAGTTGAGCCGGGCTAAGTTTGTGCTTACGATGGAATAAGCGGCATAATTCAGAAAGGTAGAATTGTCGGGGTACAAACCGCGACTGTAGGTGCGTTGAAGGGTGGTGTTATTTTCGTCATAACGCTCGCTGTTGACGTGGTCGCGGTAGAGCTCTACGCCCGAATTAAGGGTTAACATTCCCCTCCAAAAACGCGACTGATTGTTGTATGTCAAGCCCCAAGTTTGTACTTTGTCTGTTTCCGAGCGGAGCGCGGTGGTTCCGTTTTTTTGGCTCAAGCGGCCTTCCTGCGTTGCCTGCCGCGAAACCGTAAAAGTCTGATGATTAAACCAGTTGGATTCACTTTGGTTCTCCAATTTGATATACGTCAACTGCCGGCGTTGTGGGTCAAATTGGTTGATTTTGAAGTTTTCCAATTGATACCGAAAAAACACCTCCACATTGCGTTGGCTGACCGACTGATGCGCCAAAGTGGCCATCCAGCCACGACCTAAATTCAACTTTGCTTTAAGGTCAAAATCCTGCTCTTTGTAACCTGATGGAGACTGGAAACCCGTGCTTTTGCCGCCCAAAACATCTCCGAAACGACGATGGGTAAAACCCGCCTGAAACGCCGCGTTGGCTCCGCCGTAGCGGGCCTCTACCCGTCCGCTTTGCTCCATGCCCGCGCTTACCAAGCGGCCCAATACCCGGCCACTGAATCCCGTGTTAAATTCAGGGGCAGTGGTAAAAAGTTGAATCGTTCCACCCAATGCATCGGAGCCGTATTGTACCGAGCCGCTCCCTAAAAGCACTTCTGCCCGACCCAAAGTAAAGGCGTCGATGGTGTTGAGGTATTGATTGGGTCCGTAACGGAAAGTGCTGTTGTTGAGGCGAATATCGTCAATGAGTAGCAGGGTTTGGTTGCCCGTCAGGCCGCGTACAAAAGGCGAACCCGCGCCGTGGGTGGTTTTTTGTACGAACACGCCCATTTGGTTCATCAAAAGCTCTGGGGTGCTGCGCGACTGCGACGTCTTGATTTCCTCCTGACCAATGGCATAAATCAGGGCGGGAGTTTGAAATACGGTTTTTTCGCCCCGGGTGGAGGTGACCACAACCTCATTTAATTGCTTGGTTTTGAGTGAGTCAGGCGACTGGGCGAATGACGAGCGCACGCCAAACGCGATGAAAAAAGAAAAAGCGGAAAAGGAGAGTTTATACATATTTTGATAAAGAAACGGTATGGTGACAAAATTACTGACTTTTACTTCTTGATAAATTACGCGAAAGTTATGTTTCGGACTAGCCACTGAATTTGCTCAGAACAAACGCATTGGCGCTTCAATTTCAACAATTCACTGCTAAATATAAGAAATATTTATAAACATTTGTGTAGTAATTGTTAACCATCTGCTTTTGTAGCTTAATAATTCCTTTACTCACTTTACTGTGAAATGCTCCAATCAATTGACACTTTTGTAAAAATTCAGATCAGATGAAACCTTCCACCAAATCTAGCCTTTTTCTGTGCCTCGTCGGGGCGTTTCTTTTACTCGAAAATTCCTGTCAGCGGCAAAGTCGCGCCACTTCCGAAAGCGCTCAGTTTTACCAAATGCTGACCTCCAAACGGATTAAATTGCCCAATGGATGGTCGTTGACCCCCGCTGGTAATAAAAGCCTCTCCTTGAATGATTTACCGCTAAACTTGGTCATTTCTTCGTCGGGAAAATACGCGGCGGTAACCAACAACGGCCAAAAGACGCATAGCATTACGCTCATTGATGCCGCCACGCAGCAGATTTTGGATGATGTTGTCGTGCCCAAAGCGTATTACGGACTCACCTTCAGTGCCGACGAAAAAACGTTGTACGCTTCGGGCGGGAACGACAACAAAATTTTGATTTTTCAACTTCAGAACAACAAACTCAAAACCGACGGCGAAATCGTGTTGGGCAAACCGTGGCCCGAGAAAATCGGCCCCGTTGGGCTTTGCATCGACGAAGCACAACAGAAATTGTTTGTGGTAACCAAAGAAAATAACTCCCTGTACGTATGCGATTTGAAAACGCGTAAAGTCTTGAAAAACATTAGCTTGGGTTTCAAAGGTTACGCGTGTCAGTTGTCGCAAGACAAAAAACAATTGTTTGTCAGTCTGTGGGAAGGAAGCGGGGTTAGGATTTTGAACGCCGAAACATTGCAAACGGTTGTGGATATTCCGACGGCCAAAAACCCCAATGATTTGCTCCAAACTCGCGACGGAAAATTCCTGTACGTGGCCTGTGGCAACGACAACACCGTGATGATGATTGACTTGGCCAAGCAACAAGTGGTTGAAACCCTCAATGCGTCGTTGTATCCCAACGCGCCCGTGGGAAGTACCCCCAACGCCTTGGCGCTCACGCCCGACGAATCTAAGTTGTTGATTGCCAACGCTGACAATAACTGCATTGCCGTGTTTAACGTGGCCGAAAAAGGTAAAAGCCGTTCGTTAGGCTTCGTACCGACGGGCTGGTATCCGACGTCGTTGAAGGTCATCAATAACCAAATTTGGGTGACCAACGGCAAAGGCTATTCGTCGTCGGCCAACCCCAAAGGCCCGAATCCAAATCGTTCCAAATCTCCTCAGTACAAAGGGGCTAATGCGGAGGCTAATCGCGACGAAACGCAGTACATCGGTGGCTTATTTAAAGGAACGTTATCTATTATTGATTTTCCTGACGAAGAAATTTTGGGCGTTTATTCCAAGCTGGTTTACGAAAACACGCCTTACACCAAAAACAAAGAAACATTGGCCGAGGGCGAAGCGGGCAATCCGATTCCGATGAAGGTAGGAGAAGTGTCACCGATTAAGTACGTTTTTTACATCATCAAAGAAAACCGTACCTACGACCAGATTTTGGGGGATATGAAAGAAGGCAACGGCGACGCGGCCCTGTGCTTGTTTCCCGAAAAAGTAACGCCCAACCAACACGCCTTGGCGCGTGAGTTTGTGCTGTTGGATAATTTTTATGTTGATGCCGAAGTGAGCGCCGACGGGCACAATTGGTCATCGGCGGCGTATGCGAATGATTACGTAGAAAAGAACTGGGTGACGAGCTACGGCGGGCGCGGCGGCACCTACGATTATGAAGGCCAAAAAGAAATTGCTTACCCCCGCGACGGTTTTATTTGGGACCACTGCAAACGTGCCAACGTCAGCTACCGCAGTTACGGCTGGTTTGTGGATGACAAGCCCACCATTCCCGTTCTTGAAGGTCATTTTGCCCCTAATTTCAAAGGTTATAATTTGGGTTATATGGACATTGACCGTGAAAAAGCCTGGGAAAAAGATTTTGATGAATTGGTAAAAAATAACGCTGTACCACGCCTCAATACCGTTCGGATGGGCAATGACCACACGTCTGGCGCTCGCGTGGGCTATCCTACGCCCGACGCTGCCGTGGCCGACAATGATTTGGCGGTGGGGCGCTTTGTGGAGCACCTTTCCAAAAGCCCGATTTGGAAAGAATCTGTCGTATTTATTTTGGAGGATGATGCCCAAAACGGCCCCGACCACGTGGACGCGCACCGTTCGATTGCCTTCGTGGCGGGTGGCTACGTCAAGCGTGGTTTTGTGGACCATACCATGTATTCTACTTCTGGGATGTTGCGTACCATAGAATTGATTTTGGGCCTCAAACCCATGAGTCAGTACGATGCCGCGGCGGTGCCGATGTGGCGTTGTTTCCAAAAAACGCCCAATACAGCGCCTTTTCAGGCCAAAGAACCGGGCGTTGATTTGAACGAAAAAAACGTAGCGGCCAACTACAATCATCGCCGCACGCTCCAGTTTGATTTGTCAAAACCCGACGCCATCGATGACCTGATTTTTAGCGAAATCGTGTGGCAAACGGTGAGAGGAGAGAAGTCAAAAATGCCCGCGCCCGTGCGGGGAGCGTTTGTGAAATTAAAAGAAAAAGAGGAAGAAGAAGAGGGGGATGATGATTAAAAATCACGGGGTTTCTCAGCGGCTGTTCAACCGCTTTTCTCAAAAATAGTACGACATTTGCGGCGTTATTATTTTCTCCAACATCACACGTTTAACGCATCAATTATGTTTACCGCTGAGCAGCTCAAAACCTTTACGCAACATATATTTCAAAGCATCGGCTTCTCGGAGGCCGATGCTCAATTGGCCGCTAAAACCCTTATTTCAGCCGATTTGCGCGGGGTAGATTCGCACGGCATTGCCCGCTTGGCGGGCTATGTGCGTCTCTTCGACCACGGTCGCCTGAACCCTAAGCCTAATATCCGCATCGTTCACGAAACCCCAAGTACGGGTGTGGTTGACGGCGATGCAGGTGTTGGGCTGGTGGTGGGACCGAAAACGATGGAAATTGTCATCGAAAAGGCCAAAAATGTGGGTTCGGGCTGGATCTCGGTCCAAAACTCCAATCACTTTGGCATTGCGGGCTATCATGCCATGATGGCCTTAGAGCACGACATGATCGGCATGGCCATGACCAATGCTGCGCCGCTGGTAGCGCCCACGTTTTCGTTGGAAAAAATGCTCGGTACCAATCCCATTGCGGTGGCCGTCCCTGCCCATGAAGAACCCGCGTTTGTGGCCGACTTTGCCAGTACGGCGGCGGCCTACGGCAAATTTGAGATTCTGCAACGCAAGAACCTGCCCGCGCCGTTGGGATGGGCGCAGGATGCCAATGGAGAAATCACGACGGATGCCAATCCTATCAAAAACGGTGGGGCATTGTTGCCGCTTGGCTCAGACCGTGAACACGGCAGTCACAAAGGCTACGGATTGGGCTCCATTGTGGATATTTTTTCGGGCGTACTGTCGGGAGCCAATTACGGCCCGTGGGTGCCTCCGTTTGCCACGGCGGGCTTTATGGCGGCGGCAGAAGGCGTAGGCAGAGGCACCGGGCATTTTTTCGGAGCGATGCGCATTGACGGCTTCCGGCCCGCCGATGAATTTAAAGGACACATGGACAACTGGATTCGTCGTTTTCGCAGTGCGCAGGCCGTGGAAGGTAAGCAGGTATTGGTGCCGGGCGACCCCGAGCGCGAAATCGAAGCCGAGCGCCTGCGCGACGGACTTGATTTGCTCGACCCCGTGGTTCAGTCGTTGGAAGAACTGGGAAAAAGATTTGGGATTACGTTATAAAATTCTAAATTGCTGTATAAACAGCTCGTTGACCATTGCTGACATTAATCATGGTTTCTTTATGAGCAGATGCATAAACTTGCTGTTTGAATTTAATGGCGGCGAATGCCGTCTTTCAACCTGAAAAAACGCAAGTCATGACAAAAAGTACCTACAACGAACTCATTAACGATTCCCTCGTTCACCAGTCAGTTACCGAACGCCTCGAAGATTTTGGCGGCAAAAACCGCATTGAGTTAGACAATGAATTGATCAGTCTGATTCTGGATTTGTACAACGACGATCAGGATTTTCCGTACCAGAAAATTAGAAAGTTTTCAATGGGGGATATTTTGGCGTATTTACAGGCAACACACCGCTACTATCTGACCAAAAAATTACCCGAAATCGAGCAATCGCTTTTGCATATATTCAGCAAATACGGTCAAACGCATGAGTTGTTGGCAGAACTTTGCTTGTTCTTTAACGAATACAAAAACGACCTCGTCGAGCACGTCAAGATGGAAGAACGCGAGTTTTTTCCGTACATTAAAAAGTTGATGAAAGCATCGGCGGGAGAATATACCAAGGCAGAAATTGCGGAGTTATTGAATTCGGCTTCCATCAGCCAATTCACTGAACACCATGATTCTATTGAGGATGAATTGAAAGAAGTAAGTCAAATTATTCACCGTTATTCGCCCGTTGAGCGCCCTCCTATGCCGTACCGGGTGTTTCTGAATCAGGTGGAATTTTTTGAATTAGAGCTTCGCAAACACGCCATCATCGAAGACCACGTATTGGTGCCGATGGCGATGGAGTTGGAAGCACAACTGAGGGCATCGCTTTAATTTTAATAGCCTATCAATTATACCCGTCCGACGGTTAGTTAACAAAATAACAAAACCGTCAGACGGGTATTTTTTATTGCCCTACGAAAGCCAGTTTTTGGGTTTTTCTGTCAATGGCCAAACGCGTGATTTGTTTGATGCCCAAGCTGCTCCAATCGGCAGCTTCCTGCCATTCTTTGTCGTATTGAGGATTCCATTTGTACAGCTTCGCGCCCTGCGCCATCAACAACGTTCCATCCGCCGCCCAGGCACAATCTTCACTGCCAGCGGGTGTTTGAATAAGTGTTTTTGTTTGTAATGTATTCATATCCAATTGCTTCACCTGCCATTCCGTAGCTGATATTTTATGCACAAAACTGACCGCTTTTTGCGAAGGAACGCGCAGCAACGAACGCCCAACGTTGGTTGTAATCGTTTGGCCTTTATCGGTCGAGACCTGCGCCAATTGAAGCATATTGGGCTGCCCCAATACAAACAACACCAACGAATCGGAGCCAAACCAGCAATGATAACCTACGGGCTTGATACTCGGCAAAATCACCTTTGGATTTTTGCCTGTTCCTAATTCAAACTGCCAAAGCCGCTGCGTTTGGTCGGGTTCCACGCGAATCACCGAAAAATGCTTGCCATCGGGCATGACCGTAGCCGAATACTCACTTTCAGGCGTTTGGGTTACGGCACTGTGGTTTTTCTTTGCCAAATCATAGGCCCAAATGTCCGTTTGGCCGTTGGCTTGTCGGGTGTAAAGCAGCTTTTTTCCATCGGGTGTAAAGGAAGGTTGGTTGTCGTAACCCGATCGTTTGGTGATATTTACGGGATTGCTAACCGTAACTTTTCCTGCCGAGACTTTCAAATCGGTTAGATAAATCTCGGTGTTGGGTATGGAGGGTGTAAAGGACTCTAAGACCCTTTTTACGATGCCGTCCAAAGCGCTATTTTCAATCCAACGTACCACCATCACCAGTTCATGGTCGGGGTCTACGTAGACGATGTTGGTGCCGTTGCCTACGTGGTAAAATACGTTTGCGGGCGCGCTTGGCAACGGTTTTTGCCCTGTGTTCAAAAACCAGTTCATGTACCCGTAAGTAGGCTGGGCCGGGGTGGGGGTGGTGGCCTGTTTTACCCATTGTTCAGATAGCAATTGTTTACCGTTCCAGTTGCCTCGGTTCAGGGTCAGCAATCCAAAACGAGCCATGTCGAAAGCATTGATAAACATGCCGCCGCCCCAGTGCCCGCCACCGCTGACCGATTGTACGGGCTGACCGTCTAAGACAATCCAAGCGTTGCGGTAGCCCGTCCAGCGCCATGTATTAGACGCACCGATGGGATCCATGAGGTTTTCTTTTAGTACCTGCGGCAACGGCCTGCGCCACACACTCGTGGCGGCGAGCGCCAGCGCATTGACGCGCACATCGTTGTACTCATATACGCTTCCAGGGGCGTTGCGCGGCCGCGTGAGCCACATAGCTGCGTCTTTGTCGGGGCGGTCGGCCCACTCGGGTTTGCCCCAGAGCGTGCCTTCCCAATCGGAGGTTTGGCGCAGGAGGTGGTCCCACGTGATGCGGCGATTGTGGGGGGTATCAAAAAGCCGTAGTAATTCGGGTTTGCCAAACTCGTCGGCAGGACGTTGAACGGGCTGGCCGTAAAGCTCAATCGGCGGCACGTAGGGGGCTACGGTATCATTGACGCTGCGAATCAGTCCTTTGTCGACCGCTAAACCCACGACGCTCGAAAGAAAACTTTTGGTAACACTGTGTGTAATGTCACAGCGCGACGGGTCGCCCCATTGGGCTATGATGTAGCCTTTGTAGACGATGATACCCGTTTGGTCGCCCCGGTCGGCAAACGGCCCGATGGCAAAACCGTAGGGTTCTTTACCAAAACTCTGATAATGCGATTGCTCCATGCTGCGCGGGTTTTTGGACTCACTCGCTTGGGCAAACGCAATCGCTTCCTGAATTTTGGCGGGATTCAAGCCCATTTCAGCGGGCGTTTTTTTTGTCCATTCGTGAGTGGGTGGGAAATAGGGGGTGGTTTTTTGTTGGGCAAATGTTTTTTTATAACCAAAAACAGACGCCAGAAGAATAACGATAAATGTCGTTGTCAGGGTTCGGAAACGGGAAAGATTCGTCATAAGAAAACAAGGACGGTGGATGGTTTTTAGGGTGTTTTGAAGTCGGTTTGAGCAAAGATAAGCACTCTGGGGTATTTTCTTTCGGTCCTCTAAAATTAGGGCTATTTCATCGTCTACCTATTATGTGTAACTGCGATTTTTATAGAAAGAAATGCTGTTTCTACTTTTGTTTTTACCCAAAATAGCTACATCCAAAAAATAGTTTTGCCTTCTTTCTCTTCTTTAAATAGCCACGGTTGATGACCCGCAATGACGTTTTTAGTTTGTTTTTAAATGGAATATTTTAAATTTGCCTTATTGGGATATTTTTTATTTGATATATATTCCATTCGTCGTTGTATTGTAGTGGCAAAAATGGCTATTCAATTCCTTGTTTTTATCGTATATTAGAATGCAAGTTTATTATTTAAGATGGGATAGTTTGGCAGGAGGGGCTTTGAGTTAAACGTTATGAAACAATTTTGTACAACCATTTTTTATCTTCTTTTATTCGTTCAATCTTATGGACAACAGCTGCTCAAGGATGTGTACAGCACAAACGCGAGTACGTTGGACGTAGCCAATGCAGTCAACATCAGTGGAGCGGTTTATTATACGGCTTCGTCAGAAAAAGGGACGATGCTATACAAAACGGACGGCACACCCAGCGGGACGGTATTGTTAGATATGACGGCCATTGGGGATTATATACAATCGCCCAGCAATCTGACGAATTTTAACGGGTCGCTGATTTTTTTGGCGCACAGACGCGGCAGTGGCTACGGCTTGTTTAAAACCAATGGTTCTATCACCGGAACCTCCGAATTGTTTAACACCGCCTCAGGAAATGCTTACATGAAAGTACTAGGGATTTTGAGTAATGTATTGTATTTCAGTTTTTTGCAAGATAGTACTGGGGTTGAATTATGGCGTACAAACGGCACGGCGGCGGGTACCTACATGGTTAAAAATATCAATCCGGGTAGTGCAAATAGTAATCCAAAGTCGTTTGAAGTGATTGGAACGAAGGCGTATTTTCAGGCCAATAACGGGATAAACGGGCCGGAATTGTGGCGAACAGACGGCACGTCGGCGGGAACCGTGATGGTAAAAGATATCAATACGGGGGTTTTGGGTAGTTATCCAGCTCATTTTGCGGTTGTAGATACCACCTTGTTTTTTCAGGCAAACAATGGCGTAAATGGTTGCGAATTGTGGAAATCCAACGGAGCAGGGACGGTTTTGGTGAAAGATATTCATGCGGGAACGATTGGAAGTACGCCGAGTGATTTGCAAGTGCTTAATAATCAGGTGTATTTTACGGCTTATGATAGCGTTTCAACCCGATTGTGGAAATCCAACGGTACGGCCTTGGGCACGGAGGTAGTGAAAGACTCTTTACGACACGTGACAAACCCCGTGGTGTTTAACAATCAATTATTCTTCGTCGCTTCTGAAGGTTTAAAAGGGTTTGAGTTGTGGAAATCTGACGGGACCACCGCTGGAACCACCTTGCTAAAAGACATCAATCCGAGCTCTGGGGCTTATAATGATGGGACTTTTGGTTCAAACCCAGGCTTTACCGTGGCAGGAACCAACCTTTTCTTTTTTGCCAATGACAGTATCAATGGTCGAGAATTATGGAAAACCAACGGCACCACGCTGGGTACGGCCTTGGTAAAAAACATCGCTGATTCTACCGTCAGTTCTTACTTTGAAACCAATACTGCGTTTGCCTTTGGCAATAAAATAGCGTTTATGACAGCGTCTTCTCCCAACGATTTCTATGAAATGTGGGTGTCGGATGGCACGAGTGAGGGAACAGTTTTGGTCAAAAGCCTGAATCTAAGTTTAGGTCTTGAACAGGCTCGTGTGGTGCCGATGGCACTGGGGACGGGTGTTTTGTTTACGGCTTATAGCCCTGTTTCAGGCTTTGAACTGTACCGCACCGACGGAACGCAGGCCAATACCACCTTGGTCAAGGACATGAATACCGAAATGGCCAATTCTGCCACGAATCCTTTTGGCCGAGTGGTACATTTTAACAACGCAACGTTTTTTACAGCCAACGACGGCAAATCGGGCACAGAGCTATGGCGGGCCGATAGCACCGCCGCTAGTGCGTTATTGTACGGTGACTTTACCAAAAATGCATCGGAAAGTCAGGGGCATTCGGTCGGGACAACGGGTTTTTCTACCTACTTTAATAATTTTACAGTTTTTCAAAATGAACTTTATTGGATGGTCAACGGTCGATATTTATGGAAAACCAACGGTGAGGCCGCTCCTACGAAGGTTTTTGATACTTTTTCACCCACGACCCAAAAAGTGCTGTTTGCCACTCTTAACAATGAACTTTATTTTTTGTCCAACGGACTTTATAAAAGCAGTCAAAGCGGTTTTCAGAAAATAACCGATAAAATAACTGGCGCGCCTGCCCGAAGTTATTCGGAGCCAGATTCTTCCGTAAAAATGATTACTTACAAAGGGTTTTTGTATTTCGCGGGCCAAGGCTCCGACAGCGCGGGTGTTGAATTGTGGCGTACCGATGGTACTGATTCGGCCACTACGCTGGTCAAAGATATTAATACTGGGATGGCGAGCTCAATGCCTTATGGCTTTGTAGTGTATAATGATACCCTGTATTTTATTGCTAACACCGACAGTTTAGGCTATGAACTTTGGCGGTCGGATGGTACGGCCATGGGCACAAAACTTGTTAAAGATATTTATGCTGGACCTAACAGCGGTTTTGGACGAAACCCCTATTTTGAGGAGTCCTACGGGGCGTTGATTATCTACGACGACAAACTCTTTTTTAGGGCTTCTGATGCAACAAACGGTACCGAACTGTGGCGGTCGGATGGTACGGCAGCGGGTACAGGGTTGGTCAAAGATATTACTTCAGGAACGGCTAGTTCTACTCCTTTTTCGTTGGTGACTTTTAAAAATGAGCTTTATTTCCTAGCCAACCAACAACTCTGGAAATCGAATGGTACCGCTCAGGGGACCCAACGGCTGAAAAGTACGTTGCTTTCAGACTATCGAATGACGAAAGGAGACAGTTCATTGTATTTGAATGCTTATGAATCTTCTCCCGCTTCTGGCCTCCAACATAAAAGCTACGAATTGTACCGTTCGGACGGTACCATCTCAGGCACGGTACGATTGACGGACATCGACGCGGGAATCCGTAACTCTTCGCCACAATTGGTTTCTGCCCATAACGGACGGGTTTATTTTTCTGCCTACCGGGCCGATGTTGGACGGGAGTTGTGGAGGATGCGCCCCGAATGTCCACAGGATTATTTTTTTAGCAATCCCGGTGAAACAACTGCTTCGGGAGCTATCCATCATTTTAAGGTGAAGAACAGAATTGAGGCATCAAATCTGCTGCAAACCAACACCGATGTCGTCTATCAGGCGGGTAAGTTTTTGGAATTTAAACCTGGCTTTGAAATCAAAGCGGGGGCGGTATTCAAAGCTCAGATTGAGGGATGTGGAACCGATTAAACGCTTCTTTTTTTGTAAATGAAACTACCTAAGAAGCAGATAAGTATGTGGTCAAAAATAATTTATTCTATTCCAAACCCACCCCGTCGCTACGCGACACCCCTCCCAAGAGGGGATTTACACTCTAATCCCCTCTTGGGAGGGGTGCCCCCAACGGGGCGGGGTGGGTCTAGTGGAAATATAAAATAATAAAAACTATTTACGATTCAGTACTTACCCATAAATAATGCATTGCAAATAAATAGATAAAAGCCCCGCCGAAGTTGGTTTTGGCGGGGCTTTTTGTGGGTAAGGCTCAATCTTTTTAGCACGGAGATTTGACTTATGCCTACCTTTTTTCAACCTTTGACTATCAATAACCATCAACACCGGCATTATCGCTGATTTACATGAAAAAGCCTCTGTTTCTATTTCTCTTTTCCTTTTTTTGCCTTGCAACTTCCTCTTTTGCTCAAACTACACCGCCTTTTTTGCAAAACCCCAATCAACGCTGGGTAGATTCGGTCTTTAACAGCCTGACGCCCGACGAGCGCATTGCGCAGCTTATTATGGTGGCGGCCCACGGGTATCCGATGAACCCCAAACGAGTCATCATTGATACGACTTTCTCCAACCCGCGCGTGGTGGCGCAGTACATCCGTGACTACAAAGTGGGAGGCGTGATTTTCTTTCAGGGTGGCCCCGTGCAACAGGCGCAACTGACCAATTATTATCAGTCCATTTCCAAAGTGCCGCTTTTGGTAGCGATGGACTCCGAATGGGGCTTGGCCATGCGCCTAGACAGTGCGGTGCGCTTCCCGTACCAGATGACGATGGGGGCGATTCAGGGCAACGACGATTTGATTTATAGAATGGGCAAAGCGCTGGCGGCGCAAAAGAAACGCTTGGGCGTTCACATCAATTTTGCCCCTTCGGTCGACGTCAACAACAACGCCAATAACCCTGTCATTAACTTTCGGTCCTTTGGAGAGAACCCCCAAAAAGTATTCGAAAAATCGTACGCGTACATGAAAGGAATGCAGGACGGGGGGATTTTGAGTTCGCTGAAACACTTCCCCGGCCACGGCGATACGGGCGTGGATTCGCATTATGATTTGCCCGTTATTCCGCACAATCGCGCCCGGTTAGACTCCGTAGAATTGTACCCTTTTCGTAAACTCATCGAGAAAGGTGCCGACGGCATCATGATGGCGCATTTGGCGATTCCAGTATTGGATACCGCCAAAAATGTGCCTTCTACGCTTTCAAAACCCATCGTGACGGGCTTGCTGAAAGACCAACTGCACTTCAACGGCCTCATTTATTCTGATGCGATGAATATGAAAGGCTTAACCAAATATTTTCCTAACGGAACAGGCGACGCCAAAGGATTGGAAGCAGGCATGGATGTGTTGGAATTTAGCCCCAATGTACCCGCTGCCATTGCCGAAATCAAAAAATCCATTGCCGAAGGACGCATCAGTCAGGCCGAAATAGACGCGCGGGTCAAGAAAGTATTGGCCGCCAAAGCCTGGGTTGGATTGGCTCAATTCAAACCCATTGAAACCAAAAATCTGATTGCCGATATTAACGACAAAGAATCTGAATTGCTCAATCGTTTGCTCACCGAAAATGCGCTGACGGTCCTGAAAAATGAAGGCTACATTTTGCCTATTAAACATTTAGATAAAATAACGATTGCTTCCGTTTCTCTAACGGACGCGCCAGCGGCCACGGCGGCCACCAAAGACGGTGTAGTGGCCTTGGGTACGCGTAATGAAACAGCCTCAACGGGCGACCTGACTACATTCCAAAAAACACTTTCTTTATATACCAACGTAGACCATTTTATCATTCATCCTCAAACCCCCGACAGTGTGCAATCGCGTATTCGGTCGGCGCTGAAAAGCTACGATGTGGTGCTGGTAGGAGCGCACCTCAACAATATTCGTCCGGGAACAAATTATGGGATTACGCCCACCACGGCCACGTGGGTAAAAGAGTTGGCCAACAACGGTAATTCAATCATAACGGTTTTTGGAAATGTGTATTCGCTCAATAAATTGGAGGGTATTTCAAATGCCAAAGCCTTAGTGATGGCTTACCAATTGACGCCATTTACCGAAGAATTGTCGGCGCAGTTGTTGTTCGGAGCCATTCCTGCCAAAGGCAAACTCCCCGTGACGGTCAATGCGCAGTTTGGCTACGGCGTGGGCTTGGACATTCCTGCCATTGGTCGCCTCAAATACACCATTCCCGAAGAAGTGGGGTTAAATAGCCAGTGGCTTTCGTTCAAGATTGACTCATTGGCCAACAACGCCATTGCCCAAAAAGCAACGCCGAGTATCGTGGTTCAGCTGGCCAAAGACGGAAAGGTATTTTATCGTAAAGCCTACGGCACGCATGTGTATCCAACTCCGTTGAAGATGGTAAATGTGCCGCCGCGCCCCGTTCAGTTGACGGATTTGTACGATTTTGCGTCGGTGACCAAGATTGCCGGCTCGACCATGGCCTTGGCACGATTGCACAGCGAAGGCAAATTCAATCTGGACGGAACGATGAAGGATTATTTGCCCAGTTATGACAAATCAAACAAAGCCGATTTGGTTTGGCGACAGGTGCTGACGCATCAGGCGCGCCTGAAAGCGTGGATTCCGTTTTGGCGTGATACCAAAAATGCCGACGGTACTTGGAAGAAAAAGACCTTTAGCTGGGGCAAAACCGCCCATGGGCCTTACACGGTGCAGGTAACGGATAGCCTTTGGTTGCACAAAAAATACCAAAAGAAAATTTTTGATGCCATTCGTGAATCACCGCTTAACGAGCGGTCCGCCGTTGCGGAAAAGGAATACGTTTATTCTGACTTGTCTTTTATCTTGTATCCACAGGTGGTGCAAAACATCACGGGGGTGCCGTTTGAAGATTATTTAAAAACCAACGTGTATCGTAAAATAGGTGCTAACTCGCTGACCTTCAATCCGAGACGCTTTTATGATTTGAGCAAAATTGTGCCCAGTGAGCGGGATACTTTCTACCGCGAAACGCTCATCCACGGGCGCGTACACGACGAAGGTGCCAGCATGTTGGGTGGACTCAGCGGTCACGCGGGGCTTTTTGGTAATGCCAATGACCTCATGAAAGTAACGCAACTGTACCTCCAAAAAGGCAGCTACGGCGGTGAGTCGTTTATTTCCGAAAACACCATGAATGAGTTTACAAGTTATCAATTCCCCGAGTCGCGTCGCGGTATCGGCTTTGATAAACCCTGCCGGGGAAGAGATTGTGGCAACGCCCCCAAAAGCGCCACGTCGATGAGCTACGGCCATACGGGTTATACGGGTATTATGATTTGGAACGACCCCGCCTATAACCTCAACTACGTCTTTTTGTCTAACCGCGTGTACCCCACACGCGACAATAACAAAATTTCCACCCTCAACGTCCGCACGGCCATCATGCAGGTGGTGTATGAGGGGTTGGGGCTTAAATAAGGTTTCTATATGCAGACTTTCCAAGACTTTGAGTCTTGGAAAGTCTAATGGCATGGCCTGTCAAAATCTCCACCCGCAACGTCCGCACGGTCGCAGGTGGTGTATGAAGGGTTGGTAGTGAAGTAAAACAAAGACACCAGACAAATTGAAACCCACAAAACGCGTGAAAAACCCTTGGATGTATCTATTGTTGTTTTGCTTTTTTCTGGTGGAAGTAAAACTAGACGCACAAACCACACAGACCATTGCCAATTCCCCAAATCCATCAACCGCTGATAGCCTTTTCAAACTTGCTGAAAAATATGACAGTGTTGGTGACTCAAAACGAGCCCTGCCATTGTTTGAAAGCAGCTTACCTATTTACCAAAAACTGGGAAAGCAACGGGAAGTTGGTCATTGTTTTAACTATATCGGGGCAAATTATTACCGCCAAGGCAACCTTTCTAAAGCCCTTTCTTATTTTGAAAAAGGTGTAGCTGCTTATAAAAAGGCGGGATATAAAAAAGGGGTGGCTGCTTTATTAAACAACGTAGGTGTGATTTATTATAGCATGGGCAATTATCCACAGGCGGTAGAGCTGTATAAACAGACCATTTTTATGCAAGAAAAAATTGGGAATAAAAATACGACTGCTACCATTACAGGAAACATTGGAGGTATTTACTCAAAAATAAAAGATTACCCCAACGCCCTGAAATACTTTAACAAAGCAGATGCCCTTTTCAAAGAGTTAAACGACAAACGAGGAGTTGCCAAAATACTGATGGAGGTGGGTTATATCTCTATGGAGCAGGGCAATTTTGACAAAGCCTTGAAAGAGTTTGATGAATCACTGACCATTGCTCAAAAAGCGAAAGAAAAAGAGGTAGAAATAGAAGTCCTGTCAAATTTGGGAGAGTTGTTTTACCGAAAATCAGATTTTCAAAAAGCGTTGTACTACTACAACAACTGTCTAAAAAAAGCCGAAGAAATTGGTAAATTACAGTATAGAAGTAGCTGTAGCATTGCCATTGGCAATATATTCTATCAACTAAAAAAATACAAAGAAGCCGTTGGAAAATGCAGCGCGGGGCTAACAATAGCCGAAAAGATGGGTGCGATTTCTATCAAAAAAGATGCCTGCGAATGTCTTTATCATTCTTATAAATCTTTGAATAACAACTCGTTGGCGTTGCTGTATTATGAAAAAGTAAATGCTTTTGAAGATAGTTTGAACACAAAAGAAGCCTCCAGCCGAATGATGAACATGGAGTTTCAAAAGCAACAGTTGGTGGACAGCATCGCCTTCGTCAAAAAACAAAGCGCAGCCCAACTAAAACACCAAGCCGAAATACAGGCCAAAGAAAAGCAGCGAAATGTCATCATCGCTTCGTTGGGAATGGTGCTGCTGATAGCAGGTGGCTTGTGGTATCGACTGAATTTTGTGAGAAAGGCTAAAGAAACCCTCAAAATCGAAAAAGATCGTTCAGACGCCTTACTTTTAAATATCCTGCCCCAAGAAATCGCCGAAGAACTCAAACTAACGGGCAGCGTCAAAGCCAAAGATTTTGGAATGGTCTCCATTCTATTTACCGATTTTCAATCCTTCACCCAAACCGCCCAAACCATGTCACCGCAGCGATTGGTCGAAGAAATTAATGTCTGCTTCGAGGCGTTTGACAGGATTTCAGAAAAATACCAAATCGAAAAAATCAAGACCATCGGCGATGCCTACATGGCCGCAGGAGGCATGGCCAATGCCGACGAAAACTTCCCCAAAAATGTGGTATTGGCAGCGCTGGAAATGCAGGCGTTTATCGCCCAAAGGGCCATCGAAAACCAAAAAGCCCCAAAACCTCACTTTGAAATGCGGTTGGGTATCCACGCTGGCCCCATCGTGGCGGGGGTTGTGGGCGTAAAAAAGTTTCAGTACGACATCTGGGGCGATACCGTCAATACCGCCAGCCGTATGGAAAGCAACGGAAGCGTTGGCAAAGTAAACATCAGCGAGGCATTCTACGAATTGATAAAAGACGACCCACTTTTCTCCTTTGAATACCGAGGAAACATCAGCGCAAAAGGAAAAGGTGAAATCAAGATGTACTTTGTGGAGAAGAACGCTTCAATGCAAATGTAGGAACTATCTAACGTTGCTTTTGGGGCTTAAATGGATGATTTTAAGCCCTGAAAGCAACGTTATAAAACCAAATCAACTTTCGGTAAAACTCCGTACCTCTTGCCTTAAAAAAGCGAATACAAGTCGGAGTATGTGATTGAATTTGAGAAATAGAATCAAACGACTTCATATTTACAAAAATAGGTGCGTAATAAAGGTATATTTTGCTAAATTAAAATTCTGAACCGGTTCGTTATGGAAAACAAAAAAGAGAAAGAAATCTATCTCTGGTCAAAAACCAAGAAAATTTATTTAGAGACAGATGGAACGCAAACAAAGCTTTTCATTGATGAACAAGAATATCAAGAGTTTGAAGAGAATAAAACTCCTAAAGTTTTGTCAAAAGAAAAATTAGAAAATACTGGCAAAGAGCAAGCAAGAAGTTACTACCAAAATGCTCTGAAAAACTATGTTTTCTCCAATTTAGTCATTCTATCAGGAGCAGGTTCGTCTGTAAAGATAGGTAGCAGTAATGATGGCAATGGTGGTTTGACAATGGGAAAACTTTGGGAAGAATTAAATCAAGGTGATAAATTGCTCAATTTCAATGACTTCACCACTCAAAGTGGTTATGACACAAGAGACTCTAAAGGAGAGCTTATTCGGGATTTAGAAAAGCTGCTTGATGCTGCAAATCGAAACCAAGTTGTCCATCCAGAGTTGTCTGCACAAATCACAATAATCAAAAAGTTTCTCATTAAGAAGTGTACGCTTGAACTTGGAGAAAGTAAAACCCATGAGACTTTCCTTCGTAAAATCACAAAGAGAAAAATGAAGGATAGTAGGGTAAAGTTGTTTACCTTAAATTATGACTCCCTTTGGGAACAGGCTGCAAATAAAGATCGATTTACTATAATTGACGGATTCAATTATGCAAGCCCTCGGTATTTTGATGGTCAGATGTTTGATTATGATATAGTTATCAGAGAAGGTAATCGTATCAAAGAAGAAAACAGTTTCGTGCCAAAACTCTTCCATTTATACAAAGTACATGGCTCATTAAATTGGTATCGCCAAAACGGGGAAATTGTCCAGAAAGACTTTGATTTAACGGATAATGGAAAAAATGTTGGAGATATAGACGCTGATAGACTTATTGTTTTTCCAAGTGATAATAAATATGAGCAATCATACGAACAGCCTTACTTTGAGATGATGTCGCGTTTTCAACGAGCACTCCGTTTAGAAAATACCCTATTGATTACGATAGGATTTAGCTTCCTTGATAAGCATATTAGCTCAGTTATTGAGGAATCTTTAAAACAAAACAGTAGTTTAAATTTGGTTGTTGTTGACCCTTCTATTTCTATAGAGAAACACAATTGGGAAAGAATTTTTAGATATACCAAAGCAGATAATCGGACTTTATTGGTAGGTGAAACATTTCAAGAGTTTGCTCAAGAGTATCCTGATAATAACTCTTTTGAGCAAGAAGATTTAGGCGCAAACTTTGCCAGAATTGTTAAACAAGCGCTAAATCATTAGAAATATGGAAAAGGTTAGTTTATTTCAAGATAGCCATTTTGTAGGATATGTGAGCCATGTGTCTCCGACTTACACAAGAATTCATTTTCCTGCGTCAAACTTACTCACTAAGTTTTATTACAATGGTGTAACTCTACAAGCAGGGTTAGTAGGAAGTTATTTACTTATTGAAGGAGAAAACTATGGCTTTCTCGCCCAAGTTATTGAAATTGTACTGCCTGAAAAAGAACGACTTGGATTGACACAAGCATCTTTTGAAAGTGAGCATTTTCATCCAATAGCGCGAGTTGAAATCTTACTTGGATTTGATTATTACGAGCCATTCAAAGCACAAAAAGGATTGAATCAATTACCCCCTGTGGGTTCAAAAGCCTATGTATGCCAAACTTCTATTTTAGATCGATTTTTACAAGAATTTGGCAAAGACAATTCTAAGAACCCTACAGAGCCTTCTTTTGAAATTGCTCAACTACCCAATGATAGTAATTCTTCGGTTAAAATCTCGCCTCAGGCGTTGTTTAGCCGACATTGCGCCATTGTAGGTACTACGGGGGGCGGGAAAAGCTATACTGTTGCCAAGCTGCTTGAAGAAATTAATAGAAACGGTGGCAAAGCCATTGTCATTGATGCCACAGGTGAATACGCTCCATTGGCTAATTTACCAAGTGCAACATATCTTAAGTTTAATAGTGACGATGTAGATGATGTGTATTTTCACTATTCAGGGCTTCGTGAGACGGATTTATATGCACTTTTTAGGCCATCAGGGCAAGTTCAATTACCTAAGCTACAGGAAGCTTGCAAATCTCAAAGGCTTCTACACTATTCTATTAAAATTGAGAAAGACCCACTTCCATCTATCTTGGTTCACGAAAAGAAAGTAATAATCAAGAAGGGTTTCAAGATAAATGAGTATTTAAAAATAGAAAGTAAATACTCAGAATATACAGAATCATTACACTGCAACTTCAATATAAGGAACTTAGCGAATCAAATACTTCACGAATGTATTTTTTCGTCTGATAAAGACAATGATACCATTTTTGGAGGGAAAAATAACACTGAGTTTGGTTACTGTACCTCCTTAATCTCCAGAATAAATTTTACACTCAAAAATCAATCGTTTGTTAAAGCATTTGGCATAGATAAAGATGAGCCTTGTGGCAATGATTTTACAAAAAAAATTGAAGAATTTATAAAAAGTAGCTCTAAAATTCTCATTCTATCCGTCGAAAATGTCACTACTGATAATGACCTAAAATCTATTTTAGTCAATGCGATAGGAAGACTTCTTTACGAAAAAGCGCTCTCAAAGGATAAACCCTTCAAAGAAAAACCACTTTTACTTTTTGTAGATGAAGCACATCAGTTTTTAAATAAAAAAGTAAAAGATGAATACTCAATCGAAACTGAGCTAAACGCATTTGAAAAAATAGCTAAAGAGTGTCGTAAACAGGGGTTGTTTTTGGTCTTGGCAACTCAAATGCCACGTGATATTCCAGTTGGTGTTTTAAGCCAATTTGGTACTTTTATTGTGCATCGCCTTATCAATCAACGTGATAGAGAAACCATAGAATATGCTTGTTCGGAGGCAACTAAAAATGCCCTCAGTTTCTTGCCTATTTTAGCTCCCGGGGAGGCTATTTTGGCTGGAGTTGATTTTCCTATGCCCGTTATGTTAAAAATTAAAACACCTAAAATTACGCCAAACTCCGACACTCCTATATTATTCAAATCTCCCCAAAGTGTGCAATGAAAAGAAAGTTGTATACTCCCATTGGCATAACCTACGCCACCAATGGCACCTGTTGTTCTTAAATTGTGGCTTGTTTTCAGAGGGGCTTAAACTTCAGCGTTAGCTTGGTTACCCGGGGTGGGTCATACACGCTGCTGCGGGTTTCCATTTCAAAACCATCTTCATATACGTTGCGCGGGTAGATATTCCAGCCGCCTGTTTTGGTGCTCGTATCTCGTAGGGCAATGACGTTTTGCTTGGTATAGGCTTCCCACTGAAATTTTTTGGTGTCGGTGGCTCCTTTAAAATGGCCCTCAAAAGTGCCGTCGGGCAAGAACCGTACCCAATCCATGTAGGTATCAAATTCTACCCCGCTGATGTGGGGTACGCTTTTTCCGTCCTTAAAGATGGGGGCTTCGTCCATCAATATCTCCTGAATTTCCCATTTCGGTACGCTCGTGAGGCGGGTTTGGGCCTCCTGTACGTTGTCGGCGGGCCGATGGCAGGCCATGAATAAAAGCAGAAAAAGGAACGAAAAAAGGCGTGAAGTCATGGTTTTTTATGAATTTTGAAAATCATACTCAATACTATAACGGAATCGGCAGTTTGCAAAATGTTACCGCAAATTCTGCCCGTCATTTCGTCAAACAGCCTTTCCTCTTATGAACCGTATCGACCGACTTACCGCCATTTTGATTCAGTTACAATCCAAACGTGTCGTAAAAGCGCAAGAAATTGCCGACCGTTTCGGAATGAGTTTACGCACCGTCTACCGCGACATCCGAGCCTTGGAAGAAGCCGGCGTACCCATCGGGGCCGAGGCGGGCGTGGGTTATTTTTTGGAAGACTACCACCTGCCGCCCGTTATGTTTACCAACGAAGAAGCCAGTGCGCTGCTGTTTGGGGCCAAATTGATTGGAAAAATGGCCGACGAATCGCTGCGTGAAGGGTTTGATTCGGCCTTTTACAAAATCAAATCTGTGCTGAAACGCAACGAAAAAGAACACTTAGAAGACCTAGAATCGCGGGTGGAGGTGCTGGCACGGCAGCGCTCGGAGCCTTTTTCAGTGAATTCCCTCAATGTGATTCAACAGGCCATTGTGCGGCAGCAGGTACTGGGGATTGATTACCTTACCAATTTTCACAGCCACAGCACGCAGCGCGAAATTGAACCCATCGGTTTGGTGCATTATAGTTCTCACTGGCATTTGATTGCGTATTGTCGGCTGCGGGGCGATTACCGTGATTTTAGGGTCGACCGGATTCAGAACCTGACCAATACAGAGGCGTTTTTTCCGAAACAAAACTTACTTACCCTGCAAGCCTACCTTGACCGCCTGCGCGTGGAGGAGCATCTCGAAGAAGTGACCATTTGGGTGCACAAAGGAGCGGCGATGTTTATGCAGGAGCAACGCTATACATGGGGATTCCTTTCCGAAGAAGTGCATGACAAATACGTTAAGATGACGTTTATGACGCAATTTTTTGAAGGAATGGGCCGTTGGCTGCTGACGTTTGGTAAGCACGTTAGCGTAGAAAGCCCCCTAAAAATGAAAGACATGATGCACACCTTGGCCCTCGAAATTCAGGAGCATTATCTTTCCTGAAACCCTACTGACATACGGTTGTCACTAACGGGTTGTACCTTTGTTGAAGTTAAATAATCAGTCATTTTAAACAACTTTAAACAAAACACAACCATGGCAACAGTCAATCCGTATTTGAATTTTTTGGGAAACACAGAAGAGGCGTTTAACTTTTACAAATCGGTTTTTGGGGGAGAATTTGTCGGACTCCAGCGTTTTAAAGATACCCCAGAGGCGGATAAATTATCAGCCGCTGATCAGGACAAAATCATGCATGTGGCCTTGCCGATTGGCAGCAATACGATTCTGATGGGAACCGACGCCCTCGAATCTATGGGGCATACGCTTACGCTGGGCAACAATCTGTCGTTGGCCATCGGGGCTGAAAGCAAGGAGGAAGCCGAAAAAATCTTTCATGGATTGGCCGAAGGTGGCGAAGTTGAAATGCCGCTTCAAGATACCTTCTGGGGAGCCTACTTCGGAATGACCGCCGATAAATTTGGCATCAAATGGATGGTGAACTTTGACTATCCGCAAAACTAAACAACTACCCATACAGCCATGAATATCAAAGAATCAAAACCTTACAATGCCCTGGTTTTTCGCGTCAAAACCACCCTTCCAGAATTATCAAACCACGTGGCTCACGTGGCCAAAAGCCTCTACCGCGAAGCGGTGCGCCTCGATTTGATGGTTACGGGGGGCGTTCACTGGAATTATTATGGTATTGACGGACAGCCAGATACAAAATTTCTGTTGGAAATAGCGCTTCCTATTCAAGAAAAAGAAGTGGTTTCGTCGGAGTTTGAGTGGCGGCGTATTGCGGGTTTTAAGTGTGTCTCTGCCGTGTTGGAAGGGCCGTGGGAGCAACTGCCCAAAACCTACGAAAACCTCATTCGTCAACTCCACGCCCAAGGGCTTCACATGACCGATGAGTGCCGGGAGATGTACATCAATATGGATTTTGAAACGCCTGAAAACAACATCACCGAAGTGCAGGTGGGGATTAGGTAAGATTGAAAGCGGAGCATTATTTGGTAAGCGTTAAGCAGAGTATCTGCTTAACGCTTACTTTTTTGTAAATGATACCCCGTCCCATACTTTTCGAAAATGCAGTGGAGGTGGTTTTTTAAACTACGCCATGGCTCGTTCGGCGGCTTTTTGTTCTTTCCAATGTTTCCAGCGGGGGCCAAGCAACTTATTCATCCCCTTGTCGACCACAAAATGCCGGACAATATTTGACACGCCGCGTAGCCGGGTAAACACGCTGTCGTTGGCGCGGAGAGCGATGGAAAAACCACCGTCTACGTACTGGATAAAATGCCAAAAAGTAGAGGGGATAAAAATGGTCTCGCCGTGTTCGAGCACGGTATCCCAGCCCACCGCTTTTTTGAAGGCGGGGAATTTTTCATAATCAGGATGCAAAACATCGACGTGGCTCTGCACCGTAAAAGGATGTTGATACAAAAAACGACTTTGGTCGGGAGCAAACAGTGTTACCCGTTTTCGGGTCTGAAACTGGGTCAAAAAAACCGAAGAGCAGTCGATATCATAGTGCAGTTTTACCACTGCGCCCTGTCCTCCAAAAAACATAAAAGGGTATTCTTTGACGAACCCGGGCATGATGGTCGGCATTCTGACATCGTCGACGAGTTCGGGGACGTGTTGAAAGATGTTGTACAAAAACATCCGTAATTCGGTCGGCCCCGCTTGAATCAAATCCAAGTATTCGGCAAAAGGCATGTGAACTTTGGGACTCATGTAGCCTTTGCCAGCATCATGGAAGTCATTGCCGAAAAGTGGGACTTTTAAGTGCCCGTAATTTTGTTTCAAATACTCAAATGTCCACTTTTGGGTAGCGGGCCAATCGGCCGCAAGGTCGCGAAAAACGACGGGACGAGCGGGCAAAAGGTATTGTTTTCTGAACTCCTCGGGCGTAAGGCCCGAGCGTTTGTCAATCGGCTGTAACTGCATTGTTATTGATGGCTATTAAGTAAATAAAACGATTTTCTAACGTATTGAGTATCTAACAAGTCATACCAACGGTATCACTAAACGTTACTGCTTTTATAAACAGTTTAGGCCGTGTATCCACTTTCTGAAAACGATTTTTTTTTCAAATTTGTGCCGCTAATTGGGATAGAATTGAGAAAAAAAATGGGAGAAATGTTAGAATTATATCCGAAAAAGAAAAAATAATTATAGGCTATTGGTAGGGTAAAAAGTAGTAAAAGGTCATTCTAACAATATAAAATTGGCGTTAAATAAAACATAAAGTTGCAAGATTCGGATGAGTCGTTAAATTTGGGGACGTTTCTGCTTTTTTATCTAAAACTGTAACTCCAAAACTCAAAACATTATGCTCGAAGCTGCTGTACAAACCAAAGTTGACCTATGGCTTAGCGGTAATTATGATGCCGATACCAAGGCTGATATTCAGCAACTGGTTGATAAACAAAATTTTACTGAACTTACTGACTCATTTTATAAAGACTTGGAGTTTGGCACGGGCGGTCTGCGCGGATTGATTGGCATTGGCTCAAACCGCATGAACCAATACACCGTGGGAGCAGCGACGCAGGGATTGGCCAATTATTTGAATAAAACCTTTGTGGGACAAAAAATCAGCGTAGCCATTGCTCACGATTGCCGCATCAAATCGGATGTTTTTGCGCAGGTGACGGCCAATGTTTTTTCGTCAAATGGCATCGATGTTTATCTTTTCAAAGGACTGCGCCCCACGCCAGAATTGAGTTTTGCGGCACGTCTGCTGGGCTGTAAAAGTGGAGTGGTGATTACGGCTTCGCACAATCCAAAAGAATACAACGGCTACAAAGCTTATTGGGATGATGGCTCTCAGGTGGTGGCGCCGCACGATAAAAATATCATTGATGAAGTAAACGCTATTCAGTCCATTGATGATATTAAATTTGGGGGAGATGCTTCCAAAATTCACCTTATCGGTGAAGAAGTGGATGAAAAATACATCAATCAAATCCTTTCGCTTTCGATTTCAAAAGAAGCAATCAAGCGTCAAAAAGACCTTAAAATTGTCTTTACGCCGATTCACGGAACGGGTGTGACGCTGGTGCCGCAGTTGCTCGCCAAAATGGGCTTTGAAAATGTAACGGTGATTGCCGAGCAGGCCGAGCCGCAAGGAAATGGATACTTCCCAACGGTGGTGTACCCCAATCCTGAAGAAGCAGAAGCCATGTCGATGGCCGTAAATCGCGCCAAAGAAATCGACGCTGACCTCGTAATGGGCACCGACCCCGATGCTGACCGCGTAGGAATTGCCGTCAAGAACCACCACGGAGAAATTCAATTGCTGAACGGAAACCAAACGGCTACTTTGCTCATCTATTACCTCTTGCAGGCGTGGAAAGAAGCGGGTAAGTTGACAGGAAAAGAGTTTGTCTGTAAAACCATCGTTACGACCGACCTCATCGACAAAATGGCGGCGGGATACGATGTTAACTGCTACAATACCCTGACTGGATTTAAGTATATTGCGCAGGTAATCAGGGAGTTGGAAGGACAGCAGCAGTTTATCGGCGGCGGTGAAGAAAGCTACGGATACCTCATCGGTGATGCCGTTCGCGACAAAGATGCCATTGCAAGCTGTGCCATGATTGCCGAGCTGACGGCCTACGCCAAAGACAAAGGACTGAGCCTTTTTGATTTGTTGATGGAGGTGTATAAGCAGTTTGGTTTTTACTACGAAGGACTGATTTCATTGACGAAAAAAGGCAAAACGGGCGCCGAAGAAATCCAGCAAATGATGGCCGATTTTCGGGCTAATCCGCCGCAGTCGATTGCGGGCTCCCCCGTTGTTCGGATTGATGATTATAAGTTTTTGAAACGTACCGAAAACGGTACCACGGTCGACATTCCGTCGGGAAGTATGGGGATTGAGTCTTCAAATGTACTGCAATTCTTTACGGCCGATGGCACCAAATTTACGTGCCGTCCTTCGGGTACTGAGCCCAAAATCAAGTTTTACGTGGGAGTAGTTGCCAAGCTAGAACGTAACGAAGACTTTGATGCGGTGTACGAATCGTTGAAACAAAAAGTGAAAAATATCGGCGAAGAACTTCACCTGAAATAGGGGAATTTGATATTTTTTTGAAAAAAGTTTGTAGAAATAAAACAAATTGACGTATATTCACGTTACGTTTGAAGTTCCGAAGATACTTCAGAACTTTTCATCATAGGTTAAGTGTGAGAAAAGCCATTCGCATATAGCGTGATGGCTTTTTTGTTTTACGTCCTCTTCATTATTTTTACAGCTACTTGCCATCCCAGCAGTAGACACGTTAAAATTGTTTTTAACTTTGACTTCCGGTTTTACCCCACTAATGCTTTTCTAATGAGAAAATCCTTTTTTCTGATTTACCTCTTTCCTTTTTTTATGTATGCCCAGGGTGTTGATGCCACCTACGAGCGCGAATACAAGCGCGGAGTGGTGTTGTACAAATCGGGTGATTTTGCCTCTGCCATGAGCGCACTTACCCCATTGACGGCCCGTAAATATACCCACGGTCTGGCACCTTTTGCGCATTATTATTGGTCTTTGGCGGCCCTCAAAACCAATCGGTTGTCGGAAAGCCGTCAGATGTTGATGCAACTGCGGGAGCGTTTTCCTGATTGGAAAAAAATGGATGATGTACGCTACGTGCTGGCTGATGTGTCTTTTCAGGAAAAACAATTTGGAGAAGCATTGGACTACCTAGAGGAAATTTCAACGCCTTCGGTCAAAAAAGAGGCTGAAAATTTAAAGCGCTTTTACGTTAATAAACTACAGGACATTGCCTACCTCAAGAGCCTGAATCGCCAACATCCTGCCGATAAGACGGTGGCGTTGGCGCTGATTGATATGATTCAGCGAACGTCCAATGAAAAATCGGATTTGGAACTGTCTGACCAATTGACCAATCGCTTTGGCGTTGTTTCTTCCAAACCCTCTTCGCCGGTTACTCCCGTACGTCAAAGTAATAACAACCTTCAGAAAGGCTATTATAATGTGGCCGTGGCGCTGCCGTTTCGGCTTAAAGAATTCAGCCCCAACCAGCGGGTGCGCAGTAATCAATTTGCGTATGATATGTACGAAGGAATGAAGTTGGCTAAGGCCAAATTACAGCAGGAGGGCATTTTGGTCAATCTATTTACGTACGATGTCAGCAACGACCCCGAAGAGATGGTCAATGTAGTCAATAACGCCAATTTTGCGCAAACCGACTTGTTGATTGGCCCAGTTTACAATGAACCTGCCAAGCTAGCCGCTGACTATGCTGAAAGTAACAACATATTTTATGTACATCCAACCAGCCTTGCAACTGATATTTTGGTGAATCATGCCAATACTTTATTGTTGCAACCCTCTTTTGAACGTCAGGCGCAACAAAGTTTTGACTTTATGCGCTCGCAGCCTTCGACCAACCGTAAATTGGCCATCTATTACGGAGCTACCCGGCGCGATTCTACCTTGGCGGCCTCCTATAAGGCCAAGGCCACGGAAGCAGGCTATCAAACGATTGATTTTCGCAAAACGCGTGAGCGACTCGACTCAAGCGCTACGATTACGGAAGTAAACAAACCAGGCCACGTGGTGGTTTTTAGCAGTACCGAAACGGATGGAAACAAGGTGCTCAATATGCTTGACAAACGGCGAATCAACGTTCCGCTTTTGGCGAGTTCATTGGCGTTTAACATGCAAAACGTTGTTTCTTCGAACTTAGCAGGACGTGAAGTGTATATTATTGATACTGAGTTTATTGATACTTCTAAGGCGCAGGTAAGAGATTTTCAGACAAACTATCTGACCAAACGAAATACGATTCCGTCGATATATGCCATGCAGGGGTACGATGCGCTTTTGTTTTTTGGCCGTTTGTTGCACAAGTACCGCAATCAAGTGCGCAGCGGACTGGATACGCGGGTTTTTGAGGACGATTACCTGCTTTCAGGATTTAATTATAAGAGTTCAAACGACAACCAAGTTGTGCCCATTGTGAAAATGGACGATATGCGGTGGGTGTTGGCCAACGGGCAATAGAAAATTATATCATCTACATCTATTAAGTAACAAAAACGAATGCAACGTACACAAAGTCAGGACCTTTTTGAAAAAGCAAAACAATACATTCCGGGAGGTGTAAACTCCCCCGTGAGAGCCTTTAGAGCCGTGGGCGGCTCGCCGATTTTCATTAAATCGGCCAAAGGGCCCTATATTTACGACGAAGACGGAAATCAATATTTAGAATTCATCAATTCATGGGGGCCCATGATTTTGGGTCATGCCCACGAACTGATTGAAAAGGCGGTTTCTGACGCCATTCAGAACTCATTTTCTTTTGGTGCGCCTACGCGCAAAGAAGTTGAAATGGCCGAACTGATTGTCGGGATGGTGCCGTCGGTGGAAAAAGTCCGGATGGTCAATTCGGGTACTGAAGCCACGATGTCGGCGATTCGGGTGGCGCGCGGGTACACTGGGCGCGACAAAATCATCAAATTTGAAGGGTGCTACCACGGTCATGGCGATAGCTTTTTGATTTCGGCAGGCAGTGGCGCGGTGACGATGGGCGTGCCCGATAGTCCGGGCGTGACCAAAGGCGTAGCCAACGATACGTTGACGGCTCCGTTCAATGATTTGCCCGCGTTACAACAACTTATGGATGCCAACAAAGGCCAAATTGCCGCTTTGATTTTGGAGCCCGTTGTCGGAAATATGGGTTGTGTATTGCCCAATACGGGCTACTTAGAAGCCATTCGTACGCTGTGTACCAAAGAAGGAATCGTGTTGATTTTTGACGAGGTGATGACGGGTTTTCGGTTGGCCAAAGGCGGTGCACAGGAGCGCTTCGGCATTGTGCCCGACATGACCACGATGGGTAAAATCATCGGCGGCGGTATGCCCGTGGGGGCCTACGGTGGTAAGCGCGAAATCATGGATTGCGTTTCGCCAGCAGGGCCTGTGTATCAGGCGGGTACGCTTTCTGGAAACCCGATTGCGATGTCGGCGGGATTGGCGATGCTGCGTTATTTGGAAGCGCACCCCGAAGTATATACGCGTCTCGACGAAGTGGGAAACACCATCGCCGCTGGGTTTAAAGCATCCCTTCAAAAACTGGGATTGAACTTCACCATCAATCACATTGGGTCGATGTTTACGCTGTTTATGACCGACCAGCCCGTCACGGATTTTACCTCTGCCAAAGCGTCGGATTTGCCGCTGTTCGGTCGCTATTTTCAAGCCATGCTTAAGCGCGGTATTTATTTGGCACCGTCGCAGTTTGAAAGTCTGTTTTTCTCGTATGCCTTGGAAGATGCGCACATTCAGCAGTTGATTGAGGCCAACGAAGAGGCCTTACGGGAGGTGATTTAATTGGATAATAAATTAGGTATGAGCATTGTCAATGCAAATAAAAGTTTTGTTACCGGATTACACATATTCAAAACCTGCCTTTTATTCTGCAAAATGGCATGGTAAACAAGCAGCATGCTCAAGCCGATAGGGAGTATATCAATATCGGCAACCCTTAAATAATAGATGTCCGAAGTATAGCGTCTGTACGAATCGAAGGATACGGTAAAATCGGCGAATATGTGCCTTTTTATTTTACCCCCAAATCCATGATGTTATTTAATATTGTTACGGGTTATCAAGCCCCACTTGTACCTAAGCGAAGTAAAAGTGAAATTCTCGTTATCAGGTGTTTAATTGAAGAGTTGATAAAGTTGCCACAATGGTTTTTTACGGATGGACAGGGAAATGACATGGCTACCAATCACTATAATGATTTAATAAACCTAAATTCAATAGATTGGGAGAGCATTCAACAGAGTAATTTTAGTAAAAGTGATGGCGACTATGACCGCCCTAGGAGGTATCAGGCAGAATTTTTAGTACGCGATGAAGTGCCGTGCCGTAGTATAGAATCATTTCATGTGTATAACGAAGAAGCCGCAGAGTATGTAAACACACTCCTGAGAGTACATAATCTTGACAACCTCTTTGTCCATATTCAGCCCATTTATTTCTTTTAAAATGATAACATTCGAAACTGGTGATTTAATGCAATCAGGGGCGGAAGCCCTCGTAAATACTGTCAATACCGTTGGGGTAATGGGCAAAGGCATTGCGTTGCAGTTTAAGGAAGCCTTTCCCCACAACAACAGGAAATACATGGAGGCTTGTAAAAAAAATGAACTGGTTCCGGGTAGGTTGTTGGCAATTTGGGAGGAAAACCTGCATTTGGGAAAGAAACTTATTGTTAATTTTCCTACCAAAGTGCATTGGCGGTATCCGTCAAAATATGAATACATTGAGAGAGGTCTAGCTGCTTTGAAAGAACTTTTACAAAAAGAAAAGATAAAGAGCATTGCTGTTCCACCGTTGGGTTGTGGTAATGGTGGCTTGGAATGGAGCAAAGTAAAGCCCATGATTATATCTTCACTTGCCGAACTGGACCTTGAAGTGATTATTTATGAGCCGAACGAAGCCATTAAAGAAATTCTTCAAAAGCAGCAAGCCAAGAAATCAGTTCATCTGACTCCCGCACGAGCGGCCCTCCTGTACACACTGTTTGCTTTCGAGAGTATGGGCGAGTACAGCAGTTTGTTTGCCGCCAATAAATTAGCTTATTTTCTACAACGAAAAGGACAAAAATTAAATCTCGACTTTAAGCCTTATCATTATGGCCCTTATGCCATTGGGGTGGAAAAAGTCCTGTACCACCTCAACGGAGTTTACCTGAAAGGAATGGAACAGGGACAGGTCAAACCCTTCGAACCCCTGAAACTAAACTATGAAAAATGGCAGGAGGTAAACGAGTATGTGAATAAACAACTTACGTTTGAAGAAGCGCAGCGGGTCAAAGAATTAATCCATTTTTTATCGGGCTATACTTCGGAACTTTCGCTGGAAATTTTGGCAACGGTTGATTACATTCTTGTTCAAAATCCTAAGTATTCATTAGATGAGGTAATGACCGCCATTTCTTCATGGAATATGCGTAAGAAAGAACTTTTCAAGCGAGAGTATGTGAAGGCATCCTATGATTACCTGAATCAGTACAAAATGGATATATTTTAGTAAAATAACTTTTCTGGTTGGCCCAAATAGAAAAAAATAGAAAAAACAGTCTCTAAAATTTCCGAATCACATACACTCCCGTACACAAAAGCACTACCCCTATCAATCGTTGCCAACTGATGGGGTGAAGCGGGGCGCCGAGTAGCCCAAATTGGTCAATCACCATGGCGGCGATTACCTGCCCCATCAACACCAAAACGGTTACGTTTCCGATGCCCAGCTTCGGTGCCAGCCAAACAACGAGCAAAACGTAGGTGCCGCCCAAAATACCACCGATATAGCTCCACTTGGGAGGGGCGGCAAAATGCGTCATGTTGGGAACGGTTTGACGTGATAATATTATGTAGGCAGATAGCCCAATGACGGCTACTATAAAGATGGTAAGCGCTGAAAAATAGGGGTTTTGGAGGCCTTTGCCCAAGGCCGAATTCATGGCACTTTGGAACGGAATCAACACGCCCGCCGTAATGGCAAGCATAATGTAGAGAATAGAGTTGTTCATTTTCACTTGTCTGAAAGTAACGTTTTTGCGATAACTTAAATGTAGTAATAAATCAAAGGTAAAACTCAATAGCGTCCCTGAAAGATTTTATCAAAAGTATGTCTTTAGGTTAATAAGAACCATTTAAAACGCCTATTTACAAGAACACCCCTGTTAGCTGCCAACCAACAGGGGTGTTCTTGTAAAATAAGTGTACGTATCGCGCTTCAAAAATCGCTTCTTAATTCATTCCTATCGTAAATCCGTACTTTCCTTTTTGGGCCAATGGTTTGTTGGTCAAGATGATACGTTGTACGGGGTGGTTGTCCCATTTGGTTTTGAAACTGACGTATTCCATGCCGTCGGTAGACGGTAAGTCGGTAGAAATGCTCCAAAGTTTAGGATCATATTGCAGCGTAACGGTTTGGTTTTTCCACGTCTTGAAGACGACTTTTCCAGGCGTAGCGGTGTCGATGTCGCAAACGGTCATAAATACCTGCTGCAACGAATTGGGCTTTTGATTCAGCGCGTAATCGTCGTTGATTTCTACCGTGTTTTTGGCGCGGTTCAGCTTGACGGTACGGTTCCAAGCCGCAATACCAGCGGCTTTGTCGTAGCTCGGCGCAATGTTCATGCTCAACGATGATTCTTTGTCGTTGACGGTACTTTTTACATTGGTGGCTTCGTAGCTGCGGCCAGCGATTTGTCCTAAGCCGTTGATGATGGGCAAGTTATGGTACTGCGATTGCGTAAACCACAGCTCGTAGCGCTTAGACGAAAAGGTGCGGGCTGTGTAATTTCCGCGCCCTGCGTCGATGATGACCGGCTCTCCGTTGGCATAGAGCAGAAAATCACCCACGTCGTTGTGGTTGTGGCTTTCGGCATTGTGGCCGCCGTGGGTCGCCATATAAAAACCGTTGTCAGCGCGAGTGGTCAGCACTTGAATGTCATTAAACCATGCGTTTCTTACGGGCTCGTAGCTGTTTTTAGCGGGTTCAATGTTCTTGAAAGTCAGTAGGTTTTGAATTTTACGCATCCGATGAAAGCCGTTGTTGGAAATGGCCGTTGGGTATTTCTCAATGGCCCACTTGCCGAATTGTTTCAATTGCGGGTCGTTGATTTTTTGCCCAAAACGATACAACATGATGCCGTCGGGTTTGAGTTTTGGGTCGGCGTCGGCGAAGTTGACAAAGTAATCATTGGAAATATGGGTTTTGTATACGTACGACGCCATTTTCTGAATCAATGGTTCGTTGTAAATTGCCACCTTGTTTTTTGTGGCTTCGTCGAGCAATTCTAGGCAGTCAAACACGCAAGCCCCCGCCGCAAACCAATAACTCGGCCCTTCGTCGCAGCCACCGTCTTCGCCTAGTCCGTTTAGGTACAAATCCAATCCTAGCATGGCGCCATGCAGCGATTCCGCACGACGGGCTTCGTCTTTTTCGAGCAGCAGCGCTGCCGTCATCCAGTTGGACATAATCCACGGATTCCAGTTGTTGACGGCATTTTTTTTGCTCATCCAGCCATAACGGTCGGGATTTTTGAGCATCGGAATAAAGAGCCGTTGGTTGGTTTCGTGGTAAATGCGCTTTCTGATGAGCTTGTTGATTTTATCAAGTTTATCACCCACAAAATAGTCGGTTAATGCCAAAACGGACGCGGTTTCGGCGGCAAAAAGATCGACGATGTTATCTTCTACATTGGGCAAACCTGTGCCGCTGATGTGAGCGGGGACACCCCAAAAACTTTCTTCACAGATGGACCAAACACCATTGAGAATGGCTTCTGTAAAACGACCCTTGTCTTCAATGCTTTCGGCCAACACCAAATCAATCAAAGCGTTACGTTTGCTAAAAGAGATTTTACTATGACGCTCGCGGTCGCCGGAGCGTACAAAGTCGAGCGAAAGCGTGGCCGATATGGGTTCAAATTTATAATCCAACAGGGCTTCTCCTGTCTTGATGGTGCGCACAATGACGGAGTCGGGGAGGGCGGCTTTCCACTCGCCAACGGTTTTGGGATAAGGCTTGAATTGATTTTGCGGAATCAAGGATTGTTTGACGACTTCCAAGGCGTATTTATTCCCTAAAATGTTGCGCTGGGTGACTTGGGCGTAGCCTTGCATCAGCCCCCATTGGCTAAATAAAACAATCGTGAGGATAACAAGTTTTTTCATGTTGGGATAGAGGTTTGTGAATAATCTAATGCATTCATTCAATGTAAAGAAGGCAAAGGTGAGACCCTGATACTTGAATTTGGCGGGAAATAATGAATTGACTTTCCCCGACTGGGCGTCCCCGACTAGGCGTTTGTTTTTTAAATTTGAAAAGTCTGCAAAAATGCCCTTGTGGTGGGGTTCCTCTGGGGGTTAATCTAAAAAAAGAGTCCGCCATAAGTAAAAACCTGTAATTAGCCGTTTTACTTAATCTACAACTGTTTATTTTTGATTCTCTCTAACACATATAACGTTCAATAACCCATGCATTTAAATAAACAGGCTAAGATTCAACTCTCGGCATCGCTTGGAGTCGCCTTTCTGGTGGTTTCATGTATGAAAATGCCGCGCAGCAGCCAACCCGTGATGATCAAGGAAGACCCCGCAAAGGCGTTGGCTAACGCTCGGGAAATTCGCGAGAAAACGGCCATAAAACTGGCCGATGGGCTGCAAATGAGCCTTTGGGCGTCTGATTCGCTCGCCCCCGACCCCGTAGCGATGTCTATCGACGACAAGGGACGCGTGTACCTCAACCGCACCAATCGCCAAAAAAACTCGGAGTTCGATATTCGTGGGCACCGCGACTGGATGACTGAATCCATCGGTCTGCAAACCGTGGAAGACCGTCGGGCGTTTTTGCGAAAAACCTTCGCTCCTGAGCGCTCCGCCGAAAATTCGTGGTTGGCCGACCTCAACGAAGATGGCTCGCACGATTGGCGTGATTTGGCCGTGGAAAAAGACGAAATCTGGCGCTTGGAAGATACCAACAACGACGGAATCGCGGATGTTTCGCTCCGTATATTGGAAGACTTTTACGAAGAAGTTACCGACGTAGCGGGTGGAATGTTGGTGCGCGCCAAGGATATGTTTGTAGGGATAGCCCCCGATTTGTGGCGACTCGAAGACCGCAACGGTGACGGCATCATTGACAAAAAAACTTCGATTAGCCACGGCTACGGGGTCCACATCGGTTTTGGTGGACACGGTATGTCAGGCGTTATTGAAGGACCTGACGGCCGTATTTATTGGAATATCGGAGACATTGGGGCCAACATCACCGCTCCCGATGGAAAGAAACATGAGCATCCCAACTCGGGTATCATTGCGCGCTCCAACCCCGACGGCAGCGATTTTGAGATTTTTGCCCACGGCCTGCGCAACACCCACGAGTTTGTGTTTGACGAGTACGGAAACCTGATTTCTTCCGACAACGACGGCGACCACCCTGGCGAAAGTGAGCGATTGGTTCACGTCGTGGAAGGTTCCGATGCGGGTTGGCGTTCCAACTGGCAGTACGGAAAATACACCGATCCCAAAAACAACAAATACAAGGTGTGGATGGACGAAAAGCTATTTAAGCCTCGTTGGGACGGGCAGGCGGCCTACATCATTCCGCCCATAATGAACTACCACAACGGCCCCACGGGCATGGTTTACAATCCCGGTACGGCTTTGGGTTCAGATTGGAAAAAGAAGTTTTTCTTGGTGGAGTTTGTGGGTACACCTACGCGCTCGCACATTTGGTCATTTGGCCTCAAACCCAAAGGTGCGTCGTTTGAATTGGATGGTGAAAAAGACATTGTCAGCGGTATTTTGCCCACGGGTATTAAATTTGGTCCCGACGGTGCGCTGTACGTAGCCGACTGGATTAACGGCTGGGATACCAAAAATTACGGTCGCGTATGGAAACTCGACGTAACCAAAGAAAAGAATGATTTGGCGGCGGTGCGTCAGGAAACCAAACGCCTGATTCAGCTAGATTACGCTTCGCAAAGTGAGGATATGCTGTATTCGCTATTGTCGAATGTGGATATGCGGATTCGTCAAAAGGCGCAGTTTGAATTGGTGAGCCGGGGCGCAAAAGGGGCACCGATGTTGACCAAAGCCATTGACCAAACCCAAAGTCAGTTGGCACGGATACATGGCATTTGGGGCGTGGGGCAATTGGCCCGCGTCAACAAAGCCAATGCGTTGACATTGTTACCTTTGTTGAAAGACAAAGACCCCGAAATCATTACGCAGGCGGCCAAAATGCTCGGAGATGCTCGCATCGCTACGGCGGGTAGTGAGCTGATTCCGTTGCTCAAAAACACGAGCCCACGCGTTCGTTTTTATGCCGCTGAGGCCTTGGGACGCATTGCCTACGCTGATGCCGTAACGCCGCTGATTGAGATGATTGCGGCCAACAATGACGAAGACGTGTACATCCGTCACGCGGGCGTGTTGGCGTTGTCGAGAATCGGGAAAGCAGAGCCGATGGTCGCCTTGGCCAATAACCCAAGCAAAGCCCTGCGTACGGCGGCGGTATTGGTGCTAAGACGGATGAAAAATGATAACATAGCGTTGTTTCTCAACGACAAAGACGAATACATTGTGGCCGAAGCCGCGCGCGGTATCAACGACGACCTCTCGATTCCGGGAGCGCTGCCTGCGTTGGCCGCGAAATTGCAGGATAAAAGCATTACGTCTGACGTGATTCTGCGCCGTGCCATCAACGCCGCCTTGCGCGTGGGTACCGACAAAGAATTGGATATGTTGGTGGCTTTTGCTACCCGCACCGACATTAAAGATGATGTAAAAGCGGAAGCCTTGGCCACTTTGGGTACGTGGGCGAATCCGTCGGTACTCGACCGCGTGGATGGTCGCTACCGTGGCAAAATCGAACGCGACCCCGATGGCGTACGGACCAAAGTTACGCCGCATGTCGCTAATTTTCTGAAAGAGAAAAATTCCGAATCGCTGATTGCCGTCGCAGGTTTGCTGGCTGATTTGAAAATTACGAGCGCCAACGCGCAATTGGCTGAACTTTACGACGCCACAACTGACCCCAAAGTAAAAGCCGCGATTTTGCCCGCGCTGAATCAACTAAGCTACGCCCAAATGGACGCCCTCATCAAGAAAGGCATGGACGACAAAGACGAAAGCGTGCGTACCGTGGCGTTGGGATTGTTGGACAATAAAAACGTAACCAAAGAAAGCCTACCCGCTATCGTGAGTTCTATCTTTACCAAAGGCACGGTGCGTGAGCAGCAAAAGATGCTGGAAGTGTTGGGTAAAATGGAAGCCGACAAAACGCAGGTGATTTTGGGCGATTTGATTGACCAATTGGCCGCCAAAAAACTCTCACCCAACCTCTCACTGGAATTGAAAGAAGCCGTAGATGCCTCGGGTGTAGCGACCTTAAAAACCAAAATGGCGTCGCTCAAACCCAATGCTTCGGCCTTGGATGAATACGCTGAAACGATGTACGGTGGCAACCGTTTTCAGGGCCGCAACATCTTCAACACCAACTCCACCGCTCAATGCGTGCGCTGCCATGCGGTGGGTGGTACGGGCGGTGCGGTAGGCCCCTCGCTGACGCACATTGGCGATGTGCTTACCCGTGAGCAGCTGTTGCAGGCGCTCGTGGAGCCAAGTGCGCGCATTGCGCCGGGCTTCGGTTCAGTTTCGATCACGCTCAAAGACGGGCAGGTGGTCAACGGTACGTTGGCCAAAGAAACCGCCGAGGAGCTAACCATCAATACCTCCGACGCCGAGCCGTTGGTGATTCCCGTGGCGCGCATCACCAAACGTGAAAACATGCCCTCAGGTATGCCGCCGATGGGCTCATTGCTTTCCAAAAGAGAGATTCGGGATGTAATCGAGTACTTAGCGAATTTGAAAAAGTAGGACGGAGACGTTATTCGTTCAAAATTGTAACCGCCGCAGGCCTGGGCTTTGCGGCGGTTTTTTTGTGTTTTGTAAGTGTAAGTATCTCTAAAAATAGGACAGTTCAAAATTAGAAAAATTTAATTAGTTTTAGACTGATATGAAAAAGACGGCAGCGGCCGACCGTAAAATTCACCAAGACACAAATTGTCTCTATCCTTAAAGAACAGGAAGGCTGCGGTGTATTGGTGCAGGTAGAGTTGATTTATCGGGTAAACGCAGCGGGCCGCCTGATGGCAAGCTATGAAGAGGGTTTTAAAGCGGGGTGAAATTGGGATAAGGTTTCAGTGGAGTTGACCAGATAAATTTCAATATATTTGTGTACAAATAGACAATTATTATGCTTGAGCGCATCACTATCGACCCTTCAATATGTCATGGAAAGCCAACGATTCGTCGTTCACGGCTTTTAGTTGCCACCGTTTTGGAACTGTTGGCAAGTGGGATGACACAAAGTGAAATATTGGAAGATTACCCAAATTTAGAGATTGAAGATATTCAGGCTTGTTTGGAGTATGCAGCCTTGTTGGCGCATTTTCGTACCTACCCAATCGCGGCATGAAGTTTCTGATTGATGAGCAATTGCCTATCCTACTTTCCGATTGGTTAGCAGAGAAAGGGTACCCATAATGTTATTGAGGTAAGTCGAAATTATATAAAAATCTGGTACTAATCAGTATTGACTTTTTTGAACTAACCGCCACAGAGATAAGGCTTTGCGGCGGTTTTTTGTTTGGATGCTATGACTTCATGATTGCAATGCCTTATCCGTGTTTCGTCAGAATCCGTGTCATCCGTGTCCCATTTAACGACAATAATGGAACACGGATGAGACGGACGGTTGGCCGCTGCCATTTTCAAGCACGGATTTATACGGATTTTTTCAGTTTTTTTTTGTCATTGTCGAATAGTTTGCGGCGGAGTTCTGGCTTTTTGCCGAAGTTTAGGAGGAGTCCTACTTCAATATTAGTGGCTCGTAGGTAGTTTACTAATTGATTTTCAAAGGCAACTACAATACCTTCGGCGGCTTTTAGCTCTAAAATAATGGCATCGTTTACGGTCAAATCGGAGTAATATTCGCCTACTTCATAGCCTTTGAAATGTACTTTTATTTGTTTCTGGGCTTCCACTTTAAAGCCTCTACTTTTGAGTTCTAAATACAGGGCGTTTTGATATACTTTCTCCAAAAATCCAAAGCCCAATTCGTTGTAAACGTCATAAAATACTTTGATAATTTGCTCCGTCAGTTCGTTATGTTTTGTTTCCTTCAGCATAAAATAAAACTTTAAAAATCCGTGTTGCTTGCATCCGTGCCATCCGTGTTCCATTTAACGACAATAATGGAACACGGATGACACGGATTTAGACGGATTTAATTACTGCACGCCACATTGGCCCCAATCTTTGCCTCAAAATACTTATCCATGCCCCTTGCCTCAAAGCCCGGGTTTAGTGTTATCGAATTGGGCGCTTTGAAATCTATGGCACCGGCAGGAGCTAAGATTTTGGCAGTGGAAGTGATAGTCTGAATGGCACCGCCTGCGTAGGTGGGTGAGTCTATGGTACCCGTGATGCTGCTGTTATTGACCTGTGAGGGCGTATTGCCCAAAAACTCATAAGCCCCCATATCTGCTGTGCCATTGAAATTTCTTGGATTACGGTCTAAATCTAAGGGATTGATGCCTGCATTATCTCCTGCACCGATGGCTTTGCTGCACCATTTGAGGCGATAATTTCCTGCATCACTCTTCACCGTATTTGCTACCGGACTTACAAACTGTGGATTGGTAGTACCCACCAAATTGCCATTGGCAGTGCCGGTTTCGCCTTGTATTAAGCTGTTGGTGAAAGTATTAGTTGTAGCCGCTTGCATGGTATTTGAAATTCCACCATTAGCATTGTCTTTTATGATAGTGTTCTTTATTTTATTAACAAAAGGGGTAGGACTAAAATCGGCAGTAATGGATATTCCATTACTACCATTTGAAGCGATAGTGCAATTGATAATATTTAAATCCGAATAGTAATTTATAAAAGAAATTCCGTGATGCCCATTATTAGCAATCAAGCAATTTTGATAATTTGAAGTCTCACCTAAATCGTCATATATTCCATGGCCATTGTTTCCTGTTATTATGCAATTTGCGACTATTTTTCTTGAATCTCTAAAATTTAAGCCCACTTCATTATCTGCTATTCTGCAATTATTTATTTTGCAGGTTACGGAGTTGCTATATATACCAGCATGACGCCCCCCAATGACTTTAAATCCATCAAAAACAACGTCATTGCCAATATTTACAACGAAAAAAGAATTATCATTTCGATTTGAGGTAGAAACAAAAGGGGTGTCATTGCTTCCTAAATCGCCTGAAAGGGTAGTTTCATTAGTGCTATTTATCAATGCCAAATTGCGTTCGTTGATGCTTTTTTCAGTTCCCGCAAAACCACCGTAAATTCTCATCCCCGATAGGATATTGAAATTATCATTGATATCGTTTGTGGTAGAAGATTTGTAAGCTGAGGTACCTTTGGCTACATAAATTTCAAAAAGATCGTTGCAGGTATTAGCTGTTAGGGCAGATTGTAGGCTGGAAAAGGCATTTGCCCAAGAGCTACCATTTTTGTTGCCAATATTAGGTGTATTATTCACATATTTCACCTGCCCCGTTACAAAATTGGAAGCATCACCTGTTTTAGCAAAGTTGTTTAATGTACCGTTATTGGCACTGTTTGAGGCTTCGTTTATTTGGCTAATGAGGGTATTTGTGCCATGCGGTACGCCATTGCTGAAATTATAAGCAGCTTGTAAATTGGTAGAATTGGGGGTTTTGCAAAAGCGTTCGTCGGCTATTTGTGTGGCGGTTTTGGCAACATTCCAAATGCGTACTTCGTCTATTTCACCTTTGAAATACCTCCCTTGCACACCCCTCACCCCAATGTATAAGGGTGAATTGTTAGTGGTAGTTGCATTTGTATTATCAGTTGTACTGCCTTGCAAAATGCCATCTATATACAAACTCATGGTTTTAGGGCTGCCGGAGGCTACTGTCATGGCTACATGATGCCATTGGCCATCATTTATTTTGGCAGTTGACATAATATTAGGGCCATTTGTGCCATCGTATCTGGCAATTTGTACTTTTCCGTTGTTAGCTCCTGCGGTTTGATTCAAATAACGCATAACAAACGGATAGCCACCGGTTCCATCCCATTTTTCAAGAAAGTCATTGTCTTGCTGCCCAATATCTGTTTGCGTAGCGTCAGGCTTTACCCAACAAGTTACGGTAAATTCTTGATTGGCGGCAAAGTTGCCAACATTATTTGGTATCGAAACATAATCATTAACGCCATCCAAATGGAGGGCTACGTTTTGGGGTGTATTGTCGCCTGCCATAATTCCCGCAAGTGAAACTAAGGCGGCAGGGCTTGGAGCAGTTGGAAAAGCAGCGGTGATCGAAACAATGTATTCGTTTTCGTTGCCGGTAACATTAAACCCTACAAAAGCACCACTATTAAAGCCCCCCGTTTGAGTAGCAGTGTTTCCCAAATTTGTGGTGGCTGTTAGTTGTATGTCATCAAGCGTAACATTGATACCACCTGCATTAAGTGCCACCGGTTGGCAGGAAAATTTCCTTACATTATTTCCATTAAACTTTATAGAAATAGAGGTATTGGTGGTATTGGTAGAAATAGCGTTTAAGATATTTTTTATTCCACCCGTGGCAGATACCACGTAGCTAAAATCATTTTGAGGAGAAGGTCCTGAAACTACGTAAGGGTTTGCCTGTACGCCATTAAGGAAGGTTTGTTGCGTAAAAGAATAGCCACCAATGCCATAAAAAGTGTTTCTCTGAGCAAAGTTGAAGGCCACAATTTGTGCCTGTGCTGCCCACGAGCAAGTGATGAGTAGGAAAAGGAATGAGATTTTCATGGGTTTTAGCCTGTTATTTTAATGAAATTTAGGCAATATTTTTAAAATCCGTGCTTGAAAATGGCAGCGGCCAACCGTCCGTGTTATCCGTGTGCTATTTTAGAACACGGAGGATAATACACGGATTTTTTTAATTACTGCACGCCACATTGGCCCCGATTTTTGCCTCAAAATACTTACCCATGCCCCGTGCCTCGAAGCCTGGTGATAAAAGGATGGCATTCGGTGCTTTAAAATCTATCTTACCCGCTGGGGCTAAGATTTTGGCCGTGGAGGTGATGGTTTGGATGGCTCCGCCTGTGTAGGTGGGTGCGTCTATGGTGCCTGTGATGTTGCTGTTATTGACTTGTGAAGGCGTATTGCCCAAAAACTCGTATGCCCCCATATCAGCGGTACCGTTGAAATTTCTTGGATTTCGGTCTAAATCTAAGGGGCTGATGCCGGTGTTTGTGCCTGCCCCGATGGCTTTACTGCACCATTTCAGGCGATAATCTCCTGCATCACTCCGCACACTATTTGCCAAAGGACTCACAAACTGTGGATTAACCGTATTGCCATTCAAATTGCCAGGACCAGTGGTTAAGCCCTGCACCAAGCTATAATTGATAGTATTGCTTAATGGACCATCAGTAAAAACATTCAATATTCCGCCAGAAGCATTGCCATAAATTAGGCTATTTTTTAGGGTGTTCGTTGATGTACCACCATTTGAATTAACCTTAATTCCATTATCTGCATTGAAGGCTATGGTACTATTTGTAATGCTTGTCCGTCGAGTTCCATTACTTACATAAATTTCAATCCCATCTGATCCATTATTTGCAATCAAGCTTTCTTTAATAATTGCTGTTGAATTTTCAATAAAAATACCAACCGTATTATTTCCAGTAGATGAGCAATGTGAAATTGTAGTGTTTTCTCCAATAGTATTCAAACCAATAAATGCATTGTCAATGATTCTACTGTTCTTAATGGTGGCGTTTGCACCCGTAATATAAATGCCAACTCCAATTGAGCTACTCCCTTTTACTGTAAAGCCATCAAATACAACATTATCTCCTATAATTTTTACAGGAAGAATCGAATTATCATTTCGATTAGCAGAAAAATTAAAAGCGTTATCATTACCAAATAAATCTCCAGAAAGTGTAGTTTGATGTGTGCTATGAATTAACGCCAAATTGCGTTCGTTGATGCTTTTTTCCGTTCCCGCAAAGCCCCCGTAAATCCTCATACCTGATGGGATATTGAAAGATTCGCTGATATTGCCAATGGTTGATGGCTTATAATCCATAAAGCCTTTGGCAACATAAACTTCAAAAAGGTCGTTGCAAGTATTATTGGAGAGGGCAGATTGCAGGTTATCAAAACCATTTGCCCACGAACTTCCATTGTCGGCACCGCTGAAAGAACCAGACACATACTTCACTTGCCCTGTCATAAAATTGGAGGCATCGCCTGTTTTGGCAAAGTTGTGTAATGTGCCATGATTGGCACTTGTACTGGCATCTTGCACTTGGGTGATCAGCGAGTTATTGCCATGCGGTACACCATTGCTAAAATTATAGGCTGCTTGCAGGGCAGTGGTATTAGGGTTTTTGCAAAACATCTCGGCTTGAATAGTAGCTTGAGATTTGTTTGAACTCCAGATGCGTACTTCGTCAATATCACCTCTAAAATAGTTTTGACCATTACCACGTCTGCCAATCTGCAAAGGGGTTGTATTGATAGTGGTATTTGTGATAGTATTGGTAATACTGCCATTAAACACCCCATCAATGTAAAGCGTTAAGGTATTCGTAGTATTCGTTTTTACAAAGGCTACATGATGCCATTTCCCATCATTGACAGCAGTGGTAGAAACGATAGTTGGGAAATGGGTACCATCCCATATTCCTACCAAAATTTTGCCACGTTTATTCACATCGGCTTGCGTAGTGTTCAAATACCTGGCTACAAAAGGGTAATTATTGTTAGCACCAGCATCAAGCCCTGCCCATTTGCTGAGAATATCGTTTTCGTCAGCATTAATAGCAGAACTGGGTTGGGTAGCATCGGGTTTTATCCAACAAGTTACCGTAAAGCTGGCATAATTGCCCGTATTATTGCCTGCATTACTCGGTATTGATACATAATCATTATCGCCATCGAAATTGAGAGCAACATTTTGGGGGCTGTTGTCACCAGCCATAATATTGAATAAGGCTATCTTAGCCGCAGGACTTGGGGTAGATTGAAATTGGGCTACAACCGAAATTAGGTATTCGTTCTCGTTGCCATTCACATTAAAGCCTACGAATGTACCAGAAATATTGGCTGTTTGTGTAAATATATTTCCCAAATTAGTAGTGGCAGTTACGTTGATAATATTACTGCTTGAACTTGTAGCATCTGTTATATAAGCATAAACCTTGCAGGCAAATTTTCGGACATTATTGCCTTTTAATTCAATATTGATATTGGCATTGGTGTTGGTGGTAGAGATAACCCCAGCTGAATTTATAATTGCACCGCCATTGGTAGTGATTACATAAGTAAAATCGTTTTGAGGCGAAGGCCCTGAATGCACATAAGGCGTAGGTTGTAAGCCAGCGGGAAATGTATATTGCGAAAAGGAATAGCCGCCGATTCCATAAAAAGCATTTTCAGCGGCGTTGTCAAAAACATCTACACCAATGTTTAATTTCCCTCTGATTTCGGGTGCATTCAAAGATTGAGTCTCTAACACTACGAATGCGTTACCTGATAAAATAGCCGTGGAATGGGCATCTGAGAATGGCCCAATCGTGGTTGTAGTAGGACTTGTAAGTACATTTTTGCAACCTATAAAAATACCAATTTCATTAACAGCTCCTACGCCAATACACCCATTAAACACATTACTTGACAAGCCCGAATAGGTAATGGTAAAGCTCAATACTTTAGCAACATCATCATAAGTGCCTATTAAAGTACCCGTACCGGTAGAGTTATTAGCAGGCACCATATTCGCCCCATTTAAAGTAGCCCTAACGCTCAATATTCTGGCTGATGCCGACAATATACTTAGGGAGAAAAGTAGGAAAAGGAAAGGTTTCTTCATGGGTTAAAAGCCCCCTAACCCCCAAAGGGGGAATTAAGGAATTTATTGGTTTATTTATGCAGTTTAGCGAATTGAAGTTTAAAATGTACTTTTGGGATTTGGAATGAGTCGTTTCACTGCTTTATTACCAACACATTAATATTTGTACCACCCGTTATAGTGCCATTGTCTTCCCGTCTGATTTCCCAATCAGAGCCAGTCCATTGGGCATAATAACTAGTACTCGTTCCTCCAGCAATACCTGTGGCACGGGTAACAAATATCAAATCGGTTTGGGCATTTGCCGATGTGGTGGGTATAGGCATAGAAAACACATTGGTATTTGCCTCTAACCGAAGTGCCGCAGGGCTACTGCCCGATACTTTTATACCACCTTCTACGTGCAGGGCATTGTCGACTGATGCAATATGCAATTTTGCATCAGTCGGACTCATCGTTCCGATGCCTACGTTGCCATTGCCCTGTATCCGCATGAGTTCGTTGGAGTTACTGGCACTTGCACCTGCATAAAATACATGAGCCTCCGCAGTATTAGGTATTTGGTAACGAATGCCTCCACCCACGCCAAACCCCGTAAACTCATGGTCGTTGTCGGCTTGTTCGACCATCACAATTTTACGGTTCGAAATGGAATTTTCAAATTGCAAAGGAGCGTTGGGCGTAAGATTACCAATGGCAAGAAAGCCTTTGGAGGATAATCTCATGGCCCGTTGAAATATGTTTGTATTAGGTTTTGTGATATCGAAAGATATGCCAGTAGCTCTTGATGTTGCGGTAAAGTTTTCTTCTGCAGCAATAATAATCCTTGCGTTGGGTATATTTGGCGTAGCTCCTGCTTCTCCTCTTGCATGAATAAAGAACAAAACTCTTCCGCTCGTGACGGGTAATTCTCCATTGTTTGCACGGTAAGCACTGATACCAACATCGCCCACTCCTGTACTTTGAAGACTCAAAATACTTGGAGATACCGTAATACTCTGCCCAAAAGTCATAAAAGTGACTGAAGATAGAATAAGAAGGTAGGAAATAGTCGTTTTTTTCATGGAGATTGATTGTTTAAAAATTTGGTATTTGATTTACATATTTTCTTTGTGAGGATTAATAGATGAATCATGGGAAAACGTCTATTTTTTTAGGACGCTATCCAACAATTTAACAATCTGAACATAACTTAGTTTTTTAGCCATTAGGTGTTTGTTTTCATCTAATAAGAAAAAAGTAGGGTAATACCATACATTGTAGTTTTGCAAAACCAAGTTTCGGCTTAAACCTGCTGAGTTATCGTTGAGGTCAATCGAATTAAATACATTGTTCCAGGTTTGTAATTGGGACTTATTTATATAATTTCTCCATTCGCCCTTAAACTCCTGGTCGCTTACACAAACTGAAAATATTTTTATGCCATTTTGCTTCCAATTTGCCTGATAAATTGAATCTAATTTGGGTAAAGTTTCTAAGCAGTGATGGCAGGTTATATCCCAAAAACTTAGTATGGTATATTTAGCCTTAGTATTTAGTAATGAGATTTCGTTATCTGTAATGCTCGGCAAAAGGATTTCTGTTGCTTTTTTTCCTTTACTGATCGACATGTAAAACAACGCTTTTTCGGTGTAAAACTCACGGCTTCTGTCATTTAGCCAGTCATATTTATTATCCGATATGTAATTTTGAAATAAAAATATATAGACAGATTCATCCCATTTATAATAATGGCTAATACTGCCATTCAATAGTTTAGAAAGCAGCCATTCGGTCATGGTTTTATCAATAACCGCTTTATTAAGCATTTTTTTTAAAGTAACAATCACACTATCGGCATTCAAATCCATGTACTCTAAAAAGTAAGTATCTACTTTTGATTCAAAAAAAGGCGTATAAATTAATCTACCATCGGACAAATCAACATTGTCCAAAAAGTGATTGGATAGATATTTTAATGTTTTTAACGAATCAGCCTTATTGCTTGGTTTTTGCAGGTCTTTGGGTAGCTCAACGTCTTTTAAAGTCAATAGTAATTTGCTTAAAAAACTTGTCTTATTGTTGGCAATTATCTCATTTCGTTTGTCTTGTATTTTTTTATCAATATTTTTTAATTCTTTAATCAATTCGCTGGAATCTTTGCTGTAATTTGGGTCGGATAGTTTAAGTCGAAGTGATTCAATAAGAAACGATTGCTCAGAAATATAGCCTTTATAGTAGTTGTACAAATTATTTTCTGAGCTATTCTTAAATTCTGTAACTACATAGTTTGGATTACTATCATTGATAATCATTTCAAAGTGTTGTTCTTTATCAATCAAGAAATCTAAATTTTCCTGAAGCGGTTGATACCCTATAAAATAAATACCGGCTGCCAGTTTTGTCTCGCCATAAAATATAGCTTCACTATTTTCATTTGTTGATAAAGTATCTAAAAACTCAACATTATTGCCCTTATAGCGACCAAAATAAATTTTTGTAGGCTGTTTGGATACTATTTTGATCTTAATTTGATAGCCATCAACTGAAAATTTGGCATCTGCCCCCTTGGCAAAATGTAAAAAACTACACACAAAAAATGACGAGAGTAAAAATACTAATTTCATAGATTGATTGAATGAAGTGATTGATTGTAGTAATTCGTGGTAAAAAAGCAAGGGCTAAGAAACGGTTTCCCGATCCATAGCCCTTGCTTTTTTGCTTATTTATACGATTGTGATAATTTGGGAAAAGCAACTACGTCTTGGCAAATTGGCTTGGCAAAAGCAGCTATTAAACCCGTTACACCGGTAATATCAATAATAGAAGCTACTGCCATCGTTACTTGGGCTATTTGCCAGTTATTGGCTTCTGCCACTTCTTTTATTTGAATAGTAGCCCAATATTCTTTTAAGTACCTTGCCGTTTTGGGAGTGAAATTGTCATCCATTTCTTTATTGATGGCAATACTTGTTTGCTCTATAAAATTATCGGCAAACGCTTTTCTATAATCCGTCAAGGCGGTGTAGCTGGCCTTCGTCACCTTGAATGTGGTGATAGATTGAGATAACTTAGTGCCGGTTCTTGCCTGATATATTCTCCTAACCACAGAAGCTCCTTTTTCCAAATTTGAAGGTTTTACATTTTGTAACAGATTGACTGCTTTCATAAATGCTTCACCAATTTTTGCCTTAGCCAATATTCCCGCAGCCTTGGCAGTTACTAAATATCCGGAACCACCAGCAGCTACTGAAGTACCTGCTTTGGCTGATGTAACTCCTACTCTAACCAATTCTGTGCCTCCTTTTTCTAATAAAGTTGCTGCTTGTGCACCACCAGGTCCAGTTAAAACCAAAATGGCAATATTTGCGGCAACTGTGGCAACAGAAAGCACTTGCTCAAAAGCAGCAAAGCCACAATCTGTTGCAGTTTTTGAACAGGCAGCCGCACAATCAACCCAATTTGGGTCGCAATCTTGCCAACAAACAGGACCCACTCCATGAAATCCAGGACGGCATTTGGGATAACATAAACCGGCAGGACCACCGGTTTCATCTCTAACAAGCCCCGGGGGACATTCTAAAATAGTACCGGCTCCTCTGGTATAGGTTTTCTTCGTACACGAAACGCCAATATCTGTACCAAAATCCGGGGGACATTGAGGTGAGCATATACAACATCCGACAGCCACAAAACCTTGTTGACATTTTGGATACCACATGGCACCGTTTTTTTCACATCCGAGAGTAGGGTTTTCACTTTTACATTTTTCTTCGTTCCATGCAGCATATCCTGATCCTCTACCATAAGCAGCTGGTTTAGCACAAAATGCACCGTCATCACGAAAACCACTGGGACATGTTTGCCAACATACCGGACCTACTCCTTTATACCCTTTTTGGGGTAATGGATAACATAAGGCCCCGTCTTTTTCAGTGCCGGGGGGGCATGCACTTGCTATTTCCCCTGCGCCTCTACCATAACTTTGTCTCCAACAAAACGGCAATTTTTCAGAGATAACTTTTACTTTTAACCAATTCATTATTTTCGTAATGTCCGCTTGGGGCATATCCGGAATATCTTCATAAATAGTATCTTCAAGTGCAACTGCCTGAAGATTGGGCTCTTCAATATTTTTACTTGCGGTCGAATTATCTTCTTTAATAGCCCACTGCGCACTCCACCAGCCGGGGTCACCTAAAGCACCCAATTCGAGCGGGCCGTTCTGATTGTGCAGATACGTGCCTTTCCAACGGTTAACAATCTGAAAATGACCGTCCACGGCCGTCATTGTCCATTGAGCACTCCACCAGCCCGGTTGAATGGCTCCAGCTTCGAGCAGGTCGTTTTGATTGTGCAGATACGCGCCAGTCGTCGTGTTTTTGAGGCGGACGAAATCGCCTTCCCCCGTCTTTTCAATGAGCCATGTATCGGTGGCCGTAGCCGTGCTTACGGGCTTGCCGTTGGCAATGCCTATGGTTTCATTTTTCCACCGGTTGACCAGTTTGACGGGCTGCGCCTGAGCCAGTGAAACGGTGAAAAGTACCAACCACAGTGAGCGCAAACTCAATAAGCCGTTAGAATAAAGTGTTCTGTTTTTCATTGTTTTGAGAAGTTAAAAGGTAAATGACTCGAAAGAGAGGCAAAGACATTAACCAAGGCAATGGCCAAAACTTTAAAAGTGCGACCGAAAAGAGAAGCGAGATTGAAAAGATAGTTCATTTGATAAGATAATAAAGTGGTTTAAGGTATTAAGTAAAAACCAAACGGGAAGATTTCCTTTGCAAAATCAGGTTTGCAAAGGATTTATTTTTGCAAAAGATTTTGCAAAGGGTATATTTATTGCGCTTTTCCCTATTACTCATTCGTTTATGCTGCTTAAAGACAAAATTTATTTGCACGAGCTTCGCGAACAATTCCTGCAACAGATTGTAAATGAATGGCCTTCCAAATGGCAAAAAGAGTTTGATGAGTTCAGCAGTTTTGAGGCACTTAAAAGTAAAAATGCGTTTTTGGAAGCCCTGCTGGCCGATATTGAAGATGTTTTGCACCAACAACTCAATGGAGAAACCAAAAATGAACTCTTCAGCAAAGATTTTCTGCGCCGCTTTGTTTTTGAATACGGCACCAAAGAAGTTCGTATCCAAACCCGTTTTCGTAACGTCATTTCGGTATATCTGGGTTATACCGATTGGGATGATTTTCGGCAAAAAAACAACGACCTCGACCGTCAAAACATCCACATCAACTACGTCAACATCGAAGAATCTTTATTTCCTGCCCTTCGTAAAATGCAGGCGATTCCGCTTTCGGATGAACCCTACACAACATTTCAGGCAGTAAAACCGAGGTTTACTGTTTCTCGATTTGTCTTTGGTTTTTTTTTGCTGATTGCTTTATCGGTTCTTTGTTATTTTAGTTTTGATTGGTGGCAAAGCCGACCTTTTTCTTCCGAAGAGCTCAAAGAGGTCCAATTCAAAGTCATCAAAACGGTGGGGCAGTACCCACAGGCGGTACGAATTTTTTATGATGTGTCGAGCCTGCCGAGGGTGCAAAAAGTAGAGGTAGGACTGGGGGTAGGGCAAGTCTTTAATGCCCAAAAAGCAAAAGCCTTTTTTACTGATTCTGAGCAATTGGTTGATACCGTGGCGCAAACCTATTTTTATCCGGGCATTTATCAGCTTGTGCTTAAAGTCAATGGGCAGGCCATTAAAAAATATCACCACGTTGTTTATTCAAAACCATCTGCTTGGTCTTCTTGGGGCTACGGGGTAGCTTACGAAAAAGCCTGGGCTACCAACATCAGCACCACCAAAGACTACATCAGCAACGGCGTGCTGCACTTTGACCCGCAAGCTTTCCCCAACGAAATCAAAGGGGAGTTTGACTATCGCCAATCAATCCATGCCCTCACCCAAGATTTTGGGATTCCTTTTGACAGCCTGACCATCGAAGCCCGCCTCAAAAACCCCGAAAGCGAAGGTGGAGAAAGTTGTTATAACATGGAACTCAACGCATTCGATAAAAATTTCAATGCACTTGCCGTGAGGATTGTTCAGGAAGGCTGTACCGATTTTGCCCAATTGACTGTGGGTGCAAGTGTTTTTAGGCGGCAAACGCCGCACACAGGCAAAAACGTAGACTTAGACCGGTTTGGAATCAATCACAATGAGTGGAATGTTTTGAAAATCAAAATATTAGAAAAAAGGTTTTGGGTTTTTGTCAATGACAAAGAAGCCTACCAAGGCTATTTTAAGACCAAAGATTCCAGTGCCGAGTTGGTAGATTTGCGGTTTTCATTCAAAGGTGCGGGTTCAATAGATTGGGTCAAAGTATCCAACTCTTATACGGGAAAAGTAGTGTATCAAACCGATTTTTGAAGCAAAAGATATTTTGTACTGTTTTTCGGCCACAATGAAGTAGGCCAGTATTTGTGAACGTAGGCAAGAGCTAAATAGTGGTTAATCTTCAAAACTGTACAGATACGGTGCCTTATGGGCTTTGCCCAAATATTGCTTTTCGTGGCGTTTTAAAATTTCCAGACTGAGCATTTTTCGTTGAAATGTAGTCCGACGGATTTTTTCTCCCAAAATGGCTTCGTACACTTTTTGCAGGTCGTTCATGGTAAATCGGGCGGGCAATAAATTTATACCTACCAATTTACGGTCTAGGTTGTCGCGCAGGGTTTGCAAGGCTTTGGCTACGATGTCGGCGTGGTCGAATATGAGCGGTGGCAGCGCATCAATGTCGTACCACTCGCACGAATCCGATAGGGCGTCGGGCTGGGGAACTACCTCTTTATAATTGATTAGAGCATAGTAGGCCACTGAAATGAATCGGTCGAGCAGCCATTCGTATTTCTCCAAAGAATAGTTGCTAGATTCCAAAATCGTTTGCATGATTTCGGGTTTATAGCGAGCAGTATCGCCGAACGTATAAAACTGCTCCAAATAAATATTGTCCAGCCCCGTGCGCTCTTTCAATCCTCTCCGGACGGCGTCGTTCAGGTTTTCGTTTCGTTGGACAAAGCCGCCTGGCAACGCAAAGAACCCAGTATTATGGTACTCCATGATTAAGATTTTCAGCGAGCCTCCCGAAAAACCAAACACCACCGAGTCGAAGGCAATATTCGTTAAAAAGTCTTTTTGGTTCACCAATTTCAATGGTTAAGTTCAATTTTTTGTGGCAATCTACCAATTTTTTCAAAATTAAATAGGGAATTTTCAAAAAGTGAATTATTATTGTCACAAATTGAGACAATAAATAAAATTAACCCAAAAAAATGAAAAGAAAAGGCTATTTATTAGGAGTGCTTTGCCTCTTGAGCGGGGCCGTGCTAGCACAAGGAAATAATTCTTTTGCGGTACAAGCAACCGTTGAAAACGGCATCATTGAAGGAAATTACGATACCAAAACGGGCATTCAAACTTACTTTGGTGTACCGTTTGCCAAGCCACCCGTAGGAAATCTGCGCTGGAAAGCACCGCAGCCCGCCGATAACTGGCAGGGTGTAAAGGAAACCAAAAAATTTGGCCCGCGCCCAATGCAGACGGTCGTTTTTGGCGATATGAATTCCCGCTCAAATGGTGTCAGTGAAGATTGCCTCTACCTCAATGTGTGGACTCCTGCCAAACGCAACACCAAAGATTTGCCCGTTTTGGTCTATTTTTATGGTGGTGGAAACGTAGCGGGTGATGCCTCAGAGCCACGCTACGACGGTGAAAGTATGGCCAAGAAAGGGGTCGTTGTTGTCACTTGCAACTATCGCTTAAACATTTTCGGGTTCTTAACCCACCCAGAACTTTCAGCCGAAGCGCCCTACAAAGCTTCAGGTAACTACGGAATGCTTGACCAGTCGGCGGCGCTGAAATGGGTTCAAAAAAACATCGCGGCTTTTGGTGGTGATCCTAAAAAAGTAACCATCGCGGGCGAATCAGCCGGGTCAATTGGGGTAAGTTGCCAGATGGCATCGCCATTATCTAGAAACCTCATTGCAGGAGCTATTGGTGAAAGTGGGGCAGGTATTAATCCAACCATGGCACCTGTACCGTTGGCCGAAGGCGAAAAACAAGGGGTAGAATTTTTGCAAAAAACGGGTATTAAATCTATCAAAGAATTGAGAGCCATGTCAACGCGTGAGATTTACGAAATTTACAACGAATCACGTCGTTTTGGGTTTCCAATTGTGATAGACAACTACTTCTTGCCGAAGTCATTGCCTCAAATTTTTGCCGCCAAAGAGCAAGCCCAAGTACCATTGTTGGTCGGCTGGAACTCGGCCGAAATCCCGGGCATGGCTTTCATGCAAGGCCAGCCCTATAAAGATGAAAACTACGTAGCGCGGGTGAAAAAAGAATACCCCAACGATTTTGAAGAAGTGCTTAAACTCTATCCGCATGGTTCTGAAAATGAAATCGAACTCTCTGCCACGGCATTGGCCGCCGACCGTTTTATTTCTTATAGTACTTGGAAATGGTTTGATTTACACCGTAACAACAGCCCCCAGCCCGTGTATCGCTATTTATACAGCAAGCTCCGTCCTGAGTTGGTGGATAAATCATTGACTTCAGGACTGGCGGGAGGAACCGTAAGAGCTGATGGCCCCGCACCCAAAGCACCCAAGGCTGTAGGTGCACCGCACGCCTGCGAAATCGAGTACGCCATGGGAAATCTTCACCTTGTGAAAGAATACGCTTGGACTGCCGATGACTTTAAGGTATCAGATACGATGCTGAATTACTTTACCAATTTTGTCAAGACGGGCAATCCAAATGGCGACAAACTTCCTGAATGGAAAGCTGCGAAAGCAGGAGAAAGTACGCCACCCGTCATGATTTTGGACGTTGAGTCTCGTACAGAAAGTGCCAAAGACGATGCTCGTTATTTGTTTTTAGACAAAGCCTACGGGAATAAATAACGAATCAATTTAACCTATCAGTTTTTACTACATACCAAACAATGAAAAGACTCATTTTTCCACTTTTGCTGGCCGTAACTTGGGTGTCACAACCTATACAGGCCCAACTTCAAACGGGCGAAAATGTAGCCGTTACCAACACCGATGCGGGTAAAGTTAGAGGCTATATTCACAACGGAATCTTTACGTATAAAGGTATACCGTATGCCGAAGCCAAGCGTTTTGAAGCACCCCAAAAGCCAAAGCCTTGGAGCAATGTACGCAGCTCAATGACCTACGGCCCCGTGGCTCCGCTCATGGATCCAACTACCTCTGTGATGGACGAATCTGAGTTTGTTTTTAACCATAATTGGGGTTTTACGAGCGAAGACTGTATGCGCATCAATGTTTGGTCGCCGGGCATCAACGACGGCAAAAAACGCCCTGTTTTGTTCTGGATTCACGGAGGAGGTTTTACGGCAGGTTCTTCGCAAGAATTACCTTCGTATGATGGGGAGAATCTTGCCAAAAAAGGGGACGTTGTCGTGGTTTCTATCAACCACCGCTTGAATATCTTAGGTTATTTGGATTTGTCAGCCTACGGTGATAAATACAAACAATCGGCCAATTTGAGCGTATTGGATATGAAAGCTGCGTTGGAATGGGTAAAAACAAACATTTCAAACTTTGGCGGCGACCCCAACAACGTAACTATCTTCGGGCAGTCGGGTGGAGGTGCCAAAGTAAACACGCTGATGGCAATGCCATCGGCCAAAGGTTTATTTCACAAAGCCATCAACCAAAGTGGGTCGTTTCGTGCGGCCATGCTCGACAAAAAAACAACCCAAGCCATTGGTGCAGAAGTGCTGAAAGAACTTAACATTGCTGTCGACAAAGTGGACGATGTTCAGAATATACCTTTCCAAACCCTGAGCGACGCAGGCAAAAAAGCCCTCAAAACCATCGCCGATAAAATGAAAGCTGAAGGCAAACCTGTGATTGGATTTGGGCTAAGCTGGGGGCCGAGCGTAGACGGTGAGGTTCTCCCTTATCAATTGTTTTCAAATGAAGCTTTTGAGTTATCAAAAAACATTCCTTTACTCATTGGAACAACTAAAAATGAATTTTCGGCCTTCCGTGCTGCACCAGCCAACAGTACCCCAGAACAAGTACTGGAATTGGTAAAGAAAACGTATGGTGACAAAGCCGATGCGTATATCGCAGCGGCAAAGAAAGCTTTTCCTGAAGATACAAAGCCATCGGCTGTTTTGGACATTGACGTCATGTTTCGTCCTGGGGCAGTGGTGCAAGCCAAGCAAAAGTCGTCGTTGGCAGGGGGGGCACCCGTTTATATGTTCATGTTTACTTGGCAGTCGCCTGTGATGGATGGAAAATACAAAGCTGTTCATTGCATGGAAATTCCGTTTGTATTTAGCAACATTGCGCGCTGCGAAGAGATGACTGGCGGTGGCAAAGACGCCTATGTGTTGGCTGATAAAATGAGCCAATCGTGGATTAATTTCGCCAAAACAGGCAATCCAAACCATGCAGGGCTTCCGAAATGGGAGCCTTATACGGCCGCGAAAGGCACGACGATGTTTTTCGACAATAAGTGCAACATTCGTTATCACCACGATGAAGAGTTGATGAAAGTCGTTGCCCCACAATAATCTTTTCTTAACTTATCAAAGTTCAATTTGCTCGTTCACCGTCAGAGGGTTATAAAACTCTCTGGCGGTGTCATTTAACTTTAAAAACAATATTGTTTATTCAAGAGAAAAGCAGATTCCACTCAATTAAACTTTCCTTTCAAAACATGAAAAAATCGTTTGTTTTATTTTTTGGCTTAGTAATGAGCCACTTAGCTTTTGCGCAAGAAGCTCTTTTCAATGCCGCCGACCTAAAGTCGCCCGAAATCAATGCTGACAAAACGGTTACGTTTCGCTTTTTTGCCCCAAAAGCAGACTCTGTTTTTATAACAGGTGATTTTCTGCCTACGATGAAAATCAAATCGCGTTTTGGTTTGGTTGATGTGCCGAAACCTGCTTTAATGCAGAAAGACGCTAAGGGTGTCTGGACTTTTACTTCCGACGCCCTCGCCCCTGAATTGTATTCGTATTCGTTTACGGTGGACGGGCTTCGTAGCATCGACCCCAACAACCCGTTTTTAAATCGTGATGTGGCGACTGTTACTAATATTTTTATCGTGGGAGGGCCACAGGCTGACTATTACAAAGTGAATGATATTGCACACGGGAGTGTCACCCGCCGTTGGTACGACTCACCAGGCCTTGGCATCGACCGCCGAGTTACCATTTACACACCTCCAGGTTATGAAAGTAGCAACGCTACCTATCCAGTACTTTATTTATTACACGGCGCAGGTGGCGATGAAGAGGCTTGGATAGCCCTCGGACGCACGGCACAAATCATGGATAATCTTATAGCTCAAGGCAAAGCCAAACCAATGATTGTGGTAATGCCCAACGGGAATGCTTCGCAAGATGCCGCCCCTGGCGAAGGAAACACCGGCTTCTACAAACCGCAATTTATGGCACCTCGTACCATGGAAGGTTCTTATGAAGGTGCTTTTATGGATATTGTAAAATTTGTGGAGAAAAACTACCGAGTGAATGCTAAAAAAGAAAGTAGAGCCATTGCGGGTTTATCCATGGGCGGCTTTCATTCAATGCATATTTCAAGGTTTTATCCAAACACTTTCGACTATGTGGGGTTGTTTTCCGCAGCCATTATGCCACGTGAAGATGCCACCGCAAAGGTTTACAGCAATATTGATGAAACCTTGAAAGTGCAAAAAGAAAACGGCACCAAACTCTACTGGATAGCCATTGGCAAAACCGATTTCCTTTACCAAGCCAATGTAGATTTCCGTAAAAAATTAGATGGTATGGGTATGAAATACGAATATGTGGAATCAGAAGGTGGGCATATTTGGAGAAACTGGCGGGTATATTTAAGCCAATTTGTTCCAAAATTATTTAATGAATGAGGAATGATAAATCAGGAAAAAACGGGTGCGTTTTTCTTTTAGTAGTAATTCTCAAAACCGTCATTATTTATTAAACCCTAATCACCAATGAATACACAAATATCCCGCCGCGATTTTATGGCAATGGCCTCGCTCACCGCTATGGGCGGATTAATCAATTTCAATAAAGCATGGGCATTAGGCGAGAAACCTAACTCTAAATTCAAAGGAGTTCAGATTGGGGCCATTACTTATTCGTTTCGCAGTATGCCCCACGACGTCGATAAATTAATTCAGTTTTGCATTGATTCCAACCTGAGTGCCATCGAGTTGATGGGAGATTCGGTGGAAGAATACGCTGGAAAACCCAAATCGCCTGTTCGGATGGGTCCCCCGCCCGCAGGAGGTGGACGCCCGCAACTGACCGACGAACAACGCGCTCAGTTGGCAGAGTATAGCAAGCAGGTAGCCGAGTGGCGTAGTACGGTTTCGATGGATAAATTTAAAGAGGTGCGTAAGAAATTCGACAAGGCGGGTATCTCTATCTATGCTTTCAAACCTAATGCTTTTGGGGTAAACAACACCGACGCCGAAGTAGAATACGGTATGAAAGTTGCCAAAGTCTTGGGAGCAACTTCTGTGACCCTAGAACTACCCAACGATCCAAAACAGACGCAACGTTTGGGTGATTTGGGGGCTAAAAACAAGGTGTATGTAGGTTACCACAACCACACTCAAGCCACTGATACCCTGTGGGATAACGCATTGAGCCAATCTCCTTATAATTCGATTAATTTTGACTGCGGACACTACCTTGCGGCGGGTGGCAAAAACACCAAAGAAGCGCTCATGAAATTTATCGAAAACAAACACGACCGTATTTCGACCATGCACTTGAAAGACCGTACCACGCCCGAGCACGGCGCAGGTAACTTGGCTTGGGGAACGGGCGATACACCTATTCGTGAAATACTACTGATGATTCGCGACCGTAAATACAAATTCCCCGTTTCGGTAGAACTTGAGTACCAAATTCCAGAGGGTTCCGATGCCGTCAAAGAAGTAGGAAAGTGCGTAGCTTTTGCAAAAAATATTTTAATGAGTTAAGGCATTTTTTTGCCATGCCAACCAACCCAACCCTCCCGAAAATTTTGAACTTTCGGGAGGGTATTTTTTCCAACTAACCCGATGAAAAAACTTTTATTTTTACTCCTAATCTTAAACTCCTCCATCGGGGTGCAGGGGGCTTTGGCCCAAACTGGCAAAGTTGTCAGTTTTGTGCTCAACTCCAGAGCCCTCCAAAACACAGGTGGCGAAGACCCTAACCGTAAGGTATCAGTCTATCTTCCACCCAATTACGACGCATCTACGCAACGTTATCCCGTCATTTACTACTTACACGGTTTCATGGGAAAAGACAATATTTTTCCCCAAATGCAAGCTATCCTCGACGAAGGCTTCAAACGCAACAAAATTCGTCCCTTCATTTTTGTGCAAGCCGACCATTACACACTTTACGAAGGAAGTTTCTACTCAAATTCCTCATTGACAGGAAATTGGGATGAGTTCGAATCCAAAGAACTCGTCGAATACATTGACAAAAACTTCCGAACCCTTGCTACTCGCGAAAGCCGTGGCATTGCGGGGCATTCGATGGGAGGCTATGGCGCCTTCAAAATTGGCATGTTGCATCCCGAAGTTTTCAGCAGCATTTATGCGTTGAGTCCAGGGTTATTGGCAATGGTCAAAGAGTTTGGTCCCAACAGCCCATCTTTCAAAGAAGTACAAAACGTAAAAACAGTCGAAGATTTAAAGAAAACGTATTACCCAAAAGTATTGGTAGCCGTTGCTCGTGCTTGGTCGCCAAACCCAAACAAGCCACCGTTTTATTGCGATTTTCCATTTAGTTATGAAGGCGACAAAATGATAGTTAATCAGGCTGTTTTGGAAAAATGGGAGGCCAATATGCCGGTGTATATGGTCAACAAATACGCGGATAATTTACGGAAAATGACCGCCATTAAGCTCGATTGGGGACGAAACGATTCCCCCCGTTTTCCTGTCCAAATCGGGATGCTGAGTCAGCGGTTAGAGAATCTTGGCATCAATCATTTTGCTGAAGAATACATCGGCGACCACGGCAATAAAATCTGGGCTACCGATGGGCGGGTTTTGAATGATTTGTTGCCGTTTTTTAATGATTATTTGAAATTTTAACAATTGTCATTTATGAAAAAGATAACTCTTTCTATCGCTGCCGTAGCGGTCATTGCGATTGGTATATTTTCGTTCAAACAAGTTAATGAGAAAAAACGTGGCAATGCGGCACGTCGACCGAACATCGTGTTCATCATGTCAGACGACCATGCATATCAGGCGATTTCGGCGTATGATACAAGGCTTACGCAAACGCCAAATATTGACCGAATTGCAAAAGAAGGAATGTTGTTTACGAATGCGTGCGTAACAAACTCTATTTGCGCCCCTTCACGAGCGGTGATTTTGACGGGAAAACACAGCCATCTCAACGGTAAAATTGACAATTATTTTCCGTTTGATACCACCAATATTACCTTTCCTCAATTGCTGCAAAAGAGTGGTTATCAGACCGCTATGTTTGGTAAACTTCACTTTGGCAATAACCCAAAAGGATTTGATGAGTTTCAGATTCTGCCCGACCAAGGCGATTATTACAATCCTGATATTATTACCAAAAAAGCCGGTAAAAAGAAGCTGATGGGCTACGTAACCGATCTTATCACGGATATTACGCTCAATTGGCTACAAAACGAGCGGGATCCAGAAAAACCGTTCTTTTTGGCGTATCTGCACAAAGCCCCGCACCGTGAATGGTTACCTGCCGAACGTCATTACAAAGAATTTATCAGTAAAAAATTCCCCGAACCTGCGACTCTTTTTGATAATTACGAAGGCCGAGGAAGAGCTTCAAAAGAGCAAGAAATGAACCTGCTTACCCACATGAATTGGGCAGGTGATTCTAAGATTTTTCCCGAAAATATGGACAAACTGGGCATCAAAGAATCTCATGCGTACGACAAAAGAAATTATACCTATACCGTAGGAAGAATGAATCCTGACCAACGAAAAACTTGGGATGAAACCTACGGCAAAATGAATGAGGAGTTTATTAAAAACTACCCTTCGATGACCGAAAAAGATAAAATGAAATGGCGGTATCAGCGATACATGCAAGATTATCTGGGCTGCATAGCGTCGGTTGATGAAGGGGTAGGTAAAGTGTTGGATTTCTTAAAAAAGAACAATTTAGACGAAAATACCATAGTGGTTTATACCTCCGACCAAGGTTTTTATTTGGGCGAACACGGTTGGTTTGACAAGCGATTTATTTTTGATGAATCTTTCAAAACACCCCTTTTGGTCAAATGGCCCGGTGTAATAAAAGCAGGCTCGAAAAACTCACAAATGGTTCAAAACCTTGATTTTGCCCAGACTTTTCTTGAAGCAGCGGGCGTCAAATCCCCATCGGATATGCAAGGCGAAAGCTTGATTCCGATTTTTAAAGGAAAAGGCAAAAATTTTAGGGATGCCGCTTATTATCATTACTACGAATATCCGAGTGTTCACATGGTGAAACGCCATTATGGAATCATAACGGAAAAATACAAGTTGGTTCATTTTTATTATGACGTTGATGAATGGGAGTTGTATGACCGAGTAAACGATAAGAACGAAATGAAAAACGTCTATAACGACCCTAAGTATGCCAGTGTAAAGAAAGAATTGCATCAAAAACTGGCTGCTTTGAGGGTAAAATATAAAGACTCCGAAACACTGGATAAGATGTATATTGAGAAGTACAAGGAGTTGGAAGCGAAGGGGAAGATTTTTAGATAGTTACATACCAAAACGAAAATGCTTTCCCTCCTCGGTTTTGCTACTATTCTTGTCTTTTTGGGGCTTATCATGACCAAAAAAATGTCGGTGATGACAGCTTTGGTCATTACACCCATTGTTTTTGGACTGTTGGCGGGTTTTCAGCCCAAAGAACTCGGCGATTTTGCCTTGGCGGGTATCAAGCAAGTAGCGCCAACGGGGGTACTGCTGATGTTTGCGGTGTTGTACTTTGCCACCATGCTCGATGCGGGATTGTTTGACCCCGTCATTGCGGTCATCATTAAATCGGTAAAAGGCGACCCTTTAAAGGTAATCGTTGGGACGGCTATTTTGACCATGATTGTTCACCTCGACGGCGACGGTACGGCGACGTTTATGATTGTGTTGTCGGCATTTTTGCCCATTTACAAACAACTGAAAATCAACCGAAAAATCTTGGCGAGCATCGTTGCATTAAGCGTTGGGCCGTTGCATTTGGTTCCGTGGTCGGGGACGTCTGCCCGCGCCATTTCTACACTCAAAAGCGATGCCGTTCACATTTTCAACCCCAACATTCCTGCCATTATAGCAGGTATTATTTGGGTGCTTTTTGTTGCCTATTTATTTGGCCAAAAAGAAAGAAAACGACTCGGAATCATTGAGTTTGAGTACAGTCACAAAGACAATTTAAGCACAGAACAGCACCAATTACGCCGTCCCAAGTTGCTCATTATCAACGCTATCCTTACCATTGCGCTTATTGTAGCTTTGACCAAAGGGTGGATTCCTGCCCCAGTACTGTTTGTGGTAGCGAGCATGGTTGCGTTGCTTATCAACTACCCAAAACTCACTGACCAACAGAAGGTTATCAAAAGCCACGGTACCAATATATTTTTGGTATCAAGCATGATTTTTGCCGCAGGCGTCTTTTCAGGAATCTTGACGGGGGCTAAAATGATTGACGCCATGGCCAATTCTTTGGTGGCGCTCATTCCTCAACAACACGCTAGTTGGCTGCCTACCCTGACCGCACTCACGAGTTTGCCTGCAAGCATTCTTTTTACACCTGATGCCTATTACTTTGGCGTGGTTCCTATTTTGAGCCAAACCGCTACCCAATTTGGGCTAGACCCACTAGAAATTGGGCGAGCAGCGTTGCTAGGGCAAATGACCGTCGGCTTTCCCATCAGTCCGCTCACGGCTTCTACGTTTCTGCTGGTTGGCCTTGCCGAGGTGGATTTAGGTGAACACCAACGCCATACGTTTTTCTGGGCGTGGGGCACTACGATTGTGATGACGTTGATTGCGCTGTTAACGGGGTCGATTCATCTGTAAAATGATTGCCGTAATGAGGGAAAAATTTCAAAATAAATACCGTATTGCATCGGCACGTGCATCGTGGTGGGATTATGGGTGGAATGGCGCTTATTTTATTACCATTTGTACTAAAAATCGCGAGCACTTTTTTGGTAAAATTGTCGATAGTAAAATGCAATTATCATCCATCGGTGTTCTGGCCGACGTATTTTGGCACGAGATTAAAAACCATGCAAAAAATGTTGAATTAGGCGCATTTGTGGTTATGTCAATTCATATCCATGGGATTTTAATTCTGGATAAACCTGATAATGAATCGTTTATCAATGGTAGCGTCGTCCATAACGGGCAATAAATAAAAATGAAAAATCAAATCAGAATAGGTTGCGGGGCAGGTTTTTCGGGTGATAGATTAGAACCTGCCATGATTTTGGCCGAACGAGGAAATTTAGATTATTTGGTGTTGGAATGTTTGGCCGAACGTACGATTGCTCTTGCCCAAAAACGAAAACTTGCCGACCCCACCAAAGGCTACGACCCGTTATTGGAACGTCGTATCGAAGGGTTATTGCCCATTTTGGTTAAAAATAACGTTCGCCTCATTACCAACATGGGGGCCGCCAACCCCATGGAAGGGGCAAAGAAAATTGTCGAAATTGCTAATAAACAAAGAATTCCTGTAAAAGTAGCGGCCGTCATCGGCGACGAGTTGAGTGATAAGTTAAAAGAGATGAGTGATGATATTTTTAAGTTCAATAACGAAAACTTTGCTGTTGAACTAATAAAAAAACACTTATCCCCCAGCGCTCATCTCTCCCCGCTCATTTCTGCCAATGCGTACATGGGTGTAGAAGCGATTTTGGAAGCGTTACAATCAGACGCAAATATCATTATTACGGGACGAGTGGCTGACCCATCGTTGTTTTTGGCTCCCATGATTCATGAGTTTGGTTGGGCTACCGACAATTACAATCTGCTAGGACAAGGAACGGTTGTAGGGCATTTGTTGGAATGTGCGGGGCAAATAACGGGTGGTTATTTTGCCGACCCAATCACAAAGCCTGTGGCAGATATGGACACTTTGGGGCACCCCTTTGCCGATGTTTTTGCCGATGGTTCGGCCATCATTAGCAAGGTAGAAGGTACGGGTGGAGTCGTTAATCTAGCTACGGTCAAAGAACAATTATTGTACGAAGTCGTCAATCCTTTTGCCTATCTCACTCCCGATGTTTCGGCCAATTTTACCACGGTTAAATTGGAAGAGATTGCCGAAAACCAAGTCAAAGTATGGGGTGGAACAGGCCAAGAGAAACCCCCAACCCTCAAAGTAAGCGTGGGGTATCAGGCAGGTTTTCTGGGTGAAGGCGAAATTTCATACGCAGGCCACTGTGCACTCGCTCGGGCAATATTGGCTGGGGAAACGCTAGAAAAAAGACTCAAAGCCGATTTTCCTGATTTGCGAACGGATTATGTCGGTGTTTCGGCCATTCATCGAACCGATTTTGAGCACCAAATTGAACCTTATGAAGTGAGATTACGCCTAGCGGCCAACGCCGATACCGCTCAAAAAGCCGCCTTGATTGGTGAAGAAGTAGAAGCCCTTTACACCAATGGCCCGGCAGGTGGCGGCGGTGCCAGAAAATACGTCACCGAACTCGTCGGCATTGTATCGGTTTTGGTGGATAGAAAAAAAGTGATTCCAGAAGTGATAATATTTTGAATATGAAACTCTACCACATCGCCCACAGCCGCGCAGGAGATAAAGGCAATATCTCTACCCTCTCGCTGATTCCGTATGATGCAAAAGATTATGAACTTTTGTGCCAAAAAGTAACGGCAGCAAGAGTGAAAGAACATTTAAAAGAAATCGTTTTTGGTGAAATTTTACGGTACGAAATGCCTAATATTTCGTCGTTGTTGTTTGTTTGTCAAGATGCCTTATTGACAGGCGTAACGACCTCATTATCAATAGATACCCACGGAAAAGCGTTAAGTTATGCGTTGTTAGAAATGGAGATTGAGTCATAGTTTACTTCATCCTGAATAAAATCACAAAAGCCGAAAGGGCGGTCAAACCACCGACGCCAACGATGGATGCATCAATCCCCAACGAATCGGCGATGATACCCGTGAGCAAAGCCCCGATGGCATAGCCTAAATCTCGCCAAAATCGAAAAGTACCCAGACTTTCGGCACGTTGGAGGGGACTGGTATAATCTGAAATGGCGTTCAGAAAAGTGGGATAAACCAGTGCCGTTCCCATGCCTAAAAATATTCCAATCAGGGTGAATTGGAGAAAATTATTGGCCCAAATCAACGCCACGATACCAGCCGCTTGGAGGAGCATTCCCCAAAACAGGAGCATTTTCTTGGCGTAAATGTCAGAAAGTTTGCCAGTAACCAACTGACTCAACCCCCAAACCGAGGGGTAAACGGCGGTCAAAATGCCGATTTGGGCGGGGGTGAAGTGCTTGGTTAGCAGAAGCAACGGCAATATTCCCCAAATCATGCCGTCGTTGAGGTTGTTGATTAGACCCGCTTGGGTGATTGCACTCAATGATTTATGACGAAAAGTAGTATCCCAAAACGGACTTCTCAATGTTGGGATACTACTTTTTTGGTTTTCCTTAGAAACATGCTGACGCGTATCTTTGACAAACAATAAAGTCAGGACTAAACCCACGGAGGCAAACCCAATACCCAAATAAAAAGGATACGGCCTAACTCCATAACGTTCAGCGATATAGCCCGTCAGGAAGGCCACCAGCCCTACCGAAAGATAGCCCGCAAACTCGTTGATACCGACCGCCAGTCCCCGATTTTTGTCGCCGACGAGGTCAATTTTCATCATCACCGCAGCACTCCAACTCAACCCCTGATTTATACCTAACAGGATATTGCCAAGCACAATCCATGACCAACTGGGCGCATAAATCAGAATAAAAGGCACGGGTAAGGCAAACAGCCACCCTATCACCAATAGCCTTTTTCGTCCCAACGAGTTGGCGAGTTTACCCGTAAAATAGTTAACAATGGCTTTTGTAATGCCAAACGTAACGATGAATGATAAAAGCGCGGTTTTGGAAGCGATGCCAAATTCTTGTTCGGCGAGTTGCGGCAAAATCGAGCGCTCCAGCCCAATCATGCCGCCCACAAAGGCATTAATGATGACCAAAAGGGCAAACTGCCGTCCATTTTCTTTGAGTCCTAATTGAATGGTTTCCATGCAGAGATGTTAATTTCCCCACAAAGGTCAGCCCCTAAAAAACGGATTCCTTTTACATTTGTTAAATAATCGAAACGACCATGAGGCTATTTGAGGGTGGCGCGAATCCGACTGAGGCTCACTTGCGTAATGCCCAGATAAGACGCAATATATTTGAGCGGCACGCGTCGTAGGAAGTCGGGGGCTTCGTGAAGCAGGGCTGAATAGCGTTCTTCGGCGGTATGAAATTGCAGACTTTCCATGCGATTTACGGTTTCGACGTAGCCTTTTTCGAAGATTTTCCGAAAGAGGCGCTCAATGGACGGGTGAATATCGTAGAGTCTGAAAAGTTGGGTTGCATTGATAGCAATCAGCTCCGCATCTTCAATGATTTGGATGGCCTTACGCGACGGTTTGGTCGTAAAAAGACTCTCTACGCGGGCAATAATGCTGTTTTCAAAAGAGAATGACTCCGTGATGTCGATGCCGTCTTTGTAATAATAAATACGTGCAATACCCTTTTTTACAAAGTAAATGGTGCGGCAGGTATGCCCGATGGGTTGTAATTCTTCGTTTTTTTTGAGGTGAACCACCGAACATATCTCCCGAATCGCGTCTTGCGCATCGGTCGAGAGGGGTTGAAATTGAGCAAAAAAGCGAAAAAGTGTCTCCATTTTGTAAAGATAATGGAAGGAGCCAAATGTGTGAACAAAGAAGAAATTGCAGAACTGGAATAACCATTGAAGATGCACTCATTGGACCGTAAAATAGAAAAATAAGCACTTTTTCGGAGGGATAAAGTAGATAATGGAGTGGATTGGTGTTTTATTTTTAATGAAAGAAATTCGAACATTTATCATTATTTCACGATGAAAGAAGCAGATACCCCCCGACCTAAAAACAGATTAGGACTTTTAAATTTGCTGGTGCTGGTGCTTTCCATTTATGTTTTAGGCGCACTGACCATTGATACGGTTTATGTGTTGCCAAAAGAAACATCATTGTTACTAAACTACATCGACAATACCATTTGCGTTTTTTTCTTTATGGAATTCTGCATTCGGTTTTATCAGGCCGAAAACAAACGAAAGTTTATGCGTTGGGGCTGGATTGACCTCATTTCCAGCATTCCGATGGTTGATTTTTTACGCGCTGGAAGGCTCCTGCGGCTCATCAGGTTGCTGCGCCTCATTCGCGCTTTTCGGTCTATTCATCAGTTGCTTCACCACCTTTTTCACAACAAAGCGCAGGGGGCGTTCACTTCCGTTTCCATTCTTGCGGTTTTGCTGATTATTTTTTCGGCCATCGGTATTTTGCAGGTTGAAAAAGACCCCAACAGCAACATCAAAACCGCCGAAGATGCCCTTTGGTGGGCGTATGTTACCATCACAACCGTAGGCTACGGCGATAAATACCCCGTCACGACCGAGGGGCGGCTGATTGCCGTGGTTTTAATGACGGGTGGGGTAGGCCTTTTTGGGACTTTCACGGCCTATGTTGCATCATGGTTTGTCATTCATCCTACGGATAAGGAGGAAGAGAAGTAATTATGCAAAATAGACTTTTCAAGTTAATAGCTCAACCCATCCCCAAATTTAAAGAGTGCGTAGCCCTTGTTTTCGAGATGACCCGGTACGTCTGACTTGTTTTCGACCACGGCCTGTTCAGAAATGGGCGTCGAAAACGGCATCTTGCCGGTGGGCTTAAAAGCACCGCTTATGATGTCAATCAGGGCGTCGGTTGTGGTGCCGAAGGTAGCCAAAACGGTCTTAGTATTATCCATGTCTAATTCATTAACCACCCACGGACTGGTATAATTGATAGCCACAATGGTGGGTTTGCTTTTGATCAATTCATTGACGTGCGCCACGTCGATTTTGTTTTTGGAAAGGCTCAATTCAATCGGCTTGCCAGCGGAACTGAACAGACTTCCGCCGCTTGGAATCAACCACAGCAGTACCGCATCGGCTTCTTCTTTGGTGGCTACAAACTCAATCGTGGGGTGGGTAGAGGTGGGTTTATAGACCGTTACTGGGTTGGGCGTGCGTCCGTTGTTGCAATAGGTTTCAAAATAAACTTTTGTGCGTCGTGCCGTGGTTTGGGCTTTTAGTGGTAGCAGTTTAGCGTCGTTGCGGAGTAGTACGATGGATTTGCGCAAGGCCAAATCACCTTTTTTCTGAAATTCGGCATTGCCTACTATTTTAGGGGCGGCATTGGTGTCCACGTACGGATTCTCAAAAAGGCCCAGTTCAAATTTCTCTTTCAATAATCGGCTGATAGATTCGTTGATTCGCTCTTCTTTTACCAAGCCTTTTTTGACCGTTTCCAACAAAATAGCGGGGTCGGCGCCGCCCGAAAAAATATCAACGCCTGCGTCGATGGCTTTTTGGTAGCGTTCAACAATCGTGAGGTTTTCTACGCCCCAAGGCATCATATCAATGGGGCCGGTATCGGAGTTGATAATGCCTTTGAAACCCAGTTTTTTGCGTAATAAGTCATTGATAATGGCCTTGTTGTACGAAAACCCAACGGCTTCCATACTCTTGTCTTTGGGGGCCGAATAGTACGGCATGATGGAAGAAGTGCCTGCTTCTATGGCCGCTTTGAAAGGCTTCAAGTGGTATTCAAACATCCCGCCCGGATAATGCGCAAATTTGCCCCAATCAAAGTGTGAGTCCTGTCCATCGACCTGTGGACCGCCACCGGGGAAGTGTTTTGTGGTCATAGCGACCGAGTTTTTGCCGAGTTTGGTGCCTTGAAAACCCAGCACAATTTCGCAAATCATGTTGGCCGACAAATCGGCATCTTCGCCAAAAGTGCCTTCCACGCGATGCCAGCGGGGTTCGGTGGCCAAATCAGCCATGTACATATAGCCTTTGCGCAAGCCCACCGCCGACCATTCTTGGGCGGCAATTTCGGCAAATTCACGGGTCAGTTTCAAATCTCGCATGGCCGCCATGCCCAATTCACCCGGCCATTTAGAAAATACCGTGGTGCCCACACTCAAGCCGACAGAGGCGTCAATCGTTATGTGGTTGCGTGGGTTTGACGCAACAATGGCAGGAATCCCCAAACGGGAGGTTTCGCACAACGCCTGTAAATTATTGGCCCACTCAGCCATGATTTTGGCAGAGGTATTGGCCCGTAAAATAAAATGACGCAGGTGGAAATTCATTATCCCTTTGGTAGTACCCGCCGCCGACATCATTGGCGTTGGCAAAGGCTTGCGGGTAAACATATTATTCGGTTGTACTAAATCTTCTTCATTGAAATCACTCGTAATTTCTCCCCTTGTTGCATTGGCCTGAAACGCCTGATCGCCTTTCAAACGCGTTGTACTGATAATCATAAAGCCGATTTTTTCCTCCATCGTCATCTGAGAAATCAAGTCGTTGATTCTGACCTCGTTGGACAATCGCCAGTCTTCGTATTTGTCGAGGTTACCGTTTTTGTTTAAATCTTTGAACTGTAATCCGTTAACGGTCAGTAACTTTGCTGAACGGAATCCGAGAGACGGCTGGGTTTTGACCTGCGCCCAAACCGCGCTGGAAGCAAACAGCAGTGCGCTCAACTGAAGCCATAGCGTGGAAAGCAATTTAGTAGATTTCATAGGTTATGCGTTTTTGAAGTTAAGGTTTAGTTAAGTATAATTAAACCAAGGTACAGTTCGATCGATTGGTGAGTTTATCCCACTTTTTTTGTTGATTTTATGTCTATTAGAATGTATTTACAAGAAAAGATACGTTTATTTTTGAAAATCTTAACGCAAACGTTCCCGAAAACGATTGCACTAACCAGAACATTTCAATAAAAAATGTAAAAATACCTAACTGCCTTGTTGTACTTAGTTTTTGCCTGATTTGGAGGGGAATATGACTTTTTTAAGATTGTACCCAAAATGAAAAAAACAACCATCAAAGATATTGCCCGCGAACTCAACGTCTCGACCTCAACGGTTTCGAGGGCGTTGCGGGATAGCTATGAAATCGGAGCTGAGACCAAACAGCGGGTCTTGGAACTGGCACAACGGCTGGACTATACGCCCGACCCCGTAGCGTTGAGCCTGTTGAGTAGCCACAGTAACGACATTGGGGTGATTGTACCCGACATTTCCAATCCTTTTTTTGCCTTAGTGATTGCAGGTATTGAAGATGTGGCTTTTGCCCAAGGCTACCACGTGGTGATTTATCAAAGTCACGACAACTACGAACGTGAGGTGATGAACGTTAGGCATATTGCCAATCGCCGTAAAGATGGGATGTTGGTTTCGTTGGCTACCGGAACCCAAGATTATGCTCATTTTAAAGCCCTTCACGAGCAAGGATTCCCCATTGTGTTTTTTGACCGTATTTGTGACGAAATAGATACCCATAAAGTATCGGTAGATGATTTTGAAGGGGCCTATCAAGCTACTGAGCACTTGATAAAACAGGGCTGTAAAACAATCGCGCATATCTCTGGGCCGCCCAATTTGCTCATCAGCCGCCGTCGATTGCACGGCTATCGGTCGGCGTTGCTTGACTATAAAATACCCATTGTGGAGGACATCATTATGTCGTCTGAATACAACTCGCAGGAAGCCCTCGCTATCACGCGTAGGTTGCTGAGTAGCTCGGTCAAAGTAGACGGAATTTTTGCCTCCAGCGACAATATCGCCATCGGTTCTCATGCCGCCATTACAGAAGCAGGATTGTCCATGCCGCACGATATTGCGCTGATTGGGTTTTCGGATTTGCCCATTACTGGGCTGCTCAATCCTCCCTTGAGTACCGTAGCGCAGCCTGCGTTTGAGATGGGGCGCTCGGCGGCTGAACTGCTGATTAATCTGATCAAAAATCCCAAAGATGACAGGGTTTCGATTTCCAATGTTTTGAGAACGGGTTTGGTCGTCAGAGAGTCATCCTTGAGGATTCAATAAACTAAGTTGATTTATATCAGGCAGAATATCCCAAAATGGATTGAATTTGTCGATAATTGATTGCTTTTCCCTACAATTTTTGCTTATTTATCCGCAGTTTTGTACAAAAAAAACACCTAAAACTACCAATGAAATCAGCTATCTACGCGCTTATTGCCCTTCTAACCCTGACAGGAGCAACGGGATATACTCAACAAGTGATTCAATTGTATAACGGCAAAGCGCCCGGCTCTGAAAGTTGGACGTGGGGAGAAAAAGAAAGCGTGAATAATACTTTTAAAACCAGAACGGTTTATAACGTATCGCAACCCACTTTGACTGTTTATTTGCCAAAACCCGAACTCGCGACAGGAACGGCGGTGATTGTGGCTCCGGGCGGAGCTTTTCACATTCTTTCGATTGACAGCGAGGGTATTGAAGTGGCTAAGTGGTTAAACTCCAAAGGTGTGGCGGCATTTGTGCTTAAATATCGACTGGTGCGCAGCGTCACCGACGACCCCGTGGCTGAACTGATGCCCAAAATGCGAGATTTTAAGAAACTCGACGAAGAAAACGCGCCCGTGGTAGAAATGGCCGTAGCCGATGGCAAAAAAGCGATTGAATATGTGAGAACACACGCCAAAGAGTTGGATATTTTACCCAATCAAATCGGGATTATGGGCTTCTCGGCGGGTGGAGCGTTGACGTTGGGCGTGGGATTGAGCTACACCCCTGCCAATCGTCCAGATTTTATTGCGCCGATTTATCCCAAAACGGATATTTTTGGGGAAATAAAAGTGCCTGCTGATGCCCCGCCAGCGTGGATTTGTGCTGCTTCTGACGACCAACTGGGCTTTGCTCCGCACGCCACGGCCTTGTATGATGCGTGGATTGCGGCCAAAAAAATCGCAGAATTACACATTTACCAAAAAGGAGGACATGGTTTTGGCATGAACAAACAAAAAATCCCCACCGATACGTGGTATGAGCGTTTTGGCGATTGGATGAAATTGCAGGGTTATCTGAAAAAACTGCGTCCTTCCGCGTTGGATTTGAAATATTCAGAAGAGCAAATTGCGAGTTTTCAACGCAACGACTGGGCGTATTTGAGCCGCTATGCCGATGCCAATAAAAAGTTGCCCTCCCCTAAAGCCGATGAAAATCGGGTGGTATTTCTGGGGAATTCCATCACGGAAGGTTGGGTGAACAAACAGCCTGAGTTTTTTGCCAAAGGCAACTACATCGGTCGGGGTATCAGCGGGCAGACTTCGCCGCAAGCCTTGCTCCGGTTTCGGCCCGACGTGGTGGAACTGAAGCCTAAAGTGGTGGTTATCAACATCGGCATCAATGATATTGCCGAAAATACAGGCCCGTACAACCCCGAATTTACGTTGGGAAACATCGCTTCTATGGTCGAAATTGCGAAGGCCAACCAAATCAAAGTCGTACTGGCGTCGGTGCACCCCGCGTTTGAGTTTCCGTGGCGGAAGGAAATTGCGGATGTTCCCAATAAAATTATTCAACTGAACGAACAATTGAAGGCCTATGCCCAAAAGAACGGGTTGGTGTATCTGGATTATCATGGGGCGATGAAAGACGGTCGCAATGGCATGAGCCCCGAAATAGCCGGCGATGGCGTGCATCCTACCTTGGCAGGGTATCAAATCATGGCTCCGCTGGCCGAGAAGGCTATTGCGGAGGCGTTGAAAAAATAGGATTGGCAAGATTTAAACAAATTGATGCGTGAAAAACAGCACGATTCCGATACTGAATCCGTTTGAAATGGGACAAATCCATTTTGACGCCCAGTTGGCGTGGCAAACGTTGTTCACGTCGACGCATCATTTTTTTCACATCAATCGCCTTGAAGAATACAAAGATATGATGAAGTTTCCGTTGCCGCCGCACCGGAAAATGGTCTTTGATTTTGTGTTTTTGACAAGCGGAACCAGTGTCAGGAGCAAAGGGTTGGACAGTTATCAATTTGGTGCCAATACGTTTTTCTTTTTGCCCGCCTACCAGATTACCGCGCACAAATCCATGAGCCTAGATGCCAAAGGATTTTACTGCCACTTTGATAGCGAGGTGTTGACCAAAAATTTTCAATCCAAAGACCTGTTTGCTGATTATTCGTTTCTGCAATTTATTGGTAATCCGTTGGTGACCATCGACGAAGAAACCACGCAAACGATTTTGTTTATTTTGCACCGGCTCGAAAAAGAATACAAAAAAAGTGATTCACCCGATTTTAGCATTGTGCAGGGGTATTTGCTCGCGTTGATGTCGGAAATCAAACCGTTTGTGAAAACCGAGCAAAAAGTAAAAATCAACGCCGCTTCGCAGATTACGGAAAAATACAAAAGTGCGCTGGCGCAGTACAGTTATCAAAAACAAAAAATCAGGGATTACGCCGATATTCTTTCGGTGACTCCCAACCACCTCAACAAGTGCGTAAAGGCCACAACGGGCAAATCGGCCCACGATTTACTCGATGATATGCTCCTGCTGGAAGCCAAGGTGATGCTCAAACAGACGGGGCTTTCTATTGCCGAAATCGCTTTCAGAATTGGGAAAACAGAACTGAGTGATTTTGGTCGTTTCTTCAAACAAAAAACGGGATTTACTCCGGGAGAATACCGAAAGAAAGACTGAAAAGAAGGGGGCATTTGGAAAAATTCGGATAGGGCTGTACGAGGTTCAGAATAGCCCTATCCGAACAATACATTTATTTTTTAGCTTCCAAATACGCGTTCAGTTCTTTGCGGGGCATAGGAAGTTTGTTGTCGGGAAGGCTACGTAAATAATCATGAAATTCTTTGTTCATCTGCGCGGTATACTCGCTGTCTATCTGGCCGGTGGTCCAATCGCCGGCCTTATTGCGCATGATTCCGTAAATGTGACGGAGGTTGCTGATTTCTGCTTCCAGTACGATTCCTTCTACCAAATAGGCGGGTAGAAAAAGGGTGCCATACGGGCTGGCATACACCACATCGCCGGGCAAAACGGTTGCATCGCCGATTCGGATGGGGGCATTGATTGAGGTCAGCATCACTTCATTGATGGCCGAAGGGTGGTTGCCCAATATCCATCCGTTAAATCCTTCTACTTTCTGGATTTCCTGCAAATTTCGTACGCTGCCCCAAAATACCACGCCCCGTTTTGATTTTGAGTAGATAGAATTGGCCAAGCGGTCGCCAATCAATGTTCCCTCATTCATTTTTGCAAAACCATCGGCCACGTACACATCTCCATCTTTAAGCATCTCAATCGGCCATACGTTTGATAGTGCCTTGTCGCCGTGCCCTTCGGCCAATCCCACTTTTCGGATAACATCCCCAAAATCGGGCCGTTGTGGCATGTATTGAGCCGTCACCGCCCGTCCGGTCATGATGGTATTTTTGTCGGGGTTGACCATCATCCAATTCCCTTGGTATTGGTTATTAAATTTGTGCTTTTTTAAGCCGCCCCAAGCGTGAGTCAACACCACTTTTTTGAGTCTTTCCAGTAAATCGTCTGATACATAAGGTCTTCCGTCGGGCAGTCGCTCTCCTTTCCATTGTGGGGTAAGCGAGATGATGTATTCGCGATTCATCGCAACCCTGTTGTATTGGGCATGGGCATCATTGCAGATAAGAGCGGTAAAGATGAATAAACCAGAAAGAACGCGTCGCATAGTGATGGATTTAAAGGTTTTTTGATTGGATATATTTGGTTAAGTAGTGGTCAGACGACAGCCAGACCATCACGCTACGGTCTGACTGTCGTCTGACCTTTTTCTAGGCGTGTTTTATTGGATACTTACATTGTAATACCCAATTGCCTTAAATTTACTGTTTTGCGGATGCTGAAATTGAAAATATTTCTTGGTATTCTACTATTTTTGGTAGGCTTAGTTTGATTTTCAGCATTAGCAAAATGGGATTGTTCAGTGGCTATTTCGGATCCTGAGTCTTTTTGTCAACCAACGTAAATTCGAAATAGGCGAAGTTGTTGCCTTTGTTGTAATGAAAGGTCAACAGGTGAAGCCCGGGTTCAGAGAAAAAAATGGTGCCGATTTCGCCCTTATTCCAATGGTGAAAATTGCCAGTATTCAATGGGAGTTTGCAGGCAGTAGCGGGCTTTTGATTTATATCAAATGAGATGTTTGAGTCGTGGTTGGCGTATAGCGCATCGATTTTATATTTGCCTGCTACCTTGACATTCACCGTATAATTGAGCCACTCGTTATCTTCAGTCCAGCCTACATACAATTGATTCACTTTGGGGGTGTAATAGTTGTTGAGGTGATTGAAATCGGCAAAGTCTTTGGTGTAAGACACATCCACCGCTTCTTTTTTCCGAAATGCCCATTCGTAGGGCGTAGCATGAGGGCGCTGGTGGCTGGTGGCCAAGTTGAGTCCATCGCTGCCCCGGTTTTCGGTTTCGAAGTCATGATAGGCTACGCCTTCACCGCCCATGTCATAGAAGGCACATTCGAGTTTTCCGGGAATTACCTGTGGGCCTGCCCTGTGGGTGGAATCTACGAAAGGATGCCCTTTGTAAATGTCTGGAATAGAGGATTTTATTGGGTTTTGGTCTATGCCATTCCTTGCCCACTTACCTAAATTTGGGCGGTTGAAGATGGGAGTAAACCCACCCGTTTGAGCATTAAACGGGTAGGTTTCACTCACTACTGATGGGTTAAAGTGCTTGGCAGGTGATTTTTTCGCAGCTGTGGGTGGTTGACCCGACGCATTTAGTACGGTTAGCACGGGTAGGAGAGTAAAGATTGATTTTACACGGATGGTTTTCATAATCCAATGATTTAGAGGGTTGCCAATTTTGTCTTCCTACGGGCCTGCGATTGCTACTTCAAAATCTCATTAATTTGGGTAAGTTCAGCTTCTGTAAATGAATAATTTTCGAGACAACGGATGGAATCTAGTACCTGACTAGGCTTGCTCACTCCAATCAGCACCGAGCTGATACGTTTATCTTTCAATATCCATGCAAGCGCCATTTGGGCCAGATTTTGTCCGCGCTGTTCCGCCAATACGTTCAATTGACGTACTTTATCTATTTTTTCGTCAGATACGTGGTCTTCCTCGATCGCACCGTTGCCGCGATTGCTTGAGGCTCTTGAACCTTGGGGGATTCCCTTTAAGTATTTGTTGGTCAACAGCCCTTGGGCAAGGGGAGAAAACGGAATACAGCCGACGCCATTTTGGTCGAGTACATCCAACAGTCCGCCTTCCACCCAGCGGTCAAACATGGAATATTTTGGTTGATGAATGAGGCAGGGTGTGCCCAATTGTTTCAGGATTTCGATGGCTTGGGCCGCCTCTTCTGGTAGATAGCTCGATATGCCCACATAGAGGGCTTTTCCTTGCCGTACCATCAGGTCAAGGGTGGTCATGGTTTCTTCCAGCGGCGTTTCGGGGTCGGGGCGGTGGTGATAAAAAATATCTACATAGTCAAGACCCATCCGTTTTAAACTTTGGTCAAGGCTGGCCACTAAGTATTTTTTTGAGCCCCAATCGCCGTAAGGGCCGGGCCACATCCCCCAGCCTGCCTTGGTCGAAATAATCAGCTCGTCGCGGTAAGCGGTAAAATCATCCTTGAAAATCTTGCCAAAATTCTCCTCGGCCGAGCCCGCTGGTGGACCGTAATTATTGGCTAAATCAAAATGGGTAATGCCATTGTCGAAAGCTACCCGCAAGATATTGCGTGCGTTGTCCAACACATCAATATGGCCGAAGTTGTGCCACAGACCAAGCGAAATGGCGGGTAGTTTTAATCCGCTGTTGCCACATCGACGGTATTCCATTGACTGATACCGTTGCTCATTAGGTAAGTACTGCATTTAAAAATGGGGTTATTTAAAATATGTTTAATCACGCAAAGGTGCAAAGATTTAAAGTGCTTGTTGTCAAGATTTTAACCTAGCATATTTTGGCCTTGCCGTTCGGCGTCTGCCAGTGCTTTTATCATTATTTCAAGGTCTACTACACCCCTAAAGCCGCTAAAACCAACCGCCAGGGTTGTTCCATTTTGTAGCGTAAGAGGCTGTCCGCCTTCCCAGCCAATGAGGTCAGGGGCTTCGATGCCGTTGGCGTTTTCAGCTACTTCTTTATTGAAGACCATTCGTTCATATTCACCAGTTTTTACGCCCGTAAGCCATACTTGACTGGCCTTTGTCCACGCTATTTTGTACGATTGTCGTAGCCTTGCTTTATTGGTGCCAAACATTTTTCCGTGGACTAGCCCATTTTCATCAATGATGCAGACCGCCAAATTGCCGTTTGAGATGCATTTTTCTTCGGGAATCTCCATATAGAGCGGAATCAATTTTTCAATTGCATCGAAAATCTTGGGGATGATTAACGACATTTCTGGGGTTTGCATTTCTTATAATTGTCTAAAATTGTTGTAATATTCAAGGAAAAAATAATGCAACTGTCGGATTCAGAAGTATTTATTTACGACAACGTTGTCGTAGCTTTTTGGAAAAAAAACAGAATAGTAATCACCTTTGCGGTAAGTTTCACCCAGGGCCAATGGAACCAAAAATGAGTTAACATGAATCTTAAACAACTTGCCAAAGAGCTGAATCTGTCATTTTCGACGGTTTCAAAAGCTTTGCGCGACAGTCACGAAATAAGCACCGATACCAAAAACCGGGTACTCGCCAAAGCCAAAGAATTGAACTACCAGGTCAATCCATTGGCCAGCAGTTTTCGCAAACAGAAAAGCCGGACCATTGCGGTGGTTATTCCTGAAGTGGTCAACGATTTTTTTGGACCGGTCATTAACGGCATTGAGTCAATAGCGCAAGAAAAAAGCTATCACGTGCTGATTTACCTAACACACGAGGATATGCAAAAGGAGGTGGCGATTACGCAGCTTTTGCAAAATGGACGCGTGGATGGAATCATGATGTCGTTGTCGGAGCAAACCTCGGATACAACGCACTTGGAGGCTTTGAAAGAAAAAGGGATACCCCTCGTATTTTTTGACCGAACCGTTGACCAGCCCGACGCCCCGAAAGTGACGACCGACGACTACAATTGTGGTATCAAAGCCACCGAGCACCTCATTGAAAGTGGATGTAAACAAATCGCTTTTCTGTCTATATCCCAACACCTTTCGATTAGCAACAAACGAATGAACGGGTATCTGGAAGCGTTAAAAAAGAATAATATAAAGCCCGACAGTGCCCTGATCGTATCTTGCGACAGTGATGATGCCAAAAATAATGAACGAATCCAAGAATTGTTGAAAAGAGAAAACAGGCCTGATGGCATCTTTGCCTCCGTAGAAAAACTGGCGGTTTCGACGTATAAAATATGCGAAGAGTTGCGATTGAATATTCCGAAAGATGTGAAGATTGTCACGTTTTCCAATTCATATACCGCCGCTTTTTTGAATCCTTCTTTAACCACCGTTACCCAGCCTGCGTATGAAATGGGCCGAGAAGCTGCCGCTGTTCTTTTTAAGTTGATTGAGAAAAAAAAGCCAGCTTCCCCTATTGACAATATAGTACTAAACTCCATACTGATTGCCAGAAATTCTACAAAAAGCGAATGAGTGCGTCAGGAAGGCCTGAAAAAAGAGAGTATTTGCCACTTAGAGAGCAGTTAGCCCTTTTTTTGTTAGAATAAAAATAGGGATCTTGAGCTATTTGGCCTCATTTACTATAAAATAAAGCCTTTATTCTTGTAAAACATAAAAAAATGGATTGATTTTGCGGATTAATGGCGTCTTTTAGACTAACGCTAACGTGTTTATTTATTGAAACTTTGCATTGAAAAATAGAACTATTTAAAGCAGTATTCAATCTTAAAAACATACGTTGGTGGCAAAGAATCCGCATTACTTTTCGCAATTGGCGCACGTGGAGGTTTATTCTCCCGATATTGAAAAATCAATTCACTTCTTCAAAGAAATCGTTGGATTGGACGAAACAGGCCGCGAGGGCGACTCTGTTTACTTCCGGGCTTGGGGCGATTATTTTCATCACACCCTCAAAATCACCTCGCGCGAAACCAACGGCCTAGGCCATATCGGCTGGCGCGCCGATAGCCCCGAGGCGTTGGAAGAATGCGTGGCGTACCTCGAAAGCATAGGCGCTGGATTGGGTTGGGTTGAGGGCGACTTGGGGCACGGCAAGGCCTATCGTTTTCAATCTCCCGAAGGGCATATTCATGAAATTTTTTGGGATGTGGTTTGGCTGAAAGAAACGGGCGAACGTGGTAGCATATACGCCGACCGTTACGCCAGCAATCGCCGTATTGGTGTTAACCCGCGCCGTATAGACCACGTCACGTACATGGTGGCTAAGTTTCAGTATTCTAAAGAAAAAGAATTTTGGAAAAAAATGGGATTGAAGAATCCCGACGAAGTGAGAATTGACGACGAAATTCCACCCATCGGAGGTCTTTGGACAACGGCCAATCTTTCGCACGACATTGCCATTTTTACAGACCCCAATGTTGGCCCTGGCGAAGCTACCCTCAACCACATTGCATTCAACTTCGACAGCCGCGAAGAGGTGTTGCTGGCGCTTGATTACTTTACCGAAAAAGGCTTCAAAAGCGTGATGGGCGCCCCTACGCGTCACAAAGCCGACGAAGGTTTTTTTATCTACATCATTGATCCTGGTAGCAACATCATTTTTGAATTTTATGCGGGAGCCAGATTGATTTTTGCCCCCGACCACGGGCCTGACTTGCATTACCTCAAAGACAATCCAAACGATGCGTGGGGCAATGCCAATCCTTTTGCCGAAATGGGCAAAGGAAAAAAACTCGGGCTAACCGACGGCGTTGTAAAGCCAGTAGATATTTAGGGATTGGTTACTGGTGGATTGGTAATTGGGACATAAAATAACCAATTTTCAATTACAAATGACACATAGCCAATATCAATCCTCATCTTTTGGTTTTTGTTGTTTTTTTAAAAAATTGATATAGCCATTTATTAATCTACCGCAGGTGTCAATTTTGGATTTAAGCTCAATTAGTTGATTTTTAGAAATATAGTTTTCATCAAAAGCAGTAATTAGGTGTTCTAAAGTTTCTAATAAAGAAGCCCTCGAAGTTCTACAAAATCTGATATTCTCTTTGAAGTAATACCTTCCGTAGCCTTCTGCGATGTTTGCTGTAATACTTCTTGAACTTCGAATTATTTGGTCGGTGAGTTTATATTTTTCATCTAATGGAAAATCATTTTTTGTAAGTACAGCAATTTCAATCCTTAACTGACGACATTCTTTATAAACCTCAAGGTCGGTAAAGTTTTGATTTTTCATTAGTAGGAAATAGGTGTTTTGAGAATTGAAATCAAGTTACAAATAATTTTAGAATCTGGTAACTGGTTGATTGGTTATAAGAAATTGTGACTGATTTAAATAATAAACCAATTTCTAATCAACCATTCCACCAGTAACCAATTAACCAATTAAACAAACCTATGTGGCATTATTTTCCCGGGCAATACATGCCCTCATATCAAGTAAACAGAGCATTGACGCAGGCGCACTATGGTGGTGGCGAATTTGCAGAAATATTGGAAGTAGCCAGTGAAATTGACCCTGCCGATAGAGAAAGCTTTAATCGGGCATGGGTAAAAATGGGGGATAAAGTGTATGAAATTGCCGAAAAATACGCCCAAGCGGGTCATAAAATTTCGGCCAGAAGAACCTATCTCAGAGCTTTCAATTACCTGCGTACCGCCGAATTTTTTATGACACTCCGTGATGAACGCAAGATTCCTTATTATCTAAAATGCCGTGATGCATTCATCAAAGCCATCCATCTTTTTGATGAAAAACCTCTTCAAATGGAGATACCCTTTGAGGCCGGGCAGGGGAACCTGTCTTTTTTGCCCGCTTATTTGTTCAAACCCACGGGTGTGAAAAACCCTCCCGTAGTGGTCATGTTTGGCGGACTGGATAGCTTGGCGGAGGAACTGTATTTTGGTATTGCCCAGCACCTCAACGAGCGCGGAATCGCGATGATGGCGGTAGATGGCCCGGGGCAGGGAGCCGCTCTTCGTCTCAATCACATTCATACCCGTTATGATTACAACGTACCCGGAACGGCGGTTTTGGATTATATTATCGAAAACCTAAAAGACGAAGTGGACATCGAACGGGTCGGTATCGGGGCCGTTTCGATGGGTGGTTACATGGCGGCACGTTGTGCGGCTTTTGAGCCTCGTTTCAAGGTTTGTATGATTTTCGGGGCCGTTTGGTCGTATTATGATATTTGGAAAAATCGTCCCGACAACCACCCTTTGGCTGAAATTGTGCAGCATATCGTGGGCGCTGAAAACATGACAGAGGCACGTGAAAAACTCAAGAACTTTACGCTGGAGGGCGTCGCCGAAAAAATCAGTATGCCTACTTATATTCTACACGGGGAAGATGACCGTCAGAATTTTGTAGAAAATGCCTATAAAGTAAACGAAGTTCTTACCTGCGAGCACGTCATGGAGATTGTGCCAAAGGAAGAAAGTGGCTCGGCGCACTGTTCCGTAGATGATTTCACCAAGACTTTCAATATGTACGATTGGATTGCTGAAAAGATAAAAGCATAACCCATTTAATTTTGAACCACAAATAAAATGAGCAACATAAAGAAAATCCTGATCGTTGGCGGAGGAATTGGCGGTCAGTCGGTAGCAATTGGTTTAAAAAAAGTAGGTTTTGCGGTAGATGTGGTAGAAATTCTTTCGGAGTTTAATGTGTATGGTGTCGGTATCATTCAGCAAGCCAACGCCCTCAGAGCGTTGGATGCCATCGGGGTGGCCGATGAGGTGATGCGAAGAGGCTCACCTTATGGAAAAGTAAAATTGTGTTTACCTCACGGGGTTCAAATCGGCGAAGCTGGTACCCCGCCCATTGGCAGATTTCCAAGTCATAACGGTATTTCTCGACGGATTCTCCACGATGTTTTATTTGAGGAAGCTCAGAAAATCGGGTTAAAATATCGGATGGGTGTAACGGTGGAATCTATTGATAATCAGCTTGATATTGCCAATGTCACTTTTACGGATGGTACAACGGATAGTTATGACATTGTGATTGCCGCCGATGGCGTACATTCAAAAGTACGAAAACTCATTTTTGGCGAATTCAAACCCAATTATGTAGGTTTATCCGTATGGCGTTATCCTTTCAAACGCCCCGCTGGCTTAGATACTGGTTATATTTTCTTTAATAAAAAACACAAAATTGGGGTTATTCCAATGACGGCCGAGTCGTGTTATATATTTTTAAACTCTGCCGAAGGCGATAACCCCACGATTCCAGAAGACCAATTGGTTGAAAAACTGAAAGGCTATATGTCGGCTTATCCAGTGCCCGTCGTTCAAGAGCTGATTCCGCAAGTAACCGATGCTAAATTGGTCAATTACCGAGCATTAGAAACGCTCAAAATGCCAGCGCCTTGGTATAAAAACAGAGTGGTTGTTTTGGGAGATGCGGCTCACACCACCATTCCACAATTAGGCTCGGGAGCTGCCTTAGCCATTGAGGATGCCGTGGTGTTGATAGAAGAATTACAAAAAGAAGGGGAAGTGGAAGAAGTTTTCGATAGATACATGAAACGTCGCTATGAGCGCTGCATGATGGTGGTAGATGTTTCCGAAACTTTAGGCGCTTGGGAGTTACTGGAATACAACGACCAACCACTTCCTGAAGGTGCGAATATGGGGATGCTCATGGGTAAAACTGGAATGGCCTTAACCGCTCCCATTTAAGGATGCCAACCCTGCAAAATCCCCTAAAAAATTGGCAAGTAAGCCGTGAAAATATCCAATACTTGGGTTACGACTTGCAGAGACCAGAATGTATTCTGACTGAGTCGAACGGAACCGTTTGGGCGGCAGATGCACGTGGGGGTGTGGTAAAGTTGAACCATGAGAAAGCTCAAGAGATTATCAATCCACAAAAAGTGAGCGGTTTTTTGCCTGAAACTGTTGATAAAGACACTGATAATCAGCGATATATTGCTGCCGTAGGCTTGCTGCCCAACGGCATTTGCTTTGACTCAAACGGAGATTTTATCATTGCCAATTGGGGAACCAATCACATCGAAAAAATGACCCGCGACGGGAAGTTGATAACCATTTTGACGGAGATAGAAGGAAAACCCTTGGGCAAGACCAACTTTCCGTTGCGAGACTCCAAAGGCAGAATTTGGTTTACGGTCACAACCCAAACCGAGCCGTGGTCGGACCAAATCAACACCCGCACGACCGATGGCTATATAGCTTTAATGGACGAAAAAGGTGTCAGAATTGTGGCCGATGGATTTTGCGGGACCAACGAAATCCGTTTTGACGACAACGAAGAATGGCTTTATGTGGTGGAAAGTACCGCATGGAAAATTTCGAGAATGCGCGTAAAATCCAATGGTGACCTGTACGACCGAGAAGTGTACGGCCCGTCAAAGTTGGGCGGTTTTCCAGATGGTTTTGCCTTTGATGTTTTTGGAAATCTGTGGGTTACCCTGATTTTTACCGATGAACTTATTGCTATTACGCCTGACGGGGAAGTACTCACATTGTTGGATGATAGCAATCCTGAAACGAAAAAAAGATTATTTAATGCTTACGAAAACCGTTGTGTTACACCCGAAATCTTAGCCGCTACCCAAGGAACAATTTGCCCTTGGATGGCAAGTTTGAGCTTTGGTGGCGCGGATATGAAAACGGTCTATCTCGGAAGTTTGCGAGGAACAAAAATTCCGTATTTCAAAAGCCCAGTTGCGGGGCAAAAAATGATTCATTGGCGATAGCGAACAACATGAAAAGATTTCGGGATAAAGTGTGCTTTGTAACGGGCGCTGGTTCGGGCATCGGCAAGGCCACCGCGTTGTCTTTTGGACGGGAAGGTGGAAAAGTGGTCGTGACGGATATTAACGAGGCCGCAGCTCAGGCAGTTGCAGCCGAACTCATTGCTGACGGAGCGGAAGCTATTGCGCTGAAAGTGGATATTTCAAAGCGAACGGACGTAGAGAATGCGGTGAAAACAACCGTTGAAACCTTTGGGCGTTTGGATTGTGCCGTCAACAGCGCGGGCATTGCGGGAACGATTTCGTTGCCTACGCACGAATACCCAGAAGAGAATTGGTTGCAAATGATGAATATAAACCTGACGGGTACGTGGTATTGCGTGAAAGCGGAACTCACTCAAATGCTCATTCAGGGCGGCGGGAACATCGTCAACATTGCCTCGGCGGCTGGCTTGGTAGGGCAGCCTACCAATGTACCTTATGCGGCATCAAAGCATGGCGTAGTAGGTATTACTAAAACGGCTGCCATCGAATACGCTACCCAAAATATTCGGGTCAATGCCATTTGTCCCACCGCCATCGAAACGCCGATGTTGATGGAAGGACGACGGAAATTGGCCCATAATCCCGAAGCGTTGGAACAGGCCAAAAGCCTCCAACGCATGAAACGCATGGGCCAACCGCAGGAAGTGGCCGATGTAGCTCTATGGCTCTGTTCGGATGAATCCACTTTTATCACTGGTCATGCCATGGCCGTGGATGGTGGGGCGTTTGCCTAACTAAAATCTATTTTTAAATTTTCCCATTAAGCAAATGATACAACAAATTAAAAAAGGCATTACCTACGCCGAAAGCAAAGACGCCGACTTAAAAGTACGGGCTTTGGTAGAAAATATGCTGGAAAACGTGGCCGCCAACGGCGACAAAGCGGTCAGAGAATATTCGGAAAAATTGGATAAATGGTCGCCCGAAAGCTTTCGATTATCTGCGGTACAAATCCGGCAAATCATGGCTGGATTGCCCGAACAAGTGATTGAAGACATCAAATTTGCCCAAACCCAAATCCGCAATTTCGCCCAAATTCAGCGCGAATCCATCAAAGACGTAGAAGTGGAAACCTTGCCGGGTGTGATTTTGGGGCATAAAAACATTCCCGTCAATTCGGTGGGCTGTTATGTGCCGGGCGGGCGCTACCCGATGGTGGCTTCGGCGCACATGAGCGTGTTGACGGCCAAAGTGGCGGGTGTAAAGCGTGTTATTGCCTGTACGCCGCCCATCAACGGCGAAATTCCTGCCGCAACTGTGGCGGCGATGTACATGGCAGGGGCCGATGAAATTTATTTGTTGGGCGGTGTGCAGGCCATTGCCATGATGGCGTTGGGTACTGAAACCGTTCAGCCCGTAGATATGCTCGTGGGCCCGGGAAATGCCTACGTGGCCGAAGCCAAACGTCAATTGTACGGAAAAGTGGGAATTGACCTGTTTGCCGGCCCAACGGAAACGCTCGTCATTGCCGATGATACTACCGATGTAGAAACCTGTGCCACGGACTTGCTCGGCCAAGCCGAACACGGCCCTACGTCGCCCGCGATTTTGTTGACCACCAGCAAAACCATTGCCGAAGGCATCGAAGCCGAAATACAGCACCAATTGGCCGTGTTGCCCACCGCCGATGTGGCGAGTGTGGCGTGGCGGGACTACGGGCAGGTGATTTTGGTGGATACCATCGATGAGCTGGTCTCAGAAGCTGACCGCATCGCCAGCGAGCACGTGCAGGTCATGACCGAAAATCCGCGTTATTTCCTTGACAAAATGACCAATTTTGGCGGCTTGTTTCTTGGCGATAAAACCAACGTGGCCTATGGCGACAAAGTAATCGGTACCAACCATACCCTTCCAACCCGAGAAGCAGCCCGTTATACGGGAGGTTTGTGGGTTGGTAAATTCCTGAAAACCTGTACGTACCAAGAAATTAGGACTCCAGAAGCCAGCGCGATGATCGGTGAATATTGCTCCAGATTATGCGCCATTGAAAACTTCTCCGGCCACAAAGAGCAAGCCGATTTGCGCGTACGTCGCTACTCAAAAGCTCCCTCTCTGTGACCCTCCTAATCTCTGTGGTTTTAAAAATACGCAACAAATGAAAGTAGCCTTAATCACCGGCGGAGCAGGAGGAATCGGCTCGGCGATTTGTCGAAAATTTGCCGAGGTAGGGTATGACGTAGTCATTACCTACAACAGCAGCGCCGAAAAAGCCGAAAAGTTTCGCGATGAACTTCCTCAAGGCAATCACTCCGTTTTTCATGCACCCGTCAATGATGCCGCTAAACTGGCTGATTTGAAGGTGTTTATTGCGGAAAAATACGAAAAACTAGATGTGTTGGTCAACAACGCTGGCATCACTACGCCCGTAGCGCACGAAGATTTGGACGGATTGTCGGACGAATGGATTGACCGAATTTTTCAAACAAACGTACGCGGTACCTTCGCCATGATTCGGGCCATGAAACCGCTTCTGGAAAAATCGCAAATCGACAAGCCTTCGCTCGTTGTCAATATTTCATCGGTTGCAGCGGTGACGGGCATCGGCAGTAACGTGGCCTATTGTGCGTCCAAAGCTGCCATCGACAGTATGACGCGTTCGTTGGGTCGGGCCTTGGCTCCGAGCGTTCGCGTGGTTTCTGTGTCGCCGGGGTTTGTGGAAGGAGAATATACCAAAAATTTTGACCCCGCTTTTTTGCAGAAACAACGAGAGGCCACGCCTCTAAATAGATTCGCCACGCCCGACGATGTCGCAAATACCGTGTTGGCGTTGGCAACTACCCTGACCTTTACCACCGGTTGCATTATCCCCGTGGATGGTGGCCGACCTTTAAAATAAAAAAAGATGAAATTAGTAACCTTCAAAAATCCACAGGGTGATTCCCGCACGGGCTGGCTCGCAGGCGACAAGGTCGTTGACATGAATTTGGCCAGTGAAAAGCTGCCAACTGATATGTTGACTTTTATTGATAATCACGAAGCGTATTTTCCTATTATCAAGGCATTAGGCGATGTGCAGCCGCATTATCAATTGTCGGAAATTCAATTGCTGGCGCCTTTGCCCAACCCCCGCAGTTTTCGGGATTACATCGGCTTTGAGATGCACATGCAAAATGCGTCTCGGTCGTTTGGACACAAAATCGGACCGGCGTGGTACGATATGCCGATTTTTTATTTTACCAATCATCAGGCCATTTACGGGCCCGACGACGAAATCAAGCGGCCGACCAAAGAAACCAAAATGGACATTGAGTTGGAACTGGCCTGTATCATCGGCAAAAAAGGCAAAGACCTCAAAGCCGAAGACGCCCGTCCTTACATTTTTGGCTATACCGTTTTCAACGATTGGACCGCCCGTGCCATCCAAAAAGTGGAAATGGAAATTCCGTTGGGACCGCACAAAGGCAAAGATTTTGCCAACGCCATCGGGCCATGCATCGTAACGGCCGACGAAATGGAGCAATACCGGATGCCGTTTGATGAAAGCGTTTTTGCCGAGCCAATTCGGGTGCCAAATGTTCAAATGGATAGGTTTAATCTCAAAATGACGTCACGAATCAATGGCGTAACGGTCTGTGAAGGAAACTACCAAACGGTGTATTTTACCTTTGAACAAATGATGGAACGCGCTTCCGAAAACAACGTTACGCTGATGCCAGGCGATATACTGGGCTCAGGAACAGTGGGTTGGGGGAGTTTGATTGAAAATAACTTCACCGTTCACCGTCCACTCGAACCAGGGGATGTGGTGGAATTGGAAATAGAAGGAATCGGAATTTTAAGAAATAAAGTAATATGATTTTAGAACTTGCCACCATCGACATCAAACCGGGCACGAATGCTGAGTTTGAGCAAAGCCTAGAAAAAGCCCAAGCCGTGATTAGCCAATCAAAAGGGTATTTGGGGCATGATTTTAAGAAGTGTATCGAACAGCAAAATCGCTACGTGTTGCTCATTCGTTGGGAGAGCCTCGAAGCGCATACTATCGGTTTTCGGGAATCAGAATTATTCAAAGAATGGCGCGGATTGATCGGGCCTTTTTTTGAAAATCCGCCTGTGGTGCTGCATTATGAAGACTTGGGAATGACAAGTTTTGAATGACGAAGTACGAATAATTGCTTGACTGATTAAAATTCGTCACTCGTCATTACAAACGTCGTCATTCATTGTTAGTAATATAAATCTTTTAAGATATAAAAAATGAAAATCATTGACCTTTCCGTGACGATTTCTGAGGAAATCAAAGAGCCACTTCCCACCAAAATCGTCTATGAAGACCACAAAGAAGGGGCGAAAAAAATGGGGGGAAAACTCTTTGAAGGCATCGCGGGCGATGTGTTTATTGACGGTAACGGCCCCGCAGGGGAATTTCTGACCGTGACGAGCCACTGCGGAACGCACGTGGATGCACCCTATCATTATTTCCCGACAAGTGAGGGAAAACCTTCACGTACGATTGATGAAATGCCGTTGGATTGGTTCTTTCACGATGGCGTAGTGCTGGATTTTACCGACAAGCCCGACGGCTATATGTTTGAGCCGGAAGATTTGATCGAAAAACTGGCGGCCATCAATTATACCCTCAAACCCTTTGACATCGTGCTGATTCGTTGCGATGCCGATAAGCGTTTGCACGACCCCGATTTTGTAAAAATTCATGTTGGTGCTTCGGCCAAAGCGACGCATTGGCTCATTGACCAAGGCATAAAAGTGATGGGCACCGATGGTTGGGGCTGGGACATTCCGCTGCATATTCAGGCGGCCGATTATCGGGCCAATCCGCGCCCGGGTATCATCTGGCAGGCGCATTACGTGGGTATCGAAAAAGAATATTGCCAAATCGAAAAAATGGCCAACCTCGACCAATTGCCGCCGTTTGGCTTCAAAGTGGCTTGTTTCCCCGCCAAAATCAAAGCCGCAAGTGCGGGCTGGACACGCGCCGTGGCGATTATTGATTGACGGTCTGTGGGCCATAATTCATTCATTATCGAATATAAACCAATTATACAAATGAAAAATATTTTATCAATCGGCGCTCTAAGCCTATTTTTTCTCCTTACTTCAACTGCCCTGAAGGCTCAGGATTCCAACGCTTATTTTGTGGGCAAATGGGATATTATGGTAAAAGGTACTCCCGAGGGTGACGTAGTTTTGCATGCACTCATTGATTCAAAGGAAGAAAAGTTGTCAGGGAGCTATGTCAAAGAAGTGGACGGTAAAAAAGAAGAGCCCGTAATGATGAAATCAGTAGAAATAAAAGGGCAGGAAGTCATTTTAGCCTTTACCATTGCTGGGTACGATGTGACCATGAATCTCATTAAGAAAGATGAAGACCATGCTGACGGTAATATGATGGGTATGTTTGAGTGCAAAGCCACGAAAGTGAAAAGTAAATAACCAAAGCCGTCCCTTTTATTCACCTAACCAAGTTGTAAATGATGAAAAAGTACACCTTACTGTTGCTGATTTTAACCTTCGCGCTTTCGCCGATGTATGCCCAAACCAAATGGAAAGAAACCCCAAAAGGAAGTTTTAATTTGGTCGAAAATCAGGGAGGACAAACGTTAGGTTATTCGCCCATGTCAGGGGTGAAAATTTTGACCGTCAACGGATTGGCGTTTAAAGATTTAAACAAAAACGGCAAACTGGATGCGTTTGAAGACTGGCGTTTGCCGTATGACCAACGCTCCAAAGATTTGGCGTCCAAACTGAGTATTGAAGAAATCGCCGGTTTGATGCTGTATTCGTCGCATCAGTCCATTCCTGCCCGCGCGGGAGGGTATTTTGCCGGAACGTACAACGGTAAACCTTTCAAAACCGGAGAAACCGACCCGACGGAGTTGACCGACCAGCAAAAGGAATTTTTGAAAAAAGATCACCTGCGTCATGTGTTGGTCACCACGGTGCAATCGCCCGAGATTGCGGCGCAATGGAACAACAAATTGCAGGCATTTTGTGAAAGTGTAGGTTTCGGTATTCCCGCCAACAATAGCTCGGACCCGCGCCACGGCACCAGAGCCAAAGCGGAGTTTGACGCGGCTGCGGGCGGTGAAATCTCCATGTGGCCAAGTCCCTTGGGAATGGCCGCCACATTCGACCCAACGTTGATTGAAAAATTTGGTAAAATCGCGGCGGACGAATACCGCGCTTTGGGTATTACTACGGCTCTTTCGCCCCAAGTTGACATTGCTACCGAACCGCGTTGGGGTCGTTTCAATGGTACGTTTGGCGAAAGTCCGTTGCTTTCGGCGGCCATGGGACAAGCCTATTGCGATGGTTTTCAATCGAGTGTTTGGGGAGCGAAAAGTGTCAATGCGATGGTAAAACACTGGCCCGGCGGCGGTTCGGGCGAAGCGGGGCGTGACGCACACTATGCCAATGGTAAGTTTGCTGTTTATCCGGGCAATAATTTTGATGCTCATTTGATTCCTTTTACGCAAGGAGCCTTTAAGCTGAAAGGACAAACCAAAATGGCTTCGGCGGTGATGCCCTATTATACAATTTCGTGGAATCAGGATAAAAAATACCACGAAAACGTAGCAAATAACTACAACAAATACATCATTACTGACTTACTCCGTAACAAATATGGCTACGACGGCGTAGTGTGTACCGACTGGAACGTAACCAAATTGCACACTTCAATGGATTCGTTTTTAGACGGTAAATCGTGGGGAGTAGAGAATCTTTCATTGGGGGAACTTCACTACAAAGCCTTAATGGCGGGCGTTGACCAATACGGTGGCGTAAATGATATGAAGCCAATTTTGGAAGCGTATCAGTTGGGGGTAAAAGAACACGGCGAAGCAAAAATCAGGGCCAGAATGGAGCAATCAGCCGTGCGTTTGCTGCGCAATATTTTCAGAGTTGGCGTTTTTGAAAATCCTTACCTAAACCCCGAAGAAACCAAAGCCATCGTGGGGAAACCCGAATACATGAAGGCGGGCTACGAAGCACAGTTGAAATCCGTCGTGCTTTTGAAAAATCAGGCGAAAGCATTGCCAGTCACTTCGAAAAAGACCGTGTATGTTCCGAAGCGTTTTTCCCCGGCGGGCCGTAATTTTCTCGGAGTGGAAACACCCGCGACAACGGAATATCCCGTAAATATTGACATTGTCCAAAAGTACTACAACGTCACTGACAATGCCGATGAGGCTGATTTTGCGCTGGTGTTTATCCAAAATCCAACGGCCACCATTGGGTACGACAAAGAAGATTTGAAAAAAGGCGGCAACGGTTATATTCCCATCAGTTTACAATATGGTGACTACACCGCTACCGATGCCCGTGAAAAAAGCATTGCCGGCGGCGACCCACTGGAGAATTTTACTGACCGTGGTTATAAAAACAAATCGACCAAAACGGCCAACGTTACCGACGCGCAATTAGTGACCGAAACCAAAGCAAAGATGAAAGGCAAGCCCGTCGTGGTTTCCGTCAATGCATCCAATCCCATGGTTTTTGCCGAAATTGAGAAAGATGCCTCGTCCATTTTGGTGAGTTTTGGTGTACAAGACCAAGCTATTTTGGACATCGTTTCGGGCAAAGCCGAGCCTTCGGCGCTGTTGCCCATGCAAATGCCGGCCGACATGAAAACCGTTGAAAAGCAAGCCGAAGATGTGCCTTATGACATGACCTGCCACAAAGATTCGGAAGGAAACAGCTACGATTTCGGATTTGGAATGAACTGGAAAGGCGTTATCAACGATGCCCGTAAAACGATGTATCGGAAGTAAAGGAGACTTTTAGACCTTTCGGTCGCTGTTCAAATAGACTTACTATATGTTGGTTATCAGTTAATTAAAAAAAAGAACACGGATGACGCGGATGTTCCAACACGGATTTTTTCAGGATTTTTAATAAATCCTGAAAATCCGTGTTCCCGAACGTTTTCGGGATCTGTGTCATCCGTGTTCTACTATAGCTAACATATATAACTCGCTGATTTATAATAACCTGAATGAGAATCGGAAACTAAAAAATTAGGAAGGGTAAGCAATGAAAATCAAACATGGCAAGCGGAAATGAGATACCTGTTTTAAAACCTGAAATTTCACCGGGTTTTCATTTCGAGACCATCGAATGGCAGCAACCCCTGTTTGCAGAAGCGCACCACGAGCTTTTTCACATAAACCGATTGGAGGATTTTCGGGACAAAATCAAATTTCCTCTGCCTCCTCACCGCAAAACGGTTTACGATTTTATTTTTTTGACCAAAGGTGAATCAAAAAGAAGCAAAGGACTCAACGAATACACATTTGGCGAGGATACTTTCTTCTTTTTGCCCGCCAATCAAATCACCACCCATCAGTCCATGAGCGAAGATGCTCGTGGCTTTTTTTGTCATTTCGACGTTCAAATCTTCCGTTTGGGCGGTTTACAAATGCCCTTGGAAAATTTTTCGTTTCTTCAGTTTCTGGCCAATCCATTACTTAAAATACCGAAAGCAGTTCAAAAACCGATTTTGAATATTCTGGAAAGGCTGAAAGAACTCTATCAGGAAGACCAGAAAGGGGATTTTGGATTGATTGCTACGTATTTGTTGGCGCTGTTGATTGAAGTGAAAAAATTTGTCCCTACCGAAAAAAAACTCCCCAAAAATTCAGCAGTTCTGGTAACGCAGCAATACAAAAATGCATTGATGCAGTACATCTATCAGAAGCAACATGTGTTAGATTATGCTGATTTATTGAATGTTACGCCCAATCATTTGAATAAGTGCGTAAAAACTACCACCGGCAAAACAGCGCAGGACTTGCTTAACGAAATGCTCATTTTGGAAGCGAAGTCGCTGCTGAAATATTCTAATCTTCAAATTGCCGAAATTGCCGTAAAGCTCTGCAATCAAACACCCAGCAATTTTGCCCGGTTCTTCAAAAGCCAAACGGGCATCAGTCCAAAAGAATACCAATAAATTTCAATTTGATTGATATTGAATAGTATCGGCGTTTTTTTGATTCACAACCCATGTCTTTTTTGTCTTAGTTTTGTCATAGAATTTGTGCAAATAATCAAAGCAAATTGAGAAGTCTGTTTGCATAAAAAAAGCTGATAACGCCTGCCAGCGCTATCAGCCGAAAGTTTTGCCATCTGAGAATTTAACAAAACCCATTCAAAGCAATGAAAAAAAATGTACTTCCGAAAGGAATGCTCGCACTTTTTGTGTTGATCCTATTCAGTATTTCCACGTTTGCCCAATCAGGCAACATTTCAGGAAAAATTACGGATGCCAAGGGCGAAGCATTGGTTGGAGCTTCGGTGATCGTCAAAGGTACGACCAAAGGCTCTTCGGCCGATAAAACGGGCGCGTTTAGGATTGAAAACGTTGAAAATGGCTCGTACACGCTTATTACTTCTTTTATTGGTTATCAAAGCAAAGAGGTGAGCGTTACCGTACCACAGTCGGGGAGCTTGTCGATTTCACTTCAAGATGATGCCGCCGCGTTGGATGAAGTGGTCGTAACGGGAGTGTTTGACAAACGAACCAAAATGAATGCTTCGGTAGCGATTTCTACCTTGAATACCAGACAGATAGAGGGAGTTGTGCCAAATAGCTCGGCTGACTTGCTCAAAAACTTGCCGGGCGTTTATGTGAATACTTCACGGGGAGAAGTCGGCAACGCTATTTATACCCGAGGATTGAACTACAACGGCGGCTTTTTCTACGTTTCGATGCAGGAAGACGGCCTGCCTGTGATGGGTATTTCGGGTCTTGTGCAGCCCGATGGCTATCTTCGGGCCGACGCTACGCTCAACAGAATTGAGGCTGTAAGAGGAGGTACGGCTTCTATTTTAGGGCCAAATGCACCGGGTGGTTTATTCAATTACGTTTCAAAAACGGGAGGCCAGACGCTGGCGGGTGAAGTTCGCGCCAGATTTGGTTTGGAAGGAAACGGACAAAGCCCTTATTACCGTGCCGATTTCAACGTAGGTGGGCCACTTTCAAAAGATAAGTCATTGACTTTCAACGTAGGTGGTTTTTACCGTAATGCCGATGGCCCTAAATATCCGGGTTATAAATTGAGCTATGGTGGACAAGTGAAGGCAAATGTGGTAAAGAATTATAAATCAGGCTCTTTGAAACTGTACGCTAAGATTTTAGATGACCATACGGCCCCTTTTGAATTTACGCCTTCCGTTGACTTTGAAAACCCAAGACCTGCGGGAAGTTTTACCAATACCAGCTCGACCTTGATTCAATCACAGCAATTTACCGTACCCAAAAACCTTTCGGGTGCGTCAAAAGATATTGAATATGATACCCGCAAAGTGGGTTCATACACTGAAAAAGCAATTGGTCTAAACTGGGAACAGAACTTCGGAGAAGGTTGGACTTTCAACAATAATTTTAAGATTTCTAACAAAGATAACATCAGCCAAACAACGGCGGTGGTGTTTCCTTTCAGGGTTGATCAGGTGGTTTTTTACGGGGTGAGCGGCAACGTGGCGAGATTCGGGACGTATGAGTTTTATAACCCTGCTACTGGACAAAGCTACGGTACAGTGCAACAATTGCCCCCGGCAGGTGGTGGCATTCGTTTTATCCCCAATAACCTAACCCTTCCAGGAAGCGATGTATTGCCAAACGCCGTTTTTTATAATCCCAATCCTTACGGAGAAGTAGGTCTGAATGACGTAATTGACCAGGCCACTCTTTCAAAGAAATTCAAAAAGATGACCTTCACGGGTGGTTTGTATTATTCATCAACCAAGGCCAATCGTTTCTCAATGATACCATCGGGCCAAAGTTTTGCGACGATTGAAGACCAACCCAAAACGGTGGCCATTCGCTATACAAATTTGGGCGGAGCAAAGTTTGAATTAACAAACCCAAATGGTATTACAAATTTTGGCGGAAGTGGCGTCTATGAAAATGAAGCAACGGTCAAACAAATTGCGCTGTTTTTAGGCCATAATTGGGACGTAACCGAGAAGCTGAATATTGACTGGGGTATCCGGGCCGAAAACTTCAACATCAAATCAAGCTTTACTACGCCCAAACGCGTAACTCCTGATAGCCCAACGGGCGCTGATGGCAACGCCGCAACGCTTTACGATAATCGTATATTTACCGCCAATCCTACGCAAAGTTTTGATAAAAGCCTTTCTTTCAGTGATGTAATCTCCTACTCATTTGGGGCCAATTATAGGGTGAATGATGGACTTGCCATCTATGGTCGCTATTCACAAGGACGTAAAACCCCAGATTTGAGTTATTTCATGGACATTGCTAATCAACAACTTACTTCGGGCATTTCTGTTGAAGCACAAGACATCAAAATGGCGGAGTTTGGGTTGAAGTATAAAAGCAAAAACCTGAACCTTTTCGTTACGCCATTCTATACCTTGGCAAGCAATATTCCTAATTTCCAGATTTTCCAAAATGCAGATGCTACCTACTATGCCCCCGCTCGTGTATATCAAAAAATCGAAACCAAAGGGTTGGAATTAGAAGGTAATTATGTTTTCAGCAAAAACCTTAGTATTCGTGCCGTTGGAACAATCCAAACTTCGGTGGCAAAAGAATTTGGTGTATGGTTGGCCAATGCCAATGGCCCTGCTGATGATGTGAAAGTAACTTATGATGGTGGTAAAAACGATAATATCGCCAATATGTTTACCGTGACGCCCACTTACAGCAATGATAAGCTGACGGCATCTCTCAACTGGCAATACATGGGCAAGCGCTGGGCAAACGTCGGAAATGCCTTCCAATTGCCGTCTTTCAACGCTTTTGATTTGAATGCCTCGTACAAAATCACGAAAAATATTCAGGCCAATGCATCGGTAAATAACATTCTCAATACGTATGGTATCATGGGTTGGGCCGCGCCTGGAGGTTTTCCTGCCGCTTTGGATACCCAAGGTTTTACGAAACAGATGTTAGAATCCAACAAACAGGCCATTTATGCCACTTTACCTATCATGCCAAGAGCCTATTTTCTGACGCTGAGTTATAAGTTTTAATGGTAGGTTGAAAAGCCTAAAAACGGGATGGAGGTTACTCTGTCCCGTTTTTAATGTTTGTTGTTCATGAGTTGCAGTATTATGGTCTTATCTGATTGATTTTGCCTATTTTTTGGCGATTTATGCCCATCTTTTTGACATTGTTATGGTTAAATTTGTGCAATTTTTTATTGAAACTATACTAAAATATTGACTGGCAAAACAATGAAAAACATCCTATTCGTCCTGTTGACATTCGCTCTTTTCAATGCGGCATTTGCGCAATTTCCTCAACGCACCCCCACGCCCAACGATACCCTGAAATCAATGCAAATCGTAGCTGGCGGTAAGGTGAAATTCAGTATTTATGCGCCCAAAGCTTCGGAAGTGACTGTGATGGGCGATTATGCGCCTCAATTTGGTGCGGATAAACTCACCAAAGATGCCGTAGGGGTATGGACATTTACCACGGATTATGTCGTAAAACCAAATGTCTATACCTACGATTTTATGGTGGATGGGTTAAAGGTTTTTGACCCGAAAAATGCACAATACAAAGAATCAAACTCGGGTTTTTCCAACCTTTTTGAAGTGAAAGGAGCCGAAAATGATTTTCAAAGTCTGAAAGATGTGCCACACGGCAAATTGGAAAAAGTACTATACACTTCTTCGGCTTTAGGTGGAATTACCCGTCGTTTGCACGTTTATTTACCACCGCATTATGACGAAATCAGCAAAAAAGAAAAACTTCCTGTATTGTATCTACTTCACGGCGGTGGCGACAACGATGCCTCTTGGACAACCGCTGGTCGTGCCAATTTGATTCTGGATAATCTCTATGCCGAAGGTAAACTCAAACCGATGATTGTGGTGATGCCCGCAGGTCATACGCCCGTTCAGGGCTTTTTCATGGGGGCCGGCGACAAACAGGACCCTTTTTGCCGTGATTTTGTGCAAGACATTGTGCCGTTTATTGAGAAAAACTACCCTGTTTCTGCCAAAAGAGAGCACCGGGCAGTGGCGGGCCTTTCCATGGGTGGTATCCAAACCATCAACTTGGCTTTGTGGAACCCTACGCTTTTCAGTCATGTGTTTCCCATGAGTACGGGGTATTTTCCTGATGCCATCAAAGAAATTACGGAAAAGCACGCGACTGTGATGACCAATCCTGAAATCAATCAATTCAAAAACTTTACGATTTATATGGGAGGTGAACAGGACATTGCCTACAAAAACAACCTGAATATGATGAAAATGTTTGATGGATTTGGTATAAAATATACCTACCAAAACGGCACTGGTGCCCATACTTTTTTGGCTTGGCGTAGGAATCTGTCCGAATTTGCTCCCTTGCTTTTTAAATAAAAGAACTGATACTTTATGAAAATCACGATTCGCTTCCTCACACTTCTATTTGCTGTAATTTCATTCACCTCTACCGCGCAATTACCCTATTTGAAAAAGGAAAATGGGGCTGTCAAGCTGATGGTGGACGGTAAACCCTTCATCATTTTGGGGGGAGAACTCCATAATTCTACTGGCTCCGACAATGCCGCTTTACAAAGGGTGTGGAAAGAAATGAAAGACTTGCACCTCAATACGGTTTTGGCTTATGCGTATTGGGAATTGCTGGAGCCTGTGGAAGGCAAATACAATTTTGAATTGGTAGATGCGGCGATTGAAGGAGCTAAAAAAGAGAATTTAAAAATCGTGTTGGTATGGTTTGGAAGTTGGAAAAGTACTGCATCCACTTACGCGCCAGAATGGGTAAAAACCAATCCCCAACGTTTTCAAAGATACACCCTCGAAAATGGCAAGACCCTCGAAATCTTGTCGCCATTTAGCGAAGAAAATAGGAATGCCGATGCAAAGGCATATACCGCTTTAATGCAACACCTCAAAGAAGTGGATAAGCAACACACGGTTATCATGACGCAGGTGGAAAATGAGCCGGGCTGTTTTGAAAACTACCGTGATTTGTCTCCGCTGGCTTTAAAAGCATGGCAAAGCGCCATTCCTGATGATATGATAAACTACCTCAAAACCAACAAGGGGAAATTGTTTCCAGCACTGGAAAAAGCATGGGCCGACAACGGTTACAAAACCAAAGGAACGTGGGAAGAAATCTTAGGAAAAAGTACCGAACAGGGTGAATACAAGCACTACACCGAAGAATTGTTTATGGCTTACCACTATTCAAAATACATCAATTATATCACTGCCGAAGGTAGAAAACAACACGATTTACCCGCTTTTTGTAATGGTTGGCTGTACAACAAAAGAGGCTTTTATCCACATGGCACCATCAATCCTCACGTATTGGATGCGTATCGGGCAGGAGGGAGGGCGCTGGATTTTTATTCACCCAATGTATACACTATTGAGTACGACGAACTTTTTGATGCCTATACTTTTGGTGGTAATACGCTGTTTATCCCCGAAAGTTCGCTGATGCCTGCGGGGGCTTTGTACGCCATTGGGAAATACAATGCTTTGGGCTTTGCACCCTTTGGCATTGACGGCGAACGAATGAAAAGCAAAGAAAATATCAACAATCTGAATCTGCTGAAAAGTACCTACCAAGCTGTTTCGCAAATGGCCGGAACAATTACCCAAAATTACGGCAGCGAGAAAATGAAAGCGGTGTACCTTAATCCCGTCAAAGAAAGTCAGGAACTGAAAATGGGGGATTATAAATTAGTGGCAACGAGTTCACGAAAACCAGGGTTCAGCATTGATTTTGGGAAATCGTTGGAAAATGAAGGGAAAGCCAAAATGTCGTTTGGCCCACCCACTTCTGAAACAAAAGAAGACAAAGCAAAAGCCATGCCTGCGGGGCCGTTTGGTGCGCTTCCTGAGGATATTGGCTCGGCCATCCTCATTCAGAATGCGGCTGATGAATTTTATGTAGTAGGTTATGGCGTAAAGCTACATTTTGAGTTGAAAGAGGGTATCAAATTTGAGCATTTAGGTTTTCTATCCATCGAAGAAGGAGAGTTTGAAAATGACAAATTTGTCGCCACCAAGCGCTGGAATGGCGATGAGCAAAAAGCAAGTTTGCCGGGAGATAAAATTACAACGCTTAAAATCAGATTATATAGATTTTAATTCTGAAACCTCATGAAAAACAAAATAATTGTATCCTTCACGCTGGTATTCAGTGGCTTCATTGGCCTACAGGCACAGCAAACTTATCCTTTCCAAAATGCCGATTTGACAATCGAGCAACGCGTGAATAATGTGCTCTCTTTACTCACGCTCGAAGAGAAAGTCGCATTTATATTGGATTATAATGCGCCACGCCTAAATATCTCTTCGCCTGGGAGCGCCGAAGGCATCCACCAAGCCCTCGTAAAACCTCCCCAAATGGGAGCGAAGCCCATCCCCACTACGTCTTTTTCGCAAGTGTATGGCATGGGGGCTACTTGGAATCCTGAATTGATGAAAAAAGCAGGGAATGTGATGGGGTATGAAGCCAGATATGCCACGCAAAATGAGAAATATAAACTTGCGTCGTTGATGCTCTGGGGACCCACCACTGACCTAGCTCGTGACCCTCGCTGGGGCCGTAACGATGAGAGTTTTAGCGAAGATCCGTTTTTGGTAGGAACGATGGCGACCGCACTTACGAAGGGTATTCAGGGTGATAATCCAAACTATTGGATGGCGGGTTCATTGCTCAAGCACTTCTTTGCCAACAGCAACGAAACCACCCGTGCACGGTCATCATCAGATTTCAATAACCGAATCATGCGGGAGTATTACGCGGCACCTTTCCAAATGACGTTTATCCAAGGTGGTGCAAAATCATACATGGCGTCGTACAATGCCTGGAACAGCGTTCCTATGACCGTCCACCCGATATTGAAAGAAGTTGTAGCCAAAGAATGGGGTGCTGATTGGGTAATATCATCCGATTTTCTCTCGATTGGACACGGTGTAAATCAGCATAAATATTTCAAAACTAGAGAAGAGGTGGTAGCGGCAGCTATAAAAGTTGGGATGAATCAATTTCTTGATTTTCCCGGCTTAATTAAAGTTGATTTGGACAAGGCTTTGGCGGCTGAGTTGGTTACGGAAACGGACATTGATAAGGCGATTAGAGGAAAAATAAAAGCGGCATTGAAGTTAGGGTTGCTCGATAATTCTGATAAAAATCCTTATAAAACGATTGGTATAAATGGCGAATCTGAACCGTGGAATTCTGAAAAACACAAAGCCGTTGCCCTGCAAGTGGCCCGTGAATCGGTGGTTTTATTGAAGAATGATAAAAATACGTTGCCTTTGAATAAAGAGAATGTAAAGACAATCGCCGTGATTGGGCCTCATGCCGACTCCGTATTGTTTGATTTTTACAGCGGAGCTACCCCATATGCAATCAGCGTGTTGCAAGGCTTGAAAAACAAATTGGGTTCGAATGTAAACGTCAACTTTGTGCCAAATAATGAATACAATGCAGCAGTAAATGCGGCCAAAGCCGCCGATTATGTCATTGTAGTCATAGGAAATGACCCGATGTGCGGCACAAAAAATCTGGGGGAAGCGTTCAACCACGACGGTTCAACCAAAGAATGTTTGGAATGCGGCGAAGGCCGAGAAGGCCGTGACCGACAGTCGCTCGACTTGCCAGCCGAAGATTTGGCCAAAGAAGTTTTTGCCGTCAACCCCAAGACCATTGTGGTATTGACATCAAGCTTTCCTTACGCCATCAATTGGAGTCAGGCGCATGTGCCTGCCATTCTTCACATTACACACGCTGCCCAAGAACAAGGCAGTGCCATTGCCGATGTACTTTTTGGCGACTACAATCCAGCGGGACGACTGGTTCAAACGTGGCCAAAATCGCTTGACCAACTTCCTCGCATGATGGATTATGACATCACCAATGGCCGTACTTACATGTATTTTAGAGGCGAACCACTTTATCATTTTGGTCACGGCTTGAGCTATACTCAATTTCAATACACCAACTTGAAACTGAGCAGTGCAACGATGCCCAAGACTGGAAGCATTACCGTGAGTGCAGACCTAAAAAATACGGGTAGCCGCGATGGCGATGAGGTGGTACAATTATACATTCAGCATCCCCAATCTAAAGTGATTCGTCCAGTAAAGGCGCTTAAGGGCTTTCAACGGGTAAACTTGAAAGCGGGCGAGACCAAAAAAGTAACGTTTATGCTAAATGCTGAATCGCTAGCTTGGTGGAACGACAAAATTTCGGGCTGGGAAGTGGAAGAGGGAAGCGTAAAAGTGTTGATGGGCAGTTCATCGCAGACTATTAAATTGCAAAATACATTTACAGTGAGTAAATAGATTTTTTTAATTACCCCTAAACCTCACTTCAAACATGAAAAAAGGATTTTTTACCTACGAAAACGGCATTGTGTTGTTGATGGCACTCACTTTTGGGTGCTTATTTTTCGACCGCTTGGCGCTTAATTTTTTGATGCCTTACGTAGCCAAAGACCTTCAACTCAACAACACGCAAATCGGACTTTTGGCGGGGGCGTTGTCGTTGGCGTGGGCATTTTCGAGTTTTTTCTCTACGGCGTGGGCCGAAACCCACAATAAGAAAAAACTCGTTTTCATTGCCGCCGTTTTTACCTTCTCTCTTTGTTCATTTGGCTCTGGTTGGGCGGTTTCGTTTGTTACGTTGCTAATAGCCCGTCTCGTCATGGGTTTTGCCGAAGGGCCCGTGATACCGTTGGCCCAAAACTTTGTGGAGCGCGAATCTTCACCTCACCGACTGGGCATAAACGCAGGGATTTTGCAAGGGGTAGGTTCTGCTTTGTTTGGCTCTATTTTAGCACCTGTTGTTTTGGTGCAAATTGCCGAAAATATAGGGTGGCGCAATGCCTTTTTTGTGGCAGGAGCGCCAGGTTTATTGTTGGGTTTACTGGCTTGGAAATTTGTCAAAAAATCAACCGCTGAAAGTGTGCAAACCCAAGAGAAATCCACCCTCAATATCGCCGAATTGTTACGATACAACAACATCAAATGGGGCATCGGGGCGGCTTGCTGTGTGTTTGGGTGGTGGTTTGCTACACTACCGTTTATCTCCAATTATTTTGTCAATTCTCAGGGGATGTCGGCCGACCAAATGGGCAAAACCATGGGGCTTTTGGGCGTGTCGGGGCTTTTATCCTCCGTTATTGTTCCCGGGCTTTCTGACCGAATCGGACGTAAAAAAGTGTTGCTGATTTTTATGGTGGTGGGTATGTTTTACCCTTTTGCGGTCTATTTTTTGGTAGGTTCTGTGTTGCATCTTCCAGCCATGTTTCTGACTTATTTTATGATGGGACTACTCCCCATCGTAGCGGCTGTATTGCCTTCCGAGTCGGTGCCCGACCATCTGAAAGCCAAAGCGTTAGGGTTTATTACGGCCATTGCAGAAATTATTGGTGGAGTAATGGTGCCTGCCCTGTCGGGAGTCCTTTCCGACAAAATCGACCCTTCGGCTTTTCTTTGGGTGGCGGCGGCATTGGCGTTAATCGGCTTATTTTTCGTGATGAAATTGAAAGAACCGTCAAAGCTTTAAAAAGACAGAATTTTTGGAGAACGGCCCGCTCGTGCATTAAATCATTGCGTCTTTGCGACTTAGCGTGACACTATTGTTAGAGAACGGTTCGCTTGATATTAAATCATTGCTTCTGTGAGACTTAGCGTGACTGACGCCTTTATTCTTACTTATTGTCTCACTTTGGGTAAATACAGGTGAGTTCAGGATACTTTCTGTACAAAAGCGCTATAAACTTGTACTAATGTTAGAAATAAACCCACTCAATGATGATTCGACATTCCGTCATTTTCAAACTCAAAGACGCCATAAACGCCGACCAAAAGCAGGCTTTTTTTGATGCGGTTGACAAACTTGCCTTTATTCAGGATGTTCAAAAGTTTGAAGTATTGAAACAAATCAGCCCCAAAAACAAATTTGAATACGGGATTTCAATGGAATTTGAAACGCAGGAGCAATACGATTTTTATTCCAACCATCCAGAGCATGTGATGTTTGTGCAAAACTATTGGCTGAAAAATGTGGATGATTTTCTGGAAATAGATTATCAGATTTGAGTTGAAATATATCTATTCGGTCTTCGCTTTTGATAAGAAATGTACCCTTTAAATTTTGCTACCCAAATGAAAATCAACTTTTTACGCTTAGTTGCGCTGCTGCTGTTACAGTCATTTTTTGTTAATGCCCAACCGCAAACCAACCGTGTCTTAAAACTCTTTCCCGAAGGAACTGTACTGCACGGGGATATTCCGTACAACGGTGATACGCTCAAAAAGCATTTGCTGGATATTTATCTGCCCGCCAATGCGCCCAAAAATCTGCCTTTGGTGGTTTTTATTCATGGAGGTGGATGGATTGGAAATGACAAAACCGCCGATATTGGCTACATGGGTAATACCGTATCGGCCTTGATAAACAATGGTATTGCCATAGCGTCCATAGATTATCGTTGGGCTACGCAAGCTACTTTTCCGGCCCAAATCCAAGATTGTAATCGTGCCGTGTCTTTTTTGTACGACAATGCCGAAAAATATGGCTTGGATAAAAACCGAATCGCCTTGATGGGATTCTCGGCGGGCGGGCATTTGGCATCGCTTTTGGGCTTGGCGCACAACAGCAAAGTGCCTGATTTTTATATGAATAAGCAAATTGCGAAATTCAAAATCAAAGCCGTCGTTGATTTTTACGGGCCAGCCGAATTGATTTTATTTCCTGGGGCAGACGACGCCAAATCACCCGAAGGACTGCTCATTGGCGCGGCACCGCTTGCCCGTCCCGACTTGGCCAAAGCGGCGAGCCCCGTAACCTACGTTGACAAAAACGACCCTCCATTTCTGTTGATTCACGGCGAAAAAGACAACTTGGTTTCCCCCCGTCATTCGCAGTTGTTGAGTGCTTGGCTAACGACCAACGGTGTCGCCAATGAACTCATCATCGTCAAAGATGCACCTCACTTTGGCAAAATGTACGATGTAGATGAAATACGAACGAAAGTGATGGCTTTTCTGAAAAAAGAATTGAAGTAGGGTTGATTGAAAATAAATGCATCCTGAAAATTTAAGTTAAACCCATTCATCATGAAAAAAGTAGTTGTCCTTGCCTTGATTTTAGTAGCACTAACATCAATTCTTCTGAAGGCCCAGTTCGGCCCACCCACGGGAGAACCTGATGTTATCAATAAACGCTGGCACGCACAATGGATTACCGTGCCCACCGCCACCACCGATGGGTATGGTGTGTATATGTTCCGCAAAACCATTGATTTGGCCGCAAAACCCAGCAGCTTTAAAATTCATGTTTCGGGAGATAATCGTTACAAACTTTTTGTGAACGAAAAATTGGTTTCGATGGGCCCTGCCCGTGGCGATATTGCCCATTGGAATTATGAAACTGTGGACATTGCGTCTTATTTAAAAGCAGGCAAAAACATTGTAGCTGCCCAAGTTTGGAATGAAGGAGAATTTAAACCTGAGGCTCAGATAACGTACCGAACTGGCTTTATTTTACAAGGAAACACTTCTGCCGAAAAAGACATAAATACCAATAATACTTGGCTTTGTGAGAAAGATAACAGCTTTGCTCCTTTGGTTTTTAGAACTAGAGGCTATTATGTAGCTGGGGCTGGCGAGGTTCGTAACATGGCTTTAAGCCCCAAAAATTGGCAAAGTGAAGGCTTTGACGATAAAAATTGGCAAAAGGCAAGGCCAGTGGGTGGAGGTGTGCCGAAAAACATTTTAGGCGCTTTTGGTACGATGAGTGGCTGGATGCTTGTGCCATCTATCATACCTCAAATGGAGTTGAAAGATGAGCGATTGGCCAAAGTCGTTAGTAACGAAGGTATTACGGCCTTGCTTGCTGATTTTCCTGCCAAAAAATCAGAGGTGCTGATACCTGCCAACTCAAAAGTAAATATCATTTTAGACCAAAGTTATTTGACCAACGCTTATCCAAACGTAGAATTTAGTGGAGGCAAGGCTGCTACCATTACGTTGAGATATGCCGAGGCACTTTTTGCAAAATCGGGAGGCAAAGGTAATAGAAACGAAACTACGGGTAAAAACTTTGTAGGACGGGCAGATAGCCTGGTTTCGGACGGAAGTCAAAATCAGAAATTTACCAGCCTTACCTACCGTACTTATCGCTATTTGCAACTGAGCATTGTCACTCAAAGTGAGGCAATTACGTTGAATGATATTTACGGTACATTTACCGGTTATCCTTTTAAAATGAATGCCCAATTGTCTGCTAATCAGCCCGAGATGGACAAGATGCTGGAAATTGGTTGGCGTACCGCTCGCCTTTGTGCGTATGAAACGTATATGGATTGCCCCTATTATGAGCAACTCCAATACATCGGCGATGGCCGCATACAGGCATTGGTGTCGCTTTACAACAGTGGCGACGACCGGCTGGTAAAAAATGCCATCAATCTCATGGATTTTTCACGAACGCCAGAGGGCGTAACCTTGAGTAGGCATCCCTCTTACACCCCGCAATTTATCCCTACGTTTTCGCTTTGGTATATTGGTATGCTGCAAGACTACGCCCGTTATGGGGCTGATGTAGAGTTTGTTAAAAGTAAAATAAGTGGCACTCGTCAGATTTTGGCCTATTTCAAAAGCTACCAACAAGCCGATGGTCGACTAAAAAACACCCCTCAATGGATGTTTACCGATTGGGTGGATAACCAGAAAGAATGGCGGGCAGGTGCTGGCCCCATGAGTGCCAACGGTACCTCGGCGGTGCTTGATTTTCAATTGCTTTGGGCGTATCAAGTAGCGGCAGATTTAGAAACGAAATTGGGCAACCTTGTCTTTGCCGCTCAGTACCAAAAGGAAATAGCCACTTTAAAGAATACCATCAGAGCCAAATATTGGGACGCTACCAAAAAACTCTTTGCCGACCGTGAAGAAAAAGACGAGTTTTCACAACATACTAATTCGCTGGCTATTCTGACGGGTTTAGCAAGTAGCGAGGAAGCAAAACAAATTGCCCAATCACTACTAACCAATAACCAACTCGCCCCAGCCTCAATTTATTTTAAGTACTATTTGCACCAAGCACTCATCAAAGCAGGCAAAGGCAATGACTATTTGAAATGGCTCGATAAATGGCGCGAAAATATTCAAATGGGGCTTACCACTTGGGCCGAAACCTCAGATGTGGACAAAACTCGCTCTGACTGCCACGCTTGGGGTTCAAGTCCTAACATCGAATTCTACCGTACTATTTTAGGAGTAGACAGCGATGGCTTGGCATTTTCAAAAGTAAAGATTACCCCGCATTTGGGGCAGATGACTGATATAAACGGAACGATGCCACACCCCAAGGGGAGTATTTCGGCTAGTTATAAATTGGAAAATGGCAAATGGAAGATTCAGATAGAACTACCCAAAACCATAACGGGTAATTTGGTTTGGAAAGGGAAAACGTTGGCTCTGAAAGAAGGTATGAATCTATTCAATATTTAGAACCATGAAAAGAAGAGAATTTCTAAACAAAACGGCCCTTTCGGTAGCAGGTTTGTCGGTTGCAAATTATGCTTTTTCCAATTCATTGATTGAAGAATTCATTATTTCTGAGACCAATTTTGGCAAAATAAAAGGATACCGAGAAAATGGTGTAAACATTTTCAAAGGCGTGCCTTATGCGGGCAACACATCTGGCGAAAGAAGATTCCGCCGACCCGCCCCACTTGAAAAATGGGCTGGCGTTAAAGATACCCTTACTTTGGGTGCGCCTGCTATCCAAAACCCAAGGCGAAATGAGCCGGCTCCATCCGAAGACTGTCTTTTCTTGAATGTATGGACACCCGCCAATGATAATAAAAAACGGCCAGTGATGTTTTACAGCCACGGGGGTGGTTTTGTGATTGGGTCGGGTGGGTCAGCAGGGCAGGATGGGGCTAATTTGGCCCGAAACTTTGATGTAGTAGTAGTTCAAACCAATCACCGTTTGGGATTATTGGGCTTTCTTTATTTAGACGAATTAGGCGGAAAAGACTACGAAGGCTCGGGCAATAACGGCATGTTGGACATTGTGGAGGGCTTAAAATGGGTCAATACGAACATTGCTCAATTTGGGGGCGACCCCAACAACGTCATGATTTGGGGCGAATCAGGTGGTGGCGCCAAAACGTCGTGTCTCTACGCCATGCCATCGGCAGCACCTTATTTCAATAAAGCTTCGATTGAAAGCGGGCCGGGTGTGCGCATGACCCCAAAGGAAATTGCCCAAGAAACCACGCTGATGCTTTTGAAAGAGTTGAATATCCAACCTAAAGATTGGAAAAAGCTGCTTGAAATACCTGCAACGGATTTGTTGGCTATGCAAGGCAAATTGCCGTTTGTTCCGCCATTCGTTGAAAAGAACAGAAATGCAGGATTTATGCGACGAAACTATGGTGGCTTTGGCCCCGTGGTGGATGGTAAAGCCCTTCCGCATCATCCCTTCGACCCTTCGGCACCCGCGATTTCTAAAAACAAACCGCTCTTGGTAGGCTGGAATGAAGATGAACATACCTTCTTTGCGTGGGAAAGGAAAGAAACCGATTTTGTGAAATATGATTTTGAGGGACTATTCAAAAAGCTTGAACTACAATATGGTGCTGATACTCAAAAAATAATTGACACCTACCGTAAGGCAAGACCCAACGCCTCCGCTGCTGATATCTACATTGCTATTTCGTCCATTACTTTGATGGGGCTTGGTTCGGTAGATATTGCGGAGAAAAAAGTAAAAGAAGGTGGTGCTCCTGTTTATCTCTACAATTTTGGATATAAATCGGAGATGAAAATACCCGGAACGGAATACGAAATGGGTACCCCTCATGCCATGGATATTTCATTCAAATTCAATAACGAAGCCGCTAACAAGCCAAGCTTCTTTGGCGGAAACAAGCCCGAAAAAGCCATAGCCTCCCACAATTTTGCCGAGTTATGGACAAATTTTGCCAAGACCGGAAAACCTTCGGCCAAAGATGCACCAGCATGGTCTGCCTATAACCTAAAGGAACGCCCCACCATGCGAATTGACACGAAATTGGAAGTAATCAACGATAGATTTAAAGATGAATTGAAGGTATGGAGAGAGGTGGGGAGACTGTAATCAGATAGATGGAGAAAACAGATTTTTCAAATCCGTGTTTCCGAAGGAATCCTTTAAATCCGTGTTCTCTTTTTATTTCCAAAATTTACTAATTGATTTCATGCAGTTGGGGGCGTTTTCACGGCCAACACCTTTATCGCTAACCATTTTATTTTGCAGGTGAAAAACACCATAGCCGTCAGGCTAAGGAAAAAAGGCATAAATTTGTCGGATGCAAAAGATTGATTTTCAAGACCTCGACCTATCCTCCTCGTGTTTTTCAGACTTATCCTCTTTTTTTGAGGCATCCGCT
>NZ_QPIW01000009.1 GCF_003339505.1 Runella aurantiaca
TTGACTGTGCAAAATCGTTACGATTTGCTCCTCTGTAAAATTGCTTTTTTTCATTTGGATACCGTTTAAAAGTGAAATTTATAATTTTTTCTACTTTTAAATGGATACGGTTCGGGGAATGAGGACATAGGCAGTAAGCATATAATTGGCAAACTGGATGTGTATGTTTTTGAAGCTGTTGTAAAAAATAGTGATAATTAGTATCCTTTATAAACAAGTTGTTGTTATGAACAGCATGATTGAATACATGGTAACAGCGACTGGGTTCAAAGTTATCAAGATGTTTGCCCATTTTATAGTAAATTAACCTTAATAAGGTTTCAAACCTTATTAAGGTTATCCAATTATAGTCTCCTGAAAATTGCTTCTATGTCCTCAATCGTTACTTTTTCTTTCCAGTCGTACCCTACTGCGTGGTTCCACATGTGGTCTAGTTTATAAGAAACATGCGCCATGGCGTTGATTTGGGCGTCGGTCCAGTCTTTAGATAACCCTTGCGGAAGCGTAATGTTGTGTTTGGCAACCATTTCCTTAAACTCTGCTACGCCTTCTGGATAATAGTCTGCCAGATGGTTGAACGCAATGCAGTTGGAATAGCAATGGCGCATTCCCAAAATTTTGGAAAGCCCGTAGCTAATTGCATGACATATACCCACTTCTGAGTAGGTCAGGCTCAAACCACCCATGAGCGACGCCACCATGAGTTTATCGTCGTTTTCGGTGGTTTGCCCGCTGTTTTCTCCCAGATAAATCTCGCGGCAAAGTTTCATGGATTGCTCAGCGTATGCGTGTGAATACGCGTTGTTGAACTGCCCATTTTCGGACTCGATGCAGTGAATGTAGGTGTCCATCCCCACATAAAACCACCAATCGCGCGGTACTGTGGCAATCAGGTCTGGGTCGAGGATTACCTGATTAAACACCGTCCATTCACATTTTAACCCTAATTTCTTCTCGGGGCCCGTCAATACGGCGGTCATGGATACTTCCGCACCCGTTCCAGAGATAGTAGGAACACCGACGTGATAAATGCCAGGTACTTTAATCAAATCCAAGCCTTGATAAAGGGTCGAAGAACCTTCATTTGTTACCATCAGGGATACGCACTTGGCAATGTCCATAATGGCACCGCCGCCGATACCGATGATGCCCGATGGAAGGCCTTTGGTGGCCAAAATCTCGTCGCGGAGCGTGTCAATCTGTTCGGTTGTTGGCTCGTGTGGGTCTACGTCAATGAAGTAAACCGTATCTTCGGGCAATAAAGGCAGACGACTTTCAAGGTCTTTGCCTTTAAAGTAATTGTCTACGATAAACACCATGTAGCGATTGTTTTCGCGGCGGTGCGGGGCGATGATGTCGCCCAATTGGTTAAAACTTCCCCGTCCAAAAACGGTTTTCTCGATTCCTTTGAAATTTTTATGCATAACTTAATTTCGTTGCGGTTGGCCGCGTGTGTACCCTTATGAGGAATACAATTTTAGGTTATTTATTTAGGTTGATTATATCTATCGGCTAATTCATCCAAAGCGGTAATGATTTGAATTTTGAGTTGATTTTCAGATTTGAAAATAAGTGAAGCGGAATAGCTGAAACCGTCAGCTTCGTGGAAACCTTGGTCAATTTTCATAAAGCCTCTACCTTCAAAATTAAGATAGACAAACCAGCCGTCAAATTTGCGTTTACGCGCTTTCCCTCTGCCGTCGCTGTCATCACAAACGTAAATAGCTATATTCTGCTCTTTTTTGAAAAAATCTTCTGCTATTGCAGCGATTGTATGTAAAATTTGCTCGTCGGGTGGAATAGGCCCTTCCGGCTTTTCAATGCGTGCAATGACCAATTCATATACATGGTCTGCAATGGCTGGGTCAGCATCAAGGACGTAGAAACTGGGCTTGAATTTAACAAGGTAGCCTACTTTAAATTTTGTAAAGAAGAAGTAAACATTGTCTTTACCTCCCAAAAACTCAATTTGGTAGGGAGTTTGACTATTTCCCATTTGCTTTTTTCAATCGTTCGATAATAGCCCGATATTTAGGATTCGTCCGAGCTTCCTCCTGCATTTCTTTTTGTGTTTGGCGCTTACTTTCCATCAACCAACGCCCCAGACTTTTGGGTGGTTCGGTAAGTTTTTGTTCCGGTGTTTTCATTGGTCTTGCCGTTATGTTATACTTTTGACTTTTTATGGTCTTTCTGCAAAATGCTTTTTAATAAAAGCAATATCAAAATCAATAAACATAATTTTGATATTGCTTAGTTTCCTTTATGCAGGGTTGAAAATTAACACGTATACGCCACCATGGCTTTCCGAATGGCTGCTTCCAGCTTATTGGCCAACGTTTCTAACTCTGTCTGGGTCCAAGTGACACGAATGCCAAACGAAATCAAACGCCCGATAACTTCCTGTGATTTCGGTAGTTCTACATTGGCGTAATCTTGGGGTGCACCCAATACCTGCACGGCCAGCTTGCCAGCAGTGCGCATTTCTTTGATGTGGTCCCACTGATTGATGAAGTGGTACATGTTGGTAAACCAATAGTTAAAACCACCTACACCCGCAGCATTGAGTTCATTGACCACGGATTGTGCCGAATCGGTATCTGGTAGCAACAGGTTTAAGAACGTCGCAGAGTCGCCGTCTGGATCGGGGATACGTGCAAAACTTACGCCCGGTACATTGGCCAACCGGTTCATCAACCATTTTTTATGTTCATTGTTTTTCTCCACCATAAACGGAACCCGGCGCGTTTGGGCCAAACCTACGGCGGCGTGCAGTTCCGAAATGCGGTAGTTAAATCCAATAACAGGGTGCTGTTCCATGCCGCGATTGGAGCCGATGTGGTCGTGGCCGTGGTCTGAGTAGGAATCCGCTATTTTGTAGGCTTGCTCGTCGTTGGTGACAAAAACGCCACCTTCACCCGCCGTGGCAATTTTGAAGAAATCGTAAGAATACGCCCCTGCCTTGCCCCAAAGCCCCGTGAACGTACCTTTGTAGCTCGCGCCCATGGCTTGTCCTGCGTCTTCGACCAACACCAAATTGTGTTCCTTGATGACTTCCATGATGGCGTCCATGTCGGCCATTTGTCCGCACATGTGTACGAGACAAACTCCTTTTGTTTTGGGAGTGATGGCTTTGCGAATTCCATCGGCAGAGAGACAGAGTGTTTCGTCAACTTCGGCAAAAACGGGCAATGCCCCAATCATCAAAGCCGCCTCAACGGTGGCGATGTAGGTAAAAGGCGGAACGATGATTTCGTCACCGGCACCGATGCCCGCGGCCACCATGGCGCATTGGGCTGCCGTGGAGCCGCTTGATACCGCATGGGCATATTTAGCATTTACCACTTTACACACTTCCGCTTCCATTTCGCGGGCTTTCCAGATATTATTGCGTTGGGCTTCGTGGTTATAACGGAAAAAGATTCCGGTTTCTAACACATCGTTGATTTCTTTGCGCTCTTCGGCGCCGTATAATTCAGTTCCCGGCATATTGTTGTTTTTTTTTATTGAAACAAACTTTTGAGTATAGTCAGAAAAGTACAAACTCAAAGTGTTTTGAATGCCACAAAGTTAGTGATTTTACGAACTAGCCATGCACTTTTTATCCTATAAACGAAAGCTCACATTGGTTTTTATGGGAGGGTAATTGACGGGTTTATCGGAGAAAAAAAGAAAGTAAAGGGCGTACTTGCCTTTCATAAAGTGTTTTTTGGGGAGAATAATTTCTAATTGAGGTAATGAGACGCCGCGCCTGGCGTTTTCGAGGTGTATGTCGACAAGGATTGTCTGGTCGTTATCGGGTTGCGTAAATATACTCTTCTGACAATCAAACGGCAAGGAGTCGTTTTGGAAGACCAAATATTTAAGAAAAATTTCCTCAAATACTTTTTCAGCCTCCATCGGTTCAAGAATACTAATATGTAAATGGAGATTCTTTTGGGTGGTATAGGCTTTGTCTACACGGAGTTTTACGGTTTGTATCAGCAGATAACGATTGAGGCTGTCATAATAGCTCTTGGGATAAACTGGGTGTGGAATTGGATAGCTATAGAAACCGTTTTGCGCTAACCTATCTAAAATCTTAACTTCCATACAGGTATACCCCGACCGATTGAGGTGGTAGTTTTCCATTGCCATCAGGAGGCTGTTTTTCGTAGCATCTGCAGTTTTCAGTTTTATCGTGATGTATTTCAGATGGGCTGAAATGGAAAGAAAGGTCAGCCCTACAAACACGTATGTTTGAAGAGATGGTACATTTTTCAAAAAATCATACATTATCACGACCGAAGCCGCGGCTAAAAGCATAGAATAAATGACGTAACGTTCAGCCAAAGCCAAACTGATGTCGTGTTCATAACGTGAAAGAGCAGTTAAAACACTAATGGCAATCCCATACGTGAACAGTAGAAAAATGAAGGGATTTTGCTGATAATATCGGCGAATAATAATGGTTAAAAACAGTCCTAAAAACAAAACACCTACGATTTTGGCAAGCCAAATCAGCTGGGCCATTCCTCCCAGAAATGTCAGTAAAAAGGAAAAAGCTTCTGGTAGTTGCTCAAAAAGATTTTCGGCGGTGGGATGCTTGTAAATTTTTTGATAATCATAGAAATACCCCCCCAGTATCAAAATGCCAAAGAGAATCCAGTAGGTAAGCAGTCGATAGCGGCGCTGAAAAAAGAAGACGCATCCAATCAAACCAAAGCAAACAACGCCTCCGCCATTGGAAAAAATACCCAAAAGGGTGAATAAAAAAACGTAAAAAGTATTGAAAAAAGAATCAGGACTTTTGAGCGAAAAGTGAAATGCGGCAATACAAAATAGAACCGAAAACAAATTGGCATTTTGCATGGCCGCAAATGTGTTTGAAAGGGGCGCAAACAAAATGAACGCAATGGGAATAAGAAGCCAAGGTGTTTGTTTTAAATTTTGGTAAAAAATCCATACCACAAAAGGTAGGCAAAGATTGCCTGCAATAATCCACCAACGCAAGTCTATGTATCCTGAAATACTGTATTGCAACAATGCAAAAAGGCGGGTTACCAAGATTCTGTGTTCATTGTGCTGGCTAAACAGAATCTTAACTTTTTCCGAAAATGTATCAGCTTCGTGAAGCTGATTAAACATTTCCATCGTAAAAATATCGTCTCCTGTGGGCAGGTTAGTGAGGTATCTGTAAATAATGTACGTGAGCAGCAACCCAGGAATAACACACACATACAGTCCGTATCTTTTCAAATATGGTACAATAATCACGAGGAAAGTAGTTGAGGTAAAAAAACTCCCCCTTGTTAAAGAGGGGGGAATTTTAAAGAAATGAAATAGAAAAGGACTTTAGCGCGGTTTGTAGCCTTTTTCCCTTAATTCTTTGGCTGTTAACTGAATAACGCTCACTTTGAGAGAGATGGGCGACAACGGCGCGTCAAGTGAGTCAGTTTTGACGGCAGTGATGGCATCTACTACGTCCATGCCTTTGAATACTTGACCAAAAACCGTGAATTTATCGTCCAAACGGGCAAGGCCGTTTTTGTTTTGAACAATGTAAAACTGGCAACCCGCCGACAGCATTTCGGGGTTGTTGTCGCGCCCAGCTCCAACGGCACCGTATATATGACGTATTTCTTTCCGAAATTCGGGCTTTAATAAGTAAGGCGAGTCTGAAAATCCAGCGGGCGTATCGGGGCAGCCGCCTTGCGCTACAAAGTTGTTGATGACGCGGTTGAATGTGAGAGTATCCCAGTAATGTTGATTGGCGAGTTTGATAAAGCTCGCTTTATGGTTGGGCGTTTCGTCGTAAAGCTGGAAAAGTATCTCGCCTTTAGGGGTTTTGATTTGCCCTACGGCATACGTTTTTTCTTTATAAACAGAGCTTACGAGGACGATGGAAAGGGTGAGCAATGTGAGAGTTTTAAACATATCAGAAAGAGTAGGAGATGACGTTTCTCCAAAAATAAGCAAGAATCAGCAGAATTGAAAAAGTGGCCATTCTGTAAATGGCCACCGAGTTACCTTTTAAATTTCTTACTCTTCTTCTCCCAATCCTTTGGTCAACTCTGCCTGCACCGTTTGCGCACCCGTGATAACGATGGGAACGGAAGGCTTTTTGGTAAAAATGACTTCCACGAACCCATCTTGCGTCACGCCCGTTTTGACGTCGATGGGCTGGTAAACGCCTTGGGGTGTTTTGATAAATACATGGGCGGCTTCGCCCGTGCGCACCACCGCCGATTCAGGTAAGGTTTCGGCCTGACGTGGGAAGGCTTCAAGTTTACCATTGATGTATTGGCCCTCCAACAGGCGTAAGCCGTTGAGGTTGGCGTAGGCGTCTACGGTACGGCTCGTGGGGTCGAAGTTATTACCCAGCCCCGTGATGGTTGCCGAGCCTCCCGTAAATATCACCTTTTGCCCTACTTTGACTTGTGGGAGGTCTTTTTCAAATACTTTCAACACCAACCGAGCACCCGATTGATTCACAATTTCAAACAAAGATTCGCCCGCTGAGATGGATTTTCCAATCGTGGCATCGGTCATTTTGACCACGCCCGCAATGGGCGACCGTACGGCAATGGTACGCACGATTTGGTTTGTTTTTAGGTTTTTAGGGTCGATTCCAACAACCTGCAATTTGGCTTCCAATCCTTGTTTAGCTGCTTCGAGTACGCGGGCGTCAGATTCTGCCTGCTGAAGTTTGCGTTTTGCACCGACGTCTTCCTGCGTGAGGGTAGCTTGGCGTTGACGTTCTTGCTCCGCAAAAGTCAATTGTCCAACTGTTTTCCAGTAATCTTCCTGTAACTGAATGAGTTCCAGGCTTTCAACGGTGGCCAAAGTGCTGCCTTTACCCACTTGACTTCCTGCCAATACGTTGATACTGCGCACGATGCCACCGAGTGGAAAACTCACCGATGCAGTTTGTTGGGGTGGCGCTTCCACAACGCCGTTGAGGATAATGGCGTCATACACCATCCGCATTTCTGGACTGCCGAGGGTAATTCCGAAGTTTTTTTCTTGCTCGGCCGTGAGTTTGAGTTCGGTGGGAACGGCGGCAGTGGCTTCTTCGGTTTGGGCAGTTTCGGTTTTGGAACAGCTCAGGAGAAGAAGGCAAAAGGTAAAAGGCAAAAGATTTATCAATGCAGGTGTATTTTTCATTTTCTAATTATTTTCAATTTCAACATTCTTTAATTGGTCTATCGTTATTCAAAAAATCGCCACTGCGGCAGACTGCTCGTATATTCATCCCTTGTCATTCTATTCAATTCCTAGCCACTTCTCCAACTCAATGACCGTTTGGCTGAATTGAAGCTGTTGGTTGAGATAACCCTCACGGATTTGCCACGCCTGACGGGTATTCTGAAAAAACTCAATGTATTCGATGTCGCCCAAACGAAATTGTTTATAGGTAGTTTTTAGTAGTAAATCAGCCTGTGGCAGTGCTGATTGCTCGTAGTAAAGAAGGGTATTTTGAAGTTTGGCCAAGGTTTCGCGTAAGATTTTGACATTGGCTTCGGTTTGAAACTGCACCGCTTTCAGTTGATTTTCGGTGGCCTGTTCGCTGATTCGGGCGGCTTCGATGCGGGCTTTTTGGGGCTTGGTGTTGAGCGAAATACCTAATCCCCCCGAAACGTAAGTAAAACCCAACCGTTTTTCAATGGATTGATTGGCCACTCCAACGCGCCAGTCGGGCTTGAGTAGGGCACGCTCTAAGTCCGTAAACGTGCGACTGAGTCGGTTTTCTTCTTCTGCCAATGCCACATAACGATTGGTGCCTTCCTGCATCGCCGAGGAGCGCTGCAAACTCACTAACGTATCTATTAGAATGGGTTCATTGGAATACAACAACGCCTGTAAGCCCATGTAAGACGTTTGTATTTCGCGTACCAAAACTGCCTGACGGTTTTGCGTTTCGCGGCGATTTGTCTCCGACGCAACGAGCTCCAATTGGGTACTTTCACCCGTTTTGTAGCGAACAGTCGCCGCCTCTACCGCTTTTTGATAGAGGGTATCCTGCCCGCGGAGCAATTGTTGGAGGCGGTACAGATACAGGAGTTGATAGTATTGCTGTTTTACGTTAAAGACCAAGTCATTACGCTGAATATCCTGTTGCTTTTGGGTTACATTCACTTGCTGCGTCAGTACTTTTTCTCGACTACGATACACCCCGAACGGCTCAAAACTTTGCACCGCACTCAGCGTATAATCCAAGGGGCGATTCTGAATTTGCCCCGCCAATAAATCGGCGGATAATTTAGGCAACGACCACGCCGATTTCACCAACGCTTGCTGCGACTGTACGTTGAATTGCGTGGTTTTGAGCGTCAGGTTTTGCTGCGTTGCGCGTTCGATTGCTTGGGTGAGGGAGAGCTGGGCTTGGGAGGTAAGCGAAAGCGTCAGCACCAGTGAAAAAATGAATCCTTTCGGGGTGGCGAAAAAAAGGCATTTGTCACCCTGAAAGGGTCTAAGTCGTTGCCTTTTCGATTTAAAGCTACTATGCGAATTGTGGCCCTTTTCAGGGTGACAAATTACATTTCCTCTATTTTTTCGTTTAAAAATTTCCATGTTGGGTTGAAGTCGTTTATGAGTGCTTCTTTTTTATCTCTTTTAAAAAGCTTGATTTCTTTCTCCGATTCTATGGCATGCCATACAAATTGAAATCGCTGCCAAAACACGTGGTAAATACATTTGTACTTTCCAGCAAAACTTTTTTTTGTGCCTTTGGCATCGGTTTCATGTTCTTTCAGTCGTCGTAAAACCTTTCTGACTTCCTACTTCATTTTAAGTGTCCGCACTTTGAGATTTTAGATCCTTTCAGGATGACAAATCATTGCTTTTGTCTTTCGTAAATAGCGCATACAGCACGGGTAGTACGACTAGCGTCAAAAGGGTGGCGGATAAAATTCCTCCAATCACTACTGTAGCCAAAGGTCGTTGAACTTCTGCTCCGCCGGAGTTTGAAATGGCCATCGGAAGAAAACCCAACGATGCCACGGTAGCGGTGATGAGAACGGGACGAAAACGAACTTCTACCGTACGCATGATGCGCTCTCTAAGGTTACTAATTCCTTCTTTTTCAAGGTCATTGAGGTAACTTATCAGTACAATGCCGTTCAAAACCGCTACTCCAAACAAGGCAATAAAACCTACCCCCGCCGAGATGCTGAACGGCATGTCGCGCAGCCAAAGGGCAATGATGCCACCGATGGCCGACATAGGTACCGCCGTAAAAATGAGCAAGGATTCTTTGATGGAATGAAACGTGAAGTAAAGCAGTGCAAAAATCAGGAACAGTGCCAAAGGAACCGCAAAACTCAGGCGGTCTTTGGCGCGCTGGAGGTTTTCAAAGGCCCCGCCGTAGGTGTAAAAATACCCCGAAGGAAGCGTTGTTTTTTGTTCAAGCTGCGTTTGTACATCATTGACTACGCTCTCAATGTCGCGGTTGAGGACGCCGATACCGATAGTGATGCGGCGGCGGGTTTCTTCGTGCGAAATCTGAGCGGGGGCTTTGCGAAAATCAATGAGCGCTACTTCTGCCAATGGCACAGTGCCACCCGAAGGCAGGGGCACAAGCAACTGACGAACATTTTCAATGTCCTGACGGTGAGCGGAGTCAAGGCGTACCACCAACTCAAAGCGACGTTCTTCTTCGTAGACGGTTCCGGTGGTTTCACCCGCAAATCCAGAGCGAACCAAGCGGTTGAGGTCGGCGATGTTGAGTCCGTATTGGGCTATTTTAGCGCGATTATAGGTAATGCTTATTTGCGGTAACCCCACAATTTGTTCTACCCGCACACTGGCTACGCCATTCACTTTTTCAATGATTTTGGCGGCGGTATTGGCCCGTTCGTAAAGAATGTCCAAGTCATTACCAAACAGCTTGACCACTACGTCAGAGCGTACGCCCGTAATCATTTCATTGAAACGCATCTGAATCGGTTGCGTCATTTCTACGCTGGTACCAGGGAGCTCTTCGGCCAAAACGGCGGCCATTTTCTCCGACATTTCTTCGCGGTTTTGGGCGCTTTTCCATTCCGAAATGTCTTTCATGTTTATCATCTGGTCTACCATCTCGATGGGCATCGGGTCGGTGGGAATTTCGGACGCCCCCACGCGGCCCACAATTTGTTGGATTTCGGGAAAATGCTTTTTTAGAATTTGGTGGGCTTTATTGGCTGAATTGATGGTTTCGGTCAATGAAGTTCCCGAGGCAGTTCGAAAATCAATGGCCAAATCGCCTTCGTCGAGGGTGGGTACAAACTCGCCGCCTAACTGTGAGAAAATATAAAGTGAAACCCCAAAAAGGGCAACGGTGATGCCAACGGTCGCTTTTTTCCAGTTCAAAGCCCAGCGAATCATGGGTTCGTATCCGCGATAGAGCCACTTAAGAAAGCGCTCCGAAAAAGTCCAGTGTTTGTTTAGATTTTTGCCCATGACCAACGATGACATCATCGGTACGTAGGTCAACGATAGTACGAATGCCCCAAAAATGGCAAAACCCACCGTGAGCGCCATGGGCTTAAACATTTTGCCCTCTATGCCCACCAACGATAAAATGGGCAGGTACACCATCAAAATGATGATTTCCCCAAAAGCCGCCGACGTACGGATGCGCTTGGCGGTTTCGTACACCATGTTGTCGCGCTCGGCAGGGTCGTCTACGTTGTTTCGTTTGTTTTCCTCGTACCACACCTGAAATCGGTGAACGATGGCCTCCACAATAATCACGGCTCCGTCTACAATTACCCCAAAGTCAATGGCACCGAGCGACATGAGGTTGGCCGAAATGTCAAACGTGTTCATCATGCCAATCGTAAAAAGCATGGCGAGTGGAATCACCGATGCCGCTACCAAACCCGCGCGCAGACTCCCCATGAGCATGACCAAAACCACAACGACGATAAGTCCGCCGAGGAGTAGGTTTTCGGTAACGGTCGAAATGGTTTTGTTAATCAACTTTGTTCGTTCAATAAACGGCACGATTTCAATGCCTTCGGGTAGGGTCTTTTGAATACGGGCTACCCGTTCTTTCACGGCGTTTACGGTGTTGGCAGAGTTGGCTCCTTTGAGCATCAGCACGATACCACCCACGGCTTCCCCTTCGCCATTACGGACCAACGCTCCGAAGCGGTTGGCGTGCCCAAAACCGACGCCCGCCACGTCTTTGACCAAAACAGGGATGCCGTTCACATTCTTAACCACAATCTGTTCAATGTCAGAAAGGCTTTTGACGACGCCTTCGCCCCGGATAAACTGCGCTTGGCCTACGCGCTCAATGTAACTGCCGCCCGTGTTGGCGTTGTTGGTTTGGAGCGCCGTAAATAACTCAGGAAGCGTGATGTTGTGACTGCGTAGGCGCTCGGGGTTGACGCTTACTTCGTATTGTTTGACAAACCCTCCGAAACTGCTGATTTCAATTACACCCTCAATACCTACCAACTGCCGTTTGACTATCCAGTCCTGAATGGTACGAAGTTCGGTCAGGTCGTACTTGTCGTGAAAACCTTCTTTGGTAGCAAGTGTGTATTGGTAAATTTCACCTAATCCCGTTGTCAGTGGTGCAATCATCGGTTTGCCGAATTCCGTGGGAATATCAGCTTCCACCATTTTGAGCTGTTCGGATACCCATTGTTTGCCCCTGACAATATCCATTTCATCTTTGAACACGACTGTGACCACCGATAGGCCCAGTTTGGAAACGGAACGGATTTCGGTGACATCCGGAATATTGGCCAATGAAAGCTCAATAGGAGTAGTGACAAACTGTTCTACCTCCTGCGCGGCGAGGGTAGGGGTAAGGGTTAGGATTTGAACTTGGTTGGTGGTAATGTCGGGAACGGCATCGACGGGCAAACGCGAGAGCGAGTAGCCGCCCCAAATCACCAATGCCAGCACGGCCAACCCGATGATAAGTTTGTTTTTGATACTGTAATGAATCAGTGAATCAATCATGGTACGTTTTTAAGTTGTATTTGAGAAGTCAGGGTTGGTTATTAAGTTTAATCGAACAATTTTGCCACTCCGAAAGCGGCGGCGGCGGCTACTGCGCCGATGAGGGTTACTTTCAACGCGCCTAACCAAGGCGCTTGGCCAGTGGCTCTGCTTTTGAAATACCCAAACACAAACAAACAAAGCAGCGTCATTGCCGCTGACCATGCCAAGCCTTCGGTAGGTGTACTCGTTATAAAATAGGGCAATAAAGGAACAAAGCCTCCCATTGCGTACGAAATACCGATGGTAAGTGCGCTTTTACGGGCCTGATTTGGGTCGGGTTTTTGTAGCCCTAGCTCATATTTCATCATAAACTCCACCCATTTGTCTTTATCTTTGGCAATGTCTTCAACTACCTGATTCTGCAAGGGTTCGCTTATGCCCATATCGGCAAAGATTTCCTTGATTTCCGCTTTTTCTCGCTCTGGTAAATGGTCTACTTCCCAGTATTCACGTTTGAACTCCGCATCGTAATGTTCTACTTCGGTTTGTCCAGCCAGAAAACCGCCTAATCCCATTGCGATAGAACCCGCCACGATTTCGGCGATTCCAGCCGTGATAACCAGCGCGTTGCTGTCAACAGCGCCGCTTAATCCCGCCGCTAGGGCAAAAGGAACGGTCAAGCCGTCAGACATACCAATGACGATGTCGGTAATGAAAGCCGAACTGCTCAAGTGTTCTTCTTTGTGAAGAATAGAGCCTTCATGATGGCGAATGGTATCCATGAGGAGTAATGCTTAAAATTTTATGTGATAGAGTTTGCCTGAATGATTAAGAAGTAGGAGCTTACGCTTCGGCCAGAGTTTGTGAAAAAATTCAGAAATAGCGATACGTAAAATAGAAACGAACTTAGTCGGCTGCGTAAACGCATCCGAAAAGAGCCAATGCTCCCATGAAGGAAAATAAAACTACGCTCGGGGTGGACAAATCAACGCCTTGAAGGAGAGAAAGGCGTACGAATTAAGCCATTGGAAATTGGCTTTTTTGGCAAAAACAGGTAGACTGTAATGTTCAAGGGCAATCGTCACCGACGGCAAAACACAAAGACCCGCTACGCCGTTGAAATCAACACTCGGAAGGTGGTGTTTGGTTTGTTTGGTATGGTTTGAATCGGCAGAATAATGCATGAGCATAAACTGCCAAAAGCTCAATGGTTGGGGCGATTCCTGCTTATGTTCTTCAAAGTGGGCCCATACTTCTGGCGAGCGCAGCAGGTCAGCCGCCGCCCGGGGGAGGAGACTTTGTGCCAGCACCACAAATGCCAAACTGTATGCTACCAAAACTTTCATTAAGAAATGTTGTTAATCAACAAAAATAGGTTTATCCGTCGAAGAATCGACTCGTCGTGTTCATTTTGTTGGGAATTTAGAATTAGTATAGATATTATTATCTGTAAAGTATTGATTTGTAATAAATTATATTTTTTGTTTTGGAAGGATGACGCTTGTCATTTGATATTCTTGCAATAGAAATGTTATTTTGTAGTTGTTTATTTAAACTCAATCTAAATAAATTCGTTATTAACCATTATTTAGCTCTTTCATTGATTTGAAAGGCGAAAAGATAAAAACGAATAACGGACGGAGAATACAGAATGAAAACCATTGCTGATTTAAAAATAGGAGAACGCGCTTTTGTAAAGGCATTTCGCCAAGTGGATTTATCGTTGAAATTGCTGGAAATGGGCTGCCTGCCCGGTTCTGAAGTAATGTTGGATTTTATAGCCCCCTTTGGCGATCCCCTCGGTATTCAGGTCAATGGCTACTGCCTTGCCCTGCGCAAAGACGAAGCAGCAACGGTTTTGGTTGAAGATAGCATTTAATACACTTTGAAAAAGACACCCACCATAGCCCTTATCGGCAATCCCAATAGCGGCAAATCTTCCTTATTTAATCAACTCACCGGCTTGCGCCAAAAGGTGGGAAACTTCCCAAGCGTAACGATTGAAAAAAAATCGGGAACGTGGTTGTTGGACCCCAAAACTGAGTCCATCGTCATTGACTTGCCCGGTTTGTACAGCTTGTACCCCAAGTCGCTGGATGAACGGGTGGTGATTGATATTTTGGCCAATCCCGCCCATGAAAACTACCCCGATGTGGTGGTGATGGTAGCCGATGCCTCCAATCTTAAACGCAATTTATTGCTTTTTACGCAAGTGGCAGATTTGGGGCTGCCCGTGGTGTTGGCGTTGAATATGCTAGATGTGGCGCGTGACAAGCACCTTCAGGTCAATGCCGTAAAATTGGCCATGAAACTTGGCGTACCCGTGGTGCGTATCAATGCTAGAGTGGGCGAAGGCTTAGATAATTTGAAGCAAGCCGTCGTGCAAACTCTCGAAAGACCCGTAATCACGACGCTGAATCAAAAATATTTTTTTAATCCTGCCGATCAATTCCCAGAATTAATCAACGACGTTAAGCGTACCAATCAACTTTCCAATAATTATCTGGCGTTGCACTACGTGCAGCAGCACGATATTTTTTCGTTTTTGAACACCGAAAAAAGAGTCGCTTTTGACCAACTCATTGAGAAGTATGACTTCAAAGAAAGTGGGTTTCAGGCCGCCGAAACCATGCATCGCTACGCGGTGATTGATGGTTTGGTCAAGGATTCGGTCAAAGCGGCGGATGATTTTTTGGTAAAACCGCTGTGGACCAAGCGACTAGATGCCATTTTGCTGCATCCTTTTTGGGGGTATGCGGTGTTTTTGATGGTGTTGCTCACCATTTTTCAAGCCGTTTTTACGCTCGCCACCTACCCGATGGATATGATTGATGCGGGTGTGTCGGCGCTGAATGATTGGCTAAAACAACAGCTGCCGCCCGGAGCTTTAACAGATTTATTGACCGATGGACTCATTGCGGGTATTGGCGGCGTGGTGATTTTTATTCCTCAAATTGCCTTTCTCTTTTTTCTGGTGGCTTTGTTGGAAGAATCTGGCTATATGGCCCGGGTGATGGTCATTATGGATAAACTGATGCGTAAATTCGGTCTAAACGGCAAAAGTGTGGTGCCGCTGATTTCGGGCGTGGCTTGTGCAGTACCCGCCATTATGTCGGCGCGAAGCATCGGGAACCGTAAGGAGCGTTTGCTTACCATTCTCGTAACTCCCCTGATGAGCTGCTCGGCACGTTTGCCCATTTTTACCATTTTGATTGCTTTGGTGGTTCCTGCAACGCCCGTTTTGGGCTTTTTTACCTTGCAGGGATTGACGCTGATGGGGCTTTACCTGCTGGGTCTGGTGAGTGCGTTGCTTTCAGCTTGGGTCATCAAAGGAATGGTGAAAAATACCGAGCGCGGTTATTTTGTGATGGAAATGCCGACCTACAAGACTCCAAGGTGGTATCATGTGGGCTTGTCGGTGTGGGACAGCGTCAAATCTTTTGTGACCGAAGCGGGAAAAATCATCGTAGCGATTTCGATTATTTTGTGGGTGTTGGCGTCGTATGGCCCAGGCGATACGATTGCGCGGGCGGAAGAAACGGTCCAGAAATCCAATCCTGCACTGGAAGGCGCCACGCTCGACAATGCCGTTGCGGCTTATAAATTAGAACATTCTTACGCGGGGCATTTCGGTAAATTCATTGAACCAGCCATCGCGCCTTTGGGCTATGATTGGAAGATTGGCATTGCCTTGCTGGCGTCATTTGCGGCCCGTGAGGTATTTGTCGGAACGATGAGTACCATTTACAGCATCGGCAGCGCCGCAGATGACGACAATGGCACCATTAAAGCCCGAATGCGTGCCGAAATCAATCCCAAAACGGGTAAGCCAATGTACACGCCTGCGTTGGCGTTTTCGCTGTTGATTTTCTACGTATTTGCCATGATGTGCATGAGTACCATTGCGGTTGTCTACCGCGAAACCCACGGCTGGAAATGGCCCCTGATTCAGTTGGCTTATATGACGGCGCTGGCGTATGGACTGGCTTTTGTGACGTATCAGTTGTTGAAATAATTATTTATGCGTCCGAATTTATGCGTTCGACGGTTTTGAACCGTCAGACGCATAACGGAAGTTTTATCAAAAATACATTTTCTGCGCAATCCGAAAGGTGTTGCAGTGTGCTTCTACAATGTCGGCAATGCGCGGGGAATACCCCCCACCCATCGACACCACCACGGGAATATGGTGCGCTTGGCATTGTTCAAACACAAATTCATCGCGTTGGCGACAACCTTCGATACTTACTTTAAGGTTACCCAATTTATCCGTCCCCAAAATGTCAACGCCCGAAATGTAAAAGGCAAAATCGGGGTTTTGCTGTTCAAAAAGAGAAGGTAACGTTTGGGTAAGAAGTCCTAAATATTCGGCGTCTTGGGTGCCCGTTGGCAGGGCAATATCTAAGTCAGAGATTTCTTTGTGCAAAGGATAATTGTCTTTACCGTGCATTGAAAAAGTAAACACGCGCGGGTCGTTCTGAAAGATAACGGCAGTGCCGTTTCCTTGATGCACATCTAAGTCAATGACCAGTATCTTAGTAGCTAATTTGTTTTCCAACAGATAATTAGCGGAAATGGCAACGTCATTCAAAAGGCAAAAACCTTCGCCACGGTCGGCGTAAGCATGGTGCGTTCCACCAGCTACGTTCATCGAAATACCGTATTTTAAGGCATGGTGCGTACATTCAATCGTGCCTTGGGCAATGCGGGTTTCGCGCTCAATGAGCCGCGCCGACAACGGAAAACCGATGCGTCTGACCATCTTTTCTGAAATCCGTAACTGCTTCAAATCTTCCCAATATTGGCGGGTATGTACGCCCAAAATCCAACGCTCGTCTAACGTGCCGGGCGAAAAGAAATTTTCGGTTGAGCAAGTGCCTTCGTAGAGGAGTTGCTCAGGAATGATTTCGTATTTGAGCATTGGGAAACGGTGTGGTTCGCCATTGGGGCCTGTTGGTAACTGATGACAGAAAATAGGGTCGTTGGCAATATAGAGCATGAATGGATGAAATGATTTGGGGGATATTTTCGTTAATAACAGACACACATTTAATCAATTTCGTAAAACAATGAAAGTTAATTATTTGAACATCATGATGGGGCTTGCGGTGGCGGCAATGAGCTGGTCGTGTAGCCCAGATGCCTTACAGGACCTAACGCCGGAGGATTCACAAGTGTTTATAACAAACTACGAGAAAAACACCAATTTCGGAAATTATAGCACTTTCAGCTTGGCGGATAGTGTATTTGTGGTTCAAAATGACCGCTCGGGAGTAGCCACGACGGCGTTGGATTTTCGCGTGTTGAGCCGCGTGGCCGAAAATATGACCAAGCGAGGCTACGCCCGGATAGACAAGACTGCCAAGCCTGATTTTGGGGTAAACGTGCTTCGTATCAGCGAAACTCAGACGGGGGTGGTAGCCAATTATAATCCTTGGAACAGTTATTGGGGCTATGGTGGCGGCGGTTTTTATTATCCGCCTACGTACTCTTATTATCAAAGTACGGAAAGGTATTGGTACGTTGAAATCATCGATCTTAAGAATGCTGGCACAAGCGACAAAGCAACGGTGGTCTGGAATGCGCAAATACGAGGCGATGGAATTTTTGATGAAAATGCCGTTGCATCGGTCATTGACGCAGTTTTTACGCAATCAACCTACCTTAAAAAGAATTAAAAATGCAGCAATAGGCGGGGTTTTTGGACCCATAAACCTCAAACGTTGCTCGTTAAATAATACAAAATATGAAAAGAGTCATTAGTTTGGCCATTGCCCTTGTCTTTTCGGGAGAACTCTTTGCGCAGCAAGTGGTTGACCGGCCCGAACTGTTTAAACGTCAGTCTCCCTACGAACGTTATACTACTTACCGGGTGTCGGTAACGGGCGGATTGGGACTGCCAACGGGTACATTTGGTAATTACATGGATAACACAACGCTGCGTAATTACAACGTTGCGGTTGACTTTGTCTTTCCTAAAACGAACTTGTCGGCGGGTCTTTCCATAGGCTCGCAATACTTCCAAAATCGTATTGGAAGGCAGCTTTATAGCTCTGACAATCAGGATGTTTCTGCGGTTCAAACGCGTACTTTTTCGGCCGTACCTTTGGTGCTGACGGGGAGTTACCACGTTGGCAACGTAAATGCCCGCGTGCGTCCTTATGTGCAAGTAGGGCTCGGTGGCGCGTTTGCCGAATTGATCAATTATTGGGGAAACATTCCGACGGGAGATAATGGCTTTCGATTCGTGGCCCAAGCGGGAGCGGGAGTGCGTGTGCTGTTTAAAAAACAGGGGAAATTGGGCTTGGAAGCAGGAGCTACGTACCAACACTTGCCGTTTGAGTCTGTCGCCGAAGGAATCAAAGACGCTTCAACCCTCAACGCCCGCGTAGGACTGTTCTATCGTTGGTGGTAGAATGAGTAGGCAGTTTGCAGCAGGCAGTACTATTTTGTATACTGCCTACTGCAAACTGCCCACTGCTTACTATTTAAGCTTCAATCGTAATCTCGTGCGAGATTTCGGCCAATGGTTCAAATTGGGCCGTTGCGGAGCAGTATTTCTCCATGGAGAGTTTTACGGCGCGCTCTACTTTGGCGCGGTCGAGGTTTCCTTTGAAGAAATAATGAATGGTTATTTTGCGGAAAGGCGAGCGCTCAGTATCATCTTCTTTGATTCGGTCGCCTTCAACCGAAATCCGAAAATCCAATATCTCCTGACGCTGTTTTTTTAATACCAGCACGACGTCAATGGCCGTACAGCCACCGAGTCCCATCAGCAATAACTCCATCGGGCGAGCGCCCATGTTTTTGCCGCCAATGTTTGGAGAAGCATCGGTGTGTACTTTTTGGTCCGATGAACCCGTGGCCTCAAAATGAAAGCCGTCGTCTACGCGTACTAATTCTACTTTCATGATTTTTGAAAAGTTAACCGTTATCTTTTGGCCAACACGCTATTGTTTGTCCGCCAACATTTCTGTATCCTGAATCAGGAGCGAAAGCCCGACCACTTTTTTGGTTTCAGGATTACGTTTGAACGTGATGATTGAGCCGTATTGGCTGGTGGATTTGAACGTATCTGGTTTATCTTGTTTCAGTAGCTTATTGGCTCCGTTTTCATCGGCTTCTCCAAACAACGCGCCCTCTTTGAGGGTGATTTTGTACGCACTAAAATACCCGTTGTCTTTCATTTTGTACGTTCCCACGTAGTCAGACAATGAATCGGCTGTGCTTGTTGAAAGCGCCACCGGGGAAGAATTGGTCAGGGACATCAACAAGACGCTGATTCCCAGAAAACAAATTGGAATCCACTTTTTCATCTTCGTATGTTGGTTAAGGGTAAAGACGAAGCCTAAGCTTCGTCTTCGATGATGTTGATTTTGGTAATTTTATCTCCTTGTCGGATGGCATCAATGACGTCCAAACCGTCGGTTACTTTGCCAAAACACGTGTGGTTGCGGTCGAGGTGGGCGGTGTTGGTGCGGCTATGGCAGATAAAAAACTGTGAGCCACCCGTGTTGCGACCTGCGTGTGCCATCGAAAGAACACCACGGTCGTGGTACTGATTGTTGCCCGTCAATTCACATTTGATAGTGTATCCTGGACCGCCACGGCCAGTTCCTTGTGGACAGCCTCCCTGAATCATAAAATTAGGAATGACGCGGTGGAAAGTAAGGCCATCGTAAAATCCACTTTTTGATAATTTGATAAAATTGGCAACGGCAATAGGGGCATCCTGATCGTAAAAATCAATCAACATGGTCCCTTTTTCGGTAATCATTTCAGCTTTAGGCATTTGTGTATATATTAACGGTTATTTTTCGCCGGAGCGAGTGGTTTTATTTAATTTGGGATACAAAGGTACGCAAACAGTTTTAGATTGAATTTGTTGATACCATAGATTTTAAGGAGCGGAGGGGTCGTTAAAAACAAAAAAAACGTTGGTTTGAACGAGGCTTCCGCTTTAATTTGTGCAAAACTCATTTACAATCATGGCCAATCACGAAGTCATTATTATCGGAGCGGGTATCGCAGGTTTGTCTTGCGCCAATTACTTATCACATTTTGGCATTACCCCTCTGGTACTGGAGGCCGCCGATGCGGTTGGCGGACGGGTGCGAACCGATAAAGTCGATGGCTACCTGTTGGACCGGGGCTTCCAGATATTATTGACGGCGTATCCAGAGGCACAACGATTGTTGAATTACAACGCATTGGCGTTAAAATCGTTCCGTTCGGGCGCTTTGATTCGCAAAGACAATGAATTTTCGGTCATCAGTGACCCCTTCAAAGAACCTACTCAAGTGTTCAAAACCCTTTTTTCATCGGTCGGGACGCTGGTTGATAAGCTCAAGGTACTTCAATTGTCAAACAATGTAAGCAAAGAAGCTACCGAGGCTTTTTTTTATGAACACGCCACCGATACGCTTACTTATTTGCGCAATTATGGCTGGAGCGATGAGATGATTGCCGATTTCTTTAAACCTTTTTTTGGGGGCGTATTTCTGGAAAATGAATTGGAAACCTCCAGTAACTTCTTTCGGTTTATTTTCAAGCAATTTTACACTGGCGACGCCGTCATTCCTGCGGGAGGAATGCAGGCCATTCCCGAGCAAATGGCGGCTAAATTACCGCCTCATACCTTGCGATTAAACACTAAAGTAGAAAAGATTGAAGGTAATAAAGTTCATCTATCCGATGGTAAAACGCTAACTGCTAAAAATATAGTCGTGGCAACCGATGCCCGACAAGCTGATGTGCTGTTGGGGCGGAACCTGAAACGGGAATATAACGTAACGACCTGCACCTATTTTGCCGCCGAGCGTTCGCCGTTGAAGGAAAAGATGCTGGCGCTCAATCCTAATCGGTTGTCTGTGGTGCACAACTTGTGCGTGCCCAGCGATATTGCTCCCTCGTATGCGCCCGAAGGCAAAGCGTTGGTGTCGGTGAGTACGCAGGGGTTAGAATTGTTTGACGAGAAAAAACTAACCAACCACATCGTACAGGAACTGACCGGTTGGTTTGGTGATGAAGTAAAAACGTGGAAGCACCTTCGTACGTATCATATCCCTGAATCGTTGGTCAAATACCCCGCAAATGCGCCCGCAACTAATTTGAAAATCAGCGAACATTTGTACGAATGCGGCGATCATACTTCTTATCCGTCGTTGAATGCCGCAATGGCCACGGGTCGAGCGGTAGCCGATATGATAGCGGGGATATGAAGTCCGAAATTCAGTTTTTCAGGGTGTTTATATCTAAAATTTAAGCAAAAAGTTGGCCATTTGCCGCCCCGATTGAAACGCTCCTTCCACATTTCCCTGCCCGAATCCGTCCCCACCCATCAATAGTGAAAACGGAGTTTTACAGACGTAATAGGGCTTAGGGTAAGATTTTTCGGCTAAACTGTACCGCCAACGATGTACCTGAAACGATTCAATATGCGCTTTGGGAATCCACTCACTGAGCGAATCAATGAGCAATTCACCCGTTGTGATAAGGTCTTCTTCTAATTGCTGCTTGCTAAAGGCGGTACTGGCATGAATGGTGATGGACGTTGTTTCTGAAATCCCTTTTTGGGAATTATCGGCCACCCATGCCACGGGGCCTTGCCCAAATTTGAGGATGCCTGGCGTTGGAATATGGCTATTCCCATTCAAAAGTACCATTACCGCAATGCAGGGGGCATATTCTATACTTTCAAAAACACTGGACTCGGCTGCTGAAAGCAGATAACTGTCGTTTAAAAGCACCAAGGCTTGCGGGGCAGGAAGGGTAAGAATGAGCGTATCGGCCTCATAGGCGTGTCCTGATTCGGTCAGAACAATACAACCGTTTTCATCCCCTGAAATGTGTATTGCGCGTTGGCTAGTTTGTACATTGAGTGGTTCCGCCATGTATTTGGCAATGCTGCTCATGCCCTCCACTCCCACAAAACGCGGATGATGAAAAGAAATATCACTAAATTCGGTTTCTTGCAAGGCCCATTCCTTAACGATTCCTACTTCGGTTAGTGCCGAAATAAATTGTTGAAACTCGGCGGTACGGGCCGTAAAATACTGGGCACCGTGGTCAGCGCGGGCATTGGCCAGACGTCGGGTTGCCATGCGCCCGCCCACGCCACGCCCTTTGTCGAGAACCGTGACGTTCCAGCCGTTTTGTTGAAGTATATGCGCGGCAGTCAGCCCCGTCATTCCCGCACCAATAATTATACAAGAAGGCATTTTTTATGAAAAGTTGATTTATGGAGCACCTGCTTTGGCAGATGTGTCTATTAAACTTGGCAGAGGAAAATAAGTTTTGAAAAAAAGGGGATGATGTGAGGGAACTGCTGAAAAATAACTAGGTACTTTCCATCAGTCACTTTTCCATGGCCTTCAAGGCTGCTTGTTTCAGGAGCTCCAAATTCTTTACCGATATTTCGTTCGACCAAGAAGGCTTTGCCGTTGTGAGGAAATCAAAGTTGGCTTTATGTGTCAATGTTCCGTACACCGTGAAGGCCGCCAAAAGACTGCCCGTCATGCTTGGATGAAAATTGTCGTTGCCATATAACGGCAAGCTTGGCGTTGATTGCCAAGCGTATTTCCAGGCTAAGCCCGCTGGGCAGAGCAGCGATTGGGTTTGTTTGGCCGCTTGGGTGTAGGAGTAAATGACGTTGTCTAAATCTAAAAAACGGGTCGAAGAGGGCCAAACCATGTAAATGGCCATTGAGGCATTGTTTTTTTGACAAACCTCCGCCAACCGTCGGGCATATTCAAGCAATAAAACCTGCGATTCGGGCAAGGCGGAAGGGCCTTGCTGGGCAACGACAAAATCATAACGACCCGTTTCGATCTCCTTTTGCACTTTGCCTTCATTCCAGTGGTCTTCCAATGAATAGTTGGGGAAAAGAAAGGTAGTATACTCAATGCTGACGCTGTCGTGTTTGCCCATTTCCTGCACCAATTGTGGCAGATCGTTGGTATACGTAAGGCTGTTGCCAACAAACAAAATCTTCAGCGTCGATTTTTTGGTAGTAATTTCTGTGGCGTTCGTACACCCACCAAAAAAAGTAAAAAGAAGTACAAGGCTACGCAAAATCATCGGTCAAAAAAGTACATTTGTTAAATCATTTGATGATGTAAAATACAAAATTTTCAGCTTATTGAAAAACTACCCTAAAGGGTATGTTTCTTTTTTTTCTATTCCTGCCTATGAAAAATTTACTTTTTGCCCTTTTGCTGACGATTGTTTCAGCCGCCGTTGATGCCCAGCCCAAAGCTACTTTTGTGAGCGATGCTCTCAGTAAATGGAAAGGTATGAAAAGCTATACGCTTGCCGTAGCCCAAGCGATGCCCGAAGAAAAGTATTTATACAAGCCCACCCCCGACGAAATGACGTTTGTGCATCAGTTGGTACACATGGCGGGCAACATGTATTTTCTCTCGGCCAAACTGATTCGCGGCATTGATCCACCCGTGGATATAAAAGCCCTTTTGGAAAAGGCTGATCAAAACATTACCAAAAAAGAAGCAATGGAAATCATCAGTAGAGCCTTTGATTATACCGAAGAGACCATTGCCCAAATGACTGAAAAAAAACTGGAAGAAGAGCTGGATTATTGGGGCGGGCATTCCACTAAACGTAAGATTGTTTTTTTGCTAAACGACCACCAAACCCATCATCGCGGTCAGTTGATCGTTTATCTGCGCCTTAACGGCGTCAAACCCCCGTCGTATATCGGGTGGTGAGGTGGCAATAAAAAAAGGTGCGAACCTAAGCCCGCACCAATCAATAACGTTGAAAAAGTATCTTTTCGACTAAGCTATTTGTGCTTCGCGGTGAATGATGGCTTCGCGGTCGGGACCTGTTGAAATAAAGCTGATGGGCAAATTAAGTTCAGCTTCCAGAAACTCAATATAAGCGGCCAACTCGGCAGGAACTTCGTCGTAGGTATGAAGATTTTCGAGCGACTGCGCCCAGCCTTTCATGGTTTTGTACACGGGCGTGGCCTCATTGGTACACAAGTCGTACGGGAAACGGTCGGTGAGGGTTCCGTCGGCCAATTGGTAGTGCGTACAGATGTTGATTTCTTCGAAAATATTCAACACATCCACTTTCATCATCACCAATTGCGTCACGCCGTTAATCATGATGGCGTATTTAAGCGCTGGCAAGTCTAACCAACCGCAACGACGTGGGCGACCCGTAGTAGAACCAAATTCACGGCCTTCTTGACGCATCCGTTCGCCCACTTCGTCCAACAATTCGGTAGGGAAAGGGCCGCTACCTACGCGGGTGCAGTAGGCTTTGAAAATCCCGAATACTTCCCCGATACGGCGCGGCGATAAACCAAGACCCGTGCAGGCACCGGCGGTCGTGGTGTTGGAACTCGTTACGAAAGGATACGAACCAAAGTCAATATCAAGTAAAGAGCCTTGGGCGCCTTCGGCCAATACCGTTTGCCCCGCTTCAACCGCTTCATTGACGAGGTATTCGCTATCTACAAAATTATAGTCTTTCAAAAATTCCGTTGCTTCAAAGAAGGTTGCTTCGGCATCGGCGAGCGTTGAAGAATAGTCGTATTGGTAAAAATCAAGGATAACCTTGTGTTGGTCAACCAAACGATTGTATTTCTCCTTAAAATCAGGCGAAACAAGATCACCCATGCGTAATCCCTGACGGGCTACTTTGTCCTGATAGGCAGGCCCGATACCACGCAAGGTAGAGCCGATTTTGGAGTCGCCTTTCGATTTCTCATAAGCAGCATCCAACAAACGGTGGGTCGGTACAATGACCGATGCTTTCTTGGAGATAAAGAGGTTTTGCTTGAGCGGGAGGTTGTATTTTGCGAGTCCGTCGATTTCTTTTTTCAAAACAATCGGGTCAAGAACCAAGCCATTGCCGATGATGTTTTTGATTTCAGGACGAAAAATTCCCGAAGGTATTTGGTGCAGTACGTGTTTAAAACCATCAAATTCGAGGGTGTGGCCTGCATTCGGGCCGCCCTGAAAACGTGCTACTACTTGGTATTGGGGCGCCAAAACGTCCACAATCTTTCCTTTCCCTTCGTCGCCCCATTGGAGGCCCAGTAATACGTCAACTTTCATAAGTTATTCTATTTCAATTCTTTGGGGTCTTTCGTTTATTTTATTTTTATTTTCGCAGTTTACGCGCTGGCAGTTGCCGTAGAAGATGAGCGAGTGGTGCAATACATTGAATTTGAGCAAATCACCGACCATATTTTGGATATTCTGAACGCGCGGGTCGCAAAACTCCATCACGTGGTGGCAATCCATGCAAATGATGTGGTCGTGCTGACGGTAGCCGTAGGCTTTTTCGTACTGCGCCAGGTTTTTGCCAAATTGGTGTTTGGTTACTAAATCACAATCAACCAGTACATCAAGCGTGTTATAGACGGTGGCGCGGCTCACCCGATATTTTTTATTCTTCATTGATATATACAGCTCATCCACGTCGAAGTGGTCTTCGCGGCTGTATATCTCCTCCAATATCGCAAAACGTTCGGGCGTTTTGCGCAGACCTTTACGTTCCAAATAAGCCGTCAGGATGCGTTTGGCCGCTTCTAAATTTTCGTGTTTGGCTTGGGGCATTTTTTTCTTGGTTGACAGGTTAAGGTTAAAAGTCACTGGCGCGTACTCACTGCAATTAATAATTGACGCGTGGGCACCCGTGCGATTAACAATTAACGGGGGCAAAAGTACGAATTTTCAATCAAAACGTGCGACTTTAAATACACCTTCCACTTTTTCCAGTTTTTGTAGAAGCTGTTCTAAGTGGCGGGTATCGTACACGTACAACTTAATGATGGCCTCAAAAATCCCCTCGTCTGTTTCGACCGCAATAGACCGAATATTGATGTGGAGTTCGTTGGAAATGATTCGGGTCAGGTCATTGACCAAGCCCACGCGGTCGGTGCCTTCGATGCGGAGTCCCGCCAAAAACGCCAATTTCTGTTGCGAAGTCCACTTGGCTTTGATGACACGGTTGCCGTGATTGGAGAGCAATTCGGGCGCATTGGGGCAGGTGGTACGGTGAATTTTAATGCCTTCATTGACGGTCACGAACCCAAATACGTCGTCGCCGGGGATAGGGTTACAGCATTTGGCCAAGATGTAGTCAATCTTGTCCATGTCTTCTCCAATGAGCAGCGCGTCGGCGTCGGCACGTTCACCGTGCATCTTTTTGAGCTCTTTGGTAAACTGCTTGCCGTCTTGCATTGTATCGGTGTTGATTTTGGCCAACACATTCAACTTTGCTTCTTTTTCGTGCTTGAATTTCTTGATTTCGTCGGCATTGATGTAGCCTTTTCCGAAACGATAATACAGGTCGTTGGGTGTTTTGCAGTTGAAATACGCCCGAAGCTGATTAATCAATTCATTGGTTACTTCCAGGTGCAGAATCTTGCACTTGCGTTCAATGATGCTGCGCCCATCCGTAAGGTATTGCTTATTTTCTTCTTTGATAAGCTCTTTGATACGCGCTTTGGCCTTCGACGTCACGACAAATTTCAGCCAGTCTTCGCTAGGTTTCTGTCGTTTGGCCGTAATGATTTCTACTTGGTCGCCGTTGTTGAGCGACTGGCTGATGGGCACGAGCGAGTTGTTTACTTTGGCCGCAATGCAGCGAGCTCCCACTTCAGAGTGAATATCAAAGGCAAAATCTAGGGCCGTAGCGCCGCGCTGCAATACGCGCAGTTCGCCTTTTGGGGTAAACACAAATACTTCTTCGGCAAAAAGATTGCTCCTGAAATCATCCAAAAATTCCAACGCGGCGGCTTTGCTGTCTTTGGTAGCTTCGAGCATTTCGCGCACCTGATTGATCCATTGGTCGATTCCCTGACTGGTTTTGGTGTCGTTACCTTTGTATTTCCAGTGGGCCGCTACGCCTTTTTCGGCGATTTCGTCCATGCGTTTGGAGCGAATCTGCACTTCTACCCATTGGGCTTTGTCGGTGCCTTCGGGGCGGTACATCACCGTAATGTGGAGCGATTCGTAGCCGTTGGCACGCGGAGTGGCCAGCCAGTCTTTCAGTCGGTCGATGTTTGGGGTGTAGTGGTCCGTGACAATCGAATACGCGTGCCAGCAGTCAGATTTCTCTTCTTTGGGGTCGTCTTTGGAATTCATAATGACGCGCACCGCAAACAAATCGTAGATTTCCTCGAAGGGTTTTTTCTGTTTCCGCATTTTATTCCAGATGGAATAAATGGATTTCGGACGCCCTTTGATGGCAAAATCGTATCCCTGCTCGCGGAGGTCGTCCTCAATCGGCTCGATAAATTTGGCAATAAACCGGTCGCGGGAGGCGCGGGTAGCCCTCAACTTGCTCCTTATTTCTTCAAAACCTTCGGGCTCGGTATATTTAAGGTACAGGTCTTCGAGTTCGGTCTTGATGGAATGCAATCCCAAACGGTGGGCGAGAGGCGCATAAATAAAGATGGTCTCGGAAGCAATCTTCAACTGCTTGTCGCGCGCCATGCTATCGAGGGTGCGCATGTTGTGCAGACGGTCGGCGAGTTTAATCATGATGACACGAATGTCGTCCGACAGCGTCAGCAGCATTTTGCGAAAGTTTTCGGCTTGCTGCGACGTTCCAAACTCAAACTGGCCCGAAATTTTGGTGAGGCCATCAATGATTTGCGCTACTTTTTTCCCAAACTGGCGCTCAATGTCCTGAAGGGTATAGTCAGTGTCCTCGACAACGTCGTGCAAAAGGGCGCAGATAATAGAGGTAGTTCCCAAGCCGATTTCTTCAACGCAAATCTGAGCAACGGCAATGGGATGATAAATGTAAGGCTCGCCAGATTTCCGGCGCATGTCTTTGTGGGCTTCAACAGAAAGATTGAACGCTTTTTTGATGAGTTTGGCGTCATTGTCTTTCAAAAAGGGCTTGGCGGCACGTAGAAGTCTGCGGTATCGTTTCAGAATCTCCAGACGCTCAAGATCCAAATCAATTTCTACTTCGATGGGCATGTTTATGGATGGGTCGGTGGACCGAATTTGTTGTACTCAATACGACTAAAGTAGTCAGAATTATTTTTTTTTACAACTATTTTCTGATTTATGAGCAAAATACAAACGGATATATTTTTAGTAAATTGTTGATAAACAGCTAGGTAGTTTGGTTTGAAAAAAAAATCAAAAATAAAGACGTCAAAACTTATCTATTTATTTGCATTTATTACAAATCTATTTGTAATTTTGCAGCCCCAAACACACACGTTGCGGGCGTGGTGAAATTGGTAGACATACCAGACTTAGGATCTGGCGCCGCAAGGCATGGGGGTTCGAGTCCCTCCGCCCGCACCTTTAGTGGCCGTCGTCCGTGAACAAAAATACGTTTCGGAAACCGTCAAAAACTAAACCCTCAAGCTCGCAAAGTTTGAGGGTTTTTTCAATGAGTAACCATTCAATCATCGTCCGCTCAAACGGATAACAGATAACTAATAACTGCAAAATGGAGGTTCTGTTAGAAAAAAGTACACCCACCAACGCCACGTTGACCGTAAAGTTGGCAAAAGAGGATTACCAACCAAAAGTAGATAAAACCCTCAAAGATTATAGCAAACGCGTTAATTTGAAAGGGTTCCGTCCGGGTAAAGTGCCCGCGCAGGTGATTCAGCGCATGTACGGAAAAAGCATCGTTATTGACGAGGTCAACCAATTGTTGAGCGACACCGTCAGTGGCTACATCCGCGACAATAAACTTCCAGTAGTTGGTGATCCGCAGATTGACCGCGAAAAAACATCAACCATCGACTGGGACAAGCAAAGCGAATTTGAGTTTGCCTACGAATTGGGATTGGCTTCTGACTTTGAGGTGAATTTGAGTACTTTGCCGTCGGTTTCTAATTATACCATCGAAGCGGGCGAAAAAGAATTGAATGATACCATCGAAAACCTGCGTACGCAATTTGCGGGGCAAATCAATCCCGAAGTTTCGGAAGCGGGTGATATGATTTATGGCGAGTTGAAACAAGGTGACTTCTCAACCAAAACGGCCATTCCTTCGCGCCAAATCAAAGAAGAAGCGCAAGCGCAGTTTATCGGTTTGAGCAAAGGTAGCGAGATTACGTTTGACATTCGCAACACCTTCGTTGACGACAAAGCCGTAGCGCATTTGACGGGCTTGAAAGACGAAGATGCCGCTGCATTGGCGGGTGATTTTACCTTCACGGTAGAAGACATCACGCGTCAGGCACCTGCTGAAATCAATCAGGAGTTTTTTGATAAAGTATTGGGCGTGGGTAAAGTGGATAACGAAGAAGCTTTCCGCGACCAAGTAGCCGAAATCATCAAAAACAACTACGCTCGCGAAGCCGATTCGTTGTTACGTCGTGACATCGACCAAGCATTGTTGGACAATATCAGCATTGATTTGCCCGAAGAATTCCTGAAAAAATGGTTGTTTAACGCCAACGAAGGAAAATTCACGCCTGAGCAAATCGACGCCGACTATCCGCAGTTTACGAAGTCGCTGAAACTTTCGTTGATTAAAAACAAGATGGCCGAACAAGTCGACATCAAAGTGGAGTCAGAAGAGGTGATTAACCGCGCCGAAGACATGGTACGTGAGCAGTTTGGTTTCTATGGCAACGAAATGGGCGAGCAGATGAACGACACCATCCGTAAGATTGCGATGAACTACCTGACGTCAGAAAAAGAAAATAACTACTCCAAAATGTTCAACCTTGTGTTTGACGATAAGGTGTTTGCAACCCTTAAGACGCAACTGCCGTTGGAGGATAAAACCATTGATGTAGAGCAGTTTCAGGAGATTGTGAAGAGCCTGAGCTAAGCGCGTTTTTGGATAAATAATTTTTCAGTACTAAAATGGCTGCACATCAATGTGCGGCCATTTTGCGTTTAAAACCCTGAAACAACCCAAAATATGGAAAAGCTGATTGAACTCACCAAACAACTGTGGCCTTCGATGAGCCATGCGTTTGAGGAGGTACTGCGAAACTCCTTGGTGAAGGAAGTCGTGCCCAAAAAACAATTGATTTTGAAAGAGGGGCAAACGGCGCATCGAATGCACTTTGTGGAACAGGGATGCTTGCGGGGGTATTATCTGAAAGAAGGAGAAGAGATCAACTCGTGGTTTATGAAAGAAGGTGATTTTGTGATCTCTATTGTCAGCTTTTATACCCAAACGCCTTCCGAAGAGATGATTGAGACGATAGAAGACTGTATTTTATGGTCTATCTCTTTCCAACGCCTCCATCAATTGTATCTACAATACCCCGAATTTAATCGGGTAGGGCGGCTTTTGACTGAACATTATTATGTGTTGAGTGAGCAGCGCACCCAAAATTTAAGAAAGAAAATCGCAGATGAACGCTACCGACATTTGGTCACTTCTTTTCCGGATATCAGCAACCGCGTGCCGCTCAAATACATTGCTTCTTACCTTGGCATCAGCTTTGAAACCCTCAGCCGACTCAGGGCTAAGAAATGGTAAAGTCCGATTTTTGAATTGATTTATGTCAATTTTTTGCGGTGAATTTGGGGTGAGTTTTGTAACCGAAACTTAAAAAGCTAACAAAGAGATGCTTACACTCATTTTTATCGTTTTTGGATTTTGCTTTATCTTAGAACGACTCATTCTGGGTTGGAAACTTCCTGACGTGCCGACTTGGACCATTAGAGTTTTAGCGGTAAATTTTGTTCAACTTGGCGTAGTAATTCTGGCAGGTTACACGTGGGGAAAGTGGTTTTCGGTCTATTCATTATTTCATCTTTCCGACCACGTAAACCCTTATTTCGGGGGAGTGATTGCGTATTTTATCGCGACTTTTATTTTCTATTGGTGGCATCGTTGGCGGCACACCGTTGATTTTCTATGGACCCATTTTCATCAAATTCACCATAGTCCGCAACGAATCGAAGTCATTACTTCTTTTTACAAGCACCCATTAGAAATGACTGTCAACTCAATCATTGGGAGTCTGCTGGTGTATTTTTTACTTGGATTAAGCATGGAGGCTGGCGGAATTTATACGCTTTGCACCGCACTTGGGGAGTTTTTTTATCATACAAATGTTAAAAGCCCGCAATGGGTTGGTTATATTTTCCAACGTCCTGAAATGCACAGAATTCATCATGAATACAACAAACACACCAATAATTATGGTGACATTGTTTGGTGGGATATGCTTTTTGGAACCTATGAAAATCCAAAAGAATTTAAGACTTCATGCGGTTTTGACAACGAAAAAGAGCAGCGACTTGTCGATATGTTGAAATTTAAAGATGTGCATAAAGAATGATTGTCAGTATCACTATCGACGGCTGTAAAACCAAACCACAGAGCAGAGTTTGCAAGACTTTCCAAGTTTTTAAAAACTTGGAAAGTCTCTGATTTATGCCTTTTTGACCAATATAATCACACCCGATGCCCACGACATTTTAACCATTTCAAAACGGGTATCTTCTTCGAGGGTTTTGATAAGCGCTGCTACTTTTTCGGCGTGTCCTTCGGGCCAATTGGGTTGGGGGAGCATATCATCGATGATATAAAACCCGCCCGGTTTGACCAAATTCAGGGTTTCGGCCAAATGATTGTATTTGCCAGGCCATGTATCGGCAAAAATCAAATCAAAGCTATCGGTAGGAATGGTCACAATGACCTCTTCGCCGGGAAGGCAAATCAACTCCAATCGCGGGTCTTGGCCAAGGTGTTTTTGGGCAATGGCAATCAGGTTTTCATCAAATTCTACCGAAATGAGGCTAGAATCAGCGCTCATTCCTTCCAAAATCCAAGCCGTGGCGCGCCCCGCACCCGTTCCCAATTCCAGAAATTTCCCCGCAGGTTTGGAAGCAATAATGGTGCGGAGAAATACCCCCGTCAAATCGTCGGAAGGTTGACCAAAGCTGATTTTTGCGGCATCCGCATCTATTTTTTCAATAACAGAGGGTTTGTGGGTAATGGCTGTATCGTTCATAGCGTTGTTTTAGTATCGCACAAAGGTATGACTCCGAACGAAATTTCTTTGCTCCTTTGCGTGATAAAAAATCAAGGACAAAAACGACCAAAAAAGAGCAAAGAATCCACAATGTGCTCTTCCCAATAAGGCCACTCGTGCCCACCTGAAAACTCATTGTATTGATGGTCAATGCCGTGCTGCACCAATGCCTGATGCAGGTGTCGATTGTATTCAATAAGAATATCATCTGTGCCACAATCAAACCAAAAAGGTGGGAGCGTGGCTTTGTGTTGCAGTATACTCTCTAGAACTGATTCTTGTGTTTGAACAGATGAAAGCAGTCTGTCAAAGTCTTCCACAAATTGGCTCAATTGGCCCAACTCCGTCACGGATGAATGACCGGAAAAAGCCCTGAATCTATCAGAATATTTGGCGCCCAACCGCATGGCACCGTACCCGCCCATCGAAAGCCCCGTGATGAAAAGCGGCAATGGACGCCCCGCGATTTGTTGGGTCACCACACTGACCACATCTTCCACAATCCATTTTTCATAGTCTTCCGACACATGAGGAACATACCCACTGCCATCGGCAAATAGCCCATCGGAAGGCATGACCAGAAGCATGGGCGGCATTTTGTTTTCATTAATAAGCCTATGGGCGGTTTTATGCACTCCACCTTTCAGCGTCCAGGCCCAATGACTTCCATACACACCGTGCAGGAGAATGACCATGCCTTTGAGTTCAGAAACAGGAACACTGGGTACAAAGACGCTGATATCGGCGCGTTTGTTGAGAGCCATGCTTTTGACCGTAATCAAGCGCAGATTGTCGGATTCAAAACGTGGGTCGGAGAGTTCGACGGTGAAGAATTGGGACATACATTATAAAATCAAAATGATGGAGTGGCTCTAAAACACAATCACCCCCTTCGCATTTCGGCCCGCGTGCATATCCGCAAAGGCCTCGGAGAGTTGGTCTAGAGCGTAGGTTTTAGTGACCATTTTGTCCAGAATCAAATCGCCTTTGGCGTAGAGTTGTTGGAGAATCGGAAAATCTATTTGTGGGCGTGCTTTGCCGTAGAGGGGGTTGATGTAGATTTTGTCCCATTCAAACAGGTTCATGTCAATGCTAATTACCTGCTCAATGCCACTCACCTGACAGGCTACGCCCGCGTTGCGAACCATAGCGAGCGGTGCCGCGCCAAGTTCGGGAATAGCGGTACACTCAAAGGCGTAATCAGCGCCGCGCCCGTTGGTCATGGATTTGACCGTTTGAGCGGCCTGCAATAAGCCTTTATCGGCTTTGTCGGCCAATACCGTATCGGTAGCGCCGTATTCTCGGGCCATGTCGAGGCGTAAGGGATTGATATCTACGGCGATGATTTTGGCCGCGCCCGCAATCCGCGCTCCCTGAATAACGTTTAGCCCCACGCCACCCGTGCCGAGTACCACGACCGAACTCCCCGTTTTGACCTTGGCGGCATTGACCACTGAGCCGTAGCCCGTCATGACGCCGCAACCCACAATGGCTGCTGACGAAAAAGGCATCTCGACCGTGATTTTGACGCAGGCCGCTTCTCGCACCAACGTGTATTCTGCCATCGTACCGAGGCTGAACGCGCGCTCAATGGGTTGACCTTCCAGAAGGGTAGAGGCCAGTGTAGCGTGGCCGCCAGAGGCCTTATTGCCCGCCGTAACGGGCGAATTGACTTCGCAAATATGTTGGTTGCCTTCCTGACACTGAAAGCATTTGTGACACGGGATGGCCCAGTTGAGCATCACTTTGTCGCCTACTTGAAGATTCGTTACATCAGGACCGATTTGGGTTACGATGCCCGCGCCTTCGTGGCCCATTACGAGGGGTTTGCCCCACGATTGCGAATCCCAATCTGTATGACAGATGCCCGCCGCTTTGATTTGTACCAGCACTTCATCGCTCTGCGGGGCGGCTACTTGGAGCATTTGAATAGAAAAACTGCCCGTGCCGTTGGCAATGGCTGCTTTTGCGTTAAGCATTTTATTTTGGAAAAAGGATATACGGATTAACGGATAACGGATTTCTACTTGGCTTTCGGATATTGGCTTAAATCAGGGCGTTTAAAATCGGTAAAAATGCTTTCGGGAAGTTTATCGAACACCATGATGTCGGTGAGGTCGCGGTCGCCACGCTCGCCAGAAATCATGATTTTGCCGTGTTGCTTGTAGTCGGTCCACGGACGAATGAAGCCCGGCTTCTCGGCATCAAACTTGGGATAATAAGCCCATTGCCACACCATAGGGTTTGTTTTCTTTACCCATACTTTGTATTTATTGTCGGGGGTATTGCCTACGCCTTTAAAGGTCAATTGGATTACATCGGCTTCTACGCCGTCCTGCGTTTTGTCTTCGCCGAGGTATTTGAGGGTTACGCCCGAATCTTTCAGTTTAAAAGGCATTAAGAGCCAATAACTGTCGTTTATCCAAGCGCCTTTTCCACTTTTTACATATTTGGCGGTCGAATCGGGAGCCGTTTGTTCCTGTCCGTATTTGAACACGCGTCCTTTGTCGGTATTGATGTTTAAAAGAATGGTCTGGTCGTTATTGACATTGTCGATGCGCACATTGCCAGTCCATTTGTCCCAAATCAGTTTTCGATTTCCGAAGAAATTCCAAGCGATGTAGCGCGTTTTATCCCAATTTTTGCGCCCTCCCATGTTTTCCATCACTTGGTCGGCTATTTCGATGGCTTTGGCGTCAGAGCCCGCGGCGTCGAAGCCTGCGGCGGCTGGGTTCTTCTGGGCAAAACACGCCGAAAACAATAGGAAAGCGAGCAAATTGAGTGTAAATTGTTTCTTCATTGACATACATTTTTGACGTTAAAACGGGTTTTTTCAGTAGTTCTACCCAGAGGGGTGATTTTTATCACCAAGGTAACTGATTTTTGTCATATAGTTTCACCCTTAAATAGCACAATTTTATGGCATCCAACCAACGTAGAAAAACAATGAGAACAATTTTGGTACCCACGGACTTCTCTGACAACTCCCAAAAAGCGCTTGAATTTGCGCAAATAATTGCAGAAAGGTACGATGCGGGAATTTCATTGGTACATGCGTATCATCCGCCAATCATTGACCCTAACCTGCCGCCGGAAGCATTGATTGCACTGGCTGAACAGACGGAGAAAATTGACAGAGAAAAGCTAGAAGCGTGGGAAAACGAATGTAACCAAGATGGGTTTGCGTGTGAAAGTAAACTCGTATTTGGCTCGGCAACAGAGGTGATTTTGGACGAGGTCATCGAGCAGAGGCCGATTTTGGTCGTCATGGGCCGCACGGGCAAAGGGGGCTGGCTCGATAAACTGATGGGCAGTGTAGCCACGAGTGTTTCGGCCAAGGCCGCGTGCCCTGTGTTGGTGTTGCCGCCGCAGGCGCACACCAAAGACATTAAGCGAATCGTGTATGCCACGGAGTTGGAGCGACCCGAAGAAAATGCCTTGGGCTTTGCGTTCAATTTAGCCGAACATTTTAATGCTGAATTGGACCTTGTAAAAGTAAATGCGTCTTTTGAAGTGAATGTGTTTGATGATGAGCAGTTTATCGGCGACATCAAAGCGGCGTTTGGGGATAAAAAGTATACCCTCCACGCCATCGACGAAGAGTCGGTTGTGGATGGATTGCAAAAATATGCCGACAAACATCATGCAGATTTGATTGTCATGGCTACCCGTAAGCGGGACTGGTTATCGGGATTGATTAATCCGAGCCTTTCCAAAAAAATGGTGTTGGCGTCGCATATCCCGATACTGATTTGTCACTTAGAACAAATGGAGACATTGGAGGCGTAAGAAATTTGCCTCATAAAAATATTAAAAATCTTGCGAGAATGGGTTGTTTAGAGTACACCTGGGCCTGCTTTGGCCCAGGTGTCTTTGTGTTTGGGGGGGCTAAAAATCGCCCGAATAAAAAGGGCTGAATACATAATAACTCGAATCGCGTTTCAAACGGTTGGGTGCCCGTTCAATCCAGATGACGAAATCAGTTTCGTGGGGTTTGCGGGTGGAGGCTTGAATCATTTTTAATTCAGGAACTGGCTTTTGATTATTCCGGTATTCCTCGGTAACACCATATAAATTTTCTTTTGAGGCGCGCTTGTGCGCATATACGTGGGCTACCTGCCTGATGTGCACATTCTCTAGTTCTTCCAATGAGACTTGCTTTCCATCCACAAATACCGTCACGCTTTTCTTGTATTCATCGTAAAGAGCTAAGTGATGATTGGCCCGAACGTAGAGCATGGTGTTTTTTCGTTTAAAAAAACTTGCTTCCATGAGTTGATTCATGTCGCCCGTCCAAGTGTAGGAGGTATGTTTATTCGGGTTGACCATTTTAACCCTACTCACCAGCTGGCCTTGTTTGTAGTTTTCAAAGATGATGGTATCCCCTGAGTGAGAGGTTGTACTGACGGTCATTTGGGCAATATTTGGCCTCTGGCTTTTATCATTTTTAGGAATGGCTTCTTTCTCTGGCTCCGATTGCAGCAGTGGCTGACACATCGCTGTTAAAAACAACAATAAACTCAGTGTGATATACCGCCAACTGCTTCGCCATGTGGATTGACGATTCATCATCTCAATACGACTATGTAACCTTGATTTATTTGAATGCACCTCACCGAAGTGGTTGGTGAAGGTGAAATGGTCTGGATTAGTGAGGGTTTTCATGGCTGTTTGAATTTAAGGATTAGTATGAACAAGTAGATACGTCTTTTTGGCATAATCTTTCTTTTCATCATAGATGTCGAAGATGAATGCATCTTTTATCGTTTTTACATCAAGTTTGGCTAAATCTTCATGGGCAATCGGGTGTCGGTTAACTCGTGTAATCGCACTCGGATGTTTTAATGCTTCTTTTAATATTTCTGCGCCTGAAAGTTTATCTTTCCAAACAGAAGTGGATTTTCCCGATAACACTCTAAAGAACGGCGATTGGTTTTCAGGAAAAGAAGTGACAGTTAGATATTGAATATTTTCCCAAAATGTTCCCAGTTGCACCTGTTTCTCTCTTAATTCATATTCAAGGGCATTTTCGTTATAGGCTTTCTCTGCCTCTGTGCGGTCTTCCAGCACCACTTTCTGTAAGTCAGCCAAGGGAGATTCTCTGCTATGATGAATGATTTTGTTTGTCTTGAGATCCAATTTTAGAAAACCGCACCTAATAGGCCGAAGTGAATGCGGGTTTCCGTAGTGGGAAGAACCTGCACTTTTCTCAGTACTTTCCATGGTAGCCATTTGTTGGACATACAAGTGTAAAGGGTCTAATTGATACGATGTTATTTCAAACGTTCCGCCATGCGCTTCGATAGCTTCCTGTATTTTCGTCAAATCCTTCATTGTAATTTTGGGCGTAATAACCCACTCAATGGCATCATCTGTTTGAATTAAATACTTTGTTTGGTTATTGGCGATAAGGTAAGGCTTTGAAAATGAGAGTACTATAAAGAGTACAGGCACGAATAGGAAGTACTTGCCGACCGTCTTCCAAGTCGTATATTGTTTGTTCATCATCTCAATCCGCGTTTTCAACAGTGATTTATTGAAATGCGGTACGCCAAAGTGGTTGATGAAGGTGAAATGGTCTGGTTTAGTGAGGGTTTTCATGGCTTATTAGAATCTTTTGTGAAAATTATCATCGTTCGATGGGCTGATTTGCGTGTGGAGTCTGTGTAAAGTGCGTAAGAAACTATATAACGAATTTCATCAATGGTTAACTTTTCTGCCTGTTGAAATGTACTTGGCTGATTATTAATGAAAAACTCAGAGGATTTGTAGAGATTCTCAATACGCAGTTGCCTTTCTTCAAAATAAATACGATTGCGAGCACCCATTTGGCAGAGATTTTGGAGAGCGTCTGGGCTGAATTTGGCTATTCCATTTGGGGTTTTTAAAGGGCTGGAATAAAATTTATTGGTACTACCTCTCCATTGAGACTCATAGTTTCTCAATTCGAGTTCACCTTTACGACTTTCTGCCTCCAATTCGGCTTTACGATATTCCTTAGAATGACTTGCTCGCCATTTATCCACTTTTTCTTTGTCCGCTGCTACAACTGAACTGAACTGGCTATCAAATGAAGTTTTATCTATTTCAGCCCTACCACCTTCAATGGCTACCCAGCCCCCAAAAGCAGTAATGGGTTCTTGCTTTGCACCCGAAACATTGGTATAACAATCTTCACCATCTTTCAAAAAAGAAGTTTTCAGGTAAATGCGTGATAAATAATGGCTTATGGGGTCGTAATCGGTCTTTTTTACGTAAAATGTAGCACCTACTTTTTCAAATTCTTCATGGATAGCAAGAAAATCTTCAAAGGTCATAGTGGGGGTAACGACCCAATGCAGTTTGTTATCCTTGTATATGACATACTTGGTTTGCGAGACTAAAGTGTCTTTTGATGATGAATTGACTGAGACAACGGTTTTCTTCTCAGGTTTGGGGGGGGCTTCAAGTACAAAGTCATTAAGCTGCGTCAAAGGAGGATTTTGTCTTTCAAAAACTTCCTTCAATTCTGGCACTTTCTCTACAATTTTTGCCGCTATTTCAGCCCGATAGGGCTTGGTAAAAGCCGCACAAACCCACAGCGTTGCCACAAAAAGGAAGTATTTCCCCACGCCCATCCATTTGGATTTTGACTTGTTCATCATCTCAATGCGCGTTTTCAACAGCGATTTATTGAAATGCGGTCCACCAAAGTGGTTGGTGAAGGTCTGTTTGTCGGCTGAGAGTGTAGTGCGAAGCAAATGGTATTGATACGATTTCTTTTCGATGCCGCTGTCCAGCACCGCGCGGTCGGTGATGAATTCGAGCGTTTCTTGCACCAGTCGCTGATGCCACCATGCAAAGGGATTGAACCAAAATACGATTTTCAGCACCTCGGCCGTGAGCATATCAATGCTGTGGAGTTGGTGCGCGTGTACACATTCGTGCGCCCACACCTGCGCCCATTCGTCGTCGTTGTGGTGGGTAGGATTGTAAAAAATACGGTTGAAAAACGAAAAAGGTGAGGCAATTTTATCACTCTCAATCAAGTACACGCCGTCTTCGGTTTCGTACTGAGTACTGCCGTGTTGCAGTCGCCAGAGGGCTCCCAGCTGAATCAGTAATTTCAGCACCAACAAACCTGCCACTACGCCATATACGATGCCGATCCAATCCCACACCGAAAGCGATGAATCTTTCAAAACCGCGCTTGATACCGTCGTTGCCTGAGGACTGGGAGCAATGAATGGCTCCGATTTTGTCACCTTTGGCACTGGGTTAGCTGGTTTGAGTGGCAAAACGACGGCCACGGCTTGGGCGGGGGCATCGGGCACCCATTCCAAATCGGGGAGGGGAATGATGGGCAACAACAAGGTGGCCGCTACATTGATCCATAACAACCACCGATTGACGTTCAAAAAAGTCTCACGTTTTACCAACCACGCGTAGGCGGTGGTCAAAATGGCCAATACCAAACTGGCTTTCAGGAGATAGGAAAGGAGTTCGTAGTTCATGGTTAAGCGTTAATGGGTTTGCTGTTATTCGTTTTGTTCAATCATGCGCAGGATTTCCCGCAGTTCATCGGCACTTACTTTGTCATTTTGGGCAAAATACGATACCAGATTTTTGTAAGAGTTGTCAAAGTAGTCACCAACCAATTTGTTGATTACGAACTGGTTCTGGTATTCCTCTTTGCTGATTAGCGGGAAATATTCATGTGTATTCCCAAACGAACGATGATTTACATAGCCTTTTTCTTCAAGATTACGAATGATGGTCGACACCGTGTTGTAATGCAGCGGTGGGTTGGTAAAATAAGGCAATAGGTCTTTCACAAAAGCACTTTCGGCTTTCCAGAGCGCCTGCATGATTTCCTCTTCTTTGTTGGTGAGCTTTTCCATAAAACAAACATATAACTATATTTATAGTTTACAAACTATTTTTATAGTTTTATTTTCAAGTATTGTTTTCTGAACCATTTTTGTCAATTTTGGTTAGAATTACGTGTTACTACAGTTGTTCACCTTATCACATTCAAAAATGAAAAAACTGATTCTCGTTGGGGCGATGTTTGCCATGCAGGCGTTTACCCCTCGTCCGCTGGAAGCGCCCATTCCATTGTGCCAAACCTCGGAGCACGACATGGCTATGCTAGGGGCTGACCCTGCTTTCCAGATGCTTCACGAAGCGCCGTTGCCTTTTCATTACGCGGGCAAAGGTGAGATGATTACCTTCGCAACTTCTGACGGCAAACCTGCGTCGGCTTTTTTTATCAAATCAGCAAAAAAATCGGATAAGTGGCTCTTCGTTTATCAAGAATGGTGGGGGCTGAACGACCACATCAAAAAAGAAGCTGAAACCTTCTATAATGACCTCGGCGACGTAAACGTACTGGCCCTTGATATGTATGACGGACAGGTGGGCACCACGCCCCAAGAAGCGGGTAAAATCATGCAATCAACGCCCAAAGAGCGCTTGGAGGCAATCATGAAAGGGGGTATTGCCTACGCAGGAAAAGACGCAAAAATTGCGAGTGTGGGCTGGTGCTTTGGCGGAATGCTGTCGTTGCAATCGGCCTTGTTGGAAGGAAAGCAGGCGGTGGGTTGCGTGATGTATTACGGCCGTCCGGTGGATGATGTAGAAAAACTCAAAACCCTGAATGTAGACGTGTTGGGTATTTTTGGTAGCCAAGACCAAGGAATTCCACCGACTACGGTTGCGAAATTTGAAGAAAATATGAAAACGGCGGGTAAGCAGGTCACGATCAAGATGTACGATGCCGTACACGGTTTTGCCAATCCAAGCAATCCCAAGCACGACCCAACTGCTACCGCCGATGCTTATAAAAACGCTTTGGGGTATTTGAAAAAGAAATTGAGCTAGTTATACCCGATTATCCCTATTGTAGGGGCGGGCCTTGCGTCCGCCCTTTTTTTGTTTTAGTCCATTTTTTTAGTTCGCCCTTTTTATTCCTCTTCCTCGTTATCGGGCAGACGCGAGGCCTGCCCCTACGGTATTCCGTTTTAAATTTATCATTTTTGGGTTCTTCTGTTTTTCGGTTCACGAAAAAGGGCTGCCCTTATATTTTATTTCTTTTCTCCCAACTTTTCCTTATTTAGAATTGTTATCAAATATCATAAGGGTTATTTGAACTCTTTGTTGTAATTTTGCAGACTTTTTCTGATATACTTCGGAGGTTTGCTCCGTCCTGAACAAGATAACATACACGTATTATGCTTACAATTACGGATTTACAAGCGTCGGTTGACGATAAAGAGATTTTGAAAGGAATCAATTTGGAAATCAAACCCGGCGAAGTCCACGCAATAATGGGCCCCAACGGCTCGGGCAAAAGTACCCTCGCATCGGTATTGGCGGGGCGTGAAGAATATGAAGTAACGGGAGGAAGTGTTGAATTTGAAGGGCAGGATTTGCTCGAAATGTCGCCCGAAGAGCGCGCTGCGGCGGGAATCTTTTTGGCGTTTCAGTACCCTGTCGAAATTCCAGGCGTCACGACCATCAACTTCTTGAAAACCGCGCTCAACGAAATCCGCAAATCACGCGGGGAAGCGCCTTTGGACGCGGCGCAGTTTTTGAAACTCATGCGTGAAAAGGCCAAAATCGTTAACATCGACGATGCGTTGCTGAAACGCTCATTGAACGAAGGCTTTTCGGGTGGTGAGAAAAAACGTAACGAAATCTTCCAAATGGCCATGTTGGAGCCTAAATTGGCTATTCTCGACGAAACCGATTCGGGATTGGATATTGATGCTTTACGAATTGTGGCTGAGGGAGTTAACAAACTTCGTTCGCCTGAGCGTGCGGTCATCGTCGTAACCCACTACCAACGTTTGCTTGACTACATCGTTCCCGATTACGTACACGTATTGTACAAAGGTCGTATTGTAAAATCGGGCTCGAAAGAACTCGCCTTTGAACTCGAAGAAAAAGGTTACGATTGGATCAAAGCCGAAGTGGCAGCGTTGTAAATGAGTTAATGGTTAAAAGTTAACGGTTACGAAAAGTATATAGCTAACGGTTAACGATTGACAATCCTACAGGAAAAAAATGAGCAATATCCTCAATAACGATTTAAAACAACAACTCGTCGCAGATTTTCAGGCTACGGAAAGCCGCCTGAATGGTGAGGCCAAAACCGAAGTCCACCAAAAGCGTCGCGAAGCTATGCAACGCTTTGAAGCGTTGGGTTTCCCGACCATCAAGCACGAGGAATGGAAATACAGCAACGTCAATAACCTGGTAAAACAGGCGTTTGATTTCAACGTAAAATCTGACTTTGGCGCGAACGACGTAGAAACGCTCGAAATTCCAAATTTGCAGGGCAACGTGCTGTATTTCGTCAACGGAATGTACAATGCCGAGCTTTCGAGTATTGTTTCTCCCGAAAGCCAGTTGCAGATTCTTAATTTTGGTCGGGCGGTAAAAGAGAAACCCGAACTGTTGGCTACCTATTTTGCCCATTACGCCAATTACCAAGACGAAGCATTTACGGCCCTCAATACCGCTTTTGCGCACGATGGCGTGGTCGTTCACGTTCCTGCGGGCAAAGTTGTGGAAGAGCCTATCATTCTGCGTTTTATTACTGATGCCCGCACCGCCAATGCCGCATCGCAGCCCCGCAATTTGATTGTGGTGGGCAAAAACGCGGAAGTGAAAATGGCCGAAGCATTCCGGACCATCGGCGACAACGGTTCGTTTACCAACGTGGTGACGGAAATTGTGGTGGAAGAAAACGCCAACGTTCAGTATTACAAAGTACAAAACGAGACCGAAAAGGCCTACCACATCGGTACAACGCAGGTGATTCAGAAAGACAAGAGCCACTTTTATGCCGTAACCGTGACGGTAAACGGGGGTTTTGTGCGCAACAACCTCAACATCGTTTTGGACGGCCAACACTGTGAGTCTTTCATGTACGGCTTATATTTTCCGAACGGAAAACAGCACGTCGACAATCATACGCTCGTTGACCACGCCAAGCCCAATTCGTACAGCAATGAGTTGTACAAAGGTATCTTGAAGGATACATCGACGGGGGTTTTCAACGGTAAAATCTTTGTGCGCGAGTACGCCAGCAAGACCAACGCGTATCAATCATGCCGCAACGTAGTGCTGTCGGACGAAGCTTCGATGAACACCAAACCGCAGTTGGAAATTTACAACGACGACGTAAAATGCTCGCACGGAACCACGACGGGGAAACTCAACGACGAAGCGATTTTTTACATGCGCTCACGCGGGATTCCTAAAGCCGAAGCCGTTACGCTGTTGATGTATGCTTTCTGCGAGGACGTGATCAGTCAAATCAAAATTGAATCAATTCGGGAATATTTATCGGGACTGATTGTTGAAAAGTTGGCCCAATAAATGATTCTGAAAACCAATATTGAATCCCTGTCGTGAGATAGGGATTTTTTTATGGGCTTTTTTTGAGGGTAATTTTTCCTGTTTTATTGCTTTTGTGAATAGATAAAAAAGCTATTTACCAATTTCTTAATACACCGTGAAAATCGTTTTTTTAGACGCCCGTACCCTCGGCGATGTGCCCAATTTGGGCGAATTGAACGCCTTGGGCGAAACCATCCTGCATCCTGATACGCAACTTGAGCAAGTAGCGGAGCGCATTCAGGGCGCTGAAGTGGTGATTACCAACAAAGTAAAAGTGACGCGGGAGGCGATGGCCAGCACGCCAACGCTTAAACTCATTTGTGTAGCGGCTACGGGCACAAACAACGTAGACCTGACGGCGGCGCATGAGTTGGGCATTCAGGTCAAAAACGTAAAAGGTTACTCGACCGACAGCGTGGCGCAGCAGACGTTTGCGTTGCTGTTGGCTTTGCTCAATTCTACGGCCTATTATGATGATTATGTAAAAACGGGAGAATATTCCAATGAGCGCATTTTTACGCACTTGGGCCGCCCTTATTGGGAGCTGAACGGAAAGCGTTTCGGGATATTGGGCTTGGGCGAAATCGGTCGACAGGTAGCGCGGATTGCCTTGGCTTTCGGCGCTGAGGTGGTGTATTTCTCGGCTTCGGGGCAAGAATATAACGTTATTTATGAGCGGTTGGAGTTGGATGAATTTCTCAGAACCTGTGATGTGATTTCCATTCACGCGCCCTTAAGCGCGGAGACAGAAAATCTGCTCAATTATGCACGCATTTCTCAAATGAAACCCACGGCCTTGCTCCTCAATACCAGTCGCGGGGGCATTGTGAACGAAGCTGATTTGGCCAAAGCGCTTGACGATGAGTTGATTGCGGGGGCGGCCATTGATGTATTTACGCAGGAGCCGATTCCTGCCTCACACCCGTACATGCAATTGCAGAAAAAAGAAAAATTGTTGTTGGCACCGCACATTGCGTGGTCGAGCATCGAAGCCCGCACGCGATTGGTGCATAAGGTAGCCGAGAATATTCGGGGATATCTCCAATAAAATTAGTCGGGTATTTATTATATTTGTTAACACTTTACGCAAAACGCCATGTCGACTTTAGTTTTAGAAGTAAATCAAGAACAGGAAAAAGTATTGGAATCTCTTCTCCAATACATGAAAATATCTTTCCAAAAAGTACAAACAAACACTGATTTCTGGGATTCTTTATCGCCCCATGTCAAAGAAAGGATAGCAAAAGGGTTGGTAGATGCAGAAGTGGGCAATTACACGCCCGCTCAAGACTATCTGAAACAATTATTAGCGCAATGAGGGAACTCGTAATTACTGATACCGCTAAGGAGGATATTGAATCTATTGCACTTTTTCTTGAAAATACTTATTCAAATCGTACAAAAACGGAATTTTTGCTTCGCTTATCAGAACACTTTTCGCTCATTGAATCTATGCCTTTTATGTTTCAGGCATCAGATACAAATCCCAATGTGCGTCGTTGTGTAATTCATAAAAATGCTGCCTGTTTTTATAAAGTAACCGACAAGATGATTTTAATTTTATCGGTCGTTGATACGCGTACTAACCCTGATGCTATTCAGTTTTAGAAATACGTTGTGGTTTTGCCATCTATGGCGGTTTAATCCAAAAAATAGTCGAAAGGCCCGCACGCGATTGGTGCATAAGGTAGTCGAGAATATTCGGGGGTATTTGGCAGGATAGTTTTCATCGTTACGGGCTGTTTTAGCAGCAGCCTGTAACGATGAATCTCCTAATGAATTTGCGTTTTAATCTTGAGTTTTCCTTTTTTGGAGCCTTTGGGTTCAAACTTGATCCAAATTTTATCGCCGCCATAAAAATCATATTGGGTAAAAATATTCACGGCTCTTTTTTTCAGTTCATACGTGTAGCCCCCGTAATTTTCTGGCAGGGAGGCGTACGAAATGGTAGCGCTAGAATCTATTTCTCCTGTAATGCTTACATCCACATGGGCGTGACTGTCGTGGCGGCCTGTGGAGACGGAATCCACAAAGTAATGCGCTTTGGAAACGTCATTGACTTCAAACTCACCAAAAGGTTGCTCGCGGGGGTAGAGCAATGCAACGACGACGGCAATAAGTATACTCCATTTAAACAGTTTCATTTATTTTTTATCATCGAGGGGCTTAGAAATGACTCTTAAACGGTCTTTTTCGACCTCAGGATAGCCTGTAGTATAGGTAAAAGTTAAGTGCCCTTTTTTTGCTTTTTTGGGGATAAAGTGACTTGTCTCCGGAGCAGCATACTCAATCATATAGTACCTTTTCACTTTGCCCTTGGGTAAACAATATTTGTATTTATAGTTGCGTGGATTTTCTTTTTTTTCACTACTAGTAGGATGGTAATGCATAACTGTAAACGAAAAATCTATTTCAACTTCTTCATCTAACTCCCCGTCGATGTAGACGTAATAAGGATAATCAAATTGGAGCGGGATGACTTTATGCAGGGTAAAGTTCCACGTAGTATCTTTTCCGACATTGGTGATGGTAACGACTTCTTTTTGTCGGTAAAACATCGCTACCAGCAAGTACCCTACCATCAGAAACAAAAGACTCCAGTTGAACAGTTTCATTACGGAATAGCTTTTAGGATAACTTTTTTCGGCTTTACGATAGCCTGTAGGGGTGTTAATGCTACTTAAAATCTCCTTTCATATCCAAGAGAAGGAACAATGGGAAACAGCGAAAACTGCTTTAGTTTTCCATTTTCAGGATAAATAAAGAAAGCATTTTGACGATTATAAGCATTATAAACAGAAAAAATCCAAGTACGCTCTCCTCGTTTTTTGGGCTTAGAGGCCCGATAATTAAAGTCCAGTCGGTGGTAAAGAGGAAGCCTGAAATTATTTCGATTTGGCAATTCACCCAATTGATTGAAATAATTTAAGTAAGCTGCCTGTATGGATAAATTTGTGCCATATAAAGAGGGTTGTATTCCCGAAAAACGGGATGTAGGCAAGGAAAGAAGGCTACCGCTCATAAGGCTGAATACAAAAGATAATTCGCGCCGCTTGTTGAAATTGTACGACGTATTGAGCGACAAATTATGGGTTCTATCATATTTGTAAGGGAAAGATACCCCTTCGTTCAAGGCTTGAAATGTTCGTGTTGTTTTAGAAAGTGTGTAACTTACAAAGCCGGTCATTTTGCCGCGTGTTTTTTGTAAGAAAAACTCTATTCCTTTCGATTCGCCCGTACCAATCACTACTTTATCAAACCACCGCCCCGACAAGTCATTCAAAAAGGAAGTACCTTCTCCATACTCTAACTGATTATTCATTTTCTTGTAATACAAATCAGCCGACAGTACCCAACTGCCCCATTTTTTGGAGATACCTACCGAAAGTTGATTCGCTGATTGTGGAGGAATTTTATCAGTAATAGGTACCCACAGATCAGTTGGCAGACCCAAAGACGAATTGGTCAATAAATGCAAATATTGATACGTATTGAAGAACGCGGCCCTAATGCCCCAACTTTTTGAAAAATCATAATTTACATTTATTCGTGGCTGCAAGCTATGGTAAAACTTATTATTCACCCATAGTGCGTTATAGTGCAATCCGCCATTGAAGTTTAAATGAGCGTTTATCTGAAAAGTTTGCTCAATGTAGCTTTGTAGATCCTGCACATCAACTGGAGGGTTTTCACGTCCCTGTACAGTAGGAGTAGTTCCTTCCTCTTTTACCTGTAATATCTCAGGAGCAAAACGATGATTGGTAAAGCTGAATCCAAAACGGGTAGTGTGATTAACAGAAGGTAAATATTCAAAATCAGTTTTTATAGCCCAGTCGCGAATATCTGACCTGATTTTACTATAAAAAGACTCGCGTCGCGACTTTATTTCATTCTCAATGTTATAGCTATATTTAGTGTAACTTAGGGTTGTATTTTTGAATAGTTTTTGACTGATGATTCGGTTCCATCGCCCGATTACTGTATGATTTCCCCAATCAAATTGATATTTATTAGATTCTAAATTTCCTATTTTATCTTGATTTTTAAACAAATCACGGCCTGTGTATAAACTAATATACAAGTGGTCTTTTTTCGTCAATTCATAATTGACTTTTGCATTTAAGTCATAAAAACTATAGGCTAGAAATGATCCATTACTTGTTGCTCTTTGGAGTGAAGTAGTTATCAAATCTAGCCATGTTTTTCGGCCTGTTATGATATACGAAGCCTTTCCTTTTTTGATTGGGCCTTCTAAACTGAACTTACCCGAAATAGGACTAACTGAAAAACTGCTTTTTCTTTCTTTATTATTACCTTCTCTCATGGTGAGGTCTATGACGGAAGACAAACGACCACCGTATCGTGCAGGTAAATCATTTTTATATATTTTGACTGCGGATACTGCATCTGGATTAAATACGGAGAAAAAGCCAAAAAAATGGTATACATTATAAACAGGAACACCATCTACCAATATCATGGTTTGGTCCGGGCTTCCACCTCTGACATAAATCCCCGAGGTGCCTTCAGTGCCTGCTTGAATACCGGGCAAAAACTGAATAGCCTTCATAATATCGGCTTCTCCTAATATGGTAGGGCGTTTTTTAATCCATTCAATAGGTAAAGAAAAATTTCCCTGACGATCAGCGTAAGAATCTTTTTCAGCTTTGATAACGACCTCTTCTAAGTCAAAGTTAAGTTTCTCTAATTCAATGTTTAAAATAGTGTCATTTTGAACATTGATATTCAGAGATTTGTAGTTCTCAGAAAAAAAGGTAACCATTGCTTTTTGAGTAGGGACCAGCAAATTATAATACCCAAATTTGTTAGTTTCAACAAAATTGTTTCCTACATATATTTTTATTCCATTCAGTTTCTCTCCCGAAAGCTTGTCTTTTACCGTGCCGCTGATTGTTATTTTTTGAGCATATAAATCCCCTGAAAAAACCAAAAATACAGCTACTAAAAGCATGGTAATTAATATCTCACCTCTTGTCTTCCTTTTCATAAACCTATTGATTGGACATTATTTTGGCCGTTTTACTACTACTAATCGGGTCTGTACCGATCCCAGAATACCAATTCCCCCTGTTACATTTGAGTAAATTGTAACAGGTTCATAGAAAGGATTGTTTAATCCTCCTTCATTGTTACTCACTCGATTTTCCCACGCTACAATTGCTGTTTTTAAGTAGCGGTCGTAACTGTAACTGACATCTAAAAATTGAACGTATAGGGAACTGTCTTTATTAAATTGGTTTCCGGGTACTCCTTCAATAGCTAATTTGCCTATATACTCGGGCTTTATTCGAATATTAAAACCATGTAAAGTCTTTCCGTTTAAAGATTTAGAACTGTTAAATAAATCTAAATAGACCGATTCTGAAAAAAAGGGTTGAGGACGTACAATTACCGGGGGACTCGCCCGGTAATATGTAATAGAAAACCAATTATAACTTTTTGATTCTCGCTGAATTTCTAATTTAAAATCAGGATTATAATTCACATTTTGCAAATTATCTTTTGTAAGTTCTACGCTAAAATTAATAGGAGATGGCATCGTATCGGTAGCCGTAATCATTTCTGAATCTATTGAGGCCTGTATTTTGTAAATACTTTTGCTTTTGGGTGTTTTTTCTAAAGAATATATTCCATCTTTTTGATGTGATAATTCACCTAATAATATGCCATCTTCAAAACACAAAACTTTTGCATTTGTAATAGGCGGATAGACCGTATCCGTACTTGTAACGGGTAACGTATTACTTAAACGAATAGAAATGGGTTTGTTTGGCTCTAAAGTTCCCATTAATACTTTTTGAGGCTTGTAATCGGGATAGGGAATGTCAATATTTCTGATGCAACCTGTTAAGATTGAGGCCGTCATAAACAATAGAATCATTTTGCTCTTTGTTCGAATCATTATTTTCAGGGCTTATTAATTATATAGAACCAACGGGCTGACAATATTCAGTCAGCCCGTTGGTTCTGATTTTAAAAACTGTTTGTACAACTACATTCCAACGAGGAAAAATTCTGTGTACCCGTCATGTCAAAAGTACTGTTAAATCCTGTGTTTAGATTATATGCCTGGTTATAATAAAAATGATATGCAGGTTCAGAAGTATGGCCATCAAATCCACTTCCTAATGTGATTGTATTGGGTCCACTAGGAGAAGATGGAAGCCCAGGCCAATATGAATCTAAATTATGGGTAAAACCCCAAGTTCCTCCTACACTATATGAAGTTGTTTTATGGTTTGTCCATTGACCGGTCCAACCTTTTCTTCTAAGTATCATCTTTATTTTTGCTCCTACTGTAGAAACAGTAGTAATACCATATCCCACAATAGTATACCATTCATAATAACCATCTGACCAAGCTTGCATATTATAATCATGGTTATCATTATAATCAGAGCAATATTGAAAATTATTTGTAGGACGACCATTAGGTATTAGCTGTTTGGAGGTAATACGAACGGGAAAGTAGCGAAGATTCGGTGTTTGGTTTTTTTCATTTATTGTGGATAATTTAGTTACTTGTGAATAATCACCGTCCAAAACCACTTTAATGTAGTTAGACCCGTATCTTACCAATGATTTTCCTATTTTCACAACACCGTCTTTATTCAGCAAATTAGCATAATCTGAATCATATAAATTCAGTTCAATACCGGAGTTATCTACCTTGACCAAGCTTTTAACTTCATCAAGCTTATTACTGTTTTTGTGCTTTAGCGTTTTAACCAGCATCGGATTCTTTTGAATCATTTTTTCTTCTGCATCAAACGCGGCACTCTCTTCATCTACAATTTGTTCATAAATACTCCGTAATGAGACAAAATCCTTTGTCCTATCCCAAGCATCAAGTTCTTCTCTACTCATTTTAGACGTTTCCATTAGTGCTTTTTTAAAATCCTCTGGCTTCTCAAATCGAAGATAAGCAGCTTGAGGAGTTACTTGTTCAGGATTTGGCAGTGTTGTTTTGTCGTTCTGACAGGCTCCAAATAGGAGCATTACTAATGTAACGCTAATTGATGCGTTAGTACATAACTTTTTCATACTTTTGTGTTGGTTTAATTTATGAAACGATTAGACTCATAAGCCTCCCACGTCCGCCAAGATGTTTGGGGGGCTTACTTGTTACAAATCAAATAACTATTTTTAAAACCCAAGGTAGTTTAAACTACCAAATGCAGGAAGGGTCAAAAATTATGCCTTTTTGTGGGTAAGCTGCTTTCGGATTTTGCACAACGTCACGCGGTGAATGCCGAGATAAGAGGCGATGTGCTTTACCTTCAGGCGATTGGGTAAATGTGGATGATGTGCCAAAAATGCTTCATATCGCTCATGGGGCGTACGATAACGAAGCAAAGCCGTACGTGCGTGATGTAATTCTAACAAATGACCGTACAAACCGCAAAAAGCGTGGCTTAGCTCTGGATACAGGCCAAAAAGGCGTTGCAAATCCTCAAAACTAATCGAATACAAAACGCTAGGCTCTTCGGCACAGATAGATTCTGTGGAGGGCTTTTGAGAAAAAAAACTGCTGAACGCGCAAAAAAAATCTCCTTCTTGGTAAAGACCCGTCGTTATATCATCAGTATCAGTATCAGTATCAGTATCAGTATCAGTATCAGTATCAGTATCAGTATCATAAAAAGAACGTACTAACCCTGATTCAATCCAATACATACGGTCGTTGGTGTGCCCTTCTTGGACGAGCAATTCCAGCTCTGAAAGTGAATGAATGTCGAGACATTTTGCAAATGCGTCTTTACAGTCGTCGGTTTGCGATGCGTATCTCTCAATAGTTTCAAAAATCTCGCCAGAAACAAATGGTGCTGTTCCTAAAAAAAATGGTGACATGAATTGATAAGCCTTTTAATTGAAAAAATTCAATTTCGAGCGCTTTTCATACAGAAGAGTAAGACTGATAAAATTATAAAAAAATAAACGGTTTAAAAAAATGCACATGGTGTTTAAGGGCTATAATATCGGTGAAACCTACCTATTTGCCGGTGAAATGATTGTTTTAATGCACTATGAATGCAGAAAAGTATGTTGAATAATACAAAAAAATGCGTTGCGTACTCAAAAAGCAGGGGCTTTTGAAGAGGAGGAATAAGTAAAAAAGTACAATTGCTTAGGTTCAAACCAGTGAGCTGTTTTTGCCTTAAAGAGTCAACACATTGTTAATTAATGACAAAATAGATACAAAAACCTTCGTTGTAAATTTCTACTTTTGGGCTTCAACTGACCTTGTCCCGATGAAAAATTATATAAAGCACGATCCGTGGTGTATTATTGAAGATGGCTTTTATGCCGAATACAACGAAATCACCGAAAGCCTCACGAGCCTTGGCAACGGCCGCATGGGGCAACGAGGTAATTTTGAGGAAAAGTTTACGGGAAAAACCCTGCTCGGAAACTACGTAGCGGGGGTTTTTTATCCCGATAAGACCCGCGTAGGTTGGTGGAAAAACGGCTATCCGCGCTACTTCGCCAAAGTCCTCAATGCCTGCAATTGGATTGGAATTGACGTGCAAATCGACGGTGAAACGCTTGATTTGGGACTTTGTCCCGTCTCCGAATATTCGCGGGTACTCAACATGAAAGAGGGTATATTGGAGCGTACCTTCGTGGCGACCTTGTCGGACGGGAAGCAGGTACGCGTTCATTCTCAGCGGTTTTGTAGCATTGTCGACGACGAAGCGGGCGCGATTCGCTACGCTATTACACCGCTTAATTTTGACGGAAAAATCACCCTCACGCCTTACTTGGACGGGGATATAAGCAACAAAGACTCCAATTACGGCGAAAAATTCTGGGACGAAATCCGTAAGGAAACCGCCTTTGGAGAAGCGTATCTCGAAATGCGAACCAAGGATACGCCGTTTAAGACGGAGCTTTTCAACGTCTGTACTGGAATGAAAATAGACCTTACGCTTAATGGCGAACCCGTTGATTTTCAATCTAAACCCGTTAAGGCGGAGAAGTTTGTGGCCTGCAAGGTAGAAATAGAAGCCAAAGCGGGTGAAGAAGTGGCGTTGTATAAATACGCCGTTAATCTGGCATCTTTAAATCACCCGACCGACCGGTTACTCGCTAACGCTAAGGCCTATGTTGAGCGAATTGCCGACAAAGGTTTTGCGAAAATGAAGGCCGAGCAGATAGAAGCCTGGGCGGAGCGTTGGGACAAAAACGACATTGTCATTGAAGGCGACGATGCCGCGCAGCAGGGCATTCGTTTTAATATTTTCCAACTCGAACAAACCTACACCGGCGAGGATGACCGCCTCAACATCGGCCCTAAGGGCTTTACGGGTGAGAAATACGGCGGCAGTACTTATTGGGATACGGAAGCCTACTGTTTGCCTTTTTATTTGGCGACTGCCGACCAAAAAGTAGCGCGTAACTTGCTCATTTACCGCCATAAACACTTACAAAAAGCCATCGAAAATGCGGCTAATTTGGGCTTTAAAGACGGCGCTGCTCTGTACCCGATGGTGACCATGACGGGCGAAGAATGCCACAACGAATGGGAAATTACTTTTGAGGAAATCCACCGCAATGGTGCCATTGCGTATGCCATTTATGATTACATTCGGCACACTGGCGATGAGGGTTATTTGGCCGAATACGGTTTGGAAGTATTGATTGGCATTGCGCGTTTCTGGGCGCAGCGGGTCAATTGGTCGAGCGATAAGCAAAAATACGTGATGCTCGGCGTGACGGGCCCCAATGAATACGAAAACAACGTCAATAATAACTTTTACACCAACTATCTGGCGGTCTGGTGTTTGCGGTTTACGTTGGAAGGCGTCAGTCGCTACAAGTTAGAAGTGAGTGAATTGTTGCAAAAAATCAATTTTGATTTTGAAGGCGAAACGGCTAAATGGCAGCATATCATTGACAATATGCATTTCCCCTATGACGCCCAGCGGCAGGTGTATTTGCAGCAAGATGGTTTTCTGGATAAAGAATTATTGACCGTACATGACATCGCTGAACACCGGCCCATCAACCAAAAATGGTCATGGGATCGGATTTTGCGCAGTTGTTTTATCAAACAGGCCGACGTGCTTCAGGGGCTGTACTTCTTTGAGGAAGATTTTGACCTCGACACCATCCGTCGCAACTTTGATTTCTACGAGCCGATGACCGTGCATGAGTCGTCGCTGTCGCCGTGTGTACACGTGATTTTGGCGGCGATGTTGGGTTACAAAGAAAAAGCCTACGAAATGTACCTGCGAACCTCGCGCCTCGACCTCGACGATTACAACAACGATACAGAAGATGGCCTGCACATTACGAGTATGGCTGGAACGTGGATGTCGGTTATCAAAGGTTTTGCGGGAATGCGGATTCGAAATGGCGTGCTTTCGTTTGCGCCTTATTTGCCCGACCAATGGCAAGGATATTCGTTTAGGATTACTTTCAAAGGGCAGATAATTCGGGTTTCGGTCAAGCCCGAAGCCATAGAAGTGGAGAATTTTTCAAACCAGCCCGTGTCGTTTGTCGTTGACGGAAACTTGGTTGAACTTGAAGCAAATGGACAGAAAATGCTTGAAATCGCGGTAAAAAAGTAGATATAAATCGTTTTTTACGGACGCCGGCAGGATTAATCTTGTCGGCGTTTATTTTTTAAGGCGAGTGTGGGTTTTGGTAAAAAAATGGGGGTTGTGTGCAACAAATTGAAGTTGTTGTGCGTAGGGGCTTATAGATTGTATGTTACACCACCACCATTATTACTTCTGTCATGATCGAATATGTAAAAAGTTCGAAGGCATCCCCGTCGCCTTTGTTTTCCATCATCATTCCTACGTGGAATAATCTGTCTTATTTACAAACTTGCATCAGGAGCATCCGCCAAAACTCTGCGTATCCTCATCAAATTGTTTTGCACATCAATGAAGGCAAAGACGGTACGCCCGAATGGGCCAAAAAAGAAGGGATAGATTACAGTATTTCAGCCGAAAATGTAGGAATATGTATGGGCTGTAACGCCGCTTTTTCGTTAACCCAAGCGGATTATGTGCTCTACATGAACGATGATATGTATGCCTGCCCCGACTGGGATACCCATCTGTATCAGGCCATTAAGGACTACGGAAAAGATGATTTTTATTTTTCAGGTACGCAGATAGAGCGGCATCCCAATCCCTACGGTTACGTAATCGGGGGCCATGATTATGGCGATTCACTGCAAAATTTTCAGGAAAATAAACTGTTGAAAGAATATAAGAACTTGGCCGTGGCTGATTGGCAGGGGGCTTCATTTCCGCCCAGCGTGATGCACCGCCATACGTGGAACCTGATTGGTGGATTCAGCATTGAATTCAGTCCGGGTATGTATTCTGACCCTGACATCAGCCGTAAAATGTGGGAAGTAGGCATTCGGAATTTTAAGGGAATCGGCAATAGTTTGGTCTATCATTTTGGTTCTAAGTCCGTTAGCCGTATTTCCCATAACCCCGGCAGGAAGCAATTTTTAAGAAAATGGGGCGTAACTGCCCGAACTTTCTACGACTTTTACCTCAATTTTTACAGTAAAAACAGTACAAGTTTTGCTGTGTCAAATTCATTTACTTCCAATTCAGACCTATTTCGGTTTAAATTTAAAGTGCTTTTAGACCGAATTCGATTATACTTTTGGTAAAAAGAGGCGCGGCCTTTGATGAACACAATGCATCAAAGGCCGCGCCTCTTTGTGATTATTGCCGTTTTATTGAATATATCCCATTCCAACCAGCCATTGATGGCAGCTTTCGGGCCAACTGTGCACCGAGCCTTTGAGTTTTTTTGCCAGTCCAAACCCATGCCCACCGTTTTCGTAAAGTAGCATGGACGCAGGAATCCGAAGTTTGCGAAGGGCGTCATAATACAACATGCTGTTCTCTACGGGTACGCCTTTATCGTCAGTAGCGTGGACGAGTAGGGTAGGTGGCGTTTGGGCAGATACCTGTTTTTCGGCCGAATAATGCTCTAATTGTTCGGGTGAAGGCGTTTTTCCAAATAGTCTTTCAAATGAACCCGCGTGTTTAAATGGTCCCGAAGTAATCACGGGATACATCAAAATGGAGAAATTAGGTTTACACACTTGCGTGTCAGACAGATTTTCGAAGCCTTTTAATTCTTTGGCTTGGTGCCAAAGCGTGCTGACCGTGGCGGCCAAGTGTCCCCCTGCCGAAAAGCCCATAATCCCAATACGATTGGGGTCAATTTTGTATTTATCGGCACTTTCTCGAATTATTTTAATGCCCTGAAGGGCATCCTGAAGGGCTACTTCGTGTTTGTTAGACCAAAGTTTATCGTCGGGCAATCGGTATTTCAACACAAATGCCGTCACACCGATGCTGTTGAACCACTTCGCTACATCTACACCCTCATGGCCCGATGCTTCGATGGCGTAGCCACCGCCAGGGCATATCATCACCGCCGCTCCATTGGGAGTGGTAGGAACATAGACCGAAAGCGTGGGAAAAACAATGTTGCTGATTCGTAAAATACCGTCGTTGCCTACTTCGATTTTTTCATGAATTGAACGATTTTGTAAATCATTGGGCATCTGTCCATTGGACCAAAGAGAAATGACGGTTTGGGAACGCGACATGGTGGAATGCAGGCTAAAAAATAATAATGGTAAAACGAAAACTAAACGATAACAGCGCGGCATAACGGTTAGGAAGTTGAAAAACAAAGGAATTTATTTTTGTATTTCATATAAAGTAATCAACTTATAAAAGCTAACCTATTTTATAAATATTGGTTCATGGGTGCTGGAAAAATGGAGAATAAAAATGTGTCAAAATGTGCTTTTTGTTTCTGATTATCAGTTGTTTATGGTTAGGTTTTGGGGTTTTACTTTTATCAATAGGTTTTGAGCCAGCCCGTCAAACTGAGGCGCTCGTGCGTAGCGGGAAGAACCTCATGCTCCAATACATCGGCTTCAAAACAAACCAGCCTTCCGCCAATGGGGGAGATTTTGACGGGTGGTTTGTTGGGCAAATAAATCACCAACTCGCCGCCGTCGGTGGCCTGCCAATCCTCATTCAAATAACAGACGACTGATATTTTGCGGTGCGAATCGGTTTTGAAACGGTCGAGGTGGCGCTTGTAAAAAGTCCCGATGGGGTACAATGCGTAGTGAAACTCAAAATCTTTCAGTCCCAAATAACAGCTTTGATTGAGGCTTTGAATCAGCGCGTTGATTTTTTGGAAGTAAACCTGCTCTATTTCAACGACCGAAAACTCCTCCAACCACAAAATTTGGTCGCCTCTAACCCGAATTTGAACGTGCTGGGCACTGCCTTGTCCGATGCCAGCGTCTTTAAAACTGCCCGCCGCATGGCGTTTTCTGAGATTGATGACCAAGTCGTTTATTTCTTCGGTGGTCAGAAAAGAATCAATCACTCCGTAGCTTTGCTCGGAAAGACTATCCATCACATTATCAAACAATTCCATCGTTTGTATTGATAACCAAGTTGTCTTCCAACAAATGACTCTCAACGGTTAGGGGAGAAGCATTGTTGCTATCCTTGCTCAAAAGTAGACATTTTTTTACCTTTGTTACGCAATCTAACTTTATTGCCTCTGCAACTCACAACTTTCATCTCATTGCCTGATAGGGTGGCGTAACGGCGCTGAGCCGCTTTGATTACTTTGTGGATACATTTCACAAAGCATAACTGTATTGTTTACGTCCAACTAATTTTTCCCATGTTTCAGTTAGAATCAACTCGTTTGCGGTTAATTCCGCTCAATACTACCCAATTGCAACTACACGCGGCCGACTACGACGCGCTTCAACGCTCGTTGGGGCTGGTTTCGCGCCCAATGCAGATGGAAGAATATTTTCAGAAGGAATTTGATGATGCCTTGGCCAATTATTGGCTGCCCGAAACCGCCGCCAACGCCTCGCGATATGAATGGTTTACCAATTGGCTCATCGTGTACAAACCAGAGAATTGCGTCGCTGGCGGAATCGGCGTGGCAGGCCTGCCCAATGACCAAGGCGAAACAGAAATTGGCTACGGAATCGACCAGTCTTTTCGGGGGCAGGGCATTGCCACCGAAGCGCTCGAATGTCTGGCAGAATGGGTGTTTAAAAACCGTGCTCTAAAGGCGTTGATTGCCCATACCCCCGTGGCGCTGGTCAATTCACAACGGGTTTTGATGAAAGCGGGTTTTGAGCAAATAAGTGAAAATGAAGGGCTTATTTTGTGGCGAAAATTAAACGCAAATTAGGTATCACTCCCGAAAAACCGTAGGTTTGCTAAAAATTTGTATCAATGAAAATAGCACCTAATCAAGTCGTAGCGGTAACCTACGAACTGAGTCTTTTGAACGACGGCGACGAATGGCAAATGGTCGAAACCGTTGGTGATGACCAACCTATGTATTTTATTCAAGGCATGAGTGGCCTTCCCGAAGCATTTGAAGACCGCTTGAATGGTCTTGCCGAAGGCGATACTTTTGACTTTAAATTAGACCCAGAACAGGGTTACGGAGATTATGACACCGAAGCCGTTGCGGAGATTCCTTTGGAAGTATTCAAAGTGGATGGCAAGCTTCAGGATGACATCCTCCAAGTAGGCAATATGGTTCCGATGACCAACGAAGAAGGTCATCGTTTGATGGGACAAATCGTTGAAATTGACGAAGAGTTTGTCTTGATGGATTTTAACCATCCATTGGCCGGACGTGAAATGCATTTTGTGGGAAAAGTACACAAAGTGCGCGCTGCTACGGCCGAAGAACTGGAGCATGGCCACGTCCACGGTGACGGCGGAGTGCATCACTAAGAGGCTAACGTCGGCGAGGGCTGGGCGCCCCCGTTTAAACCCTCGCCGACATTGTTGTTTTAAAACCTCTCCGACGTAGTTTACACAATAGGTTCCTGCTGACTCAGGCAGTGAAAACTTCCTAAGCCCCACACGATTTCGGTTGAATCAATTCCCACCACCTTTCGGTCGGTAAAACACTGACTCAGAATGTCTAACGCGCGTTGGTCATTGGCGCAGCGAAACGTGGGTACAATGACGGCGGCATTGCTGATGTAAAAGTTGGCGTAGGAGGCTGGTAATCGCAGCTCATCACTGTATACAGGCGTTGGCATCGGCAACTCCACGATGTTGAGTTGTTTGCCGTTGAGCAACCGCATTTGCTTCAATTCGTGCAGGTTTTCCTGCAAGATTTCGTAGTTAGCGTCCGATTTATTTTCTTCAATAATGGTCACCACGGTATCTTCGTTCACAAACCGAACGGTATCATCAATGTGTCCGTCGGTATCGTCGCCCACGATGCCATCGCCCACCCAAAGAACCTGCTCTACTCCATAAAAATCGCACAGATACTGCTCAATTTGTCCTTGATTGAGGTGCGGATTGCGGTTTTCGTTCAACAAACACGCCCGGCTCGTCATCACAGTCCCTTTACCGTTGAACTCTACGGAGCCGCCTTCCATGATGATGCCCGGTGTGACGTACTCCAACCCTAAATAATGAGCGATGGCTACGGGAATCAGGTCATCGTTGTCGAAAGGAGGATACTTTCCACCCCATGCATTGTAGCCCCAATTCAACACCAAACGTTGATTAGTGTCAGGGTTGATGAGAATACCCGGCCCGTGGTCGCGGCACCATGAGTCGTTGGTGGCGTGGAGTGGCAATTCGATTTGATTCATGTCCACCCCCGCGTTGAGCAACTGGAGCTGTATGGTTTGTCTCACGATTTCGTTGTGGGCATTGATGCACACTTTTTCGCCTTCGCTGATGGTTTTGATAAATTCAAGATACGCAGGAAGCATTTTCGGCTGACGTTCGTATGTCCAAGAAGCCTCCGTATGCGGAAAACTCAGCCAAGTGGCGCGGTGTGGGTGCCATTCGGCGGGAAAAAAAAAGCCCCGTTGTTTGGGCGTGGATTGATTTGACATATTGCTGATATGCTGTTTCATGTTTTGCGGCGCAAAAATAGTGAGAATTGTAGATTGTTTTATGCGCAAGTTGTCACCCGCTTTCCCAAAATACCCTTATATTTAGTGAAAAATTACATTCATTTACAAACCTTTCTACCCCATGCGTACCAGCTTTTACTCTCTTTTAGCTCTTTTCTTTTTTATTAGTTTTGCCAGTCAGGCGCAGAAAAAATTTCCTTTTATCAAGAGCGGTGGCAGCATGTTTGAAGTGCCAGAGGCGGAGCCTATTGCCGATAAAAAGATGAAATACAAGGTATTGTATGAAATCTCCAAAGGCGCCGATAAGCCAGATTCTGTCAATGCTACCTTAGATAAACTTGCACGTTTAGTCAATCTGCATCTATCGGCGGGGATTCCCAGAGAGAATTTAGACGTGGTGGCAGTGGTTCATTTTTTGGGTACACCCTTGATTTTGAGCGACGAAGCCTACAAGAAAAAATACGGGATGCCCAATCCCAATACCACCCTTATCAACGAGTTGACCGCCAACGGTGTCAAAATATATATCTGTGGACAATCTCTCTACATGCGTAAAATGGAGAAAGAACCCCGCAATCCCAACATCAAAGTGACGCTCTCGGCCATGCTGCTGATGACTACGTTACAGTCGAAGGGGTATGTGATGGTGATACCTTAGTGAAAAAAAGCCTGTTTCAAGTGCTTCATCAAAAAAAGTGAGGTATTTGTAACTACGCCCCCTTTTTTTTACGGAGAGTAGTACTCTTTGGATTCTTTTTGGTCTTTTTACTTTTTGATTCTTTCTCACTCTCTTGTTGTTTTAATAAGGGTTCAACAGTATTATGTTCTCTTTTTATAAAAAAGCGAAGTTGCTCTTTTTTATAAAACTCATTATAAAAAGTCTTGTAACCAAAAAAATAAGCTAATAAAGTGACTAAAATTTTATACTCTTTAATTTTTAAAAACTCAGATTTCAGAATACCAAGAATCATACTAATAACATTCTGAAGTTATGCTGCTCCCCAAAGTTTGGACAACTTCTGAGTTACTTTAAGAGATAATCATACTGTTCATTAATTGTACTTTCCCCTTTTTTCTCAGCTTGAATATACCACTGAGAAGGTGTTTGATAGCCTAATGCTTGGTGTTTACGAATATAGTTATAAAAATGAAAATACTCCGTAAGACCGCGCTGTAAAGACAAACCATCCTTATAAGCATGTAAATAGATATGCTCATACTTTACCGTACGCCATAGTCGTTCAACAAAAATATTATCCAGAGCTCGTCCTTTTGAGTCCATACTTATTTGTGTATGAGCAGTAAGACAGTTAAGAAATTTAGAACTTGTAAACTGACTTCCTTGCGGGGCCGCCCGCGCGGTCTGAATTGAAGATTTTCGGTTCTCCCCATCTATTTCGTGCTTCCTGTAGAGCTTCAATGCAAAAATCTATCGCACGGGCGACCCCGCAATAACGTATTTGAAAGTCGCCAACTTAAAACAAATCGACTAAACCAATCTATAATGACACACAGATACAAAAAACCGTTAGCCATTGGAATATACGTGATGTCTGTTGACCAGACCTGATTAGGAAACTCTACAACTACGTCGCGCAGTAAATACGGATAGATTTTATGACCTTCAGCAGGTTTAGACAGATTAGGTTTGGGATAAACAGCTTCCAGCCCCATTAATCGCATCAGTCGCCGTATCCTTTTGATATTCAATAGATTTCCAGAATCAATTAATTCCTGATGCATCCTTCTGACGCCCATTTCCGGCCGATCGGTAAAGAGTTTATCAATTCGCTTCATCAAGGCCAGGTTTCTTTCCAGCCCGATAAAAGTTTGGACACTAAGCTAAGGGAATCTCTTAACTTGTAGTTCAAATGAGCAAACACCGCAGACATTGGAGCGAAAGCGAGAAAAAAGCCATCCTCCAGTATTACCAAGAACACGGAGTCACCTCTGCTTCCCGTCAATTTGAGGTTTCGACCTCTATGATTTACCGATGGGCATCTGACTCCTCTTCAGCCACAGTAAAAGAGGTTGAGACTTCTGTTTCAATCAAAGAGTATCATCGTCTTTTACGGGAAAATCAAGCACTTAAAGAACTGGTAGCCGAGAAAGAACTTGAAATTCGTATAAAAGACGCCCTGTTAAAAAAAACTTCCCCACTCAACAAGAGCGGTTGATAGTGGCACAGGAATTCATTCAAACCCACTTTCCTAAAAATAAAGTGTTGGCCCTATGCTATATTGCTCGAAGCAGTTATTACTACCGGCCTTCTGAAGGAAAACAGGGTCGTAAACCCTATGCAAAAGCAGTTGATAAGAATGGGGAAGTTATTGCTAAAGAGATAATAATTGAATATATTCATCAGCTTTTCAATCACCCATTTGTTGATTACTGTTATTACAAAACCTACATCTACTTGCGAAGAAAGAAGCAATTGAAAATCAGTAAACATTTGGTTTATAGGCTCATGAAAAGCCATCAATTACTTAGAAGTCAATATGTTAACAGCTCGAAAAAGTCTAAACGCAACTGGGTCAAAGATTTGTTACCACAAGTGGAGGCCGCCTTCTGCTACCTTGAATTTGATATTAAATTCGTATGGGTTGCAGGACAAAACAGAAATATGCAGGTTTTGACCGTTTTAGACGTTTATTCCCGTTGGAATATCAGCCATCACATCGGTTATTCCATTAAATATCAAGATGTTATTAGCTTATTTGAAAGAATATTTCAATACATGATAATTCCTGACAAAATGTATGTACGATGCGATAACGGGGCACAATTCATCGCCGAAATGGTTCAAAAGTATTTCAAAGACAAACAGGTTGTTCAGGAATTTACAAAACCTGCCACACCTCAGCAGAACAGCCATATTGAATCGTATCATTCTATCATGGAAAGCGCTGTCTGTCAGAAGTTTGAGTTTGCTAATATAAGCGATGCAAAAGAAATAATGAATCAATTCCGTGATTTCTATAATCGCTTCGGCGCTCCGATTTGAAAGAATTCATAGCGGAATCAATTTTCTGAGTCCTGCCGAGTTCCTTCTTCAAAAAGGAATCGACATGAAAAGCAATCCCATTAACCGAGTTCCCATTCTCTAAAATAAGGGACGCTTTTTTGTCCAGTTTTTATCGGTCAGCACAGTTTTCCATAGACACCCCAACCGGCTGATAATAATAGCTTGAACGAGCTAAACCCAATAGGGAGCATTGTTGATTAATGCTTAACTCGGGGTGCAAAGGGTCAATTAACAGGCGTAAATCTGCTATCAACTCGTCCGTAATTTTTTTTTCAGGTAATCGTTTTCTACTTTTAATTGACCAATTTGTTGAAAAAGAGGAGCTTCGATTTGCTCTCGTTCTTGAGCTGATAAATCTACATTGCTTTTTCCGGCAAACAGCGAAGGTAATCCTTCCAGTGCCTGTTGTTTCCAGAGAGTTATTTGTGTGGCATGAATACCATATTCGCTGCTTAATTGAGCCAATGTCTTGTGCCCCTTCAGAGCCTCTAAGACAACTTTTGTTTTGAATTGTGCGTCGTGAACGCGTCGAGATAACTTTGCCATAGTTGGACATTTCGTAGTTCTAAGTTAATTGATTTTTACTTATTACAGTTGTCCAGTTTTTGGGGAGCACTATACTCTCAAAATATTTATCCCCAATATCCTCTCCCAGCTCCATTTTAAAAGAGTACCAAACATTCTTGCCTTTTTTGAGCTCAAATTTTAAATCGGCTGCTCCTTTACCAATAAGCAGGTTATTACCACCTAAATATGCAATTACAGTGGGAACTAAGTCCGATGTTTCTATGCCACCTTCTTTTAACTTTTGATTTAGTCGAAGAGGTTCAACTTTTATTGTTTTTCCTTCCCAGTAAGCCATTGATACGACAGTCGTAGATGTACCAAAATCAATACCAATGAAAGTCGCATTTGGATTGACAGTTAAATTATTCTCTAAAAAAGGGACTAAACTGTTGATAGTAATATTTTGTGGCATGGTACTGAGAATTAAATAATGGGTAATTAGTTTTCAATTATGAGGTCAGTTGTGACAAAAATCCGTGATAATAGCTCACTCAAACGCTTTGGCTCAAACCTTCCTAGGCTCCGAGAATCGAAAGGTCTGAGCCAAGAGGAACTTTATTTTCGTGCTAACCTCTCCAAAAACCAAGTCGGCAACATCGAACGCGGCGAGGTCAACACCACCATCAGCATAGCCTACGCCTTGGCCCAAGCTTTGGAGATTGAGGTATCAGAGCTTTTTCAGTTTGAAAAAATGGATTTTCAAGGGAATCTACCTAGTTTTTGGCTATTATTTATCAAACGGTAGGTGGATAGATATTTTTGGGTATTAAGCCGGTTCTAAATGAGGTGAGGCGGGAATAATAAATAGCGTAGTGTCTAAGTAAGACTCTATTAGATACAGGGTTTCCAATGTAAAATTGTGCGTACCGGAAAGCCATTTAGTTACTTCCGATGGGTTTTTGTGCATCGCCTCGGCCAATTGTTTTTTGCTCCAACCTTTTGCTTTGAGGGCCTCATCAATCAACGCTGCCAACAACATAGTACGTTTGGTTTTATTAAATTGTGCTGGGTCTCTTTGTGCCAAAAAATCAGCGACAACTTTACTACGATATTTTTTTGCTTGAGTTTCCATTTGATTATCAACGTTTTAATCTTCAAAAATAAATGTTCCTTCCAAACGATTTTGGTCAGCAGACCACCACAAATCTCCTGTTTTAAATGCTTAAGTAATTTTTTTAGAAATGTATCGGAGTAGATAGTTTTCCTGTTTTAGTTTTTCATCTTCCTGCAATGCCCTTACATTTTTGTTGCCTCCTCCTCCAAGTACGATACAGGTACTGCCATAGCGTATGCTGTAGAGTCTGAGTTTCTTATCGGGAGAGTCATACAAAGCGCAGACCCCGTCGCCAAGTGTCCCTTCATTGAGTTTGAAATAGTGCTCTCTTGCCCCTGTAAAATGCCCGATGATTTCGAGTCTGTCAAGAATAGAACCTAATTCATCTGGATACAGCGTCTCGTTTTCCTGAACAAATTGGTCAAATAATGTGGTATTGGCATCGTCTATAAAAACAGAATAAATACTTGCTTTTACCCCCGAAAATTCGTCCAGTTCTACAATTTCAAATTTCATACCACAAAGATAATTATTTTACTTATAAGTAAAATACATACAATTGTCGAAAGAGCAATTAAGTAGAGTAGAGCGTTCCGGAACACAGTTTATCTTTATCCCTACCAGCGAAGGTAAATAAACGTCCGAAAAACAGTTGTAAAGCCAGCCCTTGTACATTTACATTATAATTTCCCGCCAAATCCGCCCAAAGCAAGCCGACATTCTTTAATTTTACAGCCAACATCCAATTGCTTCTATTTTGCTTTTTAAGAATATACTCGGTCACGACGATACCAAGCGGGCGCTGATTCGCTCCGTACAGAATAACCACGTAGCGCACGCCCAACTTTTTGACGGGCCAGTGGGCGGGGCGGGCATTGCGTTGGCGTGGGCGTTTGCCACCTTTGTCAATTGCGAAGACCGTCAGCCTGACGATGCCTGCGGGCGTTGTGCTTCCTGCTCCAAGATGCGTAAGTTGGTCCACCCCGATGTGTATCATATCTTTCCATTGCCTCGTACTCCCAAAGAAGGAGAGGATTTATTGGGTGAACTAACGCCCAAATGGCGTGCTTTTTTGGAAGAACATCCTTACCGAGCGCTCCCCGAATGGTTGGCATACATCAACGCCACGGGCAATCAGCAGGGAATTATTCCCATCAAAGAATCGAGGAGTATTGTTAGTAAGCTGTCACTCAAAGCGTTTGAGGGGGAGTTTAAAATTATGCTCTTTTGGCAACCCGAATTGCTCAATGTACAGGCGGCCAATGCGCTGTTGAAGATTCTGGAAGAACCGCCCGAAAAGACGCTGTTTTTGATTGTTTCCAGTCAATCAGACAAGTTATTGACTACCATTATCTCACGTACACAGCGGGTAGCCATTCGTGCCTTTACGGATGAGGAAGTGACGCAGTTTTTGGCCCAAAAAGGGATTGATGAGCGACGGGCGCGGCAGATTGCGTACCTCTGCGAAGGAAATCTTGCCGAGGCCATGCGTCTGACCAACGAGACGGAAGACGACCGCCACGCGTGGTTTGCGCAATGGATGCGTAAATGCTACTCGCGCGATTTTGTGTCCTTGGTCAAACTTGCGGATGAATTTGATACATTGGGCAAAGAAAAACAAAAAGGGATTTTCGACTATACCCTCAACCTGTTTCGGGATTTGTTTTTGTGGCAAAACGGCGTGGAAGAATTGCTACGGTTGCAGGATGAAGAGCTGAGTTTTGTGCAAAAATTTGGGAAGGCTGTCAACCCAGGAGCCATCGAGTTACTGATTCAGGAAATCACCGACGGTTACTATCACCTCGAACGCAACGCCCGCGCCAAAGTGTTGTTTCTGGATATTTCATTGACGGCAGCCCGAACGATGCGCGGCTAATCAACTGTTTTTTTTAAGAGAAAGGCAGTTAAAGGTGACTTTTGGGCAATTAAACGGTCTTGAAGGGCAAACACTCTTAAACTTTCAATCATAATGAATATCATCATCACCATCGTCGTTGGGGCCGTTGCCGGGTGGTTGGCAGATTTAGCCTTCAAACGTTTTTCGTTTTCGACCCTTTATCAAATCTTATTGGGTATTGCAGGGGCTTTTGTAGGAGGGTATCTCTTTGACGGAGAATTTCACACCATGCTCGGGTTGCCGGACTTCATAAGCCGGGTTTTGGAAGCTTTTAGTGGAGCCGCCATTATTTTATTAGCGATTATTTTATACCGAAGCCTTACTGCCAAAAAGTAAGTTAAAATCGTTTTATTTTGAAAATTACCAATAAAAGTCATCGGCCAATCTTAGTTGACCGATGACTTTTATTTTATATCCCTTCTTTGCGGTATGTTTTAAGCACACCTTGATTTATTCCAAACAACAATTCGTTGTTTATGGATAAAATGCCTCTTACTTCGCCATTGATATAAAAACCAGAGCTATGCTGGGGAACATAACTAAACGTTCCGTTGCCGTTGTTGTGGAGCAACGTACCAAAATTGGCGTCGTACTGCCCGAGACGGAGACGGGTGCGGAGTTGATTGCCACAAAGGAGCAAATCCTTTTTTCCGTCTTTGTCATAATCCAATGAAATCAGGGCGTGAATGGGAGAGGTCTGGACTTCGATGGGTAATTTTTTGGCCGTAAATTTTCCAGCAGGGCCTTGCTCAAACCAAGTAGTAGCCAAGTGATTGGCTTCCAGTCGCGTGGCACCTTCAAGCTCTGATGATGTAAATACATCTTTGAGCGTAGCGTCAGAATATGTTTTGTAATCAGGATACCGCTTGCCCATGATGGGTAATTGTCCAATCAATTCGTCGCGGGTGATGTAAGGGTAGCTTTTTCCTTGGATGTACGTACACAAAATGGGGTCAATGCGGCCGTTTTGGTCAAAATCCTTGAAATAGAGTTCGGCGGGTTGTTCGGGCGAGGCTTTCACTTGGCTATTGAGCCCCAAATTCCCGACAATTAAGTCCATTTTTCCGTCGTTGTTGAAGTCGTCCACTAGCAGTTTATTCCACCAACCGCTGTAGTTTCGGTCAAAGTATTTATCGGTTTTGTTCTCCAGTTTACCGTTATTGTTTTCAAAAACCGTCAAAGGCATCCATTCTCCTACCACAATCAATTCGGATTTTTTATCTCCGTTGAGGTCGAGCCAAGCGGCGTCGGTCACCATGCCAATTTTTTGAAGCTCAGGGGCCACAGAAGCGGCGGCATCTTTAAAATTGCCTTTGCCGTCGTTGAGCAAAATAAAACTGGGGGGAATTTCGGGATAACTACCGGGCACCACGCGTCCACCCACAAATAAATCGGGTTTTTGGTCCCCGTTTAAGTCAGTCACCCGGACGCAACTTGTACTGACAGGCATGGGCGGAAGAGCGGCTGGGTTTTTGGTAAAATTGCCTTTTCCGTCATTGAAATACAGCGCATCTTGCAACAAAGCATCATTGGGCTCAAAATTGGCATAGCCCCCGTGACAAACATACAAATCGAGAGAACCATCACCGTTGACGTCGAAAAATACCGCGTCGGAGGCATCGCTTTTGGCGTCGATTTCAAAAGCCGCTTGTGGTTTTTTGACGAACCGTGGCGTAGAACCTTTTTGTTGTAAAAACAAGGCCCCTGCCTGTCCGTTACCGCCGCCAACAAATACATCTTCTAAGCCATCACCATTGACATCGGCCTTGGCCAGTGCCGGACCCACGTATGATTGCGGATTGACCATCAGAATCTGCCTTTTAAAATCATTGTAGGCTAAAGCGGGTTGGGCATAACTGATGCCTGATGGAGTTTCTTTAAACAGAGGTTTTTTAGGAGCAGACGCACCGATGGCTTCCTTTGCGTCCTTTTCGTTCAGGGTTAGCCATTGGTCTCCTTTAACGTTGGAAAGGCGCTGTTGTTTGCCGTTGGGCCACAGTACTTTTAGAGAATCAATCGTTATGGCGTTGCCTAATCCAAAATGCAGTACGTTGGAAACGCTCGACTGATACCCACGCATGGGCATTTGCTCTAGGTACTGGGTTTGGCCCTTTTGGTACAAAATAACCTTTGTCCCAATGCCCGAACGGTTGAGTTCATTGCCCACTAATGTCACTTTTAGGTAGTGATTTTTGAGCAATTGTTGGGCTTCGTTTTGGTAGATAAATGCGGACTGATTTACGTTGTTGACCACCAAATCCAAGTCACCGTCGTTGTCTAAATCGGCATAAACGGCTCCGTTGCTGTTGGAATTTTGTCCCAATCCCCACTGCATCCCAACATTTTTGAACGTCAGGTCTTTGTTGTTTTTATAGAGGTAATTCACCACGTTGGATGCGGGCATCTGCTGCACCAGATTCAGCACATCCTGCCGCCCAATGTTGGGTTGGTTTTGCTGAAAATCGTTCATGTATTTCAGAAAATCGAGGTTGGTGTAGTCGCGCAGGTAGCCGTTGGTAATGTAGAGGTCTTTCCATCCGTCGTTGTCATAATCGGCAAAAAGCGCCGCCCAACTCCAATCGGTGTTTGAAACCCCTGCAAGTTGACCAATTTCTGAGAATGCTACTCCTCCCCCTGACTGAGGAGAGGTTGGGAGGGGGGTATTCAACTGCAACATATTCCGCATGTACTGCTTATGAAAACCCGACCGGACTACCATGTCAAATTTCTCATAGTTGTCGGGGGCCATGAGGAGTTTTTGACGGCGATTTTCTTCGGGCAACATATCAAGTGTGAAAATATCTGGCGTGGCGTCGTTGTTCACATCGGCTACGTCATTGCCCATAGAGAAATGAGAGGTATGTTCTATTGCGGTTGTGAGTTGGTCCACAAAACCACCTTTTTTGTTATTTATGTAAAGATGGTCCGGGATGGTATAGTCATTGCTGACGTAAATATCTGGCCAGCCGTCTTGGTTAAAATCAGCGATACCCGCTCCCAGACCGTAGGAGAGGGGAGAACTGTTGATACCCGCTTTGGTGGTGACATCAACGAAACGTTTGCCTTCATTCCGAAAAAGCCGAGAGCCACTTACGGGGTCGTCTTGTTTGTTGAATTCTGCGCTGTTGGATTCATTCAAAACGGGCAGGGACTTTATGTTGTGGTTGAGTAAAAACAAGTCCAAGTCACCGTCGTGGTCGTAGTCGAAAAAGTAGGCATTTGTGCTCGATGAAGGGTCGTTTAGGCCATACTCTACGGCTTGGTCTAGAAATGTTGGAATGCCTTGGGCGTTGTTGCCCTGATTGATAAACAACTCATTGGCTTTCTTTTCCAGGGGAAGATTGCCCGAATGACAAACGAAAATATCCAATTTTCCGTCGCCATTGACATCTGCCATGGTCACTCCAGTCTTCCAGGGGCCTTCGCGCCCGGCGGCTCCCGAGGCGGCGCTGATGTCTTCAAACTGCATTTTTCCTTTGTTGAGGTAGAGTTTGTTGGCGCTGAGGTTGGCGGTAAAGTAAAGGTCTTCCAGTTTGTCACCGTTCAAATCGCCCACCGCAACGCCGCCGCCGTTGTAAAAATACTCATACATCAACACGTTGGTATTGAGGCCTTCATTGATGATATTTTGAAAATCGACATTGGTTTTTTCAGGAGTCAGCAGGGTGAAAAGCGTGGGTTCGGTTACTTCCGTTTGGGTATCTTTTTGTTCTTGGCAACTTGTCGATATGAACAACACAATGATGCACCCTGCGAGCAGTGTAAGATGTTTCATCAATAGAAGATAAAATAAAGCTAAAAAATTTAATGAGGTCTCAAAGCGCCTTTTGGCGCACAAAGCGAGTACAAATTGAGTAAAAATGAATGGTTATAGCAAATGACGAATATTCATTTATTGGGATAATTCACTGCAAAATTGAAGTATTTTTTTGAGATGGTCTTCATTTTCTAGGTCAAGATTTTCGACTTTGAAATAGTCTTCAATGGCCTTTTTATGGGTCGGGAAGAGCTTCAAAAATCCTCCTTTGGTTGTTTTGTAAAATCGGTGGTTTAAGTCCATCAAAAAATACATTTTTTCTTTTGAAAACACTATGTCTCCTTTTGAGGCAAGTTTCTGGACCGAACTATTGCCCGTAGAGAGCATGTTGACTTCTCTAATGGACGACGTGGCGGAGGATTTACCCATGGCGGCCATTTTTTCGACGGCGGCTACTTTAAACATGGTTTTGACCACTAAGTAAGCTTTGGGATACGTAGCCATACGCTCTACATACCCGTGGGCAACGTCATAGTAAAAGGTATTTTCACCAATTTGAATCTGTTTAATGCTTTGTTCATTGGCCAAGGATAAGGTGTCTTTGGTTAGGCTAAGAAATTGTACTTCTCCCAGCTGAAAATTGTAATTGAGTTTCGCGGTTGCGGGAGCAGCGTTGAAAAAAGATACTGTCCCCTCTTTGAATTGAGGATATCGATACCGTTCAGCTACTGGAATGGCGTATTTGAGGTCGGTATCGGCTTTTACTCTGATTGTTTTGGTGTCTTGCGCCTTTAACACCAACGAAAAAACTCCAAAAATGACCGATAAAATAATGCCTGTTTTCATGATTTCTGTTTTTAGGAATAATATTTCTTAATAAACAAATCTACACAAAGTTCTCTGTATGAGGGTATAAATTAAAAAAATCTATGCCCCGCATTTTTTGAGAGCATAGATTTTAAAAGTCTTGGAGAGCTATAAGGCTCTCCAAGTGCTTATGAATCCCAATTAATAACCAGGGTTTTGAAGCAGTTTTGTGTTCCGGTTCATTTCGTTCCGGTCAATTGGTAAATAGTACAGTTTGTCAGCCCAGCTGCGGTTTTCCTTACCTGGATCAATTTCAAATACGGTGTAAGCGTAGTTGTAGTTTTCTTTATCGTATTTATAAAGACTAACCGTTTTGCCAGGCTTGAGTGTACCTACGATGCTGATACCGTTGGCTTTGCGTCCTAAGGTAGTAGGAGCAATCATCCAGCGGCGGGCATCATGAAAACGCTGCTCTTCCAAGTACATTTCAATGCGTTTTTCGTTGCGGAAACGTTGTCTCAGCGCATCTCCTGACTCAGTAATTGCGGGCATACCAGCACGGAAACGAATCTTGTTCAACCAAGTACGGGCTTCTTCGTCCTGACCTAGCTCAATACAAGCTTCGGCGTAGTTGAAGACCATCTCAGTGTAGCGCAAGATAGGCCAAGGTACTTCTTGCCATGTATTTTGGTCAACGATGGCAGGGTTTGGATCGGTAAATTTACGGATATAATAGCCAGTATAGCTTCCGTTCCAGTCTTCGATTGGGCTTTGGCGTGTATCCAAACCAAAGTGGGTTACTTTAGCACCAGAAGCGTTTACGATTTCGTAACGACCTGTTTGGATTTGGCTTGCTGGGTCACGGGGTAAGTTGGCATTGCTGCGCACTTTCCAAGGTGAACCTTCGGTCAAGATAGACGCATAGAAACGAGGGTCACGATTTGCGTAAGGATCAGAAGCTTGGGCAGGGTTTTTCCAGTCAAACTTAGTTCCGTCCATCATTTCGTAATCATCAACCATTACTTGGATAGGGGTATTACCTGCCCAGTTGTTGTAACCGTTAGGACCGTTGAAAAGTCCCTGACGTCCGCCGTTTTCTTGTTTTGCGTTGATAAAATAACGCGCCATCAACAACTCGTTTTGACCGCCATTGCGCGACAATGAGTTGTTCATGTAGTTGGTCGTTCCTTGTTGAGCAGAGACGGGAGCCGTAAGGTTGAGCAGGTTACCATATCCTGACAAATCCAAAACTGCTTTAGCGGCAGCTTTTGCTTTTTGCCAACGGTCGGCCTGTGAGCCTGTCACGTTTGCTACTAATTCAGGTTTTGTGAAAGACGAAAGTACCGTAGATTTAGCTTTCATCTTGGTAGCATCGTGCAAATCGCTGGCATCGTAGGTTAACATACGTGCTTTAAGCGCCAAAGCAGCGGCTTCATTAGCCCGACCAGCAGCCATGCTTTTACCCTTTAAGAGTGCAGCCGCATCGTCCAAATCTTTGACAATAAAGGCGACTGTTTCGGCCCAAGTGTTACGAGTAGCCATGTAATCGGCTTCTCCCAAATCATACGGACGATCCACCAAAGGTACGCCGCCGTAGTAGCGGGCCAACTGATGGTAAAAATAAGCACGCATGAATTTGGTCTCACCCGTCAAACGCTCTACGATGTTGCCCGTGTTGGTAAACTTAGGACTTGCCAGATTTTTGAGGGCAAGGTTACACGAGCGAATGCGCAGGTACATTTGCTGCCAGCTGATTGTGCCGTTTACCCAACCGATGTCGGCGGGGTTTGAACGGCCCTCGGTGATGGTCGTAATACCGCGGCCGGGGTGAGTAAAGATGGTTTCGTCGGTCAACGAAGCCAACATTTGCTCATCAAAACCACCGTTTCCGAAGCCAGCGTAAATTTCAGAAACAAACGCTTCTGCAAGCGCAGCATCCGTCCAAACGGCGTTTTCTGAAAGTTCGTTTAGGGGTTGTGTGTTAACAAAATCGTCGTTACAACTGGTAACAACTACCGTCGCAGCGATAAGGGAAGCGACTAAAAGTTTGTACTGTTTCATTTTTTTCTGGTTAAATGGTTAGAATGCCGCAACAAGACCTACGTTCAGGATTTTTTGCTGAGGATAATACTGTCCAGTAGAGTTATCTGTTTCGGGGTCAAATACCTTTAACTTATCAACCGTAAAAAGGTTTAAACCATTGAAATATACGCGAAGTGTGTTCATTCCGATTTTCTTCACCAAAGTAGCAGGAACATTGTATCCAATTTCCAAGTTTTTCAGGCGGAGGTAGTCGGCATCTCTGAGCCAGTAGTCGTTTCCACCAGAGAAATACTGGTCGTTACGGTTGGCAATGCGTGGGTGTTTGTCGCTTGGATTGTCAATTGTCCAACGATTTTCGTACATGTCCAACAGGTAGTTACCGATGTTACCCATCTCTGCAGCACTTACAAATTGCTGTGCTCCTGCGGCTCCTTGAACCAAGATTGTCAAGTCAAAGTTGCGGTAGCTAGCTGAGAGGTTAACCCCACCCGTAAACAAAGGAATGTTGGTGAAGTTGTTACGTACTTGGTCATCTGGAGTGATTTTTCCGTCACCATTGTAATCTTTGTACTTCATGTCGCCAGGGCGGAGCGTGTTTACGATGGCCTTGTAGTCGATGGTGTTGGCATCAATCGCAGCTTGATCTTTAAATACTCCGTCGTAGAGGTATGTCATGTAGGTAAACATAGGCTTACCGGTTGTTTGCTGCCAAGCAGGGGCTCCCGGAGCTTCATCCCAGAACAAGATTTTGTTTTGAGCATATCCACCGTTCACGCTTACGTTGTACTTGAAGCCATCCTTTTGGTTACGGTAACCGATGTTAAATTCCCATCCTTTGTTGGCTACTTCTCCCAAGTTTTGTCTTGGAAGTGTCAAACCTGTACTTTGTGGAACTGAAGCGTTTTTGGTCCAAAGAATGTTGGTACGCTTGTTTTTGAACACGTCAAATTCGAAGAATACATTACCGTTAAACAGCTGTCCTTCCAAACCTAAGTTAGAGTTTGTGGCTACTTCCCACGTAATTTGGGTGTTAGGGATACGTGCTTCAAACAACGTTTTAGTTTCAGCATTTCCTAAGATATAGCTTCTGAATCCGTAGGTAGAAAGGTACTGATACGAAGGAATTTGGTCATTACCCAATTGGCCGATTGATCCGCGCAATTTTAGGAAATTAACCGCAGGGAGTGCTTTTTTGAAGAATTCTTCTTCCGACAAAACCCAACCTGCCATAATTCCTGGGAAGAAGCCATAACGGGTTTCTTCAGGGAAGATGTCCGAACCATCATAACGCCACAAGAATTCGGCAAGATACTTTTCTTTGAAGTTGTAACCTACACGACCGAAGTAGTTGATACGAGCTGTTTCAAACGCACCACCGTTGTTGTTACGTTGCAAGTCACCACCTGCAAACATTTGATCGAGGGCAGTCGAAAGGAAGAAACGACGGAAGGCCGAGAAGTTATCGCCTTTGATGGTTTCACGGTTGGTACCAGCCAATAAGTTGATGGTGTGATTACCAAGGGTTTTGTCATAAGAAAGCACCGTACCCAACAAGATATTGAGCTGATTGATGTTCACTTGGTTTAGGCTTGGATCAGCAGGTCCTCTTTTGGCAGGAACAAGGTTTGGATTGCCGTTGGCATCTACTCCTGAGCCTTTTTGATACAGCGTCCATGGAATCAACCAAGTTTTGTTGTTTTGTGCCAAATTATCAACGGCCGCATTCATACTCAATTTCAAGCCTTCTACGCCGGGAATCTTGATGTCAAGCTGACCATTTGATTGGAAATAATTGCGGGTATCGCGGTCATAACCAGCCAAGTCAGTTGTGATTACCACGGGATTTTGTCCGTTTTCGATGTCTGGACCCGGACGGCCATCAGGCCAGAAAGCAGGCTCTTGGGGTTTTCCGCGCATCAACATCCGGAAAATAGCACCGGGAGATTGTGTAGAATAACGACGCGCTTCCTGACGACCCACTACGCCCAAGGTCATGGTTACATATTTGTTGATTTTTGCGTCAAAGTTCAAACGCATATCGTACTGCTTATAACCTGTAGACGACTGGATATAGTTGGCATCTTGGTTTTGGTAACCCAATGAAGCCAAGTAAGAAAAGTTTTCGGTACCGCCGTTAAGTTGGAGGTTGTGACGTACCTGTGGCGACCAGCTTTTGAGGGTAGAACCGTACCAGTCAGTGTTGGGGTAGTTCCATGGGTCTGAGCCATCGGCGTATTTCTGGATAGCCTGCGGAGAGAAAGGCGCGTTACGTACAGTACCATTAGGGCGTGTGAATGAGCCCGTTGTTTTGTAGGCTTGGTTGGCAGCGGCCCATTCTGAAGTTGGCAAAGCGTAAATATCCAAGTCGTTGAGCATACTTGTATACTGGGCAGCATTTGTCAACTTAGGAATAACGGTTGGGTTTGACCAACCTTGGTTGAGCGAGTATGACAACTCAGGCTTACCGGTCTTACCACGCTTGGTAGTAATCAAAATAACACCGTTGGCTGCCCGTGAACCGTAGATAGCCGCTGCGGCATCTTTCAATACAGAGATGCTCTCGATGTCGGCAGGGTTGATGCGGTCAAGACCACCAGCGCGGTTAGGGATACCGTCGATTACGATAAGTGCACCGTTGTTGTTCAACGTATTTGAACCCCGGATTCTGATGGCAGAGCCATCACCACCCGGCAAACCGCTGCGGTTTACGGCGGTTACACCCGGTAAGCGCCCAGCCAGAGAGTTGGAGAGGTTGGCCGCTGGCGATTTTACCAAGTCAGTTCCTTTTACCGATACCACAGAACCCGTAACGGTCTCTTTCTTTTGGGTACCATAACCTACTACAACTACCTCACTCAGTGCGGCAACATCTTGCTGCATGGTTACATTTACGGTGATGCCCGAAGGAGTAATTTCCTGTTTGGCAAAGCCGATGGCGCTTAAAACGAGCGTACTTCCGGGAGCCATTCCAATTTTAAAGTTCCCATCTGCGTCAGAGTTGGTACCTTTGGTCGTACCTTTGACCAAAATACTTACCCCGGGTAGTGGTGCACCGGTAGGGTCTTTGATCAGACCCGACACTGTTCGTTCTTGAGCGAACAAGCTCAAATTCGCCCACAAACAGACGAATAGCAGTAGTAATTTCTGCTTCATAGAGTAATTGTTTAGTGTAAAATAGATAAATGAACTTTAAAAACGTACAAATGAACTTCAAAATAAGGAAGAGAATATCATTTTATATCGAATAAATGTTGATATTTTTTTCCAACAACAAAGGTACTAAGCAAAATGTTGTCTGATTGACTCTCTTTTTGCATAAAATCATACTATTTTAACAGAAAATATTGTTTTTTTGGGATAAATGAGATCTGCGAGAATAGCCGATAGGAATATCTCCTTAAAGGGAGAAATACGGGTGATAGGTCGTACTGACAGTGTAGATTTCCCCGATTTGGGCTTGGCGGATGTTCGCGCCAAAATAGATACAGGGGCTTATACTTCCTCCATTCACTGTTATAATATAAAATTGACGAAAGAGAAACTTGTCTTCTATTTGCCAGCGCATAAGGGAGAAAAACGAAAACGATTTGTAGCTAAAGCATTTGAGCTGAAATCCATCAAGAATTCATTTGGACAAACTGAAATGCGTTACGTAATCAAAACGCGGATTGTGATTTTCGGCAAAGCTTTTCAGGCCGAATTTTCCTTGGCTGACCGTGAAAAAATGCGTTACCCCGTATTGCTCGGGCGAAAACTTCTACGAAATCGATTTTTAGTGGATGTTTCTTTAGAAGACCTTTCGCTCACCCAAAAACGAACTGCTGCCGCCGAAGCAGCCCTGCTTTAACAAAAAGATAACCTTGATTCAATCAACTTCCCATTAATTTTACCCCACCGTTATGGCTTCGTTGTGCTATAAATAGCAAAGCTAATCGGTTGATTATGTAACTATTATAATGAAAATTGCCGTTCTTTCTACCAACCCCAAATTATACTCTACCAAACGCTTGGTAGAAGCCATTCGTACGCATGGCCATGAAGCAATTGTAATCAATCACGCTTTGTGTCATGTGATGATTGAAGAAGAAAAACCCGTCATTTTATACAAAAACAAACCTGTTGAAGGCATCGATGCCATTATTCCGCGCATTGGAGCTTCAGTCACCGACTATGGGTGTGCGGTAGTGCGGCAATTCGAAATGATGAAAGTATTTACCACCGTCAAATCTCAGGCCATCATGCGTTCGCGCAACAAGTTGAGAAGCTTGCAAATCCTTTCAAAAGCGGGTGTACAGATTCCTAAAACTGTTTTTGCCAACCAGACAAAAGACATCGAAAGCCTCATTCACTTGGTGGGTGGGCCGCCCGTTATTATTAAACTATTGGAAGGAACCCAGGGCGTAGGGGTGGTTTTGGCGGAATCAGAAACTGCCGCGAAATCAACTATTGAAGCTTTTTATGGACTGAAAACCAACGTCTTGATTCAGGAATACATCGCAGAGTCAAAAGGTGCGGACATTAGGGCTTTTGTGGTTGGCAACAAAATTGTTGCCGCCATGAAACGTCAAGGCAAAGCGGGAGATTTTCGCTCAAACCTCCACCGAGGGGGCAAAGCAACCCCGATTTTATTGACGCCACAGGAAGAAAAAGCCGCCCTTCAAGCTGCAAAGGCCTTGGGGGTGCGCGTGGCAGGGGTTGATATGATTGTGTCGAATCGGGGGCCGATGATTATGGAAGTCAATTCGTCGCCGGGTTTGGAAGGAATCGAAAATTGTACGGGCGTCAATGTCGCCGACTTGATTGTGTCGTTTATTGAAGAGAAAATACCCGCCGACGAAAACGATACCATCGGCGTATAGGGTAAAAATAAGGAGCTTTTATCTTTATCGTAACATTAAACAGGGAATGATTTTGTACTTTTTTCTTGTTAACCGTACGCTAGCACTTAACCTTTGATTAATTCTCTTCCTGTATGCTGGATAAAGCATCTTATGACACCCAACCGAAATGCCTTGTAGCACTGGATTCCATCATTTTCGGTTTTGACGGTGAACTCCTGAAAATTTTGTTGGTAAAACGCGGCCCCAATCTACACGCTGATACGTGGTCGCTGATGGGCGGTTGGTTAAATCCCAACGAGAATTTGGAACAATCGGCCGAGCGTATATTGTTTGAGCTAACGGGGCTGAAAGAGGTCTATTTGGAGCAACTTTACACTTTTGGCGACATCAACCGCGACCCCATCGACCGAACCGTTTCGGTGGCTTATTTTGCCTTGATAAACATTGAACACTACGATTCCAAAATTTCGCAGGCGCACTTTGCCCATTGGTTTCCCGTCAGCGAAATGCCCGATGAACTTTTGTTTGACCACCGCCAAATGATTGATTTGGCGATTCAAAAACTTCGTTATAAGGCGGCACTACACCCGCTTGGTTTTGAACTTTTGCCAGAAAAATTTACGATTCCGCAACTGCAAAAACTGTACGAAGCTATCTTCCAAACGACTTTTGACAAGCGAAATTTTAGCCGTAAAATCCTCTCAACGCACTTGCTTGTAAAGCTCAAAGAAAAGCAAAAGTCCTCAAAGAAAGGCGCTTATCTTTATGAAGTCAATAAAGAAAAGTACAATACATTCAGCAATTCTTTTCTCAATTTTGTCTCAAATCCTGAGTTTTAGTGCTGACGCCAAATCCCAAAATAAGCAACTATCGAAAGAATGAGGGTAATGGTCATTTGGGTGAAGAGAATGACCAAAAAAGCTTTGAGAATTGTAAGCCATTTAGGCCCCCCAAAAAACTGAACTTTTGCCCAAGCCGAAAAAATAAACCAAGCAATCATGTAGATGCTGAGCATGTAAAAATAATACGAACGAAATAAAAGTACCAACGGCGTAAATATCAGAATAAAGAAAACCACGCGAAAGCCCCCTAAAAAGGCTTGAAAGGTGAGGTTTTCTGCATAGTTGTACCCTTTTTGGCGAAAGACCAACCACGAATAAAAGGACGAAATAGGGACGGCAATAAACAAAATAAGGTTAAAATACTTCGAGGAAAGCTCTGTGACGGGGTTGACCTTTTGGCTGTTGTTTTCCATCAAATGAAAATAATGGGTTAGAAACGCCGAAATGGCTACCGTAAGTACCAGATAACTAAATGGGTTATAGTATTTCTTTCGTTTGCCTGCTACATATTCTTTTACTACAATCCCGGGTTTTAGCGCCAATTCTTTGGTCAAATAGATTACTCCTTTGTCGGCGTGGACAAAGGCATGCACTACATCGTGCCAAATGTGGTGCATATCAATACGGTGTATGTGGGCTGATTGACCGCATTTAGCGCAGAAATCATCTTTTGTCCCCAAAGAGTTTTGGCAGTTTTTGCAAATCGCAGAGTTCATAAAAGGTTTATAAAGGAATGGTAGGGCAAGATACAAATTTGGACGAATTGTATTCTTCGAAAATGGCAAAATAGTCTTAGAAACAACCTTGAAACACTTTTTTCTAATAAAAAAACAGTAGCTGTTTAATACCCAGCGCCACTTGAAGATGAAAATTTGAGCCACCTGCATCGCCCACCTCCTCCCGCAAATAGTTAGGTAACGGCGGAGGGTATGGTTGGGTGTTTTGATGCTTTTTAGGTGAGTAGCGATGCGCGATTAACGTACATATCACATGTTGAAATTAAAAACACCCCTGTTGCTTCTGACTTTTAGCGTCTTGTTCAGTTCGGCGATTGCCCAAAACTCCCTTAAAAAAATAAAAGTACAGGGGAATCAGTTTGTAACCGAAGACGGTAAAGTGATGGTATTCAGAGGGCTAAACGTAGCCGACCCCGACAACCTGCACACCAAAGGGCATTGGGAAAAAGCATTTTTTCAGGAAATCAAAAACTGGGGAGCCAACATTGTTCGATTTCCCGTCCATCCTTCCGCGTGGCGAAAACGGGGGAAAACTGAGTATTTGAAATTACTGGATGACGGCGTAAAATGGTCGACGGAATTGGGCTTGTACGTCATCATTGATTGGCATTCGATTGGTAATCTACGGACTGAAATGTACCAATCTGATAATTATGAAACGACCCAAAAAGAAACCTTTGAGTTTTGGCGGACCATGGCCAAGCATTTTAAAGGGAACAACACCGTTGCTTTCTTTGAATTGTTTAACGAACCCACCGTGGCGGGTGGGCAGTTGGGAACGTGTTCGTGGGAACAATGGAAAACCTTAAATGAAGAAATGATTGGCATCGTTCGTGCCCACAGCAACGACGCTATTCCTTTGGTCGCAGGTTTCAATTGGGCCTATGACCTGACTCCCGTCAAAGAAAACCCAATCAATGCTGCTGGCATTGCCTACGTAAGTCACCCATATCCCATGAAAAATGGGGGAAAACCTTGGGAAAACAAATGGCCGACTGATTGGGGATTTGTGGCTAAAAAATACCCGTTGATGCTGACCGAAATCGGTTTTTCAGGAGCTGAAGAAGTAGGGGCACACGTTCCGGTCATCAGCGACGAATCGTACGGTGATGCCATCACCAAATATACTGCTGAGCAGGGCATCAGTTGGGTGGGCTGGGTCTTTGACGACCGCTGGGCACCCCGTATGTTTTCCGATTGGAATTTTACGCCCACAAGGCAAGGAAAATACTTCAAAAAAGCGCTTTTGGAGTATAATTCCAACAAATGAAAGTTAATTTGAAGTCGAGCGACTTTTCTAATTCTAGCCTTTAGGCTGGAGAGGAATAAAAGGGTATGAATGATGGGCTTTAGCCCTGCAGAACAAAAACCTTTACTCAAACTTTAGTGATATTTTATTTCACCAACATTACTAATCCTAATCTATGATGAAAAGATTTCTACTTTTTTGCTTTCTCCTCGTTCAAATTCAAAGCTTTGCTCAACTCAAACTTGCCCGTTTGTTTTCTGACCATGTGGTCTTGCAACGTCAAAAGCCCATTCCTGTATGGGGCTGGGCCAAGCCTAAAGAAAAGGTAACGGTGACGCTGGCGGGACAAAAACAAATTGCTACAGCGGATGCCGCTGGAAAATGGTCGGTGAAATTTACGCCGTTAGAAGCGGGCGGCCCGCACCAGATGACGGTTACGGCTAAATCAGAAAAACTTGAAGTAAACGACATTCTGATGGGCGAAGTGTGGCTTTGCTCTGGGCAGTCAAACATGGAATGGCCCGTTAGACAAGCTGATAACTTTAAATTGGAGAAGAAAAATGCGGATTTTCCGCAGATACGCCACTTTTTTGTGGCGCATGATGTCACTATGCAGCCGCAAACTGATTTGACTTCGGGGGAGTGGAAAATTTGCAATGAAGAAAATGTGGGAAATTTTACGGCCGTTGGATTTTTCTTCGCCCGTGAGCTGTACCAAAAACTCAAGATTCCCATTGGGCTTTTGCATTCGTCGTGGGGTGGTTCGCAATTGGAAGGCTGGCTAAGCAAAGAAGCCATGCTGACCCATGAGGAATTAAAACCTGTTGCTCAAAATTTGCCAAAAACCTGGGAGGAAGCCGACGCGATTCTGGACTTGAAAACGCGGAAACAATTGCTGAAAACGGAAGTAAATTCTACCATGGCCGACGAGAAAAAATACACCGAAGCAGGATACGACTTTTCTAAATGGCACAACGCCGGCAGTCCGATTGGTCAGTGGGATTGGAAAGGAATCTGGATGTTTCGGGGCAAAGGGTTCATGGCCCGGACGGTGGATGTTCCCGAAGAAATGATAGGACAAGCCACTACTTTGGGTTTGGGAATCCAAGATAGTTTCAACGAGATTTACATCAACGGACAATTGGTGTCGCAGGGAATTATGGAAGGAATGCGCAAAATCACCTTACCAGCCAACACGTGGAAAAGCGGTAACAATCAATTGGTCATCAAATTTGGCAATATGGTGCAGTTTCCGTGGTATGGGCTGGGCATCAATGGTACACCCGAAGACTTGTTTGTTAGCGCAAAAGACAGCAAAGTTAGCTTGGCTACGGGTTGGTATCTGATGCCTTCTTTTGCCGAAACTCACACCTACAATCACAGTTGTAACAACGTAGCGACCACGATTTATAACGGAATGATTGCCCCGTTGGTGCCGTTTGCCATTCGGGGTGCATTATGGTATCAGGGAGAGTCCAACGCGGGGCGGGCGTACCAATACCGCCAAACTTTCCCGTTGATGATTAATGATTGGCGGCAAAAATGGAAAGACGAATTTTCATTTTATTTTGTACAGCTTTCGAGCTACGGGGCGTATCAAAACAGCAATGATGGCAGCGATTGGGCCGAACTTCGCGAAGCGCAAACCATGACAATGAGCCTTTCCAAGACGGGAATGGCCGTAACGACCGACGTTGGCAATCCCAAAGATATTCACCCTACCAACAAGCAGGATGTGGGCCACCGCCTAGCCCTCAACGCCCTTAAATCTAATTATGGATTGGAAGTCTTGCATTCTGGACCAATGTATGAATCGGTTCATTTTGAGGAAGATAGGGCCGTTGTTACATTTGATTATACAGGAGAGGGTTTAACGGTTAAAGATAAATTTGGTTACGTAAAAGGTTTTGAAATTGCGGGAGAAGATAAAGTGTTTTACTACGCCAAAGCCGAAATCATTGGCGATAAAGTAGAAGTGTATCACCCCAAAGGACAAAAGCCGATTGCGGTGCGCTATGCATGGGCGAATGCGCCCGAAGATGCCAATTTGTTCAACAGCGAAGGTTTGCCCGCAAGCCCTTTCAGAACAGATGATTGGCCGGGAAAAACGAAAGGTAAGAAGTTTGAGTAAATGCAAAAAACTAAAATTAATCCAATGACTTACGTTCCCAATCACGCCCGTTACGAACATATGTCGTACCGCCGCTGCGGCAAAAGCGGCCTTAAATTGCCCGCGATTTCACTGGGCCTGTGGCATAATTTTGGGGGTGTCGATGTGTTTGAAAACTACCGCGCCATCCTTCGCACCGCCTTTGATGCGGGAATTACCCATTTTGATTTAGCCAACAACTATGGCCCACCGCCCGGCTCGGCCGAAGAAAACTTTGGGGTATTGCTCAAAAAAGACTTTGCCGCTCACCGCGACGAACTCATTATTTCGTCCAAAGCAGGACACTTGATGTGGCCTGGGCCGTATGGTGAATGGGGCTCACGCAAATACTTGATTGCGAGCTGTGACCAAAGTCTCAAACGCATGGGCTTGGATTACGTAGATATTTTTTACTCGCACCGTTTTGACCCCAACACCCCGCTTGAAGAAACAATGGGCGCGCTCGACAGCATTGTTCGTCAAGGAAAGGCATTGTACGTAGGAATCTCCAGCTATACGGCCGAAAATTCAGCCAAAGCCATTCAGATTTTGAAAGATTTGGGTACGCCCTGCCTCATTCACCAACCCAAATACTCAATGTTTGAGCGTTGGGTCGAAGGGGGCTTGATGGATGTTTTGGAAGAATCGGGCGTGGGCTGTATTCCGTTCTCTCCTTTGGCGCAGGGGCTTTTAACCGATAAATACCTGAAAGGAATTCCGTCAGATTCGCGGGCGGCGAAAGAACATGGCTTTTTGAAAACGAGTCAAATCACGCCCGAAACGCTTCAAAAAATCGAAAAACTCAACGCTTTGGCATTCGAACGCGGTCAAACCTTGGCGCAAATGGCGTTGGCGTGGCTGTTGAAAGACCCTCGGGTTACGTCGGTTTTAATCGGAGCGAGTCGCGTGTCTCAACTGAAAGATTCCCTAAAATGCCTTGAAAATCAGCATTTCAGCGCCGAAGAATTATCGAAAATTGAGGATATTTTGTCGTAGGGGCGGGGTTTACCTCCGCCCATTGAGCAGACGCCGCCTAAACAGGGCAGACGCCTATCTAAACAGTACAGACGCAGCCTAAATTGGGCAGACGCAAGGCCTGCCCCTACAATATAAATTGGGTAGAAATGCTACCCAAATCGCCAATTTGTTATTTTTTTATGTAAAATGACTGAAAAATTCGTTATTACAAGGTAACCAACGTCATCTTTCATGCCTCATTTTCGCCTTATATACACCACCCTTTCTGGATTATTTCTTACGTTTTTTCTTGTCTTACACGCTCAAAGTCAAACCTTCCCTACAATTTCGCCCGCACAATTGTTTGGCGATACGACCTCGTCGGAGTCTTTCCGGGGGATGTACACGCAATTGGGAGGGTATCCTACGTTGAGTGACTGCCGGACGGGGAAAATCGTACGAATATTGCCAAAAGGAGCGTATCAGGAGCTTAAAGACATTTATAAAAAAGCCCGTCGGGAGAAATTAAGCCGGGTGTATGTAGAAATAGACGGATACTACGCCGATAAAACCAAAGACCAGGTGGTAGCCCAAGAAATTGTGTTGTTTCAGAATATTCAGGTGTGCCCTTCCCAAACCAAAACATTTCTGGTCAGGCTGAAAACCCAATTCATTGAATATTCGGAAACGCTGGTTGAATGGGGGATAAAATTCGGGACAGCGTTGGTTATCTTATTGTTGGGATTTGGCCTGATTAATTGGTTTGACCGCCCACTAAAATCATTTATTGATAATCGTCGGCGCGTCGACCCTTCCGTTAAAAGTTTTATTAAAAGCCTGATTTCTATTGGTTTACGCCTTAGTGTTATCATGTTTTCAGGGGCGTTTTTAGGACTAAAAGTAACGGGTTTTGTGGCGTTGTTTAGTGCCGCTACCTTGGCCATTGGCTTTGCGTTGCAAGGCAGCTTGTCCAATTTCGCGGGCGGTTTTATCATTTTATTGATGAAACAATTTAAAGTGGGCGAAAAAATCACTTCCCAAAGTTATACGGGTGTTGTGCGCGATATTTTGATGTTTAATACTGTATTAGACACGGGCGACGGCCGCCGTGTCATGATTCCTAACGGGCCTTTGCTTAACAACACCATCATCAACCACACCCGCGCTGGTTTTGAAAAAAGGGGATTAAAAATTTATACCGCGTCAGATGTGGATACCGAGCATCTTAAATCAATGATTGTCGAGCAAATGGCAGAGATTGAGACGCTGGTGCAGCTTGCCCTCACCCCCGATGTTAAAATTACGGACTGGAATGGAGAACGGCTAGAGATTACGATTTCGTACCAAACGCCCACCCTACGAAGCGAGGAAATATTTGAAAAGGTAGTTCAGCGCCTTAACAATCGCCTTCACCAAGAGAATTTAACCTTTTATACTTCCATGTAGACGTCTAACAAGGCGCATTTTTGAGAAATTCTGTACCTTTGAGGCTTAAAAAATGCCTTATCATGAAAATCATTTGTATTGGCCGCAATTACGTTGATCACATCCACGAACTTCAAAACGCCGTTCCCGAAGACCCCGTTATTTTTCAAAAGCCCGACACGGCGCTGCTCAAAGACAACGCGCCGTTTTATTATCCCGATTTTACCCAAGACCTTCATCATGAAGTAGAAATCGTGGTGAAAATCAGTAAAATGGGTAAAAATATTGATGAAAAATTTGCCCACAAATACTACGAAGAAGTCGGCATCGGTATTGATTTTACCGCCCGCGATTTGCAATCCAAACTGAAGTCAAAAGGCTTGCCGTGGGAATTGGCCAAAGCGTTTGATGGTTCTGCGCCCGTTTCGTCGTTTGTTCCTAAATCGCAATTTGCTGATTTACAGAACTTGAATTTCCATTTGGATGTCAACGGTGAAACCCGTCAACAGGGTAATACCTCGTTGATGTTGTTTAAAATTGACTATATTATATCGTTTATCTCTCGCTATTTTACCCTAAAAACGGGCGACTTGCTCTTTACGGGCACCCCAAAAGGCGTTAGTGCGGTCAAAGTAGGGGATACGCTTACGGCTTATATTGAAGGTACTAAAATGCTTGAGTTTGAGGTAAAATAAAAAAGACAGGAGGACGTGAAATGGACTGATTTGTGCATCTGCGAGCCTTGTGTGTGATTTTGTGATAAAAAAATGATGCTTGCAGCATGACTAAAGGACGATTTATATACTTTTTTTGCTTTTTTCTCGGCATTCTTCAATCGGTTGTTGCCCAACGAGAATCCTTTCCGAAAGGGTATTTTCAGTTTCCGATTCATCCCGGTCAGAAAAACACTTTGGCGGGGGTTTTGGGAGATTTGCGCACGAATCATTTTCACGCAGGGATTGATATTCGTACCCAACAACGGGAAGGATTGCAGGTATTGGCGGCGGCCGAAGGGTATATTTCGCGCATTAAAGTGCAAACGTCGGGTTATGGAAACGTGATTTTTATCAAACATCCCAACGGCATGACGACGGTGTATGGGCATTTGCTCTCGTTTGCCGAGCCGATGGGGAGTTACTTACGCCAAAAACAGTACGAACGTAAATCGTTTGAAATAGAACTAAATCCCTCACCCGACCAGTTTCCAGTGAGCAAAGGACAACTGATTGGACTTTCGGGAAACACTGGCGGCTCGGCGGGGCCGCATTTGCATTTTGAAATTCGGGACTCCAAAGACAATTATCTCAACCCTTTGTTCTTTGATTTTGCCGAAATTGAAGACAATACGCCGCCTTATTTTACGTCAATGGCCATCCGCCCCATGTCGCTATTGAGTCGCATCAATGGAGAGTTTGAAAGAATAACTTTTCGGCCAGTGCGTCAAAAAGAAGGCTTTTATTCCGTGGCGCAGCCCATCAAAGCTTGGGGAGAAATCGGTCTTGAACTGATTGCCTTTGATGCCATGACCGGGGTAAACTTCAGAAATGGCGTAAATTGCGTTGAAATTAAGCTCGACGGGCAGGAAGTATTTGCTTATAATATGACCTCGTTTCCATCGTGGTCTACCCGCGATTACAACAACCTTATCGACTACGCCACCGAACAAAAAACGGGCGCTCGCTACCTGAAATGTTATAACCCAGACGGCAATCAATTTAATGTGCATAAAACCGACGGCTATCGCGGAAAACTGCAAATAAGGGACACACTTATGCACGATGTGGAGGTGACGCTCTTTGATTCTTACGAAAATTCGGCGGTGTTGCGACTGAAAATAAAGGGCGAAGCGCCCGAGGAGCTGTTGCCTCTCTTGGAGGAGCCAGAGGCACTGCCAACGGTGGCCTATCTTAAAACCGATGCGGTAGAAAATGTGCTCAAAATCACCGCATTTGGGCTTTCTCAATTGATAGAGGCCGATATTTACGTAAAAAATAAAAGTATAAAATTGGCCCCTGCCTATCGGAGCAGCGGTGAAACGGTCTATTTGCTCGATTTGCGCGACTACTTGCCCGATTCGATTCAAATCGGTAACAAACAGCTCAAAACAAACTTTCGGGAACGGATTCGACCCAATATCATTGAGACGTACAACGGCGACCGCTACACGCTACGCTTTGGCAACCAAAGCATTTTTGATACGCTTTATCTGGCTGTGCAGTCGCGGGCGAATGGACTTGTCATCAATGAAGAAAATATACCCCTTCGGGATGCCATCGGGGTTAATTTTCGACCTGATGTAATGCCCGCTAATCCCGAAAAAACGCACGCTTACCGTTTTGACGGCGAACGACTGCGTTTTGTGGGCGGAAAATGGCAAGGCGAAATGCTGGATTTTGCCACCCGTGAGTTGGGCGATTTTTCCATCGCTACCGACGAAACCCCTCCGTCGTTAAGGTTGATTCAATCTTCCAAAAAAAGCATTTCGGCGCGTATTTCCGACGGAATGTCGGGAATTGGCTCGTTCAATGCGTTTGTGAATGGAGAGTGGGTTTTGATGAATTATGACTACAAACGAAACTATATTTGGTCCGATAAACTGGTTGACACCCTTGATTTTGAGGGGGAATTACGGCTCGAAGTGACCGACCGCGCAGGAAATATCGCTATCTTGCAGGCCGAAATCAAAGAACCTGTTGTCAAACCCGCTACCCGTAAAAAACATGGCACTGCAAGTAGGCGAAAAAGCTCCCCTGTTCGAAGCAAAGGATCAAAACGGAAACGTCGTTAAACTGACTGATTTTCACGGCAAAAAAATTGTCCTCTATTTTTATCCCAAAGATGATACGCCCGGCTGTACGGCCCAAGCGTGTAGCCTACGCGATAGCTACGATGCCATGCTGGCTAGAGGCTACGTAGTGCTCGGGGCAAGCGTCGATAACGAAAAATCGCATAAGAAATTTGCCGAAAAATATCAGCTTCCCTTTCCTCTATTGGCCGATACCGAGCACCAAATCGTGGAAGCCTACGGTGTTTGGGCCGAAAAATCTATGTACGGCAAAACTTATATGGGCACCGTACGTACTACTTTTATTATTGACGAAAATGGTGTAATTCAGGAGATTATCTCTAAAATAGACACCAAAAACCACGCGGAGCAAGTGCTTTCGTAAATTAAGTTTTCGTTAGTATATGATAAAAGTGTCATTCTGACATTTATATTTGTAACAATTTAAAAACTACGCATATTTCCATTATCCAAATGACTGAACTTCAAAGCATTGCTTCGCAGGTAAGACGCGATATTTTACGCATGGTCCACGGCTGTCAATCTGGTCACCCGGGCGGGTCGCTAGGTTGCACCGATTTGTTGGTGGCATTGTACTTTCAACAAATGAAAATCAACAACCGCAAAGGTAAAGGCGGTTATTTGTCATTCAATTTGGATGGCAAAGGAGAGGATTTGTTCTTTTTATCAAATGGCCACATTTCGCCCGTATTTTATAGCGTATTGGCGCGTCGCGGGTACTTTGATGTCAAAGAATTGGCTACCTTCCGTAAGATAAACACGCGTTTGCAAGGTCACCCCACTACCCATGAAGGACTGCCGGGCATTCGTATTGCGTCGGGTTCTTTGGGCCAAGGGCTTTCGGTATCGATTGGGGCGGCGTTGGCGAAAAAACTCAACGGCGAAAAAAACATTGTGTATTGCCTCATGGGCGATGGTGAGCAGCAGGAAGGCCAAGTGTGGGAAGCCGTGCAGTTTGCGCCCAACAACAACGTCGATAACCTCGTTGCGTTTGTGGACGTAAACGGTCAGCAGATCGACGGTTCGACCAATAAAGTAAACAACAACCGCGATTTAGGCGCAAAATACAAAGCTTTCGGCTGGCGTGTAGTAACCGTCGACGGTAACAACATGGACGAACTGACAACTTTGTTGCGCAAAATAAAGCGCCTTGTGGGTAAAGGTCAGCCTATCGCCGTGATGATGAAAACCGAAATGGGCCAAGGTGTAGACTTTATGATGCACAGCCACAAATGGCACGGTGTAGCGCCCAACGACGCCCAATTGGAGCAAGCTTTGGCGCAATTGCCCGAGACGCTGGGAGATTATTAAATAATCAGGAGGATGGTAACAAGTCTTGACCAACTGGATTTATCAAAGCAATACAGCTACGCAGACTATCTTAAATGGAAGTTTGAAGAGCGTGTAGAGCTGATAAAAGGGCGCATTTTTAAAATGTCGCCTGCTCCGGCGCGCAAACATCAGACTATTTCAAGATATTTTATCTCACAAATGGTAAAGTATTTTGATGAACACCCTTGCGAGTGGTATCATGCGCCGTTTGATGTGCGTTTGGCGCGTAAATCTGACAATACCGATAAACAGGTATATACAGTGGTGCAGCCTGACCTTTGTGTGATTTGCGATAAATCTAAGTTGGATAAGCGAGGCTGTATTGGTGCGCCTGATTTGATTATTGAAATTCTCTCGCCCGGCAATAGTAAGAAGGAAATGAAAGATAAGTTTGAGGTGTATGAAGAAGCTGGGGTGCGGGAGTATTGGATTGTACAATCGACCGATAAGAATGTACTGGTTTACACACTCAACGAACAGGGCGTTTTTATCGGACATCGGCCTTTCATTGAAGACGAAATCATGCACTCGTTTATTTTTCCTGAACTGAAAATCAATTTGTTAGAAGTCTTTAAAGATTGACGGGCCTCCGTTGCCAATGAAACTCCAAAAACTCCATATCAAAAATTTTAAGTCCATTGTGGATTTGGAAATCGTCGAACCCAACCCGTTTACGGTCTTTGTCGGCCCCAACGGGTCGGGTAAGTCGAATATTTTTGAGGCATTGGAGTTTATAAATTTCATATCGAATTTTTCCAATAAAGAAAACTCTAAAGAAATCAGTGCTCTATTCGGCGGGCCAGAAAATTATTTAAATAGAAATCAAAGTATAAATGACGCTTATGGAGAGATCACTATTGGCCCATTTAAACTAAAAAACGATTTTAAAAATCTTTCAGAGGATGTGGAAGAACCAGAGTTTTACAAGGGAGATGAGGCAAGTAAACTTGTAAATGCATTAAATAAATTTCATAATTTTTCAAGACTGTTTGTTAACTCCCCCAAAGAACTGAAACTTAATTTCCAGGGGGGGAATGCGTTAAATACTAAATCATCTAACCTCGAAAAAGTCCTCAAACGCATCCTCCAAGACGAAATCAAACGGGAAGAAATCAAAGAGTGGCTTGACTTATTCATCCCTGGTTTTGAGAATATTGAAATCGTTTCAAGTGAATTGAGTGGTACAGATACCTTGGTGATGTACGAAAAAGGAATTAAAAAGCCTTTTACCAAAGATTTACTTTCGGATGGAACCTACAACATCCTGGCACTTTTAACGGCCGTTTATCAATCCGATGAGCCGCAGTTTTTGTGCATTGAAGAGCCGGAGAATGGATTGCATCCACAAGTTATCCGGGAATTAGTGTATTTTTTTAGAGAAGCTTGTATACAAAAAGGGCATTATATCTGGCTTAATACACATTCTCAAACATTAGTGGCAGAACTAAAAAAAGAAGAGGTGATCGCAGTCAATAAAATAGAAGGAGAGACCCGTATTAAGCAATTTCGTGACAGAAAATTATATGATTTGCCAATGGATGAAGCATGGCTTACAGGTGTATTGAACGGAGGTTTGATAAGATGAAAATAGGTTTTCTATGTGAAGGGCCGACAGATGAATATTTTTTGAAGTCGTCAGAATTTAAAAAATTATTGGATTCGCTTGAAATAATTCTAATTGGAGTTAGAAACTTAAATGGAAAAGGAAATTTGAAAACTTCTAGAGTACTGACGCAAAGCAGGATACTTTTTGATGAAGGAGCAGAGAAAGTCTTTGTTTTGGTGGACTTAGATCATGATAAATGTATCACAAAGACAAAAGAACTTATTCCCGAACATGATAATCAAACCATTGTCGTTGCCGTTAGAGAAGTAGAAGCTTGGCTGTTGGCTGATCGGCAAAATATGGCTGATTTTTTAGAAGTTGATTATGAATTAGAATTCCCAGAAAAATTATCAGATCCCAAAAACGAAATGCTTGAGCTGGCCAGAAGTAAATTTTCACCAAGGATACTTACCGAAACAAAAGTGTTTTATAGAATTATGGATAATGGTTTCTCCCTCCGACGCGCGGCGCAGCATCCCAATTGCCCCAGTGCCGCTTACTTTTTGAATAAACTTTCAGTACTTAATACCCAATACTAATTACGCAATACAACACAAAGAATGAAAAAATATACGTTCACCGAAAAGAAAGATACCCGCAGCGGATTCGGCGCGGGAATGCAGGTTTTAGGCCAAACCAACCCCAACGTCGTGGCAATGTGTGCCGACTTGGTGGGCTCTTTAAAACTCGACGCGTTTATCAAAGAAAACCCTGAGCGCTTTATCCAGTGCGGTATTTCGGAAGCCAACATGATTGGGATGGCCGCAGGTCTGACCATCGGCGGAAAGATTCCGTTTGCGACCACATTCGCCAATTTTGGTTCGGGACGCGTCTACGATCAAATCCGTCAAAGCGTAGCCTATTCTGACAAAAACGTCAAAATCGCGGTATCACACGCGGGCCTGACGCTGGGAGAAGATGGGGCAACGCACCAGATTTTAGAAGACCTTGCCATGATGCGCGCCCTGCCCGGAATGACCGTCATTAATCCCTGCGATTATAACCAAACCAAAGCGGCGACCATCGCCGTGGCAGAATACGAAGGGCCCGTTTATCTGCGTTTTGGTCGCCCAGTGATTCCAGTATTTACGGATGCTGACCAAAAATTTGAAATCGGCAAAGCGTGGATGGTCAATGAAGGTACCGATGTAAGTATCTTTGCCACAGGCCATTTGGTGTGGGAAGCTATCCAAGCGGGCGAAATGCTCGAAGCCGAAGGCATCAACGCCGAAATCATCAACATTCACACGATTAAACCTTTGGACGAAAAAGCCATCTTAAAATCGGTGAAGAAAACGGGTTGTTTGGTATCGGCCGAAGAGCATCAGGTAGCGGGAGGATTGGGAAGTGCCATCGCTGAGTTATTGATTCAGGGTACACCTTATCCGCAGGAATTTATCGCCGTGAAAGACAGCTTCGGAGAAAGCGGGACGCCAGCGCAACTCATGGAAAAATATGGCCTCACCGCCAACGATATTGTAGCAGCCGCCAAACGGGCGATTGCCAGAAAAAAGTAAGAAGAAGTCAGGAGTGAGAACAAAAAAATCACTCCTGACTCCTGACCGCACGGGCGGCACCGTACTCACTCCTGAAAGATGACCGATCAAGCCATTCTTGAAAAATTTGCCAATCCCGAAAGCCGCAATTTTGCTTTCAATCAGTTGGTACGAAAGTACCAGCAAAAAATTTATTGGCACATTCGCAAGATGGTCATTGACCACGACGATGCCGATGATTTGACGCAAGAAACGTTCATTAAAGCGTGGCAGGCATTGGAAACATTTCGGGGAGATGCGCAGCTTTTTACGTGGCTGTACCGCATTGCTACCAACGAATGTTTGAATTTTTTGAATAAAAAACGTCGCCGATTTTTTATTCCCATTCACGATGTAGAAGGCGAGTTACTAGAAAAACTGGAAGCCGCTGCGGGCGAAACCGACTCGCCGCTTTCGGGAGACGAAATTCAGTTGAAGCTGCAAAAAGCGCTGCTAACCTTGCCCGACAAACAGCGGTTGGTGTTCAACATGAAGTATTTTGATGACCTCAAATACGAAGATATTGCCGACATCACCGGCACTTCAGTAGGAGCGTTGAAGGCAAGCTATCACCACGCCGTGACAAAAATTGAAAAGTTTTTAAACGGAGAAGATTAAACTTTAGTATAAAAGCTTTGTCAAAAGATAAATACGGTTTCTTCACGGCTCATTTTACGTGATTGAAAACGATTCACTACTTCATCCACAGCATCGCAGAACCTGAGAAAAAATGAAACGGATAAAACTAGACGACCTCGAACGTAAGCTTCCTTTTCGGGAACCAGAAGGGTATTTTGAAAAACTACCTTCGATGGTACAAACCCACATTTACGAACAAATAGCTGAGAAAGAAACCTCTTTTACGGTTAGTTGGTCGTGGAAACGAACCGCTTTGCTTGGAGCGGCGGCGAGTGTGGTCGGCGTGTTGCTTTGGGTGACTTATCCACAAAAACAACTTTCGCTGGGCGAAGAAACCCTGAGCCAAGTATCAGATGCTGAGATTATTACGTATTTGAAAGATAATCACATTACCCAGCAAGAAATGGAGGAAGAGCCTCAGGTAAATGAGACCTATGCCGGAGAAGATGTTTTGTTGCAACAACTCAATGTTAATGACGAAGACCTCCGCAAAGCCATTCTGGAAGAAGACTTAGAGGAAGCAATTTAGTGTATCAATCCGTTATTTGAAACTTATTCTAGTGATGAAAAAAATCGTATTTGTATTTATTTGCACCCTATTGGTTAGCGCCTCTTACGCACAAGACGGAGGCCATCAGAAAATCGAAAATGCCAAAATTGGCCTGATTACCAACCGCTTGAACCTTACCCCAGAGCAGTCGCAGCAGTTTTGGCCCGTCTATAATGAGTTTGACGATAGAAAAAAGGAGATTCGTAAGCAGATGAGAAAACTTATCGTTGAAACGAACACACTCACAACGCCCGACGAAAAAATTCTGGCTAATCTCAAAGAAACGCTCAATCTCCAGCAAAAAGAAGTGGATTTGGAGCGTGAATACATGAATAAATTCCTTAAAGTGATTAACGTCAGGCAGTTGGCGGAGCTGTATAAAGCCGAGCAGATGTTTACGCAAATGCTCATTCAACGCCTGAACAAGAAGCAACAATAGAAATTTTTTTGGATATAGCCTTCATTTAGGGTTCATAGAGGCAATGCTTTCGCGTCGAGGGCATTGCCTCTTTGTTTAGGCAACGTCTCGCAGGGCTTCGAGTTGTTTTATTTTTCTTCGTGATACTGGAATTTCGTACCCGTCTTTGAGTCGGAAATGTTCACCCAACGAAAAGTCTAAGTAGGCGGTATTGATAATACAACCTCGATTGACGCGGATAAAGTTGGGCGGCAGTAGCTCTTCGTAGAACCCAATGGTTTTTGAAACCAATATTTTTTGACCGTTTCTGAGGACAAACAGGGTGTAATTGCGCTGCCCTTCAAGGCGCATGATGTCGCGTAGTGGAACGAATACTTTGTGGGAGTTTAGCGGCAAACGGAGGCCTTCTATGCCATTGGGCGTTCGTGCAAGGTGTAGAACTGTCATAACATTAAGGGTTGAATGTGCCCTACAAAAGTGCGATTTTGGAAGAGGGGAAATCAACGGGCGTTTGCCCGTATCGTTTCGGTATTTTTCCCGTATTTTTGTGCCTTATATACGCTTTTTTATGTTTGCCATTGTAGATATTGAAACCACCGGCGGCGCGTACGATACGAGCCGAATTACCGAAATTGCTATTTTGCGTCACGATGGCCAGCAGGTCATCGACTCTTATCAAAGCCTCATTAATCCCAAATGCTGGATTCCGGGGTTTATCACCCAACTGACGGGGATTGATAATCAGATGGTCAAAGATGCGCCAACGTTTGAAGAAATTGCGGATGATGTGCGCCGATTGACCCAAAATGCCGCTTTTGTGGCGCATAATGTCACTTTCGATTATGGATTTGTAAGGCGCGAATTTGGGCGTTTAGATGAGTATTTTGACCGTGATACCTTGTGTACCGTGCGGCTAAGTCGTAAGATTTTTCCGGGCTACAAATCTTATAGCTTGGGTAATATTTGCCGAGATTTACAAATCCAGCACACCAATCACCACCGTGCCATGGGCGATGCCGCCGCTACAACGCGCCTGTTTGAACTGCTTCTCCAACATGACCATCAGGGCTTACTGAAAGGCTGGGTGTAGTAAATAAATCAATGTTTTTTGACTAATTTTTAAACATCGGGAACCCTCGAAGGCTGATTTTAGTTTTGTAAGTGATTACTCACTTTTAGTTATGACCGAAAAAAAGGAACTGATTCTAGAAACAGCGCTGAAACTTTTTGCAGAACGTGGATTTGATACGACTCCCACGAGTATGATTGCCAAAGAAGCGGGGGTTTCGGAAGGACTGATTTTTCGTCATTTTACCAATAAGGAAGGATTAATGGATGCTATCTTGGCGATGAGTGAAGAACGAATGGCTCGGCATGTCAAATCCATTGTTGCATTGGCGGAACCTTTGGCCAAGATTCACGCCACAATTGAACTACCCGTGAAGCTATTTAGCGAAGAGCGCGAGTTTTGGAAACTGCAATTTTCGCTCAAATGGCAGAAAAAATACCGGGGGCAGTCGTACCGTCCGAGTGGTTATTATCTTGAGTTGGTGGAGGTTATCACCGACGCATTTCGCCAACTGGGCTACGCCGAACCCGAAAAAGAAGTTTTGTTGCTGGTTATGCTCATCGACGGTTTGAGTAATCAGTTGATGCAGCAACCTTCTGAGGCATTTATCGAGCAAACGCTCTCATTTCTGAAATCTAAGTATCAACTGGACAAACTCAAAAGTTAAGGAATCCAATTTTATAAACCCACAATTTGTGTGGTCAAACAGTAAGTAAGCACTCACTTATTAATTGTCAATGTAGCAACCCATGTTTAGTAAATTTAAAAAAACAATGTTGATTTTATTCATTCTCATTGCGGTCATTGCCCTGAGTGGGTACGTGTACATGCAGCAGCCACAATTCGGAAAAAATCCCGCCGAAATCCGTCTCGAACGTATTCGTACTTCGCCGCATTACAAAAACGGAGCCTTTCAAAATGAGCACTTTACCCCTGATTTGGCCGAAGGCGTTACTTATTTTGACATCTTAAAACTGTATATTCCGAAGGTTGAAAACAAAGAGCCAAGCAAAACACTGCCTTCGGTTAAGACCGATTTAAAGAACATCTCTTCTGATAAACCCGTGGTGGTTTGGTTTGGGCATTCTTCGTATTTTATGCATATCGACGGAAAAAATATACTGGTAGATCCCGTTTTCAGCGGAAATGCCTCGCCAGTATCTTTTTTTGGGGCTAATTACAGCGGAAGTAATGTGTATTCAATTGATGATTTTCCTGAACTCGACCTGCTGATTATTACGCACGACCATTACGACCATTTGGATTATGAAACGGTCAAAAAGCTACAACCGAAGGTAAAGCGGGTCATTACGTCTTTGGGAGTAGGGTCGCATTTGGCGCATTGGGGCTATAATGAGTCTCAGATTACAGAATTGGATTGGTGGGAGAAGACAGCACTCGACAGTACGTTTGACATCACTGCTGCACCTGCCCGACATTTTTCAGGGCGTGGTTTTAAACGTATGCAGACGTTTTGGTCGTCGTTTATTCTAAAAACACCGCAGCACAACATCTACGTTGGCGGGGATTCGGGGTATGATACGCACTTTAAAGAAATTGGAGAAAAATACGGCCCGTTCGACTTGGCTATTTTGGAATGTGGGCAATACAACGACTATTGGAAGTACATTCACCTGATGCCCGAAGAAACGGCCCAAGCGGCGGTTGAGCTGCGAGCCAAATTACTTTTGCCCGTTCATTGGAGCAAATTTACGCTGGCGTTGCATCCGTGGAATGAATCCATTCAACGCGTGACGAAAAAAGCAAAAGCTTTGAATCAACCCATTACAACGCCCATGATTGGTGAAAAAGTGGAAGTTGACAGTGGTGAGTATCCCGTCAAAGAATGGTGGAATTACTAAATCATTAAGGGTTCAAAAAACGTTTTTTGAACCCTTAATGATTTTAATAGGCAGGTGTGAGGTTGATGGCCTCTACTTTTTTGATTTCAGGAACGGATTTTAAAATCGCCTCCTCTAGTCCTGCCTTGAAGGTCATGGTTGACATGGGGCATGAGCTGCATGAACCAACAAGTTCGAGTCGAACCGTCATGTCGTCGGTAATCTCTTTCACCGCTACGTTGCCGCCGTCAGCTTCCAGATAAGGGCGGATGCTGTTGAGCGCCATTTCGACGCGAGCTTTAAGTGAATCAGCTTGAAGTGTTTCCATTTTTTATAAAATAATGCGCTAAGATGCTATTTTCAGTTATACTCTAATCTCTACCTGCTTGGTTTTGGCCAAGGTGGCATTGCGAATGGCTACCTGCTGTGCGAGGTTTTCGGCCGCTTCCTGAAAAGCTTCTTTGGTGATGAGGTCATCGCTCAAATACGCTGGACGACCTTCGTCGCCGCCTTCGCGAATTCCCTGCACCAACGGAATGTGTCCTAATACCTGAACGTCAAATTTGTCGGCCAATTGCTGCCCGCCGTCTTTCCCAAAAAGATAATACTTATTGTTGGGCAATTCGGCAGGGGTAAAGTAGGACATATTTTCCACAATTCCCAAGACTGGTACGTTGATTTGCGGCTGGCGAAACATAGCCAAGCCTTTGATGGCGTCGGCTAAGGCTACTTTTTGAGGTGTAGTCACGATGACCGCTCCCGTAACAGGCAACGCTTGCACAAGTGTCAGGTGAATATCGCTGGTACCTGGAGGCAAGTCAATGAGTAGGTAGTCTAGTTCGCCCCATTCTACATCGCCAATCAATTGGCGTAATGCCGTACTGGCCATCGGGCCGCGCCATACGGTGGCACTGTCGGCGGGGACCAAAAAGCCCATCGAAATCAATTTAATGCCCCATTGTTGGATGGGGACCATCATGTTGCGACCGTCGCGCTGCACGATACGGGGCTGCATGTCTTCGGCTCCAAACATAACAGGCATTGATGGCCCGTAAATATCAGCGTCAAGAATTCCGACTTTGGCGCCTGAGCGCGAGAGCGCCATGGCCAAATTGGCCGTAACGGTCGATTTGCCGACGCCTCCTTTTCCAGAGGCTACCGCAATGATGTTTTTTACCTGCGGCACCACTGGTCCGCCCGTGCGCGTTGTTGTGACGTCGGCGGTAAGTTTTATATCTACCCGAATGTGGTCACCGAAAAATTTATGAATGGCATCCGTACATTCTTTCCGAATGAGTTCTTTGAGTGGACACGCGGGCGTGGTAAGCACCACGGTAAAGCTGATGAGGTCAATGCCTGTTTCAACATCGCGAATCATGCCGAGGGTCACGAGGTCTTTCTTGAGGTCAGGTTCCTGAACTGTACTGAGGGCCTGAAGTATCTTTTCTTTATTGATGGTTAGGTCGCCCATGGGGGAATGTAATCCGTTATTAGTTAAATGGTTTACTGGTTGATTAATAAAAACTCAGTTAACGCTTTTTGTTGTACGTAAATAGAACCGTAAAATTAAAAGGAAAGTTTGCCAAAATCCTATTTGTACCTTTAAAAGACGGTTTTGTGTGCAATTAAAAAGGCCGGGGTGGCCCGACCTCTTTGATTGAATTACGTAATTTTCTTATTTCATCGGAACGGGCACCAACCGGAACACGTATCCGGGGTCTTCGACCGACACGTAGATGTAGCCGTCATTGCCCATTTGTACGTTTCGCAAACGCCCCAGATTTTGAAGGAGAATCTCTTCTTTAACGATTTTGCCGTTTTGTACTTTACAACGATTCAAGTACTTAAAACGCAACGAACCTACGAGCAAATCGCCTTTCCAAGCGGGGTAGCGGCTACCCGTAACGAAGGTCATACCGCTGGGGCCAATGGAAGGAATCCAGTAGTGATTGGGTTGTGCCATGCCTTGTTTTTCCGTGTTTGGGGTTAGAACGGTTCCGTCATAATTGATTCCGTAAGAAATCACGGGCCAGCCATAATTGGTTTCTTTTTTGATGATGTTTACTTCATCGCCGCCGCGTGGGCCGTGTTCGTGTTCCCACAATTCGCCCGTGGTTGGATTGAGAGTGGTGCCTTGCGGATTGCGGTGACCGTACGAAAAAACCGAGCCGTGGGCTTTGTCTTTTTTGACAAATGGATTATCGGTAGGGATGCTGCCGTCGTCGTTGAGGCGGTGGATTTTTCCACAGTCATTTTCCACTGATTGAGGTAGCAGTGGGACGTGCTGCCCACGGTCGCCGACCGAAACATATAAAAATCCATTTCTGTCAAATTCGAGCCGGGAACCGTAGTGGTGGCGGGTTTTGAGATAAGGTTGTGCTTCAAAGATGATTTTTTGGTCCGACAGCGATGTGCCTTCCAACTTGGCTCGCATCACGGCCGTTGTCGAAAGTTTGTCGTTTCCTTCGGTTTTGAAAGCAGAATACGAAAAATAAATAAAGCCGTTTTGGGCGAATTTGGGGTGTAACTCTACGTCAAGCAATCCACCCTGTCCTTCGGCCAATACCGCAGGACCGCCAGTCACTTTGGTTTTCTGTTGGTTTTTGCCCACCCGATAAATCTCTCCCGTGCGGTCGGTCACGATTAAATCTCCGTCGGGCAAAAATACCATTCCCCAAGGGCTGCTCAATCCACTGGCTACCGTGTCTAATTTTACGGTAAGTTCAGCCGAAGCAAACACATTGGATTTAGGTTTGGCAGCAAAACTGTATTTGCTGCCCTTTTCAATGCCTTCCAGAATATAGTCTGCCAATTCTTCAATTTCTTTGGGTTTGAGTGCCGCACCCCACGATGGCATTCCGTTGTCGGGATACCCCCCTGTGATGCTTTTTATCAAATCAGGCTTGGTTTTGCCGTGTTTCCATTGGCGGTCTACAAACATTTCCACTTTTTCTCCATGACAGCTCGAACAGAAGTTTTTGTAGTTATTCTGCGCGGTTTCGAAGGCGGACAAGGTGGAATTGGAGACCGCTACGGGCATAGGTTCGGTCGCAGTTTGACGAATGAGCAGGAGCATTGTCGCTGCCGAAGCAATGGCTATGTATTTTATCATTTTATCGCTTTAGTTATTGATTAATAACTAAAGCGAGGAGAGTGGTTTTTTTACCGAAAAACCAATAATACCCACGAAGCTATTGAGCTTCTGAATAGCTTTACTCAAACAGGGAGTTGCGTTTTGTGCCCAAAATAGGGGCTTGCCTTACTAATTGACAGCCAGTCGAGCATTCTCAGTACTCCGAACGAACGGCTTTAAGCCTCGGTAAAGGAGCAGGCACGAAACCCCGCATCCTAGCAGTACCGTACAAGCCAATGAGAGGTGAACCTGATTAGGGTCGCCAAATATTTTATCATTGATGAAACCGACCGCCAAAGGCCCGCCGCCTAGACCGACGATGTTGACCACAAACAGGAAAAAGGCGGAAAAAGTGGCCCGCATCGGGGCGGGAACCATTTCCTGAAGAGCAGCCGTAGCGGCACCGTAAGGAAGAGCCGTGAAAAAGCAAATCAGTGCCAATAAAACCACAAACACGGGCAAAGGAGCCGAGGTAAATGCCATCATTGCCAAAATAGTGACGGCCAGAAAAGTTCCGATGAGCATTCCTTGGTAGCCAACGCGCATTTTGGCGTCGGGGTAGTTGTCTTTGGTCAATTTGTCGGCATAGCGACCGCCCACATAAACACCAGCCGTTGAAAAAATGGTGATGATTCCTCCTAACAATAAGCCTGCCTGGGCTTCGCCCAAGCCGTATTTGCGTACAAAAAGGGTAGGGGTCCAGGAGGTGGTAGCGTAAGAACTAAACGCCATGAAAGCGATTCCGAAAAACAAAGACAACAATGAAAAACGATTGGCGCTGAAATACGCTCTGATTTCTGACATCTCCACTTTTGCCTTCGAGGTTTGCTGGCGCACGGGTTCTTTGACCGTAAAGGCAATCAGCAACACAATCAAAAGCCCCGGAGCGCCTACGATTAGAAATACCGTCTGCCACGGGTATATTTCTCCGAAAAACGGTACTTGCCACATGCCTTCCACGCTGATAAGCTTGAGAATGAGGGCCACTAACAAGATTGAAAGGCCAGAGCCAACGTACACGCCTAAGTTGTAAATACCCATGGCGGTGCCTAGTTTATGACGCGGAAACAAATCGGTAATCATCGAATAAGCGGCAGGCGACAAGGCGGCTTCGCCGATTCCTACGCCAACGCGCGCCAGAAAAAGTTGGCTGTAGGTGTCTGTGACGCCGCAAATGGCGGTCATCAAACTCCATAAAACAATTCCCCACAGGATGATGCTTTTGCGGCTGCGTCGGTCGGCCAAGCGGCCAATCGGAATGCCGAGAAATGTATAAAAAATGGCAAAACTGAACCCAATCAAAAGCCCTACCTGCGTATCGGTAACGCCAAAATCCCGTTTGAGTGGTTTGACCAGCAAAGTGAGCACCTGACGGTCAATAAACGAAGAAATATAGGCAAGCATAAGCACCGCTACGACGTACCATGCATAGCGGAGGGAGGGAGTTTGGGCAGTCATGAAGAAAGTGGTTTAAGGTGTATAGTCAAAAGTAAGGGATATGTACTATTGAAATGTCTAATTTTATATAAAAATTCTACTATTGCTAAAAAAGCCAATCGCTTTGTAAGTCTTGCAACGGTGCTGATAATCACGAAATTGAAAAAGGAAGCATTGGCTTTCCGAAAAAGTATCAAGTTCATCCTGTCTGGGTGGCTAAATTTGTAGGGGTTGAAACTGATGCGGTAAGGGAGTATAGAAATTTTGGGCGACGATAATTAATTTATTGATAAATCAGGGTAATAATGTAATTTTGAGCGTTTTATGAGCGTTGATACATCATATTCCTGAACTCACAAACGATATAGCCATGTTAAAAAATAGACTTTACTTAAAAAAACTCCTGTTTTTCAGCGTCTTGGTTGCCATCGGCGGTTGTAGCCTGAGTTCAGAATCTCTGTCGCTCAAGGCGGCTTTTAGTCATCCTTCCGTGAAATCGTCGGCTACTAAATGTGAAGATGGAGCGTTGGTATGCTGCAAAAAAATCAACGAGCGCAGCAGCAGAACCCGGCCTGTTATTTAACCTTTGAATTTTAAATTACGACGGTTCAGCCTCTATTTTAGGGCTTTCGTTCGCCTGCAACCCTCGATTTGTTAATTATAGGTTTAAGTTTGTAATTAACTGAATGAATTTTTTGGCACTGCGATGAAAGTCACCCTCAACGATAAACGATTGCTGTTCCTTGGCCCGATTGTTCTTTGGGCCGTTGCAACCGTTTTCTTTAATTTACCTACTCTCTGTATTGATACCTTCACTGCGGCCAAATTTCTCATTGCGGGGTTGGCTTCGGTTTATTTTTCGTGGCTTGTGGGGCGTTGGATGATTATTGAGGTGCGTCGCCGCAATCCGGGCCTTGAAAATGTTCGCCAACGGCTCATTGCGTTGGGGTTACTGAGTGTTCCAGTGGTGGTGGTGTTGGTGGCCCAACGGTTGATTCTCTTCGATTATTTTGTTTACAGCGATAAACCCAAATTTGACTGGTTTTATCCCGAAACGCTCTTTATGGTTGGGCTGAATCTTTTTTATCTGGCCATCATTTTTGCCGTTTATGAAAGCCGTTATTTTTTTCGTCAATGGTTAATCAGCAAACGCCAAACGGAAGAACTCAGCCGTGCCAACCTTGAAATGCAGTTGGATTCGTTGAAAAACCAAGTACAACCACATTTTTTATTCAATAGCCTCAACACGCTTCAGGCATTGGTAAAATCAAACGAAAACAAAACGGCCGTTCGGTTTATTGGGGATTTGTCGCAGGTGTATCGGTATCTCTTGCAAAGCAATGAGCAACAACTGATTTCTCTCGAAAAAGAACTAGAATTTACCCACGCTTATTTTGGGTTGTTGAAAACCCGTTTTGAAGACGGTATTGCTTTGGAAGTAAACGTTGACCCCGCGTACCGCCACGCCCAAATCCCACCTTTGACGCTTCAATTGTTGGTAGAAAATGCCGTTAAGCACAATATGGTATCCATTGCTAAACCATTGCATATCAAGATATTTACCAATAATTCGGGCGAACTAATTGTACAAAATAACCTTCAGTGTAAGCCCAATAACGGTATGCCTTCGAGCAAAAAAGGACTGATGAATATTGCTTCAAAATACGCCTTGCTCCGACAGCCACACGTGCAGATTTATGAAAAAGAAGAGGTTTTTGAGGTGAGAGTGCCGCTCATCGGCGAATTGAGCGCCACCGAAAAAACGGTTAAAGCGTAGTATAGCCCTTCGGAAACGGGAAAGTAACAATCAAGGATTGATTTAAGACAATAGATGATGAAAGTAGTCATTATTGAAGATGAAGCACTGGCTGCTCGGCAATTAAAAGCGATGGTACAGGAGTGCGATGAAAACATTGAGGTAATCACGATGCTCGACAGCGTAGAGTCGTCGATTCAGTGGTTGCGCGACAACGAGCGCCCTGATTTGTTGTTGATGGACATTGAATTGTGCGACGGGCAAAGTTTTGAAATATTCAGTCAAGTGGAAGTGAAAAGCCCCGTTATCTTCACGACCGCCTACAACGAATACGCTATTCAGGCTTTTAAGGTCAACAGCATAGATTACCTACTCAAACCCATTGATGAAGATGCCCTGAAACGGAGCCTGTATAAATTTCAGGAACTGAAGAAATTGTACGGAACAACGGCCGAAAATCACTTGGACGTCAATGAACTCGTGCATCTTATCAAGCAAACAAAAGTATCGCCTTCGGACTACCGGGAGCGTTTTTTGTTGAAACAAGGCTCAAGACTGGTGCCAGTTTCGGTCGATGATATTGCGTATTTTTACAGTCAGGAGCGATTAAGCTTCGTCAAGACTTGGGACGAACGTTCGTACGTGGTGGATTATACCCTTGACGAACTTGAATGTATATTGAATCCGAAGCAGTTTTTTCGGGCCAATCGGCAGATTATTCTTTGTCCGAAATCCGTGGATAAAATCCATTTACACTTCAACAGTCGGCTCAAATTGGATTTGCGCCCGTGTACCGAAGAAGAGGTGTTTATCAGCCGAGATAAAGCCGGAGAATTTCGAAATTGGATGGGGGAATAGTGCGTTTGAATTGTCATTGGTTTTTAGTACTTTTAATAGCCCATTCAGCACGTTTTGGCGTAGAGAATAAGGACTATTTTTGTCTTTTTGAAAAGAAAGAATGGTTTGATTTTCTGTACCGCTTGTGTTCCTCCTCAATCAACCTATTAACCTTAATTCGGATTCGTTATGGCAAGCCCGCTTTCGCCCGCTATTGAAAAAACATCTGACTATCAGCGCGTTTCATCGGCTGACTTTCTTCTAGGCATTCCTCCGTATCTATATGCGGTTGTATTTTCATCCTTTTGCGTTATTGTAGGTCTTATTTGGGACATTTGTTGGCACCTCAGCATTGGTCGCGATGGCCTTTTTTCACCGCCTCACGTCATTATATACGTGGGAGCGATTGTTTCTGGGCTTTTTTCGGGCTATCAAGTGTTGTATACTACGTTCAAAGGTTCGGTGGTCGAGAAAGCACAAAGTGTAAAGGTTTGGGGCTTTTTTTATAGCTCGTTGGGGGCCTTATTCTGCATTTGGGGCGCGTTGATGATGCTCACATCGGCTCCGTTTGATGATTGGTGGCATGGTACGTACGGGCTTGATGTGCAGATACTTTCTCCGCCGCATACCGTTTTGGCGTTGGGAATCATCGGGGTGCAGTTTGGGGCAATTGTGAGTGTTTTGGCCGTAAAAAATCAAATGACGGGCGCTCAGAATACACATACAGATTATACCAAACGACGTCTTCGTCGGCTCAATCTGCTCTTTGCGATGTCGGCGGGTTTTTTGGTTACGATGTGGTTTACCCTGCTTTCTGAAGAAATAGGAAAATGGGAAATGCACAATTCAAGTTTTTATAAAGTCGCGGCCATGGCGTTTCCGTTGGTGCTGTTGGCTTTTGGACGAGGAGCGGGTGGCCGCTGGACCATCACTTCGGTTACGGGCGTTTATACGGCCTTGATGTGCCTTACTTTATGGATTATTCCTTTGTTTCCTGCCGAACCTAAGTTGGGGCCCATCTGGAACCACATTGACCATTATCAGGGGTTTGCTTTCCCTTTGTTATTGATTGTGCCCGCTTTGGCGATGGACTGGATTCTGAACCGTTATACTTACATTAACGATTGGGTGATGGCGGCCATCATGAGCGTGGTTTTTGTGGTAATTATGTTTATTGTGCAATGGCCCTTTGGCTCGTTTTTGCAGGAATCACCTTACGCCCGTAACTGGTTTTTTGGCAGTCATTATTATTACTTCGGCAATGATCCCGATTGGGAATACCGCTACAAATACGCGCCTTGGGTGTTACAAAATGCCACTGATTTTAGCATTGGAATCGCCTATGCGCTTGGGTTTGGCTACATTTCTTCCCGAATAGGATTGGCATGGGGCAAGTGGATGCGCAAAATTCAACGATGAAAACGCGCAAAATCACCTTGCCAATCAACTTTTAATTCACCTGAAGAGGGCGAGGTAACACCTGCGCGCCCCTCTCTTTTTATTCTTAAAATTCCTGACCATGCGTTTTCTGAAAGCCTATTCCTTTTTTGTTGTTTTTTCTTTTTGCCTTTTATATTCGATTGCTTCTATGGCGCACGTGGGTAGCGCTGGCGTGTTGTTTCAGGGGCAGGCGGGTGCTTATCGCGTGTTGGTTAGCCTGCAACCACCCGATGTCATTCCTGGCACTGCGCAGGTGACGGTCTATGTGGAAAGCGGAAACGTAACCAGTGTACTGGCGCGGCCCATTTATTTTCGTACGGGTGACAAAGGTGCTCCGTCTTCTGATGTCATCAGCCCCGTGCCAAATCAAGCGGGACAGTTTCAGGGAATCGTGTGGCTCATGGCGGGTGGTGCTTCCAGTGTTCAGATTACGCTGGATGGAGACGATGGGAAAAAGGAATTGATTGTTCCGATTGTGGCGGTTTCGACGGCTCAACGTGACATGCCGGCGGGTTTGGGCGTACTGCTGAGTATTTTGGGGTTGTTATTGGTCGTGATTTTAATTACCGCCATCGGCGCCAGTGCCAGCGACGGATTGCTCAGAAAAGGAGCGAGTCTTACCCCAAAACAGCGTCGTTCGCGTTGGGTTTCGATGGGAGTGGCGGCGGTGGCCTGTACTGGAATACTCTACATCGGCAGCAGTTGGTGGAACAGCTGGGCTGGGGATTATAAAAAGTACATGTACAAGCCTATTTTGGGCAATGCTAAGATTATTAACAAAAACAATGAGCGCGTTTTTCAACTAACAGTAGATACCAATTCCATCAATAAAAGTTCACAACGCCGTACGGTGATGAGCTTTCTCATCCCTGACCACGGTAAATTGATGCACTTGTTTTTGGTGCGCCAAAATACGCTGGATGCCTTTGCGCACCTCCACCCTGAGCGTCGCGATACGACCACCTTTGAGGCGTATTTGCCCAAATTGCCCGCTGGTAGGTACTTGGTTTATGCCGATGTGGTGCAACGCTCTGGCTTTGCCGAAACCATTACAGATACCATTGATATTCCAGAAATATACGGTAATGCAGCAGTGAAAACCGACCCCGAAGATACTTACGTGGTGACCGACCCGCTCAACAATCCCAAGCAAATCCCCGTTGATGAAAATGTGGTTATTTGTGGGAAACCAGGTACCAAAACCAAACTGAAAGATGGCACCTCCATCGTGTGGCAGGGCAAACCAGAAGTTTCGTTTGAGGCAGGGAAGCCTTACCAACTGGCTTTTGAAGTCTTCGGTCCCGACGGAAAACCTGCGGTATTGGAGCCGTATCTGGGCATGAATGGCCACGCGGCCATTGTGCACTCCGATGGCTCGGTCTATATTCACTTGCATCCTGTAGGCACGTACTCGATGGCGGCGCAGCAAATCATGCAAAACCGTCTGGCCGATACTACCAAAATTTTTCGGTATTCTGGCGATGCCAAATCCTTTCGGGATAGCATTGACCGCTATATTGCTGGGTTGAAATTGTTGGCACCTGCCGAACGTGACCAGCTGTTGATGAAAAGCATGAGCGGCATGAGCGCGCACGACATGGAAGGTATGAAACACGAAAACCGAATTGTGTTCCCGTACGCATTCCCCAAAGAAGGGCAGTATCGGATTTTTCTGCAAATCAAACGAAATGGTCAGGTGTTGACGGGGATTTTTGATGCTAACGTAAAAGAGGCTTCAATGTGATTTTGGGGGCGACGCGGAACTAAGCCTTTTTAAATTTGATTCATTGAGTAGTGAAAATGGGATGTAATTCATACGAAGATGAAAATCGAACAAATTTATACGGGTTGTCTGGCGCAGGGAGCGTATTATATTGAAAGTGAAGGCGAAGTGGCGGTCATTGACCCCCTCCGTGAAGTAACGCCCTACATCGAACGAGCCGCCCGCGACGGCGCCAAAATCAAGTACGTTTTTGAAACCCACTTTCACGCTGATTTTGTATCGGGGCACTTGGATTTATCCAAAAAAACGGGTGCTCCGATTGTCTACGGGCCGAATGCCAAAACGGGCTTTGAGGCCCACATTGCCACGGACGGAGAGCTTTTTTCGGTAGGAAATATCACATTAAAAGCCATTCATACACCAGGGCATACCTTGGAATCAACCTGTTATTTATTGTTGGATGAAAATGGGCAAGAAAAAGCGCTTTTTAGCGGCGATACCCTCTTTATCGGCGATGTAGGGCGGCCCGATTTGGCCCAAAAATCAGACCTGACCATGGACGATTTGGCGGGTTTTTTGTATGATTCTCTCCGTACCAAAATCATGACTTTGCCCAACGAAGTCATCGTGTATCCCGCCCACGGAGCGGGCTCTGCTTGCGGCAAAAACATGAGCAAAGAAACTACTGACACGCTCGGCAACCAGAAAATGTTCAATTACGCCCTCCGTGCCGACATGACGAAGGCGGAATTTATCAAGGAAGTAACCGCTGGATTGGCGAAGCCGCCGCAGTACTTCCCGCAGAATGTTCAGATGAACAGAGAAGGCTACGAAAGCATGGATGCCGTGATGAATCGCGCGGCGCAGGCCTTGCCGCCGTCGGCTTTTGAGGCCGCCGCCAACGAAACGGGCGCAGTTGTATTGGACACACGCGGCGCACAGCTTTTCAGCAAAGGCTTTATTCCCAATTCTATCAACATCGGTCTGGGCGGCCAATTTGCGCCGTGGGTAGGCGCGTTGATTCCCGACGTAAAGCAAGAATTATTGCTGGTCACAGAAAAAGGAAAAGCGCAGGAATCCATTCTGCGTTTGGCGCGGGTAGGCTACGATAATGTGATTGGCTACTTAGACGGTGGCTTTGACGCTTGGCGCGAAAGTGGCAATGAAGTGGATGAAATCAGCTCAATTTCGGCCGATGAATTGGCCATCCGCCTTGAAAAAGATAAAAATTTGCCCATTATCGACGTGCGTAAACCCAGTGAGTTTTCGGCCGAGCACGTCGACGGCGCTAAAAATTTACCGTTGGATAATATCAACGATTTGATGGCGGAGTTTCCCAAAAAAGAAACGATGTATATCCATTGTGCAGGCGGCTATCGCTCCATGATGGCCGCTTCTATTCTCAAATCCCGGGGCTACGACAACCTTGTAGACATTGACGGCGGCTTTGCTGCCATTCAGAAGTCGGACCGCATTGCTACTACCGATTTTGTGTGCCCCACAACGTTGAAAAAATCGGGGAATGAATAAAAACAATACTGAGCTACAAGTAAATGGAAGGTGTACCCAAAGAACAAAAGTGGAACTTTGAAGCAGCAATGTTTTTCGGGATTTGGGGGTATGTGTTAATAGCACTACCTTTTCTTTTTATGAGTATAATGAAATCTCGTGAGAAGAAAGAAATAACTCATAATCAGATATTTGAGGTTGCAACGATAGATGGTATTGAAGAAAAATACCACACCAAAACGGGGACGATGTATTTGAGATTTCATTACCACTATCAACATAAAAATAGGCTATTCAGAGACAATATTGATTATAAATACAAGCGCTTTTTTGTTGAATTTACAGGACATAAAAGAGAACTGATAAAGCATAAAAAACTTCCCGTCATCCTGTCTTCAATAGACCCGTCAAAACACCGTGTATTGATTTTTTGGTCTGATTTTTCAAAATATAACCTACCTTTTCCTGATTCATTGAAATGGAGTGAAAAGCTCTTTTATAACAAGTGAAGCGTTACTCTATGCTTCAACTATAATTACTTCAGAGTAAATACGCCTTTTATTTTACGGGACTCACTTGGCTTGGTACTGTCTGCTGGTAAATCAATGGTAATAATCCATGAATAGTCGGTGGTTTTCCTTCCTGAAATACTACCAGAACGAATAGGAGAAGCATAGGGGCCAAAGATACTGCTCGTTTGTCCGCTGATAGCACGAATATTTTCTAATTCCTGCGCGGATGAATAGCTGAATTCAGAAAGAGAAGGGTCCACTTCGAAGGCAACGAAAGGGTAGCCGCAGTCATTGCATTGGCTCAAATCCATGAACTGATTTGTATAAACTGCTACGTGTTTATTGGCGCTTTCCTCAAAGCTGAACTGACTCAAGCTGGAATTGTTATAAGTAACTAATTTGATGGAGCGTTTATTCAACATTTCATACGTTTCTTTGGGCCAAACCTCCTTCTCTTTGCAACCTGCAAGCATCAAAACGGCTAATAGGACGAAAAAAGACAATTTTATGACTTTGCTGTTTGCAAAATTGTTCATGGCTACGCTGTTTTATTCAATCAAAAATAGAAAATAATCTCAAAATATCTACCCGGAAATTTGCTTTGAATTTTTTATATTCTACATTTGTAGAACAAAGTATCAAATTGTAGAGTATATGCAACTTTCTAAATCTGAAGAACAATTAATGGAGGTAATCTGGCAGCAGGGAACGGTCTTTATGAAAGACCTAATTGATGCCTCGCCCGACCCTAAACCCGCCTCCACTACCGTGGCTACGTTGCTCAAACGGATGCAGGAAAAAGGTTTTGTTGGGTATACTCTTTTCGGAAATTCGCGGCAGTATTATGCCTTGGTTTCCAAAGAGGATTATTTTTCTAAACACGTTCGCGGCATCATTAAAAATTTCTTCGGGAATTCGATGGCGCAATTTGCCTCCTTTTTTACAAATACCGCCGACCTCTCCAAAGAGGAATTGGAGGACCTGAAACGAGTGATTGACGAACAACTTAAACATAAAAAGCCATGAGCATTTATCTCTTCAAATTTGCCGTCTGCTCGGCATTGCTGCTGATTCTGTACCATTTGGTATTGGAAAAAGAAAAAATGCCCGTTTTTAATCGCTTCTACCTGTTATTCAGTCTATTGTTTTCGGGATTAGTTCCGCTTATTACGTATGAATTGCCCGTTGCAACGCTGCCAGCGGTTATTGAAAATACGCAAACACTATCGACCGTCATTCTATCCGGTCCACTTACTCCAAATGACCCCGTTTCAAGTTCAGCGGTTACAGATACGCTGCCTTTGACGACGTATCTGTGGGGACTCTATGGGGTAATTACCCTTGCCTTTCTGCTTCGTTTTACTAAAAATCTGTATTCTTTTTGGCAACTGATCCGCACCCATCCGGTCGTGAAAAAGGGTGAAATGAACTTGGTATTGATACCGCAGAATAATACCCCTTACAGTTTCGGTAAGTATGTTTTTGTCAATCGCCAGGCATTTGAAAACGACGAAATAGAAGCCGAAATCCTACAGCATGAACAGGCGCATATCCGTCAGCGTCATACGTTGGATGTCATATTTATAGAAATCTTTCTGGCGTTTTGCTGGTGGAATCCCGCCGTGTGGCTGTATCGTCGGGCGATTAGGCTTAATCACGAATTTTTGGCGGATGATTGGGTGATTAAAACGCACCGAAATCCACCTGCATATCAGTATTTATTACTTCATAAAATAAGCCAACACAGCGGCGTGACGCTGGCGAGCTCTTTCAATTATCTCCTCACCAAAAAACGGTTTAAAATGATGAACAAATTCACTTCAATGAAGCGTGCATACTTGCTTCAAACGACAGCTTTATGCGTTTTTTCAGCGTTGGTCTTTATCTTTAGCGACATCAGTTTTGCACAAACAGCGCCTTCTGTCACTCCAAAATCCGCTCCGGAAGCCGAATCAGGCAAAGACGGAGTTTCGCAGGCTATGGTGGAAGAGTATGAAAAAATTGTTGAAAAATATTTAACAAGAGGGGGAAAAGACGGGAAAGAAATTTATCGTTTAGATAGGCCGTCTGAGCCGGACCGAGTACGTTTGGAGGTAATTTTTAGGGCGATGAGTAAAGAACAGCAGTTAAAACAGAACTGGGCAATGAATCCGCCTTTAAGCCCTTTACCTCGAATAACTCCTACCGAAAAAGAATTTGAAGATTACAAAAATGCAACGATTTATGGGGTATGGATTGACGAAAAAAAAGTCCCTAATACCGCATTGAATAAATACAAAGCGTCAGATTTTTCTCAGGTATTTCTAAGTAAATTGTACAAAAATGCGCAAGCGACCATTGGTTTTAAGTACAAATTTCAACTTGATTTAATGACGAACGATTACTATGAAAAGTATCGCGATGAACGATTAGCTGATAAAAGATACTGGTTAGGTTCTAATAGGGAGAAATTCCGCCATGAGAATCAAAAAAAGTAGATGATATATAAAAGAAGGAGCCCGAAAATCATGATTTTCGGGCTCCGTTAGTGTGTTACAACACCACGTTCACAATTCGTTTTGGCACTACCACTACCTTTTTAGGGGCTTTGCCTTCAAGCCATTTCTGAACGGTTTCGTTGGCCAATACGCCCTGCTCAATATCTTCTTTGGACATATCTACGGGAAACGGAATGTTGGCGCGTACTTTGCCGTTGATTTGAATCGGATATTCAAACGCGCTTTCTTCCAAGTATTTAGGATTGAATACGGGGAAAGACGCTGACGAAATAGTACCTGCTTCGTTGCCTAATGCCACCCACAATTCTTCGGTAATGTGCGGGGCATACGGCGCCAACAAAATAAGCATTTCCTTCAAAATTGCTTTTTTATGGCATTTCAAATCGCTCAAATCATTAACTGCAATCATAAACGTAGACACGACGGTATTGAACGAAAGCCGCTCGATGTCTTCTTCCACGCGTTTGATGGTGCGGTGCAATACCTTCAATTCCTCGGCGGTAGGCTCGGCATCGGTCCATTTTTGTTTGCCGCTCTGGTCTTCAAAAAACAACCGCCAAAACTTACGCAGGAAGTTGAACGTACCGCTGATGCCGTTCATGTTCCAAGGCTTCGCATCGGTCAATGGCCCCAAAAACATTTCATACATACGCAGCGTATCGGCCCCGTATTTCTCAACGATGTTGTCAGGATTGACGACGTTGAACTTCGATTTGGACATTTTTTCGACTTCCCAACCGCAAACGTATTTTCCATCTTCCAAAATAAATTCCGCATTGGTGAAATCTTCACGCCAGTTTTTGAAAGCGGCTACGTCAAGGACATCGTTGTCAACAATGTTTACATCGACGTGCAATTTGGTGATGAAAGCAAAAGAAGGGGAATAAGAACAGACAATTTCACCAACTTTATCAGGATGTTTTTGTGCTATCTTTTTAGTAAGTTGATTCAGGTAAGTATCAATTTTAAAAATTGTATCATGATAGTTAGGGTCAATTGGACCTTTTTCAACTAAATCTACAATAGATTTTGAAATAAATATTTGGGGGATATCCTTACTTGGCAATAATTCTTTGTCCTCGTTTTTGCTTCCTGCTAATTCCGTTGAAGAAATCTCAGTTCTTAAACGATAAACAAAGTTGCTTCGTCCCTGAATCATGCCCTGATTCAACAGCTTAGCGGCAAATTCTTCGTGGGGTACGAGTCCCAAATCTTTCAGGAATTTATTCCAGAAACGGCTGTACAGCAAGTGTCCCGTGGCGTGCTCGGAGCCGCCCAAATAAAAGTCAACGCGCTGCCAATAGTCGATGGCTTCTTTGGAGGCAAAAGCGTCGTTGTTTTGCGGGTCCATGTAGCGATACCAATACCACGAGGAGCCAGCCCAGCCGGGCATGGTGCTCAATTCGTATTCGTATTCATTTTTATATTTCCAACCTTCGGCGCGGCCCAGTGGCGGCTCGCCCGTTTCGGTGGGGAGATATTTGTCGATTTTGGGCAATTCTAAAGGCAATTCACTTTCATCAATCAGATAAGGAACATGATCTTTAAAATAAACGGGCACCGGCTCACCCCAGTAGCGCTGACGGCTAAAAACGGCATTGCGCAGGCGGTACTGCACTTTTCCTTTGCCCAATTTGCGCTCTTCCAACCAGCCAATCAACGTATCGGTGGCCTCTTTATAAGTCATGCCGTTGATGATGCCCGAGTTGATGTAAGTCCCTTCTTTGGTGTTGTCGGCCTGTTGGTCAATGTCTTTTTGACTGTCCAAAATCGGGACAATCGGCAAACCAAAGTTTGTGGCGAAGTTCCAGTCGCGCTGGTCGCCCGAAGGTACGCCCATGACGGCCCCCGTTCCGTAGCCAGCCAACACGTAATCGGCCAAGAAAATGGGTACTTTTTCTTCACTCAGCGGATTGATGCAATAGCTGCCCGTAAACACGCCCGTCACTTTCTTTTCGGCCATGCGGTCTACTTCGCTGCGGCTCGCGGCCCATTTGATGTAGGTTTCGACGGCTTCTTTTTGCTCAGGAGTGGTCAATTCCAATGCCCATTCGTGCTCGGGAGCCAACACCATGAAGCTAACCCCGTAGATGGTGTCAACGCGGGTGGTGAATACCTCGATGTTAAGGGCATCGTTGTTTTTACTGGCTACTTTAAACTTCACACTTGCCCCTACGCTTTTGCCTATCCAGTTGCGTTGCTGCTCTTTCAAGGGTTCGGGCCAGTCGATGGTGTCTAAGCCTGTCAACAGGCGGTCGGCGTAGGCGGTGATGCGCATGGCCCACTGTTTCATCAATTTACGCTCTACGGGAAAGCCCCCACGCTCCGAGACACCGTCTTTTACTTCGTCGTTGGACAACACCGTTCCTAAGCCCGGGCACCAGTTGACGTACGATTCTTCGGGAAAGGTAAAGCGGTATTTCAACAGCAGGATTTGCTGCTCCTTTTCGCTCATGGCGTTCCAGTTTTCGGCGGTAAATTCAGGCGTTTCTTCGTCGCAAACTGCATTGACGGCGGCGGAGCCTCCTTTTTCAAACTGCGCAACTAAGTGAGTGATGGGCAGGGCTTTGTCGGCGTCTTTGTCGTAATAATGGTTGAACAGTTGCATGAAAATCCACTGCGTCCATTTGTAATAATTGGGGTCAGACGTGCGAACTTCTCGGCTCCAGTCGTAGCTGAAACCGATGTTTTTCATTTGACTGATAAACGTACTGATGTTTTGCTCGGTCGTGATGGCGGGGTGCTGACCCGTCTGGATGGCATACTGCTCGGCGGGAAGGCCAAAGCTGTCGAAGCCCATCGGGTGCAACACGTTAAAGCCTTTGAGTCTTTTATAACGCGAAATAATGTCAGATGCAATGTAGCCCAGCGGGTGCCCTACGTGTAGTCCGGCTCCCGAAGGATAAGGAAACATGTCGAGGACGTAGTACTTGGGCTTATTGTGGTCAATATCAGTCTTGTAGGTTTGGTTATTTTCCCAAAACTGCTGCCATTTTTTTTCAATTTCGCGGTGATTGTATTCCATAGTTAGTATTCAGTAGTGAGCAGTGAGTAGTGAGAATGGCTTAAATACTTAACTAATTCCCTCAAAATCACTGACAACAATAGACAATTGTGTTAATTAGGGCGCAAAATTACGGCTTTTCAGCGACTTTTGGGTTTTGGGGGTGAAATTGTTATTTTTGAATAAAAAACGGTTAGAGATTATGGTTGCATTGGATGAATATGTACTCAGGCTTCCCGACGAGATTCGGTGGGATGATGCCGCGTTTTTGGCATTTTGCCGCATGAACGATGAACTGAATATTGAGCGCGATGCCGACGGGAATATTATCATTATGTCACCAACCAACACACTTTCAGGTTTTTACGAGAATAAGCTCTTGTTCATTCTCGAATTGTGGAACCACTCTTCGAAGCTGGGCTATACGTTCAGTTCGTCGGCGGGGTTTACGTTTGCCGACGGTTCTATGCGTGCCCCTGATGCTTCTTTTATTCTGAAAGCCCGTTTTGACGCGTTGCCTGAAAGTGAAAAAAATCAGTTTGCCCACATCGCTCCCGATTTTGTGGCCGAACTTCGCTCCAAAACCGATAGCCTTCCGAAGCTCCAACTCAAAATGAATGCATACATTCAAAACGGCGTACGATTGGGTTGGCTGATTGATTTGGCGGGCCAAGAAGTGTGGATATATCGCCAAAACGGAACGGTGGAGCTGGTGCCGTTTTCAGCAGGGAAGGTGTCAGGCGAAGAGGTGCTGCCTGGTTTTGAATTGGAATTGAGTGTTTTTGAGTGATAGCGATGTGGGTGTTATTCCACCAACATTTCTTTCGTAATTAAAACTTATGCTTCTACCTGTTTGGTGATAACACCAAACAGGGCAGTAATAGTATAATTGTAACTTGTACTTCTACGGCTTGGCGTCATCACCTGAATAGAATCAGGCCGCCAGATTGAAATTTGGCAGTTAAGGATTATCGACATTTTCGTACCTTTGTATTCAATTTTAATGGTCAATAGTATGAAAAGTACTGTTATTCAGATAGACCCTGATATTCAGAGTGGAGAACCGGTTTTTTTTGGTACTCGCGTTCCAATCAAAAGCCTTTTCGATTATTTAGGTACAGGAGAGACGTTAGAAACGTATCTGGAAGATTTTCCTGCCGTTACTAAAGAGCAGGCATTGGTTGTGATTGAGCAATCTGGCTATTTATTAATCCAAGCATATCACGTTATTAATGCCGAAAATATTGCTGGATGAAAACATCCCTAAAAGGCTTAAATTTAGGCTTTTAGAGGTGGAGCCTGATGTGTTTACGGTAAGGGATATGGATTGGCTCAGCGTCAAAAATGGTAAGTTATTGGCATTAGCAGTTGAAAACAGATTCGACATATTTGTTACAACGGATAAAAACATTCCTTTTCAGCACAATATATCACAGATAGATTTGGCATTCATTGTTTTAAATGTATCCAATCTTAAATATGAATTTATCCAACCGCTTCTTCCGCAGATTTTTATGCTCATTCCTAACGCAGCGAAGGGGCAAGTTTACAGTTTACACGTATAAATACAAATGATTATCGGTATTATTCCCGCTCGCTACGCTTCGACGCGTTTTCCGGGCAAACCCCTCATTGATATTCAAGGCAAAAGCATGATTCAGCGCGTGTACGAGCAGGCATCGCAGGCCAAATGCCTGTCGGAAGTGATTGTCGCTACCGACGATGAGCGCATTCTCCAACACGTACAAGCGTTTGGTGGCAAGGCCGTGATGACCCACCCCGACCACCCCAGCGGCACCGACCGGTGTTGGGAGGCGTATCAGTTTACAGTTCACGGTTTACAGTTTAAAAATTCAGAAACAACCGTAAATCCCAAACCCGAAACCCATTACATTATAAACATTCAAGGCGATGAACCCTTCGTGGCACCCGAGCAGATTGATGAGTTGGGAGCGGTTTTGGACGGGAGTGTAGAGTTGGCTTCGCAGATGATTCCCGTGAGCGATTATGAAGTACTTTTTGATGTGGGGGAGGCTAAAGTGATTGTAAATCAGAATTTTGAAGCCATCTATTTCAGCCGTCAGGTATTGCCTTTTCTGAAAGGAGTTGACCCCAAAGAATGGCACAAACACCACATTTATTATCGTCAGGTGGGAATGTACGCTTACCGGTCCGATATTTTAGAGAAAATTACAAAATTGCCCGTTTCTAGTTTAGAAAAAGCCGAATCCTTGGAGCAATTGCGCTGGATTCAAAACGGTTATAAAATCAAAATGGGGCTTACGGCCTACGAAAGTCATTGCATCGACACGCCTGAAGACGTAGAAAAAGTGTTGCGATTGATGGCTCAATAGTAACATTCACCTACTAAAATCGGCGACCGAAAACCACAAATCAATAACCCATGACACCCCCACCCAATACCTCTACGTTTGGCCTTTCTCCTGGTACATTGGTGTATGTGGGGCCAGAAGTGGCAAAAGATACTACCCTTAAAATCGTTAAATACAACGAGCAGTACCACGAGCAACACACCATCAAACAAATCAAAGATTGCCAGATTTCGGGCGATAAACCCTACATCAGTTGGCTAGATGTGGACGGGATTCACGAGTCGGGCGTCATTGAGGCCGTGGGGCAGTTGCACAATATTCATCCGCTTTTGTTGGAAGACATCATGAATACCCGGCAAAAGCCCAAGATTGAATTTTTTAACGAAACCTACGTGTTTGTGTCCCTCAAAATGCTGTATTGGCACGATGAGACGGGAGAAATCGAAGCGGAGCACGTGAGTTTTTTGTTGGGGAGCAATTACCTGATTTCGTTTCAGGAAAAACGTACGGGTGATATTTTTGGTCCCGTTTTGGATAGAATCAAAGCGTCGGTTGGAAAAACGCGCCGCAATGGGGCGGATTATTTGCTGTTTTCATTGATTGATTTGATTGTGGACAATTACCTCGAAATCCTTGAAAGAATGAGCGAGGAGTTGGAAGAACTGGAAGGGTTGATTTTGGCCGGAAAACACAAAGACCCCATCAGTGAACTTTATAACATGAAACGTCAGCTTACCCTCATGCGCAAATACGTATTGCCGCTGCGCGATATGTTGAGTCAGGGTCTGCGCGAAAATTCAAAACTCATTGGCAAAAGTACGTTTCCGTATTTCCGTGACGTACACGACCACGTCATCAATGCCATTGAAACCATTGACTCCAACCGTGAATTATTGACCGGGTTGATTGATATTCACTATTCTACGCTTAGCTCCCGCATGAATACCGTCATGAAAACCCTCACTATTTATTCGGCGGTTTTTATGCCCCTCACGTTTATCGTTGGAATCTACGGCATGAACTTCGACAATATGCCAGAATTGCGTCAGCCCAACGGGTATTTTTATACCATAGGCGGCATGGCGGTGTTGGCGGGGGGGCTGTTGATTTATTTTAGGCGGCGAGGTTGGATGTAAGGGATTGATAGAATAAAAATATCTTACGATTAAATGGTATATATTCCATAAAAAGACGCTCCTACGCAAGAAATTGTGCAATTTTGGGATAGACCATTTGTCGTATATGAAAGATATAAAATTAGTGGCTACCGACATGGACGGTACGTTGCTAAACTCTAAAGGGGAGTTAAACCCGGCCATCTACCCCATTTTAGCTACCCTTAAAGCCCACGGGATACGTTTTGTGGCGGCCAGTGGACGCCAGTATTTCAACCTTCAAAAACAGTTTGAGCCCGTTAAAGATGACGTGATTTTTGTGGCCGAAAACGGCAGTTACGTCGTGTACCAAAATCAAGAACTGTATGTCCAACCGCTGCAAAGAGAAATTGTTGATTCTTTGATTCTGACCTCCCGACCCATTTCGAACGCATACCCTATTTTTTGCGGCAAGAAAAAAGCCTACGTCGAAAACACCGAGCCTGCCTTTTGGGCGCAATTGACCAAGTATTTTGAACGCTACGAATTGGTGGAAAATTTGCTGGACGTCGCGGATGATGAATGCCTGAAAGTGAGCATCTGTGATTTGGACGGCTCGGCGGCCAATAGTTATCCGCACTTTAAGGCGTGGGAAGATGAAATTAAAGTGAAGGTCTCGGCGGGGATTTGGCTTGATTTGTCGCACAACTTGGCCAATAAAGGCAAAGCTATGAACGTACTTCAGCAATTGCACGGTATCTCGGCGGCCGAAACCATGGTCTTTGGCGATTACCTCAATGACTTGGAAATGATGCAGCAAGCCTATTTTTCGTACGCCATGGACAATGCCCATCCCGACATCAAAGAAGCGGCGCGTTTTAGGGCCGAATCAAACGATGAAAATGGCGTGGCTAAGGTATTGGAACAATTGATTGCGGAGCTTACAATGGTGAAGAATTAGCCCCTTTTATTCTCCCAACTTCAAATAAAGCTCTTTGGCTTCGTTGAGCGATTGGAAGATTGCGGTGCGCTCGCTGGAAAGCGTTTGCATTAGTGTAGGTTTACGCCGAAAGAGCCGTATAGCATGCCATACATGGCTCAGGCGAGTGACTCGACCCCAGTACCACAAAACAAAAAAACCGCTAAGGGGCAGACAAATTGCCAAGCCTATCGTCAGCCAGGGTAGTTGGAAAATAGCCTGAAATATCCACAGTTGGAGTCCGTAAAAGAGGGGAAATGTGAAGATTCCAAGGGTCATCATGAGGGGGGCGCGGTAGGAGATGTCTTTAGAAATCAAAGGGGTAATTTTGGAAGGTAAGATGTACGGTAGATAATTGAAAAATAGCCCGAATAGGTACACTGGAAGGCCTAAAATCAATAAACTTACGGTGCTCCTGAGATGGCGGCTGAGGTGTTGGGTTTGGGTGAAAATTTCATCTGAAAGACGGAGCTTGTGTAGTGTATCCAAATAGTTGGACATTTTGACTTGCATAGACTTAAAGAGGGCGGGGCGGTGTTGCTCAAAATACCGTACCGCCGTCACAATTTGCTTAATGAGGTCAAACTCGTCCTTTTGGGCTTTGCTGTCCAAAACCAATTCTTCAAAGAGTTGATTCTTATATAAAATTTCGACTTGTTTTACCAATGTATCTTCTTCTTCATCCTCGGTAATGATGACCGTTTCGGCCATGCGCTGTTGAATCAAGTCCGTTAGTTCTTCAACGGTTTCAAAGGACTCTGAATTGTATTTTTCTTTGAAACCAGCGAGGGCTATCGGATTGCCAACGTTGATAAACACGTCGCTTCTAAAGCGCGTAGGGTCTGAATAATTAAGACCAATCGGTAAAATTTGAAGGCCCAGTTGGAAGTTGTTTTCGTATTCAGCACCCAAGGCAATGCGGGCAGTGCCCGTTTTGAGCTCGCGCAAACGACGCTCGATTTCGCTCGTTCCTTCGGGAAAGATAAGAATCGTTCCTTTGGCTTTTAAGTAATCATAACACCGCTGAAATGTCATTTTATTGAGTTCGGCGGGGGAGAGTGGAACGTCGGAGGTGTCTTTTTTTCTATATACAGGAATGACGTGAAAATACTTGAAAACGGGTCGGGTCAATCGGTTGAAAATACCGCCGTTGGCAATAAAAGCAACCCGTTGGGGCATCAAAGTAGCCACAATGAGCGGGTCCATAAAAGTATTGGGGTGGTTGACCGCCAGAATCAACGGACCTTTGGCTTTCCGCAATTTTTCGAGTCCATGAACCTGAAACCGCCGAAAAAAGAGGCGAAGCGTAACCGTAAAAACAAACTTTAGCAAGGAGTAAAAGAGCATAATAATCCTCAGGGTCAGATTTGGCTCAAATTAGGAATTTTCGTTTAACTTTGTAAAAACTGCTTATTTTATGGTTGCATTACTTTCGCCCGAAACCACGTATAGCATCGAAGAATACTTCGAACTGGAGGCGCAATCATTGGAAAAACTGGAATATTACGACGGAAAAATAACTAAAAAGCGTGCGGCTTCCTACGTTCATAACCGCATCGCTACTAATGTCTTAACGGCATTAGGCAATGCACTTCAAGACTCGCGTTTTGAAGTTAGCAACAGTGATACCAAAATCCATATTCCCACCATTGAGAGTTTTGTGTATCCAGATGCTGTGGTGATTTGTGAAAAACCGTTGTTTTATCAAAATCGAGTAGATACCATCCTGAATCCATTGTTGATTGTGGAGGTGCTGTCGCCTTCTACGGAAGAGTATGACCGGGGCGAAAAATTCTATTTATACCGTTCGCTACCCTCATTTAAAGAATACGTGGTAGTTCATCAAAAACACGCACTGGTTTCTGCTTACTTCCGATTGAATGAAAAAGATTGGCGCACCAACGACGTAGCCAGTCTTTCAGAAACAATTCATTTACAATCAATTAATGTAACGCTGAAGCTCTCAGATATTTATCGGGGAATTGATTTGTCGGCGAGATAAAGGGAATTATTAACTATTTGTCGCAGACCAATAGAACACCGATAAAACGGACGGTTGGCCGCTGCCATGTTCCAACACGGGTTTAATCCGTGAAAACCCGTGTTTCCAAAGGAATCAGTGTCATCCGTGGGTCATTAATTAATCAATGCCCCCTTTTGTTCTAAATTAACTCCGTATTCCATCCCAAAGTACACTAAATGTCAATTCCCATTCGGCGGTACTAATGGGCTTTTGGGTATAAACAGACACTTTTGCCATTTCATTCAGCATTCCGTACACCAACGTAACGAGCAGCTCAGGGTCGGCTTCTTTGATGAGACTTTGGCGTTGGCCTTCCACCATCAATTGGTAGAGTGGTTGTTTGGTGATTTCTTTTTCGACGCGGGTCGAATCCTCTTTATGAAAGTAGGGTGAACGAAAATATTGTTCCAAAAATGCGCCGTATTCGGGGTTGTTTATGTTGTCTTCTAGGTAGTTACGGGCTATTTTTTTGATTTTGATTTTGAGTGGATCGGTCTCCGAAATTTGCGGTGCTAAATCATTGATACTGACATGCATCAGGTAATGGTATAGCTCAAAAATAAGTTGATTTTTATCCTCAAAATAAATATAAACGGTTCCCGTTGCTACGCCTGCCTCTTTGGCTAAATCCGACATTTTGAGTCCCGTCAATCCTACCCGAGCCACCATTTTGAGGGCAGTTTTGAGAATGAGCTGTACTTTGGTTTCATCTTTTGTTCTCATGATTTGGGGGCGTTGTACGGAGTTATTTACTTCAATTTAGGGTTGTAAGAAACTAAACGTACGATTTTGGTAGTAGGGGCGAGTCAGCAGTTTTTCCATGCTTGAAAAAGACTGATAAGGCCCCACCGCAATCAGGGCATTGACGAGCCAAATCGGTAGCTCACCGCCTGGGTCAACGGCAAAATTGTAGTCTATCCTCAACCGTTTGCTGTCAATTTCCTGGACTGTCCAAAGCGAATGCCAAAGAGGAATTCTAACCACTCCTTTTTTTTGGGGAGCCAACTCTGGGGCATTGTTGCCACGAATACGGAGGGTTCGGGTCGTGCGGTTCATGTCAAACTCCATACGGATAACCAAGCCACGATTCGATACAGGCCAAACCATTTCGGTTTCGCTGTAATAATAAAACTCCCGGTCGCTGATGCGCTTAACTAAATAGGCATCTGCTACCCGATACACGGCGTCTTTGTAGTGGTCGATGTCTGATACAAACGCCACAAGTTGCGATAAGGTAGCGTTGAGTTCACAGGTTACTTTTACCTCTTTCAACTTACTTCCAGTGAGGTGGCGTGAGTACACCCTGATTCCGTTTTTATCCTTTTCCAACTTCCACTCATTCTGTTCCTGACTTACGGAAGTAAATGGTAATAGAAGGAGAAAAAAGTAGAAATAATGAGTTAAGTTCCAATTTTCAAGCATACGCAATCGGCAATAAAGCGGCCGTGGCCGTAGGTAGTTTAAGTTAATAATGTTTGTAATTTCTTATTGTTTGTTAGCACTGTTTGTTAATTCATAGACTTTTTCGATGTCTAAATCCTTCATTTTGAACACATCCTGAAACGTGTACGCTACTGGAATGTCGGGCATTACACCGCGCCCTTTGTCGTAGCCCGGAAGGTTTAACACAATTTTGTACATCGGGATTCTGACCTTTGCTTTTGTGTTTGGGAGGGTAAGATAAGGGGAAATGAAGGCGTTGCAACCGTACTGCCCGCCGCCGGTTTCGCGGCCAATAACGACTGCCCTTGGGTTATATTCCTGAATGATAGAAGGGAAAATCGCCGCCGCTGAAAACGACCCGCCGTTGGTCAGTAAGTAAACCTTGCCTTTAAAACCGTATTTTTTGTTAGGGCGTATTTTTTTTGCGGTCGACCGGTTGCGAATTCGGTCGGAAGAGATTTTTTTAGACCAGAAATTACGCGCTGCAAAGCGCAGCAGTTTGCCGCCGTAATAGCGGTTGAAAGAGGGGCGCCCCCGTACGGCGTCGATGGTATCATAAACCACGAAGGTTGAGTCCAACAGATACGACATCAGGTTGACGCTGGCATCGGAGCGGCCGCCGCCATTGGCGCGTAGGTCAATGACCAAATGTTGAATGTTTTTTTGCTTAAGGGTGCGAAAAGATTTTCGGTAGAACTTGCGATGACCGCCGTCGCGGAAAGTGTTGATGTCCAGAATTGCCACGCTGCTGTCGCGCGTCGATATGTTCAAGGTGCGTCGTCTATCGACTTTGGGTGCTTTAGGGCGAGGAATGGGCGTCGTGGTCGGAACGGTGTTGGGTTTAGGCGCACCGACTGGCTTAGGAGCGTTCTTTTTGGCGGGTTTGGGAGGAGCCGTAAACGAAATTTTTAGATTATGCGACTTTCCCAAACTGTCTTTTACAGTCATAGTAAATGTGCTGTCGTTGCCGTACAAATAGCGATAAAATGAACCAAAATTGGTGTTCGCTACGGAAATTTTAAAGGTTTGGTTATAGCCATCCGATGGAATTAAATCCCACATTTCTTTCATCACTTTTTCGATGGGCCGACCATCCATGCGGGTGATTTCGCCACCCACGGCAAGGGTGGAATCTTTGGTGCGGTTTTGAGTGATACGAAGCTGATTATCAGCCCAAAAAACCGAAAGTGGAAGTTCTTTGGATTTATTTTTTTTGATGTATTTTGTGTACTGTTTGGATGGATAAATGTCGGTATGGCCGCAGCGGATGTAAGAAAAAACGGGATTGACCGTACGCCTAAATTCGCGCTCGGTCATGGAGTGGGTCAGTTGCTGAGCGGTTTTATTAAAAATCCACTGAATGGTATCGGGTGAAGAATACCGATAAATTCCTGGATGAGACTCCAGCAACGCCCGTTGCATGAGGTTGAAATCATCCTGAATTTGTTGCACCGAATACGTTTGTTTGGGGTTAAACGTGGAGCTACAGGCGGTAAACAGGCAAAGGCAGATACAACTTGCGAAAATAGAAAATTTCATCGGGTGGTGCATTTCGTTTTATGTCGCCAGAAAAATGATTTGGACAACGTAAAACCTTAATTTTTACAAAAAAATACATAAATTGCCTTAAAACAAAAACCAGCAACAAGGTGTTTTTTGGTTAATTCATTATCGAAACGATTCAATTAACTTAATCAATACATTTACGATTATGGCACGCCCGAATCTTGACCTTATTGCGGCGCTTCGTCGTACGGCCCGAAAAATCGAAAAAGGTTCACCTTATCAATGGGGCCACATGGGAAGCTGCAATTGCGGAAACTTAGCGCAGGAACTTACCCGCCTGACCAAAGCCGAAATTCATGTCCATGCCCTTGCCAATGGGCGCGGCGATTGGAACGAGCAGCTCAATGACTATTGCCCAACGAGTGGTTTGCCCATGGATTTGCTCATCGGCGAAATGATGGAGGCGGGCCTCGACCCCGACGATTTGAAGCAATTGGAACGACTGTCGGATGTCCGCATTTTGCAGCGCCTGCCCGCCGAGAAACGCTACTTGCGTCATAATTTTCGGGATGATGTGGTGCTCTACATCAGCGAATGGGCCAATATGCTCGAAGAACAATTATTGGCTCCGATTAAGCTTCCGCATTTTGAATGGAGCGAGCAAACGGTGCTTTCATAGTAATTTATTATTTTTGTTGCTCGGTATAAGATGATATAAATCAAGCGCTTATGTAATGTAAGCGCTTATTTTTTTGTAAATAAAATTGGGTTGGGCCTACCTTTTTGGATGTTTATTACCAGTGGGGAAGCACTGCTCACCCTTTGGCGCAGCCTCAAACAGTCGATTGCGCGCTGTGTTTTGGAAAGAAAAGGCTTGAAACAACAAAAAAAATGGGCCGCAAATAGCCAGCCCATTTTTGAAAATATGAGTTGTTTATATCGTAACTACTTCTTCCCCAGCGAAATTAAGTTGGCAAACAACCGATACGCACCCGATACTCCGCCAGGAAGCTCGCGGAAAAACACCAAGCCAGTATACACAAAATGGCCTTTTCCGTAGGGTGCATAAATAAGGCTACCTTCTTTGGCGGCTTCGTTGGTATCGTTGGCTGAGAAAAGGGGCGTGTAGTTTTTGTCCCATTCTACGGCAAAATAAATACCGCGCTCCTGAATCCAGCCTTCAAAGTCTTTCGACGTAATTTTGTTGGGGGTATTCAAGATAGGATGCGTGGGTTGTAAAATCCGCATTTCGGCATCCTCTTCCGTGACTCGGTCGCGGCCTACTTTAAAGGGGTACGGACCTATGTTGTTCACTTTGAGTGTATTACCAAATCCTCCCGCCGTTACGTATTGCACCACCATCGTACCGCCGTTTTTGACGTACTCCATCAATTTCTCCTGAAAATACTTGATGCGCTCTTCGGTGTTATAGGCCCGAACGCCCACTACGATGGCGTCATAAACCGCAAGATTTTTGCTGAGTGCGGCTTCATCAAGTAAGGTTACATTGCAGCCCATTTGGCGCAAGGCCGCGGGTACTTCGTCGCCTGCGCCCGCAATGTACCCGATGGTTTTTGCTTTGTTTTTGATGTCGAGTTTGACCAAGGCGGTGGTGGCCATCGGAAAAATCGTCTGCGTCGGAATGTGCTTATATTCAACCGATTTGAGGCTATAAGGACTCTCTCCGTTCTCGGTTTTGGCAATTACTTTCAGTTTTACTTCACTCTGCTGGGCAGAAGGGAAAATCTTGACGCTCACAGTTTGTTCTTGGTATTTTTCGGGCAAATCAAACGGAATTTGGGCTGGCTCCACGCGCCAGCCAGCGGGCACGTCAAACGTCAACGTCCCTTTCACTTTGGCACGGTGGGCTTTTACCACAATGTCCACCATTTTGGGTTGGTTGTCGGCAAAAACGTACACTTTTTCGCTCACGTTGGCGGTCACTTCGGGACGAATCTCGAACGGACGGTATACTTCACCATCCACGGGGTCGGTTGATTTGTAGACCCAAGGTTTGGTAAAGATAAATGATTGACCATCAATGAGGAATGTGAACGATGTTTGTAACGAAGGCACATTTTCGGGTGTGCTTAGTTTGGATTGGTCGTCAATCTGGAAAGCTCCGTTTTTGATGGGTTTTTCTAACCAATACGGCTGACTGATTTTGATTGTTTTAGGAACCTCCGCGCTGAAAGTAAAGGTTGAAAGTTCATTGTTTTTCAACTCCAATGACAACGTAGAATCTTTTTGAGCACCCCAAAATTGCACACTGGTAAGTTTGAGGGGATAATCGGCGCGTTTTACCACGCTTACCCGCACCGCCGCGCGGTCGCCTTGGGCTACGGCGTAGTCGATGGGGTTGGTTTCAAACCAAAGTCCTAAACAGTTTTGAAGCAATACTTCGATTTCGGCTTTCTTTTGCTGAACGTATTTATTTTGAGCGTCTAGCTTTCCTAATTCTTGATGAATTTTGACCAAAACTGGTACCGACGAGGCGGGATAATTGACGTTGTAATTGCGAATGGCTTGGTCTACAAGTTGCGCTACCTGCTCACTTCCTTTGACGCGGTTCCACGACATATCAACGCCGTCAAACAGGTCTTTTTCGGCGGGTACGCCGTCTTTGTGCATCATAAAATCAATGCGTGCGTTGCGGTTAGCCCCTGAGCCAAATCCCTGGCTTTTGTGTGAACTACGGCTTTCGGCGGCGATTTCAGCGTGCGATTTTCCGAGGTATGGGCTATAGCCGCCAATGTCGATGGTAATAAAACTGCCTTTATCGGTGGGTTTTTGGTTAGAAAAACCCGGTGAAAAAGTATTCCAAACCACCCGCTTGGGTTGCCACGTTTGTACTTCTTTGAGTTGTTCTGGAAATTTGGTGGGGTCGCCCGCCATATTGAAGGCCAATTCTGCTAAGAATGCCGACGAATTGTGGTGGCCGTGACCTGCCCGTGCATCTGGCGGAAAGCGCGTAATGAGTACATCGGGTTGGTTTTTACGAATGTGATACACCACGTCGGACAAAATGTTGTTTTCTCCCCAAAATTTGAGCGTTTCTTCGCGGGTTTTGGAAAAGCCAAAATCGTAGGCTCTCGAAAAAAGTTGCTCAGCTCCGTCGATGCGCCGAGCGGCCAGCAACTCCTGCGTACGGATGATGCCGATGTATTCGCCCTGCTCAGGTCCGATGAGGTTTTGACCGCCATCGCCACGCGTGAGGGCGAGGTACTGGGTCTTAACGAGTCGTTCTTTGGATAAATACGTAAGGAGTAAGGTGTTTTCGTCGTCGGGGTGAGCGGCGATGTGCATGGCGCTACCCAATACATTTAGTTTTTTAAGATTAAGGAGGATTTCGCTGGAGGTTAATGGTTTTACCTGGGCGTGGATGTTAAGGGTGGAAAGTAATAAAAGGAGAAAGAAAAAGGTGTAAGACGTAAGTTTTCTCATAGTTCGGCAAATTTGCAAGTGATTTGACAAAGCTACAAAAACCGTCGAAAATGAATACATCATTGGGTTTGCCTTTTCTTTTTTAGACCCGAATTTTTTTCAGGGACTCCATCGTACCTGCGACGGGCGGAATATAGGAACGAAGCCTTTCTTAAAAACGATGCTGTCCATGCCCCAAACAGCCATAAACTGGAACATGGTCAGATTTAGAAGATATACAAGAGAAAACTCGGCTGTTTTTGTCACGACCATAACAGCCAATTTTGCATAAATAGGCATAAAAACCACTGGGGATGCGATTTCTCAACCCTTTTTTTTACCTTTAATGCACATAAAAGAACCTCAACATGAATCAGGTAAAAAAACTAATCAGCGAAGTATTGGCGGCGCGCAATCGTTACCTTGACACTGTTAGGCAACTTTCTGAAGCGCAAGCCCAATGGAAACCTTCTCCCGATGTTTGGAATGTGGTAGACAACACGGAGCACTTGTATTGGGCCGAGCACGGCGGCATACTCGGGATGTGGAAAGTACTTCAGGCCGCCCGCGAAGGCAAAAAAATCTGGAATGGAGAGATGATTCACAAAGGACTGTCGATTGAAGAAATTGTGGAAAAGACCTGGAAGCCAAAAGAAATCGCCCCTGCAATAGCCGCTCCCCGTTTTGGTGGTCCGATCGGTTTTTGGGCGGCTTCGTTGGAAAGTCTTCAAGTGGAACTAAACGCTTTGGGGCACGAATTGCATGACGATGAGTTGGAATCCCTGATTCATCCGCATCCTATCTCTGGCCCGATTGATATTCGTCAGCGCTTTGAATTTTTGCGGTTTCACATTGATCGACATCTCAATCAGGTCGAAGAACTCAAAAACAACATGCCTGCCTGAGCCTTTGATTTAATAGCAATCTAACGTTTATTTATTTATCGCACCGTTTATGGAATTTGTGCCTCATTTACTTTTGGTTGAAGACGAAACAAAAGTGGCCGCATTTATAAAAAAAGGCTTGGAAAGACAGGGTTTTACGGTCGAAATGGCCGAAGATGGCAAATTGGGACAGCGTCTTTTTGACGAGCGCACGTTTGATCTCATCATTCTGGACGTGAATTTGCCTTTTATGGACGGGGTAGAATTGGCTGCTTACATCCGTACCAAAAATACCCAAATCCCCATTTTGATGCTTACGGCCCTGGATACTACCGCCGACAAACTGGCGGGTTTTGATGCGGGAGTTGACGATTATCTGGTCAAACCTTTTGATTTTATGGAGTTGGTGGCTCGTTTGAAGGCACTGCTCAAACGAGCCGTAAAAACCATCGAGCAGACCAACGTACTGCGAGTGGCAGACTTGGAATTAGATTTGGACCAAAAACTGGCCCGACGGGGCGGACAAACCATTGACTTGACGGCCAAGGAGTTTGCTTTATTGGAATACCTGATGCGAAATCGTGGAAGGGTGGTCTCAAAAGTAGATATTGCCGAAAAAGTATGGGACATTGATTTTGATACAGGCACCAATTTTATTGAGGTCTATATCAATTATTTACGAAAAAAAATCGACAAAGACACTGCTAACAAGCTCATCCATACGGTAGTTGGGATGGGTTATACGCTCAAGGAAAAATGACGATTCGTACCCGTTTGACGCTGCTTTTTACGGCGGTCGTCTCGATTTTATTACTGTTGTTTTGCATTGTTATTTATTTGCTCGCAGAGCGGCACCGTAAAGCCCAATTTTACGAACAACTGAAAGCCGAGGCCAATACCAACGTAGAGTTACTTTTTGGAAAAGAAACGTTCAGTCCAGAGCTTTATAAGTGGCTCGATAAGAATCATTTAACGGTTCTTAACGAAGAAGAAATTATTATCTACAATTACCGCGATTCGCTGGTGTATGAAAGTGGTACCGATTTTCTAAAAGTCGATAAGACAATCCTGAATCAAGTGCGCCTTGAGAAGGAATTTCGTTGGGATGAAGGAAAAAGAGAGGTGGTAGGTGTATTGTTTGCAGATGAATATAACCGCTTTGTGGTCTTTGCCTCGGCAGTTGATAAATACGGCCACAGCGAAGTCAGCAACCTGCTTTGGGTGATGGGAGTAGGGTGGTTTATTTCTGGTTTTATCGTCTTTTTGGTGGGGTGGTTTTATGCACACCGGGCTTTGTTGCCGCTCAAAAAACTAATTGGAAGGGTAGATGCGATTACGGCGTCACGTCTGGATTTGCGGGTAGATGTTGGAAATACACCCGACGAAATCGGTCAGCTGGCCGAACGCTTCAACCAAATGCTCGACCGTTTGGAAGAAGCGTTTCAATTACAGCGGGCGTTTGTCTCCAATGCTTCGCACGAGCTACGAACGCCGCTTACGGCCATTACGGGCCAAATTGAGGTTGCGCTGATGGACGATAACCCGCAGGAATGGCACGATACGCTCCGCTCCGTACTCGACGACGCCCGCCAGCTGAATCGACTCTCCAACGGTTTGTTGTCGCTGGCAAAGGTCAGCATGGAAGAGTCGGCCGTTAAATTGTCGGAGGTTTACCTCGACGAAATTTTTTGGCAGGTTCGTAGTGAGTTACTCAGGGCCTATCCAGGGTATACGGTTAAAGTAAATTTGGCGAATTTTTCAAATGAATCAACGCATTTCAATGTGTTAGGAAATGAACCTCTTCTTCAAATTGCGTTGACAAATTTATTGGAAAACGGGGCTAAATTCTCCCCTAACAACACAGTGGAGGTTCGTTTCAACAAGTTGGGGAGTGCTTTTGAAATCCATTTTCATAACAATGGGCCAGCCATTCCGAAAGAAGAATTACCCCTTATCTTCAAGCCATTTCGGCGCGGTTCAAACGCACGCAATATTGCTGGGCATGGTATTGGGCTTTCATTGACCGCCCGAATCATCAAATTACACCACGGTAGCCTATCGGTAGAATCGGGACCTGAGGTTGGCACTACCTTTGTGATAACGCTTCCCCAAAAATCCTAATACTTTTCTAATATCCTTCTAAGTTCCTTCCAAGGTGGCGGTAGTAGTTTTGCCTACTTAAAATAGGGCAAAAACATGACGCGCTACAAATTAGATTATTTTTCCACACCCAATCCCCAAGCCACGGTGCGCAAGCGCAGTCGTCGATGGGCGGCTACGTTTGTGGGTGGGATTGTCTTTTTGGCCTTTGCCCTGTTGTTTTTTGGCGGTCTGGACACGGCTTTTCGGTACCGAGGTCAGCACCAAAGCCTCCAGCAGCAGCACGACGCGCTTCGGTTGCGTTATGACTCGCTCTACGCGGCTAAACTGCAAACCGATAAGCAGCTCAATATGATTCGTAAGCAATTGGAGTTGCTCCAGAAGTCAACACCTTAATTTTCTAAGTTACTTCTAATTTGGTTATAATATCCCTCTAATAGTAGCACGCTACTTTTGTATCATCAAAAAAAACAACGACATTCTCTTGGATGACGGGGCATCCTTAAAACCTCCCCGGATAAGGTAGAGTAGTAATGGCTGTAGTGACTTTAGACAGGATAAATGATTGGTTTGTCCTGTCTTTTTTTGTCCTAAAGTTCTCGAAAAGTAAATTTTAAACACACATTAACCGCTAAAATACCATGAAAATCATCGCTCCAAATTTATACATTGGTTTAGGAAGTGCCGTATATGCACTCATAAAAATAGACGGACAATTGCAGGATCAGGAATCCCTGAAAGCCCGAAAAGTACTGATTAACGAGCCACATGGGGAGTTGGCGATGCAATCTTTTCAGTTGCGAGAGCATTACCAAACCCCCGTTGAAGAGGCCTACAATTTTGCCATGCGCTGCTTCGCGTCGCACAGTAAAGACCTGGATGATTCTACACGCGAATATTTTATTAAGATAATGACCGATATAGCACAAGCTGATGAGAGAGTATCAGGAAAAGAAACAGAATTTATTCGCCGGTTCAGACGCGATATACGCAAAGTATAAGAGGAGAGAAGAAAGGGACGCGGATTTCTAAGGCAATTCTAATCTTGGCCTAATATCCCTCTAAGACCAGCGCCGTACTTTTGTAGTGTCAAAAGACAACAACATTTGCTAAGTATTCCAAAACATAATAATTATCATGAAATCGTTCATTCAATCATTTATCGTCTTAATTTTGTTGGGTTCGTCGTCTGTATTGGCGCAAAATGCATCCATTAACTCACCGCATAATTACAAGCGTCCGGTTTCGCAGAAAGCGCCGCAAAATGCATCGTCGTTGGTCGTTTCGTCAAATGAGCGTGTCATGCCGCTTGAATTAAAAAATAATGTCCAATCGGTACATAATTATAAGCGTCAGGGAAAGGTCAATTTTGAGCAGGAGGCAACGGTGGTTATGAGTGTGCCAACGATTGGGCTCGAACCCCAAAATCCGCTGGTATTACCTAATCACTACAAAAGCCAGGCTAAGCCCGCGCAAGTGGATGAAAGGGTAGCTCGCAAAGCGAAAAAAACAAATGTGCAGGCAGATAGTTTAAGTAAATAAAACATGCTTCATAAGGGTAACCTTATGGAAACCCTCGCTGATGGTGTGGGGAGCACAAGAAAGCACCATTTCGTTTAGATTAAGAATTGTAGTACATAGTTCCACTGAGAAGATTCTCGGTGGAACTTTTACATTTATGTCAATCTAAACCCGTAATGCCATTATTTTTGGCAGAAATAAATTACTTCGTTGGCTGGCAACGCAAAGCGTTTTACTTCTTCAGGGCTGAGCTCGTTCATGACGAAACGGTCTTCGGTTACTTTAAATCCTCCTTTTTCAAGACGTTTGCCGTAATCTCGCCCAAAAAGACGAAGGTGGTCGTCCTGCCAATAGTGCTTTTCGCGCTCTTTGGGGTCGGTGATGGTCGGATCTTCAAACGTTTCGGCCCTTGACCAATCTTGCGGTGATTGAATGATGGCCCAGCCACCGGGCTTGAGCACGCGATAAAGTTCGGACATGGCTTTGATGTCGTCGTCTACGTGTTCCATGACGTGATTACAAAAAGCGACATCAAACGTATTGGCTTCAAACGGAATCTGGTGAATGTCCATTTTTACCTTTGCCAAAGGAGACTCAATATCGGCGGTGATATAATCCAGATTTTTCATCTTCTCGAAGCGGTCGATGAAACAATACTCCGGTGCTACGTGTAGCAATTTGAGATTAGCTTTGAAAAACGGCGTTTTGCGCTGTAAGTACAAATACATCAATCGGTGACGTTCTAGTGATAAACAGCTGGGACACAGGGCATTGTCTCTGCCTGAACGACCATAAGGCAGAAATTTTCTGAATTCGCTGCCGCAGACGCTGCATTCGACTCCCTTACCACGATAAAAAACCGACAGTACTTTGACGCCAAAATGACTGACTAATTGTAAATATTTGCGCGGTACGTGTCGTAACACCCAACTGATGATGTCTTTCATTCGAGAATTTTATGAGATTTTTATTCAACAAGTCCTGCAAAGTTTTTACTTTTCGGTTTAAAAGCAAAACTTAAAGACACCTACCACAAAGATGATTCCGAAAACGTCAAAACCACCCGGCCAAAAATTGGTAAAACGCATGAACTCCCGAACAAAGTGGCTCCTGTTGGCCCCGACAAGTTTGGTCGTGATTGGGTACGGACTGTGTGTATTTAGTGAGGCAGGGCATTTAAAACATACCAACGCTCCTTTCAGACAATGGTTTTTGATGGGAACGTATAGCTTAATCGTCATCAATGCGGGTATTTCACTGTTTGGTCAAGCCGTTATTTTTCGCGTACAATACCAATACCGTCAGGAAGTGCGCCGGAAATTGAGAAAAATGCAAAAGGAGTTTGAAACTGCCCTTAAAAAGAAAAATGCCGCTCAAGGCGGCAAAATTGGCTAGGCTTTGGCGGCAAACTCTGCCTTGATTGCCTCGATGTCAATTTTCTTAATTTCTGGTTTCCACGTGCGGTGCTTAATAAGAGCCTCTTTGTTTTGTGGAATCATTACGTTGCGCTTTGCTTTGCGCAAAAGTTTGGTCACGCCCATTGTAGTATTATCTTTTAATGTTGATTCTAAAATTGAGCCGCAAAAATACGGACTTCTTTCCGAAAAAAATAAACCATGCGCCTATTTTTTTCAAAGAGGATGCTACTTTTGCGGTTTAATAGTTGGGAGTGGCTTGTGAATAGTGACTATTACTCACCAACCACGAACTGCTAATCACCAACCACGAAAATAATGAGTAAACCTTCTCTGGCCCGTGGAACGCGCGATTTTGGGCCCGCGCAGATGGCCAAGCGTAACTATATTTTTGATACCATTCGCCGTATTTTTCAACGTTATGGGTTTCAGCCTATCGAGACGCCTGCCATTGAAAATCTTTCGGTGCTGATGGGTAAATACGGCGATGAAGGAGACCAACTCCTCTTCAAAATTCTTAATTCGGGCAATTTTGCCGAGGGCCTCACCGAAGCCCAATGGCAGGAAGGTCACAAAAAACTCACCCTCAAAGTCTCTGAAAAAGGATTGCGTTATGATCTGACGGTGCCTTTTGCCCGGTTTGTGGTGATGAACCGCAGCGATTTGGTGATGCCCTTTAAGCGGTACCAAATTCAGCCCGTATGGCGGGCCGACCGTCCGCAGCGGGGACGTTATCGGGAGTTTTATCAGTGTGATGCCGACGTCGTTGGGACAGATTCTCTGCTGTGCGAAGCCGAGATTGTGCTGATGATTCATGAAGTGCTGCGTGGATTGGGCGTGTTGGATTTTACCGTAAAAATCAACAATCGTAAGATTTTGAGCGGCATCGCCGAAATCATCGGTGCGCCGGGACAGGAAGGGCCGATGTGCGTGGCGATTGATAAATTGGATAAAATCGGCAAAGAAAAAGTCGAGCAGGAGCTTTTGGAGCGTGGCTTTTCAGCCGAGGCGATTGAGAAATTGCAGCCTATTTATGAATTAGCCAACAATCAAACCGATATTTTCGACAATCTCCGCCAATGGCTGGCAGGCTCCGAAATCGGCTCCAAAGGGGTGGCAGAGTTGGAAGAAGTTTGGACCAAAGTGACGAACTTTGGCTTGCCGTCTCCCCAACTGCAATTGGACGTGACACTGGCGCGTGGTTTAAGCTATTATACTGGGGCTATTTTTGAAGTAAAAGCCAACGGAGTACAAATGGGAAGTATCTCGGGCGGTGGCCGCTACGATAACCTGACGGGGACGTTTGGAATGCCCGGGCTGTCGGGTGTGGGGATTTCGTTTGGCGTAGACCGTATTTATGATGTGATGGAAGAGTTGAAGCTTTTTCCTGAAAATCAATCTATTACTACCCAAGTGATGATTACGAACTTTGACGCCGACGCCGAAGCCTACGGATTGGGGGTATTGCGCCAATTGCGCGAAGCGGGCGTCAACGCCGAGCTGTATCCTGATGCCTCAAAACTCAAAAAACAATTCGACTATGCCGACCGCAAACGCATTCCGTACGTGTTAATTATCGGCTCAGAAGAAATTCAAACGGGAGTATTATCTCTCAAAAACATGCATTCGGGTGAGCAGCAGAAATTGACTTTGGCGGAGATATTGGACCGCATTGCCTAACAAAAGATGTTTACCTGAATACGGATGACTTACCTTTGGAGTAAAAAATAACGTTTTCCTCAACACAATAAAGGCTGCGAAGTAATACTCCGCAGCCTTTATTGTTATTCATACTCCGTAATTCTTAGGGATTTTTCTTCTTTAATTGTTGGCGTTTTGCCTCAGTTTGTTTCTTGGCATCGTCCGATTGTTTTTTAGCTTCTTCAGCGGCTTTCATGGAGCGCTCTAGAATATCGGAGAACTTCGATTTCTTTTTCACGCCCGATGCAATCTTCTTGCGATTTTCTTCCAGAATCGCCCGGATTTTATCATCGTTTACAAAGCGACGAATAATCTGCTGTTGAAGAATGGTCACGACGTTGGAAACCAAATAATAAAAGCTCAGACCCGCAGGAAACGAGTTCATGATAAACATAAACATGACAGGCATGAAGTACGTCAACATGCGCATATCGGGCATACCTGGCTGCTGTACTTGCGTTGGCGTGATTTGGTTGTTATACCATGCGTACACTAATTGTGAAACCGTCATGGCCAGGGTGAAAATACTCACGTGCGCACCGTAGAACGGAATCGAGAAAGGCAACTTGATGGGTGCGTCATAGGTAGAAAGGTCGCTTGCCCACAAGAAAGCCTCCTGACGAAGTTCAATCAAGTTAGGAAACAGAAAGAACAACGACATCAAAATTGGCATCGTTGCCAATACTGGAATACAACCGCTCAACGGACTGACGCCTACTTGCTGGTAGAGTTTCATTTGCTCCTGTTGCATTTTGGCGGCATCGTCGCCCACTTTTTCGCGTATCACCGCCAACTCAGGCGCTAGCATTCGCATCTTGGCCATACTCACGTACGATTTATACACGAGTGGCGTCATCACGAGCTTGACAATCAGTACCAGAACAATGATTAAAATTCCGTAATTGCTGAAGAATTTCTCCAGAAAGTTGAACATCGGAACAAAGAAGAACTTGTTGAGCGGCTTCAGGATAGCGTAGCCTAGGTCTACGTTGTCGCCAAAATCAGGGGCAGCTTTTACTTCTTTTACCACCTGATAATCGTTAGGCCCGAAAAATAACTGGAAGTTCCCTTTGCCAGCTTTCAAATCTGCCGTGGCCAGCGAACCCTCACTTTGCATGGTTTTGATATAGGTCGTATCCGTAGCATCCACCAGTGATTTTAGGGTTACGTTGCTCAGTGCCGTGCCTTTTGTAATGAATGCCGTTAGGAAGTACTTGTTTTTGTGCGAAAACCACGAAACAGGTTGTTCGATTTTTTCTTCCACATTTTCGCTTTGGCCAACACCGATGTTGGAAAGAGAACCTTCTGAGTAGTAATTGGTGGTCACTACTTTGCGGTTTTCAGCCATATCGTTTTCGAGTTGTTTGAGTTTGTCTTGCCACACAAGGCGTGTAGGCTCATTTTTGACAAGCCCGTCTAGTCCGACCAATTGCACATCATAATCAATTAGGTAACCGTTACCTTGTATGGTGTAGGTTTGCTCTACATACTGGTTGTTGCCCATTGGCAGGCGAAACGATACTTTTGCGGATTTGCCAGCGGTGATGGTTTGGCTTTGTGCATCGGTGGTGAAATATAACTCCGAAAGATTAACCGTTCCTTTGTTGGTAGGAAGTTCAAGGCTGAAAGCACTGCTTTGTTCATCAATCAGATACAAGGGTTGCAGCGTGTACGTTTTGTATTTCTTGAGCAATACTTCTTTGACATTTCCGCCCTTGGTACTGAATGTAACACGCACATCGTCGTTTTCTACGACAATGTCGCGGGCCGTTCCCTGCGCCGCACTTGCAAAGTCACCATAGACCGCTTGGGCCGTGATGGAATCCAATTTCTTTTGGGCCGGAGCCGTGGCCGCGGGTCTCGGTGCGTTTTTGGCTTGCTCCGCAGGATTAGGCTTGGTTGGTTCAGGACTTGGGGCCAAGAGCTGGTACCCAATCAGCATCGTCATAATCAGCGCTAATCCAATGATTTGATTTCTCTCCATTTGTTTGGTTTTGACGTTATATGTTACACGTTGTCCGTTAGCCGTAAATCAGTTTGTTGCTTTTTTCTGATTACCCGTTAAACTTTAACGTTTAACTATCTTTTTTTAAAACGGCTGCAAAGTTAGTGAGTTTTCAAGAAATAGCACTTGAAGGAAGGATAAGCGGTAATATTTTACCGAAAATTTAACTTGTACAGTTAAAAAATTAATAATAGCTGAAAATTTTCTTGACACAATCACGTTAAAGAGTTATCATTGCGAAACTTTCTGGCAGTACTGCGGTTACAATCTGATACCGGTTCATCCAAATACCGCCTCTCTTGTTCAGTTTCAGCTTACATTCAGATATTTTCCTGGTTTGCTCTCTAATTGTTAAACACTTAATAGTCAACGATTTTCTTGCGTAAAGATTCTCTTTACTCTCCTCTATTTTATGCTCAGCATTGACGATCTTAACCTCAAGCTCCTGTCCGAGCTACGGGTACTTGCCGAACAACTCGGTATCAAAGACCAAAACAAGTATTCTAAAAAAGACCTCATTAACCGAATTTTCGAACAGCAAACGGCATCAGCGGCTTCCGAAGCTGTTATTCCGCCCAAGCGCGCTCGTAAACCGGCCAGCAGTACGCCTGCCCCTGCACCTTCTGTTCCTAAAGAGGAAGAGATGCCTATTCCTTCGGCTCCCGTCGTTGAAGAAAAAGTGGTGAAAAAAGCAGAAGAGCCAGTAAAGCAGATGCCTATTGCCCACAAACGCTCACAATCTCATTCATTTGTGTCAGACAACTCCGATAAACGTTCAAAGCGTCAACGAATACAAAAAGAAAAAGAAGACGAGCCTGAACTTTCCTTTTTCAATGCCCCTGCGGAAGTGGCTGTTCCTCAAGAACCTGCCGCCATTTCAGAAGAAATGGTGCCCGCTTCGTTGATGGAAGAAGGAGAAGATTTCGGTGATCTTAAAATTGATTTGCCCGAAGAAGAATTTCTGGATACTTCCTTTATTACGGAAAGCCTCGAAGTAGAGCCGGTAGCGGAGGTTGGCCCACCCAAACCCGAAGAACGCCCTCGTGAATATCGGGGCGATGAGGTCCACAACAAAATCAAACGTCAGTATAATAACTACGTAAAAGAATTTGACGGACTGATTGTCAACGAAGGGGTGCTCGAAATTATGTCGGATGGCGGGTACGGATTTCTGCGCTCGGCCGATTATAACTACCTCGCCAGCCCCGATGACATTTATGTATCACCGTCACAAATCAAACTTTTTGGTTTGAAAACGGGCGATAGTATTCGTGGCTCGGTTCGACCGCCCAAAGAAGGTGAAAAATATTTTGCCTTGCTCCGCGTTGAAACTGTCAACGGAAAAACCACCGAAGAAATTCGTGACCGTATTCCGTTTGAGTATTTAACGCCTTTATTTCCAGAAGAACATATCAAGTTGAGCGGCAAAGCCGACAACTACTCGGCGCGGGTATTGGACTTGTTTGCCCCTATCGGTAAAGGCCAACGTGGTATGATTGTGGCCCAACCCAAAACGGGTAAAACCGTGTTGTTGAAAGAGATAGCCAACGCCATTACGCGCAATCACCCCGAAATTTATTTAATTATTCTTCTTATCGACGAGCGTCCTGAGGAAGTAACCGATATGCAACGCAGTGTGCGGGCCGAAGTGATTTCGTCTACCTTTGACGAGCAGGCCGACCGCCACGTAAAAGTGTCGGGCATGGTGCTCGAAAAAGCCAAACGAATGGTAGAATGTGGCCACGATGTGGTCATCCTGCTAGACTCAATTACGCGTTTGGCGCGGGCGTACAATACCGTCACTCCCGCTTCGGGTAAAATCCTGTCGGGTGGGGTGGATGCCAACGCCTTGCATAAACCCAAACGCTTTTTTGGAGCGGCTCGTAACGTGGAGCACGGTGGCTCGCTGACCATCATTGCCACGGCCTTGATTGATACGGGTTCAAAAATGGACGAAGTAATCTTTGAAGAATTCAAAGGAACGGGTAACATGGAACTCCAACTTGACCGTCGTTTGGCCAACAAACGTATTTATCCTGCCGTTGACGTGATGGCTTCAGGAACGCGCCGGGAAGATTTGTTGCTTGACAAAGAAACCCTACAACGTATGTGGATTCTGCGTAAGCACTTGTCTGACATGAATCCCAACGAAGCGATGGACTTCCTGCTCGACCGCATGAAAGGTACCCGCAGCAACGAAGAGTTTCTGGTTTCAATGAACCGATAAGCTATACAAGTGGATTTTCATTAACCGCCGAGCCGCAACACGTTGCGGCTCGGCGTGTTTTTAGCCAATCAAAAACACGGTAGGTTTTCGGTGCAAATCGTAGGGTTTATTTTTCCAGTCTTTGACAAAAAGCGTTTTGACAAATCCGTCAGGAGCCGTCAGGTTACAGGCTACGCAGAGGCGGGTGGTAGGCTCACAATGAATCAGTAAATCTTCCATTACCTGATTATTTCGGTAAGGTGTTTCGATAAACAACTGGGTTTGTTTGCGCGCCATGGCCTCTTTCTCCAAATACTTAATCGTTTTTACCCGTTGGGCGCGTTCGATGGGCAAATAGCCGTGAAACACAAACGATTGGCCATTCAGTCCCGAGGCCATAAGGGCCAATAAAAGGGACGACGGACCCACCAACGGCACCACTTCGATGTTGAGTTGATGCGCTATCTTCACGGCGGTTGCGCCAGGGTCAGCCACGCCCGGGCAGCCCGCTTCTGACAATACACCCGCGTTTTTGCCTTCTTTCAACAAAGCTTTGAGTTGAGCCAGCGTTTCGACTTCGGGGGTTTCTTTGTTGAGGTCGTAAAAAGTCAGGGTATCAATGACTTTCCCCAGTTTAAGGCCGCTAATAAAACGCCGGGCGGTACGTAGGTTTTCGGCAAAAAATACATCAAGATTTTTGACGCTTTCGGAAACTTGGGCAGAGAGTACATCGGCAGAGGTATCGTCGGCGAGGGGCGTGGGAATCAGAAATAATTTCATTGTAAAAAGTTAACCAACGATTGCACAAATGCTTCGGGCTTTTCGGCCTGCACCCAATGGCTTGCACCTTCGATGGTGTCAACGGTGGAGTTAGGAAAAAGATGCTGAATGGTGGGAAGGTCTTTATCCCGGACGTAACCAGATTTTTCGCCACGCATAAAGAGCGTGGGCTCGGTCACGATGCGCGGGTTGATGAGGTCTTGCCCGATGATTTCGATGTTTGCTTCAATGACGGGCAAATTGAGTCGCCACGCAAAAACGCCATCGTCGTTGCGGTAGAGGTTTTTGAGCAAGAACTGCCGTACCGACGGAATCGACTCGTACTGACTCAAAATTGCATCGGCCTCGTTACGACTTTGCAACGAAGCCAGAGGAATGGCTTTTAAGCCCGCAATGATTTCGGCGTGGTGTACTGGGTACGAACGCGGGGCAATATCAACCACCACCAACTGACTGAATGCATCAGGATACTGCATGGCGTACTGCATTACGGTTTTGCCACCCATCGAATGTCCGACCAAAATGGGTTTTTCCAGTCCCTGTTGTTGGATAAATTCGTGTAAATCATCGGCTAACTTAGGATAAGAATGCGTAGGGGCGTGTGGAGAACGCCCGTGGTTGCGCTGGTCGACGGCGTATACCGAAAAGCCTTGGTCGGCAATTACTTTGCTGATGGTGAGCCAGTTGTCGCACGAGCCAAAGAGGCCGTGCAAGATTACCATGGGACGTCCTGTCCCGACTTGACGAAAGAAAAGTTGCATGGATTGTCTGAAATCGTGGTGATGATGACCAAACCCCACCAAAAGGGGATATTGGCTAAAACCAACGTATTTGATTGGTATATGAACAAAATTAGTAACTTTTGGAAAGTATTGAAAAGTTACTTTTTGATTAGTTCAAATGAATACCAGAATTGCTTTCTTACTTTTTTTGATTTGGCTCATTAGTATACCCACCTTAGCTCAGGAACGCATTGAGCTAAGCTCCTCAAAAGAATCTGTTTCAGTGGGATTGATGTGCGGAGTTTTGGAGGATTCGGAAGGGATTTTTACCCTTCAAACCCTTCAAAAAATACCCTTTAAAAGAGCGGTGTCGACCATCCCGAACAGTGGGTATACGGCTTCGGTTGTTTGGATGAAAATAAATGTGCTGAAAACGGGAGAAAATCAGTGGTATTTGGAAATTGACAACCCCCGCTTGAACGACGTGACGTTGTACGTGATTCATGACCAAAAAATGGTTTACACCCAAAAGTTAGGGGATGCGTTACCTTTTGACGCTTATTCTATCCCCGACCGAAGCCCCATTTTCAATCTCCCTTTGGCGTCTAATCAATCGTATACCCTGTATTTACGGGCGGTTTCGACCGAGGATTTGAAATTACCGCTGATGTTTTGGGAAGAGCATCAGCTGTACGCGCATTTGGCGGGCAAAAACCTTATTTGGGGGATTTATTTCGGGTTTATTTTGCTCATTACGCTGTATAATTTCTTTTTATGGTTCGTGACCCGCGATTCAATTTATGGCCATTATTGTCTTTATGTGCTGTTTTTTGGGGCATTTCAATTTTGTTTGTACGGTTTTGGCTATCAGTATATTTGGAGCAACTCCGTGTTTAATGACCGTTCTCACATCTTTTTTTTGGGTATCTCGGGCGTATTTCTGACGTTCTTTTCGCTTGCTTTTTTGGACCCGTATAAACGCTTTCCTTGGCTAAAACTGTTCATGAAAACCGCCGCTTATGTCTTTGCGGTGGGTTTTACGGCTTGCCTGTTTTGGTATAATTCATACATCAACGTGGTTTTTATTACCGCCGCTGCCGTAATGGTTGGCATTCAGTGTTACAGCGCTATTGGCTTGGCGTGGGCGGGTTCAAAAATGGCTCAATTGTATTTGCTGGCTTCAGGTACGCTCTCAGTGGCGGTGTTGGTGGTAGGGATGAAAAATCTGGGTTGGATTTCCGCCGACAACCAAGATTATTACCTTATGGCGGGGTCTATGTTTGAAATCGTTCTGTTTTCGCTGGCGTTGGGGTATCGGCTACGGTCGATGCAACTCGAAAGGCTTCGTCAGCAACAGATGAGAGATGAGATTTCAATCAATCTACACGATGATTTGGGGGCTTCGTTGAGCAGTCTAACGATGCTTTCGGAACTTAATCGCCGAAAAGCACAGAAGCAAGACCCCGAGTTGGCGGAGATGTTTGGGCGAATCAGTGAGCGCTCCCGAGAAGCAATGCGTTTGGTCAGGGAGGCAGTTTGGGAAATTAATCCGCACAACGATACCTCCGAAGAATGGGTAGACCGGATGGTGACGTTTGCGCAGGATACGTTCGGCGCCCGACAGATTGAATTCGAACTTTTGATTGATGACAACCTTCGCAATGAACAGTTTCCTATTGACCAGCGACGCAATTTGTTCTTATTTTTTAAGGAGGCGGTCAACAATATTGCCAAACATTCAGGGGCTACGCACGCAAAGGTGCATTTCGAGAAAAAAAACGGGGTTTTAAAACTGTTAATCAGCGATAATGGACATGGATTTAATATTGCGCAGGCTACCGAAGGCAATGGACTTAAAAACTTTAAAAAAAGGGCAGAAGCGCTCAGAGCCGATTTGTCAATGCAATCATCGCCCGAATCAGGCACGTACATAGAATTAATTTTTCGGGCGTCGGCCTACTTGAATTAACAGTTGACAGGCATACGTTTTATTCTCAAATTTACGGATGATAAACCCACCCAATATGATACGTGTTGCGCTATTTGAGGATATAAAAGAAATTCGGGAACTGCTGTCCGAAACCATCGAAAACAGTGAAGGGCTGTTGATGACAGGAGCCTACGCCAATGCAAACGATGCCCTGAAAGTCATGAAACGCGACCGACCCGACGTGGTGCTGATGGATATTCAAATGCCCGGCATATCGGGGATTGAGGCGGTGCGTACCATCAAGGCGAGTTTCCCAGAGATTCAAATTTTAATGCAGACCGTTTTTGAAGACAATGCGCGTATTTTTGCGGCGATTTGTGCGGGCGCTTCGGGGTATATTTTAAAGGATGCTTCTCCCGAACGTTATTTGGACGCTATCATTGAGGTAGCGCAGGGCGGAGCGCCGATGTCACCTGTGATAGCCCGTAAAGTATTGACGATGTTTCAGGGGCAAAATACCGCCGCTCCCAAGGAAGAATACCATGAACTCAGCCCGACGGAACAAAAAGTGTTGGGGTGTTTGGTGAGGGGACTAAGCTATAAATTGATTGCGGATGAATGCAAAATAAGCATTTCTACGGTCAATTTCCACCTCAAAAATATTTACCGTAAACTGCACGTCAACTCGGCCACCGAGGCCATTTCTAAAGCTCTGCGTCAGCAATTGACCAGTTTATAGAGGCAAGTTTACTATTAACTTTTAACCGAAAAACAGCAGAATAATAAATGTAAAATGAAATGTAAGGGCAGGCTTACTATTATCTCTTAACCGAAAACCGCTAAACAATAAATATAAAATGTAATGTAGGGGCAGGCTTTACGTCTGCCCATTGTTGTGTTTAGTCTGCCTCAATTCCGCCTTCTGCCTACTTGATTTAGTAGTTTACAGGGCTTCTGGAAAGCACTACTTTTGAGTCATTCAAAATCGTTTAATGAATACTTTAAATCCAAGCTGCTTATGAAATTCAATGTCTTGTTGCCCGCTCTGTTGCTTTGTATGGGAAGCGTTTTCTGTGGTTTTGCTCAAGAGGAAGAAGAGCAAGAGCCTGAAACTCCCGTGAGGAAAGTGAATCTACAGTTGCTGATGCAAAACGCTTCGCCGTTGCAGAAAAACAAGCTAACCCAGTTGAAGTCGCAGGCCCAGGCCAAAAAGTTTTCGTTTACCCCCCGGGTAACTTCTGTTTTGGGGGCTGATTTGACTAAAATTACGGGTTACAAAGTCGACAAAACCTTAACGGCCGATAAGATGCAAAAGCAAATTGAGGCCGCCAATAAATCGTTGAGCGAATCGGGAGAAGGTGGTAATGTAACCACTTTTTCGTCGGCCCCACCGCCACCAGTGTTTAGAACGCCTAATCTCCCCGCCATCCGAAATCAGGAAAGTTGCGGTAGCTGTTGGGCTTTTGCAGCCTGTGGAGCGGCCGAAATAAGTTTTCGTAAGAAATACAATTATAGTACCAATTTGGCTGAACAACAGCTAGTTGACTGCGCTACACCCGCGTTTGATGGTTGCTCAGGTTTTTTCTCTGAAGGAGCAATGACCTATATGCAGTTGTTTGGGGTGTTGTACGAAACCCGTTATGAATACGATGCTCGTGATAATAACCGTTGCCGCGACAACGTACCGCGACGGAAACACAAACTTTTGGCGTGGTCGTGGTTGGATGCAAATCCCTTTAACATGGACGATGCCACGGCCATCAAAAGGGCCATCCTGCGCTATGGCGCGGTGACCTGCGGCATTGTGGCAACGGATGCATTTTGTAGTTATGGCGGTAACGAAGACGAGGTGTTTGACGAAATTGCCCCGCAAAATTTCAAGGCCGAAGACGTAAATCATGCCGTGGTCATTGTGGGCTGGGACAACAACAGAGGGGCGTGGTTGGTCCGTAATTCGTGGGGAACGGGTTGGGGAAATGACGGCTACGCGTGGGTAAAATACCGCCACAACGGCATCGGCTTTAATTCAGTTTGGGTAAGTGGGAAAAAAACGTGGACCAATAACTAACCCAAATCTCCAGCATGAAAAAAATCATTTTTGGGATATTTTTGCTCACTTTTGGACAAACTTCCCTCAATGCTCAATCGGATGTTTCCTTTGAGAAAGTAAGCATTTGTCTGACCAACACTCCCAATCGTTGCCTGAACAGAGCCCGCGCAGAAACCATCGGCGAAAACGACCCGCTGACGGTGGAAGTAGTCTTGAAAAGCAATAATGCACGCCTGCTTAGAGACCAGATACAGTATATTTATGTGGAAGCGGCCCGCATGTCGCCCAATTGTCTGAGGGCCTCTTCAACCCCCGACAATTGTCCTCCTGATGCTTATTTAGGGTGGTTGGGCCTTTATACCTCCCCGACGGTAACTATCGCCAAGCCGCAGTTGGTGGACGATGCTGATTTTATTCGTCCGCAATTGGCGGCCACCAAAAAACTGCGTCAGGAAATGCTCGAAATCCCCGTCGAAATTGTCGAAAATCGCCCGGGGTTGCCGGGAGAAAAGCCGATTGGTCGGCTGGATTGGCCTGATAATAAACGCAAACCACCTTATTCGTTTCGATTCAAAGCCAATGGAATGAGGATGATTGCCCAGAATGCCCATAAATACTTGCGCGTGACAGTGACCCTGCGAAATGGTGAAAAAATTTCTTCTGACCACGTTCGAATCAATGTGCAATGAGGTATATATTTAAAAACAGAACTAAAACTTTTACCCGATGAATAGATACGTGTTCATAAAACGTTTTCCCGCTAGAGTATCCTTTTGGGTGCTTATGTTAATATGTTTGGGATGTATTCAATTAATGACTTTTGCGCAAAATCCTGACCCGTACGTGGGCACTTTCAAGGCCGAACAGGCCGATATTTTACTCAACATTACGCAGCGTAACAATCGCTATGAAGGCGTGTTTACCGCCGAGGGAAAGCGCTATAACTGTGTGGCCAATCGAGTAGTGGCGGGGGTATCTGGAACTTATTCTGACAACGGACAAGATATTGAATTTTCGTTGGGGAAATTATTGGGGGAATATTTTATCACCACGCAGGGAGTGACCATCCCGATGAAACGGACTTCGGTGACGCCTTCCTTTTCCAATGCTCCCAGTACAAGGCCTGCAACGGCGGCGGCGCAACCCGCTCAGCCTCAGGCCACCACGCCAACGGCCGCAAGAGCTTTTGGTAAAATGTACACAAGTGCTTCGGGATACAGTTTTAATAGCCCTGCGGGCTGGAATTTGCAGGGGCAAGAAAACGGTGGGTACTCTTTCTTGCGCTCGGGACAGCAGACCGTTCTGTCCGTTTCGCCTCATGCGTATCCAACGATTCAGGCTATTCTAAATGATATTTATGATCAAAATGATGCCGCTTCCAATACCTATTTGAAGGTCCGAAAAGAGCGTTATGGCTCCAACGGAGTGCTGGCAACCTACGAAGGAACCATGCAAGGCACACCCGCCGTGTTGACAATCCTCTCTTTGTTGTCGCCCTACGGGGGTGGGGTCACTTTCACGACCATTGCACCGCGCGCAGAGCACACAACCGAACTGCCGCAAACGCTCAAATCAATGGCGGCGAGTGCGACTTTCAGCAAGCCGCAAACCTCTCCCGCCGCCGAGCAATGGCGCAATCGGCTCAATGGTAAGCAGTTATTGTATCTCTATACGGGAAGTGGCTATTCCGAAAAACAAACCTTTGATTTATGCTCCAACGGCACTTTTATTTCGGGAGGAGATACGTCGGCGAGCAGTTCGGGAGGCTTTGGGGGTGATTTTTCGGCCGTGACGCAAGGGGGCGGCTCGGGTACGTGGCGTGTGGGGGCAGAAGGGAATCAGGTAATTTTGGTTTTTAATTACCGCAACGGAAACACTTCACGGTTTACGGTGGCCACGGCACCCAACGGAACGAGTGTGTTGTTGAACAACAAAAAATACTTTGTACAAGCCAGCCCGAGTTGTCGCTAACGCGGGCTGGCTTGTTGGGGATTAATCTTTCAGGTTAAGGACTTTTTTCACTTCATTATAATCTTTCCAATTGACGTGGCCAAGGCGCGCGCCCGTGGCTGGCGGAACAATAACCGCCCGAAATTCTTCGTCGACAAAGAATTGGTTTACGTCAACCTCCTTGGAAAAAGAAATAAAAGCGGAAATGAGGCCAGGCTCCATGGCAAAGGAGTAGGTTACATGGGCATCGTTGAAATACGTATCCCACGGCACTGCGTTTACAAACGCTTTATTGGCGGCGGTGCGGTTATAAAGAAACACCATGCCGCCATCCATCGTCTTTTGGGTCAAGTACGTCTGAATAGCGCCCCCTTGCAATCCAATGGTGGTATAACGCTCGGTTTTGTTGTAGTTGGTAATGAAAGATTGTTTGGAAACCGCCACCCAATTGGTTGAATAAAAGGCCGTTCCGCCTGTCGTTCCGGGGTCGCCTTTAGGTCCAATTGGGCCTTGGGGTCCAACAGGCCCTTGATCACCTTGGGGTCCAGCGCAAGCCGAGACAAAAAGTACTGCTGCAAGCGATAAATAACTTAAAATCTTCATGATGTTAGAGAGTGCTCCCACCTTCAGGGAGACATTTTTTGGAGTGATTCATATCCTGAAGGTCTTGTGGAAGATATGAGATGGACTGCAATCATTTTTGCAAGATTAACGAGTATTTCTGAAAGATATTTAGAAACCCAGTCATAAATAATACAATCCTGTTTGCCATAAATGATGAACCCCTACAATTTAAACTTTAGATCAATCTAATGAAAAGGAACATTTTTATTTTGACAATTGTGCTAATGCTGCTGGGCGTTGGCGTGCGGGAAATCCAAGCCCAAAACGTAACCATTTTGCCAAGTGGTATCAGCCCGTCGCCAGCGGGAGCCGTGCCGCGTATCAGCTATGAAGCGATTATGGCTTTGCCTTCACCGCAGGGTGGTGATTTGGCCTACGATATTACCTTTGGCGTAATGCGCATGTACAACGGCACCGATTGGTTGATCCTCCGCGCCACTGATACCTCTCGCAGAGAAGCGGGTATTTATGAAAGCATCAATACCAAGCAATTAGAAAATAATTCAATCGCCGTAGACGTTGCGGGCAATGTCTACATCTCTGGTCGATTTAAAGGTACATTTTCTGCGGGTGGATTTACGTTGGTATCGGCGGGAGGATATGACCTATTTGTTGCTAAATTCAATTCCTCAGGTACGATGCAGTGGTTGCGGCGTGGGGGAGGGCAGTTTGATGATTTTGACCATCGCCTTGCCCTTGATGCTGCCGGGAATATATACGTTACGGGTGGTTTTCAGTCGGTTGCGGATTTTAATACTCCCTCCGCTTCTGGGAAAAACGAATTGGTATCAGCCGGAGGTTTGGATATATTCATCGCCAAATACAATTCGGCGGGGGCACTTCAGTGGCTTCGTCGCGGGGGGGGGGCTGTTAATGATCGAGGAAATGATATTGCCATTGATGGAAACAACAACATCTACATCATTGGGAGTTTTAACGGTACGGCCAATTTTAATACGCCTTCTGCTTTTGGAAGCAACCAACTCATTTCCGCTGGAACCGCAGACTTGGATATGTGCGTGGCCAAGTACAATTCAGCGGGTACGCTCCAGTGGCTCCGTCGGGGGGGAGGAACCGCTAATGATGTTGGATTGGGCATTGCCGTAGATCCAACGGGCGTGGTGTACGTCACAGGAAGTTTTGCTTTTACCGCCAATTTTAATACTCCCTCCGCTTCTGGTAGTAATGAATTGGTATCAGTATCTAACGGAGTGTCTGATTTATTTTTGGTCAAGTACAGTACGCTTGGTACGCTTCAGTGGATTCGGCGGGGCGGCGGGTCGAGTTTTGATTATGGTAATGACATTGCCCTGGATGCAACGGGCAACGTTTATGTAACGGGAAAGTTTTCTGCTACGGCCAATTTTAATACCCCTTCGGCTGCTGGAAGTAACGAGCTGGTAAGTGCTGGTTTAGAAGATATACTTGTTGTTAAGTACAATCCATCAGGGGTTGTACAACTTCTTCGACGGGGAGGAGGAGCTGGTAATGATATTGGGCATGGTATCGTGGTGGATGAAAGCGGGAACATTTACGTAACGGGCGAGTTTAAACAAACGGCTAATTTTAACACGCCCACCGCAACGGGAAGTAATGAAATGATAGCAGCAGGTACCGATCTTGCAAGTACGGATATGTTTACTGTCAAGTACAACGCCGCCGGTACAGTGCAGTGGCTGCAACGTGGGGGCGGCCCTAGTTACGATCATGGCTACGGGATTGCACTAGGCGCAAACGATAACGTGTATGTAGTGGGGACTTACCGAGGCTTAGCACCCTTGGGACTTGGAACATTTAACACGGGTAGTAATGACGTATTGGGCGGTTTTTGGGCTTTTTTTAAGCAATAGACGTGTTTAGATTTTGTGGAAAATTGTTCTCTTCAGTTCATATCTGCTTATCTTTGCGCCCAAACCAAAAATCAGCTAAAATGAGTTTAATGAAAGCCTACCCGTACCTCTACCGTTGGGCCGAAACGTACGGAAAAGTGGAGTTTGGAAAACTGGAGGACGCCGAAGGAACAGTACGTTGTATTGATGAAACAGGAACGGTTTTTGAATCTCCTAAAAAAGTAAAAGACCTAGATGCCGCGCTGAAAATGGCCGAGGAAGCCATTTATGAGTGGTTTGAGGTAAACGACCCTGATGAATTAGATGATTGATTTGTAATAAACCGAAAAATAATAAATGTAAAAGGCTGAATATAAAACGGAAATTCAAATTGTCGTTGCAATGGGTTGATTCTAAAATCTAATTTCAATCGTTTGATTAATAGGTAATTATGTTGGTGTTTTGCGTTCTTTATTTCACATTTTAAATTTTACATTTCCCTAACGTGTTTGATATTAAACAAAAAGTAGGTGTTTTAGGCGGCGGTCAATTGGGCCTGATGCTACTGCAAGCCGCGATTGACTGGAATTTAAACGTCAAGATTTTAGATGCCGCCGATGCGCCCTGTGCTGCCATTGCGCCCGAGTTTGTGGAAGGCTCGTTGCAGGACTATGACGCAGTGTATCAATTCGGCCAGGATGTGGAAGTGCTGACCATTGAAATTGAAAAAGTAAACGTGGAAGCATTGGAAGCGCTCGAACGAGAAGGAAAAAAAGTGTTTCCGCAGCCGCACGTCATTCGATTGATTCAGGACAAACGCTTACAGAAGCAATTTTATCGTGACCACGGCCTGCCCACCGCCGATTTTGTGCTGACTGAAAATCGCGCCGATGTGCGCAATTATGCCGATTTTCTGCCCGCTTTTCACAAACTAGGCAAAGACGGCTACGATGGCAAAGGTGTACAGCGAATCGCATCGACCGCTGATTTTGACAAGGCGTTTGACGCGCCGGGGCTACTGGAAAAAGCCGTTGATTTTGACAAAGAATTGGCCGTAATCGTGGCCCGGAATGAGCGTGGCGAAGTAGCCACTTTTCCGACCGTCGAAATGGTTTTCCATCCCGAAGCCAATCTGGTCGAATACCTTTTTTCTCCCGCCGATATTTCACCTGAAATTGAACAGCAAGCCCAAGAATTGGCCAAAAAAACAGCACAGGCCATCGGAATCGTGGGACTTTTGGCCGTTGAAATGTTTTTGACCAAAGACGGGCAAGTGCTCATCAATGAAGTGGCTCCGCGCCCACACAACAGCGGTCACCACACCATTCGGGCCAATTTTACCTCGCAGTTTGAGCAGCATTGGCGGGCTATTTTAGACTTTCCGCTGGGCGATACTACCGCTTACACGCCTGCCGCCATGGTCAATTTATTGGGAGAAGAAGGTCACACTGGCCCTGCGTATTACGAAGGAATGGAGGCGTTGCTGGCTACCCATGGCGTATTTCCGTTTTTATACGGTAAAAAAATCACTAAACCTTTCCGTAAAATGGGTCACATTACCGTGACGGACAGTGATTTGACAAAGCTGAAAGAAAAAGCCGAATGGGTGAAAGGGGCATTGAAAGTGGTGACCAAATAACGAACCAACGTTGGATTGGATGTGTTTAAAAAATAGATTTCGGCACATTTGCCGTGACATACCGACTATAAACTGCCAATTTAAAAATGACACCCAATCTCCCCAAAACTGAACTCAAGCGCGTCGTAATCGTGGGCGCGGGGTTTGGTGGGCTTGTGCTGGCGCGTGAGCTTTCAAAACGTTCTGATTTACAGATTGTACTGATAGATAAGAATAATTACCACCAATTCCAGCCGCTGTTTTATCAAGTAGCCATGGCGGGGTTGGAGCCGAGTTCTATTTCTTTTCCGCTGCGTAAAGTATTTCAATCGAAGAATAACGTTCATATTCGGGTCACGGAAGTGGTGAAAATTGATACTGAATCCAACGTCATTGAGACAAAACTCGGACCCGTTGAATATGACTTTTTGGTGTTGGCGACGGGAGCCGATACCAACTTTTTCGGCATGAAAAACATGATCGGAAATGCCATGCCCATGAAATCGGTGTCGGAGGCATTGGCGCTTCGTAATCGAATGCTCCAAAATTTTGAGGATGCCCTGAGCGTAGAGACCATTGAAGAACGTCACGGCCTGATGAACGTGGTGATTGTGGGCGGCGGGCCAACGGGCGTGGAAGTGGCTGGCACATTGGCCGAAATGAAACGGCATATTTTGCCGAAAGATTATCCCGAATTGAACTTCGATTCGATGCAGATTTACCTTTACGAATCGTCGCCCGAAGTGCTGGAAGTCATGTCGGACCAAGCCTCCAAAAAAGCTAAGCAGTATTTGACCGACTTGGGCGTCAATCTGCGTTTGGGCGTTCGTATTGTTGATTTTGACGGAAAATACGCCACCACCAACACAGGCGACCGCATCCGTACCAACAACCTGATTTGGGCGGCGGGCGTCAAGGCCAACGCGATTGAGGGCATTCCAGTGGCTTCCATTGTACGGGGAGGTCGGGTAAAAGTGAATCAGTTCAGTCAGGTTGAAGGCACGAAAAATATTTTTGCGTTGGGCGACTTGGCCTTAATGACTGAAGAAAAATATCCCAATGGGCACCCCCAATTGGCGCAGCCGGCCATGCAGCAGGGCGAATTGCTCGCCAAAAACCTGGTACGGATGCTGAAAGGGCAAGAGATGAAACCATTTGTGTACAAAGATTTAGGTTCGATGGCGACCGTGGGCCGCAATCTTGCCGTGGTAGACTTGCCTTTCTGGAAGTTTCAGGGATTTTTTGCGTGGTTGACTTGGATGTTTGTGCACCTTATCTCCATTGTTGGCGTTAAAAATCGGCTTTTAATTTTTATCAACTGGCTCTGGAATTATGCTACCTACGACCAGTCGCTTCGGTTGATTATTAAACCTAAAATTTTAAAAGAAAAAGAACCCGATGTTGTAAAAGAAACCGTTTAGGCGGTTGCCTTTCTTCCTGCTTTTTTACCAGCTCCGGCCCGCTAAAGCCTATCCTCAATATAGTATACAATCAGACCAGAAAACGTGTACGTTTGTGGCATAAATTTTAAACCCAAACTATTATGTTTCTGATTGTTATCGGAGTGATTTTGGTCATAGCAGGCTTTGCGATCAATACTCCATCGTTGGTGTTTGCCAAATTTTCCCGCCCTGTCAAAGTGGCGGGTGTTGTCTTGGCCATTTTCGGGGTTCTTACGTCGTGTATCAAGCAGGTTGATGCTGGTTCGGTGGGGATTCAATCTTTGTTTGGAAAGGTAAGTAATACTGTTTTGAGCAGTGGATTAAACTTTGTAAACCCGCTCGTGGATGTCACCTTGCTAGATACAAAGACGCAAAATTATACCATGTCGGCCGTACATGATGAGGGGGATAAAACAGGCGACGACGCCATCCGTATTCTGACCGCAGACGGACTTCAGGTTGAAATAGATTTAACGATTCTCTACCGCGTTATTCCCTCTGAAGCGCCCAAAATTTACCGCGAGATTGGACCTACTTACGTTGAGAAAATCGTACGACCTATCACGCGAACGCGCATCCGTGACAATGCCGTTAATTATGACGCAGTAGCGTTGTACTCGACCAAGCGTGATGAATTTCAGGCGCGTATTTCCAAACAAATTGAACAGGAATTTAAAAATCGAGGAATTTTTCTGGAAAACGTCTTGATTCGGAATATCAACCTGCCCGAGTCGGTCAAAAAAACCATTGAGTCCAAAATCAATGCCGAGCAGGAATCGCAGAAAATGCAATTTGTGTTGAGCAAAGAAAAGCAAGAAGCCGAGCGCAAGCGCGTTGAGGCGCAGGGGATTTCGGATTATCAGCGCATTATCTCCGAAAGTTTGACCGACCGTCAGTTGCAGTACGAGCAAATCAAGGCCCAAAAAGAATTGGCGTCGTCGCCCAATGCCAAGGTCATTATCATGGGAAGTAAAGGCAATGTACCCGTGATTTTAGGTGAGAAATAATAATAATTCCTGAAATATGCGGTACGTACCTGTCTGACGGTTTTGAACCGTCGGACAGGTGATTGCTAGACGAGACTCCGAAACTGATAGAGGCCAAACGACATAATAACGCCCCAAATCGTGCCCCAGAGTAGCATTTGAGCAATGACGGTCAGACGCGGTACTTTGAACGACACGGCAATCAATGTGCCACCGATGGGCGTAAAAAGCAAAGGCGTAAGCAAGGCAATGCCTGTCATTCCTGATTTTTTCCAAACCCTAACGGCCAGCCGAGAACGCTTACTGAAAAGGCGGGGTTGAGTCTTTCGATAGCGGGCTATCAATTGTTGAATGGCGCTGCCCAAAAACACGAAAATAACTACACTCAGCATCATACCCACAACGGTGCAAATGGCCGTTTCCCACCAACTTAAGCTAAGTGCCAGGCCTGCCAATGGGCCTGCTACAAATTTGACCATGCTTGCCAATACAACTGAAATATATTTTGCCCAAGGCATTTTTAGAGGTGTGGTTTTGTTAAATAATCAGCAAAGTAGTCATTAACTTAGGACGAACAACCCAAAAACCCAAAAATCTGCTTAAAATCAAAAAACAAATTGCGTAAGTTTGGGCCAAATATCAGACGAAAATGGAAATCCTTGAACAAGTACAAAAATATGGATACGTGCGCGAAGCAGTTGCGCCAGAAGTAGATTTAGTGGCGGAAATCAATCGGCTTCGTAAAGAAAAAAACGCCGTTATCTTGGCGCATTACTACGTCGACGGTGCCATTCAGGATTTGGCCGACTACATCGGCGATAGCCTCGGGCTTTCGCAGCAGGCCGCCGCTACTCCTGCCGATATGATTGTTTTTTGCGGCGTTCACTTCATGGGTGAAACGGCCAAAATCCTCAGCCCTGAGAAAAAAGTTGTGATTCCTGACCTGAATGCGGGCTGTTCATTGGCCGACTCGGCCCCTGCTGATAAATTCGCGGCTTTCAAAGCGCAATATCCCGACCATTTGGTTCTTTCTTACATCAACTGCTCGGCCGAAATCAAGGCATTGTCGGACATCATCGTGACCTCGTCCAATGCCGTCAAGATTGTGGAGCAACTGCCCAAAGACCAAAAAATCATCTTTGCACCCGATGCCAACTTAGGACGTTATGTAGCCAAAAAAACGGGCCGTGATATGGTGCTGTGGGATGGAGCCTGTATTGTTCACGTTGATATTTCGGAAGCTAAATTGAAAGCCCTGCGCGAAAAATACCCGAATGCCCTGCTCGTAGCGCACCCTGAATGCAAAGACAACATCTTGCTTCAGGCCGATTTTGTGGGCTCAACCACCGCAATTCTGAAATTTGTGGCTGAAACGCCGCACGATGAATTTATCGTAGCTACGGAAGCAGGGATTTTGCACAAAATGAAACAAGCAGCGGCAGGAACGGGCAAAAAAATCATTCCCGCCCCCGCCACCGAAAACAACACCTGCGCGTGCAGTGAGTGTCCGTATATGAAAATGAACACGGTCGAAAAACTATACAACGCCCTTCTGTACGAGCAACCCGAAATCACAGTTCCAGAAGATATACGCCTGAAAGCCTACGAATCCGTCAATCGAATGCTGGAGATGAGCAAGAATTTGTAACGGATGCCTGATTTATACATCATCGCTGGGCCAAACGGAGCAGGGAAGACAACTGCGGCTAAAGTGCTTTTGCCAGATGTATTCCATGTTACTACTTTTATAAATGCGGACATCATTGCCGCTAAAATTAATCCACTGTCACCCGAATCTGCGGCTCTGCAGGCTGGGAGGCAAATGCTGAGCGATATTGAAAAATGCCTGGCTAACGGAGAGAGTTTTGTGATAGAAACAACTCTTTCAACAAAATCATATGTTAATCTCGTTCATAAAGTTAAGAAGCAGGGATACGAAGTTATATTGATTTATTTTTGGTTGGAAGGGCCCAGTCATGCTATTGAAAGAGTGGCTCGCCGTGTTAGGCAGGGCGGTCATTATATTCCCAATGAGGTCGTTATAAGGCGATATTGGAAGGGAATAAAAAATTTAAAGGACTTGTTTATTCCTATTGTTGATAAATGGGTACTTTTTGATAACTCTGATTACACCGAAGGGCATCCTCTAAGGATTGCCGAAAAGTTGCCCGATGGAAATGTTATAGTTGAAAACTCCGATATTTGGTTAAAAATCAAGGGCAATGAAAATAATTAGAAGAGATCCTTTATTTGAAAAGGTAGAGAAAGCTTTATTAAAAGCGTATCATCATATTCCTGCGGAACTTGAAGCTGAAAAAAAAAGGGACTTAACAAATGATGTGTCACCTAAGGCTCAAAAGAAGTAATTCAGTCACTATAATTTAACTCAATGAAACCCACCCTCTTAATACTTGCCGCTGGCATGGGCAGCCGCTACGGCGGAATCAAACAACTCGACCAATTTGGCCCCAACGGCGAAACCATCATTGATTATTCTCTCTACGACGCCATCCGGGCTGGTTTTGGCAAAGTTGTCTTTATTATTCGCGAAGAGCTTCGTGCTGATTTTGAAGAAGTATTTGGCCCAAAACTCAAAGGAAAAATTGACTACGATTACGCCATTCAGGGTTTTCAAAGTTACGTGCCCGTGGAGTTAGGGGAAATCGAACGAGCCAAACCTTGGGGAACGGGCCACGCCATGCTGTGCGGCTGGGAACAGACCCAAACGCCTTTTGCCATCATTAACGCCGACGATTTTTATGGTCTCGAAGCCTTTCAACTCGTGGCGGATTTCCTCAATACCAGTGCAGACGACAGCGAGCATACGCTGATTGCGTACCAAGTAAAAAAGACCCTGTCGGAAAACGGTACCGTGTCGCGGGGTGTGTGTGAAGTCAACTATGAAGGCTATTTGGACGTGGTGACTGAGCGCACGAAAATCTTCCCGCAGGAAGGAAAAATCTATTTTGAAGAAAGCGGCGAGCTTACCGAACTTGGCCCCGAAACGCCCGTTTCGATGAATTTTTGGGGTTTTAAGCCGTCTGTTTTCCCCATTACCCAGACACTTTTCTCTGATTATGCCCGCAATAACTACAATGCACCCAAAGCGGAATTTTATATTCCGGTAGTAGCTACGCATTTGATTAAGAGTGGTTTAGGTAAGCTTAAAGTGATTCCTAATGCTTCCGAATGGTTTGGTGTTACCTATCCAGAAGATAAACCCACCGTGCAGGCGGCATTGAAAAAGCTGCACGAGGATGGGAAGTATCCGAGCCAATTGTGGTAAGAAAGCAAATTTGTCATGCCGGACGGGGGCGCCCATGCGGGCATCTAAAATCGACTACTTTACGCTGATTTTAGATGCCTCCGGCATGACAAAGTAAATATTCATCTTATGAAAACCATTCTCATCTTCATTGTACGGGCTTATCAGGTGGCGCTTTCGCCGTATCTGCCCAATTCGTGCCGCTATACGCCGACCTGCTCGCACTACATGATTCAGGCCGTTCAAAAACACGGCGCGCTCAAAGGCGGTTGGTTGGGTCTCAAGCGCATTGCAAGTTGCCACCCGTGGGGTGGGCATGGGTATGATCCGGTGCCTTAAAAAATCGAAACATGAAATATCCCCGCAAACTTTCGTCGGGTGCCAATAACACCGTGATTGTGCTTTCAGATACGGAAGTAGCCAAGCTGTTTACGGACGATACGCGCTCGGACATTGGCTCGGAAGCCGAAAAGATAAAGTTTGCCAATGCAGTGAATGATTTGATAGTCAAGTTTATCCGTTTGGATTATAGCGAAGACTTAAAAGCTGAAATGCTCGTGATGGAACGCCTCCGCCCAATGGACTACCGCGCCTACGAAGTGGAAATACGCGAACTATGGCTTGATGTGTTTGAGGATGAACTCCGCGCTTTGCACCAAGCGGGCTTTGTACACCGCCACCTCAAACGCCCTTCCGACATTGGTGGACTAGCTTTTGATAATATTTTGCTGACCGAGCAGGGGCTGCGCCTGATTGATGTGGGTATCTCCGCGTTACGCTCGCAGGTGGAGAACGTGATTTTTGAGAAATACGTAGCGGTAGAAATCCAAGAGATACACTTATTTAAAAACTATTTTTTAAACCGATAATTTGTAGAAAAAACCATCGCTATGCCAAACTGGATTACGGCCAAAGAATATACGGATATTACTTACAAAAAATGCGACGGAGTAGCTCGCATCGCGTTTAACCGCCCTGAAGTGCGCAACGCCTTCCGTCCCAAAACTACCTTCGAACTCCTCGATGCCTTTGGGGATGCTACCCACGACCCCAAAATAGGGGTGGTGCTGTTGTCGGGTGAGGGACCATCGCCCAAAGATGGCATTTGGGCATTTTGTTCGGGAGGAGACCAAAAAGCCCGTCAAAAAGGCGGCTATCGCGCCGAAGATGGCCGCGACCGCCTCAATATTTTGGAAGTACAACGCCAAATCCGTTTTATGACCAAACCCGTGATTGCGGTCGTGCCAGGTTGGGCCGTAGGTGGTGGACATAGCTTGCACGTTGTCTGCGACCTGACGTTGGCCAGCAAAGAACACGCAATTTTTAAACAAACCGATGCCGACGTTGCTAGTTATGACGCAGGCTACGGATCGGCCTATTTGGCGCGTATGATTGGCCAGAAACGTGCCCGTGAAATTTTCTTTTTGGGACGTAGTTATTCGGCCCAAGAAGCCTTCGAAATGGGCATGGTCAACGCCTTTGTTCCGCACGAAGAGCTGGAAGATACGGCCTTCCAATGGGCGCAGGAAATTCTTGGAAAGAGCCCAATGGCTATCCGGATGTTGAAATTTGCTTTCAACCTCGTAGACGACGGCTTGGTCGGGCAGCAATTGTTTGCAGGAGAAGCCACTCGTTTGGGATACATGACCGAAGAGGCGCAAGAAGGGCGCGATGCGTTTCTTGAAAAACGCAAACCCAACTGGGATAAGTTTGAGCGATTCTCGTAATAAAACTTCGTAGTAGGCGCTTTATACAAAATACATGGTAAAAGTGAAATTGGCTTTGTCTGAAAGATTGACAAATTGCCAATTTTTGGGATTTTTGCGTAGTTTTGGGCAAATTTTTCGCGAGTACCCATGCCCGTAACGCTGCCCATCTTCTTGATAATGGCCCTTTCCTCCGTGGTGGTGGGGGTGTATTTGGAACGTAAAGTCTCCGCTTTTATTCAGGACCGTATGGGACCGATGGAAGTAGGGAAATGGGGCTTGCTGCAACTCATCGCTGATTTGCTCAAACTTCTGCAAAAAGAAGACATCGTTCCCGCCACTGCCGACCGAAAGCTGTTTCTGTTGGCCCCGTTGGTGATTTTTACGGCCATCTTCGCAGGTTATGCGGTGCTTCCGCTAAGTCCTGATTTACAGGGCTCTACCACGTCGGTCGGGATATTTTATTTGATGACGATTATCTCGGTCGATGTAATTGGGATTTTGATGGCGGGTTGGGGTTCCAACAATAAATTTGCCCTTTTTGGGGCGGTTCGTTCCGTGGCTCAAATCATTTCGTACGAAATCCCGCTGGGGTTGGTCATCTTGTGCGTCGTGATGACGGCCCAGACCCTTGATTTACAGACCATAAGTTATCAACAAGGGATTTATTCTGACGAAATCACGTACCTGTTTGGCTTAAAATCAATGGGCGTTGATATTACGCGGGTCGGTGGTTTTTTAAGTTGGAATATCGTCAGAAGTCCCTTTTTGATTATCGCCTACATTGTGTTCTTTATCACTACATTGGCCGAATGTAACCGCGCCCCTTTTGACATCCCCGAAGGAGAGTCAGAACTCGTGGGAGGATTCCATACGGAATATTCGGGAATGCGCTGGGCGCTGCTGTTTTTGTCAGAATACGCCATGATGCTGTTGGTGTCGTTGTTGGGGGCCATCCTGTTTTTAGGAAGTTGGAATACGCCGTTGCCCAACATTGGCCCGCTTCGCCTTGCCGATTGGACGAGCGGCGCTCCTGGCACCATTTGGGGCAACGTAACGGGCGCTTTTTGGCTGATTTTTAAAGCAGGTTTTGCAATTCTGATTCAGATGTGGGTTCGTTGGACTTTCCCGCGTTTGCGCGTAGACCAGCTCATGTTTTTGTGTTGGAAAGTGCTTACACCGGTGGCGTTGATTCTGTTTCTTTTCTGCGGGATTTGGCGTTTGTTGATGGTATAAAAAAACATTCGCAAGAATATTTTTGTCCTGAAATAAAAAAAATCAAGTCCCTTTTTTCTACTTTTGTTACATAAACACAATTACGATGTACCTCACGCTGAGAAACATACCTGCCGTCAAAGTCACGAAAGTTCGTGTGGTGGGCTGTGTCCGAGTCGGGAGCGTCGTATTTTAGGTAGCTATTAACCCCTAAAAATATACCGCCCGACTCGCCTGAGTCGGGCTTTTTTTTTAATTCAAATTATCAAACAACTCAGAAACAATGAACGTCTATTCCTCCGCATTCCAAGCCATTGTGTGACCGGGTTCACGGAGAATTCCCTATCTTTGCACACATTTTTTGATCGCAATAACGGATATTTTACCTAGTATATAACCCCCGACATCTCAAGTCAATACAACTAAAACATGATTTCGAAGACCTACAATCCGCGTGAAATTGAAGACAAATGGTACAGTTATTGGATTGAAAACCGCTATTTCAATTCCAAGCCCAATCCTGACAAAGAGCCCTACACCATCGTCATTCCGCCGCCCAACGTGACGGGGGTGCTGCACATGGGCCACATGCTCAACAATACCATTCAGGATGTACTCGTCCGCAAGGCACGCATGGAAGGCAAAGAGGCATGTTGGGTGCCGGGCACCGACCACGCTTCGATTGCGACCGAAGCCAAGGTGGTGGCGATGCTCAAAGAACAAGGTATTCAAAAAAGTGACCTAACCCGCGAAGAATTTTATAAATATGCCTGGGAATGGACCGATAAATACGGCGGCATTATTTTGAAGCAATTGCGTAAACTGGGCGCTTCTTGCGATTGGGACCGCACGCGATTTACGATGGAGCCGTCGCTTTATGATGCCGTCATTGACACTTTTATTGACCTGTACAACAAAGGCTACATTTATCGGGGGCACCGCATGGTCAATTGGGATCCACAGGCCAAAACCACCGTCTCTGATGAGGAAGTCATCACCAAAGAGGTAATGACGAAACTGTGCTACCTGCGGTATCCCATCGTGGGGGAGGATGAGGCAATTATCATTGCGACCGTTCGCCCCGAAACCATCATGGCCGACTCCGCCATTTGTGTTCACCCTGAGGATGAGCGTTTTAAGCATTTACACGGTAAAAAAGCGCTTATTCCGCTCATCAACCGCGAGATTCCGATTATCACGGATGAATACGTAACGATGGATTTTGGAACGGGAGCCTTGAAAGTGACGCCCGCGCACGACCAAAACGACTACGATTTGGGCGTAAAACACAAGCTCGAAATCATCGATATTTTGACCGAAGAAGGAAAACTTAACGAGAAAGCGCTGATTTTGGTGGGTGAAGACCGTTTTGTAGCCCGTAAAAAAATCATCAAACTGCTCGAAGAATCGGGGAATCTGGAGAAAATAGAGGATTACAAAAGCAATGTCGGTCACTCCGAGCGCACAAACGCCGTGATTGAGCCGCGCTTGTCGTTGCAGTGGTTTGTACGGATGAAGGAGCTATGTCAACCCGCGCTCGAAAACGTGATGAATGACAACATTCAGCTGCACCCGCCTAAGTTTAAAAATACCTATCGAATCTGGATTGAAAATATTCGTGACTGGAACATCAGCCGGCAGTTGTGGTGGGGACAACAAATCCCTGCTTATTATTTGTCGGACGGTACCGTGATTGTGGCCAAAACCAAACGTGAAGCCCTTCGCAAAGCCCAGCACGAAATGCAGTTGTTTGCCCTGACCGAAGCCGACCTGACCCAAGACCCCGACGTGGTGGATACGTGGTTTAGCTCGTGGCTGTGGCCTATTTCGGTTTTTGACGGTATCAAAGACCCCAACAACGAGGACATCAACTATTATTATCCAACCAATGACCTCGTTACGGCGCCCGAAATTCTGTTTTTCTGGGTGATGCGGATGATTATTGCGGGTTATGAGTTTAGAGGCGAATTGCCTTTCCGTAACGTGTACCTGACGGGTATCGTGCGCGACCCCAAAGGTCGTAAAATGTCGAAATCGTTGGGGAATTCTCCCGACCCATTGGCTTTGATTGAACAGTACGGAGCCGATGGAGTACGGACAGGAATGCTGTTCAGCTCGCCCGCAGGCAATGACTTGCTGTTTGACGAAAAACTCTGCGAGCAGGGCCGTAACTTCTGCAACAAGATTTGGAACGCATTTCGATTGGTCAAAGGATGGGAAGTGTACAGCCCACAGTCTCCAGTTTTCAGTGCACAGTTGGCGGTTAATTGGTTTGAGTCAAAACTCAACCAAACAATTACGGAAGTCCTTGACCTGTTCTCAAAATACCGTATTTCTGATGCCCTCAATGCGGTATACAAACTGATTTGGGATGATTTCTGCTCGCAGTATTTGGAAATGATTAAGCCCGAATACGGCCAACCCATTGATAAAGATACTTTCGAGGCGACCATTGACTTTTTTGAGCGCATCATGGCGCTGACGCATCCTTTCATGCCGTTTATCACCGAAGAAATTTGGCAGGATATTCGTCCGAGAGGGGAGAAGGAAAGTCTTTGCGTGGCTGAGTACCCCACGACTAAAGCAATTGATACCACACTTTTGGCTAACGTTGAGATTTTCTTCGAGATTGTGACCAACATCCGTAACCTGCGGAGTACCAAGAATATAAGCCCTAAGACGGCATTGCCTTTGACGATAAAGACCGAAAATCAAGGTTTGTACCAGCCTTTTGAAGGGTTGTTGGTAAAACTGGCCAATATTTCGGAAATCAACTACGCGACCGACCAAGCCGATGGGATGTCGTTTTTGGTGAAAGCCGATGAGTTTTTTGTGAATCTCGCGGGAGAACTTGACGTAGCCGCCGAAATCGAAAACCTCCAAAAGGAATTGGAATACAGCTTAGGCTTCAAAAAATCGGTAGAAGCAAAGCTGTCGAACGAACGTTTCGTCCAAAACGCCAAAGCGGATGTGGTCGAAAAAGAACGCCAAAAACTCGCCGATGCCGAAGCTAAAATTGTCGCGATTCAGGAATCGCTGATTCGTCTAAAAGCGTAGTATTTATTCTTCTAACAGACAAGGCATATAAGACCAACTAACGAATGTGGTTTTATATGCCTTCTGTGGTTTTAAGCGGATTCTTTTTGAAAAACAATACCCATCCCAAGGTTGAAAAATAGGCCAAAGCAGTTCCTAAAATGGGAATGGCAATAAGAAACATGGGGTTGAAGGGCATAGATTTATGCAACAGGCCGATCCACGTAACGCCTAAAATGGAAGTAAGCGCTAAAATAAGGACCAAACGATACAACAGCGGAAAACGTTGGCTCCTGAAAACGTTATAAAAAGTCAGCGCATACGCTACGGTAGCCAGCCCGCTGGTTGCGATGATTTGGTATCTGCTCAACACGCACGAAATGCCGAAAATGCCGATGATGACGAGAGGAAATTTGGCGTCTGGAAAAAGTTGGTTTGCTCTAAGCGGTAGCTGAATGGAGGTTTGTTCAGGAAAAAGTAAGAATTTTAGGGTATTCCATTCATACAAAAGCGCGAGAATATTCAAGACCGTAAAGACCGCGTCTACGTATGGCGTCCCCGTCCAATTCTGTGAAATGGTCACTACCAATATGCCTAAATTCATGGGAATGAGCATAATAAGGCCCAGCACAGAATAGCGTTGCGATAGGACTAATGCCCCTGCCATCACCTGCGAAATGGCAATAAAAAAACCAAATGTACGCAGGCCGTGGGGCGTAAGTTGCTGAATGAGAAGGGGCGGGCCAATCAGTTGGCCAAACTGCCCTTCGGTGAGCTTACATAATCCCGAAGACGTGAATAAATAGCCTAAAAAAAGGCGGATAAGAAGCACATTGAAGTCTTTGAACGTCATCGGATTGTTTTTTGAGGAACAAAATAGCGGGGCTTTTGTTGAATCTCAACCAAAATGTGACGAACGGCGGCCTAAACTCAAATTGAAAAGAGGCGTGACCGTAAGCCACGCCTCTTTTCAATTAAATTTACTGGTAATTAATAAGGGATTGGTAAAACCTTGCTTTCCTTGAAAGTCGAAAGAATCACCATGGTTTGGGTATTGGCTACTTCCTCAATTTCATTGATGCACTCCAATAATAATTTCTGATAAGACGCGATGTCTTTCGAAATCACTTTCAATAAAAAGTCTCCTGAACCCGTAATATGGTGGCACTCTATGATTTCGGGAATTTCGTTTATTCTTCGGGCAAACGAATCTGTAACATCTTTTTTGTGACCAGTCAAAGATACTTGAATAAAAGTTGTGACGCCCAACCCTACTTTTTCGCGATCTAACTGTGCGTGATAACTTTGAATAATACCATGCTGTTCGAGTTTCTTTACCCGTTCCAGGGTAGGAGCCGGAGAAAGACCAATTTCTTTCGAAAGTTGTGCATTGGTAATTTTTGCGTTAGCTTGCAAAATGTCCAAAACCTTGCGGTCTATTTGGTCTAATTTCATGTGAAATGCTTAATTTTTATAAAAAAGGCCGTAAACAAATAATATACTGCAAATGTAAGCACTTTGTGGAATTATTTTACAATAAAATGCTAATTTTATTCAATAAAACCAAAGAAAAAATAACTTTTGAAAAATAATCAAAAAGGCAAAAAGAAACTTTTTTATTAAAATAACACGAATAATTACAAGAAAATCATTCAATAGTTTTATATTTGAATTTGACAGAATTGATTAGACTAATGAAGAAAAAGTGTGTATTTCTAGACCGTGACGGTGTTTTGAACCAAGATACGGAAGGGTATCTTTATCAAGTAGAAGAAATGATTATTCCGGAAGGTGTGGTAGAAGGGCTGAAGAAGATGAAAGATGCGGGATATTTATTGATTGTTGTGACCAATCAGGCGGGTATTGCCAAAGGGCTGTACTCAAAGGAAGAGGTATGGAAATGTCACCAGTATTTCCAGGAGCAATGCGGTCATTTATTAGATGATTTATATTTCTGCTCACATCACCCTGATTATGATAGCCGCTCACTGATGCGCAAGCCCGAATCACTTATGCTTGAAAAAGCAATTGCTAAATACGACATTGATGTGATGTCTTCTTGGATGGTGGGCGACCGCTCCCGCGATATGCAGGCAGGAAAACGCGTTGGGGTACGCACAATACACCTTACCTCCGCACCTGAGAAATCGGCCGGGGATAGTTATGCATCTAATTTCTTAGACGTGACTCAATTGGTGATTGAAGCTAATTAGGCTTTCTTGAACGTTTTTGCCGAGCTATCATAAGCGGGGCAGTATCCTTTGCGGTTGCAGCTTGTAGCGGCAAGTACGACCATTAGTAAAGCAAGAGTAAGTAACTTTTTCATATTATGGATTGATGATTGGCGCAGGCAACCCGAGGGTTGCCTGCGTGTATATCAAAATTTTACTACGAAAATCGTGCCGATTTTATTGTTAGCTGTGCGCTAATTCTGTTTGAGCTTCCAAATCAAGCGCGGTGGCTTTTTGCTCTTCAAGCTCATTGGCCGCAGAGTTATTTTCCGTGTATCCTAAAATTGTCAACATGCCCTCGCTTCCCTGCTGGGCCGCAAAGAGTTTGGTGACTATGTTGCCGTTTTCGTCACGATCTACGAGCACGTGCTGGGGCGCGGGTATAAGACAGTGCTGAATACCGCCGTATCCTCCCAATGACTCCTGGTACGCCCCCGTGTGGAAAAATCCAACATATTGCACTTCGGTATCAAGTCCAAAAACGGGAAGGTATAAGTCGGCGCTGTGCGCTTCGGTATTATAAAAATCTTGCGAGTCGCAGGTCAAACCACCAATGTTTACTTTTTGGTAAGGATTGTCCCAGTTATTGACCGCCAACATGATGTATTTTTGGTTCATTCCCCATGAATCGGGCAAATGAGTGATAAACGAACCGTCAATCATGTACCACATCTCCTTGTCATTTTGGAGTTTTTGGTCAATGATTTGATAAATAACCGCGCCGCTTTCACCCACTGTGTAGCTACCAAACTCCGTAAAAAGGTGCGGTACTGGAACGTTGTTTTTGTTACAAATCCATTGGATGTTTTCCACGATTTCATCAATCATTTGCTGATAATCGTAGTTGAACTGCAACGAAGTCTGAATGGGAAGCCCGCCGCCGATGTCAATCGAGTCCAAATCGGGGCAAATCTTTTTCAGTTCGCAGTATTTAAACATAAAACGCGTCAATTCGCTCCAATAGTAGGCCGTATCTTTCATGCCCGTATTGATGAAAAAGTGCAGCATTTTAAGCTTAAACTTCGGATTTTGCTGTATTTTGTCCTTGTAAAGGTCGTTAATATCACTGTAGCGTACGCCTAAACGTGACGTATAAAAGGCAAAATTAGGCTCTTCGTCGGTAGCAATTCGGATACCAAAATTGACCGATTCAGCCGTTACATTTTGTTCGTAGTATTCAATCTCGCGGAGGTTATCCAATACCGGCATCACATTAAAGCCTTCGTTGATAAGCTCCGTGATGGCTTTTTGATACCGTGGTAGTTTGTAGCCGTTACAAATAATGTAGGTGCTTTTGGCAATTCTTCCCTCTTTGTAGAGATTCCGAATAATGGGAATGTCAAACGCCGACGAGGTTTCGATGTGGATGTTGTGCTTCAGCGCTTCTTCTAAAACAAAACTAAAATGAGAAGACTTGGTGCAATAACAATAAGTGTAGGAACCCTTGTAATTGAAACGTTTAAAAGCGTTTTTGAAAAACTGTTTGGCGTTGCCGATGTGCTCGCCGATTTTGGGTAAATAAGTGATTTTTAGCGGTGTACCATACTGGCGGATAATGTCCATAAGGGGTACATTGTTAAACGACAGCTCGTCGTTTTGGACGTTAAACTCCAGCGTTGGGAATTCAAACGTCTGCTCAATTAGGTTTGTGTAAGAACTTTTCATTTTGCCTTAGAAGCATAAAAAGTGTGTTTGGTGAAACAAAAAAAGTCTGCGAAAGTCTGCCAAAATAACGGCTTTTGCAAGAAAAAAGTGCAAAAAACCTCCCATTATTCTTTACTTTTGTTGGCCGATACTGTGGGTAGATTGTGTAATTTATAATTTCTCGGATGTTGATTTCTTTTTTTGAACGTGAACGAGCGCTTACCTTCTTGCTTTGGTTTGGCATTGCGTTGAGAGTATTTCTCTATTTTTTTATTTCTCCTTACGGCGCCGATGCGCACGGCGAAATCATCAATTTTATTGCTACTCAGCACCGTCTCCCGCTTACCCGCGAGATTTTTTGTGCCATGCACCCACCGCTGTATTATTTGTTGGCGCAGCCTTTCTTTGCTTTCGATACGCTCTCAAGTCTGAAAGTGACTCAACTACTGTCGGTTATCTTGTCGTGTTTGAACTTATACGTCCTGTATTTGTTGGCAAAACATTACTTTAGCCACGTTTTGACCCGCAATGTAAGTTTTTTACTGGCCATTTTCCTGCATTCCTACATTACCTTTTCTTTATATGTCACCAACGACAGTTTGGCGTTTACGGTCGGGACGTGGTGTTTTTGGTTGTTATCACGCTTTTTTCAATCACCTTCTCCCAAAACCGAACGTTGGTTGGCGTTGGCCCTTGGTATCGGACTTTTAACCAAAGGTACTTTTTTGGCGTTTGTTCCCATCATTTTTGGGGCAATCGCCCTTACGCTGTGGTACTTTAAAATCAAATGGCAAAAGATTGTGCTACGGCTGATGATTCTGGGGTTCATTACGGGGATAATAGGAAGCTATAAATTTGCCGAAAATTGGTACTACGAAGGAAAACCCGTGGTTCATAACATGGATATTTTTCCGTTGAGTGACCAAAAAATGTACACTGGCCCGAAAAGCTACTACGGATTTCATTTGGTGCGTTTGATGAAATCGCCCGTCATTTATCACGGAGATGAAAAATTATTGCATGTCTATCCTATTCTGTTCTATAGTACCTTTTGGTATAAATTTGCGGACCTTGAAAATGATTTTACGTTGGGTGTAAAAACCCGTTTTCGGTACATCGGCAGTTTGATTTACTTGGTAGCGATGATTCCCACGTTGATTATTTTGTTGGGTTTGGGGTTATTAATTCGTCAAACCGTTCTTTTTTTGACAAAAATATCTTCGTTGACGGCTACTGAATTCCGTGAAAATATCGAAAAAAGTACATGGCTTGGCCTTCTGGTGGTGAGTGTCGCCTTGGTATTGACGGCGGGTTTCAGGTACGATGCGTGGTCTTGTTTTCAGGGGCGTCTGTTCCTGCAATCTTTCTTCAGTATATTGGCCATGTTTTACATGGGGCTTTCTTATTTGCAAATGCGAAGTGCCTTTTTGTACAAAATCGGATTGTTTAGTATGATAGGTTTGGCATTTTTATACAGTATATATTTCGGTATTGAAAGTTTGTTTAAGTTTATTGCTTAATAAACCTTTCACCAATAATGTCTAAATACGTAGCTGCCATTGATCAGGGTACCACGAGTACCCGTTGTATTATTTTTGACCGACAGGGAAACATTATTTCAGTGGGCCAAAAAGAACACCAACAAATTTATCCTCAGCCGGGCTGGGTGGAACATAACCCCGAAGAAATCTGGAAAAATACGCTTGAAGTAATTGCAGGGGCCCGCATCAATGGGTCGATTTCGGCTACCGAAATTGCCGCCGTCGGAATTACTAACCAACGCGAAACCACCGCCGTTTGGAATCGAAAAACTGGTAAACCTTATTACAATGCCCTAGTTTGGCAAGATACCCGTACAGGCGACCTAGTAAATCATTTTGCGCAAGACGGCGGACAAGACCGCTTCCGTGCCCAAACGGGCTTGCCTTTGGCTACGTACTTCAGTGGGTTAAAACTGAAATGGCTGTTGGATAATGTGCCCGGCCTGCGCGAAGATGCCGAAAAAGGAGAGGCGCTTTTTGGTACTATGGATACCTTCCTGATTTGGAATTTGACGGGTGGCCCCCACGGCGGCACGCACGTAACCGACGTGACCAATGCCAGCCGCACGCAGTTGATGAACCTCCATACTTTGGCTTGGGATTCAGATATGTTGGCTGCTTTTGGCATTCCGAGTGCGATGCTTCCCGTCATCAAAAGCAGCAGTGAAGTATACGGAAACGTGGTACTTGACGTATTGCCCAATGTGCCCATTGCGGGAGATTTAGGCGACCAACACGCGGCGTTGGTTGGGCAAACCTGCTTCGAGCCGGGGCAGGCCAAAAATACCTACGGAACGGGCTGTTTTATGCTGCTCAATACGGGCACTGAACTAAAAGTTTCCACGCAAGGATTACTTACGACGGTGGCGTATAAATTTGGAAATCAGCCCGTTAATTATGCTTTGGAAGGAAGCGTTGCCATTGCGGGGGCGCTGGTTCAATGGCTACGTGATAATTTGGGAATGATTGAAAAAAGTAGCGACGTAGAAATACTGGCAAAATCGGTCGAAGATAACGGCGGGGCGTATTTTGTGCCTGCATTTTCGGGATTGTATGCTCCTTATTGGAAGGCCGACGCTCGGGGAGTAATTGCGGGCTTGACGCGCTACGTGACCAAGGCCCACATTGCACGGGCGGTGCTGGAAGCAACGACCTATCAAACCCTCGACGTGATGAACGCGATGGAAAAAGACGCTGATATTGAGCTTAAATCGTTGCGGGTAGATGGTGGGATGGTGGCCAACGAAACCCTTATGCAGTTTCAGGCGGATATGCTCAACGTACCCGTCGTTTGCCCAGCGGTGACCGAAACCACGGCTTTGGGCGCGGCGTATGCGGCAGGTTTGGCGGTAGGCTATTGGGAAAACTTCGACGATTTACGGCAGAATTGGGGAATAGCCCATACTTGGAATCCTAAGATGGAAAATGCACAACGGGATAAATTATACAAAGGTTGGCACAAAGCCGTAGAGCGTTCTTTTGGCTGGGAAGATTGAAAAAATGTAAATGAATCAGTTCGTTAAGCCAGGGGTTACCGACGATATATAGACCCTTAAGTATACGGTCAGTCGATAGTCAGACCTCTAACAAACCAATTAAAGTATAGGGGTAAAATGTTGAATATTTTACCCCTATACTTTAACACTTTCCCCTTCTTTTCTCGTTTTCTTCTCAAATAGCTTCTTAAAATCAGGGCTTTCAGTGCCACTCCACTTGTCCCAAAAGGTAAAATATAGCCCGTAATTGTATTTAAACTGTGAATGATGTAGGCTGTGATGCGTGGCGCCAATCCACCATTTGCCAAACCAATGACGGTGAAAATCGCGCGGATAGAGTTCGGTATTTAAGTGATTGACAACGCTAGTGGTGGTCATAATCAATAAAATGATACCAATCGAAACGTAATGAAGCGGAATAATAAACAGCAATACTGGCAGCACAATCGCCTGTAAAATGCTTTCAATCGGATGGAATGAAAAAGAAGTCCAGGCCGAGGTGGTAATGCTGTCGTGGTGTGCTTTATGAACCCATTTGTACACTTTGGGGTGGTGCATCCAGCGGTGAAGCCAATAATAGTAGGTTTCGTGGCAAAAGAGAATAATCAGGATGCTGACAATAAACCAAAGTGTGGAATACTCATGGAAGTCGGTGTAAATTTGGGTGTATCCTTTTTGCCAAGCCACCACCATTCCCGTACCAACAAAAGCAAAGATAAGGGCGGTGATGAACGAAAAACCGATTTCTCGCCAATGTTGTCCTTGACGTCGGGGGCGTTGGTTTACTTCACGGGGTTGAAAATAAGCCTCGTATTTTACTTTAAAAAGGTAATGAAACAGGGCTGCGATGAGCACATAACGTCCGAAAATCCCCAAAAAAAAGTACAGTGCTGTTTGGGCAAAAGTCCACGGTTGGGTAAAATCAATGGTTTCCATGCGTTTTTAACTGCTTTTGGCCCGTTTATGTTTCATATAAAATAAGATTTACACTTCCCTCACCGCCGCCCGACGGATGCGGTCATTGATGGCACGCCCCAAGTCTTTATCGGGGAGCAATTCCGCGTATATCACGTCAATAGGGAGGCTGTCTAGCTGGCGCATGTACGCAAAAAGATGTTTGGCAGCTTCGGGGTAATCAGCGGTGGGAGACAGAACGCGCTGGTTTTCAGCGGGAATTGAATCCACCAAATGATTAAATGTCAGACTTCCGATTTTGCTGGGTGAATATTGTTGTAATATTTCAGGCAAATGATTGATAAACAGGGGTTTTCTAGGAGAATAATGGCTTTTTAACATCCCTGGCGCTTTGGGGTTGGAAGTAGAATGCGATACGGTTTGCACAGGGCCAATGATGCGCTCAATGGCTTCTACGGCAATCCCGCCCAGACGATACACCACGGCATCTTCCCCTTCAAACCCTACAATGGTAGATTCAATGCCTACCGTACTCTCGCCGCCGTCGAGGATGTAAGGGATTTTCTTTCCAAGTTGATTTTCGACGTGCTGCGCCGACGTGGGACTAATGTACCCAAAGGGATTGGCACTTGGTGCGGCCAATGGAAAATCAAGGCAGGCAAGCAACTCCAGCGTCAGCGGGTGATTGGGAATGCGGACGGCGACAGTGGAGAGCCCAGACGTTACCAAATCAGAAACGGCGTCAGATTTGGGTAAAAGCAACGTAAGGGGGCCTGGCCAAAAAGCCTCGGCTAGTTGCTTTGCTTTTTGGGGAAAAGAACGGACAAAGGTGGCGGCATGAGCAATGGAATCGGTATGAACAATTAGGGGGTCAAATTGTGGGCGATTCTTTACGCTGAAAATCTTCAAAACAGCATCGTCGTTGAAGGCGTTGCCCGCCAAACCATATACTGTTTCGGTCGGAATGCCCACTACTTCTCCTGCGCTGAGGAGTTTTTTAACGGATAGAATATCGGTTCCAATGGTTGCCATGCTGCAAAATTAGTCTATAGAGTAGCGTTAACCCTCCTTCTGCAACGGTTTTTTTGTTAATTTGGCCATTATTTCACCCTTTTTATGAATTTTAACTACGAACTCACGGCGGTTGAATACATTTTTATGGGTACGTTTCTCGTACTCTATGTACTTTACATTGGCCGTACTTTTTTGGTTGCTAGGGCGTTAGGGGCAACGGCCCGGGCCGTTGTGATTAAATTTTTTCTGCGCACTACGTATTTTGCGTTGCTGATTGTGGCGTTGTTGGGACCTTTTTTCGGGGAACCCGAACGGGATATTATTGCCGAAGGAAAAGATGTGATGGTATTGGTTGATGTTTCTAAATCCATGGACGCTACCGATATTCAGCCCTCACGACTAGAAAAAGTGAAGTTTGAGTTGCAACGGCTCAGTGCTTCGTTGGTCGAAAATCGTTTTGGTTTAATTGTGTTTTCTTCGGATGCTTTTTTGCAAGTTCCGCTTACGTTTGACCTCAATGCGTTTGAGTTATTTACGCAATCGCTGAGTACGTTGCAGGTGAGTAATACTGGTACGGATATTTGCAGTGCGCTGGAATTGTGCATTCAGAAACTGCTCCAGAATCCTTCGGCAAATACGTCAAAAATTATTTTGTTGATGACCGACGGGGAAGATTTCGGGAACTGTGAGCGCAAAACTTTGGCTTCGGTTCGGCAGTTTGGTTTTAATCTGTTTATCGTAGGAGTCGGCACAAACGCGGGGGGGCATATTCGTCAAAAGGGAGATTGGATAAAAGATGAAAACGGGCAGGTGGTGACGACCAAACTCAACTCGGCATACCTGCGAGACTTGGCCGCGACTACTGGTGGGAAATATTTTGAGATAAACAACCAATCTAATGCTATTCCAGAAGTAGTAAATGCGATAAATTCGGTGGAAAGTCGATTAATTGATAGTCGGAAGGTGGCCGTAGTCAGTAATAAATACAGGTATTTTTTACTGGCAGCATTGGTGTTGATTGCGTTTGACGTATTGGTCACCGTCACCACTTTTCAGGTCTAGAAGTAACTTTTTGCCATTTTGTAAGTATCCACATTACACACTCTTATTATATAGCCCACTCTACGCTCTTAACAGATTTCTTATGTCCCAAAATGAAAATTTGCATCGTTCACTTACCCCTACTTTACTTTGGGGGTTAGGTGTAGGTTACGTTATTTCCGGAATGTATTTCGGGTGGAACTTTGGACTAGAGAAAGGGGGTACTTTAGGAATGGCCGTTGCCACGGTGTTGTCGGTTATTATGTACGTTTGTTTTACGTTAGGATACGCCGAATTATCGTGTGCTATACCTAAAGCGGGCGGTGTGTTTGATTACGCCACGCGGGCTTTAGGGCGGGATTGGGGGTTTATGGCGGGCATAGCCCAAGTGTTTGAATTTGTATTGGCACCGCCCGCGATTTCGGTGGGTATCGGTGCGCACATTAATTTGTTCTTCCCTGAATTGCCACCAACCTACGCGGCATTGGGTGCGTATATGCTATTTACGTTACTGAATGTTGTGGGCGTGCAACTGGCGGCTACGTTTGAGTTGTTGATTACTTTTTTGGCCGTGGCGGGATTAATCTTGTTTGCAGGGGCAACCTACAACCAAATCTCAATTCAAAATCTTACGGCCAATGCGCTACCCAATGGATGGGCGGGCGTTTGGGCGGCTCTCCCTTTTTCCATTTGGTTTTTTCTGGGCATTGAAGGCTTGGCCAACGCCGCCGAAGAAAGCCGAAACCCTCAGCGGGATCTTATTCGCGGTTTTGGTTCGGCCATGCTTACGTTGGTGGTGCTGTGCGCCTTTACGTTTATTTGCTCCGTTGGCGTAGGGGGCTGGGAAGCCATCGTGTACAAACCAGATGGTACAACTTCTGATTCACCGCTGCCATTGGCCTTGGCGCGTCTGGTTGGGGAGGCCAATCCTTTGTATTTTGCGGTCATTGTTTTTGGCCTTTTTGGCCTGGTAGCCTCTTTTCATGGATTGTTGATGGCGGCTGGAAGAGCAACTTTTGAAATGGGACGCATCGGGCATTTTCCGGGCCTACTCGGAAAAGTTCATGCTAAGTTTAAAACGCCTACCAACGCTTTGGTCGTTAATATGTTGGTGGGGATTTTGATATTGTTTTCAAATACCGCCGCCGAAATCATCATTTTGTCGGTGCTTGGTGCGCTGACCTTATATTGCTTTGGTTCCATTTCTGTGATTCAGCTTCGTCGTAAAGAGCCTGCGCTAAAGCGCCCTTTTTTGTCGCCTGCTTACCCTTTTGTTCCGCTTTGTGCCTTGATTCTTGCGGGAGTAGCATTGGTGGCGGTGGCAGTCTCCAACCCGTTGCTTACGGGGTATTACATTGGAGCGTTGGTGGTGGCGTTTGTGCTTTACAAAATGTTTAATCGAAATGAAGAGCCAGAAACCCAAAAGTAACCACCTCGCTGAGGAGACAGTTACTTTCGGTTTTTCCAACTTTCGTTAAGCAGGGATTTCTTAGGAAGTCAACTCACTTACCTGCTGGGCCCATGAGGTATAGGCACGCAGGATTTTGTTGAGTTTCCGCTGGGTTCCTGCTTTTTTTTTATCAAGTTCTACGTTCGAAAGTTGCTTTTCGTACACAAGCTGATTGTCGACGCGGTAGATGCGGACAATACTAAACGGCTGTGTCTCCGTTCCGTTTTCAATTACCCAAAAGTAGGTGTTTTGAGAGGTTTTCTTGGCATGGGTGCTCGTCAGACTAAGGGCACTTACCATAAGTGCAATGAATACTGTTTTGACGGTCATGGCTGTAAATAATGAAAAAAAGAACTATGTTGGCTGTTGTAATTTCAGCGATTGGCCGAATTGCGAAGTGAAGTTCAAGATTTGGATGGTTTTCATCAATACCATTTGGCATGAATTGCTATCATCGGGTTCTAAAATGACTTAAATCAATCCCCAACAGAAATCAATAATAGCTAAAAAGCAGTTTTTCGGTCCCACCGATTACTTTTTTGATTGGCCAACCCTTGTCGTTGTATTCATAGGCGTTGGTAATGAGGTAGGAATACCAGCCTCCTTTCACAATTATTTCTTGGGGGTTGTTGCGATGCATTATTACATGGGGGAGAAGCGGGTATTTCATCATCTGCTCCACGTAGGTCTTGTCATCGTATTTACGATATATCACCGTTTGATAAACCGTCCAATCGTCGAGTGCTTTCCCAGGGCTATAACTGGTTTCCTGAGTTAGGTTGCCTTGAGCGTCATAAACGTAGGTATACTTCAGTGTTTCGGGTTCTTGGTCGTTGGGCTGGGCAAGTTTTCTGATTCTTTCAATGAGTTTTCCGTCGGGATTAAATGTATATGCAATCGTTCTTGTGAGAATTTTATTGGAATACTCCTCGGTTTTGACGAGTGAAGTTTTGTCGTAAAAATAATTGGTTTCTCTAACGGTACCTGAGTCTTCTTGCCCCAAGACCTTCACTAACTTGCCGCTAGAATTGTACGTGAGCGTGTAGTGAGTGCTAAACTCGTCTTCGCTTTGATAATTATTGATGATGCTAATTCGATTGACGAAATCTTTTGAATCATAAAAAAATTCATGCTTCCGATTGAAGGCAACAACATTGTTTAGTTTGGGGAGTTTCTGGGCGGGCAGAGGTTCTTCGAGAGCATTTTGCCGATTGCAGCCGTACATACAAAATAATATCCAAAAAACCAAAAGCCCTCTTAGCGTTCCTAAGTAGGTGTATTGAGATGTTTCCATTTTTAATGGGTAATAGGTGGCTGTATAATTTGGAAACAAATGTCTTAAATTGACATAAGGGGGCTAAGTGAAAAAACGATGAGTTGATTATTAAGTGAGATGAAATGCCAAAATGTAGGTCTGAATGGGATAGATTTATGATAGAAATCAGAAAAATTTTCTCTTTCAAAAAAGTAAACTTGAAATAGTTATAGTATTACTTTAAAGAGTTTAAAAAGGCTTAAATGTTGTAGTTTTTTTAATAAAATTTTAATATTTGATTAATGGATATTTAAGTATTATTGCAACATAATTCAATTCCAGCTCAAACTGAATTGGATTTATAGAAATGGTGTGGATAACGTCGGAAAGCTGTTCGAAATTTCGGGCAGCTTTTTGTTTTTAAAAAAAAGGGCATTTTTTAAACCCAATAGATAGTAAATTCGGGCGTTTTAACCGATACGTTATATCTAACGCCCAAGACTTGTGCTGCAATCAAACATGTGGGATTCTTACCTCAAACATTTTAAAGACTACCTGATGCTCGAACGGGGCTTGGCCGATAACTCGGTGGAAGCATACGTCCGGGATGCCACCAAATTGTCGGAGTACATGGATTTGTTGGGAGGTAAAGACCTGACTGAAATGACAGAATTGGATATTCTGGGCTTCTTGGGATATTTACACGATTTGGGATTAGTGGCCTATTCTCAGGCGCGGATGCTTTCGGGTATCAAGGCATTTTTCAATTATTTGGTGCTAGAAAATGTATTAAAGGTCGACCCCACCCAGTTGATTGAGTCGCCGCATTTGTCTCGAAGCCTTCCAGATGTGCTCACCTATCCCGAAATTATACAGCTATTGGACGCCAACGATGTTTCCACGGCAGAAGGTGCTCGTAATCGTGCCATGTTGGAGGTCTTGTACAGTTCGGGGTTACGGGTTTCCGAACTGGTCAATTTACAGATTACGAATTGTTACTTCGACGCAGGCTTTATGCGGGTGATTGGCAAAGGAAGCAAAACGCGGCTCGTTCCCATTGGTGGTGATGCCATCAAGTATACTTTATTGTATATCGAGCACATCCGTAGTTTGGTGGAAGTGCAAAAAGGCCACGAAGATTATGTGTTTTTAAACCGTCGTGGAAAGCAATTGACACGCGTTATGATATTCTTGATTATCAAGAATTTAGTGGAGGAGGTTGGGTTGAAGAAAACCGTAAGCCCGCATACGTTTCGTCATTCTTTTGCCACGCACCTGATTGAAGGCGGGGCGGATTTACGGGCGGTGCAGGAGATGCTAGGGCACGAATCCATTACAACGACCGAGATTTACACGCACCTAGACCGTGAATACCTGCGAGAAGTGGTCACGAAATACCACCCGAGGGCCTAAAAAAAGTCGCGAAGGTCAGTGACCCTCGCGATCTTCGCCTTTATTTTACCCCATATTCAAATCATCGCTGAAGCAGCGTGATTCATAATCTTCTATGCAGTATCACCGCTGGTTTTTTCTCCTACAAAATAATGCTCAGGATGTTTGAAGAGCAGATTGAAGGAGGTCATTGAACCGTATATTTTGGTGATATACTGCTGTATATTTACTTTTTCTTCGTCGTTTAGATTGCTGGCATTCACGCGTTGTTCGAGTACCCTGAGGCGGTCGCGAACCATAACAATCTTGTGAAAGAAGCTATCAATCGTCATTTCTTTGGACGCCAAGTCGTGTCGCCCAGGTTTTAAAATAATTTTTCCGCCCTTCCATTTGTCGCCGAGTGGCACAGTTTCAGTGGCGTCCATCCATTTTTGGAGTACTTTGTTTAATGTTTGCTCAACATCAAACAAGCTCACTAAATCGGTGTCTAATTCAACGGCCTCGATTATTTCCAGCGGCGCATTTATTTTAATAACTTTGGCTCCGTGCTGCAGGAATGTGATGGTATAACCGTTGGATTTTACATTAATTACGACTCCTTCCCCAAACTCGGCATGACGAACTCGTGAACCAATGCCTAATATAATATCCATGCTTTTAAATATACTTATGAGTTATAGTAGTCATATTGTCAAACTTCGTGCCATAGTTTATTTTTTTGTAAGAAAAATGTAAAATATTTATAAATAACTGATTTTCAGGATTTGTGTTTGGACTTTTTCTTGGTATTTAGATGTATTGCATTCATAAACGACATGTTAAAAAATAACACTTCATCTCTTTTTTCGCTTCCCGAAGGAATACATTTTATCAATTGTGCCACACGTGGTCCTTTTTCAAAATCCGTTGAACAAGCTGGTATTGATGCCATCCAACAGTTCAGCCCGTCGATTCACCAAATCCGCCCTGATGATTTTTTTGAACGGGCATGGGTTGTTCGGGAATTATTTGACCAACTGATAAACAGCCAAGATAAAGAGCGCATTGCAATCATTCCGTCGGTTTCGTATGCGATGGCGGTGGTGGCTCGCAACTTGTACCGTAAGCCAGGGCTGCGGGCGGGTCAACATATTTTATTGTTGGGCGATGAGTTTCCCAGTGATGTATACGCGTGGTCGCGGGTTTGTAAAGAGTTGTCTTTAACGATTGTGACCGTGCAGATGCCCGATTCCGAAGCCGTGGGGCAAGAGTGGAATGCACGCATTCTGGAGGCCATCAATGACGATACGGCCTTGGTGGTGATGCCGCACGTGCATTGGCAATACGGGATTAAGTTTGAAATCGAGAAAATTGCCGAGCGCGCAAGGGCTGTCAATGCCCTCGTTGCCATTGATGGTACGCAGTCGGTGAGCGCCCTTGATTTTGACGTTCAGAAAGTAAAACCTGATATAATGGTCTGCGCCGCTTATAAATGGTTGATGGGGCCTTATGGAATGGGGCTGGCGTATTTCGGCGAATTTTTTGACGGCGGAATTCCCCTCGAAGAGTCTTGGATGGCCCGCCAAGAGAGCAATTTATTTTATAAACTCACGGAATACCAAGAAAACTACCGCCCAAAAGCGTACCGGTACAACGTAGGAGAGCATTCACATTTTATTCAAATGCCGATGTTGGAAGTGGCACTGCGCGAAAAACTAGCTTGGGGCTGCGATTCGATACAGGCGCATTGCCAATCGCTTTGGCAGCAACCCGTTCAAAAGTTAGCCAGCCTTGGCGTTCAGTTTGAACCCGAAGCGGAGCGGGCGCATCATTTGGTTGGAATCAGGTTACCCGCTTCGACGGATGTCGTGAAAGTACAGCAGGCATTGGAGGCCAGAAAAGTAATTGTGGCGGCGCGTGGGCAGGGCATTAGGGTGTCGCCGCATTTGTACAATACCGCCGCCGACATGAATGCCTTGGTAGAAGCGTTGGCCGATGTGTTGACCTAGCGACGGGTGGTATCTACCGCAATGGAGTCATTGGGCGCGGCCACGTCAAACGCCCGGATAATCTGTTTTTTCTTGTTCCACGGGGCCGTGGTGCGTCTTGCCATGTCGATGGCGAAGAAAGCCACAATGGCTACAAAAACAACGCTGACGATAATAAATATTTTACGATTTCGGTTCATTTCGGGAGTTGCCAAAGGCAAAAGTGAAAACAGGCGCTCTATTGTTTTAAGTGTTTTGGAGAGTCGTAGCTGATGAATTTTCCCGTTCTGGATGAGATTTCTTCCCAATCCATATTGGTAAATTCTACGGTGACAACCGAGCCTTTTGACATGGAGCCGATGTCATAATTGGTAAGGTATTCGGCAAAGTAAGTGATATCGGGGTTATGGCCAAACACCATCAGATGTCGGCATTTTTCGGGGGCGGTATTGACGGCCGCAAGGTAGGCTTTAGGGCCGTTGTCGTACAGGTCGCGGGTGGTTTTGATGGCTTCATATTCGTAATGAAGCTGTTCGGCCATGATGCGGGCCGTCTGAAACGCCCGGGCCGCCGAACTGCTCACCAACAAGTCGGGTTTTAGGCCCTTGTCGGCCAGAAACTTTCCCATGCGGGCGGCGTCAATCGTCCCCGATGAAGTAAGCTCGCGGTCGAAATCCCCGAAGAATGAGGAACTATCTTCCGCTTTGGCGTGGCGGACTATGTACAGATAACGTTTCATAGAAGTCATTTTTGCAAAAATAAGCTATCTTTGCGGGCTCGCCAAGTGTCGTACGCATGAAAATTTTAAATGTCTTTGCTGCTTTCACAGTACTTATTATTGCCTTTTTATTTTATCGTTTTGTGGGCCAAAATGCGGTAAATGTCCCTTATTTTGATGATTATGCGTATTTAGAATACATCATTAAGTTTATCAATGCTCCCAATGCCCTGCATTTTATGCAGGAATTGGAATATAAACACAACGGACACGGGGTGATTACGGCCAAATTGGTGTTTTGGCTGGATTATCTACTGACGGGAGAAGCCAACTACCGAACGCTGATTTTGGTGGGCAGCGGCCTGGTCATCGGCTTGTTTACGTATTTTTGGAAGATACTGTCGGTCAATCGTTTGCCGTTTTGGTATGCGTTGCCAGTGGCCCTGTTTTTGTTTACGCCAGCGTATCACGAGAACATCTTTTGGGCGGCGGCGCTGTGGCAATATACCGCTTCATTTGCCATTGGATTATTGACCTATTTTTTATTGTCGAAAAACAACAATTGGGCGTTTACGGGGGCCATTATTGGGGGATATTTGTTGACCTATACCAACGGAAATGGTCTTTTTGGAATGTACGTTGGATTGGTCATTCCCCTGCTTCAAACACGGCACAAAAAAGCCATTATTTGGTTGATAGCCTGTGTCTTAACTACCGTTTTGTTTTATTGGTATTATCCCTTCGGTTTTGGGTCTTTAGGTCAAGAAAAAAGCCTTAAAAACTCCGCTTTAACCATTGTGTCGTTTTTTGGCTCCTGCGCTTCCTACTTTCGTGGGCGTCTGCCAGAAGTGGCGGTTTTGGGCGTGGGAATTACGCTTTCATTGATAAGCTTAGCGCTTTGGTTGGTGGTTGAATACGTCAAAAAATTAGTAAATAACGCTTCAAAAGGCAAGATTTTATCCGTTTTTACGGATACGCCGGCCAATTTATCGCTTTTGGCCTTGCTTGCTTGGCTGCTCGTTACGGGGTTGGGCGTGGCCACCGCCCGGGCCGTAGATACCCTCGAAACCCCCGCGCGCTACATGATTTATTCTGTGATGTCGGTAGTGGCGCTTTATGTAACGTTTCTATTGATTTTATCCCAAAGAGGTCAAAAAATAATGACGGGGGGAATGACCGTTGTAGGTGTCATTTTTGCCGTCAGTACGTATATGTTTGCCGCGTCCGACGTCATTAATTTTCGAAATTCGCTCATATCCGATGCTTTTTCGCTTAAGCAACATCGTCGGGTGACGGGGAAGTTGGAGACTATGACAAACACAGTGGTCAAGAAATATTTTGATGAAGCTGTAGAAAAAGGTATCTACGTGATTCCAACCACCGCGCTGAATGAAGTAAACTTAATCAAGGCTGATACATTGACCATGCCCAATGTGTCTTTAAGCGTTGATATCGATACCTTGCCCGCCTACGGAGGAATTCTCATTAATAAAGTACGGAATGAACAATTGGCGGTCAGTCAAGACAAACCCCAAAATGCGTTATTCATGGTGCTTAAAAATGATTCTACTGCCTATGTGACGGCCGTAAAACAGCGGCCAAACCGAGAACGAAGGTCCTTTTTACGCACAGGAAACTACTTTAAAGAAGGGTTTGAAGCGTGGATTTATCAAGATAACATCCCCGAAGGAAACTATCAAGTGGGCTTTCTCTTCAGCGAAACCCAAAAACCTCGCCTTGTTTATACTTCTCAACGCCTTATAATTCAGGATTTTCAGAAATAAGCTGTTAACTTTGCAACCTTTTTCGGAAGTCCGATATCCAATAATTTTACAATGAGTACGATCCAACAGGAAATAGCCAAAAGGCGCACATTTGCCATTATCAGTCACCCCGATGCGGGAAAAACGACCTTGACCGAAAAACTCCTGCTTTTTGGAGGGGCCATTCAAACGGCGGGCGCGGTTAAGTCAAACAAAATCAAGAAGACCGCAACGTCTGACTTCATGGAAATCGAGAAACAACGTGGTATCTCGGTGGCTACGTCGGTGATGACATTTGAGTATAACAGCCTACTTATCAATATCTTAGATACCCCTGGTCATAAAGATTTTGCTGAAGATACTTACCGTACCCTTACGGCAGTGGACTCGGTGATTTTGGTGATTGACTGCGTAAAAGGCGTGGAGGAACAGACCGAACGGCTGATGGAAGTATGCCGTATGCGGGATACCCCAGTGATTGTTTTTATCAATAAAATGGACCGAGAAGGGCAAAACCCGTTTGATTTGCTCGATGAGTTGGAGCAAAAATTGAACCTGAAAGTGCGTCCGTTGACGTGGCCCGTCAACGGTGGTGCTACTTTTAAAGGGGTTTATCACTTGCTGGAAAAACAGATGTATTTTTTCAAAGTGAATAAAACCAAAGTGGAAGATGATGTGGCGCTGCTGGAGTTGGATTCTGACGAATTGGATGCAAAAGTTGGCGGGCGCGATGCCGCCCAATTGCGGGAAGATGTCGAACTTATTGATGGTGTTTACGACCAATTCGACCGTGAAGATTACCTATCGGGCAAAGTGGCTCCTGTGTTTTTTGGGAGTGCGGTAAATAATTTTGGCGTCCGTGAATTGTTGGAAGCCTTTTGTCAAATTTCTCCGCTGCCCATTGCCCGTCAAACCAATGTGCGCTTGGTAAAGCCCGATGAGAAGAATTTTACGGGTTTTATTTTCAAAATACACGCCAATATCGACCCGCGTCACCGCGATAGAATTGCGTTTTTGCGGGTTTGTTCGGGCACGTTTGAACGGGGTAAGTTTTATAAAAATACCCGTCTGGAAAAGAACGTCCGTTTTTCCAACCCTTACAGTTTTATGGCCTCCGCAAAAGAGGTGGTTGATCAGGGATTTCCGGGAGATGTCATCGGTTTGTACGATACGGGTACTTTCAAAATCGGCGATACCCTCACCGAAGGGGAGGAGTTGCAATATGCGGGTATCCCGAGTTTCTCGCCCGAAATCTTCAAAGAATTAATCAATCTTGACCCGATGAAATCCAAACAATTGGAGAAAGGGGTGCAGCAATTGACCGACGAAGGGGTGGCGCAGTTGTTTACAGTTCAGCCCGGAAATCGGAAAGTAGTGGGTACGGTAGGCGAATTGCAATTTGAAGTAATTCAATACCGATTGGAGCATGAGTACGGCGCTAAGTGTCGTTGGGTGCAGATGAATACGACAAGGGCCTGTTGGGTAACGAGCGAGGACCCCAAAAAACTTCAAGAATTTATTCGTTTGAAAGGAACACAAATCGGGTACGATAAAGATGACAATCCCGTTTTTCTGGCGGACTCCGAATGGATGTTGCGCATGAACCGGGACAACAACCCCGACATTCAGTTCCACACAACTTCAGAATTTAAAGTAATGGCAGATTAGTGAAGAGCGGGTAATTGCCCGCTTTTTATCATTTTGAGACATTTAGCCGAGGGCGATAAAATAAAAAAAGCTGCTCGAAATCCTCGAACAGCTTTCCGACTATATCCACACCATTATTAGTTGTGCAAATATAGATAGAAAACAATTTATTCCAAAAAAAATCCTGTGTTTTTTTGTGGGTAGGAAACTCCTTCACCCCTAAAAATGCAAGGCTTTTCGTAAGTCCTCGATTGTCAGATTGTTTAGATTGGCTAAAACTACGTCGGCTTCGGTTAAAATATCGGGTTGACCTATGCCAACGGTTTTCATGCCAGCTCTTCGGCCTGCTTCGATACCTGCTACAGCGTCTTCAAATACGACGCATTCGTTGGGAGATGCGCCTAATTCTTCCGCTCCTTTCAAAAAAACTTCAGGGTCGGGTTTGCCTTTGGATATTTTGGTGCCGTCAATAATGGCGTCAAAAGCGTTGAGAATGCCGATACGTTCCAGAATCGGTTTGGCGTTTTTGCTCACCGAGCCCAATCCGATTTTTATTCCTGCTAAACGTGTTTTTTCTAGAAATGCGTTAATACCTGGCAAAATATCATCGGGAGTCATCTTATTGATTAACTCCACATACCAGTCGTTTTTGAGTGTGGCCAAAGTCTCTTTTTCAGCGGGAGTGAGCGTCACATTTCCGTGGGAGAGAATTCGGTCCAGCGACTCGGTGCGGCTAACTCCTTTGAGGCTTTCGTTAAATTCTTCTGAGATGTCGAACCCCAATTTTTCATTGGCCAACCGTCGCCATGCTTGGTAGTGAAAGTGGGCGGTATCTACAATGACCCCATCGAGGTCAAACAAAAATGCTTTTGGCTGGGCCATGTCTGAGTATCATAGGTTTGGTGATACGCAAAAATACGCCGAAAGGCCCTACTTCTCCGCATCTAGTAAGTAGTAAATTTAAGAGACTGACTATTTGGTCGGAAATCCACTTTTTTTGAGGGTCTCAAATAGCTGTTTTACCTCGGCAATTCTTTGGTCACCATTAAGGGCAAAATACCAGAATGTTTCCAATTCTCCGCGGTGCATGGACTGGTTCATGTCGCCGCTTTGGGACTTGTGCGAAGCCTTCACCCAGTCTGCAACAATCATGTAACTATGTTTATTATCTTCCCCAAATCCAAACGAACGGTCGAACTCAAACACAGGCGCGGCGGAGCTAATGGTCGATTCGGGGTAGCCATCCAGCGAAGAAAATGTAAAAGTATATCCCTTATTGGCCGACTGTCCGCCCAAAACTATGGGTGGTTTGGGGCCTTTGTAGCGTTGAACTGCCCGTAAAGCGCTCAGTGAGGCAGCTTTATGGTGGGCGTGCTGCCCTTCATGCGGAACCATACAAAAGATATAATCGTACTGTCCTTTGGCCAAAATACCGTCCAATCGGCGCTCTATGTAGCTGATGTCCCAGTTTTTACCTTGAAGATATGGTTTTTCGTTGCGGTTGTAATAATCGTCGATTTGGTCAAAAAAGTAGTAATTGCCGATGCCAAGTATTTCGCCCGCAGCCATCATTTCTTTTTTACGTATAAGGGGTAAGTTCTTGCGACCCACGACCGAATCGAGCATGTTCATACCATAATACATCGAAGCCAACATACCGTTAAAGCCACCCGAAGCATCTGTAATCAGGGCTAAGTCGGCACTCCCTTTGAGTTCACGCGTAATTTTAAAAACTGTAACGGGAAACATGGTTTCATCGTCGGGGTGAGCCGTAACAATCAGTACCTTGGGGCCTTGGGTAAAGCCACTAAATGCAGATAACAGCAGAAAGTATAAAAGTAAAGATTTCATGGATTTATGAAAAAAATGAAAAATGGTTTTAGAGATGATTATGGGGTATGTGCTTAGGACCGTTTGATAACTATTTGTAAAATTTAATATTAAAAACACGCTTTTTTAGGGTGTAATAGCTATATTTAGACTTCTCGAAAATTTTATATCCCATTGATTATTAAATATATATACCCATTTAATCGTAAAAAAATCTTGTATGGTATAAATTTTTATATCTCTCAACTAACACTATCCAAGACAGTCTTAATCTTCCCCAACTTCTACCAGACTTGTCCTTTTTGCCATCGACGTTTTTCGGTAGTGATAGGGTTTGGTGTATTGTTTTGAAAGAGGGCGATGTCAAAAGTTAATACTGAATTTTAAAGGTAAGAAGAGTATCGAATTATTTATTCCTTTGGAAATAGTCATTTACCCTACACCAATTATATTTTAATAAATGTTTATTGATCGACCCTCGCGTTATAAAATTAAAATACTGCTCTTTTTACTGGCAGTCACGGTAAGTTCCTCGGTTTGGGCACAACTTTCAATTACCTTTCCGTTCGACGGGGCTGTTTTTCAAAGAAATACCTCTAACACCGCCACAATTTCAATTGCAGGGAGTTATACTGGTGGAGTGGAGCGTATTGAAGCACGGTTGACTGCCGTCGCGGGTGGAACTGGAGTGGGTTGGACAAGCATTGATACATCCCCTGCAGCGGGTCTTTACAAGGGCACATTGAGCGGAGTGACGGGCGGGTGGTATACGTTGGAAGTACGTTCTGTTTTGTTTAATAATGTAGTTACCACTGCCACGCTGTCGCGGGTGGGAGTGGGTGAGGTATTCGTTATTGCAGGCCAATCCAATGTGCAAGGGATTGAAAGTCATGGACATAAAGCTTCCGTAGATGCTAATAATCGAATTAAATACGTAGATTGGCTATTGCCGTGTCCTGATGGTACCTGTCAAAATGTGGACCCGCCCTTCCCGCAGATTTCTACGTTGAACAATACAGGTCAGGGAATTCGTATTTCACCCAACGGCATTACTTCTTGGGCGTGGGGGGAGTTGGGAGATGCTTTATTGAATCGTTTTAACGTGCCTGTTTTGTTTTTCAATGCCGCGGCAAGTGGCTCATCTATTGGCAATTGGAGCCGCAGTGCCGACGGCCTGCCATCCGCCCATCCACACATTGGAATCCAATATGCTGGCAATCCGAATTTTCCGTACCAATACTTACGGAAGGCGCTTAATTTTTACGCTTCGTTGTTTGGGGTCAGGGCCGTGCTTTGGCATCAGGGAGAATCAGATTTGGTTAAAAATAGAAACGCAGACCCCAATGATAATACATTGGCAACTGAATACCGAGATAGCCTAAATCACGTAATCAGTCGCTCGCGAAGCCACTCCGATAAGCTGCTCTTGCCGTGGGTAATTTCTAGGGTGTCTTATTGGGAATATGGAAGTGCTCCTTTTACAGATTCTGAAGTAATTTCAGGCCAAAATTTGACCATTAACCCCACGGACAAAATTTTTGCGGGCCCCGAAACCGATTTTATTCAAATTCCTCGTCCTGACGGGGTTCATCTTGAAAATGTATCAGGAGGGATCCAAGGGATTTCTGAAATGGCTAACGGCTGGAATACCTATCTTGATAATAATTTCTTTGCCAATGCTACGCCTTATGCCGCAATGGCTCCGCCTTCGCTGACCTTAGGGTGTTCGGGGGGCACGTATTCTGTGACTGCTCCTGCGGGATACACGTATTTTTGGGTGAGTGGCAACAATGATATTTCCACTGCATACCAATTACCAAATACTCAAACTATAACCCCCGGGGCAGGTACTTATCGGGTGTATTTAAAAGATGGTTCTGATAACATCATATTATCCCAATCAGTGACAGTGCCTGGGGGAGTTTCCGCACCTCCTTCGTTGACGGTCAGTGCTTCTCCAGTCGTAGCTGGGCAATCGGTGACGTTATATGCGCAGGGATGCATGGGGTCGGTCAATTGGTCTACAGGTCAATCGGGCTACAGTATTTCGCAGGCGCCCACGCAAACAACTACGTACACCGCTACTTGTAGTATCGGGAGTTGTGCTTCGGTGGCGGCCAATGTTCAGGTCAGTGCTTGTCCAGCTACTGCCACTTTATCTTCCCCCTATGTTTCGGGGCAAACGCTCACCATAAAAGCCTCAAATACGTTGATTGGGGTTAACGCCGTTCGGGCGGGGGCCAATATTATGTACGATGCTAAAAACTCCGTAACCCTTCAACCGGGCTTTTTGTCTGAAAAGAACAGCACATTCACAGCAGTTGCGGGAGCGGGTTGCAGCAATTAAAGCCCCAGAAAAAGCACTTATTTTAAACTGAAATTACCGCCGACTCGCACACGTAGGTCGGGATAATGCCCGTACTTCTAATCCGAATCTCGGCGTCTTCAGCGGGGATGTTGCCCGTGAGCACCAGCACTGTGTCCAACCCAAATTTATTGCCCCCCGAAATATCAGTCCGGAGGGTGTCACCCACCATGACAATGTCTTTTTTGCCGATGGCGGGATTTTGCGCCACCACTCGTTCATAGGCAAACATGAACAATTGGGCGTCGGGTTTGCCAAAACGAATAAATTGTTTTCCAACAATGTTTTCGAGCATATCGGCCACGCCACCAATTGCGATGGCTACCTGGGTTTTTGAGGTCGGGTAGGTATTGTCGGTGTTGGCCACAATGACGGGAATCGTACGCCTCCGCAGTAGATTGACCGCCTTATTGAGGTCGTTATTCCAGTCAAAACCTTCGTCGTCGAGCAGCACGAGGGCATTAATATCAGCGGTGTTGTCTAAATCTACATCCGAGATAGAAAGCGTTCTTAAGTCGGCTGTTTCAATATAATGGGCCGAATCTTCGGTGCCCAAATACACGGCAGTTCCTTGTTTTACCTTCAATTGTAAATACTCACGCGCCAACATTCCTGAAGAGATGATGCTGTCGGCGGTGACATCGTGCAGTCCCAGCCGCCAATAAGATTCGGCCAATTGTTGCGGGCTCCGCGAGGCATCGTTGGTGAGTATATAAAACTGTTTTTGCTGCTGTCGTATATAGGAAAAAGTGTCAGCAATGTTGGGAATCAATCCATGAGCATTTTTCAACACTCCAAAAGCATCGAAGAAAAAGACCTGATAATTGTCGGCGATTTCTTTAAAATTATCCAGATTTAACATGCAGTGAAATGTTAGGTAAACGAGCGAAAGGTTTCAATCGTCGTTATTTTTAAGTTTGATTAGTGGGTATATTCGATTGTTAATCAATGTATTAGTTTAGCGTTTATAATTTCAATCGTTCCAAAATAGGCTCTACCGAAAACGTATCAATCGACGGGAAATACGTACTGTAGGCTTCACTTTGGAGTTTGGTGGCGTAGGTACGATGGAAAAAATAGCGCCCGTATTTGATTACGTAGTTCAAAATGAAAAAACGATAAGCTTCTGGCAAGAAAAGAACTTCGCGCCGGGTGAGCGGAAAGACTTTGTGATATTCTTCCAAAAACCAGCCAAAACGCTCTTCAGCCAAGGGGTTAATCCAATACGAAAATACGGTACGGTCACCAGCATCGGAACAAACGCGACTGAAAAAATAAAAGTCCATGACCCGATAACTAATGCGGAACCAGTCGTAATCCCAACGCGAGAACAGCTCTAAGTCGCTGTTGACCGAAAAATTGCCGATGTTCCAATCCAAAAACACAGGGATGGTTTCGATTGCCCCCGCCACAATCGTTTTACGGTTTTCCAGAAAACGATTGCACTGAACCCGAAGGGCTTCGATGTTCATCCGGTGCTCGTAGCTGCCCGTTTCGGTATCCAGCAGATCGAGTAAATCCTGAATATCCGAACGCAGGGTTTTAGAAGATTTGGGCATCACGGTGCTCACGCGTGAGCAAGCCAAATGAAACCGCGCAATCTCTGAGCCGAGCTTTCTGATGTGGTACTCTTCCAACCGGCGGGGAAGCTTTTCAGCGACCCGGATGGGGTTGTAAAATACCACCCAAACGTCGATGTCTTCCTGCTGGTGACGGTATACGTACACTTGGTTGTTTTTGACCAGCGACTTCGCCAGCACCGTTTCAAACGGATACAACAGGTTGTTGGCCAGGGTATGAATCAGGCGATGGTCTTCTTTAAAGTGCTCAAACTTACCGAAATACGAGAGTTTGGCAATGACACGGTCGCCGCCTTCAAGAGTTACCCTGAATACGTGATTGGTAGAAACACGGGCACTTATGTCTTCAATGTGGTCGATGGGGCGACTGGAATCAAAATCGGCCCACGCAAATCTGATGATGGAAGGATAATCTAAAAAACGCATTGTAAAAATTTTTACAAAGATAGCGTTAGTTTTGATGGAATCCTTGCTAGGAGAAGGGGTAGGTGAGGAAGTTAAGGGGGAAGCCCCCCTTAACTAAGGCTTTAATTCTTGATAATTTTACCCGCGAGTTCTTTCAGATTCAATCCGCCGAAGGTTCCCGAGCTCATCATCAACAGATTGGATTGTGCCCATTTTTGTTCAAGCAAAAACTGTTGCAATGCTTCATTCTCCGTAAAAACCTGTAAATCATCGCGCTGAAAAGCTGCTTTCACTTCCGATGGCTCAATGGCATCGAGGCGTTTGTGGGCCAGCGTATGAGGGTTATAATAGACCACGGCTACGTCGGCACCATCGAGTCGGTGGGCGTATTGTCCGATGAAATTTTTATTTAAACTGCTGAACGTGTGCAGTTCGACGCAGGCTACTAAGGTTCGTTTTGGAAACTGTGCTTTGGCGGCTTTGGTGGTGGCTTCTACTTTGGAAGGAGCGTGGGCAAAATCTTTGAATGCGGCCGATTTGTCATTTTTAGCCAACGTTTCCATGCGATTGGCCGCTCCCTTGAAATTCTGAATGGCTCGGTAAAATTGCGCTTGGGTCAGGCCAAGTTCTTCACACACCGCCAATGCGCCACTGATGTTTTTCATGTTATGCTCCCCAAAAACCAACAAAGGCACGTCGCCATAATCGTTGGTAGTGAGGAAGGTTTGCCCATTGTTGATTTTGTGGGGGTGAGCCTCGTAGGGAACGGGACGGACATCCAGCCGTTCGTTTTTGCCGATGACGTCGAGCATGTCATCGGTTTCGTCAAAAATCAAAACCCCTGATTTTGGCAGGGAATCGGCTAGTTTTTCAAACTGTTCTACGTACACTTCCCAGGTCGGGAAAACATTATAATGGTCCCATGCAATGCCGCTGATGAGGGCTATGTGTGGGTGATAATGCAAAAACTTGGGGTTGGGATCGGTAGGAGAGGCGGGGTATTCGTCGCCTTCAATGACAATCACGGGGGCATTGTCGGTTAGCTTCACCATCGTGTCAAATCCTTCCAGTTGGGCACCTACCAAATAATCAAAGACGCGGTTGTTGAACCGAAGCACGTGCAGAATCATCGACGTGATGGTTGTTTTTCCGTGGCTGCCCGCAATTACAACACGCTGTTTATGAAGACTTTGTTGGAGTATATATTCAGGATATGAATAGAGTGGCAGGCCCAATTCTGTGGCACGGGCCAGTTCAGGATTGTCTTTACGGGCGTGCATTCCCACAATGACGGCATCAAGTCCCGCGTGGATTTTTTCGGGAAACCAGCCCATTTCGGCAGGAAGTAAATCCAAGGTTTGGAGTCGGGTGAGGGCGGGGTCGTATATTTCGTCGTCCGAGCCGGTCACTTGGTATCCTTTATGATGTAAAGCAATCGCTAAATTGTGCATCACGCTTCCGCCGATGGCAATAAAATGAACCTGCATTTCTCTATGAATAGGGGTTTGAAAAACTTACCATGTTTCTGTTGATGAACTTGGAAAGTTTGAGTAAATGAGTTGTATTTGCAAACAAATTAACAGCCAATCATTCAAACTATCAAACTTTTCACACAATACCAACAAAAACGTGCCACTTTTATTAAGTATTGATACTTCCACACGCGGCTGCTCGGTTGCGTTACACCAAAACGGTCAGTTGTTGACGAGCTATGACCTCTTGGCCGAAAAATCCTCGTCGGGGATGCTGACTACGCTTATTCAAAATGCCGTCGAACATGCGGGCTTTGGGCTGCCCGACGTCGATGCCATTGCCGTAGCCAAAGGGCCAGGCTCTTACACTGGATTAAGGATTGCCGTTTCTACGGCCAAAGGACTGTGTTTTGCGCTGGATAAACCTCTTTTGGCCGTCAATACCCTCGAAGCGCTGACGCTTCAGGTCAGCGGTTTTTTTGACGAAGATACCCTTTTTTGCCCCATGCTCGATGCCCGTCGCATGGAAGTATACTGCGCGGTTTTTGACTATACCTTGAATTATATCGAGCCTACGCAGGCCAAAATTATGGATGGAGAGTCGTTTGCGGAGTTATTACGTCGTCAAAAAATCGTGTTTTTTGGTGATGGTGCCGCCAAATGTCAACCCGTTATGGAAGCATACGGCAATGCTTTTTTTCTCCCCGTAGAGGTGCATCCTTCGGCCAAAACGGTAGGGCAATTGGCGGTTGGATTGTTTGAGAAACAACAATTTGAGGATGTCGAAGCGTTTGAGCCGTATTATCTGAAAGAATTTATGACCACCGTTCCTAAAAAAACGCGTTTGGTTTGACTTAAAAGTACTATCCAAAGTGATTTGCCGTTGTTAACAAAGTTTCGATTGCATTCTAAAAACAGATGAATTGGTTCATGAAAAACAGTATTCTCTCTCTCCTTGGCCTTGTGCTATTGGCAAGTTGTTCTAAAACAAAAGATCCGATGCCCAAAGGCATTGACGCGATTTTTGTGGGAAGCAGTGACAACAAACTCTACGCCATCAATTCCAAAACGGGAATGAAACTGTGGGATTTTACGGCCGCCGACGCCGTGCATTCGTCGCCAGTGCTGGGCAATGGGCTGGTGTTTGTCGGAAGTTCTGACGAAAAAGTCTATACTTTAGATATTCAGACGGGGGCAAAAGCGTGGGAGTTTGCCGCTGGAATGCGGATTTCTTCCGCGCCCTTTTTTGCCGACGGCACCGTATACGCTGGTATGGGCAATACCGCCAATTTTACCAGTAAATTGTACGCGCTGAACGGCGTGACGGGCGCTAAAAAATGGGAGTTCACGGCCGAGGGGCTGAGCGTGTCTTCGTGTACGGTAGTAAACGGCAAAGTATACGTGGGTGGCTACACAAATATCTACGCATTGGATGCCAAAACGGGAGAGAAAGTGTGGGAATTTGCCACTGGAACGGGGGTCGATTCGTCGCCCGCCGTGGCAGATGGGGTAGTTTACATGGGCAGCAATGATTATAACCTGTACGCGGTAGATGCGCTGACGGGGGTAAAAAAATGGCAATTTTCGACGGGTGGTGAAGTAACTTCCTCACCTACGGTGGCCGACGGTACGGTATTCGTGGGCAGTTTTGACCGTAAGGTCTACGCGGTGGATGCCAAAACCGGCACAAAACAGTGGGAGTTTAGGACCGACGGCCCCGTGCTTTCTTCGCCAGTGGTATCCAACGGTGTGGTGTACACGGGCAGTAACGATTATAAACTCTACGCGCTGGATGCTAAAACGGGCGCAAAAAAATGGGAGTTTTGGACCGAAAACCGCATCCAATCTTCGCCCGTGGCTTCCGACAGTTTGGTGTACATTGGGAGTTTAGACCGAAAACTCTACGCCGTAGATATTCAGACAGGCGCTAAAAAATGGGAGTTTCAAACGGGAGGTAGCATTTATTCTTCGCCCGTGATTCTCAACGCAAAAGGGGGGACTTATAGCGCGGGCGTCAGTGGATTGCAACAGTAACCTTATAATATTTTGACGGCGGGCGAACTTTTTTAGCTTATGTGGGTGTTCCACCAGAACCCGATTTCAAAATGGCTGTTTTAAGTAAACGCTTTGCAAAAACAGTCATCGGTTGTAGGGCATCAACTTTTATTGGGGCCGCCATGGTTTTGACAGCGAGTTGAGGCAATACGTATAAGCACGTCGGGACGTGTGCGCGAGTCCTGTTAAAAACACGCATAAACAATAGCTGGCGAATATAGCTACGCTATGGCTGCCTAATCCGGAGTGATTAAGCTTTAGCCATCGTTCCTCCAACCTCCGCCTTGCGGGTTGGGTCAAGGAGCGTCGAAACGTGAGGCTGGTCGGGTTGATGGTGTTGATACCCGGCGAGACACAACACCTAAGGTGCAGGATGAGGTCTGATTTGAACCTTGCCGGCGCTCGAAAACCCAATCAAATCTAAGCGTGTAGAAGGCGTACGGTTTCCTTGTTCTGGACGTGGGTTCGACTCCCACCGGCTCCACAAAAAATTTAAAAACCCCTCAAAATCAACGATTTGAGGGGTTTTTTGTTGAAACATTTTAAATGTGCTACCTATCATAAATCAATGTTCTACCTTTTAGTGTCATTACTTCCCTACTGGTTTCATCTCCATTTCCAAAAATGATGTTCTGATAATGGCGTTACCTTCTTCGTCTACATCATAATTGAATCCCTTTTTTAGACGTACTCTTTTGACCGTTTTATAAGTATATCATTTTCAGGTATTTTCAAACTGAGTATTGTTCTTCCCACAGTCTGTCTTCGATCCTTCAGGCGTGATACGTTACAGTCTCATCTCTTACTGGTTGTTACGATTTAAAGTTTTGGTCAGTACTCGGCTGAGTACTTCGATGATATCTTCAAAGGAGGCGGGCTAAGTGATATAATAATGGACTACAAACAAGTAAAACCTCTACGCAGTCTATCTGTATAGAGAGGGGGTAATGTTGTGATATGTTAGGCTACGTTTTGGAGTCTAACGAGTTCAATGTTCATTTCGCAGCGGCGAACCGCCCTGAACCCGCCAGTAGTGTACGCAATTCTTCAAGGTGTTCGTCTGTTAGTTCTTGGTATTGCTCCACAATCATTGCGGGGCTGTTGGCTTCTGTGTGGCGTTTTACGGCCTCAATGTCTAATCGTATAATCGTATCAGTTCCATCAAACGTGCAACCTGTTCGCTCCATTTGGCGTTTTCAAGTTCTTGAATGGTCTATTAAAAATTTAGGCCGCGTTTTGATTCTTCCATTGTATTTCTACCCCTAACGGTTGCATAAGTACGGCCAATTCACCTAAATATTGACTCCTACGATATTCGTATTGCTCAATCACAAAGGCATCGGGTTCAGGACGGTCTGCCGCGCAGTCGTTACGGTGTATTTGCAGTGTACCGTTGATTTGTTCAATCAATTCAATCAGTCGCATAATACGGCTGCTACGGTCGGTCGGTTGTCGTTCCATTACTTATGCCGCCTTGTCAAATGTCAAATGAATTTTGAGTTTTGGCGCGTCGAGTAGCTGGCTCAACTTTTGGAGGTTTTCGTTTCGTATATCCACATACTGTCTTACGTGTGCATCATTGATGCCATTGGCGCGGTATTGCTCAATTATTTCGGTGTCCATTTCAATCAACTGAAACAACTTGGCCACGGCGGCGGCGCGTTGTTCATTGTTTAAAATCAATTCATTAATGTCTTCCATTGCGCTAAAAATTGAGTTGAATAATTCCTTTTGGGCGTTTTGTAACGTATTCGGTCGTAAAATCGAACAACCAACGTTTACACTCTATTTGGTAAATGTTGTACAAAGGATGATTGGGTGGATAAACCTTTACAAAACAGCCATCAGTCCCTAACTTGCGTGAATATCTGCGTAATCGAAATTCCTCTATTTCTTTCTCGTGCTGTTGGTAACTTTCAAAGTCAATAAAAGTTAAAAAATCAATGTCGTTAGGGTTAAATTTTCGGCTTATAAAACTTCCATCTATCCATTGTACAAAACCGCCTCCAATCACTTGTTTTAAGGATTCCACGTAAGATAAATAGTTGTTAAACCATTTATGGCGTTTACTCATTTCAGAAAACCCATGTACAAACACCTGTTCAAACGTTTCAAGGTCTGTTGGTATCACTTCATAGGGCATTAAGTACCCGTAGCTGTCAAATGTCATACTGTATTTTATCCAAATTTACAGTATTTACTTTTAATTGGCAATACGAAATGGTTCGACTTTTGACAGGGTGTTTTTTTCCATAAGTCTCGTAGATGGTTGGCGTTTTCGTGGGGGTAATTTTGATATACTTATAAATAGTCCGTGCAGTAAGGCCCCTTTCCGATGTCAGGAACGGGGTTTTGGTATGATTGATACAGCATTTGACGCAATACAACTTCTCTGTTTGAGTCTCTACAAAAGTTTTGCTCCTAATTTTTTGTCAAGGCTTTTTAGTGAAATAGCTTATCAATAAACCGGTAATTTCTCCCTACTTCTGACTTTTGAGGTTTGATACCTAAATGACTTATGCCGATTTCCACATCTCCTGATCTTGCCCCCATTACCCGACACGCCCGGGCCATGTACAGTTCGCGCCTGCTGATTGCCGCAGTGCATCACCTTCGTGCGTTTGAAGCGTTCAGTGAGGGCCCATTAGCTCCTTTGGACTTGCGGGCGCAACTTGGGTTAGCAGAACGCCCCGCCATGGTCCTGTTTCCTGCCTTATGTGCCATGAAAATGTGGGCGTACGATGCCGCTGGAAAACTTCACTTGACGGCTCTTGGACAACACCTTACCCAAGGCGCAAGGCCCACATTGACGGAGTATTTGGGGTTGGAAAAGAATGATGCTGGAGTGGTAGAAATGGCCGAACGGCTCCTAAATGACGGTCCGCGACGGTCTGGGGTTGGCGGTACGGCATACATAAAAGAAGGAGATAGTCCCTCGCCGATGGATGATCTAACCACGGCTCGGGCGTTGACATTGGCGCTAAACACAACGGGCATCTGCTGGATGTGGCGGGCGGAACGGGATATTTTAGCTACGAGTGGCTGTTGGTCAATCCGCAGGCTACGGCTACGGTGTTTGACCGTCCAGCGGTGTTGGCAGTGGCGGCTGAATTGCTCGATGAGTTTTGCCAAAGCGGTCGTGCTGGGGCCGCTGGGGTTCGAGCGCGCGTTAGGTTTCAGCCGGGTGATATGCTGACGGACCCATTGCCGCAGACTGATATTTTACTGGCGGCGAGCCTGTTTCATGACTGGCCGACCGATACTTGTCAACAATTAGCGCATCGTTTTGCGGCGGCCCTTCGACCAGAAGGCGAACTGTGGATTCACGACGCTTTTCTGAACGACGAGTTGGACGGACCATTGGCCGTTACGGATTATTCAGCGCAGTTGTTTTGGGTTACCAAAGGCCGAGCATATAGCCGTAGAGAGTATCGAGGATGGCTGCGAGAAGCTGGGTTGCATCCGTCGATGGAGAGTTTTACAACCCAAATGGATTACGGACTTATTTGGGCAAAAAAAAGTTAATGGAATTTAATAAAGATTGCGTTTTGGAATAAGCTTTTGGATGACATTCAACCCAAAAACGGTCTCGTGTTTTACGGGCCGTTTTTGGGTTCTCTTTTTTATTGATAAGTGTAAAATTATACCGTTACTGCTTCTAACAACTCAATTTTATTGCGTGATAGTTTGACGCGGCCCAGGTTTTCGAGTTGTTTTAGGAGGCGAGAAATAACCTCGCGGGAGGTGGCTAACTCGTTGGCGAGTTCTTCGTGGGTGATGTTAAACACGCGGCACGCGCATTGCTTCGACTTGCGTTTGAGCAAGTTGATGAGGCGTTCGTCAAGTTTGTGAAAGGCAATTTGATCAATGGCTCCCAGCAAATCGTCAAAGCGTTTTTGGTAGGTAGCAAATACGTATTGCTTCCACGAAGGATATTTGTTCATCCAGTCTTCCACTTTTTCGACAGGAACCGTGATAAGACGGGTTTTTTCGTCGGTAATGGCCGTGATTTCACTTTGCCGACGGTTTAGGCAGCAAGTCAATGACATGGCACAAGAATCTAGCCCGCCCAGATAATACAGCAGCGCTTCGCGGCCGTCGGGGTCGGACCGTGAAATCTTGACCGAACCTTTCAAAATAATGGGAATGGTACGAATATACCCGCCGGGCCGCATCAACACGTAGCCTTCGTCTACTTCCATGTAGTTGCCAATCTCGGCCAATTCGTTGAGCAAACCTGCCTCAAATATGTTTCCGAATTGTGTTTTTAAGGTCTGACTGTCTATTTTCATGTTTGTTTTTCGGTCGTATTGAGTTTACAACACATTTGAAGTAAATTCAATTGCTGAAATCAAGATTTTTTTATTGAGAAAGAAACAGCAGTAAAATTTAATCACTCGTACAAAAGGGTTACTTCTCGTTCGGCATTGAGCATGACAAGTTTTATTTTAAAAGCTTCGGCGGGATGATTGCCGGTGGGGTACCAATTCCGGCCATCAGGAACGATAATCAGTAGTCCGGTATCTTCGCCTATCACGCTGAAGGTGTCGCTTGGAGGTTGTTTGGCAAAATATTCCAAACGATGCTTATTAATCAATTTTTCACATTCGTCTTTTACATTCTCCACGGGCAGGCCGATTTCACTCACTGATAGAATAAAGGAGGAATCCATTTTATCCCCGTCGGGAAGGTCATTGCGCCCAATGAATTCGAGTATATTGCCGTTGTTATCGTAGAAATAAAAAGATTTTGCATTCCAATTGACAAAATCGGCAAGTTTGGAGTTTTCCGAAATAGGCAGAAGGTCAACCTTCTTGCTCATTTGACTGAATGCGTTCATCACCGCTGTGTAGGGTATATTAAATGCAAAATGATACCGTGGTCGTAGGTTTGTAGATTGTTCAAAACAAAGCAGGGTTGCACCGGCGGAAAAAGAAAGGGTGGATGTTTCTTCGCCAACAATGCGTAACCCCAAAATACGGGTATAAAATTGTTTGGTTTCTGCAAGGTTGTCGGACAGCAAGGTTAATTCTTTGATGATCATTTCTACGAAAATTTTAAAATGATTGCGGGGTTGAATTTATACCTTTTGGAATGTTAAAGATAAATTTTTAAGGGCAAATGAGTCAAAAAATTGAAACACAACATTTACTGGTTATTCCCTGCGATAGACTATTTCTGGAAACAGTGATTGAGGGAAATTCGGCGTTGGAAAAATACCTGAAAGTTTCGGTGCCTGAAAAATGGACCGAATTCGGTACGCGTCCGTTTAAATATGCCCTTCAAAAAATCAAAGCAGATACAAATGAACGGGGCTGGTGGACGTATGTGCCTATTCATAAAAAAGACAATGTACTGATTGGAAGTTGTGGATATAAGGGCAAACCTGATGCCGACGGAGCCGTTGAGATAGGCTACGAAATCATCAAGCCCTACCGCAACCAAGGCTTAGGAATGGAATTGGCAAAGGCACTGGTCATGAATGCTTTTGCGGCCCCTTCCGTAAAAGCGATTAAAGCCTATACTTTGGCAAACGATAATGCGTCTACCCGTATTTTGACTAAAAATGGGTTTCTAAAAAAAGGGGAAATAGACGACGTTGCCAACGAAAAACTGTGGCGATGGGAATTAAAAAAATAAAGCACAGCGAAGTTCACTGTGCTTTTATTACTATACTCAACGTTATGAAAAAATTGTACTTATAAAATCTATAAGTTTGCTTCTTGAGGGTTGTTTTAAAGATACTCGCCTGTGTTTAGCAGACACGTCTAAAATACAATATACTCTTGAAATGAGTTAAAATCAAATTTGTGAATTAAAGCTGCAATATTATACCAAGATGTTAATATTTTCAAATATAATTATCAAACGGTCGTTTGTAGAAGTTTGTTTATAATAAATAGTGTTTTATGGTATATTTAATATTTATTTGGTATATTTCAATATCGTTATCTAAAATACCTAAAATAACCAGCAATTTCCCTTTGAGGTTTTGTGTCAACTAAGCATAAAGGGAATAATTGTAATATGTGGTTTGTATGATGGGTATATTAAAAAGCAACGCTCCCCGATTCTATGTAGAGTTGGGGGAGCGTTGCTTTTGTCAGTTGAACTTCGGGAATCAATGAATAATTTCCACGTTACTTCTATCGGTGTTTAAGTCCCAAAACTTCTGCGCCAGAATTTCGGGCGAATGGGTTGGGCTGTTGGGGCTGATTGCGCCGCTTACGGTCACTGTACCCACGAAAATATTATCGGATTTCAAGGCTTGATGCAATTGGAGGGCAAGGTTTCGGATGCCAGCTTTTCCCAACGAAATAGTAGCCATTGCGGGGCTTGGATGAATGGCTGCACCGCCACCTGTGAGCAGTACGGAGCCTTTATTTTCCTTTAAATCGGCCAATAAAAATCTAGTAGCGGCTAAGGCATTGGCGACGCTGATTTTGAAACCGTTTGTCAAATCTTCCACAGTTTCTTCCATCAGGGGCTTTATTCGGTAGTCTACGGCGTTGTATTGCAGAATAGAAATACTGCCCAATTGAGACTTTAAATCAATGATGGCCTGTTCCAATTGGTCGGTGTCGGCTACATCGGCGGCCGAAAAGGCCGACGTTATGCCCAAACTTTGCAGATGATTTTTGAAGCCTGCCAGTTTTTCGGGATTTCGGCTGATCATACCTACTTTATAGCCTTCTTTTCCGAATTTTTCGGCAATGCCTAAGCTAAGCCCTTGCCCCATTCCGATGATTAAAATTGTCTTGGTCATTGGTTTTTTAGTTTGATGTTTTATAGTCAAAAAATCAAATCACGGAGGTAAGGTATTGGCCTATACCTCCTCATTATAGGTAATGGGCAATGGCTTCGTTGGTTTGGGTATCATACAGTAGAAATCCCTCACTTTTGTCATCAAGTTGCCCTGCCAATGCGCCATTTTCGGTCCAAACGGAGGTTTTTCCGCCGCTTTCAAAGTTATCACAGTATCCCACGCAGTTGGACATGAGCACCGTCATTGAGTAGTTTTTTGCAATATCTGACAACGTCTGTGCGGCTTTTTCAACCCCCGCCGCCGACTTAGCTACGCTTGCTAGGTAGATTTCGGCACCGTTTTTTGCGGCGATTTCCGAATGTTCAGGAATGGATAGTTCGTAACAGATGGCAAGGGCAACGTTGGATTGAGCACCAATCAAACCAACGCTGCTTGAACCACTGATAAAAAAAGGCTCTTCGTCGGGGTGTAAATACTTTTTGGAGTACATCCCGCGTGCGGTATGGGGCTGAAACAAAATCATGCTGATACTGATGCCCAAATCACTCTTGACGGGTATTCCAAGGCCAATTGTGCAATGTGCCGCGTCGCTGATTCTCTGAAAATCATTCAGTTGAGATGTGTCGGCAGATACGGCCAAGGCATTGGCTAGCTCGGGTTCGTATCCAGTTAAAGAAAGCTCAGGAAAGATAATGATGTTGGCGCCGTTGGCAATTGCCAATTCGATTAACTTTTTGTGAATTTCAATATTTTTTGGGATGTCGCCTTTGATGGGCTTGGTCTGAACTGCACAAATTCTCATACCATTTAGCGTTTTGAAAGGCATTGCCTTGTGAAATGCCCTAAATCCAGCATCTCACAAGGTGATATTAGTAGATTAGTGGAGAATGGCTCCCAAGAATTGAGGCGCACTCGTAAAGGTCACATCTGGGTAGCGGTCATTGTCGAGGGCATCGTGGTGAACGCTAAACATTCCGTGCATGTATTGGGCATTTTGCCAGTCGGGATAAAGTGCATTTTCTCCTTCAGGATGAGCTTCGCGTTCGCTTTTGATGTAAGCGGCCAGCCCGTCGAGGCTACCCATCGGGGCAAGGCTAAACGTCGATTTTGTAAGTTCACTCGCCAGTGTTACCAATTCTTTGGGGCTTATTTGGAAACTAGCGATTCTGAGATAACGAGGAGTGGAGGCGTCTAGTGCCGCGGCGGCGGTGTAAGCCGCTGTGTCGTCCATGGTGGCGTAGTCTACGTGCCAGTCAATGTCGTCACCCCAGTAGCCAATGGTTTTGTTGTTGGCATCAAGAGGAGGAATGTTGTAGGCCAACAACTCCGCAAAACAACCATTAAAAATCGTCGTTGCGGCAATCGGAGCCTTGTCAAGATGGGTATGGAATTCGCGTCTTAAATCAAAATTGCGATTGGCTCCAACGGGAATTTTGGTGAAGTCGGTGGCGTAATCGGAAGGGATAAAACGGGGCACACCTGCCGCTACCGCTGCTTCGAGCAAACGAGCTTGAGCGTCAACAATCACATCATGGAGACCTTGCAGGGCCGAAACCACGCAGGATACGCCCGCACATGCTTTCGTGAGTTCTTCGACGTTCGACATGTCTACTGGGATAACTTCAACACCGCGTTGTTCAAATGTCGCCCATTTTGCGGCGTCGCTGCCCGCCCGAACCACCATACGGACATCTGCTCCTTTGTCGAGCAATGCATTGATGATTTTTCCGCCTAGATTACCGGTACCGCCTGCGATTAAGATAGTGTTTTTCATGTTTCGTTTTTTGTGAGAAATTAAGGTACTTAAATTAACAACTTTTTTGAAGGTTGGTTCCACAAAGGAATCCGTCAATGGGCCAAAAACGAAATCCGTCTTCGACCCATCGACGACTTTTAAATCATTTCCATCTTTCAGGGGAATTGTTAAGATACGTTTTTCTGCTTTGAAGTGGCTTCTTGATGGTTGCTATGTTGGCTCAGTAGGCTAGTGACTCAGTTGTGCATTGATATGTTTGTTAAGTCCCACTAATACAATAGCGCAGACCGCCAGCATGGCCAACGAAACCGAGACCAGTAAAAATGAAATAATGGCTTCTTGGATGGGGGTTCCCTCTTTGCCGAGGGCGATTGGCATCATCCTTCCAGCCCCAGTAATAGCGGCAAACAATACCGCTGCAAAATTGGAAAACGTGCCGTAGAGCGCGAGTCCAAAAGTGATGTTGAGCCATTTGTCAGGTAGGGCCACCCGGTTCCAAATCAGCCCCAATACAATCAAAAAAATGCCGTTCATCACGCCTTCAAGGTGAGTGCTTAGCCCCATTCGGGGGTTGGTCATCAGCGGAACGAACAAACCCGCGGCTAATCCAAAAAAGAATAAAAGAACGCCGTAAAAAAGCAGCTTATTAGCGTGCTTGTTTGGTGATTTTACATTTTCCATTTTGTTAAATTTAGGTTTAGGTAAAACAATAATCGCTCGTATAGATAGATTTTTTGCGGTCTGTTATACATGCTAAAAATACTGTTTTTATTTCTTAACCAAAGTCCATAAAATGGAAAAGTCAACCAAAAAGTTTGTCTAAAAACGTGATTTTAAAAATGGAAGGGAAGAAATTGTCTATTGTAATTGATGCAATCGGAGAATTTCACGCGAAGATGTCAGCGTTAGGTTGCAGTGGGAGTTTTGAAGCCTTTTATCAATAGCCAAATCGAGAGCAATAACTGTACTAAGGCCATCGGGAACAATAAAAGAAAATGCCATTGATGATGAAACCCGTAAAAGTTCAGAAGCATTTCAGCGCTTCCCAACATAGCAGCAAGCATCCCCCAGAGGGAGAAAAAAGAAGGGACGAGCTTTGATTTAAATAGCAAATAGAAGAGTATGAAAAACAAAATAAAGGAAAATAAAATATCGCTCAAATGGGTCCAATCGTGAATGTTGGAAAAGATACTTCCCATCATTTTGAGCGTATTTTTGTCTGATGTTTCCCCCTTTACAAACTCATTGCTGACTGCCAGCAGCGAATACACCGTTGTTTTGTCGATAGCTCCAATGGCGAATTTTATGCCATTGATGGCCACGTAGCCCACGGCCAAAAGTGGATTATGTTGTCGAAACAATGGATACATCAACACGGCCATGGTCATCATAAAAAGCCCCGTCAACAGGCCAAGTAGGAGCGAAGAAATAACCTGTTGGGAGTGGCCGGCGGCTTCGGTAAGATAATCAGAAGAAAAGGTGGCGGGACCGAGTAAGAATAGGTTGATTGACATGCCGATAATCAAACTTGACAACATCAAAAGGGCTAATATTCGGGCTGTTTTTTGGGTTGGGTTCATTGGGTTGTTTTTTTTGAAGGTTCATCTTCGCAAAAATCTTCACCCAAAAATGAAATCCACTTGACATTTGTTAAGAAATAATTTTTTTCCTGATTCGGCTCAAACTTTCAGGTTTCATGCCCAAATACGAAGCAATGTACTGGAGCGGAACGTTGTGTACGATGTTGGATTGTTCTTTGAGGAATTTCAAATATCGTTGTTCGGCGTTCAACGTCGCCAGTTCCTTGAGTCGCGTTTTGTCTTCCTCCAAAAACTTTTGCAGAATCAGAATTGTGTAATCTTTCAGGATAATACTTCTTTCAAACAAAATGTCAACGTCATCTCTTTTGATTCTTAAAAGGGAGCATTCCGTGATACACTCTAGGGCCTCGTTGGAAACCGTTCGGTTCATAAAATGCGTGTAAGAGGTAAAAAACCGAGGGCCATTGTTCATATCGGTCGTGACTTCTTCACCTAATTCATTGTAATAAAAATTCCTCAGGTATCCTTTTACAATGAAATACTGATGTTGTGGTATTTTCCCAGCAACCTCCAAAAGGTGATTCTTCGGAAACGTCACTGGTTCGAAATAATCGTAACACAACTGTTTGTCTGCCTCTGGCATTTCCATCATGGCCGATACTGATTCAAAAAGGGTCTGATACATGGCTTTGTCTACTTTCTAATTTTAAACGTTCCGATTTCTTCCTCTCTCGTGGGAAGTGTTTTGGGGGGCACGTATAGTTACATGGTTAGTTTTGGTTTTAAAAAGATTAAAACACTAGAGTAAGTGCTTGACAAGCAGTGGTATAATGTAAAAAATGGGCGTTGACCCTCTTTGAAAGAACAATATTATAGATAAAAACTATATAGTCATAAATATAATCAATTTGATTTATTATCAACCCTGTTGTAGTTTTGAAAACAGATTAGAGAAAAATAGACCTCTCATCCTTGGAGTTTTACATGATGAATATCAGAAAAAAAAGTGAAAAATCAAGTAGCACAGAGTTAACATAATTCTGTAAAATTGTCTTCTTATCAGCGTTGAGCCGATAAGTAAATAGCGTTTATCGTAAACTTATCAATACAAACCTTACCAACAATTTATCAATCTATAAAAATGGGAAATAACGCAATAAACGGTGAAGGCAAGTGCCCGTTTCATGGTGGAGCTCCAAAGCAAGTCGCTGGTGGTGGCACTGGAAACCGTGACTGGTGGCCAAATCAGTTGAAATTGAATATCCTGCGTCAAAATTCTACACTGTCCAATCCAATGGGCGAGTCATTCAACTACGCTGAAGAATTCAAATCGCTTGATTTAGCTGCCTTAAAGCAAGACATCTTCGATTTGATGACTAACTCTCAGGACTGGTGGCCAGCCGATTATGGTCACTACGGGCCGTTATTTATCCGGATGGCGTGGCACAGTGCAGGTACTTACCGCATCGCCGACGGACGTGGGGGCGCCAATTCTGGTACTCAGCGTTTTGCCCCGCTTAATAGTTGGCCCGACAACGTGAACCTCGACAAGGCTCGCTTACTGCTTTGGCCAATCAAACAAAAATATGGCAAGAAAATTTCGTGGGCCGATTTGATGATCCTCGCGGGAAACTGCGCTCTTGAGTCGATGGGGCTTAATACTTTTGGTTTTGGTGGTGGCCGTGAGGATGTGTGGGAGCCTGAAGAAGATATCTATTGGGGTTCGGAAGCCGAATGGTTGGGCGACAAGCGCTACACTGGCGACCGCGAATTAGAAAATCCGCTTGCGGCCGTTCAGATGGGTTTGATTTACGTGAATCCAGAAGGTCCTAACGGAACGCCCGATCCGCTTGCTTCGGCCCGCGATATTCGTGAGACCTTTGGCCGGATGGCAATGAACGACTACGAAACAGTGGCACTTATTGCGGGTGGACACACCTTCGGTAAGACCCACGGTGCAGCAGACCCTGGTCAGTACGTTGGCCGCGAGCCCGCCGCCGCAGGCATTGAAGAGCAAAGCCTTGGCTGGAAAAACACGTTTGGCACTGGTAATGCACAATATACAATCGGTAGCGGTCTTGAAGGTGCATGGACTACGTCGCCGGCGAAATGGGACAACAACTACTTCGAGAACCTGTTTGGCTACGAATGGGAATTGACAAAAAGCCCCGCTGGCGCACACCAGTGGAGACCCAAAGATGGAGCAGGTGCTGGATTGGTTCCCGATGCCCACGATGCATCGATAAGCCACGCGCCAATGATGTTTACGACCGACCTAGCCTTGAGAATGGACCCAATTTACGAGCCAATTTCAAGACACTTCTTCGAAAATCCAGAGGAATTTGCCGACGCATTTGCCCGCGCATGGTTTAAATTGACTCACCGCGATATGGGCCCTATCGCTCGTTATCTCGGCCCAGAAGTACCTTCAGAGGAGCTGATTTGGCAAGACCCTATTCCTGCCGTTACGTACGAACTGATTGACGCGCAAGACATCACTGCGTTGAAAGCAAGCATTCTTGCTTCTGGCCTGTCGGTGTCTCAATTGGTATCAACCGCTTGGGCGTCGGCATCTACCTTCCGTGGCTCCGACAAACGTGGTGGCGCAAACGGTGCTCGTATTGCCCTTGCTCCACAGAAAGATTGGGACGTTAATCACCCGGGCCTTCTGGCGAATGTACTGGATAAACTTAAGGGTATCCAACAGGAATTCAACAGTGCACAGTCGGGTGGTAAGCAGGTATCTCTTGCTGACTTGATTGTATTAGGTGGATGTGCAGGTATTGAGCAAGCAGCTAAGAAAGCTGGTTATGACGTAACTGTTCCTTTCACGCCAGGACGTGCCGATGCTTCGCAAGAGCAAACCGATGTAGAATCATTCGCCGTTCTTGAGCCAGAAGCCGACGGGTTCCGCAACTACGCCAAGACCAAATACACGGTGTCAGCCGAAGAAATGTTGGTTGACAAAGCACAATTGTTGACCCTGACCGCACCTGAAATGACTGTGCTTGTGGGTGGTATGCGTGTGCTGAACACCAACTATGGTTTTTCTAAACATGGCGTGTTCACCAAGCGTCCTGAGGCCCTTACCAACGATTTCTTCGTCAATCTACTTGACTTGCGTACGACTTGGAAAGCGGCTTCTGCTCACCAAGATGTGTTTGAAGGCCGTGACCGCTCGACGGGCGAACTCAAGTGGACGGGCACCCGGGTTGACCTCATTTTCGGTTCAAATTCGGAGCTTCGTGCCTTGGCGGAAGTGTACGGATGCGGAGATGCGCAAGAGAAGTTCGTAAAGGACTTTGTGGCAGCGTGGAACAAGGTGATGAACCTCGACCGCTTCTAATTGGCCTGATTTCAGCGCCCTATTATATATTCCCTAAAGAGGTGGCTCGGCAACGGGCCACCTCTTCTATTTTCGATATGTCTCAAAGAAATAATGAGAGAGACTTTTATGGAAACAATTGATAGTTGTTTCCATAAAATGCGGTATTTCTGGCGGTTATTATAAAATTGCTCGGAAAGTTTGGAGAAATAGAGACTTTCCAAGTGTTCAAAACTTGAAAAGTCTGACCTTGTTAGGCCCAATGTTTTTTAATTACTTCTAAAAGCTCGGTTTGAGCTGGACAACCCGCAATAACATCACCGCCAAAGAGCCATTCTTGGCCACCCGAAAAATCGGTGATTTGACCGCCTGCTTCCAGTATGAGGAGCGCACCAGCGGCCATATCCCACGAGTTGAGATTGTATTCATAAAAGGCCTCAAAACGGCCCGATGCTACGTAGGCCAAGTCAATGGCCGCCGCACCCATACGCCGCAATCCGTGGCAACTTTGCATGAGCGTTTCTAGCACTTTGAGGTATCGGTCCTGTTTTTCAAACTTATAATACGGAAATCCCGTAGCCAATAAACTGTCGCCGAGGGTAGTGGCGGTCGAAACTTTCAGGCGGGTTGCTCCCTGAAGAAAAGCGCTGTCCAACGGTAATCCGCCAAGCATATACCGTAAGTTGACCGTCCACGCGCCGCCGCCTTGCCAACCGTAAAATAGCTCTTCGGTTCCCAAATGATAAATGACGCCCGCAATAGGAATTTTATTCTTTACCAATCCCACACTGACGCAATACACGGGCAAGCTATGGATAAAATTGGCCGTGCCGTCGAGCGGGTCAATGATCCAATACAGCTCGTCGGGATTGGATTCTTCGCCAGCGGTGCCTTCTTCGGTGATAAAACCCGCTTCGGGCAAGATTTGGCGTAGGCCCGTTACCAACAGCTTTTCTGTTTCTTTGTCGACGTACGACACGAGGTTGTTGGCGGCTTTGTACTCGGTCAACGAGCGGTCAAACTTAGCGGCTTCGTGTTTGATAAAAGCTCCCGCTTCGCGGACAATTTCTATGGTTTGGTGGGTGATATTTTCGAGGTACATATATTCTCGTTTAAATTTTACTATATCGTCGGGATTTTGAGATTTATAGATTGGCATGGCTTAAACGCGTTTGCGGAGAAAGTTGAGGCGATAAAAGAGACCGATAATGATAAAGGCCGCTTCAATGGGTTGACCGATAATCGTACCTAAGACTAAGCTACTCACAATCATTCCTACGCCAAAAATGACCAGTAAAATAAGACAAAATAGTACATACTTCTTTACCCAACTGCTGTGTTTTGGATTTCCTAAGAAAAACATCAAAGGAAAATGTAGGGGAAATGCCCAGAGTAAATGCGGATTCCAGTTCGTGACGCCGTGGTCGGTGGCAATCCAGAGTAAGAGTAAAAGCCACCCCGCCAATCCAATCACCGTGAAGATGATTTTATCATAAAGGAACGAAATCTTTTTGCGTCTTTTTTGATAAGTAGTAAGACCGCTAAAAACGCCCATTAGTAAAATGAAAATAAACAGCGGACTTAACAATAGCTCATAAAAAGGGGGAAAAACAGGATTGGGTTGGGGGGGCTCAAAAAGTTTGTTTTTTTGCAGAACCAGCTTTTGTCCGCCAATTTTTGCCCTGTCAACGTGGTCTCTTAGGTTGTTGGGCAAGTACATTTCCTCTTGAGGGGTAGCTACGTGGTCAGAAGGTAACCCAATGCCCAAATTCATTCCAAAACGGGCCCAAGGTTTATTGCCCAGATAGCTATTCATCCAATTTCGGTAACTTTTAGCTTCAAAAGTTCCGCGAATAGGTTGATTATAATATTGTAAACTATCCCCGCAGGCCGCTTTTAGCGCATCCCGCAGGCGCGTTGCACAGTTGTCGTAAAAGAACTTATAAGCGTACTGTCGATTTTGGGGCAGGTAATTGTTCTCCAAGTAATCGTACAGTTTTTGTTTTTGGTTTTGCGAAAGATTCAATACCTGCTCCGTTACGCTACGATTTTCGGCCTGCGCGCCGTACATCGTGTAATACATCGGCGAGACCGACAACTGATACGGAAGGGTGCCGCGCATAAACTTGATATAAAAACCCTCGGTTCTAAAATCAAAAGTGCCATAATTATAGACTTTGTCGATGCCCTGCATGGGGTCAGAAACCCACAAGGCATTGTGGCCAAAGCTGCTGTATAATTCCGCTCCTGGCGAGACCGTGATGAGGCTTACTTTGGCATCCCGGCTCAGCGGCTGAGCAAATAAGTGGGCAGTAAATAGCAGGCAGTAGGCAGTAAGCAGTAGGCGATAGGCACTAGAGGATTGGACACTGCAAACTGTGGACTGCGAACCGCCCACTATGGATTTTAAAGTGAGGACTGCGTACAGTGGAGTGGAACGACGCGTGCTGCCAACTGCCAACTGCCGACTGTAAACTGAGAGACTATTTCCCTGCAACGATAATAACGATTTCACCTTTGATTGTTTTTTCGGCAAAATAAGCAATAATTTCTGTTAAAGTCCCACGGATGGTTTCTTCATAAAGTTTTGTTAATTCCCTTGAAACCGAAGCCTGCCGGTCGGCACCGAAGTACTCCACAAACTGTTGGAGCGATTTGAGCAGGCGGTGCGGCGATTCGTAAAAAATCATCGTGCGCTCTTCTTCTTTTAGTTCAGTAAGGCGCGTTTGACGGCCTTTTTTGTGGGGTAAAAAACCTTCAAAAGTAAAGCGGTCGGTGGGCAGCCCTGAATTGACCAAGGCGGGTACAAAAGCCGTAGGCCCGGGCAGACATTCGATGTCGATGCCATTTTTGAGGCATTCACGTACCAGTAAAAAACCGGGGTCAGATACCGCCGGCGTACCCGCATCGGAAATCAGCGCCATGTTTTCACCTTTCAGAATGCGTTGAATAATTCGCTGCACCGTTTGGTGCTCGTTATGGATATGATAGCTCTGCAAGGGTTTGCTGATACCCAAATGTTTGAGCAAATGCCCCGACGTGCGGGTGTCTTCGGCCAAAATAACATCTACACTTTTCAACATATTGATGGCGCGCAGAGTTATATCTTCTAAGTTGCCGATGGGCGTAGGGACCAGATAAAGTTTTGGATTCACTGTATATGTTAATTTATGACGTCATTTATTGAATTAGGGCAATTTGTACGATTTCAAGGTGTTAACAAATATGTTTTATTGGTTTATACTTGGCTTTATCTTTTGCTTTTTTGTGACAAAAAAGCCATTTTAAGGTCAAAATAAGGACAAAAATGTTGTTAACAATTATTTAACCAATGGATTTGGAAAAAAAACGATAAAAAAATGTATTATTCCAATAAATCAGGCATTTAGGTCCGCTAACGTACTATTTTCTTTCCAAAGTGCTTTTGTTTGTCCCATAATTTTCTTGTTTCTTTGCAGCGATTTTTGACATCAACCAACTGATTTTACCAAACACAATTCTAACCAAAATTCCCAATTTTATGAATGTTAAACATTTACAAAGGAAGAGGGTAATAATTGCACTTTTCGCAGTCGTTGCGTCTCTTTTTATGATTTTCCCGGCGGCACAAGCCCAGGTTACCGCCTCTTCAATTCGGGGTATTGTAAAAGATGATAAGGGAGCAGAGCTTCCGGGTGCTACCATCGTAGCTACTCACTTACCTTCTGGAACAAAATACGGAACCGTTACCAACGAAAAAGGACGTTATGTATTACCCTCCGTGCGGGTGGGTGGACCCTACAAAGTTACGGTTACTTTTGTTGGCTTTAAAGAACAATCTAAAGAAGACATTGTTGCAAACTTGGGTGCCTCTGCCGATGCTAACTTCTCGTTGGTTGAAGATGGCAAAGAAATTCAGGAAATTGTGGTAACCAGCGGTCGCTCGGATATTTTCTCTTCGGGACGTACGGGGGCAGCTACTACATTGGGCCTCAACGCCGTAAACAGCCTGCCTACCATCGGTCGTACCATTGATGACATCACCAAGTACAATGCGTACAGCAACGGTCGCTCATTTGCGGGTCAGGATAGTCGTCTTAACAACTTTACCATCGACGGTGCGGTGTTTAACAACGGTTTTGGATTGGGTTCATCAGCTCAGGCTGGTGGACGTACTGGAACTACTGCCGTATCATTGGATGCGATTGAGCAGGTACAAATCAACATCGCACCTTTCGACGTACGTCAGTCAGGTTTTGCGGGTGCTGGTATCAACGCCGTTACTCGCTCAGGAACAAATGAAGTGACGGGTTCGGCCTACTATCTTACAAGAGGCAGTAACTTAGTCGGCAAAAAAGCGGACGGAAGAGATTTGCCAACGGTAAACATCAACGAGAAAACGTTTGGTTTCCGCGTGGGTGCGCCAATCATTAAAGATAAGTTGTTCATTTTCGCCAACTTCGAAACCTTTACCAGCTCTACACCAGCTACCACTTGGGTGGCGGCTCGTGCGGGTGCGGCGGGTAACGTTTCACGCGTTACTTACGATGACTTGACCGATATTGCCAACTTCATGAAGACCAACTTCAATTATGAATCAGGGGCTATCGACAACTTTAACAATGAAGTTAAAAGTACCAAAGGATTGGTTCGTCTTGATTACAACATCAACAACAACCACAAGTTGACGTTGCGCTACTCGCACCACAATTCGCAGTCGGGGGCCATCATCAGTAACAGTAACAGTAGCAACACCGCAGGAAATGGTAACCGTACCAACTCTTCGTTGGCGCTTTCGCCCGAAAACACGGGTTATCTGATTGCGGATAACACGCGTTCTTTGGTTGCTGAATTGAACTCTAACTTTGGCGGTAAATTTGCCAATAACTTCATCGCTACCTATAACAAGCAAAATGAAGATCGTCAGTACAAGAATGAAATCTTCCCAACGATTGACATTTTGAAAGACGGAAGTACCTACACTTCTACGGGTTTTGACCCTTTTACCCCCAACAACAAGCTGAACTACTCAACGTTGAACTTTACCAATAACTTGAGTTACTTCGCGGGCAAGCATACCCTGACCTTGGGTTTAGCTTATGAGCACTTTACGTCAAACAACGTATTCTTCCCGTCTTCAAACGGAGTTTATGTTTTCAATTCAATCGACGATTTCAAAACGGCTTTGTTGGCTTATAAAGCCAATCCAAATTTGACGGTTTCGCCAGTAACAATGCCTCGTTTCAACTACCGCTATTCGTTGTTGCCAAACGGAGCTGAGCCTTTGCAGACCTTGAAGCAATCGACTTACACAGCTTATGTACAGGATGAGTTTCAGGTAAACGACAAATTCAAGCTAACAGGTGGTGTTCGTTTTGATATGTTTGACTACAATGATGATTTAGCCAAAGACTTCAACAACCCTGTGGTTGCGGGTTTGACGTATCGGGACGAAAATGGTAATCCTTTAAAAGTAAGCACGGGGGCATTTCCGAGCAACAAAATTCTGGTGTCGCCACGTATCGGTTTTAACTTGGATGTGAAAGGTGACAGAACGACCCAAATCAGAGGTGGAACGGGTATTTTTGTATCACGTATTCCACAAGTATTGGTTTCAAACCAATTGGGTAACAACGGGGTAAATACCGCAGTTTTGAACTTTACTAACACCACTGCGTATCCGTTTACGTTGGATCCTACCCGTTATAAGCCAGCTACAACTGACATCACTAAACTGCCTGCGTACGTAATCAACGCCTCGGTAGACGGATTGAAAAACCCTGTCATTTGGAAGTCTAACTTGGCGATTGACCAAAAATTGCCTTGGGGATTAATCGGAACATTGGAAGGTATCTACAACAAGAATATTCAGGCGCTTCGCTACATTGATGGTAACTTAAACGGTCCAAACAGAACTTTGAGCGGTCCAGATACGCGTGGTCGTTTCCCTGGTTCGGGTTTATCAGGAGCCGCCGTCAACCCTGCCCGTTTTATCAACTCTGCAAACACCAACGCGTTTATCCTGACCAACACGAAAGAAGGTTACTCTTACTCTTTCACGGCTAAATTGGAAAAAACAGCTACCAAAGGCTTGAGCGGTATGCTAGGATATACTTACTCATTAGCGAAAGACATTCAATCGGTAGCGAGTACGGTATTGGCCAACATCCCAACGGTTGCGGGTCAAAACTTCTTGACTCCATCATGGTCTGACAACGATTTGCGTCACCGTTTTGTAGGATACTTGAACTACCGTTTGAATTACGGCGGTAAATTGGGTGGCTCTACCATGTTTACGTTGGGTATGGTTTCCAACAGCGGCTTCAAAATCTCTTATACCTCAGGAAGTGACATCAACGGCGACGGTCAGAACAATGACCTTATCTTTGTACCAAACAGAGGAAGTGATTTGACGTTTGCTTCTTTGACTGCGGGTGGAAAAACCTTCACACCCGACCAACAGGCGGCGGCGTTTGATGCTTACATCGAAAACGACCCTTATTTGAAATCACGTCGCGGTCAATACGCAGAGCGTAACGGCGCCACTGTACCTTGGCTGACTCGTTTTGACTTTACCGTTGAGCAAGATTTTTATGTGTCGGTGGGCGCAAAAGGAAAGAAAAATATCATCCGTTTGCGTTTTGACGTGCTGAACGTAGGTAACCTCATTAACAATGCCTGGGGTGTAGCTGAAACAACTACTACCACCAACCCATTGACAATGGCGTCTATCAGCGCAACGGGCGTTCCAACGTATCGTATGGCTACACAATCTGTAAATGGCGAAACTATCTTGTTGCGTGATGCTTTTGTGAAGAGCATCAACGTAAACAACGTATGGCAAGGTCAGTTCGGTATTCGCTACATCTTCAACTAGCAGTTGCCGTTTTTATCATCAAAAAATCCCACGCCTAAAACGTGGGATTTTTTGTGAAAAAGAGCCAAATTCGTCAGATAATAAAAAAAAAGCTCCCTTTTGAATTTTTCAGTTTTTCTGTTTCTAATTTTTCTGTTTCTTAGTGTCGCTTTTCTTTGTTCTTTTGCAGGGAAAACAGTAAACCACCAAAACTTAATACATTATGTCGCAAAAGCGCGTTCTCATCGCTGAGGATAGTTCCGTAATCCAAAACTTAGCCCGTAAGATTTTGGAATTTCAAAATTATGAAATTACAGCCGTCAAAAACGGTGAGCAAGTAATGCAAATTGTAGACAAAGAAGATTTTGACATCGTTTTGCTCGACATCAACATGCCCATCATGGACGGCATGGAATGCGTAAAAGCCATCCGAGCGCTCGGCGATAAGAAAAAATCAAACTTGCCAGTTGTGGCCATCACGGGCAATGCCAAAAACTACTCGGAAGAAGAATTTAAGGCCGCAGGCTTCAACGATGTGTTGGTAAAACCACTCAACTTTGACCGCCTCGTGGAGATTGTAAATGAATTAACGGAAGAGTAATAGCGGAAGCGAGAAGTGAGCAGCGAGAATGTAAAAAAAACATCACTCGCTCCTGACTTCTCGCTCCTCACTTCTTAAAAATGATTGTCACACTCCTAGGTACCGGAACTTCTTCGGGCGTACCGTTGATTGGCTGTAGCTGCGATGTATGTCGCTCGTTGGACTACCGCGACAAACGGCTGCGGGTTTCGATACACTTGGCAGTAAACGGTCATCATTTTGTCGTTGATACGGGCCCGGATTTTCGTCAACAGATGTTGCGGGAAGGAATCAGCCAATTGGATGCCGTAATCTTTACGCATCAGCACAAAGACCATACCGCAGGGCTGGACGACGTCCGTGCGTTTAATTTCCTTCAGCAGCGCGATATGCCCGTTTATGGACGGGCGGAAGTACTGGAGCAAATTCACCGCGAATTTGAGTACGTTTTTGCCGAACACCGTTACCCGGGCATTCCCCGCCTGCAACTTCACGAAATTAGCAATACCCCTTTTGAGGTCAAAGGCGTCACTTTTATTCCTATTGACGTGCTGCACCACAAACTCCCCGTTTTTGGCTTTCGGGTAAGCAACTTCGCGTACGTGACTGACGTAAATCACATTGCGGAGTCTGAACAACACAAATTGAAAGGGTTGGATGTGTTGGTGCTGGGAGCCCTTCAGCGAGATCAACATATTTCACACTATTCACTGGAGCAGGCATTGGGCATGGTGGAAAGGCTGCAACCCAAAATGACCTATTTTACGCACGTCAGTCATAAAATGGGCAAACACGGCGACGTAGAAAAGGAGCTTCCGCCCACGGTGCGACTGGGATATGATGGCCTAAAATTGAAATTGTAGCAGAGCTGAAATAAAAGTGTAATTTTTTTCAATCCGAAACCGATTGATTTTCAGTATAAAAGCAAATTATTTGAAAATTTTACACATTTTCCGTTTGGAATTGAAATTTAAACAGCTACCTTTGCAGTCCCAAAACAACGGGAAATATAAAGAATCGGATGCGTAGCTCAATTGGATAGAGCACCTGACTACGGATCAGGAGGTTTGGGGTTCGAATCCCTACGCGTCCACCAGTCCTAACAATTAAAGCCCTAATTTTCAGGGCTTTAATTGTTTTAAGGGGGTTCATTTGAGTGCTATTTAGTCTATTTTGGTACTCATAAATATTCATAGATAACTACTCATTTAGTACCCATTTTTGTACCGGTCTTTTACGACTTTTAGTAGATATGTTTGTGCTTACATCTAAACATATCTAACAATGCAAAGCGCTTACGTTCAGTACAAAGTTATTTTTAACCGCAAAAACGAACTTAATAAAGAGGGAAAAGCTCTCATTCAGGTTCGGGCCTACCATGAAGGCAAAAGTCGTTTTTTCGGTACAGGCATTTACATTGCTCCTAACGATTGGAACGCTAAAAAGATGCAACCTAAAGACCCGATATTGCTGCGTAAAATAGAGCAATTTCTTCATGAGTTGAAGCAGTATGAGTTTGAGGTCCGAACAAAATGTAATTCCTTCCAAATATCTAACTTCGATCAGTACGGACAGCCCATTGAGCCTGTTAAACCTACCAATGTCTCCTTTACCGTTTTTTTTGGAAAACAGCTTGAAGAAGAGCGCCAATTAGCTCAGCCTTCTTGGCGTATACGTAGACGTTCTTATGATGTGTTTAAAGAATTCAGAAAGGATGTTTTGTTTACTGAGGTCAATTATGAGCTGGTACATAAGTTTGGGCAGTTCTTAGAAAGTAAGCGTTTTCATCCCAATACTATCTATAAACATCAAAAGCATTTACGCAAATACGTACTCCTTGCACTTCGCTACAAACATATTATAGAGAATCCCTTTCAATACTTTCCCCTAAAGCAGGTAGAAACGAATGCACAATTTCTAACAGTTGAGGAAGTGGGGCGCTTGGAGTCTTTGGCATTCACTTCTGAGCAGTGGAGATTGGAGAAAAGCCGTGATATGTTCCTTTTTTCGTGTTTTACAGGTCTTCGTTACAGTGATGTGGAAGGATTACGTCCCAAAGACTTTATCAATGCGCCCGAAGGCTTAGAGCTTGAATATCGAGCCCAAAAGACTGGGAAGTTCGGTAAGAAATACCTGTATCTCATGTATGAGGGGAAGCCCCAAGCTATTGCCAGAAAGTATATTTCAGTGGATGAGAATCGACCTCTTTTTAGAGGCTTGACTAACCCCAAAGTAAATAAAGACCTCAAGCAACTGGCAAAAATGGCGGCTATTCATAAGCATATCTGCTTTAAAGATAGCCGAGATACATTCGGAACGGATATGATAACGAAAGTTGATTTTAGGGTTGTGCAGGATGAATTGCAACATACCAGCCCTAATACTACCAAGAAGTATGTTCAAATGAATGACGAGCTTAAAAAGCAGCGCTTAACTCAAATTAAATGGTAAAATGGAAGCTAGTGAAACGCCAAAACGGAAACAACGGACAGTTACGAAGCCTTATCAAAAACATAAGGTGGATTATAAAATTGTAATTGAGCATAAATTAAATAAATCTTATTCTCATACAAAAGATCCTGAATTACGTCAGTATGATAGTCTTCCGCTTTATATTGAAATAAGAGCTAAACGACAGACGGCATTTGTACCAAGTCGCTTGATTTTTTACTCAACACCCCTAATATTTGACCAATATTTTAACTTATCTATTGTCCAAAGATTGATAGAAAGAGAAAAAAAAGATATTTTAGAATCATTAACACCAATTATTGAGGAAAAAGGTGATGAATTTAGAATTTTTGAATGGTATGAGTGTTATAAGAAAGAAATATTTAAAGATAAGGTAGTACTAGACGCAATAATTGCAAGAATATTTAAAGAGAATTTTATAGAGTTATTGGTTAAGGAAGGAATTGACAAATCATTTTATAAAATTTTATGTGAAAGCAATACAAGGACAAATGAACTAATCAAAAGTGTATATTTAGCAACTGTTTTAGAAAAATTAAATGTAAAAGGCTTTCGCTCTTTTTTTTACTTACATCTTACATTTGTAAAAAAAATATGGTTTAAATTAGAAATAGAAAGTAAAAACCCTAACGAGAATTACAGGGACCCTAAATCTGCAACTATACATTTGACAACCTTCTTTAGCTTATCCGATATAAAATCTGGGTTCTTTAAAAGGATTATAAGTGAATTTTTGGACCTAGACAAAGATGAATTTGCTCGGAAAGCATTAGAAAAATATGAAAAACTTATATTGGATTATGACCTCAAACGCATAGAAGTATCAGGAAAATAAAATATAAATGTTCTCATAGTTTATTTTTTCTCTACAAACATTTTTATACCTTTGTATGGTATTAGATAATCATATATATTCTATTAACCATGCAAACCTCTTCCGTTACCTTGGAAAGTCTCTATGCCGAGCTTCAGGCAGTAAAGGCATTACTTCAGAAGCCTGCTCCTTCCATTAGCTCTAATGAGGAAGATCAATTACTTACACCTACTGAAGTCTGCAAACTGTTAAAAATCAGTCGTTCTCAATTTGAGAGAATGAAAAATAATGGTTTTATCCAAGTTGCGCGTAACCTTAAAGATCCTAAAAGCCGTAAGATTTACGTTAGCAGAATAGAACTTTTTAAGACATTCCGCAAAGATTTTAGTGACCAAACCGCCTTGTAATAGGCGGTTTGGTCAATTAAAATCAAATTTTCCTGCTACCCCGATTGGCCATTCAGTAAAAGTTAGCTAAGAAACTTAAAGTCTTGAAAATCAGCACCGCTTACCGGGCTGACTCTAATCATATTGCTTTTTAGTCCAAGTTTTCACTAAGCGACCCCGAAACCTGTGGCTATACGGTTCCCGCTGTTGTATCACTAACCCTTGCTTAACCTTACTACCATGTTTCCAACCATCCAAGCTCAGCACCTCCAACCGGCAGCCCCTTTCCGCTTCCCCGGTAAACGCAAATGGCGAGTAGCCAAAGAAGTGGCGTTTCTCAAAACGGACCATCCCCAATTCAAAGGTAAGCTCATTATTGTCCTTGACAACTGTAAACAATATGTCGTTGACCCTACTCGGGAAGTTGAACTCTTTTCCTCATGCTGAATCCCACTTTTCATTCCGACCGTTTGGCCATTTGCCAACCCCTCGACTGGACACCAGCGCAGCTAGAAGATGCACTGAGTCAACTTGAAGCCGCCCTTGAGTCAACCTCCTGTCATAGTCTGCCTAACGACTACATCGAGCGTCTGCATTATCATCTTACGTACCTGAATCATCAGAAAAGGATTACTCGAAAAAACACCCAAGAATGACTCCTGAAGTACATCTGAAAGCCCAAAACCTTCAGAAGGAAATGGCATTCCTCAAAAATGACGCCCGTGAATTCAGACACAACCTGAACATGGCTGCACTGCGTTCTAAATCTCCTGAGCATTGCGGTACCTACCCTCTGGCCCAATACCTCAAAAAAATCGTCGATGCCTGGGAAGAAAAGAAACTCTCCGAACTGCAACTTTACGACGCTTTATAACCGCTTTTTCTTCATTTCAAAACCTCTCCATCATGTCAACACTACAACCGCTCCCGACCTCTCTCCTCAACGATGGCAATCTGAAAGCGCTCAATAAACTGCTTTCGGAACTCGAACCCACTTTGATGACCGATATGCTTAAACAATTCTTTCGGGGCTGGCTGGCTTCTACTTACGTCGAAGAAAAAGAGGCAAACGAACGCGCTGACCTCTATTTTACCTTTGAAAGAATGCTGGCCTTTACCGAAGCTCTCCAAGAAGACCTGCCCAAAAACACTGCTGTACATGGCTAGAAAGCAAATCCGAGCAAACTTAAAATGCTTTCTCTCAACTCACGACAATAAAAAAATGGCGATGGATTCCACCGCCATTTTCCATACAAACAGATATTTTTTAAAGAATGCCGTGTAAAGTAAACCAATCTTATGAAGAAGTCCGAAGCATCTTCCAAACCTGCCCCTGTTCCTCCGCTGCCGTCCGATAAGTCCCCAAACCTTTCCCCTCCTGATGAAACGCCCTCAGTGACTATTGAACCGACTGAGCCAACGTACTTTCAGAAACGTTTGCAGGAATTGGGCATTACTCCCGAACTCAATCAGCAAACGGCTGCTTCCTTTACGGATGAATATTCCCGTCAAACCTTTCCCGTCTTCTCTGAAAACCTCAACGGGGACATTCTCATTCGTTATGCGGGTATTAACGGTTGGAAGAGTTATTTCAGGGGCAAAAGTCAGGAAGCTGCTTACATTCGTACCAGGTTGCATCCTTCCCGCTGCACCGACGGAATGCCTAAGTACCTCACCCCACGCGGAGCGGGAACCGAAGTGTTTTTTCCGCCCCTGATTTTGGAGGCTTACCAGCAATCCACCGAAATCAAAACGCTGGTCGTCACCGAAGGGGAGTTCAAAGCCTTCAAAGCCTGTATACACGGGCTTTTCTGCGTAGGTGTTCAGGGGATTCACAATACCCATGAGAAAGACCCTGATGGCGGGAATATTCTCAATACCGAATTACAGGCCGTGATTCGCATTTGCAAGGTCAAAAACCTGATTTTCTTGCTGGATAATGACTGTTTGACCGTGGAATACGAAGAAGATAAAGATTTGGCGAAACGACCCACCCTTTTTTACTCAGCAGTGCGGAATTTCAGGGAATACACCAAACATTTGGATTGCGATGTATATTTTGCCCACCTGAACCCTGAACGTCCCGAAAAGGGGATTGATGATTTACTCTGTGCAAAGGCAGATAAAGCGGCGGTGATTATCGAAGAGCTACTGAAGCTCAAAGTCAAAAACCCGTACTTCTTCATTGAGAACGTCACCGATAAAAGCCTCAAGAAACTCAAGAGTTATTTTGCGCTCGACAATGCCGATGCTTTTTACGATAAATACGAAGAGGTCCTGACCGATAAGAAATTCCGTTTCAGTGGCCACTATTATCAGTTCAACGGTTTGGAGCTCAAAAGACTGGTTTCCGATGCCATTAACAATTTTGTCCGGGTGGGGGATGATTATTACGAAGCCTACCACAAACCCGACAAAGAAGAGCGAATGGAACTGGTTTTTGATAAACGAAAGAAAAGCACCATCACCGATGATTACGGCAAAGATGCCACTCAATTCATCAAACGTTACAAAGGCTTCTGTCTGGTGCCTTCCCATCACAACTACAGAAGGGAGATTAACCAATGTTATAATACTTACTACCCACTGACCCATCAGCCTCAGGCAGGAAGTATTGAAAACTCGCTCAGCCTGTTGCGTCATATTTTCGGGGAACGCATCGAATTTGCCGTAGACTACATGCAGCTTCTCTATCAGCGGCCAGCTCAACTGCTGCCTATCCTTTTACTCCAGTCCAAGGAACGGGAAACCGGCAAAAGTACCTTTGGCCAATGGCTGCGGGATATTTTTGAAACCAACAGCGTCAAATTGGGCAATGCAGACCTTCAGGGTGATTTTAACAGCTCCTTTATGGAAAAACTGCTAATTGTGGTTGATGAAACGAGTCTTGAACGGAAAACCACCTCAGAAGCCATCAAACGCATGTCGACCGAAGTGGGTAAAGTGATTGTTAAGAAAAAAAGCGTGGCGGAGTACGAAACCGACTGGATAGGGAAGTTCGTTTTCTGTACCAATAATGTGGGTACGTCGCTCTACATCGGCAAGGGTGAAACGCGTTATGCGGTATTCACAGTGCCACCCTTCCCCAAAGAAAAAAAAGACCCTGACATGCTGGCCAAACTGCGGGAAGAAATCCCCGCTTTTTTGCATCATTTACAAGGGCGAACGCTGCACTATCCTAAAATCGGCCGAATGTATTTTGATTTTGAAGTGTACAAAACGGATGAATTAGACGAGGCTATTGAGGCCAATATTCCGATTGTAGAAAGGGAAATCAGGACTTACATTCAGGATTGTTTCGATACGTGGCCGTACCTGAAGGAGCTTTTCTTTACACCAAAGGATTTGGTCGATGAGCTAAAGGAGAACTCAAAATTCATTGACCACGTATCGGTCGTACGTACACTGAAAAATGATTTGGAGTACCTGCCCAGCAAAGAATCCGTCCGCTATCAGTTTTACAGTATCCGGGTGTTCTCCCAGATTTCCGATGGTTATGCTCCTTCATCACGGGTGGGGAAGTGTTACTGTGTTAATCGACACTTCTTTGAAACTGGAAAAGTACAAATTTCAGAACCTCAGCAAAAAATACCGTTTTAGGTCATTTTAAACGCGGCAAAAAAGGGAAGTGTCTAATAATTAGGCACTTCCCTTTTTTGTGTAACTATTTTGTAACTAAGTCCTGATTTTGGGCAGTTACAAAGTTACAGGCCCAAAGTAGGGAAATATGCCCTAAAAGGGCTATTTTTAGAAATTATATATTAAAAAGTTACAAAAGTTACAGAGTAGTATAAAGCTGCTGAAAATCACTTTATTAGTCATGTAACTTTTTTATTTTAAAAAGTTACAAATAGTTACAAAAGGTTACAAACTTGGAAAAATGGGCGGTTTTGTAACTTGTAACTTTTGTAACTGTTTTTTGGTGGGTTTTCTATAAGAAGGATGAACTGGAACTCACAAAAATAAGTAAAATACTATATGCTCAGTGGCTTTGTTGCATGGTTAACATTTAAAATAGATTAATGTAAATACCTATACAAAAACCAGGCTTTTTCTATTGATTCAGCCTATTTTTGGCAATTTAGGTTTTTTCGTTATTGTACAAATTGCGCTTTTATTGTATTTTTAGACTATCAATATCTATGCAACAAAGCCGTGTTCAATGCAAAAACTCAAAAATTAATTACTTTTAATATTTGTCAATAAAATTATTGAATAGCTGCTATTAAGTTATATGATTAAACTTAAAAAGCGGATTCATAAATTAATACAGTATTAATCTATTTTAAATGTTTCGCCTGTTCATTGCATACTCGTCTACTATCGACCGTTCCCAGAAATTAAAAAGTTTAAACAATACAATTTGTAAATTTTAAAGCAATCAATTAGATGAAGATTCTATTTATTCAATTATCAGATATACACTTTAAGGGAGGAGAAAACTCTCTGTTAAAAAAAGCAGATCAACTATTTACTGCTATATCAAATAACACCTTAGGTGTAGAAAAAATTTTATTGTTAATAACAGGCGATATAGCTTTTTCTGGAAAAAAAAATGAGTATAAAATTGCCAGTGATTTTCTAGCTGACTTAATTTTAAGAATTGAAATATATTCTAAAATAGATGTTGACACAATTGTAATACCAGGAAATCATGACTGTGACTTTTCAGATAGCAGTAGAGTACGAGAAACTATTATAAAAACAATCCAAACTAGCGGTGAAGATATAATTGACAATAGTGTGATTGATGTTTTAACAGAACCACAGAAAGAATATTTCGAATTTGCTAAGGCTTTTAATTCAAAAAAAGGATTAATATATGAAAGTAAATTGTTAAATATCTGGAAACATACAATAAAAGAAAAAAATATAATTTGTAACTGTATTAATACATCTTACATATCTCAATTGTATGAAAAACCTGGACAAATGTTGGTTCCTATAAATTATTTAGGGTACGATATTTCCACACTTAAAGCTGATCTTATAGTTACAATATTTCATCACCCATTGCATTGGCTACATCCTGAAAATAGAAGAGAGTTTAAAAATGTAGTTGAAAAAGTATCAGATATCTATTTAACAGGACACGAGCACCAAAGCACTAAATCTTTAATTATGGATTTAGAGAATAATAATACATTATATATAGAGGGCGCAGTTATCCAAGATTCTAGTGAGTCTGAAAATAGCGGTTTCAACTTAATATTTTTTAACTTAGAAGAAAACAAATTTTTAATTAAAAATTACCAATGGGATAACAATATATATATTGGTCAAAATAGCAACCAATGGGTTTCTTATGAAAGGGGTGTTTCTAAAAGCAAGAATCCATATGATATAAACAAAGATTTTAAAATTTCATTAAATGATATTGGTGCTAACTTATCTCACCCTAATGTTTCCCAAGTTAGGTTATTAGATATATATACATTTCCCAGAATAGAGTATATTAATTATTCTGAAGAGGATGTGAAAAACAGAAATCATTTTAGCGAAGATTCGGAAGCACTAATAAATTCACTGGACAGCAATATAAGGCTATCTTTTTTAGGCCCAGAAAATATCGGCAAGTCTGCAATGATGAAAATTATATTTTTCAAACTTCATTCTAAGGGGCTGGTTCCAATTCTTGTAGAAGGAAAAAGAATAAATGAAACAAATATAGATGATTTTATTACTCTTACTTTAGACTGTTTCTCTAAGCAATATGATAGTAAAAATAACGAATATCTGCTACAACTTCCTAAGGAAAAGATAGTTATCTTAATTGATAATTTTGACAAAATAAATTTTAACAAAAAATACAAAGGTAGATTACTTTCTAACTTATTAAACCATTATGAAAATATAATTATTACCGGTAATGAGTTAATGTCGCTTGAAGATTTTTTAAGTGAAGATGCAGCTGATAGTAATATTTTAAATTCATTCAAAACTTATAGTATTAGAGAGTTTGGGCATTTACTTAGGAGTAAATTTATTAATAAATGGATTACATTAGGTAATCAAGAGATGATAATAGATGAGGATAGGATAAGGAAATTAGATAATGCTGAAAGTATTGTAAAAACTGTTACGGGGAAAAATTTAGTACCTAACTATCCTATATTTCTTTTAACAATTCTACAAGCAATTGAGTTAGGAAACCCCGCTAATTTAACAGCAAGCACTTTTGGTCACTATTATCAATTTTTAATTCAAAAATCTTTTAGCAGTATATTAAAAACTCAACATGAAATTACCAGTTACAATAATTATATATGCGAACTGGCTTATTTTATTTTTAAAAACAAATCAAAAATTTTGACTATATCGAAATTAAAAAAATTCGACTCTAGTTACAGAAATTTATATACGATTACGCCGACCCTCGATCAAATTCTTGAAAATTTATGTGCTGCTAAAATTTTAGAAGAATCAGATAAAATTTACGAATTTAAATATTTATATATTTACTACTTTTTTGTTTCTAAATACTTGTCCGACAATATTGACAATAATGAAACCAAACAAACTATTTCGGCATTAATTAAAAGGATATATCAAGCCGAATTCGCCAATATTTTACTTTTCTTAACTCACCACACAAAAGACCGGTATCTGATTGAGGAAGTTTTAGAAAATGCAAAATCATTATTTGAAGATATAAGTATCTTTAAGCTTGAACCAAGTAATAAAGCTATAAATAATTTAGTTACTAAACTTCCACAAGTTGCATATAAACCAAAGAGCGTAGATGATCACAGAGATGAAATTAATAAGCAAAAAGATGAAATGGATGATATTTACAGTAAAGAATCAGACGATGAGTCATTTCAACTTCCAGATTTAGAAGAAGATATTACAAAGCTAGATATAATCTCTCATTTAAACTTGTCTTTTAAAATGATTGAAGTTTTAGGTCAGATATTGAAAAATAATTATGGCAAAATATCTAATCCAAAACTCTATGATCTAGTAGAGGAAACTTACCTATTAGGCTTACGTACATTAAATATTTTCTTTTCAGCATTAGAAGGTAATATGGACGTATTTATTAGCCAAATACAAAGTATAATTACAGAAAAAAACCTTAGTGATCCTGTAAAAATAGAATCTGTTTCTAGGCAAATTTTATTTTCAATATTTAGTGAAATTACTTATGGTTTCATTAAGAAAATCTCCGACTCTCTAGGTACGCAGCATCTTGAAAATACTTATGATGCGGTTCTAAGCAACCACTCTTATAATTCTGTTAAATTAATTGATTTTTCAATAAAATTAGACCATTTTAGACAGTTTCCAAATACAGAAATGCGCAAATTAAAAAGTGAATTCTTAAAAACTCCTTTAGCGGCAGATATTATGAGAAGGTCTGTTTTAAATTATTTATATCTTTTTCCAACTGCCCCGGATCAAAAGCAAAGAATTTTATCTTTCCTAGAAATTCCTATGGATATGCAAAGAAAAATTGATGCTACATCTCCTATAAAAAAGAAATAAACTAAGTTTCCAATTTACCATATAATTATTTCAACCTACTAAACCGCACAGGATCAATCTTATAGAAGTCACAAAATGTACCGATAGTAACTTTTCGTAGCCCCAATGCCTTTCTTATTTTAGCCATTTTATGTTCAGCATAGCCACTTGAAAAAATGCCGATTCTATCCAATAATTTGGCATTTACTTCCGCTTCATAGGGTATTTTAAACATATCTGTGCTCATTGTCTTTCAAATTGTTAAAATTATTAACTCTTAATTAACATTTAATATACAAAAATAACATTATTTTGTGTTAATTTAAAGCGTTAAACTGCGAGTTTTCCAACTCTTTGAGCCCTTATATCCCCTTCACTTCTTTACCTTAGAAGAATCCGGTTATCATAGTAATTCCTTCTAATTTCGGAATCTGACTTCCATGACAAATACTTTGTTTTCGGAATCAGATTCCTTTAAAAACGCAGGATTCCTGATGGAATCTGCCCTTTTTCCATGAATCCGATTCCTGATGTATGTATACTTTTTTAGGAATCCGATTCCCTATGTTACCTAATATATTCACAGGAATCCGAATGTTTCCCTACGTTTCCACAGGGGGGTATTTGTAAGGCATTTACCCATCGGCCAATTTCACTACAAACAGAAAAGCATCGAAGTCTTTGGCCGCTACATCCATACCTACAAATTTGACGAAGCCGTGAAAGACGGCGTGGTGCTGGATCTGCTCTACGAAGCCCGTGACATAGACCAGCACGTCCACGACCAAAAGAGCATCGACGAGTGGTTTGAGACCATCACCTACGGCATGAACGACCTCCCCAAAGCCGAACTCAAGAAAAAATGGGGCACTATGCAAAAAGTGCTCAGTACCAAGAGCCGGCTGGAAAAGATCGTGTTTGACATCAAAATGGACTTTCTGATGAAACCCCGCCTACGCGACGGTCGCGGCAACGCCATGCTTGTGGCGCGGAGCATCTAAGAAGCGTGTCGGTACTACGAGATATTCCAGACTTTCGGCCTCAAAAAATGCGCCATCATCACCAGTTTTGAACCCAACGCCAACAGCGCCAAGCTCGAACACGTAGGCGAAGGAGAAACCGAAAAAGTGGAGCAATATGAGATTTACCAGCGAATGCTCCGCGACTACGGCTTCAAAGACACCGAAAGTTTTGAGGCGTTTGCCAAAGATAAATTCAAAAAAGAACCCGCCCGGATGCAGTTGCTCATCGTGGTCGACAAACTCCTGACGGGTTTTGACGCGCCAAGCTGCACCTACCTGTACATTGACAAACAGATGCAGGACCACGGGTTGTTTCAGGCGATATGCCGCACCAATCGGTTGGGCAAAGAAGAAGAAAACGACCCCTATTTCAAGGAGTTTGGCTACATTGTCGATTACAAAAACCTGTTCGACAGTCTCAATAAATCCATTTCCGATTATACCTCCGACGCCTTTGATGCTTACGAAGAAGAAGACGTCAAGGGGTTGTTAACCAATCGGTTGGAAAAGTACAAAGAGCGTTTGGAGGATGCTTTGGAGGCCGTCCACCAAGTCTGTGAACCCGTGGCCATGCCCAAAGACGAACCACAATTTTTTCATTATTTCTGCGGCGATACTTCCCAACCCGATCAACTCAAAACCAACGAAGAAAAGCGGTTTACGTTTTATAAATTGGTGGTGGAATTGATTCGGGCCTACAACAACATTGCGTCCGAAATCCTGCAAGCCGGTTACACCGATAAGCAGGCCGAAGCCATCAAACAAAAGGTGACGTACTACACCGAGCGCCGCAACAGTGTCAAACTCCACAGCGGCGACTACATCGACATGAAGAAGTTTGAGCCCGAAATGCGTCAAATGCTCGACATGTACCTCACCGCCGACCCCAGCCGCGTATTGTCTAACTTCGGCGACGCCACACTTTTGCAGTTGATCGTCGAAAACGGCATCAACGATGCCCTTGACCGGTTGCCTGAAAGCATTAAAGAGAACAAAGAATCCATGGCCGAAGCTGTAGAAAATAACCTCACCAAGACCATCATCCAACAAATGCCCGTCAATCCCGCCTACTACGAGCGCATGAGTGTTCTGTTGATGGAATTGGTAAGAATGCGAAAAGAAGGTGCCGTAGCCTACGAAGCACTCTTGAAACAATACGAAGAACTCGCCAAACAGGTGCAGCCTTCTACCCCCAAAAGCAACTATCCAACGGCCATCAATACCTCCGCACGGCAGGCACTGTACGATAACCTGGACAAAGAAGAAGAATTGTCGGTAGTGATGGACAGTGCCATCCTGTACGGCAAGCACGACGACTGGCAGGGAAATTTTATCAAAGAAAAGCACCTGAAAAATCAAGTCTTAAAGCCCATTTTGTCCAAATACCAAAAAACGGAGAAACTGGAGCAGATTTTTGAGATCATTAAGGAGCAGAAGGAATATAAGTGATGCAGGAAGAATTACATACACTTACGCTTGGGCCGCGATTATCCATTGATGTGGTGCGTAAAAACATCAAAAACATTCACCTGTCGGTTTATCCGCCCACGGGGCGCGTGCGCATGGCCGTGCCGTTGAGCGTAGACGATGAATCGGTACGGTTGTTTGCCATTTCAAAATTAAGTTGGATACGTCGGCATCAGCGCAATTTTGCCGCACAGGAGCGCCAATCCCCGTGTCAATACGTAGCGCGCGAAAGTCATTATTTTCTGGGGAAACGCTATTTACTGCGCGTTTTTGAGCATAATTCTCCCCCCAAGGTAGAGCTCAAAACCAAAAAGTACCTCGATTTGTACGTACGTCCCACTACCTCGACCGAACAGCGACAAATCATCCTATAGGAATGGTACCGGGCCGAGCTCAAAAAGCAGATAGAGCCTTTATTAACCCAATGGGAAGCTCGCATCGGCGTGTCGGTCAATGACTGGAGTGTCAAACAAATGAAAACCAAATGGGGCACGTGCAACATCGAAGCGCGTAGGGTATGGTTTAATTTGGAATTGGCCAAAAAGCCGCTTCCCTGTCTGGAATACATTGTGGTACATGAATTAATCCACCTGCTCGAACGCCACCACAACGTCGTTTTTCTTTCGTTCATGGACAAATTTCTTCCGAATTGGAGACAACAGAAAAGGGAGCTAAACGCGCTGCCGGTGAGTCATGCGGATTGGAAGTATTGATCTGCACTTTATGGCTTTGACCTGCCGCTTGATAACTTTTTGAAATTTTTATTTGTCGAGTTAGAGGATTTTTTTAGTTTTATGATACCCCCCTTAACTAATCTAATTCTTCTTCATGCGTTTTCGATCTCTACTGCTTTTTATAGCTCTTAGTGTGTTTACAGCCGCTTATTGTCAAACGCCTATACCCGGCAATAATTTCGGGTATACACAAGGTGGCTTTGGCGTTTCTGACGGTGGGGCGGCCACCTATCAAATTCCTTTTGTAATTCCTGCTGGTACTGCCGGGCTTCAACCTAAAATTGGTTTGAGTTATAGTAGTCAAGGTGGTAATAGCTTTGTGGGGCTTGGCTGGTCTTTGAGTGGCCTTTCAAGTATTACGCGCAGTTCCAAAACACGCGCCCAGGACGAAACGGCTGATGCTGCCCAACAAACTAAGGCTGTTTCTTTAGGAATTACCTACGATAAATCTGACCGATTTAGTTTGGATGGAGAAAGATTAGTCTTAGCTCCAGAATCTGTCAATACAGCCATTGCGTTTGATGATAATTATGGTAACGATCAAACAGTTTACTATACGGAACAAAACAGTTTCAGCAAAGTAGTTCTTCATGAAAATAGCACGACTCAAAGTCCACAGTATTTCAGAGTTTGGACAAAATCAGGACTAATATTTGAGTACGGCAATACCACCGATAGCCGAGTAGTTGACCCCACAAAAAATGTAGGTTACCAATGGCTTGTCAATAAAATTGAAGATAGAAAAGGGAATTATATGACCTTTTCTTACACTCAAAACGCTACCACAGGAGAAGTATATCCCAACGAAATCAATTATACAGGGAACGTAGCGGGGGGCTTATCCCCTTACAATAAAGTCAAATTTATATGGGAAGACCGTCCCGACAAATCAAGTGTTTATGGCATTCGTTACCAACAAAAAAATACTTATCAAAAAAGGTTAAAATGTGTTCAGGTTTTCTACCAAACCACACTGGTAAGGGAATATAAACTTTCTTATACTTTCAACCAATATTCTCTACTCACTCAAATTCAAGAATGTGATGGAAGTAGCCCCCAAATCTGTTTTGAACCCACCATTTTTGATTGGTCGAATATTGAACTAGGCTCAGGAACACCCATTGAAGTACCAACTATTCCCAACACCACACCCGAAAAAAGATTGTTTGGCGATTTCAATGGCGATGGATTGACTGACATTGCTACTTGGGATATTCCAGTAAATACGGCCGATGTATTAGTTCAATTTTACATCAATAATGGTTCTGCTGGATATACACTTTCATCAGTCATTAGAAGCACAACGAGCATTCCTCAGGGAGGAAGTAACTTACGTGTACAAACGGGAGAGGTAAACGGAGATAATATCAACGACATTATCGTTACTTGGCAACCAAGTACGGCAGGGGCAAATGATTGTTTGTTCATCGTTTCAAATCCTCCCACTCCAATTGCAGGGGAAGCTTATACATATCCTTGTGTCTATTACACTAAACTTGTTACCATTGGGGGTACGCCTTGGAATGATTACATAATAGACATCAATCAAGATGGTATTTCAGATTTCATTGATTTACAGACCGAAACCATTACAAACAAGCCGATTTTAGCGGGTGCGAGAATAGCCTTAAATCTTCCAACCAACAATGCAACGCAACAATCCTTTTACGGAATGGTAGTACAGCCCGATTTAAACAATAGCGGCTACAACCTTGGGTGGTCAAGTACAACCGAACCGGAAGAATTATTTGACGATGTAAACAATGATGGACTAACTGATATTTTTATTTACGATAAAACAACAGGCGACAATGTCGTAATTTATGCGGAATCGTTTAGAAATTTTGCCGATGCCGCCAATCGTAAAAATCAGTTTAGAGGACGTTTCCGTTCGAGTCAGCGGCAATCTCTCCAAACCTCTTGGATAGCAGGTGCAACGAATAAAATCAATTTGGTTGATTTGAATAGTGATGATTTGCCAGATGTTTTGGTGGTAAAACCTTCTACAAATCAAGTTGTTATCATTCCGAATAAGGGAGATAAAAGTTTTGAAAGTGCCGTCAATCACAAAACCACGACAGTGTCAATCATTAGCACGTTTCCCAACGTCTTTCTGAATGATTTTAATGCTGATGGTCTGATTGACATAACCTTTTATGAGACGGTTAATGGCACAAATAGAACCTATTTGAATAAAGGCGAGTTTGATTTCAATTTTACTTTACCCCTTGCTGATGTAATTCCTACGTTCCGATTTAAAGATATAGGTGCAAACCCCCAACCTTTAATCGGCAATTTTCTAAAAGGCTCGCACAGTGATATGCTTTACTACAATGCCATCAATAATAAATGGTTTGTGCAACGCATGAGACAAAGCCAAGGCTTTACCCTCAAAAAAATTACGAATGGTGCAGGTTTAGTCACTGAAATCCTTTACGATAATTTACTCAATTCGACACTTTATGAGAAAGCCGGACAGGTAACTTTTCCTAACGTAGATATTCAATCGCCCTTGTATGTGGTTTCCAAAATCAAAACCATTACGACAATGGGCGATGAAACTGCAAAAAGATACCGCTACTGTGGGGCAACTATCAACGTAGAAGGCAGAGGATTTAGAGGTTTTACCAAAATCATCGAAACTGATACGATAACCGGTATTTATGATGCTCGCTATTACAGACAGGGCGATGACCAATGGAAATATACGGGTGAAACACTGATAAAAACCGAGCGTTTCTATCAAAATGATGTACTCATTGCAAGAACCGCCCATAATCCTGTTCTGATTGGCTATCCAACAGTAAACCCAACGAGTTTTCATGCTTATGCCAAAGAGGAAGTAGTTGAAGATTTTGTAAAGAACCAAACTCGCCAAACGCGCAAACTCAATGATGCCTACGGGAATCCTACTTACATTGTGGCAGAGTACGGACAAGGCATCAAGGATTCAACAGTCAATGTCTATACCGACAATACGGCATTATGGTTGTTGGGACGGCTCACCCAAGCCACCGTTCATAAAATTGCGCCAAATCTTACTGCGGAGGTTCGTCAGGCGGTTTTTGAATACGATGCAACAACAGGCTTGTTGACCAAAGAAACCTCCGATGCTAATCTGGCCGCCGATAAACGGGTAACAAAGACCTACACCTATGATACGTTCGGTAACATTACCCAAAGTACGACCAATGCCTGGACTGAGTCAGCGTTCCAAAACAGAACCATCCAAACCACGTTTGATGCCCTGACCAAACGCTTTATCGTACAAACGACCAACGCGCTGGGGCATACGGCCACCGCTACCTACGAACAAAAATTTGGACTGCCCTTAACCCAAACCGATGCCAATGGCCTAACCACCACTTTTGAATACGATGGTTTTTCGCGAGCCTCGAAGCAAACAATGCCGGATGGGACATGGACAGCTACCGCTTACCGAAAAGCGAGTGCGACAAATTTCCAAAGCCCAACGGAAGCAGTTTTCCTGACTTATACTCAAAACAGCATTGGGCAAGTTTCCATTGCGCATTTTGATTCGTATAATCGGGGAGTGCAGACCAAAAGCAAAGGGTTTGACGGGCGTTGGGTCATTGCCGATCATACCTTCAGTCGAGTCACCTCGCCCGATTTACGAGAAATCATCAAAGACGGATTTCCTTATTACGAAGGAGAAACATCTACCGGTTTTACCCAAAAAGAATTAGATAGATTAGGCAGAGTGGTAGCCTTGCGAGAAACAAAAATGGGTGGGATGAGATCGGCTACTTCTGAGTATGGCGGGCAGATTATGGAGTTCTACAATTTCAAAAATCAAAAGAAAACCGACGTTGAAGACATCAAAGACCGCATTGTAGAAAGCCGCTGGAATGATGGGAACAATGTCTTTTTTACGTATGATGTTGCCGATAGATTATTAACAATTAAAGATTTCAGAGGCAATACCACAACCAACGAATACGATGCAAGGGGTTTTAAAATCAAAATGATTGACCCCGACATGGGGACTTATCTATACGAATACAACGGTTTTGGCGAATTGACCAAACAAACCTATCCCAATGGCAATGTCGTTACGATGACGTACGATATTTTGGGACGTATGTTGACGCGTGTGGATGTAGATGGCACGACTACCAATACCTACGATACCGGCAACAAGGGCATTGGAAAGCTGATTGCGGTCAGCAGCTATGTTTCCTCTCATACATTCTTGTACGATAATTTGGGGCGAAAGAATCAGGAAACCGTTACAGTAAACGGTCAGACGTACACCACTTCAAACACGTACGATGCGCAGGGAAGACCCAATACGTTGAGTTATCCGGCTACAGGCTTGGTATTGAAGAATGTCTATAATGCGTACGGGTATTTGTCGGAATTAAGAAACAACGCCGATAACAGCCTTTTTTGGCGGCTCAATACCATGGATGCCAAAGGCAATATTTTGTTGCAGGAATTTGGCAACGGCGTGAGAACCGAACAGCAATTTGAAGCTGCTACGCAATACCTGCAATCCATCCGCTCTTATTTCAACGCCACTACCTTACAGCATTTTACCTATCAATTCAACGACTTGGCGCACCTGACCCAACGGCGGGATGAGAAACGAAACAAAACCGAATCGTTTGAGTACGACGGCACCAACCGCTTGATAGAGACAAAAATTGATAACGTAACCGCTACGATGCTCGCCTATGATGAACTCGGGAACATCACCTACAAATCAGACGTGGGTTATTACGAATACGGCGGGGTAAACAACGGCCCGCACCGATTGCTGAATGTGCGTACCAACAACGCCAATGTGCAGTGTTCCTTTACGCTCAATATCAATACGGTATATACCTCATTCAATAAAGTAAAAGTAATTTCCAACGATACCGCACGGGTAGAGGTGTTTTACGGTCCCGATCAGCAACGTATCATGCAGAAAATGTACGTGCGTGATCAGCTAACCCGTACCAAACTCTACATCGGGGGCATTACTGAGATAGAAACCTTTAGCAATGGCAAAACCAAAACCACCCATTTTATTGGCGGGATTGGTATGCAGGTTGTTGAAATACAGGGAGCCACCACCACTACTACCCTAAAATATTACCTCAAAGACCACTTAGGGTCCAATACGGGTTTTACGGGAGCAGGGGGAGTATTGCTCGAAGAAATGAGTTTTGACGCTTGGGGCCAACGACGAAATGCCGATTGGACACCGCTTACAACGGCTTACAACGGTAGCCACGAAAGAGGCTTTACCAATCATGAGCATTACGACCTCTTTGCTATGATTGACATGAACGGGCGGGTGTATGATGCAGTCTTAGGTCGTTTCTTACAGCCCGATCCTTTTGTGCAGGATATGACTGATTTACAGGACTTAAATCGGTATAGCTACGTTGGAAATAACCCGCTGAGCTATACGGATCCAAGTGGTTACTTCTTTAAGAAGATTTTTAAAGCGATTAAGGCGGTCGTAAATTTTGTAAAAGAGAACTGGAAGCCATTGTTAACTATTGCCGTGGCAATCGCTGTAACTTATATTACAGGAGGAATTGGTGCTACCTCTTGGATTGTAGCTGCTAAATCAGGGGCCGCCGCAGGATTTGCTTCAAATGTCACAGGAACATTACTCAATGGTGGTGGGCTTGGAGACGCCTTAAAATCGGGGTTTAGAGGTGCGATAATTGGCGCTGTTAGTGCCGGATTAACCTATGGAGTTGGGCAATGGGCAGGTGAACTAGCCAAGAGCCCCACGGCATATGAATATGCTCGTTATTATGGTATCAAAGTTTTAGGACATGGGACAGTTCAAGGGCTTATGGCAGAGGTCAGAGGTGGCAGTTTTGGAAATGGGTTTATTACGGGGGCTGTTTCCGGAGGAACAGAAGATTTTATAGGTGATAATTTTACAAGTTTTGGGAGCAAGGTTACTGCTGCGGCAACTGTTGGCGGGGTAACCTCTGAATTAGCTGGTGGAAATTTTCAAAATGGGGCTATGACTGGAGCGTTTGTGATGATGTTTAACAAACTTTCTGAAGATCAAATGATGGCTATGGTATATCGGGATGCTATTGAGCCAGTATATCCTGAATTATTTTTCTTGCCAGGCCCTAGAGTGCTGAGATTTCTTGCACAGAATGCCCAGACTTTGTACAATTATTTTTCGGGAAACACTTTATATAAAACTCCGGAAGATTTAGTCCAAGCAGCGCAGCCATTTAGACGTTTAACAGATCCAAATAAATTTGAATCCTCTATTAATGGAAATGCTCAACAAATTTATTCCAATTTGACAAGCAATGGCCAGCAACTCAGTAGCGGAGCTACAAGGTTTCCCAATGGTACCACTACGACACTGTACAACTCGTCTAATAGTGGTGCTGCTACTATTCAAGTGCAAACAGGGCCTACTATATATAAGATAAGAGTAGTTCCTTAGTGTATAGTTTTATGCATTAAAACGTCTCACTTCAAATAACCCAATATGTTTAGTCTTTGGAGGTATTTTGTAATTGGCATATTGTTAATTAGTAAGGTGGCTCTTGCCCAAACCACCACTGTACTAACCTACGATGCCAACGGCAATCGTATCAGTAAGCAGATAAAAGGCAGTAGCCCGTACCCAACGGTAACGGCAAGCCCAGAAGCGGTAGCGCCAAGTCAGCCAAGTACGCTTTTGGCTTCGGGCTGTACGGGTGGGAGTATTCAGTGGCAACCCCTTAATCAAGCGGGTAGTCAAATTGTCGTAAATCCTGCTGCAACTACCCAATATACTGCCCAATGTGTGGTGCAAGGCTGTGCCAACAATGGTTTTGCCAAACAGACCGTTACGGTTATTAATTGCCCTACGGTATCGCTTACCGTAACGGCCAATCCTACCTTGGTCAAGTATGGGCAGTCGGTTAATCTGTTCGCTTCCGGATGCAACAATGGCACGGTGTCTTGGTCATCAGGAAATGTGGGTTCTCCAACCATAACATCCATTTATGGTGCAGCCACTATTTTTACGGCCACTTGCAAGTCCCTGTATTGTCCCGATTTGGGTACTGGCACAGTCGTCGTAGGTGGGCAAACAGGCTGCCTCCCTGGTGATGTACTCATCACGAAACAAAACGGAGCTTGGAGCGATGCTAGTACTTGGGTTTGCGGTAGAATGCCTACAAGCAGCGATATTGTTTACATCAGCCATCAAGTAACGCTGTACGTCAACGCCAGCGGTACTGGAACGTCTGGGTATGCTAAATTCATCATTCAAGGCAGAGATGGTACGTTGATTTATGACAATCTCAGCAAAATAATCATCCCTCAAAATTAACAAGACCATGGAACAGTTAACCAAAACCTTCGCTGCCATATTAGTGATTTCCACGCTCACTACCTTGTTTGCTTTCTCCCAAGCCCCCACTAATGGTTTAGTAGCCTACTACCCTTTCAATGACAATGCCATCGATGCCAGTGGTAACAACCGCGATGGTGGCATTGTTGCAGGAGGTTATGCAGGCGTAATCCCAACCACCGACCGTTTCGGAGTTGCCAATCGTGCTTATGCTTTTAACGGGCTTGGTGGACATATAACTGTTTCTAATTGGAATATTTTAGCTGGAAATGCACCAAGAACTATGATGCTTTGGTTTAAAACATCAGTATCTACTACTAGTAGTAATTTTCAATCTATTTTATCCTGGGGAGGTTGGTTGTCAGATGCTTTTTCACGCATTGTAATACGTAAAGGAGGTTCAGGGATTTTAGGCTTCGATGAGAGTAACGCAAATCAGTTATTTGTTCGAAACCAATTCCAGTATTATGACAATCAATGGCATTTGATTGCAGTTACTTTTGATGGTAGTACTCTTAATTTATATTTAGATGGAGTTTCCCTGCAAAATAAAACTACCACACTCAATACTTCTTCAAACTCATTCAATTATCCTTCAAATTTAATTATTGGAAGTGATGAGAGTAATGGTTTTTTCACTGGATCATTAGATGATGTGAGAATTTATAATCGAGCTTTAACCGCAAATGAGGTCCAACAAACCTATGTTGTAGAAGCCCCTACTACCTCCACAGCAGAGATAATCAAATTGGGGGCAGATAGGTTTATTCATACTGCTGGTACAGATAACACTTTTGTGGGTCTGCGAGCAGGCGGATTTGGAAATAGCATTGGTAGTACGTTTGTTGGTAAAAATACGGGTATAAATAATATAGGGTCTCATAATGCTTTTTATGGCTTAAACGCTGGTAGTTTAAACACAACAGGTGGGAAAAATACTTTTTTGGGGAAAGGAACGGGAGAATTTAATACTGCTGGTTCTGAAAATGTTTTCAATGGATTTGAAGCTGGCAAATTAAACACAACAGGGTCATTTAATTTATATATCGGTAGCAGTGCCAACGGTTTTGGCGCTAACGCCGCATCCTTGCAAAGGGCGGCGGCGGTTGGCTACAATGCACGCGTTTCTATCAATGACGCCATCGTTTTGGGCGATTTTCAGAATAACAATGTGAAAGTAGGCATTGGTGTCCATGACCCACAGCATAGATTAGACGTGAAAGGCGTTATTAATATGCGTGCAGCACTTAATAGCCCCGGCCTTAAAATCAACGGACGGGATTTCTTAGGGTTAGATGAGCAAGGCGAGTTTATTGTTTCCAATTTCAAAATGAAATACCAATCCGAAAACCAATGGGCTGATCGGGTTTTTAAGAAAGGATATATATTGATGCCTTTGGCACAGTTAGATGAATACATTCAGGAGCATGGGCATCTGCCGGGGATTCCCACGGCAAGCGAAGCGGTTGACCAAGGCGTAAGCACCCAAGAGATAACAGCAAAATTACTGGAAAAAGTAGAGGAGTTGACGCGTTATGTGATTGAGCTTAAAAAGGAGAACGAAAGCTTGAAAAAAGACTATCAGGAAGTGCTCAAACGGCTTCCTGCGGGTAATAAGTAATGTCAGTAGCACTAAAAATATGATTTTTAATTTCTTAAAAATCGCTTAAAATAGGGTATTTTAAGCCTATATTTGTTCTTCATATTAACGGCAAAAACAATGAAGAACCAAACAATCAACTTCCGGGTGGATGAAACCACCAAATTACACCTTAAAGAAATTGCGGAGGAGTTAAACTTCTCTGAAAGCGAGTTTATCCGCAAAGCCATTTTAAGTTTCAGGGAATTAACAAACCAGGCACAGGGTGCAGTACTGGACAAAGAGAAAATTCAGGAATTGGAAGGCCAAATCAAGCGCTTTAGTTATGTGTTGGACACCTATGAAAAAAATGAAGCCTTCAACTCACTTTTTCAAAAGTACAGGGGGCATACGTTAGAAGGTATAAAAATCAATTACAAGTCTGACCTAATAGAATTGTTGGCTAAAAGGGCTACGGTAGAGGTTATGGAAGACAATGCAGATGAAGCAACATTTTCGCTGTCACCAGTAACGCTACGGGCCCAATTAACACCCGAAACAGTAGAGGAACCTGTGACATGGCAAGATATATTCAACGGTCTAAAACGTAATTGGGTTTGGTTGGCTGGATTAGGCATTGCCTTGATAGTCTTTTTATACTGGCGATGGACAGCGACAATGAAAATGCGCCCTAAAATCGTGCAGTTTACACCTTCTAAAACAGAAGAAACCAAGCTTGCGGCCTAGTGTAGTTACAAATGTACTTACGTTTTCGGTTGTCAGCCAAAGTAGTAAGATATATGTTATGTTTACTCAAAAACCCACATTACAGGCTTGTAACGTGGGTTTTTGAATTTAGACGATTAGGTAACCTTTTATTTCAACCGTTCAAAAGAGGATGTATATACAAGTGTATGTACAGTTTGTATGTACAAAATGTTGAAAACTCGTATTGGTTGTAGGTGCTTTGTTGCATGGATATTAAATGGTCGTAAAGTACAATTAAAAATACAATTTGTACAATATTAAAAAGAGTCAAATCTCCAGAAATAGGCTAAATTGATTGAAAAAAACTCGGTTTCTGTATAGGTTTTTACATTAATCTATGCTAAATGCGAACCATGCAACTGTCCTCATTCCCCGAACCGTATCCATTTAAAAGTAGAAAAAATTATAAATTTCACTTTTAAACGGTATCCAAATGAAAAAAAGCAATTTTACAGAGGAGCAAATCGTAACGATTTTGCACAGTCA